>NZ_JBLFFL010000005.1:86219-291286 GCF_051400755.1 Parapedobacter brassicae
TCCGTTGACTGCTCCTCAACTGGATCCGGTTCGCTTCGCTGCCGTCTCCTAGGTTTCGTCTGCAGCCCCCGGACCAGGTGGGGTTTGGAAAGGGTTGATGGGCGTCCGTTGACTGCTCCTCAACTGGATCCGGTTCGCTTCGCTGCCGTCTCCTAGGTTTCGTCTGCAGCCCCCGGACCAGATGGGGTTTGAGAGAGTGACGGGTGGCCGTTGGCTGCTCCTCAACTGGATCCGGTTCGCTTCGCTACCGTCTCCTAGGTTTCGTTTGCAGCCCCCGGACCAGATGGGGTTTGGAGAGGGGTGACGGGTGTCCGTTGGCTGCTCCTCAACTGGATCCGGTTCGCTTCGCTGCCGTCTCCTAGGTTTCGTCTGCAGCCCCCGGACCACCCATCACCCATCACCCATCACCCATCACCGATCACCATTCACCATTCAAAAGTCGCCCGGTGCTCGGGGTTGTCCAGTTTGGTGCTTTTCCGCTTGCCGTAAGCCGTTACGTGCAGGATGTTGCTCTGCCCTGGAAACTGATCGTACAGGATGCGGGTGTCTATGGCCATGCGCTGTACCGAAGGCACTGCTTTCGCTTCGAGGTAACACCAGGCCACATCTTCCTCGATCTCGTACCCCAGGTAGTTCAAGGGGACTTGTTTCCCGTTTACGGCCAGTTTGAACTGCTTTTGGAGATATGCGGCTAGCAGGCTGTCGGTTGCCGCCCGATCCGGGGGGTTGATCAGGTCCACCTTGCTATCGCTTTCCGCTTTTAGCGCTGCTTCGAGGTCGTCATAGAAAATGCGGCAGCTCACCTCCACCGTTTGGGCCTGTTCATTGACGTCTACCGTCGTGATGCTGACATAGAACGGATGGAGAAGAAGCAAGAAAGCGTTAATGATGCTGATCATGAGATGCTAGTCCTAATATAAGCGGCCTTGCGCATTTTTTTTGTTACGGATTGCGGTTCGCAGCAATAAAACGTAATATTGCTGCGAAGTTAACAACAAAATAGTCAATATGCAGGATTTCGGTGTCTATTTCGAGTTAGGGTTACAGCATATTCTGGACCTCGCGGGATACGATCATATCCTCTTTGTGATGGCGCTTTGTTGTACCTATTTTATCCGCGACTGGCGAAAGGTGATCGTGTTGGTCACGGCATTCACCATCGGCCATTCCCTTACCCTAGCGTTGAGTGTGTTTAATGTTGTCCGGGTGGACACCGGACTGATCGAGTTTCTGATTCCCGTTACCATCGTCATCACGGCGTTCAGCAATGTGGTCAAAAAGCAGCAGCAGGCTAGCACCGATTGGCTTACCTATGGCTATGCATTGTTTTTCGGCCTCATCCACGGATTGGGGTTTTCCAACTACTTGCGCTCATTGCTGGGCAAAGCAAGCAGTATCACCGGTCCGTTGTTTGCTTTCAATGTCGGGCTGGAATTGGGCCAACTGGCTATTGTGTTCCTTGTTTTAATGATATCCTGGATCGTTACTAGCATCTTTTCCGTATCCCGCCGCGATTGGACGTTTTTCATCTCCGCCGCAATCTTCGGCATTGCGCTGGTCATGGCGTTGGAGCGTTTGTGAATGGTGATCGGTGATCTGTGTTGGGTGAATGGCCGTGATGTCTTGTAAATACTAAAGTAAACATGATATTATCATACAGAGACCTGGACGTTTGGAATAACGCAATGAATTTGGTTGAGCTCATTTACAAAAGCACAGGCTCTTTTCCGAGGGAAGAGGTTTATGGATTGACCTCTCAGATTAGAAGGTCTGCGGTGTCTATTCCGTCGAATATTGCCGAAGGCTTTATGCGAAAGAATACACGAGAATATCTTCAATTTCTGTATATTGCGCAGGGTTCTTTAGGGGAATTGGATACCCAGTTGGAAATTGTAAAACGACTGAATTATCTCGATGACTCAACAGCAGTTGATGAAGACATTGAAACCATTCGAAAACAGTTATATGGTTTAATTAATTCCCTGAAACAACGAATTAAGTAATAAACGAAGCTTTAATCACCGACCACCGGTCACTGACCACCGATCACATAACAAGAACATGAAAAAGCTAATCACCAAACTTATTCCCATCATCTGCGCCTTGGCCTTCATTTCATTCCAGGCCCAGTCCCAGAATAACCCCGCTTCCAATCACGGCAATAAATTCGAGCAGCTGGGCACCTTGTTGAGCGATCCCAATGTATATCGCACGGCTTCCGGTGCTCCGGGACACCAGTATTGGCAGCAAAAGGCCGACTATGTCATCGACGTGGAGGTCGACGATGAAAATCAGCGGGTCATCGGTTCCGAAACCATCACGTATACCAACAATTCGCCCGATGCGCTGAGCTACCTGTGGCTGCAACTGGATGAAAACGAGCACAAGGCCGATGCCGAAAGCAAGAAGTTCGACGAAAGCTCCCTTGGGGAGCAGGTGACCACCAGCCAGCTGCAACAGCTGATCGGTGGCGACAATGATTTCGGTGTACAGGTCCTGAAAGTAGCCGATGGCTCGGGCAAGACCCTTCCCTATACCATCAACTATACCATGATGCGGGTAGAGCTGCCCACGGCCCTCAAGCCCGGCGCCAAGTTTGTGCTTCAGGTCGACTGGCAATACAACATCAGCGACCGCATGGTCCAAAGTGGTCGGGGCGGTTATGAGCATTTTGCTGAAGATGATAACTATCTGTATACCATTACTCAATGGTATCCCCGCATGGCGGTCTATTCCGACTTCCAGGGCTGGCAGAACAAGCAATTCACCGGCCGGGGCGAGTTTGCCCTGGTATTCGGCGATTATAAGGTCAACATCACCGTACCGGCAGATCACATCGTCGGTGCTACCGGCGAATGCCGCAATTATAGCAGCGTGCTCACCTCGGCACAGCAGAAGCGGTGGCAGCAGGCGCAGCAGGCAGACGAGCCGGTAGAGATCGTGACGCTGGATGAGGCCAAACAGGCCATGCAAGACAAGGCCACCGCCAAGGAGACCTGGGTCTATGAAGCCACGAATGTGCGCGACTTTGCCTTTGTGACCTCTCGCCGCCTCGTGTGGGATGCCATGCGTGTCAAAGAAGGCGTAGAAGGCCATACACCCATGGCCATGTCGTACTATGGTCCCGAGGCGTACCCCCTCTATCGTCCGTATTCCACCAAGGTGGTCGCCCATACGCTCAAGGTCTACTCCAAGCATACCATCCCCTATCCCTATCCGGTGGCCATTTCAGTAGAAGCTGCCAACGGCATGGAATATCCCATGATCTGCTTCAACTACGGGCGGGCCGATAAAGACGGTACCTACTCCGAAGCCACCAAATACGGGATGATCGGCGTAATCATCCATGAGGTGGGCCACAATTTCTTCCCCATGATCGTCAACTCCGATGAGCGGCAGTGGACCTGGATGGACGAGGGGCTCAACACCTTCTGCCAGTTTCTCGCCGAGCAGGAGTGGGACAAGGACTTTCCTTCCCGACGCGGGCCTGCCCACAAGATTGTTGATTACATGAAGCTGCCCAAAGATCAATTGGAGCCCATCATGACCAATTCGGAGAACATCGTGCAGTTCGGTCCCAATGCCTACGCCAAGCCGGCCACCGCGCTCAACATCCTGCGGGAAACGGTGATGGGTCGGGAACTGTTTGACTATGCCTTCAAGGAATATGCCCGTCGATGGGCGTTTAAACACCCCACACCCGCTGATCTCTTCCGTACGCTGGAAGACGCCTCGGCGGTAGACCTCGATTGGTTTTGGCGGGGATGGTTTTTCGGCATCGACCCGGTAGACATCTCGCTGGATGATGTGCAGCATTTTCAGCCCACGGGTAGCCTGGAAGATGCCCAGGCCGAAGCCAAGGCGGCGTATGAAAAAGACCTCCAAACGCTAGGGCGCCAGCGCAACATCGAGGAGGGTGTCAATTTTGCCGTTGAGGCCGATACCTCCCTGCAAGATTTCTACAACAAATGGGACCGCTTTGCCATCGCTGATGAAGACAAACAGGCATTTGAGCAATACTATGAGTCGTTGACGCCGGAGGAAAAAGAACTGTACGAGGGCAAATATCACTTCTACCAGCTTACCTTCAGCAACAAGGGCGGTTTGGTGATGCCCATTATTCTGCAGTGGACCTTTGCCGACGGCACTACCGAAATGGAACGTATACCGGCCTATATCTGGCGCAAGAACGAAAGCGAGGTGACCAAGCTCTTTGCCAAAACGAAAGAGGTGACGTCGGTCGTCGTAGACCCGTTGCGGGAGACCGCCGATATCGATGAGGACAATAATGCTTGGCCACACCGGAATACGCCTACGCGGTTCGAGCTGTTTAAACAGGGTAATGGGCCTGCGCGCGGGGCATCATCCGGACCGAATCCGATGCAAAGGGCGAGGCAGTAATTGGGATGCAGGCATTTGATTTGAATCTGGAATCGGTTCGCGTTGCTCCCAATTCCTAGGCTTCAAATCAAACGCCTGCATTGGTGGTTTGGGGGTTGAATCTGGAATCGGTTCGCGTTGCTCCCAATTCCTAGGCTTCAAATCAAACGCCTGCATTGGTGGTTTTTGGGGTTGAATCTGGAATCGGTTGGCTTCGCTCCCAATTCCTAGACTTCAAATCAAACGCCTGCATCGGTGGTTTTGGGGGTGGATTGGAATGGGTTCGCTTCGCTCCCAATTCCTAGGCTTCATCAAATGCCTGCATCGGTGGTTTTGGGGGTCGGCGATTCAAGTAGTTGCAGACGAAACCTAGGAGACGGCAGCGCAGCGAACCGGATCCAGTTGAGGAGCAACTGCTTGAATCAAATGATTCCGGCGGCGTGATTAGTGTCAATAACATGATTATAACAGAACAGCAGTTAAGGGATTTTACGTATAGCGTCTTCAAATCCATCGGTTGCTCCGATGCGGATGCAGCATTGGCCACGGATGTACTGGTATCGGCTGACTTGCGCGGTATTGATTCGCATGGCGTCGCCCGCCTCAGCGGATATGTCCGGCTATGGGAAAACGGTCGGCTCAATCCCGCGCCTACCATCCGCATCGTCCATGAGACGCCCACGACGGCCACGGTAGATGGCGACGGCGGACTAGGATTGGTCGTTGCCCCGTATGCGATGGATATCGCCATCCAAAAAGCACAGCAATACGGCTCCGGTTGGGTGGCTATTCGTAATTCCAACCATTTCGGCATCGCCGCCTTTCACGCCCTCAAGGCGGTGGAGCAGGACATGATCGGCTACGCCATGACCAACGCCAGTCCGCTGGTGGCGCCCACCTTTTCGTCCGAGCGCTTGCTCGGTACCAACCCCATGTGCTATGCATTCCCGACTGGAAAATATCCGCCGGTCGTGGTCGATATGGCTACTTCGGCAGCAGCCAACGGCAAGCTGGAGATCGCCGAGCGCACCGGCAAACCCATCCCCGAAGGCTGGGTGCTTGATACCGCAGGGCAGGGGACGACCGATCCTACCGCTGTCAAACAAGGCGGTGCACTCCTCCCCCTGGGAAGCGACCGTGACCACGGCAGCCACAAAGGATTTTGCCTATCGGCCACCGTGGATATCCTTTCCGGCGTGCTATCCGGAGCCAACTACGGTCCCTGGGTACCCCCGTTTGTTGCTTATTTGCAACCCGTCGCCGACCAACCCGGGCAGGGCATCGGCCACTTTGTAGGCGCCATGCGGGTAGACGGATTCCGACCGGTCGATGACTTCAAGGCGAATATGGATCAGTGGATCAAGCGGTTCAAGGGCGCTAAGCCAATCGATGAAGAACAACGTGTCGTCATTCCCGGTGAGCCGGAAGATCAAGCCGCTCAGCAACGCCGGGAGCAGGGTATTCCACTGGTGCCAAAGGTTGTTGATGACCTGCAAGCGCTAGCAGAGAAGTTTGGGATTGATTCGTTGACCACCTAAAGCTTGCAAACTAACCGTTAAATCGGATTTTGACGATCCTCTACCAGGGTTCGAAGAATAAATACCAAGTGAACCGTATTACCCATCCCCATTCTCCATCCCAAGACACTGTTTCGTCCCTTCGCGGATACTCCGCCAGATCATTTTGAAAAACGAGAAGTCGCGCGGACGCGGGATATAAACGGTACCCGTATGGTATATCCCGTTAGCATCGGGATTGCTGTCGTTCACCAGAAACCGGTTGGCCAGAAAAGAAGCCAGCTTTTTCGTCGATCGTCTGCCGTTGTCCCCATCCGATAGCATGTTTAATGTCAAATCATGATAATCCAGCTGCAAGGTGCCGCTCGTGCGGCGATCATCCGCGGCCATATCAAAGCGCAGCGCATCGATCGCCGCACGCTCAATTTCAACGTTTAGATGAGGCGTGAGCATTCCGTTGAAATGCTGCCCCTCCATAGGGCCGAGCGTACCCTTATACGTATGCCCACCCAGGCTATCCAACAGGTCAAAGCGAAAGGCAACCGCGAGGTTGCCTGCGCCCATCACCTTCGATCTCACGTCAAGCAGCATAAAGCGGTTGCGGGCTAAAGCCAATGAGTCGTTGGTTACGTTGCGGATGATGCCATTGGTCGCTTCAAACATCACCGTACCCGCTTTACCCGTTTTATCACTTACCTCGGTGAAACGGATGTCGAGTCCACTGAATCCTACAGAATCGATCGCAAGCGGCTGTTTCCATTGGAGCAGGCGTTGATGCGGCGACTCGCCGATTTTGTTTTCCGGCGGATCCGGCTGCGTCTTATCCTTATAGATGGCGATAGCCCCTGTGTCGATGCGCAAGACCGCGGCCGCAATGGTGCCCGCTTTCACCCACTGCGCTATGTCAATGCCTGTCAGGCCGATACGCGCGATGGAAATATCGCTGATGTCTTTGGCCCGCTGCATCCGGCGGTAAAATTCCGTCTTGCTCACGGTGAGTGCATACCGGAGGTTGCGAAGGGCCAGCTCGCGTGTATCCGTATCCAAGCGCAGCGGACCGACATGCAGGTGGTACAAACTGTCTGCTCGGATCACATCTAACGAATCCGCCTCCAGCAGCATGGCCTTGGCAAACAAAAGGCGGGTTGTATCGCGCAGCGCAGCCGAATCGATCCGCACATGCCGGATTTCAGCGTTGACGTCCCTTACCTGCACATGCGTGGCGTCCGTATTGTCCGTCAACTCCAGTAGCCCTCCATTGAGCACGATGCGATTCACACGAGTGCCCTTCAACCTGTCGGAAAATCCTATCAAGGACATTCCGGTATCGGCCGCCGCATCGTCTTCAACGGGCTGCAGGCGGGTCAGCTTCACGCTCGGCGAATCAATGAGCAGCGTATTCATGCGCATTTCATTCGACAGCAATAGCCGGAGCATTCCCACGCCCCTGACCTGCAGCCGGCCTATCCGTATTTCATATAATGTTTTAGGTGCCGTTTGTTGCCCCTTTAGGCGGGTGAATGCAGCCGTGTCGGCAGTCAGTCGAAGGTTCGTGGCGGTTACGTTGCCAGCGAAGAGCGAGATCGTTAGGCGGTCATACGTGAGTCGGTAGCGCCCATCGGTTTCGTTGGCAACGAAATCCCTTAATTTGGCCGCTATTTTCGGTTTCCATTGATGATTAATGGACCAGTTGGTTACAAGGGCGATGATGATCAGGCCGGCAGAGACGCCGATAGTCCACTTCCAAAGAGGTTTCATTACGAGAGGCAACGCCCGGGAAGCTCAAATGTTTGAGCTTAATCACTAACCACCATCACAAATCCCCGATCGTCAGCCGCTTCTCCTTATTAATAATATCCGCTATGCTCGTATCGTTGAGGATCTGGAGCATCGCATCACGTACATCCACGAAGGTATCCCGGATACCACAAACCTCTTCCGATTTGCATTCATCACAGCCCCGGTAGAAGTTGAGGCTCACACAGGGCAGCAGCGCGATGGGGCCATCGATGAGCCGCATGACTTGCGACAGCCGGATATCTTCCGGAGCTTTGTTAAGGCTATAGCCACCGCCAGCACCCTTTTTGCTATACAAAATGCCCGCATTGCGCATTTCCAGTAGGATTTGTTCCAGGAATTTCTTGGGGATCCGTTCCGCCTCGGCGATGCGCAAGATCTGCATCGGCTCTTGGCCATAATTTCTGCCCAAAACAACCAGCGCTTTAATGGCGTATTTCGTCTTTTTGGATAACATCCCTGATTATTAGAGGTTTCACTTTGCTGCAAAGGTACGAATATTTGCAAAGATACCACTCCGCCCCAGACATTTTCAGGAACGATGGCCATGTTCCTCTCACAAAGAATTATTAATAAATAATATAGAGTCAATAAAAATGTTATATTTTATCGTCTTTTATTCGTCTATATATCGTCATTTAATCGTCTTTTGGACGATAACTAGATATTCAATTGACTATCATCAGTACCTATATTATAAAATTCAACTAATTTTTAGATCATTTATGTATCATTTTTTATTAGAAAAAAGTGTACATTTGGTTGGCGTCCGTTAGGACATCAATAATAACCGCTTATGGGAATCATCGAAGAAGGTATCAACGGTCCCTTCCGGGGAAAAGCCGGGAGTGTCATCGGCAGCAGTTGGCGAAAGATCAACTACATCAAGGGGCTGCCCCGCAAGAAGAAGCGTGAACCCACGCCGGAGCAGGCATTGCAGCGCCGGAAGTTTGCCTTGCTGAATGCGTTTCTACGAGACTATGCCCGCGTGCTCGAGATCGGGTTTGGGCAGTATACCAGCCGGGCCACGGGGGTCAATGCGGCGTTCCGGTTCAATTATGACCATGCCTTTCTTGGCGAGGGAGACGACCTGATGCTTGACACCCCGGCATTGAAGCTGAGCCACGGTTCACTCGCCGCAGCCGGGCTGGAGAGCGCCTGGCTGGAGGGCAATACCCTGCACGTCGCTTGGCATCCCAAGACCTATGGGATCAACGGCTCAGCGGATGATACCGCCTACATCCTCGTCCGCCACACGATCGGACGAGTTACCGGCAACAATAGCATAACCGGACTGCGCCATGAGGGCAGTGCCCAGCATCACTTCAAAGATTTACAGGAACGGGGATATTCCGAATTTCATGTCTGGCTGTTCTTTGCCGATCGAGAAGGAAAGCGCGTGTCCAAGACCGTTTATATTCCCCTCGAAAACTCAACCCCAAATACCTGACCATGGATTTCTTCTACGACAAAAACCGCCCCAAGGCAACCGAAAAAACTTACGGCAAGCTCGCCGTGCAGCAGCGCATGCGCCTTGCCATGGCATTCCTCAACCCATTGCGGTCCATTGTCGCCGAAGGATGGGCAAGCCAAGGGAAAGGCAACAAAAGCAAGGCATTCGGGCAAGCCCTGAAAAACCTGATGCACGATGCCCTGGAGGGGCAATATCCGGAACAGCGCATCATCCCCGAGCGGGTGCTCATCAGCATGGGCATCCTTCCGGGTGTGCAGGTAGAAGACGTGGTGATCGGGCAGCACGAACTGGAGATCCATTTTTCCAGCGAAACCAATCCCTTGGCCGGTGCGGGAGACGAGGTGGTGCTGGTGGTCTACAGCCCCGAAGAAGGGATCGCCGGCCGGAATACCGAAGCCTGCACCCGGAGCGACGGAACGCTCCGCGTGGAACTGCCCCCGCCCCTATGGGGCATTCCCTTCCATGCTTACCTCTTCGCGTGCAACGCCCGCAAAAGACAGTACAGCAAAAGCGTGTACATCGGGCAGTTGGGTGGGTAGCCATTTGGAATTTATCAAAAAACGAGTACCTTTGTTGCTCAATTAGTTTGGTCGATCCGATGCTTGATTCACTCATTACCTCCAAGACCCGTCTGCGCCTGTTGGTGAAATTCTTCATCAACACCGCCAACCGCGGACACATGCGGGGCCTAGCCGAGGAATTCAACGAATCTACCAATGCCATCCGCAAGGAACTCAATAACCTATCCGAAGCCGGATATTTAGATAAACAAGCCGAGCAAAATCGCGTTTCCTACCGGGCCAATGTGAAGCACCCCTTGTTTGGCTCCCTGCAAGACATCGTACATAAGTATCTGGGGTTGGATCGTATTGTCGAAACGGTGCTGCAACGGATGGGCGATGTGGAGCAAGTGGTGCTCACGGGCGACTATGCCGAGGGGCGCGACAGCGGTCTCATTGAAGTCACCATCGTCGGGCCAGCGCTCAATGCCGACTACCTCGAGCAGCTCGGCCCCAAGGTGGAGGGTGTCATCGGCCGAAAGGTGCAGTTTACGCTGAGGACAGAAAAAACGAAAAAAGGGTTAATATTGTACGAGCAGTGAAGCGACATCGCTAACCAATATGATCAATAACCATATACCGCATACCACTCAAGAAGCCCGCATCGTTATCGTCGGCCTCGGCTATGTCGGCCTGCCGTTGGCGGTGGCGTTTGCGGCTAAGTATGATGTATTGGGTTTTGATATAGACGAAAAGCGCATAGCCGAATTAAAAGCGGGGAAAGATCATACGCGCGAGGTGGATCTGTATGCATTCCATGCAGTGACCACCAACCACCAACCACTGGCCACCGGCCTCACCTTTTCATCCGATCCTGACGATCTTCGCCCCTGTAATACCTACATCGTCACCGTCCCCACGCCCATCGATCAGTTCAAGGCACCGGATTTAACCCCATTGATCAGCGCCTCCGAGATGCTGGGCAAGGTGCTTAAGGCAGGTGACGTCGTTATCTACGAATCTACGGTATATCCCGGTTGCACCGAAGAAGACTGCGTGCCCGTATTGGAGCGCGTATCCGGGCTGGTATTCAATAAAGACTTCTTCGTAGGCTATTCACCAGAGCGCATCAACCCCGGCGACAAGATCAATACACTCACTACCATCAAGAAAGTGACCAGCGGCTCCACACCCGAGGCTGCTGTTTGGGTCGATAATCTCTACCGTTCCATCATTGATGCCGGTACGCATCAAGCACCCAGCATCAAGGTCGCCGAAGCATCCAAAGCCATTGAAAACGCACAGCGCGATGTCAACATTTCCTTTGTAAATGAATTGGCATTGATTTTCGACCGCATGGGTATCGATACCTACGACGTGCTCGAAGCCGCAGGGACCAAATGGAATTTCCTGCCTTACAAACCCGGTCTGGTCGGCGGGCATTGCATCGGTGTAGACCCCTATTACCTCGCCCACCGGGCCGAGCGTTTGGGTTATACGCCCAACGTCATCCTTTCCGGTCGACGGGTCAATGAGCAGATGGGAGCCTTTGTCGCCAATAAAGTGGTGAAGCTGATGCTGCAAAAAGACATTCCCGTCAAAGGAGCCAAGGCATTGATCATGGGGATTACCTTTAAGGAAAACTGTCCCGACATCCGCAATACAGGGGCGGTGCATATCTATCACGAGCTGGTACAGTTTGGCCTCGCGGTAGACATCTATGATCCATGGGCCAATGCGGGGGAAGTTAGCAGGAATTATGGAGTGGAGGTGCTTGATAGGATAAACGATGAAGCCGTCTATGACGTCATCGTGGTGGCGGTGGCGCATCGGGATTTTTTAGAATTTGATTATCAGCGCGCCAAACGAACCAACGGGGTGATTTTTGATACCAAGGCGTGTTTGGATAGGGAGTTGGTGGATGGGAGGTTATGATTTGCAACGAAAACAATACAGCATATAACAAATGAAGGCCATAGAAACCCATTTGAAGGGTTGTTATGTTATTGAACCCGCGGTATTCAACGATAGCAGAGGTTATTTTTTTGAAAGTTTCAATGAAGCGAAGTTTCAGGAAACTATAGGTGTAAGTACACCCTTTGTGCAAGATAACCAATCCTTTTCTACCAGAGGCGTGTTGCGGGGCCTACATGCCCAAGCTGGGGAGCATGCTCAAGCCAAACTGGTGCGCGTACTGCAAGGCGAAGTATTAGATGTTGCAGTAGACGCCCGTCCGGATTCCGAAACATTCGGTCAGCATGTAGCTGTACAATTATCAGGTGGCAATAACCTTCAGTTATATATTCCCCGAGGTTTTTTGCATGGGTTTGTCGTCTTATCCGAAACAGCCTCTTTCTTCTATAAATGCGACAACTACTACAACAAAGCTTCCGAAGCCGGCATCCGCTATAATGATCCAGCATTGAAGATTGACTGGGTATTACCCTCGGATGAATTGATCGTTGCCGATAAAGATAGGGTACTCCCATTGTTTGATGAAATTTATAAACGTCAATCATGAAGATCTTAGTAACGGGTTTAAACGGACAGCTGGGGTCGGAGCTCAAGGAATTGAGCAGACTGTATGACGGCCTCGACTTTATCTTTGTTGGCAGAGACGAATTCGCACTGGACAATGTCGGCGGTATTTCCGAACGTCTCGACGCTGTAAATCCTGATTTTGTTGTCAATGCTGCTGCGTACACGGCAGTTGATCTGGCTGAAAAAGAGATCGATTTAGCCGATAAGGTCAATCACCTTGCCGTCAAACAAATGGCAGATTGGTGCCGAAGCAACGATGCAAGATTGATTCACATTTCGACCGACTACGTATTCGATGGAAACAGCGACCGTCCGTTGGTTGAAGAGGCCGAAAAAGCGCCCATCAACGTATACGGCCATACCAAGCACTTGGGAGAAGAGGCTATTAAGGCATCCGAAGCAGATGCTATCATTATCCGAACGGCATGGGTATATTCAACTTTTGGGAAGAATTTCGTGAAAACCATGCTACGGTTGATGAATGACCGAGACCAGATTTCAGTGGTAAACGACCAGATCGGCAGCCCCACATATGCTCATGATTCGGCAAAGGTAATATTGGACATTATCCAGTCTAACAAATGGATAAACGGCGTATACCATTATTCAAACGAAGGACGGGTTTCCTGGTATGATTTTGCTGTGGCCATTCGAGATATTCAAGGGCTGCAATGTAATATCAAAGGGATTCCGACGGAAGCTTACCCTACTCCGGCCAAGCGACCGAAGTATTCGCTATTAGATAAACGAAAGATAAAAGAGACATTTGGTGTCGATGTGTCTGACTGGAAGGCTAGTTTAACCACCTGTCTAACTAAACTATCACATAAACACATCATCGAATAAAGAACACAGTATGAAAGGAATAATCCTTGCAGGCGGCTCGGGCACACGATTACACCCGCTTACCTTAGCGGTAAGCAAACAGCTGATGCCTGTATACGATAAACCCATGATTTATTATCCGCTGTCTACATTGATGCTGGCTGGGATTAATGAAATATTGATTATTTCCACACCTCACGACCTTCCCCATTTTGAAAAGCTGCTAGGTGATGGGTCACAACTTGGCTGTAAGTTCAGTTACGCTGTACAGGCGGAACCAAACGGCCTCGCGCAAGCATTTGTCATCGGCGAGCAATTTATCGGAAAGGATAAGGTCGCACTCGTATTAGGCGATAATATCTTTTACGGCTCGGGAATGTCTGCGTTATTGCAAAATGCGACTCAAGTAGATGGGGGGTTGGTGTTTGCTTACCAAGTACACGATCCTGAACGCTATGGTGTGGTAGCATTTGATGGCGACAATAATGTCGTGTCTATTGAAGAAAAACCCGCCAAACCGAAGTCGAATTATGCAGTACCGGGGCTTTATTTTTATGATAACTCCGTACTGGAGATCGCCAAAAATATCCAACCTTCAGCCAGAGGCGAATACGAAATCACGGATATAAATAAAGAATATCTCCGTCAAAGGAAACTGAAGGTCAGTGTATTCAATCGTGGCACGGCATGGCTGGATACGGGTACCTTCGATTCGTTGATGCAGGCCGGCCAGTTTGTGCAGGTAATTGAGGAACGCCAAGGATTAAAGATTGGCGCTATAGAAGAGGTGGCGTATCGAATGAATTATATCAATGAAGGCCAATTGGAAACATTAGCCGAGCCGCTACGGAAAAGCGGTTATGGAGAATACTTATTACGTATTTGTAAGCCTATATATAAATGAGTACTTTTGTTGCTCATACCAGGCAGTGGATAAATACTAAATGAAAACAGCATTTATAACAGGCGTAACTGGCCAGGATGGAGCTTATCTGAGTGAGTTCCTATTGAAAAAAGGCTATACGGTGCACGGTCTTAAACGCCGTACATCTTTATTCAACACCGATCGTATTGATCACTTATATGAAGATCCCCATGTAGCGCATCCAAAGTTTATTCTACATTACGGCGACATGACGGATAGCACGAATCTCATCCGGCTTATACAAGAAATCCAGCCCGACGAAGTCTACAACCTCGCGGCCATGAGCCATGTTAAGGTTAGCTTCGATACACCCGAGTATACAGCCAATGCCGACGGCATCGGCACACTGCGTCTGCTTGAAGCTATTCGTTTTCTCGGTTTGGAAAAGAAGACCCGTATATACCAAGCTTCTACATCTGAGCTTTATGGACTGGTACAGGCGGTGCCGCAATCCGAGACTACCCCATTTTATCCACGTAGCCCATATGCCGTAGCGAAACTTTATGCTTATTGGATTACGGTGAATTATCGAGAGGCCTATAATATATTTGCTTGCAACGGCATTTTATTTAACCATGAGTCGCCGATACGAGGCGAGACATTCGTGACACGCAAGATCACCCGTGCCGCCGCACGTATTGCCATGGGCTTGCAAGATAAACTTTACCTTGGTAATCTCGATGCCCAACGTGACTGGGGGCATGCGAAGGATTATGTACGGATGATGTGGATGATCCTTCAGGCTAAAGAGGCTGAAGATTGGGTCATTGCTACTGGAAAGACGACACCCGTGCGCGATTTTGTTCGAATGGCTTTTGCGGAAGCCGGTATCGAACTCGAGTTTACTGGGGAGGGCGTGGAAGAGCGGGGCTATATCAAGTCATGCAACCATCCGGAATACCAATTGGAAATCGGTAAAGAAGTGCTAGTGGTAGATCCGAAATATTTCCGACCCACCGAGGTGGAGCTGCTTATTGGTGATCCATCTAAAGCGAAAACCAAATTGGGCTGGGTGCCTGAATATGATTTGCAGGACTTAGTAAAGGACATGATGGAAGGCGACATCAAGCTGATGAAAAAAGAACAATACCTTAAGGCGGGCGGCTACCAGACACTGAATTATTTTGAATAATGGATAAGGCCTCCAAAATATATGTTGCTGGGCACCGCGGTCTCGTGGGTAGCGCGATTCTGAAAAGCCTTCAAGAAAAAGGCTATTCCAATCTGGTGACCCGCTCCCACACCGAATTGGACTTGATAGATCCAGTTGCCGTGTCAAATTTCTTCGTCAATGAAAAACCTCAATACGTGTTTCTAGCGGCGGCAAAAGTAGGCGGTATTGTGGCGAATAGCACTTATAGGGCCGATTTCATCTATGAGAATCTGATGATTCAGAACAACGTGATTCACCAGAGTTACAAAAACGGTGTTAAGAAATTACTATTCCTCGGCAGTACCTGCATCTATCCCAAGGAAGCACCGCAGCCAATGCCGGAGGATTCGCTGCTGACCGGTCCGCTGGAATATACCAACGAGCCCTATGCTATTGCGAAGATTGCCGGCATTAAACTTTGCGAAAGCTATAATATCCAATACGGTACCAACTTCATATCGGTAATGCCTACCAATCTATATGGGCCCAACGATAATTTTGATTTGGAGAAATCGCATGTATTACCTGCATTGATCCGGAAGATACACCTGGGCAAAGCTCTTGAGAATAAGGATTGGACAGGCATCCGTCTGGATTTGGATAAACACCCTATAGAGGGAGTGTCCGGAAGCGGCACAGAGGAAGAGATACTGCGCGTTCTCACTAAATATGGTATCCGTTATGGCACCGACAATAGCGTGCAAATCGAAATCTGGGGTTCAGGCAACCCAATGCGGGAATTCCTATGGAGCGAAGATATGGCCGACGCCTGTGTATTTATCATGGAAAACAAGGATTTTAAGGATTTGGTGACCCCGCACAATCAGGAAGTCCGGAACACCCATATTAATATTGGTACAGGCGAAGATATCAGTATCAGGGAGCTGGCTTACCTGATCCGGCAGGTAGTAGTTTTTGAAGGAGAATTTTTCTTTAATACAGATAAACCGGACGGAACGTTAAAGAAACTGACCGACCCGGCGAAGCTGAATGGATTGGGTTGGAAGTATAAGATAAGCCTTGAACAGGGTTTAAGGGCAATTTATAGCTGGTACCTGCAACAACTATAAATGTATTATGGTGTTGCTGAATATAGAAGAAGGTAGTGTAAAAAAAAATTGTCAAGCAATAAAGCGATAGCGAAAAATACGGCCTACCTGTATGTCAGGATGTTGTTCACCATGATCGTTGGGCTATATACGTCCCGGCTGGTGTTGGAAATCCTTGGTGTAGAGGATTATGGAATATATAGCGTTGTGGGTGGAATCGTATCATTATTTTTGTTTCTTAGCAGCACGATGGCTTCAGTTACTCAGCGTTTTTTTTCTATATCGCTGGTTCAAAACGATTTAGAAAAACTAAAAAGGACTTTTTCGGTAAATTGGTTTATTTATGGAACAATTGCCGTCATCGCTTTTGTATTACTCGAAACTGTTGGCTTGTGGTTTGTGAATGAACATCTGAAAGCGCCAGCTGAGCGATTTGAATCCGTACGCTGGCTTTATCATTTTTCGGTATTAACCTTTATCGCAACTATTTTCACCACGCCTTTTATGGCTATTATTATTGCGCATGAGGATATGAAGATTTATGCGTATGTATCGATAGCAGACGTATTGCTTAAATTGGCCGTATTGTATTTACTGATGTATTTACCCTGGGATAAGCTGGAATTATATGGTATGTTGATTTTCGCGGTGTCTGTTATTAATACGGTTATTTATACCGTTATCTGCGTCCGTAAATACAGCGAGTGTCAGTTTCGGAAGTTTTATTGGGATAAAAGCATATTGTGTGAAACCCTATCATTTACTGGTTGGTCTTTGTTTGGCCAGGTTACGACAGTAATGCGCAACCAGGCAGTTACTATTCTTTTAAATCAGGTTTTTAATCCAGTTGTAGTGGCGGCAAGAGCCATAGCAATGAATGTTACTTCTCAGATTAACCTGTTTTCTAATAATTTCAACGTCGGGCTTTATCCGCCTATTATCAAAGCGTATGCCGCCCCGGACAGCAAGAGGATGTTTTCGCTGATATTTATGGGGTCGAAGATGACTTTTTTCATGATGTGGGTGTTCGCATTGCCATTGTTCCTTGAAATGGATGTGATATTACATGTTTGGTTGAAGAACCCGCCGCCGGAAGCTGTGCTGTTTACGCAATTGGCATTGGTGGAGGCGTTGATAACTTCTATAAGTTTACCGATCACCACTGCCGCCCGCGCACCAGGAAGAATGAAAACTTATGAATTGACACTTGGGTCTATTCAGATTGCCATTTTCTTTGTTTCCTGGTTAGTACTTGAATTGGAGACGGCGGCATATTCTGTTTTTATCGTTGCAGCGACCGCGAACTTAATTATGTTTGTTGTCCGGCTTATTTTTGTTAATACACTCATAGGCCTTCCGCTGAAATCATTTTTTGTGAAGGTGGCTTTCCCAATTTTTGCAATGGTGTTATTGTCCGCGATACCATCATTTGCCGTTCATTTATTTATGCCTAAGGGATTATTGTTTACAACCACATCGGTTGTATTGAGTGCAATGTTTGCGATCATAAGTATGTATTTTGTTGGCATAAATAAATTGGAGCGTGAAAAAGTGCGGGGTATAATTGTAAGTAAGATCAATAGATTGTTCTGATATGAAAGTTTTGGTTTTGGGCGGCACCGGTGCAATGGGTATTCATTTAGTTCATCTCTTTTCAGAGGAAGGTGTGGAGGCCGTTGTTACATCCCGTACAGACCGGAGGTCTGAAGGGAAAATACGCTACGTGAAGGGAAATGCCCATGATATCGTGTTTCTTCAAACGATTTTAGAAGAAAAATGGGATGTAATTGTTGATTTTATGGTCTATACAACACCAGGCTTTAAAGAACGGGTTAATATATTGTTAGATGCTACATCCCAGTACGTTTTTCTGAGCTCTGCCCGAGTGTATGCTGGCTCTGACCAACCTGTTACCGAATCGTCGCCCCGGCTACTCGATGTTTCCGATGATCAGGAGTTCCTGTCGACCGACGAGTATTCACTGACAAAAGCCAAACAGGAAGATATACTGAGAAATTCAGGGAGGGAAAACTGGACGATCATCCGCCCTTACATTACCTACAGTGAGAATAGGTTACAGCTTGGGGTCTTGGAAAAGGAGGAATGGTTGTACCGGGCATTGCATGGCCGGACTATTGTCTTTTCCTCGGATATTAACTCAAAAATGACAACGCTGACTTACGGGTTGGATGTGGCAAAAGGAATAATGGCGGTAACCGGTAAAAAGCAGGCGTTAGGAGAAACGTTTCATATAACAACGAAAAATTCAAATACCTGGGGTGATATATTGGCTATTTACTTAAAAGTATTAGAGAAACACTTGGGGTATCGACCTAAGGTATTGTTGCAAAACCTGGACGATTTTTTAACATGTAAACCCGCTAAGTACCAAATACAATATGACAGGTTGTTTAACAGGAAATTTGATAATCAGAGCATTGATCAATACGTTAACACAGGTACTTTTACTGAAACACAATTTGGATTAAAAGCTTGTCTGGGGGAATTTTTGAAAAGCATTGATTTTAAGGGTATAAACTGGAAAACTGAGGCGTTGAAAGATAGGGCAACTAAAGAATTTACCCCGTTAAATGAAATACCAGGAATCAAACAAAAAGCTTATTATTTAATTTATAGGTTTATTATAAAAAAAGCATAGTATATAAAAGTAAAGATTTTTATGGAAAAGTATTATACAGACGAGAGTAACGCACTGATCGTTGTTGCATTACTAAAGGAACATGGTATCCGTAAGGTGATCGCATCACCTGGCTCTACAAACGTTGCTATCGTTGCAAATGTTCAAAATGACCCCTATTTCGAGGTGTATTCGTCAGCAGATGAACGTTCTGCAGCTTACATAGCCTGCGGCTTAGCCGCGGAGTCGGGTGAACCTGTGGTCATTAGTTGTACAGGAGCAACTTCTTCGCGGAATTATTTGCCAGGTATGACCGAAGCTTACTACCGTAAGCTTCCAGTATTAGCTATAACCTCCTCGCAGATTTTTTCAAAGGTAGGGCATCACGTAGCCCAGGTTATTGATAGGAGCGTAGTTCCCAGAGATGCTGCAAAATTAAGTATAGCACTTCCTGTAGTAAAAGACGAAGATGATGCTTGGGAATGCGAGATCAAAGTGAATCGTGCCATTTTGGAACTAAAACGTCATGGAGGGGGACCAGTACACATTAATATTCCTACCACCTACGTTAGAACTTTTAACACAAGAGAACTGCCAAAGGTACGCGTAATTGACCGCATAACTGAAACGGGTAATTTCCCGCAACTACCTCAAGGAAAAATAGCGGTGTTCGTCGGATCACATTCCCATTGGACAAAGGAGCACACAGAGGTACTTGATAAATTTTGTGCATCAAATGATGCTGTTGTCTTTTGCGATCATACGAGCAATTATAAGGGTAAATACCGCTTATTATATTCACTCGCTGCCAGCCAGAAGATGGTTGATTCGGCCATAACCAATTCAGATGTACTCATCTATATCGGTGAAATTACTGGTGACTATTTTAGTATGCGGGTTGGAAAGAAACAGGTATGGCGGGTCAGTGAAGATGGTGAATTACGGGATACTTTTCGAAAGTTACGCTATGTTTTTGAAATGCCTGAGCAGACTTTCTTCAAACATTACACTAAGAGCGGTAACCAGACAGCTGATAGCTATTTAACGGCATGTAAAAATCTATTGAATACGCTTTATGGAAAAATACCTGAATTGCCGTTCTCAAATATTTGGTTTGCGTCTAAAATGGCCCATAGGATACCCGAAGGATCCAGAATCCATTTTGGCATTCTTAATAGTTTGCGTTCATGGAACTTTTTTGAACTCCCCGATTCCGTGCTGTCTGCATCGAATGTAGGTGGATTTGGTATCGATGGTAATGTGTCGTCCCTCATCGGAGCGTCGTTTGCCGATAGGAATAAACTATACTTTGGAGTGATCGGTGATTTAGCCTTTTTCTACGACATGAATGTCATAGGCAACAGGCATGTCGGTAATAATTTAAGGATCTTGGTGGTGAATAACGGAAAGGGAACGGAATTCAGATTAGGTGGCGTTCATCCAGTGTTTGAAAGAGACGAATATGCCGACGAGTATATTTCAGCGGCCGGGCATTATGGAAATAAATCTTCAGAACTTGTTAAGCATTATGCGCAGGATTTAGGATTTGAATATTTGAGTGCCGCCAATAAGCAAGAGTTTGAACAAGTTTATGAACGGTTTATCACGCCGGAAATTACGAAGCTTCCCATATTATTTGAGGTTTTCACAAACAGCTCAGAAGAGAACCAGGCACTGGAAAGCATGTTGAATATCGAAGAAAATTTGAAAGTAAAGGCAAAACAGGTAGCAAGAAAGATGTTGGGAAATAGCGCCGTTAATATCTTGAAAAAATTTGTAAAATGACAAACCGAACGGGAAAGAGAATATTTGCAGGTAATTAGTTCAAACATGTGTAAACTCTCTGATAATAATAGTAATGTAAATATTTCGTACCGTAGTTTTTGATAAGATAACTGAGTCAGAAATGAGAGAACGTGATTATAGTTTTGATGTGTTAAGAGGCATAGCCATTTTGGGTGTGGTTTTCATTCATGTTACTAATATAACCTACAAGGATAACTTGTCAGGGCTTAATTTTTATTTATGTGTGGCTTTAAAGCAAGCCGTTAATTTCTCAGTTCCCTTGTTTTTGTTTATCTCTGGATTCTTTATGGCTAAGAAGGAAGTCAAAGATTTTAATAGCTACAAGCGGTTTCTGTATAAGCAATTACCGAGAATTTTTATTCCATTTTTGGTTTGGAGTTCTTTTTATAGCGTTTTTAATTATTATCAAAATGGAGATATTCTTTCAGTATTTATAAATTTTATAACTTTTCAATCTACTGTTCCGTTTTATTTTATCTGCCTGATAATTCAGTATTATATTTTACTTCCACTTATTGTGTATCTTGGAAAAAGTCTGAAAGGGGTAATGCTTTCTCTTATAGTTAGTTTGTTTTGTTGTCAGGTTGTAGAAATACTGCATTATAAGTTCTCTATAAACTTGCCATTAATTGTATATGCAGGGAATTTTTTAATGTGGTTGGTATTTCCCGTATTAGGGATTTATTTCAATAAAAATACGAAAAGTGAATACACGAAAAGTGAAATTCTATTGTGGGTTACTGTTGTTCTATATTTGGTTCAGCTTTTGCATACGTTCTGGCTTGCTAATAGTTATGAGGAACCAAAATTGGCTGCTGCCGCAGGTAAAATTAGTTCCTTCCTGTACTCGATTTCGGCCATCTTATTTTTGTATTCTATAAAGGAAAAGTTAAATAGAGGAATTTTTATGGTTAAAATGGGGTTAGCTTCATTTGGTATTTTTTTTTCACACATGCTTGTTCTAATGAGTATAGGAGTTATATTAAATAAGATAATTAGTTTGGAGGTTCAGCAACATGTAATCATACAGGTCGTTGAAACGATTACAATTGCAATACTTTGTTATTTATTTGGGAAAGTTAGTGTAAAAATACTTGGAAAAGAAAATGCAGCAAAATATTTAGGTTTCTGATACTAAAAAAAGATATGAAAATAGGGATAATGACTTTCTGGGAATCCAAGAATAATTATGGTCAAATATTGCAGCTATTTGCGATGCAAAAGATTTTGAAGAAATTAGGGCACGACCCATTTTTGATTAAGTATTACAGGATTCCGGAGAAAAAGAAGATGCCATTAATCCAGAAATTGAGACCTGGTTATGTACTGCGGGTGATAAAGTACCGATTGAAACAATTGGTTAAGCAAGATCAGCAACTCAATTTTGACGACAAGAGGGAGTTTGATGCTTTTAAAAGACAATTTCTTGTTTTTGGAGAACAAGATTATTTATCACTATTAAGTTTATATAACCAACCACCTGTTGCAGATGCATATATAGCCGGGAGTGATCAGGTATGGAACAATTCATTTAGTGTCCCGGCAGAAGCATTTTTACTTGGTTTTGGCGGGTCGCATATTCGTAAGATCGCTTATGCGGCAAGTTTTGGACAACCGGTGTTGAATGAAGAAACAGCTATTATTTTCAGGAAATATATTCACAATTTCACTGCGATTGGCGTAAGGGAGGAAACGGGCGTGGATATCTGCCGTAGTCTGGGAACAGACCGTGCGCGTTGGGTTGTTGATCCTACACTTTTGTTCGATAAAGAAGACTGGGCGGGATTGCTGCATCTGGGCGAGGAAACGCCCAAAGATACTATATTTATTTACACGTTGGGCAATAGCGAAATCAAGGACAAGGACAAGTTTATTGATTATGCCAAAAACCTGACGGGTATTGGTGTTGTCCATGCTTCGGCAAATAACGATCCCTCGGGAACATACTGGCCAACGATTCCACAGTGGGTAAATAACATTCGAAAAGCGAAACTGGTGATTACAACCTCATTTCATGGAATGGTATTCTGTTTAATTAACAATACCAATTTTATAGTCCTGCCAAATACAGGACACGCGCAGGGTATGAACGAGCGCATTGTTAGCCTGCTTGATTTAGTAGGATTGAAAGATCATATGATGTCTTATTTTTCAAAACAGTCTTTCAATACAATCATGAATAAGGATATCTCTTGGGGTGCTGTAAATGATATCCTCGCCAAGAAAAGAGGCGACTCCCTGGCTTTTTTAGAGAAAAGTCTTATTTAGACGCTTTAACCGATAAATTGTGATGAAAATAGTGTTTGCTCCTGTAAACAGGGAAAATCCTTATCAACCCCAACTAATGAATTTGTTGTCTACACATGGCCATCAAGTCTGTGAGGGAAACAGGAGCCTGCGCCAATTTTTTAGATCAGCGGAGTTTACGGGGGCCGACATTATCCATTTCCATTGGTTCGAACCCTACATAATGGGTGGGAATAGGTTTAAAATGATTGTCAAAATTATAATTTTTCTTTTAAAACTGAAACAATTAAAGAAAACTAAAAAGTATTTTTGGACAGCACATAATTTCAAAAGCCACGAAAGTCGCTATCCTGAATTAGAAAAGATTTTTCTTAAGCGGTTTTTAAAACTTATAGATAAAATAAGTGTACACAACCTATTTACAAAGGATAAGTTAATAAAAGAATTTAGAGTGGGCGCCGAAAAAATACACGTGATACCACATGCCAATTATATCGGCGCTTATCCTGCTGCCAGTGAAGCAGGTGCGTTGGCTTTGAAAAACCAATTAGGCATTGACAACAACAAACTTACTTTTATGTTTTTGGGTCATATAAGGCCTTATAAAGGCGTGTTAGATATAATAAGAGCATTTAAAGAATTAAGGTTGGATAATGCACAATTACTGATTTGTGGGAGTATTAGAATAAGGGAGGAGCAGTGTATAATCGAACAGGAG
Source organism: Parapedobacter brassicae (assembly GCF_051400755.1). Lineage (NCBI taxonomy): Bacteria > Pseudomonadati > Bacteroidota > Sphingobacteriia > Sphingobacteriales > Sphingobacteriaceae > Parapedobacter > Parapedobacter brassicae. The sequence continues at coordinate 109,790 of NZ_JBLFFL010000005.1, forward strand.
ATTTTAGACAAAAATAATATCACCTTAGTGCCGAACTATATTGAAGATGCGGACATGAGTAACTACCTAGATTTGGCAGATGTCATGGTATATCCATATAAAAATATTTTGACTTCCGGAGGCTTGCTTTTAGGTATGTCTTACAAGAAAGCCTGCATCGCATCGAACGTAGGGAGTATGCCAGAGTTTTTGGATGAGCAGTTTTTGTTCAGCGATTATGCGGATTTAAAGAATGTGATTAGGACAATCAGTTTTTATTCAAAAGAAGATTTAAAAAGGATAGGAGAAGCTAATTTTTCTGGGATTAAAGATGATACTTGGGCTAAGATGGCTGAATTAACATCTAATTTGTACAATAAAACGTGAAATACTGCGATGCATTAAGATCTTAAAATTCATTATGAAAAGGAATTTGGCAGCATGGTAAACGAATCATTACGTCAAACACATAACAAATACAGAAACGTGAATATCCTATTTGTAACAAGTTTTGGCACATTATATGGAGCAAACAAGTCTTTGCTTAGTCTTTTAGTTCACTTAAAGAAATCGGGACAAAATGTGTATTTGCTTTCGCAACAAAATGGCCCATTAATAGCCGCGACAAGACAGCATGGTATCACCTGCAAAGTAATTCCTTACCGGATTGAGGTTGATAAATTAAAGCAACATTTCCTCAAAGGTTTTCTTAAATACCTCATTAATAAATCGATATTATTTCTTAATGCAAGATATTTTAAAAGTCTGGATGTAGATTTGATCCACAGCAATTCGTCTACTATTTTCTTTGGAGCATATCTCGCTAATTATTTGGGAAAGCCTCATGTATGGCATATGCGAGAGTTCCTATACAATGATTACAAACTAGTTTATTCACTTGGAGAAAAGCATTTTATAAAGTGGGCAACAAAAGCGAATAAGATGATAGCGATAAGCCAATCGATTTATGATCAAAGGTGCCGTAATTATAAAAATGCTTTCGTTTTGTACAATGGAATTATTTCAGAGAAAGACACCATTAGTAAAGTTGATATCAAATCAAAGATTTTCAAATATAACTCGGATTTAATTTTCATTACGGTTGGCTTTTTAAGCGCTGAAAAAAATCAGCTTGAGGCAATTATAGCTTTTGAAGAATATCTCAAAAAAACCAGAGTAAGTAGCGACGAATTACATATCATTGGAGAGGGGGACTCGGCATATGAGTTCAAACTCAAAGAGTATGTAAGGCGAAACAATTTGAGTGATCGGATCAAGTTTTTTGGCTATATTGATGATATTAGTTCATCGTACCGAAATTCAGATATCTTGCTAATGTGTTCTAGAAATGAAGCTTTAGGAAGAGTAACGATAGAAGCAATGACCCATGGGTGTCTTGTCGTCGGACACAATAGTTATGGCACTGCTGAAATTATTAAAAACGAATATTCAGGTTTTTTATATTCGGACACAAATGAATTAGTACAGCAAATGATAATTTGTAAAAATGACGTGAATTTAAGGTATACTTTAATATTGCAGGCAGTAATTGAAGTAAAGCGGAATTTTACAATTGAGGCATATACAAAAAAAATCGAAGAGATTTATAAATCTGCTATAAATGGCACCGAAAGTTAGCATTATAACTGTTACTTTCAATTGTGAAAAAACAATCGCGGCCACAATTGAATCAATAGTAAATCAGACGTACGATAATATTGAGTACATCGTTGTTGATGGGAAAAGCACTGACAATACGTTGGCAGTAATTGACCAATACAAAGAGCACATCACTGTCATTGTAAGCGAAAAGGATATGGGAATTTATGACGCAATGAATAAGGGGGTCACGAAATCAACTGGTGATTTCGTTAATTTCATGAATGCTGGGGATATCTTTCGGGATGTTAATATAATAGAAACATTATTCAATACACAGCAAATACATAAACACACAGAAATTCTAATTGGAGACGCAGTCGCAAAATTTAACGGATTTACCAAAATATATAGAGCAAAAAGTCCTTCTCGTTGGAATCCGATGCCTTTCAATCATCAAGCAAGTTTCGTAACTAGAGATTTGTTATGCCGATATCCGTTTTCATTACAATATAAGTTCTGTGCAGACAGAGATTTTTTTATTCGCGCATTTCTAGGAGGGGCCAAATTTAAAGTTGTAAAAAAAGAAATAGCGGTAATAGATGCAATCGGATATAGTTCTACTCATGCTTATCAAAGTGCTCTTGAATCGCTGGATATCTTATTAAAGAACAACTCTATTGGTAAGGATGAATATTATTTTAGAAAGTTAATGCTATGTATGAAAGAATTTGTTAGATCGCTTATTCCGAAGCGATTCATGAATTCCATATATAAAATTACGAAATAATAAATTATTTATTTTGTCTATGTTTTGGTTCGATTTAGAGTTTGGATTAATATACGCGCTACTATTTCTAATAGCCTTGATTTCTTCAGTCGAACAGGACGTTAATAAAAAAGTGCTGCCTCCTCGAATTCAGTACATAATATCATGGTCTGTGTTGTTTTTATTCGGATTAGCTTTTGGGTTCAGAGATTATAAAGTCGGTACAGATACCAAAACTTATATAGGTATTTTCGAAGAGTACGCAACCTATGACTTTGGTGTCGAGTTGGTTTTCAAAGGACTGGTCGGTTTGACTCGCATATTCACCAATTCTAGAGGTTTCTTAATTGTGATGGCCTTTATCTATGTTTTACTGTTAGGCACCGTAATAAGACAGAAGACCTTTAATGAAAATCGATTATTATTATTATTAACATTTGTTACTCTTTTTTTTTTTAAGAATTTCGGCTTCAATGCAATGAGACAAGGAATCGCATCTATGCTAATTCTTCTCGCAATAAATTCGTGGGAAAAAGACAAAAAACTATATGCTTTCTTATTCTCAGTAATTGCTGTCGGAATCCATACTTCGTCATTACTTATAATATTATTATATCTGGCGGTTAAGAAAGTGCGATCCATAAAATCTCTTTTAGCTGTTTACATAATTGCCGCGTTAATTTCAATTACCGGAAACGGAATTCGGTCGCTGTCAAATTTAGTTCCCGAAGTTGCAATGAGTGATAGACGTGCCGCATATTTCGTTTTAGAGATGAGTTACGAGACGGGTTTCAGAATAGATTTCTTTGCTTTCAATACCCTGTTCTTAATTGTCGCGTTAGCCATAAAAAGGTATATGCTAAACGACAATTCGGAATATGCAATAGCTTATACTAGATGGCTTAAATACTTCGCACTTAGTAGCTCACTTTTCTTCCTTTCGTTTGATATGCCATTTTCCGACAGATGGGGGTTATTATCGTGGATAAGCATTCCTTATCTTTTAGAGCCTTTGGCTAGTAAAAAAAATAGTTATAAAATTTCCACTTTATATACATTAATTATGGGAGCGTTATTTATTGTGTTCGAAATTTTCCTAATTTAATGCGAGAATGATTTCAATAGTTATACCAGTTTACAATGCTGAATCAACAATCGTAAGCAGCTTAAATTCAATATTAAAGCAAACGTATAAAGAAAAGATTGAGATTATTCTGGTCAACGATGGTTCAATAGATAATAGCCTCAAAATTATTACGGAATATAAAAAATTACATTCCGACATCCCGATTGAGATTATAAATCAGATGAACAGCGGCGTGTCCAAGGCTAGGAACCAAGGCTTAAAACATGCGAGAGGAGAATATTTAGCATTGTTAGACTCAGATGACGAGTGGCGTGAATTAAAGCTGCAGAAGCAAATGGAAATATTTCAAAAAAATCACCATATTGACTTCCTCGGCACGTTGCGAAATGACGAACAAATAAGTTTCCCATATTCCATAAAAGATGGGCTCGTTAAAATTACATTAAGAAAATTATTAATGAGGGTTACAGCGCAAACGTCAACGGTGATTTTTAAGAGAGACATTCTCGGAGATGTTGGATTTTTTAATGAGAAGTTAAAGTATTCGGAGGATGCAAATTATTGGATGCATATCAGTAAAAAGAAGCAGATGTACTTAATTCCAGAAAGTCTGGTAGTGACTGGCGGTGGAAAACCAAGTTTTGGATTTTCTGGTTTATCCTCAAACTTGGTCGAAATGGAAAGGGGAGTCCAATTTAATATCGACGAGATGTACAAGTTATGTTATATAACTTGGCTCGAATATTGTTTTTTTAAATTATTTTCAAAAGCAAAATTTTTTTTGCGAAAAAAAAAAGCTAAACGTCAAAAAAAAAATACTTATGTTCTTTAAACTGATTTGGTTTCTTAGGGCTCTGCTGTATAGACCTTTTTTTGGCGAATTAAAATGGCCATCATATTTAGGCAAGCCGGTGTATATTAAGGGCGCAAAAAACATTTTTGTTGGTAAAAGAGTTAGAATCTATCCCCAGATACGTCTGGAGACACATTACAATGGAAGAATCAATATCAAAGATAACGTGGGGATTGCGCAAAACGTACATATCACATCCATGGGTGATTTAGAAATCGGTGAAGGTACGACTATACTCGCTAATGTTTTCATCACGAATATAATTCATTCCTATAAAGAGGTTGATATCCCTATTTTGAACCAACCGATGATATTGGCAGAAACGACAATTGGGAAAAATTGTTTTATAGGGATTGGTGCTAGTATTCAAGCGGGCACAAGATTAGGCAACCAATGTATAGTCGGCGCTAACTCAGTCGTAAAAGGAGAATTCCCAAACTATTGTGTGCTTGTTGGCGTGCCGGCAAAGATTATTAAGCAATATAACCCGACTACAAAAGTTTGGGAAACGGTAAAATAGAGGCAACTATAAAGTTTGCTTAATTGTATTGGATATTTCGGCTGTTCACGTGGGCCTTGACGAGCATTGCCGATTAAATTGGATTATCATGACGTATTTATTAAAATTTTTGAAACACTCGTGCACCGTATTATTTTTCTTGTGTTTTTTTCACTCGTGTAGCGCTCGTGATATAACACTCGTTGAGGAAGGAACGACCGATTATACAATTGTACTCCCAGAATTAAACACCCTCGTCGAGCAGAATGCGGCTGCCCAACTTCAAAAAACATTACTAGAAATTTCTGAGGTTCAATTTCCTATCGTTAGAGAAAATGTAATTAAGGATGTATCTTCTAGATCTTTCATTTTTATTGGCAATACTGAACGAACAAGAAACGAGAAGTTTAACGGCGAAGGGATGATGCAAACCGATGCCGTTAACGTGCGATTTGTTGGCCGAGATATCTTCCTTTTCGGCGGAGACGAACGAGGCACACTATATTCAACACTTGAGTTCCTTCAACGATATTTGAATTGTGAATGGTGGTCATCGACAGAATTCGATATTCCGAAAATGACTAAAGTTGTTATTAACCCAATTAATTTCTCATTTGTTCCGCCATTTAAAGTGCGAGGTCATCTGTCTTATCATTCAACTGTTAACCCTTTCTATTCTACGGTACTTCGAGAAAACGGCGATTTCCAAAAACTCGATGAGAATTGGGGGGGGCATCATGAAATTGTGGGTTGGGCTCATACCTTTAGTCAAATCTTACCACCAAGCACGTATTTTAAAAAGCATCCGGAATGGTATATAAATCCAAGTTCAGGATTGCCATTTCAAGGGGGGGACAAGATGCCAAATGCTAATGAGACACAATTATGCGTGACAAACAGCGACATGACTAAAGAATTTATTAAGAATGTTAAATCATGGATACGTAAAAATCCTAAAGCTGAAGTCATTTCGATATCTCAAAATGACATAAATATTTATTGCAAGACAAATGAATGTAATAAAATAATAGCTCAAGAAGGGGGTGTTTCCGGATTAATTCTAAGGTTTGTTAACGAAGTCGCGAATGCATTCAAAACAGAATACCCATCATTAAAATTTGAAACGCTAGCATACGATTATACAGAGAATCCGCCAAAAATAACTAAGCCCGCTGATAATGTTATCATTAGGATAGCTCCAATATTAACCAACAATGCGAAGCCCCTTTCAGATATTACAAATAAAACCTCTAAGATAAACATTGAAAATTGGTCGAAGATATCAAAACATAACTATTATTGGGGCTATAATGCAAATTTTTCATATCCATTATTGCCTCATCCGTCCTTAAGTCACTTGAAGGATGACCTATTGTTTCTTAAGAAATTGAATTTTGAAGGAGTATTTATACAAAGCATAGCATCTCCTTATTATCAAACAGAAGAATTTGGGTATTTCAACGAACTCCATACTTGGATAACGGGGCAATTAATGTGGAACCCTGAGCAAAATTATGAAGAGTTGATGACTAAATTCTTTACTCGTTACTATGGCCCAGCGGGAACATATCTTAAAATATATTTTGATTTAATTGAGCAAGGTTACCTCGATTCTAATGAGAAACTTAGCGTCTTTAATCGCAATATGAGCTTTATGTCTGAGACCATTGTGACGAAAGGTGAAGAACTGTATCAGAATGCTTTGAAATCTGTATCGGATAATCCCAAACTATTAACTAGAGTTAAAAAGGCGAAAGTCTCCTTTGATTTCGCTAAAATATTTTTGTATACAAAAGGGCCATCAATAAACAACTTAGAGTCCGCAGATGAACGTCAAACCACTTATAACAAATTAGTAGAACATTTTTTAAGCAATTTGAATGATCTTCAAGTTTCGAGTGAAGATGCGTCCAAATTTAGGAGATATGTCGATCGTCAAGCAGGCAAGTTAGATGACCTTAGACCCAGTATGGAATCCTTGAATGATCTATTGGATAAAGGATCGAAAGAATTTACCATTCAACAAAATGTGTTTACGTATTACAAATTGGGATCAAGAACAAAGAAAATAACAGATGATGATGCAAGTGATAACTTAGCTGCTTATATGGATGCCTCTAAATCCGATTGGGCAATACAATATAACGTGGGAAATTTAGAGAAGCCGAATGTGAGCTGGGAAATAACTTCACATATTAAAATTGACGGTGATGTGTCCAATATTAAAGGAAGCAAAATAATGTTTGGGGTCTACGATCCTAAAACGCAACAAAATATTTCTATTAGCGAAATGGAAATGGACAAAGTAAGTAATAAACATTATAATATGGTCACTTTACAAAATGTTCATCTAAAAAATGGGTACGTAATATTTTTCTCCGTTGTTAACCCTAATCCAAAAGTCAAAGGAATTAATATTGATAAAATTGATTTAAAACAAAACAAATAAATTTATGCGTATTTTAATTTCCGGAGGATCTGGTTTTATTGGGTCAAATCTCGCATTGAAGCTGGTTCAAAAAGGGTATAAGGTGACAGTGTTGGATAATTTGTCTCCCCAAATACATGGGCATAAGCCCGTACAAACATCTTTGTTATATCAACGCATTAAAGACAATGTGCACTTTGTGTATGGAAGCGTTGCGAATTTAGAAGATTGGGCCAAAGTTTTGTATAATCAAGATGCGATTATTCATCTCGCTGCGGAAACGGGAACAGGGCAGTCTATGTATGAAATCGATAAATACACAGATGTCAATATCGGTGGAACATCTAAAATGCTGGATTTGCTGGTAAATACGAGGCATGAGGTTAAGAAGGTAATCATAGCTTCTTCAAGGTCCATTTATGGCGAAGGGAAATATCTTAGCAAAGAACATGGCCCTGTATTTCCAATGAATCGTACTGCTGAACTTATGGATAAAGGGTTTTTCGAAGTAACCTACCCTAACTCGTCCGGCCTAACATTAGTCGGGACAGATGAAACCTCGAAAATACATCCATCTTCGGTATACGGAATAACGAAGCAAACCCAAGAACAATTGGTCATGACGGTGTGTCCCTCTGTTAGCATTGCAGCTGTGGCTCTTAGGTACCAAAATGTTTATGGCCCCGGTCAGTCATTGAAAAATCCTTATACCGGCATATTATCCATTTTTTCTACCCAGATTAAAAATGGCAATGGCATTAATATATTTGAGGACGGGAAAGAAAGTAGAGACTTTGTGTATATAGATGATGTGGTTAATGCGACAATCTTGGGATTGGAGAAAGAAGAGGCAAACAACCAAGTGTTCAATGTCGGAGTTGGCGAACCCATTGATGTATTAACTGTTGCAAATAAGTTGATTGAAAATTATAAAATTGATGTTCCAATAACCGTTACTGGAAAATATAGACTCGGTGACATAAGGCATAATTATGCTGATCTCACCAAAATAAGGCGTCTTCTCGGCTTTGAGCCAACTATATTATTTGACGAAGGAATTAAGCACTTTACGAATTGGGTAGATACGCAAGAAATACAAGAAGATTGGTATCAGAAGTCTATCGACGAGATGCAGGCTAGAGGTTTATTAAAATAATGGTTACTGATCAATTCAAGGGAAAGAATGTTCTTTTCTTTCTGGCGCGAACCTTTGGGTTGGAAGAACAGATTGGAAAAAAACTTGAGTCTTTGGGAGCGAGTGTGACGTTCTACGATGAACGGTTAAAGGATAGCACATTCACCAAAGGAATAATAAGACTACGGAAGGAATTATATCAAAAAAAGATAAATACCTATTACCGAAATATATTAAAGGAAGTTGACCATAAGGCGTATGACTTTCTTTTTGTAATCAGGGGGGAAGTTGTGCCTGAATTTTTTTTAAAGGCTTTTCGAAAAGCACAACCAAATTGCACATGCATTTTCTATAACTGGGACTCTTTTACTAATACAAGCCATAGCATTAAACTACTGAAGTACTATGATAGAGCGCTTACTTTTGATCCCGAAGATGCTAAGTGCTTTAATATTCACTTCAGACCGTTGTTTTTCTTTGATGGGTATAAAGAAATTAAGAAAGATACAGCGAAAGCAGATATAGACATCCTATTTTTAGGAACAGCCCACTCAGATCGTTATATTATCAGTAACCGCATTAAGGAATGGGCCATATCTAAAGGAATCCAAATGCTTTGTTATTATTATATGCACGGAAAACTGGTTTATTTTTTTAAGAAGTTTTTTGATAAGTCTTTTCGATATTTTGATTACAAGAAGCTAAGCTTCAAGCCGCTGAGCTTTAGCGAGATTATTTCATACTACAAACGATCCAAAGCCATTTTAGATATTAACCACCCTAAACAAAAAGGCTTGACCCTTCGGACATTTGAAGCTATCGGTGCACAACGAAAGTTGATTACGACAAATAGCCAAATTACTAAGTTTCCTTTTTATAATATGCGCAATTTTTTTGTAATCGATAGGGATGCGGCTTCAGTACCGGAGGATTTTATTCAGTCACCTTATTTGCCTTTAGATGACGATATATATGATAGGCTGTCGATAGAAGGTTGGTTGTATAATATTTTCTTCGATTTTGAAGATGAATTCTGGCAACAATGTTTATGAAGTGAATACTGGAATATTTTTTGCATATTAGTCAAAGCCGTGAAATTGCGGTAAATTATATACTGATAGAGTTACATGTATATGCGCTCAGTTTATCCGTTTTTCAGTTTATTTGTTTTACTTATATTAAGTGTTGTTGGGCAAGGGCAAACCTTGCCTTTAGGCATCCCGTCATTGGATGATTACTATCGCAGGCAACAATTATTGGGTAATATAGATTCCACTATCTCATTCAATATTCGGCCGCTTACAGCCGAGACCGTAGGACAACGTGAACACTTAAATTATCCGGAAAGTGATCATACAGATATCGTTTGGCAAAGCGATGTTTATGACGGCTACTTGCGGCTATTGCCCGTTGTCTTGGATGTACAACTAAATACTGCTTACCCCTATGGGTGGAATGACGGCCCAATGATTCCAGCCAAAGGAATACAGACTTATCTAAGCACTGGCTTTTTTGCCAAATACCGATGGCTGAGCGTCCAATTTAAGCCAGAATTCGTTACTGCACAAAATAAAGCATATAAAGGGTTTGGGGGGGATTCGGGGCCAAATATAGATTGGTACAGCTATTTAGGCAACTTGATCGACATGCCTGAGCTATTTGGAATTGGCAGCTTTACAAAAGCCTACCTTGGCCAAAGTAGTATCCGGCTGACACTAGATCCAGTTTCATTAGGTATTTCGACAGAGAACATATGGTGGGGCCCTGGGAGGAGGAATTCTATTTTAATGAGTAATACAGCGCCTGGCTTTCCGCACCTAACCTTGAATACGGCTAAGCCTATTCACACGTATATCGGATCCTTTGAGGGTCAAATAGTGCTTGGTCGATTAACCAAATCCGGATTTCCTCCGTCTTTGTTGGGCGATACCGCGAGGCATATGCAGTATATTGTGGATAAACCTGCTGGGAAACGCTATTTGTCAGGTATTACACTCAACTATCAACCTCGATGGGTACCAGGATTTTTTATCGGATTAAGTAGAGTGTACAACTCAAATCCCGATATGGAGGGATCGTTCATTCAAAAATACTTGCCCTTTCTCGAAGCGCTAACCGCTAAGCAGAAGATTGGCCCAGATTCGGCAGATGAGGGAATTCCAAGGGATCAAATGATATCATTTTTCTTTCGATATGTCATACCAAAGGCACAAATGGAATTTTATGGGGAATATGCTAAAAACGATCACAATTATGATGCACGAGATGCAGTGCTCCAATTGAACCATACCCGAGCCTATACATTAGGTCTTCGAAAAATTGTGTCTGTGGCTGGATTTTGGAGTGGCGACCTCCAAATTGCCGCTGAAATGACTCAAATGGCGGTTACCGACACTCGACGCATACGGGCTTCGGGATCTTGGTATGCCCACGTACCTGTACGTGATGGCTATACGAACCAAGGTCAACTGCTTGGCGCTGGTATTGGCCCTGGCGGCAATGTTCAGGAAGTCGACTTTAGTTGGATACGCGGGTTGAAACAGGTTGGCGTACAATTTGAGCGCCTTGTGCATAATGAAGATTTTGCCACATGGATACTCCAAGACTACCGCCGTAACTGGGTGGATGCGAGCATCGCTGCTTATGGCACATGGGATTACAAACGGTTCATTTTTAATGCGCACCTGCAATTTATCCACGCTTACAATTACCAATACGGTTTTCGGCCGGCAGAAGATCTGAATGACTATTGGGGTTTTGATCCCCAGGATAAGAATAATCTGCATCTACGGTTGGGCCTCATGTATCGGTTTTAACCCTAAACACGTTAATGTGAAAGTACTTCTTACAGGCGCTTCGGGTTTTGTAGGGCAAAATCTTATTCCCCACTTGGCAGGAAAGGGGATTGGCGTATCGCCACGTTCTTTGCGTGATAACTGGCAACAACAAATGCCTATTGGCTATACAGCTGTTATCCACCTCGCGGGCAAAGCCCATGACACGAAAAATACGAGCAACCCAAAGGAATATTTCCAGATCAACACCGAACTAACTCGACAACTCTTTGACCTGTTCCTCCAAAGCGATGCAAAAGATTTCATTTACTTCAGTAGCGTAAAGGCGGCGGCGGACACGGTTGAAGGTAGTCTGACGGAGGCTGCTATGCCTGATCCAAAGACACCTTATGGCCAGTCTAAATGGCAAGCCGAACAATACCTCAACAGCCAACCGTTACCATCGGGCAAGCGACTCTTCATCCTACGCCCTTGCATGATCCACGGTCCAGGAAATAAAGGCAACCTGAACTTGTTGTACAAGGTAGCGAAAACGGGTATCCCCTATCCCTTGGCCGCCTTTGAAAACCGACGATCTTTTTTATCTATTGGCAACCTCCAATTTGTCGTGAAGTGGTTGCTCTCCAACCCCGATATTCCAGGAAGCACCTATAATCTTGCAGATGACGGAGCGCTGTCGACGAATGAGTTGATACAACTGATCGGAAATGCGAGAGGCAAGAAGGCGCGATTGTGGAGATTGTCACCCAGCTTGATTAAGGGGATGGCTACTATCGGGGATAAACTGAAGCTACCGCTGAATACCGAACGCCTAAAGAAGCTTACGGAAAACTATGTGGTGGATAACACGAAAATCAAGGAAGCACTGAAAATCGACAAACTGCCGGTTTCCGCAAGGGAGGGCCTACTCAAGACCCTAAGAAGCTTCTAACACCCCCGCCAAAATATACCGCCGTATACCGACATAGGCCAAAGACAGCAAGATAACGATACATAGCGCAACTTTGCACTGTGTAGCGACTGGATACGTTGACGAAATCAAGGTAATCCATCCCACCCCCACCTGCACCGCTCCATAGCAGGCCGAGATCACCAACCGATTCCCTCTCGCCTCATTCGCCAGATACTGATACAGGTGCGTGCGGTGGGCCTTGAAGATATTCTCGCGCCGGAGCAGCCGATAGATAATGGTGAGCACGCTGTCTACACCGTATACCGCAAAGAACAAAATGTATATCGGGTTGCCGGTGGCAAGAATGAGGCTGAGCGTCGCAAAGATCAGCATAAAACTCATGCCTACGCTGCCGACATCGCCGGCAAAGCATTTGGCGCGTTTTCGGAAATTGAAGAACGCGAATACGCCATTGGCGATGGCGGTGCAATACAGCAAGCGCTCATCGATAAAGGCGATATCCCGATTGGCGAGCCAGAGCAAGAGCAGCACGGCAAAGCTGTACATGGCGGTAATGCCGTTGATGCCGTCCATGAAGTTGTAGGCGTTGATGAGGCCGATGATAAGCACCAGGGCGATCGGTAAGATGTACCATGGAAACTCAAAAAGCTGCACCTCGGCGAAAAGCAGCAACACAGAGATCAAATGGACGCTGATGCGCAGGCGATTGGAGAGGGTGAGCACGTCATCGAGAAAACTGATGATCATGATAAGCGTGAGCCCAGTGAAAAAATAGGGGTATGCCGCTCCGCTCCAAATGAACCAGGCCAGTGCGCCTACATAAAAGATGACGCCTCCTCCGCGGATGGTCAGCTGGGTGTGGCTGCTGCGCTCATTGGGCTTATCAATGATGTTATAGCGGTCAGCGATGCGGAAATAGAGCAACATGGCCGCGAATAGCAGGGCGGCGATCAGCGCATAGATCATGGGACAAAGATATAGGTTTTCAATTAATGAAGGCTTTGGTTGAAGTAACGATACGCGGGCACCATGTCGATGCGTTTGCCTTCCGCTTCGAATTGATCGGATTGGTCGGCCGTAACGATGACGCCCCTATCCACCTTGAAATAGTGAAGCGCTTGGATCAGTCCATCGTATTCGCGTGCGAAATTCGTGCTCTCCACGTGGTAGCACACCTGTATAGCGTGTTGGATTTGGCCCTTTTCAAAAACCACGAAGTCGCACTCACCTTTTTCCTTAAAATAATAGATTTCGGAATACCACCTACGTAGATGCAGGTATACCATATTTTCCAGCCTGCGCCCAAAATTGCGGGTCGATGATGTAGACGCCGCATCGACCAAACCGTTGTCTATGGCATATATCTTCTTGGGATTGCGTGCCTGTGCTTTGATGGAATAGTCAAATTGGGGTACAAACTCCATCAGGTAAGCATCTGCAAGATAATTGAAATATTCCAGGATAGTGGTGCTTGATTTGATGCCGAACAATCCGGCGAATTTATTCGCCGATGCCAGTGCGCCTACATTGGACAATAGGTATATGGTCAGTTGTTTCAGGGAAGCAACATCGCGTACTGCATGGCGCACCGCGATGTCCCGTACCAGGATATCGTCCAGTAAATTGCCGAGCACGAGCGAGTTGCCGCTGTGTAAGTACTCGGGCATGCCTCCGGCACCAAGATATGCCTGCAAGCTATCAGCTCCTGGCTGCAATTGCTTGAAATGCAAAAATTCCCGGTACGAGAACGGAAAAAGTTCCATCGAAAGATGCCTGCCGGTGAGGTGGGTGCCCAGCTCCTTGCTTAATAGAGATGCATTTGACCCCGTCACAAAAACGGTGTATCCTTCACGAAGGAGCTGATTTACGAAAACTTCCCAATGAGAAGCCAGTTGGATTTCGTCAAAAAATAATATGCGGATTGCCCGGCGGTCGATCTCCTGCTTCAGTCGCGTGAAATCGCCCGCTTCAAAGGCTATCAAACGGATGTCCTCAAAGTTTAAATAAAGCGCATCGGAATACTTGGCTTTCAGCAATTGGAGCAATAAGGTGCTTTTGCCACACCGCCTTATTCCGGTAATAATGGTAGCGAAATGTGGCTCAACGGGAATGTGATCCATGGCTTCACGGGGGGTAAGATCCCGTTTCTGATGGAAGGATAGCTGTTGCTCATCGATGATCACCTGTAGTTCTTCTTGCCTTAACATACTGAATATGATTCAATTTCATTGCAAATATAATAATCTCCCATTACAAATGGAAGATATTATCCAATAGTAACGGGAGATGTCTGAGATAACGAGCATCGATTTACTTCACCGGCGTTGCCAGAAATTTATACACCACGCCCAGCATAAAATATTGGCGCAGGGTGAGTTGTTCCTGGTAATAGTTCGTGTTGCCATAGCTGCCCATCCAGATGTTCTGATTTTGATTGAGGATGTCAAAAGCGGTAAACTTCAGTTCGCCTTTGCGCTGCAACACGGGGTAATACAGGGAGGCGTTGATGAGGTGGAGGTTGGTGCGGTCATTGTGCAGGTTCTGGGCTTGGTTCTTCAGGGTGTAGGCGGCTTCCAGGCGGAGGCGCCGGAGGTCATCCAACCGGAGCATGCCGCCGATGCTATGGCTTGCGTTGGTGACGTCGCGGAAGTTGGTGCTTTGTCGCTCGTTCCGAACCCTATTCATGTTGACGCTATAGGTGGGGATGAGGGTCACCTTGTTTTTGTAGGTGGCCGTGAGGGTGTTCGTCAAATTGCCATACAAGCCTCTGGCTTTGTTTTCCTCTCCATTTACCGTATTATAGGATACATCGGTGGAGCCGTATCCGGATATATTCAGGCTGATGTTCCATACCTTGTTCTGTACGAAGCGCTTCATGATGTAGGTATTAACATACAGGCGGTCGGTACCCGCCGTCTGATAGCGCTCATTGGTGGATTCGGTGCTGGCTACATTATAGGTGTTCTTCGAACCGATGGATATGTTGTAGGCGGTATAGCCCGCTGATGCATTGAAGTTTACATTGATTTTTTTGAACCACTTGAAATAGCGGAAATTGAGGTTTTGCTCCATCTGGTTATCGAAATAGGGGCTGGCGATCGTCAGTGAAGTGGGGTATAGATCGGAATTGACGGCGATAAGTTGATAGAAGGAAGGCAGCCTGACCTGTTTGTTGTAGGATAAGTTCAACCCTTCATAGGACAGCGAAGCATTGGGCAGCCAATAGCGGTGGTTGTCGTTTAGGTCGGCGGTTTTTCCGTAGTAGTGGTAGCGGCGGCTCAGGTCTAGCCATTCAATACCTACCGAGACTTTCAGTTTATCCTTGAAGAGGGACGCATTTGCGCGGGTGCCCAAGTAGGTGAAGCCGAATCGCCCTTGCTTGTTGTTCGCCACGTCATTGCGGCTGGTGTAGTCGTCGGTATTGATTTTATTGTCTATTTCTTCCAGGTTGCGGTTCAGCTCCCAATTGTAGCGGGCATACCAGTCCCAATTGATCTTTTTGCGGATGGGCACCTGTACATTCAGGGTATTGCCGATGCTGGTGGTGTTGCCATCCTCCAGGCGCAGTATGCCTTGATTGATGGTGCTGTCGTTGAATAGGTAGTAGCGATTGAAGGACTGGTTGGCGTTTTCATTTTCGGTGAGCCGGTTGTTGAGGTTGTGGCTGAGGGAGAAGAGGATCTTGGAGGCGGTCAGTTTTTTCTCTGCGTAGAAATTATACTGGTAGCTCCGGTTTTGCCGGGTCGAGTTGCTGTTGTTTTCGCCTTCGCGGACGTTGGTGGTCTCATCCCGTAGGGTGCTGGAGCTACCGTAATGGTCGTTTACATTCCGGCCAAGTTCTACGTTGGCCTCCAGGGAGACCCTTGCTGTCGTATCGGGTGCATACCGGGTAAAGGCCCGGACCTTGTGCCCATAGTTCCGGTACGTCGAATTATTGCGGTTATTCGCGATTTCGGTGATGGCATCATAAAAATTGGAATTGATGCCTTTATTGTCGACATAGTCATGCTGTTGCTCAAAGGTGTACATCAAATTGGTCTTCAGCTTCTTGCCGATGTCGTAATTGGCATTGATGCCTACGGAGATCTTGTTTTGTAGTCCGCCGTAACTCATCGAACTGAAAGAATTGTTCTCCGCTCGGTCCAAGCCTCCGTACTGACTCAGCTCACTGTAATCAAACCCCTGCCGGCTGATGTTATTGGCATAGCCGATGAAGCTGATCTGCAAGGTATCCCGGAAGGTGTTGACCAATGCGCCGGC
This sequence comes from Parapedobacter brassicae, assembly GCF_051400755.1. NCBI lineage: Bacteria > Pseudomonadati > Bacteroidota > Sphingobacteriia > Sphingobacteriales > Sphingobacteriaceae > Parapedobacter > Parapedobacter brassicae. The sequence goes on from NZ_JBLFFL010000005.1 coordinate 126,107, forward strand.
CTCGTAGCGGTCGCGCGTGCCCCCGCTGCCGTAGAACTTGCCGAAATCGGCCTTGACAAATTCCTGTTTGGTCTTGAGGTTGATCACGATGGGTAATTCCGAATCATCCAGGATCTCGCGCTTGGACTCTCCCTTGTCTTTGATGACCTGTATCACATCGATCAACGAAGCATCCAGGTTGCGGGTGGCCATGGTGAGGTCCTGGGCAAAGAAATCCTTGTTGTTTACCCGGACTTTCGAGACTTGCTTGCCCTGGTAGTAGATAGTGCCGTCTACATTGACCTGCAGGCCGGGCAGGAGCTGTAGGAGTTCTTCTACGTTGGCGTTGGGCCGTGTCTTGAAGTAATCGGCTTTGTACTCGAGGGTATCCCCATTCAATCGGATGGGCGCCACCTGTGTGATGACCACTTCATCCAGGTTGATGCCACCCATCAAAATCGTGTCAAGGATCAGGGTTTCCTTCGCTTTTAGATTGATTTCCCGGCTGTAGGGCGAACTGTTGACGTGGGTGATGTGCAGGATCAGCGGTTTCTGGGCAGGTAGTTTCACGAGGTCAAACCGGCCTTTGTCATCCGAGAGCGAGTAGGTAATGACCATGGAGTCGCTGGCAGAGACGACAGCTACCGTCGCTTTTTCCAGGGGCTGTCTGCTGGCGTCAACGACAACGCCCTTGATTTGGCCGTTATTTTGTGCAAAGAGCAATTGGAAGAGGCACAGGCACATGGTCGTGAGCAGGAGGCGCATAATGGACGGTTTTGAATTGATGAGTCAGGAGTTTCATGCACCTAATATAGTATATTCCGTGAATATACGGGTCAAGTACCGCAAACGTTTCGTGAACTTTAATGTTTAGGTAACATATGAGATTATTATATCCCCTTGTTTTTCTCGTGGTGCCGGTTATCTTTTCGTGCAACGAAAGAAACGCCACACTGCAGGATGAGGCAGCAAAGCGAAAGGCAGACTCGCTGGAACAGGTCAGAAAGGCTGAAGAAGAAGAGCGCAATCGCCCGCGGACGGCAGCTGATATCAACCTGACCAAGGAGCTTGCTTTTGACAAATATACCTTGGAGGATGAATATCCCTACGAGGATACGGTCCGCGTATTCCAATGGGATAAGATCAAGGAAAAGCTGGCGCATATCGAAAATATTCAGCGGGGGAGCAAGCGCTATGCGGTGTTGCAAAACTATAAAAACAGAAACGGCGAAGCACCCCTGGTGCCCAATTTTGTGCGCAATGCCTACAAGCGGGTATCCGATACCGCAGGCACCGAGCGTAATCAAGCAGCGCCTTTGTATGAGGTAGGCAATAGCGATGCCCCCGTGATATACGGTCGGGATGGTTGGTTGGTCGAATTGCTGAGCAGCGATACCATCCCGATGGTCAAGATTGCGGGCATTTCGTTTGGGGGAACATGGGAAGTGCCGAAAAAGTACATCAAGACCCTGGGCGATTCGGTACGGTTTGATCATGTGGTGGCGGTAGATGTGACTAATCAGAATATCTGCACCATGGAGCGCACGGGGGAAGCATCCTGGCGTACACGTAGCATGAACCCGGCCACTTCGGGGGTGCATAAGCCCCCGTATTCCATGGAAACGCCGACGGGCATCTTCGTGCTTCAGGAGAAAAAGCCCAAGATGTTGTATTTGAAGGATGGTACCAAAACCATCAAAGGCTATGCCCCTCACGCCAACCGGTTTACCCGGGGGGCTTATATCCATGGGGTACCGACGAACAGTCCGAACGCGCCCATCATCGAACACAGCGCGACCCTGGGCACCACGCCCCGGTCGCACATGTGCGTCCGCAATGCCACCTCGCATGCAAAATTCATCTATGATTGGGCGGAAACCTTCGCCTCACTAGTCATCGTGATCGATTGACATTTTTTAACATTTTGATAATCATATTATTACTACCTTTGTAACCGAAGAAAACGAAAGGTGCGTATGAATAAATTGTTTCTGGTGATGATTGTTGCGGTTTTTGTAAGCCTTGCCTTTCATCCATTACAGGTCAAAGAAGCGGAAAACAAACGGGAAGAAATCAAGCAGGTAGACTCCATCAACCCATTACCGGAATCATCTGAAACCCAAGCGCTATACGATAGTTTACATCTTCAGTCCATTCTCAACTATGAGGCTTTTGAGCAGGCCATGATCGGCTATACGACCATCCCGGCCAAGAATAAGGACATTCTGACGGTGATCGACTTTACCTTGCCTTCTACCGAAAAGCGGATGTATGTGTTGGATATGGAAAACAAAAAATTGCTGTTTCATACGATCGTTTCCCACGGCCGGAACAGTGGGGAGAAATATGCCACTGAATTTTCCAATAAACACGGTTCGCTGCAAAGTTCACTGGGGTTTTATCTCACCGATGCGACGTATCAGGGAGGCAATGGTTATTCCCTTCGGCTGGAAGGCTTGGAGCGCGGCATCAATGACCAAGCGATGGCGAGGGCAGTGGTGATCCATGGGGCGGATTATTGCAGTGAAAACGTGATCCGTGCTACCGGACGGCTGGGAAGAAGCTATGGTTGCCCGGCTTTGCCCAGGGAATTGAATAAGCCGATCATCAATACGATCAAGAATGGGTCTTTGCTGTTTATCTACGCGGGCAACGAAGCCTATATGGCCAACAGCGAAATACTGAAAAACAGCGCCGTCAAGCCTGCTGAAACATTGTTGGCACAACAAGAAGAGGGGCTGTCAAACAACGCCCTTTAGCCCATTAATCTGGCAATGAATAGGCCACGTAAGCATCGCCCTTAGGGGTATCCAGCTTCGTTCCGCCGGCCGCAATGACAATGTATTGCTTTCCGTTTACCGCATAGGTGCTGGGCGTTGCAAAGCCTGCGGCTGGAAGTTTATCCGACCACAGTAATTTCCCCGTCGCTTTATCAAAGGCCCTGAACATCCCATCTTTCGTGGCGGCGATAAAGAGCAGTCCGCCGGCGGTCGCCACCGGTCCGCCGTAATTTTCCGTTCCCGTCGGGGGGTGACCTTCGGCGGTGAGTTCCTCAAATTCGCCCAAGGGGTGCTGCCACAGTTGGTCGCCGGTATTGAGGTCGATGGCGGTTAGCGTTCCCCAAGGCGGGGATATTGCCGGATAGCCCCGGTTATCCAAAAACTTATTGTACCCATTAAACCGATAGGGCGACTTCGCAGGCAGCGCCCCTGCCACGGTGGTCGCCTCCTGTGCTTCTTGTTTTTCGGTTTCAAGCAGAAAATCAATGACCGCTTGTTTATCCGATGCGGTTAAGTGGGCAAATCCGGGCATCATCCCTTTGCCATTCGTGATGATTTTTTGAAGTTCCGGGCGTTGGAGCTTTTTCTTCACCTCCACCAGAGCCGGGTACCCGCTGCCCGGATGACCTTTTAAATCGACGCCATGGCAGCTTGCACAATGGTTGTTATACAAGAGATTCCCAGCGGTAAGGTTCACTTGTTCCGCGCCCTCTTCATCCGGCGATAAGCTAAAGAGCCAAGCCATCTCATTGGCGTTGATATACATCACGCCCCGGTCATCTACGGCTGCGCCGCCCCACTCTGCTCCGCCATCCGCACCGGGAAACAAGATCGTTTGCTTTCCGACAGACAGGGGCTGGAACACGCCTTTATTCGCCGCATGATAGATGGCCATCAGTTCCGTTCGATTCTCGGCCAGCCTGCTGATATCCGTGTCGGCGAGCTGTTGCCTCGCGAAGGGCTTGGGCAAGGTGGGGATGGGCTGGGTAGGCCATGCGGCTTCACCCGGCACGTCCGATGCGGGGAAGGGCTTTTCTTCAATGGGGAATACGGGTTTGCCGGATACCCGATCGAACACGAACACATGGCCTGATTTGGTTACCTGGGCCACGGCATCGATTTTTCTACCCTGGCGGTTCAGCGTCACCAGATTGGGCGGCGCGGGCAAATCCCGGTCCCAAAGATCATGGTGGACAAATTGATAGTGCCATAGCAGCTTGCCCGTGCGCGCATCGAGGGCAATCAGGCAATTGGCGTATCGGTTTTCTCCATGCCGCCGGCCACCATAAAAATCGAAAGCCGGTGACCCGGTGGGCACATATACGATACCGCGACCGCGATCCACCGCCATACCGGGCCAACTGTTCGCCCCACCAGTGATCGCGTCTTGATCGATGCCCTCCGGCCAAGTCTCATGCCCCGGTTCACCCGCTTGCGGTATGGTATGAAATACCCAGGCTAATTTGCCGGTCTTGACATCAAAGGCCTGGATATGCCCCCGTGCCGCCCCGTCTCCTTCCCCCACGCGCAGGGGCATGATGATCAGGTTTTCATAAAGCGTACCCGGGGTCGTTGAGGCCAGATATTTATCCTTCGCCGCCGCTCCAAGTCCGGCCTTGAGGCTGACCTTGCCCCCCTCGCCAAACGTGTCGATGACGGTACCCGTGCGCGCATCCAATGCCGTTAACCACTCGCCGTATGCAAAGAGGATCCGCTTATCCTTGCCCGACTCCCAGTAGGTGACCCCCCGGTTTACATTCCCCGAGAATCCGGTGCTCGATGCATTGGTCCACAGCTCCGCTCCCGTAGCCGCGTCGAGCGCGAAGACCGCGTTTGACGCCGTGACACCGTACAGTACGTCATCAACCACGATCGGGTTGCACTGCACCTGTCCCGAATCGCCCGTATGGTACACCCAGGCCACCTGCAAGGCCGCCACGTTTGACGTATCGATCTGGCGGAGAGAAGAATAGTGGTTCCGATCCGGTCCGCCCAGGTATTCTTTCCATTGCGCATCGTTGACCGGCGTAGGCATACATCCGGTGAGCATCTGGCAGATGCAGGCGAGTGGGGCGAGGGCGCGAACAGCAAGCTTTCCTGACTTTATCATCGCAAATCTTGGGATTCCATCCAGTAGACGCATCGGCCAAACCATTCATCAAAGGCGGGAGCGGTGAGGAACCCATGTTCACCCGTTGCATAAATATGCAAGCCCGCGCGTACACCCTGTTTTCGGAGCGTATTATAAAACCATAAACTATTCTCCACCGGTACCACCTCATCCACACCCGAATGCACCAGAAATGCCGGAGGGGTTGATCCGTTGATCTGGGTTTCGTTAGAAAAATACCGGATCTTTTCTGCCGTCGGGTGTTCACCCAACAGGTTATGACGGGATCCCACATGTCCGATGGAATCCGTGAAACTGATCACCGGGTTGATCAATAGCATGAAATCCGGACGTAAACTGGTTTGTCCGGGATTGGCCACGAACGCATCATCAGCGTGCGTGCCTGCTGTCGCGGCCAAATGCCCCCCTGCCGAAAACCCCATGATGCCGATGCGATCGGGTTTTATGCCCCACTGATCGGCATGCTCCCGTACCAGCTTGATGGCCTGCTGCGCATCCTGCAACGGTCCGATGCTCTTGTCGCGCATCGTCTCATCACTGGGCAGCCGATAGCGCAACACGAATGCCGTCACCCCGAGCTTATTAAATTCCCTTGCCACGTCCGAACCCTCACGTTTGCTAAGCAGCGCATGGTAGCCGCCGCCGGGGCAAATGATGACAGCCGTACCGGTGGCGATTTCCTTAGGCGGGAAGAAGGCAGTGAGGCTCGGTACGGACACGTTGAGTGTCAGCGTATCCACCGCGGCGTTCGGCTGGTCCTCCTCACGGTTTTCCGCGTGCCTGGAATTGGGTATGGTATCCGGATAAAGCGGCAACCGCTGTTGGGCAAAGCCATTAACGGCGATAACCATCCATACAGAAACCAATAGGTAGTTAGTCATCTCTCAAAAGAACGAATATTTATTCAATTTCCTGAGTGTAATCATCTGTAGCGAAAATTGTCGTTATTTGCTGTCCGAATCAACCAACAATGAAAAGAATAATCGCCATTTGCTGCATTGCTTCAATGTGCACGACCGGGTGTCGTAAAAACGATGTCGACAGACCTGATGAGGCCAACTATCGCCTGATTAAAAGGCTGGAATACAACAATAGTGCCGCTAAGGAGCCCTACAGCATAACTGAATATGTATATGATTCGAATGGGGATGATTTCCCGCCCACGCCGCCTCAGCCCGACAACATCCAATCTTACAGCTATTTCAGATACGAAGATGGCCTGCCTCATTCCAACCACCTATTTTCCAATTATGGGGATGGACTAAGGTTATCACGTTACACTTTCTATTTTTATAATCAGCGTAAGACCTCTCGAATCGAAAATTATGGAGGCGACGGAACGTTGATGTTAGCAACGGATTATGAATACGAAGGCGATAACCTGATTGGCGCCGTTTCCACCGATACGGAGTTAGGGATTATTAATCAGAGTCGCTATAGCTACGACAACCAAAACAGACTTATCCGGCAAGAACACGGTTACCCAGGCCAACCACCGTTAGAATACATCACGTTCTCATATGACAGCCGAGGCAGGCAGACAGCGAGCGTTACCTACGATACTAATAATCAGCTTATCGTACGTGTGGAATACCAGTATATTGCACAACAGATGCAACCCGCCGAAGAGGTAACATACCAGCAAGGCCACGTAACCCGCTTAAAATGGGCCTACAATGCGTGGGGCAGTCCGATATCCTGCGTGCGCTCAACGGACTCCGGCGGGTCCGAATGTAACGTATTGCAGCGCAAATACGATGGAAATCGACTCTTGGAGGAAACGAACTATGCGTCCAATATGGATTGCGCTGAGTTTAGGTTTATGCGGTGCGAATATGAAAAACTTTGATGTACAGCGCCATTTCCTTATTCGTCATAACCATGGTATAGGTATAACGCACCATACGTCCAGTTCGGTCCTTCCAGTTCCGGATAATTAAACCGATCCATCATAAGGGCTACATAACGGAACGGATAACCGTCAGGCAACTCCACCACATTGGGCCAAACCCGGGCGCCTGACGTTTCATCCCAGGGGGGTAAATCCATCTTCAGCGTGCCGGCCTCCTGGAGGTCCGGATAAGAATAGATAAAGATTTTCCGCTCTTGACTTCCGGAAAAGCAATAGCGTTTTCCGCCGATGCGTTGGATGGACGTTCCGGTAGAATTGTGCGCTACCGGACCTGCTATGCGCCGGTAATCCTTGTTCCAGGTATCCGATTCCAACATGATCGCTTTATAGCCATCGTTGTTTTCACACGTCAGGATCCGCCACTTCTTTGCTGTAGCGTCATACAGGATATGCGGATCCTCAATATCACCCACGATGCCAAAAGGCGCGGCCTGCATGACGGAAAAGCCAAAGCGCGGATCTTTCGCACTCGCTACTGCCAGCAACTGTTTCTGCTCCTGCTTGTTGGCATATGCGCTGAAGCCGGTGGTGATACCCCGCCAAACGCTGTCCCTCCTGTCATAGAAGAGATGAGACGCTACCTCATTCCGGAGTATTCCGTCTTGCCGGTCAAACAAGATGACCCCTTCAAACCGAAGGTCAAATACGGTAGGGTCCATGCTGAAAACACCCTGCACCTGATGGGGTAATGCACGCCCCCTGATAGTCATGGTATACCAAAGCCGCCCTTGATCCAGCAATGGCATCCCGTCCTCATAGGTGATGGCCCTGATGTCGGCCAGGCCCATGCCGCTGCCCAGCGCGGATGAGACGTTATTGATCCGTACCGCCCCGCTTTTTATATGAACATGCAGGCTCGACTGGAAGGTGTGCAGGTATTGTTTCTTCCGCAGGTCAATATGCGTAAAATCAGCCTGTCCGATCGGCAGGGGCAGTCCATTGTGTTGCCTATATAGCGTCAGTCCGCTGCCCAGCATCTGGAGTATAAGCTTCCCTTGCAGGGTGGCTTCCGTTTCGGTATTGATGGCGATGGATTCGTTTATAATCACCTCATCGTCCCGCATTAATTTTTGATACACATCGGTGATATGCCCTTGTTGATACGCGACGGTGACGACATACCGTTCGGCTTTGGCGGCATCTGAAAACTCAAATCCGATCGCTCCTGTTCCCTCGCAGGATGCCAGATCGATGGTGTAAGTCGCAAATGGGTTGAAACCTCCGAACCAAATGGCCGTTTGCGTTTCGGTATCCGATCGGACAATCAGTTGGTGCTGGTGTACCTCCGTCTGGGCATGAGACTTCAAGTAATGGGTGATCGGGTACATGGCAGACATCCCGATGATTTCCTTAGGGTTCAATGCTGCCAGCGGAATCGTATGCGTATCGTCAAATATATACCGCCGCACCCCCTGCCTTACAAAGTTGATCTGATCGGGGACTGGCGGACGCTGCGCCTGGACCGACCCCCATAGGATCAAAACCAAGGGAAACAGAAAAGTCAATTTATTACGCGTTTTTGTAACCGGAATCATTCGTAAAGATACGATTTATAGCATCTCCCCAAACTTAGGGTGACAATTTGTGACCACCTTACCGCAAATAAATCCGGAACGACACCCCACCATGCAGCCAGCGGTACTGGTCATTGCGCAACCGGCCGATCGGTACACCGATGTACGGCGCGATAACGGCATTATACCGTCGCAGGAATGGCGGATGGACATAGCCGGATAATTGAATAAAACCCAGATAGGTATTGTTTTGATAAAGCGAGTCCGGCCGTTTCAATTCACTTCTTTCGCTGACCAAGCGCAGTGACGTGTCGCCCGATGCGACATCCCCCCTTATCCAATGGTAGGATTCAAGGATATCGGTCCGCCGATCGCGCACCACGGTGAACGGTGCGACGCCCAAAGATGCGGTGAAATGCTCGGAAATCGCGTAGTTCAGTGATACAGGCAGCATCACCATGCCTACGGTGTTCCTCATCCCAACGAGCTGGGTACTGACCGTATCGGTGATATCGGCAGCCCTATCCCTGCCCACCTTCATGGTTGTGTAGGTGAGCCCGATTTCCGTGGATATCCGGTCGGATAGCGGTATCCGCGCAGATACGCCACCGCCCAACGAAAAACCTTTGTTCGATAAGGCGGGGTTCAGGTTGAATCCCACCGATATGCCGCTTAAATCCCCACGGCTTCCGGCCGGTGGCCACAAGTTCGGCAAGGAGATATGCAGCGATTTGTTCGGCTTGCCATGCAGGGAGCTCCGGTGCAGCGACCATGCTTTGCTTAGCGGTACGGCTTGGATTTCGGTTTTTTTAGTGACGTGACTAATCCGAAGCGAATCGGGTGTTAAGGGGACTGCACGTGTTGTGGTGGGGATTACCGAATCCAGCGCCTCTCTTTCGCTGGCGGCCTCCGTTGGCAGCGCAGGGGATAGCCGCTTCACGGAGATGTCTTCGTCCTTTTGGTCGTCGTGTTCGACGTCAAGTGCGCTGGGTGCTGGTTCGATGACAGCCGTGTCTTTGGTCGTCGAATCCCGACTATCCGAGGAGGGCGGATGTTGCACGGGTATCGCTTGCTCGTTTTGCCCAACCCGCTCAAAAAAAGGAAGGAAGCGGACCGATGCATACACCATCAGGAACAGCGACGCCGCAATACCCGCCAGCTTGACAAAAAGGGGCACTGGCTTCCGCCGCTTGGCGTTGCGGTGCCGCTGGAAATGCTCCCATTCCCGGTGGTCATAGGGTTCCTCTATATCCCGGAGGAAATCCTTGATGCCCGCTATCAACTCCTTCCTTGGTTTCCTATCCATCATGCCGCCCTCCGAAATAGGTGGTGTACAATGCCCGCAATCCCTGCTTCGCCTTCGTCAGGTAAACACGGCTCGAACTGGTGGGGATATTCATCATCTTCCCGATCTCCTCATGCGAATAGCCTTCCAGCTCGTATAGGTTGAAAATAATCCGGTGTAGGTCCGGGAGCTTCTCGAGCAGCATCAGTACATCATTCAATTGCAAGCGATCATCCATCTCCACTGCGGGGTGGTTCTCCAGCCCATCAATGGATGATGTCTCGGGTACCGCGCGTTGCACCCTCAGCCGGTCAATCGCCGTATTCACCGTGATGCGCACCAACCATGCGCCGAATACCGCTGGTTTATCCGTGCCTTCCCCCCTAAATGTAGGGAGCTTACTGAACGCCTTGATAAAACTGTCATTCACGATTTCCCGTGCGGTTTCCCTGTCCAGCACATACCTTTTGGCCACTCCCATCAGTTTGCCCCAATACTGGCGGTAAAGCTTTTCTTCCATTGGAGGACTAGGCAGCGCCCTACCGTCGAAAATGTCGTTTAAAATGTCCGTTAAAGACCCGTCTTCCTTGCCGTCCACGTATAGCAGGTGTCGTATTCGTTTAAATTCAGTATGATGCGTATCCATCTATATAGACGAGTCTTTTCGCGATAACGCTAATAAAAATATTCCTTTTTTATCTTTTTTTTCATTTCGGGCTGAAATATCGGAAATCGCTTAGCGTATCCCCATGCGGCACCGTCTTTCTTTATGAGAAGAAACACCCAATAGCCGTCTATGCAGTTATCCATCGTTGTGCCCGTATTCAACCGGCCCGTAGAAGTCCGGGATTTGCTCCAAAGCCTTACCCAGCAGACAGATACTGATTTTGACGTGGTGATCGTTGAAGACGGCTCCACCGATACATGCCAATCCGTGGTGGAGGCCTACGCACCAACATTGCGCCTACGTTATACTTACAGGCCAAACGCAGGCCCCGGGCAGGCACGTAATACAGGGAGCGAACTGGCCAAAGGGGATTACCTCATTTTCGTCGATTCCGACTGCGTGTTGCCATCCCGGTATATCGCCACCATCAGGCAGTCCCTGGCACTTGACTATGCCGACGCTTTCGGCGGACCGGATCGGGCCAGGGAAGATTTTACACCGTTGCAGCATGCGATCAATTATTCCATGACCTCTTTTTTCACCACTGGCGGTATCCGTGGCGGCAGCGAAAAGCTTGATAAGTTTCACCCCAGGAGCTTCAACATGGGCTATTCGAAGGAGGTATACGCGCAAACGGGCGGGTTTTCTACCATGCGTTTCGGAGAAGATATCGATATGAGCATCCGGATTATCGATGCTGGCTTCCGGACACGGCTGATCAAAGAAGCCTACGTGTACCACCGGCGACGCACCAGTATGTGGCTCTTTTTCAAGCAAGTATTCAACTCGGGGATTGCCCGGATCAACCTTTACAAACGGCATCCCCATTCGTTGAAACTGGTTCATTTAGCTCCCGCTGTCTTTACGCTGGGCGTAAGCCTCATTTTACTGTTGTCCGTTTTCGTCGCCGTCGGCTTACTCATCCTACTAGTATGCTATGTGGCATTTATTTTTATGGATGCCGCTATGCGGAACAAAAGCATGCGGATAGGTTTGTTGGCGGTAGCCGCGAGCTTTGTGCAGCTTCTTGGCTATGGCACCGGATTTCTCTATGCGGCGTTTATGCGGCTTGCGTTAAAAAAGGGTGAGTTTTAATCTTATACCCAACCATTTCCCTGTCCGGCAACAGCGGTGGCCGCTTAATTTTATGATTCAGCTGATCGAGGTACTGGAATACGAGCTCAATATTTTTATCCTGATTACCCAACGCAGTTTAGTAAATATCCGCATGGTCTGAATGTTAACCGGGATGGCTCGATCACTGTTCAAAATGCCGGATAGCATAGCTATGCCCTGTTCCGAATGCATAAAGGGTTTCCTGGTGCCTCCCCAATTTGATGTTCCATTTTGGAATATCAAGTTTGTCAATTCATTCTCCGAAAGCTGGAACATGAAATCGCCTGGGAACCGCTTGATATTTCGCTTCACGGCTTTATTCAAGTTACCGGTGGTTACCCCATACAACTCCGCTAAATCCGACTACTTCCTCAGAAATAGCGATTTCAGTGCGTTCATTTGTCTTGGCCATAGGTGTCGGTGGTCCAGTCATGGTAAAGGTAGCAATCCGACTGGTTTATTCCAAAAATTTTAGTATTTTATGAGGGCGCAATACATCAATACACATTTTTATTGTGCAGTTCCATCCAGTTTGTTGGATCTGCAATCGCAGACCATCCAAATTGACGATATAATCCATGTGCATCACCCGTCAGTAAAATCCATCTTCTTAGTCCCTGCAAATTTGGGTGGCCCATGATGGTTTCCATCAGCCATTTCGACAGTCCCTTACCCCTGTACTCCGTGATGATATAGACATCGCCCAAATAAGCAATTGTTGAAAAATCGGAGATGATTCTTGCAAAACCAATTTGCATTCTACCATGGTATACACCGAAGCAGAGGGAATTTTGAATGGCAGTTTCCACGCGGTCTTTGGGAATGTTTAAGCACCAATAGGCCTCAGTTGCTAAAAATTCGTGAATGGAATCAATAGCTAACAGCGTTTTGTCGGTCGAAATGCAAAATTCGCCTTGGTAAATCGTTAATTCTTTCATCAGTATTTTAAAATGACTTAACGCCAGCCCAATCCGGGGGCAACATGCTCCAAAATAGCGGACAGCACGTGTACATTGTAATCAACGCCCAACGTATTGGGTATCGTCAAAAGGAGCGTATCCGCCTCTTGGATGGCTTCATCCTGAGCCAATTCGTTGATGAGCTGATCCGGCTCCGCAGCATAACTCCGCCCGAAAATTGCACGTTTGTCCTGTTCAATAAACCCGATTTTGTCTGCCCGACCCGCTTCCTGTCCAAAGTAATACTTGTCTTGATCGGTCACCAGTGCAAAAATAGATCGACTCACCGAAACCCTTGGTTCGCGCGGGTGTCCCGCTTTTTTCCACGCTTCTTTGTACAACCTGATTTGCTCCGCTTGCTGTATATGGAAGGGCTTGCCGCTTTCGTCGTATTTCAGGGTAGAGCTTTGCAGGTTCATTCCGTTTTCGGCCGCCCAAACTGCGGTAGCATTGGAAGCGGCCCCCCACCAGATACGTTCGCGCAATCCTTCGGAATGCGGTTCCAACCGTAGCAGGCCCGGCGGATTCGGAAACATCGGGTACGGGTTTGGCTGGGCAAATCCGGCACCTTTCAGCCGCTCCAGAAATTCCAATGCCTTACGGCGTCCCATGTCTGCATCGGTTTCCCCCTCAGCCGGCTCATAACCGAAATAGCGCCAACCATCGATGACCTGTTCCGGCGAACCCCTACTGATGCCCAATTGCAATCGGCCCCCCGAGATTAAATCAGCAGCTCCGGCATCTTCCACCATATACAGCGGATTTTCATAACGCATATCAATGACCCCGGTTCCGATCTCGATGTTGCTTGTTTTGGCACCGATTGCCGAAAGCAAGGGAAATGGCGATGCTAACTGAGCGGCAAAATGATGTACCCGGAAATATGCACCATCTAACCCGATTTCTTCGGCGGCAACAGCCAGATCAATGGACTGAAGCAACGTATCGCTTGCTGTACGGGTTTTATAGGCAGCATGATCGGACCAATGTCCAAACGATAAAAATCCTATTTTCTTCATAATTTCGCTTTTGGGGTTGTAAAATAGCGCTCACAAAGGTAACGACCCTGCAAGGAAGAACAAAAAAACCAAGTCGGTCGCAATAGATTCCATAACTCAGCGTTTATGACATAGGTTTAGGTTGATAGCCCCTAATCCCATTGGGGCGGATTCCCGTTATCTTACAAGGTAACGGGTTTCTTTTTAATTGCTAAGGTTTGATTTTATAGCCCGCAATGGCGTAATAGGCAATGAATGCAAATAAGGGGATCGGGACGAAAAAACCTGCTGACATGCCGTATATATCAGAAACATAACCCATTATTGGCGGGAATACCGCTCCGCCGCCAACGGACATCACCAAAAAGGAAGCGCCTTGCTTGGTGTTGGTCCCCAGGCTCCTGATGGCCAGTGCAAATATCGTTGGGAACATGATGGACATGAAAAAGAAAACGCCATAGAGCGCCACTAAAGAGCTCCATCCCAGTTTTAACGATACGATGGGCAATAAAGCGCATACCATCAGCGCATAGCAAGCCAACAGGCGGGTGGGCTTAAAATATCGCATGAGCGCACTACCCGAAAAGCGGCCTATCATAAATAGAAAAAAGCCAAAGGACAAAAAATAAGGGCCGTATTGCACATCAAACCTTGGATGCATATCATGATCCGTGACAAAATTGATCAGGTAGCTGAACACACCGGTTTGGGCCGCCACATAGCAAGCCTGTGAGGCAACACCCAGTTTAAAATGCTTGTTGCTCCATAACGGCTTCTTGGAAATATAGGCGGGGTGCGAGGGATCTGAAATTTCCATGTCGCCACCGGGGGTAGGAGCAGCAGCGCCGTGTGCGTGCAATAAATCCTCCTCATCAATTTTAGGCAGCGTTAACCGGGAGAAAACAAAGGCAATCGCGAGAACGGTCAATCCAATGATCGCAAAGGGGAGGATAATCGAGATCATTTTCTCTCCCTCGACATGGCTGCGGTTGCCATAAATAGATAACGCAATCAGCGGGCCCACTACCCATGCAAAGCCATTGAAAGACTGGGCGATATTGATTCGCCTTTCAGCGGATTCCGGAGGGCCCAACTTGGTCGTATAGGGGTTGGCCCCTGTTTCCAGTGTGGCCAAGCCTGCGCCGATCACCAGCAGGCAAAATAAAAAAAGAACAAACGATTGCAGCGGTGCGGTGCCCGCGGCGAGTAATGCGCCGGCGCCAAAAAGGCTCAATCCGAATATAATCCCCTTTTTATAGCCGTATTTTTTGGTATACAGACCGGCTGGTATGGCCATGAAAAAATAGGCCCCATAGAGGGAGACCTGTATAAAGCTTGACTGCCACTTTTTCAAATGCAACAATTCCTGGAAATTCTTGTCAAGCGTATCCAGTAAGCCGTGTGCGATTCCCCAGGTTAGAAACAGGGCACTGATGGCCATAAAAGGTGTGGCATAATTGACACCGTCCTTAATGAAAATTGATTTTTTGCTCATAAATATAGGCACCTCATTGGAAATGGAACCGGCCTAAAATAGAGAAATTCGGTGGATTACGAATAAAAAAATGTAGGGCTCATCATCTGTTGTCTCTGTAAAAATAAATCCGCCTGTAGGAAGTGGTTGGGTTCCTGATCGGGTCACCTCTTTTGAAAATACCCTTGACATCGTTAATAAGCAGTTCCGCTTCCTCGGCGGTACCGTCATGGATCATCGGCATCCTGTAGGCACGGGACAGCGGGTCCCGTATCGCTGATATGACTACCATGCCCGGAGGTATGGATGCCTTATTCATGGTGCAATAGGTGAGCTGTTTGCCAATATCGAAATGTGGCAGCTCGGTGATGTTTACCCATTCGTATTCATCCGGCCATCCTTGTCCGGTATGGATAAATTGGGAGATGATATTTAAAACGACTTCATTTCTCGAGGGCGCTCCGCTCCAAATCCCGAGAGACCATCGCGTTTCTTGTTGTTCAAATGCCTCAAATAACGCTTTTGCAATACCTGTATCCAACGAGATTAACGAACCGTCCCGCTCTACGATAAATCTGAATGTTGATAGATTCGCTAGGGTGTCATAGACCAACCCTGTTTCTATTTGATTTCTTAAAAAATCATGAAAACGCCGGGAAAAGGCTTTCAGGCCGTCTTGTGGACTCGGCATATGCGAAATGGCATGAAATATCCGATCTCCGTTGATCGGGTAAACATCTACAATCGCGCTATCGGTATATCGGTCAAAATAGACGGTGCCGGTGTAGCTGATGGTGTCGGCTGGTGTGTATAATGTGGCTATTTTCCGCAGAAGCGCTTCTACTGAGACGGATTCGACCAGTTGTCGAATTCTGCCGGTCAGCTTATAGTTATCGCCGACGGCATCGCGTTTTAGCTCAAATTCCACCGCTAAGTCGCGGATGGTTGTTCCGGTAAAATGGGATTCCAGCAAGCGCTTAAGTTCCAGCGAGGAATCAAGCGCAAGAGACTGCGCCGTTGTTTTACCTGCCAAGCAGCAGACCACCAGTAAGACAACCAAACGTTTCATAAGATCTCATTGAGGGGGAGGTTTTTAGTGCCCCGGGGTGATTATGATTAGCCAAAAATTTACTCGACCGGGATTTTTTGGAGCGTGTGCACCTGCTCCAATTCACCCTGCGGGACATCCATAATCAATATGGAAACTTCTACGCGCGCGCCCAGGATATTCCCATGGGCGTCCAACCGATTCTCGATGTGCCATTGGATATGGTCTGGATAGCTCATGTTAAACAGGTTGATCCGTTTATCGGTAATGCCATGTCCCATACTTTTGTGGCGCGTGACGCCTTCGTCGCGGTTGACCAGCCCGACGCCATTGTCTTCAATATTGATCAGGATGTGCGATGCTTCGCAGGTTGCGGTAATCAGCAGGGTTTTTTCCGCACGTGAGGAGGGGGTCAGTCCGTGGCAAATGGCGTTTTCTACAAACGGCTGCAGCAACAGCGCGGGGATGACATTGCGCTCATCCCATCGATCCATGTCGTTCTTGATGCGATAGGTGAAGCGATCATCAAAGCGGTCTTTCTCTAATTTGAGGTATTCGTCCAGAATGGTCAGTTCATCCGCCACGGTGTGTACCGGACGCTGGGAGATCTCCAATACCCGGCGGGTAAAACGGCTGAATTTGACCAGGTACTTGAGCGCCTTATCGTTTTCTTCGCGCTCCACCAAAAATTTGATGGAACCCAGGCAATTGAACATGAAGTGCGGATTGATCTGCATGCGGGTGGCAATGATCTCGGCCTCCATGAGGTTTTTTTCGTATAAGGCTTTCATGCGGGCCTCTTTCTGATGCTTGACCAACTCTTCGGATCTTCTCTTTATCCGGCTTAGGCGCGCATAGAACACGCCGATGCCAACCAACACGGCCAGGAAGGCGGACATGATGAAGATGATCATGTTGCGGCGTTGCAGCTTGGCTTCGGATAGTTGCTTGTCTTTGGTGAGCAGCTGGATCTGGGCCTCTTTGCTTTCGAAATCATACTGGTGCTTGATGGCCGAAATGGCGACTTCCTGCTCGTGGAGTGCCAAGCTATCTTTATATTGCTGTGCGATGCGGTAATACGCTAGGGCATGCTCGTCGTTCCCCTGTTCTTCGTAAAGGCGCGAGATCAACTCGGCGCTGCCTTGTATCATGAAATAGTTTTCTAAGCTGTTGCCCACTTCATAGGCTTGGGTATAGGCCGTCAATGCCGCATTGAACTGGCCGTTTCGCTGCAAGATGTTGCCGATGCTGCAAAGGATCCGTGCTTGCCCCAGTTGATTATCCAACTGTTCATAAATGCGCAACGACCGCTCGAAATAGGTTTTGGCAAGGGGGAGATTCTTGTTTTCGAGGAAGTAGCTGGTGCCGATGGCTTCAAATGTGATGGCCATGCCATTGCGGTCGCCCATTTCTTCATTCAGTTGCTGGAGTTTATACAGGTACTCCCGCGCCAGGTGATGGTCGCCGATATCGTCATAGTAGCTGCCGATGGACAGGTAATTCATGGCTTGTCCCAGTTTGTTGCCGGACGACATTGCGAGGTGCAATGCGCGGTTTAAATAGGCCAATGCTTCCTCTTGCCGGCCCGGGATGTTCATGATGGCGATGCCCAATCCATTGCAGGCGATTTCCTGGTTTTTCTGATCCTTTTCGCGCTCGGCGATGGCGAGTGCTTTGAGGTAGTATTCAACGGCGATATCGAAATTTCCGTTATGCCGGGCGGCCACACCGGTATTGTTTGCGAAGATCATTTTGCTGAGCGGAGGGATATCGGCGGCGGCTGTCAGATCATAGGCTTTCTTGTGCAGTGGAATGGCCTGTGCATAATATTGGTGGTATCGGTAGAGCAGCCCCAAATTATCCAGCGCCTTGGCATATAAGAAGGTGTCGCCAGCATTGACCGCGTTTTTAACCGCATCGTTCGCCAGCTGGATGCAGCGGTCAGCATGTTTTTCTTGCTGGTGGTATAGGCGCGAGACCTGTAGCTGTACTTCAATGTAAGCAGAATCGCGAAGCTTGCTTTTGAGCAGCGTTTCCAGACTGTCCAGCTTGTCGGCCATCGACTTGGCCGGTAGCAACATGGCCACGGCAACGGACGCATACCACGCGGCGATGCGGATAAAACCTGACTTCATAGCCCGAAGATTTATTCAACGAATATAGCGATTTATTTGCAGCAATAGGTCTGCGCGCATCGCGGAAAAATCAACGAATTGCCATGAATGTGAAGGGGTTACTACCAGTAGGGTACGGTTTCTGTTTCGTCCAATGCCGGATAGTTGTACTTTTTGACATACTCCAAGCCGCTCACCAACGCATCGCCATCTGCGGCGAGCCGCTCATGCAGCTGACGGTCAAACGCTTCCATCAACGCTTGATAGCGCGGATTGCCTACCAGGTTATGCTGCTGATAGGGATCTTGGACATTGTCAAAAAACAGCCATGGCCCGTTTAGATCGCGCACGTAGGTGAAGCGTGTGGAGCGCAGGCCGCGGAATTCTTTGCCGCCGATGGCGCGCGACCACTGGCCGTAAGGCTGTACGCAGGTGATCACTTTCATCGTATCCGGCGCCGGTTGTTCACCTCGGATATAGGGCGCATAGTCTAACCCATCGACGGTAGTGGGGGCATCGATGCCGCAGAGTCCGAGTAAGGTGGGCATGAGGTCTTCGATGCCGATGGGTGCGGCTTTGGTTTCGGGTGCTGCGCCGAACGCGCCGGGCAATTTGAAAATCATGGGTACGCGGATGGACTCGTCATACGGCTGCTGCTTTTTTTCGGCGCCTTGCGACCCCAACATATCGCCATGGTCAGACATGAAGAGCACCACGGTATTGCTATCGAGGCCGCTTTCGCTCAGAAAGGCCATCAATTGGCCCACCTGATCGTCCAAAGCGGTGCAATGGGCGTAGTAACCCGCCAACTCCTCACGGGCCTTGGCTTGCTTGGCTGGCGGAACATTGGGGCGGAGCTGGAGCGCATCGGGCTGATAGCGATCGCGGTAGGCTGCCGGCGCCGTTTGGTAGGGCTCGTGGGGCGGACCCCAGGAGAGGAACAGGAAAAAGGGTTGGTCGCTGGCTGCCCGGCCATGCAGGTAGCTTAGCGCATCGTCCGTTTGGGCGATGGCATCGTATCCCTCCCAGGTCAGCGTGTCGGGTGTATCGGCATAATAGCGCGAGCGATTGTAATTATGCGTGCATTCGAGCACTTTCCAATAGTCAAACCCTTGCCTGCGGTTGCCGGGTGGAATGAATGTGCTCCGCCCCTGCCCATCGATGTGCCACTTGCCAATGCAGGCGGTGGCGTAGCCGGCCTTACGGAAGACCTTTGCCAGGGACAGGGCATTGGTGTCGAGCTGTACGTCATTCATGAACACGCCGTTGCGCAGGGGCCGCTGTCCGGTGAGGAATGAGGCCCTGGCGGGGGTACAGACGGGGATACCGGACACGGCATTGATAAAATCGACGCCGCTCGTGGCCAATGCATCGAGGTGTGGTGTTTTTACATTGGGATCGCCGTGTTGGCCGATGGCCTGCGCGCGCCATTGATCGGCCATGATAACAATCACGTTGGGGCGCTCGAGTGTGTCGACCGGGGTCGGTTGGCTGGCCGCCGAACTGGCGAGCGGCCCGATGGTAATGACCATGTTCAATAGGTGCAAAACGATTGTTTTTTTTCTGATATGCATCATCGATGGGGTTTTATAGAATATCGTTTGTTTTTTGTTGCGGATACTCATTGCGCAGCCGTCTTCAGCGCTTGATAACGCTTTTGCATCTCCTTCAATCGCCTGGCGTATGCTCCGTCCGTGGCCAGGTTATTCAGCTCATGGGGATCGTGCTCCAGATCAAACAGCTCTTCATAGTCATGCTCGGTATACACCAAATACTTATACCGCCCACCCACGACGCCTTCGACCTGTGGGATGCCGGGGCTGCCCATGAAGGTATGCTCATAAAAGAAATCGGTACGGGTGGAGCCTCTCTGCAAGGCGGCCTGCTGCAGATCCGATCCCTGCATGGCAGCGGGCACAGCCACCTGTGCATAGCCGAGGATGGTGGGGGCGATATCGATGTTGAGGGCGATATCCTGCACCACTGAGGGGGCATCTGCCGGCTTGCGTGGATCGTATACGATGAGCGGCACGCGCACGGACTCTTCGTACCCAAACCATTTACCTTCCAATCCGTGGTTGCCCAGCATAAACCCATTGTCGCCCATGAAGATGATGACGGTGCGGTCGTCAATATGCAGTTCCTTCAACTTGGCGCGGAGATGGCCGACCACTTCGTCTACGCCGGTGACAAGCCGATAATAGTTCTTTACATTGGTTTGATATTGCTCGGGTGTGCCGAACAGGCCTTCCCACCGCTTGCGGGCAATGCTGGCCTCGTCATGGAAAAAGGGCGGTGTCCGCTGCCATGCGTCTTCGCCGCCATTGGCTTGGGGCGGAATGTCCACACCGCTGTATAAGGTGTCAAATCGTTGTTGGACCTGGTACACGGGCGGATCGCCATCCAGCTCATGCGGGGCCTTGAAGCTGACAGACAGGCAAAACGGTTGGTTGCTGTGACCGTATTCATCCAAAAAGCGGGCGATATCCCGGTCCACGCTGTCGGTATGGTGTACGTCCTTGCCGGAGCCGTCTTTGAGCCAATAGGGGGGCTGGCCCCGCTCCCAAACGGACCAAAAGTCAAAACGATCCCCGGGTGGATGGTTGCCGACCCCGTATTTGCCGATGAACCCAATGCGGTAACCGGCCTGCTGAAGGAGCAAAGGATAGGTATTCGCCAGCGCTTCCTCGGTGAAGTCGGTCTTGAAATCAGCGATCCCATGCCGTGCCATGTACTGGCCACTGAGCAGGCTTGCCCGGCTGACAGCGCAGATGGACGTAGTCACGTATGCATTGCGGAAAAGATAGCCTTCATGGGCCATGGTATCCAGGTGCGGTGTGTGGATAATCGGATTGCCCATGGCGCCCAACGCGTCCGCACGCTGGTCATCCGTGAGCAGGAAGATGATGTTGGGCCGGTCTTGCCGGGGCACTTCCTTGGTCGGTCGCTGGGCCAGGGCTATTGTGGCGGACAGGATGAGCAAGCAGGCGGCTGAGGCGGCCCCTATCTTAATAACCTTCATTTTGTTCGATTTTGTTCAACACGATCTGTTCTGCGGGAATGGGGCAAAGTAATAAATGGCTTATCCTCAATTAGCACGAAAATCGGCTATTTGTGTAGCATAACCATCCTGCGCTGTTGGGTACTGGCGTATGGTCTCGGTGTTGGTTAGCGCGACTGGGCTTTTTTGATGGTTTTATCGAGGTCGATCCCTTTTCCGAGTACGCCCTTGAACAGATTGCCGGTCTCTTTTACCCGGTCGTAGGCATTGTGGATGGTGAAATCGCGCATGCGCAGGCCGGGCTTCACCTCCTCCCATGCCAGCGGCATGGACACCGTGGCGCCGGGCTTCGGCCGCAGGGAATAGGGGCCCGCAATGGTCGCTCCCGGCCGGTTCTGCAAGAAATCGAGGTACATCTTGCCTCTCCGCTTGCTGACCGTCCGCTCCAGGGTGGTGAAATCGGGCAATCGCTCATGCACGATGGTGACGATGAGCCTGGCAAACAGCTGGGACTGCTCGTAGGCGTATTTCGCGCCGAGCGGGATGTATACGTGCATGCCGGTAGCGCCGGAGGTTTTGGGGTAGCTCGGTATACCGAGTGCGTCCAGCACGCTGCGCACTTCAAGCGCGGCATCAATCACCTGATCGAACGTGTTCTTATCAGGGTCGAGGTCGATGACACAATAATCGGGGTTGTCCGGGGATTGCACCCGGCTGAACCAAGGGTTCATCTCGATGCAGCCCAACGACGCCATCCACAACAGGGTGGCCTCGTCGTCGCCCACCAGGTATTCCTTATGTTCGCCTTCGCCGGTGACGTAGGGATAGGTTTTCGTCACCCATTCGGGTACCTTCCCCTTCACGTCTTTCTGGTAGAAGCTCGGTCCCTTGATGCCATTGGGAAAGCGGTTCAACGACATGGGCCGGTCTTTCAGATAGGGGAGTATATGGTCGGCCATCCGGTAATAATAATTAAACAGATCCCGTTTGGTAATGCCATCGTCCGGCCAGTAGACCTTGCTCAGGTGCGTAAATTTCAGATCATTACCGGCGATCTTGCGCACCTGCGTTTCGTCCTGTGGGTTCAGCAAGGTTCTCCGTTCGTTCTTGGCGGGTTTGGTGGCCGCTTTTAGGGTCTTGTTTTCGGCTTCTGCTACGGTCGCTTCCGTGTCGGAGGGTTTTTCCAATACGACCTCACGGGCAGCCTTATCCTCGCGCATGCCTTTAAAAGATGCCTGCCTGAACAGTCCTTCGCTGGTCACTTCGGCATAGTTTACCTCGCATACCAATTGCGGTTTGAGCCAGGTCGGTTTAGCGCCGAGGCGTTGCGGCCGGAACCGCGAGGGTTTATCGACGTCCGGCTCCAGGTCAAAGGGGCTTTTATCGGTGATCAGCGGTTTGAACCGCTTCATCATCTCCCGTTGCTGTTGGTCAGAAAAACCGGTGCCCACTTTTCCGGCGTAGCGGAGTTTTTTCCCTTCATACACACCCAGGATAAGCGCACTGAACACTTTGGATGTGCCTTCGTTGCGGGTAAACCCGGCGATGACCACTTCCTGCCTGCGCTGCACCTTGATCTTGAGCCACTCCTTGGACCGCACGTCAGACCGGTAGCTGCCATCGGTTTTCTTGGCGATGATCCCTTCCAATCCCACCTGCTCGGCGGCGTCAAAGAAGTCGATGCCCCGGGCCGCAAACACCTTGCTCTGGCGGATGCGGTCATCATCCGTTGGCAGTATATCCCGCAGGATGGTTTGGCGTGCTGCCAGGGGCAGCCCCATCAGGTTTTTCCCTTCGTACCACAGGATGTCAAACACATAATAAACCAAGTTGCCGTCGGCTTCGCTGCGCCAGTTCTGCAGCTTGCCGAAATCGGATAGCCCTTTATCATTCAGCACGACGATCTCGCCGTCAACCACCGCATTGACCCGCCATTTCTTGAGCAGCTCCACAATGGGGTAATACTTGTCAAACGGGATATTGTTGCGCGAGATCAGTTTGACGGCTGTTTTGCTCACCCCTGCGATGGCCCGATAGCCATCCCACTTGACCTCGTATACCCAATCGGGGTCGTCAAACGGCTCATCGACGAGTGTGGCCTTCATCGGTTTGATCTTGTCTGGCCTAGCCGATTTGGGTGCTTTCTTGAGCAAGGCCGCTACATCCAGGCTAGTCGCCTCCTGTCCGTTTTCCCAGACCTTGTTGCTGCTTTTTTCCGTTTCTTCGATGGTTTTGCCGGAGAGCACGGAGGTGTCTTTTTTGGTAATATCGGCTTTGCCGGCAAATTCGTCTTTATGTTTGATCAGCAGCCAGGCATTTTCGCCCATGCCATGCGTCTTCACCAACGCATACTCGCCCTGGAGCTTCTGGCCGTGCAGCCTGATTTTCAGCGACCCTTTTTTGAGTTGCTCCAGCAGGTGTTTCTCCTGCGCTTTTTTGCCCTTGATGGGTTCGGCGGGTTCGTATGCCCCCTCATCCCACACGATCACGGTACCGCCCCCATACTGCCCCTCGGGGATGATGCCCTCAAACAGGCGATAGTCCATCGGATGATCCTCTACCATCATGGCCAGCCGTTTGGTTTGCGGATTGGTTGAAGGGCCCTTGGGCACGGCCCAGCTTTTGAGTACCCCGCGCATCTCCAAGCGGAAGTCATAATGCAGGCGGGAAGCATCGTGCTTTTGTACCACAAAGGCGAGCTTGCCGGTATGCGGCGTTTTACCCGCTGTTGGTTCGCTCGTTTTTTTGAAGTCTCTTTTTTTACGGTATTGATCAAGAGCCATACCCGCTTGCTATATGATTTAAGCTATCAACAAGCGGCGCGTGCAAAAGGTTTCGGGGTAGGAATGATTGGCAATTTCGCCAAAGAACTACGTGGTTTACAACCCTTGCCCGAACGTGAGCAGATTATGATCCGGGTCGAGCAGCGAAAACTCCCGTTGTCCCCAGGGTTTGTTTTGCAGATGTCCCGCCAAGGGCATAGGGAGCTGCCTTTCCAACGCCCACTGGTATAACCCGTCAATCGCATCCGTGCGGATATACACCTGTCCGTAATTTTCCAAGGGGTCAAGGTCTTTAAACTCAAAAAAGTGAATCTGAATGTGATCAAGTTGAACCATCAAATACCCATCGTAGTCCGCATTTCCAAAGGGCTGAAACCCCAATTGGTTGATGTAAAAGTCCCGGGTGATGGCTTTATCACGCATGGGGAGTTTTGGAACAATGTCTGTAAGCATACCGTATATGTTTAAGTGCGCCTTCTGGCCTATCGTCTGCTCCTGTTAGCCGACGCTAAGATAAACATAAAAAGCGTCATGCAGGCAACGACGAAGGTTGAAAGGTGCAGCGATGGAAGAGAAAGGCGTAATGTGTCATCAGTGAACTCTATTTATATATAAATCGTTTAAAAAGTCCAATTTTTTGCTAAAACGTTTAATATATTGGTGTTTTTAGTGTAATATTTATAATATTTTTGTTATATTTTGATATTTTATCATTTAATTGTATACGTTTGAGCCGTAATCAATCAAATCTTAATATTTTAATAAGAATTTATAAAGGTTTTTACTCAATTTCTAATTATAATCGGCTTCAAATGTTCAATACAAGTTTAAATCGATGCGGATTTCGTATAAATTTGATGATATCGATCCCGATAATCGGGATGGCATCGCTCATGTTTATGCCCAGTCCGCTTTTTGCGAAGCACGGAACCCCGTTGCCCTACGGGATGGTCCAAGAAGAGTTGGTCATTAGGGGCAAAGTAGTCAGTGACCTGGGGGCGCCTATTGCGGGAGTGTCCGTACGCATCAAAGGAAAGACCATCAGTACGTCTACCGATGAGCAGGGCAATTTCTCCTTGAAAGTTCCCTCGAACAGCGTACTGGAATTTACGTATGTCGGGTATGAAAAGCAGGAACAGCTGATCCAAAACGACCAACCGCTGGAGGTGATGCTGCTCGCGGAAGACAAAACCCTGGATGAGGTGGTGGTGATCGGCTATGGTACCCAATCCCGAAAGGAAACAACGGGAAGTTTGACGTCGGTCAAGGGGGATGATGTTGCTCAATTGCCAGTGCAGAGTTTTGATGCCTCGCTTACCGGACGTTCGTCCGGCGTGCAGGTGAATACCAGCGCCGGTGTACTGAACCAGGCACCGGTGTTTAAAATCCGTGGAACGAATTCGCTATCGTTGAGTACGTATCCGCTGATCGTGATCGACGGTGTGCCCGCTTTTGATAATAATGACGACTCCGGACCGAGCTATGCGTCTAATAACCCGCTGTCGTCAATTAACCCTGCGGATATCGAAAGCATAGACATTGCCAAAGACGCCGCAGCAACCAGCATCTACGGTTCGCGGGCGGCCAATGGGGTGGTGTTTATCACCACGAAAAAGGGTAAGCGCGGAACCACCAAAATCAACTACGACGGATGGGTCGGTTTTACGTCGGCGATCCGGTTGCCAGACCTCTTGAATGCAGCGGAGTACATCGAGATCAAAAACGAGGCGCTGCGCAACGACGGGACCTATGATGAGGAATCCAATTATTATGGGTTCAGTTATGATGCCAACGGCAATGTCATCGATACCCGCTGGGCGGATTACGTGTATCAAACAGGTACTTCGCATAGCCATAATGTAAACGTATCGGGCGCCTCTGATAAAACCAGTTATTATGGTTCGGTGGGTTATTCGAATCAGGAAGGCATCTTCCAAAAGAATGGATTCGACCGCAAATCGGTGATGTTCAACGTGGATAACCAAACGACGGATTGGTTGAAGCTGGGCATGAAAATCAACTACGTGAATGAAAACAACCTGGCGGCGATGGCAACGGGTGTGGGCTCAAGCGGTGGTTTCCAGGGCTCCTCTTCGTCCGGTACGATGGCGCGCGTGGCGATCATCTCCTCGCCCATCGTGGGTCCGTATAACAATGACGGCACGTATAACTACACGTCTAACGGATATATCGGCCTGATGGATAATGACGGGCACCTGAACCAATCCCGTTTGGGATTCTATAATCCGGTGGTTTCCTTGGCAAACAATTATTCCAACAACCATTTGAACAATGTGCAGTCCAATGCGTACGTGCAAATCCAGCCGTTATCATGGTTGACCGCCAAATCGGTCTACGGGATCGATTATCGGTATATCAACTATGAAAACTATTCTTCACCCATATCGGGCGAGGCTATTGCGACAAACGGGTCGGCGAGCAGCGTGAATTCGAACAGGCAGCGGTGGGTATGGACGAATACCGTGACAGCCGATAAGAAATTTGGCGAGCACAGTGTTAACCTCCTGCTGGGGCAGGAGCAGCAACGCACCACGGGCAATCGGTTTGGTTTGCGCCGCACGGGACAGACCGACCCGTATTACACCAATATACAGGGAGGCTGGCAGAATGTGTTTGACTACAGCACCGACAATGCAGAGGTGAACAACTACTTATTCTCCTTGTTTTCGCGCCTGCAATACGATTATAAAAAGCGCTATTTTATCACCGCAAACTTGCGTCAGGATGAGTATTCGGCCTTGGGCTTGAATAATAAGAAAGGGGTGTTCTGGGGAGTATCTGCCGGGTGGGACATGGCCGCGGAGAATTTCTGGCAAACGGCGGGCTTAGGCACAGCGGTGAACACCTTTAAATTGCGCAGCAGCTACGGCAAGGTGGGCAATGTGGGGGGCTTGGGCGACTTTGGCGCGCTGAATACCTATAGTGCCGTGCTTTATGGCGGTCAGGCGGGTTTGGAGTATACCGTCACCGGCAACCCGGACCTGAAATGGGAAACCAGTAAGAAGTTTGATGTAGGGGTGGATTTCGGGTTGTTTGATAACTTGCTGACGGGATCGATCGGTTATTACAAAAACGCGATCGATGGTCTGATTTTCGCGGTGCCGCTGCCGCCTTCGGTGGGCATTCCGAACGGAACGAATAACAGTATCCTGCAAAATGTCGGCGAGATGGCAAACAACGGGTTTGAGTTTACCGTCAATAGCACGCCGGTGCAAAAAGCAAAATTTCGCTGGAACACGTCCTTGAACCTGACGACCAATAATAACGAGGTGGTATCGTTGGCCAATGGGGTGTCTTCGATCATCACCGGGTCGTTGGACGGGATGAACATCACCACTCCCGGCGAACCGGCAGGGATGCTGTACGCCATCCGTACAGGAGGGGTGGATCCGGCAACGGGCCGCCGTATCTTCATCGATGGCCAAGGCCGTAAGGTGCTTTACCAGCAAAGCGTAACCGGCAGCGATGGCGTAACTTATCAATGGGAATATGAAGACGGTTCGCGTGCGCCAGCGATTACGCCTGCTGCGGATGCCAGTCCGTATAAACCGACTGCGCCTAATGTATACGGGGGATGGACGAATACGTTCTCTTATGGGCAATTGGACTTATCGGTGCTGTTGACGTACCAATTGGGCGGGTACATGATGAACGGTACACAAGCAACCATGCGCGACCTGCGTTTCTGGAACAACTCGACGGATGTGCTGAGGAGGTGGCAGAATCCGGGGGAGATCACCGATATCCCGCGTGTAGTGAACAACGATAACGTATCCAATGGTAATACGCTGCCGTTGGACGCGAACATCAGCTCCACCGATTACCTGCGCCTGAAGAATGTCATGCTGTCTTATGTGTTGCCCAGTGCGCTGTCTACCCGGATGGGGTTGAGCAATATACGGGCTTACGTAAGTGGACAAAACCTGGCGATGTGGACGAAATATGCGGGTTTTGATCCGGATATCACCACAAACGGGAATAATGCTATTCAACAAGGCATCGACAAAAACCAGGCGCCGAATGCGCGTACGGTGACGGTTGGTTTATCAGTAGGGTTCTAATGTGTACTTCTTAATTTGCAATTGACATGAACAACAGGATAAAACTATTAATAGGGGTGACCGCAGTGTCCATCGGGTTGGGCAGCTGCCAGAAAGACGAATGGCTGAATCCGAACCCAACGACCTTGATTACCGACATGACGGCGTTCAGTACGCCGGAACGGGTGGCAAACCAGGTGAATGGGTTGTACGCGGGACTTAAAACTGGAAGTTTATTGGGGAGCTGGTACATGATCATCAGCGATGTGCGCACGGGCGAATTTCACTGTAGCAACATGAATGCGGCAACGGGATCCACCATGTACGCCATGTTAGCGCAGACCACCACGGGGGATGTGAGCAGCATATGGGAGGCGGCCTATCAGCTGATCAACAAGTGCAACGTGTTTTTGGACGGATTGGATAACGGCGGGGCGGAGGTGCTGGCGCCTGAAGTGGCAGACAACTATCGCGCAGAGGCGAGGGTGCTGCGGGCGATGAGTTATTATTACTTATTGCAGACCTACGCCCGCCCGTATTGGGATGGGAATGGCGGGATGCCGGGACTGCCGCTGCGGTTGACGGGCAATACGGCCCCCGGCAATTATGACCTGGCGAGAAGTTCGGTGGCGGAAACCTATCAGCAGGTGTTGGCGGATTTGGATTTTGCGGAGCAAAACCTGCCCGACCGCTATTCCAGTGCGTTTTTGAATACCACCAAAGCGCATAAGAATACGGCCATCGCGTTGAAAACCCGGGTGTATCTGAGCATGGGGGACTATACCAACGTGATTACAGAAGCAAATAAAATCGTATCCGCTTCGGCACCGTTTACGGCAGCATCGGGCGTGGCCAATGCGCTTGTGCCGGATATTACCCAAGTCTTCAATTCGCCATACACTACAGCGGAGTCCATCTTCTCTATGCCCTTTACGAGCAATGATGCGCCGGGCTCGGCCTTGTCCCGCTTCTATTTGCCGGGTACGGGTGATGGCGGAACAGCGACAAGTAACGGTGCGGGTGAATATTCGCTGAACAAGGTGGAAGGCGCGTATGCTTCGGCAGACTGGGCCGCTACGGATGACCGTAGAAAGTTGACCATCCAGGGACCGGCAACGGGAAAAGTGTGGCTGTCTAAATTTAGCGAGGCCTCGCCTTATACGGATTACGCACCGGTGATCCGCTACTCGGAGGTGCTGTTGAATCTGGCGGAGGCGTTGGCCAGGAGTACCAATAGCATTGATGCCCGCTCGTTGGCGCTGTTCAATGCCGTTTACGGCCGCTCCAATCAGGGCGCATCGTTTGAAGCAAGCGATTTTGCTTCTACAGCAGTTTACTTGGCGCGGATGGTGGAAGAACGGCGCATCGAATTTGTCGGTGAGGGGATCCGCAACGGTGATTTGATGCGCTTGGGACTGACCATTCTGGGTAAATCGCAGCATGCGGTCAACCCGGTACCGTCAGACGACCCCCAATACATCTTCCCTATTCCAAGCGACGAGTTGATTTTGAATAATTTAATGGAAAACAATTAAGCATGCAACATAATAAACAACTGATGCGCAGGATGGCAACGTCTTGCCTGTGGGTATCGCTGCTTTCCTTAGGGGGAGGCGTATCTGCTCAACAAAACCTGAAATACCAATTGCCGCCGCAAAGTATCGTGGATTTGGTGGATGCCCCACGGGCCGCGACCTACCTATTCAGTGACGATGGGCGCTGGCTGCTGATTTTGGAGCCGACGGGCTACCAGTCAATCGAGCAGGTGGCACAGCCGGTATTGGGCATTGCGGGTTTACGGATCAACCCGGTGGCCAACACGTGGGTGGCGGAGAATGCTGAAACCTACCAATCAGCAGTCGTCCGCGAGTTGAAAACGGGCGAAGAATTTACCCTGCAGGGGCTGCCTGAGGGGGTACAGATCGCCGATGCAAAATGGTCGCCCAAAAGCAATGGGTTTGCCTTTCTGAATAAAGGCCTCCACGATACAGAGTTGTGGGTGGCGGATGTTGACCAGCGTTCGGCAAAGAAAATAGTAAGTCAGGTGAACGACACCTATGGCGAATCGTTCCAGTGGGCGAAAGGTGGCGATGCACTGCTGGTGCATCAGGTGATGCAAGACCGTGGACCGGTCCCCCCGGCGCCGGTAGTGCCGGAAGGACCGGTGGTGCAGGAAAACTTCGGGGGCAAAGCGCCGGCACGCACGTATCAAAACCTGCTGGCCAACGCCTACGATGAGGCGTTGATGGAATATTACACCTCAGCCCAGCTGGTGGAGGTCGGCCTGGACGGTGCTACGAAGAATGTGGGCACGCCGGGGATATTCCAAAGCGTGTCGTACTCGCCAAACGGCAAATACCTGCTGGTAGAAAAGGTGGTCCGCCCGTATTCGTACGTGGTGCCGATCTCGGATTTTCCGAACGAGGTGAGCATCTGGTCGGCAGACGGCACGCCGGTGAAAAAACTATATACCACGCCGCTGGCGGATAACCTGCCGCCGAGTTTTGATGCCGTGATCGCGGGTCCGCGGAATTTTGCGTGGCAAAAAAATGCAGATGCGACGCTGATATGGGTGGAGGCGCCGGATAAAGGGAACCCCGACCAAGAATCGGCGTTCCGGGATGAGCTGTTTGCCCTGGGCGAACCATTCGATATGGGGGCGAAGAAAAAAATCTATGCGGCAAACTACCGAATCGGACGCGTATACTGGGGCGAGGATTTTGGGATTGTCAGTGAAAGCTGGCGTAAGGACAGAAGCACGAAAATGACCATGATCGACCCTGCGTCTGCGACGGTGGTAAAGGTCTTATCCACCCGCAAATCGGAAGATACCTATACCGATCCCGGTGATTTCATCATGGGTGAGAAGGGATTGTTATTGGCCGATAAGAAAGGAAGCGTATTTACCAAGGGTACCGGAGCTTCGCCTGAAGGCGATCGGCCGATCGTGTTGAAATGGAACCTGAACGAGGGAAAAGTGGATACCCTGTTTAAATCACAGCGCGGTTATTACGAAGAGCCTGTTTTCTTCAAAAACGGGGGCACGGTGTACTTCACACGTGAATCGTCTACCGAATCGCCTAACCTGTTCGCCGTAACGCTGGGGACTAAGAAAGAACGGCAGCTGACGGATTTTCCGGACCCTTATCCGAGCTTGAAATCTGTACAAAAGCAATTGCTGTCATACCCGCGCAAAGATAGCCTGATGCTCAGCGCGACCTTGTATTTGCCGGCGGACTTCAAAAAAGGCGATGCTCCCCTCCCGGTGCTGATCTGGGCGTACCCGCGCGAGTTTAAAACCAAGGCAGCTGCCGGACAGGTGAAGGGCTCTGCACACCGTTATCCGGTGTTGGCCTTCCGTTCGCCGGTGTATTGGGTGACACGCGGTTACGCGGTGTTGGATCAAGCGGATATGCCTATCGTTGGCGAAGGGGATACCGAACCGAACGATACCTTCATTGAGCAAATCAAGGATAACGCCGTTGCGTTGATCGATTATGTGGTGGATATGGGGGTGGCCGACAGGAACCGGATCGGCGTAGGTGGGCACTCCTATGGGGCATTCATGACGGCCAACCTGTTGGCTCATACCGATTTGTTTGCAGCCGGTATCGCCCGTAGCGGCGCGTATAACCGTACGCTGACGCCTTTCGGTTTTCAGGGCGAAGCCCGTACGTATTGGCAAGCAAAGGAGGTATATGACGCGATGTCGCCTTTTACCTATGCGCCGCAAATTAAACGCCCGTTATTGATGACTCATGGGATGGACGATGAGAACTCCGGTACCTTCCCCATTCAAAGCGAGCGATTGTACACAGCAGTTAAAGGCCATGGTGGTATCGTGCGCTTGGTATTGCTGCCCAAGGAATTTCACGGGTATAGAAGCCGCGAAGGGGTATTGCACACCTTCTGGGAACAAGACCAATGGCTGGAGAAATACGTGAAAAACAGGGAAAAATAAATTCGTTAAAAAAGGTTACGCAACCGATTGTTTAATGATAAAAATACTATTTTTGCCGTCACATAATAATAAACCAAACGCAAGTTTATGTGCGGAATCGTCGGCTACACGGGCCAAAGACAAGCCTATCCGATCTTGATCGATGGCTTAAAGAAGTTAGAATACCGCGGCTATGACAGTGCCGGCGTGGCATTGCATACCGGCAATCATATCGTGGTCTATAAAAAGCAAGGCAAGGTGTCGGCACTGGAGGAATTCGCCTCCGGGCAGCCCACCTTGGCTTCCACGGGTATCGGCCACACCCGGTGGGCTACCCATGGCGAACCCTCCGACCGCAACGCGCACCCGCATTATTCGGCATCGGGAACGGTCGCCATGATTCACAACGGCATCATTGAGAATTATGTGCAGCTCAAACACGAACTGCTTAGCAAGGGCTATACCTTCAGCAGCGATACCGATTCGGAGGTATTGCTCAACTTCATCGAAGACATCAAGCTCAACAATGCCTGCTCGCTCGAAGAGGCCGTGCGCATCGCGCTCAAGCGCGTCACGGGGGCGTATGTGATCCTTCTCATCGATCAGGACCATCCGGATACCATCATAGCGGCCCGGAAGGGCAGTCCGCTGGTGATCGGCGTAGGCAAAAATGAACATTTTCTCGGGTCCGACGCATCGCCTATGTTGGCCTATACCAAGGAGGTGGTCTACATCAACGATTATGAGCTCGCCATCGTCAGACCCGATGAACTCATCCTCAAAAACCTGGGCAATGAACGCATCACGCCGTTTGTGCAGAAACTCGACCTGGAGCTGGCCGCCATTGAGAAGGGCAGTTTCGAGCATTTTATGCTCAAGGAAATACACGAACAGCCGCAAACCATACAGGATTCGCTGCGGGGCAGGCTCCATGCGGAGCAGGGGATGATCACGCTGAGCGGGCTGGATCAGATCGCGGATCAGCTGCGCGAAGCCAATCGCATCGTCATCGTGGCCTGCGGCACGAGCTGGCATGCGGGACTTGTAGGAGAATACCTCATCGAGGAGCTCTGCCGCCTCAATGTGGAGGTGGAGTATGCCTCGGAATACCGCTACCGCAATCCCATCGTGTCGCCCAACGATGTGATCATCGCGATCTCCCAAAGCGGGGAAACGGCCGACACGCTGGTGGCGCTTGAAAATGCGAAAAATCAGGGCGCCACGATCTTTGGCATCGTCAACGTGGTGGGCTCCTCCATCGCCCGCATCTCGCATGCGGGGGCGTATACGCATGCCGGACCGGAAATCGGTGTGGCCAGCACCAAGGCGTTTACCGCGCAGTTGGCGGTGTTGCAGTTGATTGCATTGAAGCTGGCCGAAATACGGGGAACCATCTCCAAGGAGCTGTTCCATACGCTGCTTCGCGAGCTGGAGGAGGTACCTGCCAAAGTGGAGTGGATCCTGCAAAACCAAGTGGAAAACATCAAGGCGATCGCGCGCCGGTACGAGGATGCCCGCGATTTTCTGTACCTGGGCCGTGGTTATAACTTCCCCATCGCACTGGAAGGGGCGCTGAAGCTAAAGGAGATCTCGTATATCCACGCTGAGGGATATCCGGCGGCGGAAATGAAGCATGGCCCCATTGCCCTGGTGGATGAATACCTGCCAGTGGTGTTCGTGGCGACCAGAGATGCCTACCACGAGAAGATCGTGAGCAACATCCAGGAGGTGCATGCCCGTAAGGGCAAAGTGGTGGCGGTGGTATCGGAAGGAGACGATCGGGTGAATGACCTCGCCGATGCGGTGATGGTGGTGCCCCAAGCCCACGAGATCGTGGCGCCCCTGCTGTCGGTGATCCCGCTGCAGCTGCTGGCGTACTACATCGGCGTGGAGCGCGGGCTGGATGTAGATAAGCCACGCAACCTCGCCAAGTCGGTCACGGTAGAATAATGCGAAGCCCATGACCTTCTTACACAAAAAGCCACTGAATACCCTGGGGTATGATTTTATCCCCGGCGAGTACCTCCCCGAGGGGAATGACCAATATTACCTGCGCGACCGGCAACAACTGACGGCCTATCACTATCGGCAGCTCTCTGCCGCTGAAATCAATGGACTCGTGCGCAACGGCAATTACTCGCCTAACTGGGCGGATGTGTGGGTGACGGATCGTTTCCTGCCGGAACAGATCGAGCATTCGAAGTTTTACGGGCGGGTACGCATCGGGGATATGGAACCCACGTACCTGGAGTACCGCGACCTGAAGCTACCGACGGGCATTTATAACAGTGTGGTGGTGAGCTGCGACATCGGGGGCCTATCGGCTATTCACAATGTGCGCTATATGGCGCATTTCATCCTGGGCGATGAGGTGATGCTCTTCAATATCCATGAAATGGAGACGAGCAGCAACGCCAAATTTGGCAATGGGATCCTCAGGGAGGGCGACCCCGAAAGCAGCCTCATCGAGCTGGAGCTGTGCAATGAGAATGGCGGCCGCGCCGTATTGCCTTTCGATGGCATGCAGGCATCGGATGTATACCTATGGACACGCCGCCGGCACGACCGCCAATTGCAAGCGCGCTTCAAGGCCATCACCTTCGCCCGATTCGATACACTCCGCGGCTATTACAGTGTCATCAGCCACCGGACGGTGATCAAAAATTCGCACATCATCAAAGATGTAAAGATCGGTACCGATGCCTACATCAAGGGGGTAAACAAGCTTAAGAATGTGACCGTCAACTCCATCGCCGGCGCTTATACGCAGATCGGCGAGGGATGCGAGCTGGTCAATGGTGTGATCGGCCACGGCTGCCGCATCTTCTATGGGGTCAAGGCCGTGCGTTTTATCCTGTCGTCTTTTTCGCAGCTTAAATACGGCGCTCGCCTCATCAACTCCTTCTTGGGCGATAACAGCACCATCTCCTGCTGCGAGGTGCTCAACTCGCTCATCTTCCCTGCTCATGAGCAGCACCATAACAATTCGTTTCTTTGCGCAGCGCTGGTGATGGGCCAGAGCAACATGGCGGCGGGCGCAACCGTGGGCTCCAACCACAACTCCAGGGCCGCTGATGGTGAGATTATAGCCGGCCGGGGCTTCTGGCCAGGCCTCTGCGTGAGCCTCAAGCATAATTCGCGCTTCGCTTCGTATACGCTCATCGTGAAGGGCGACTTCATGCATGAGCTGGATATCCGGCTACCCTTCGCGATGGTGAGCCATGATGTGCCGAATAACCGCTTGGTGATCTTGCCAGCCTACTGGTTTTTGTACAACATGTATGCGCTGATGCGCAACAATACGAAGTTTATCAGCCGTGATAGGCGCTCGCTCAAGAATCAGTACTTCGAATATGATGTGCTGGCACCCGACACCATCAACGAGGCGTTCGTGGCACTGCGCGATATCGAGACAGCCGTGGGCAAAGCTGTCTATCCCGAAGCGGGCGATCCTGCGGGTTGGGCGATCCGCGGACGGGAAGCGCTCCTTGACGAGTCGGTGGACCTGCGCGGGCGGGAAATCCTGCTCGACGGCGCAGAAAATTCGAAACGCAAGGTGGTGCTCATCAAGGTCCGCGAGGGCTACCGGATGTACCGCCAGATGATTGAATATTATGCGGCTACCCAGCTCAAGGGGTATTTCGATACCCATACGTTTGCGCAGTTCGAGGCCGACTGCCTCATGAAGGATGTGCAACCCGAGCGGACTACTTTTGAGAATGTGGGCGGACAGCTCATGCGTAAGCACGACGTGGAAGCCCTGCTGGATGATATCCGTAACGGGAAGGTGAACGATTGGGACGCTATTCATCAGCGCTACCACCAGCTGAGCAGCGGCTACCCCACGCATAAATTCGAACATGCCCTAGCCGCCCTGCTGGAACTCAAGGGGCTGGATCAATCGCAGCTGACGGAAGCACTGATTCAGCAGCTCATCCAAGAAAGCGTACAGACGAAGCAGTGGATCTGCAAGGAAATTTACAAAACGCGCGCCAAGGACTACAGCAGCCCCTTTCGCCGGATGGTCTACGAAAATGAACAGGAAATGGAGGCTGTGATGGGTCGACTGGAAGACAATGCCTTCATCCGGCAGCAGCAGGAGGAATACGAACGTTATTCGAGATAGGAAAACAGGCTTCTTCCCCCAGGCAATTTTTGTAATTGCATCAAGGCCTTCATTTTAATTTGCCGGATCCGCTCGCGGGTGAGTCCCAAGTGCCGGCTGATCTCATCCAGGTTTTTCGATTCGGTATTCTGCAGACCGTAAAACATGGTCAATACCAAACGCTCCCGTGGGGAAAGTTTTTCTAACAGGGTCTGCACATGCGTCCGCAGGAAATCAGCTTTGATGTGGTGATCCGTGGGCGGATGCTCGTCGGAAAGCACGTCCAACAGGCTGACATCTTCTGCAAATACAGATGGCGCGTGCAGGGAAATCTGTTTTTCGGCATTGGTCAGTGCACGTTTTACCTTGTCGACCGAAACGCCTAACTCGGAAGCCAGCTCGTCAATACCGGGCTCCCGCTCGAGACGCTGCTCCAGCTTGGATTGCGATTGCTTTAGCTTGATCAGGTCTGAAACCTGGTTGCCGGGCAGACGGACGGTACGCGACTGCGTAGAAATAGCCGCCATGATGCTTTGGCGTATCCACCAAACAGCATACGAAATAAATTTGAACCCTTTGGTCTCGTCAAATCGCGTTGCTGCTTTTACAAGGCCCATGTTGCCTTCGTTGATCAGGTCTTCGAGTACCAAGCCTTGATGCTGGTATTGCTTGGCAACGGATACCACAAACCGGAGGTTGGCGTTGATGAGGCGGTTTAGCGCCGTGCCATCGCCACCCCGTATGCGGGCGGCAAGCGAGGCTTCTTCTTCGCCGCTGATCAATTTGTATTTGCTCACTTCATGGAGATAAACGTCCAACGATCGATTAGAACGACTCGTGATCGACTCCGAAATCTTTAACGGTCTCATAAGCTGGTTCGGATTACCCTTTTTTGGGTTGCTGGATATTAATCTGGGGCATGATGTAAAACTAATCAATTTAATTGGTAATCCGCGGGCCTTTTTCTCAGCCTGTTTTTTTGATTCTAGCGGGAATGTAGTAGTTTTGAAAACAATTGGTAACACCAACATACCAAATAACTATGCAAAACATCGAAACGAAAAACATTGAAGGGTATTGGGATCAATTTTTAGCGGCGGCTGTGGAATGGGCACCGCGGATTATTTCCGCAATCATTTCGGCCTTGTTGATTTATCTAGTCGGGTCCTGGTTGATCAAAGTGATTAAACGCATCGCGGCCAAGACCTTTGAGCGCCGGGGATGGGATATTTCACTACAGAAGTTTCTCAACAACCTGATCAGTTGGGTACTGAATATCCTTCTCTTTATCCTAGTGGTCACCCAACTGGGGGTGCAGACATCTGCCTTTGTCGCCATCATCGGCGCGGCGGGATTGGCCATCGGCCTTGCGCTACAGGGGTCGCTGGCCAACTTTGCCGGCGGGGTGCTGATCCTGGTGCTGAAGCCGTTCAAGGTGGGCGATTACATTGAGTCCAGCGCTGGGGAATCGGGGACGGTCATCGAGATCGATATCTTCAACACGAAGCTGGATACGCCCCAAAACCAGCGAGTGGTGGTGCCCAATGGGCAGCTGTCCAACAGCAGCATCACCAACTATACCCACCTTGGGACGCGCCGTACCTGGTTTGACGTGGGAATAGCGTACGCCGCAGACCTGAATAAAGCGAAGGAGGTGCTACTCGAGGTGGCGAAAAATAACGAGTTCGCGTTTGCCGATCCGGCCCCACAGATCGTGGTGACCACCTTTGGCGACAATGCGGTAAACCTCTCGGTGCGGGTGACGACCTCCAATGAAAACTTCTGGACCATGCAAGAGCAGCTGCTGGTAGACTGCAAAGCGGCGCTGGATAAGGCAGGTATCGAAATTCCCTTCCCCCAGCGGGATGTGTATGTGTATGCGAAAAGTTAGCAGATACCAAATAAATACCGTATCTTTGCGCCATCCTTTCAAAATTATCCATATTAGACTGGATATTGGTGTTGTTATGCATTCAACATTTTTAAATACACGAATTTGCAATTTTCAGAATTAAATCTTTCAGAGCCCATATTGAAGGTTTTGGAAGCCTCCGGATATCAAACCCCTACGCCCATCCAAGCGCAGGCCATTCCCATCATCTTACAGAAACGCGACGTAGTCGCATGTGCGCAAACCGGAACAGGGAAAACCGCGTCGTTTTCGCTGCCGCTGATCCAGTTTTTAATGGATCGTCCGCGGAATGAAAATAAAGGTCCACAGGCATTGATCCTGGCCCCCACACGGGAGCTGGCCATCCAGATTGCCGAAAACATCGGGACGTATTCGAGCCTGACCCGCATCAAACATGCGGTGGTATTCGGCGGGGTGTCGATCAACAACCAGATCAACGAGCTGCGCAAGCGCCCTGAGATCCTCATTGCCACACCCGGCCGGTTGCTGGATCTGCTCAATCAGCGGATTTTTTCCTTAAAGGATGTCAACTACCTGGTGCTGGATGAAGCAGACCGGATGCTGGACATGGGCTTTATCAAAGATATCAAGAAGATCATCGCCCTGCTGCCCGTACAACGGCAGACCCTATTGTTTTCGGCCACGATGCCTAAGAGCATCGCCGATTTTGCGCAGTCCATCCAACGGAATGCCGAAAGCATTGCGGTAACACCCGTTTCATCGACGGCCGAAAAGGTATCGCAGGCCATCTTCCCGGTAGCCAAGGCAGATAAGATCGAGCTGCTCGGTCACCTCATCAAGCAGGAGAAAGGCGGTAACATCTTGGTGTTTTCGCGGACCAAACACGGTGCCGACAAAATTGTGCGGAAACTCAAGCAAACCGGTGTATCGGCCGAAGCCATACATGGCAACAAAACCCAGCAGGCCCGGCAAAAGGCGCTGACCCAGTTCAAAGCCGGAAAGATCACGGTGCTGGTGGCGACGGATATCGCGGCGCGCGGTATCGATGTGGACAGCTTGCAACTGGTGATCAACTACGACCTGCCCAACGAGCCGGAAACCTACGTGCACCGCATCGGACGGACGGGCAGGGCGGGCGCAAGCGGACGGGCCTGGTCATTTTGTGATGTGGAGGAACAAGAATACCTCTGGCAGATCAATAAGCTGATCGGCAGGCAGATCCCCATCACGACGGACCATCCGTTTTTTGTAGCAGGCGCGATATCGCTTGAGCCAGCTGCAATACAAAAAAAGGCGCAGGCACCAGCAAAAAAGAAGCGGCGTAAACCTAAATCAAGGTTTGCCGCGGCTTAGTCGTCGTCACTGTTTTCAATATTCGTGCGCGGCTTCAACCTAGGAGCCGCGCACTCCTATTTCTTTAACCTATACTTAATAAATAGCTAACATATCACGGCTACCTTTGGCCCATGCTTGACGCATGAGCGACGGCAAACCGGTATGAGTAATAACGACAATGAGCCAACGATACGTGAACCCCAAGATCAAACCCTACCTCATAAGGTATTGTTTGAACGTTATTATACACGGCTGTGCGATTTTGCCAGACGCTTCCTCGGCGACGTAGATGCGGTGGAGGATGTGGTGCAGGATGTTTTTGTGGCTTACATCGAACGGAGTGCATCGACATCGAATCGGCCCGAATCCATCAGGAGCTACCTCTATCAATCTGTCAAAAATGCTTGCCTGAATCGGCTTCGGAGCAATAAGGTCGCTGAGCGGTATGAATCCAACCACGAGTCACCTGTTATCGAAGAGCGCCACGCCCTGACGGCGATGATCCATGCCGAGGTGATCGGCGAAATACACCAGGCGTTGCGGCAGCTGCCGGAAGGATGCCGCATGGTGATCCGGTTGGGCTTTTTCGAGGGGCTCAACAATCCGCAGATTGCCCATGAACTCAATATAAGCGTCAATACGGTAAAAAGCCAAAAGCAGCGTGCCGTATCGTTGTTGAGGGCTTACCTAAGCCCCCAGGCCCTATCCATTTTGCTGTCGATGCTCCTTTCTTAAAAAAATCGCTTTCGAGTTCCACCCACTTTCCATAGGAGCGTGTCTTAGGATAAAAGCTAGGAAAATTACGCCTTAGATGAACGAGCGCGAAGCATTTGATTTCTCCAATGTAATGTTGAGATACCTGAGGATGGAACTTACGCCTGAGGAAGAGCAGGCCTTTTTGCAGGCTGTCGCTTCTGACCCCGATAAACAAGACCTGCTGAACTATTATAAGCATACCTCGACGCTGGAAAAAGATCTCGGCTACGCAGATCGGTTGAATACCGAAGCCGCTTGGGACAAGGTTATGGCGCAAGTAACATGGCAGGCATCGCAGCAAGGGAATGTAAACCAACAACGGCATCCGATCTGGCGTTTCCGGGGCAAATGGCTGCAATACGCAGCCATCGTGGTGGCCGCTGTGGCGGCCACGATCTGGTGGTACGGCAACCATCGGGATAGCGGTATCATCGCGGATAGCCAGTATGGTTTTAAAAATGATGTGCTGCCGGGCGGTAATCAGGCCCTGCTGGTGCTATCAGATGGCAAGACCGTACCGTTGGACCAGTCAGTGCGGCTGATCAGGGAGGGGAAATATCCGGTGTCCGCATCAAGGGATGGAGAACTCAGCTACCATCAAGGGGTCGACGGTGACCCGAGCCGGGTCAATGAGGTGCGGGTACCGCAGGCCGGACAATATAAAGTAATCCTTTCTGACGGGACAACCGTTTGGGTAAATTCCCTGTCAACCTT
This sequence comes from Parapedobacter brassicae, assembly GCF_051400755.1. Lineage (NCBI taxonomy): Bacteria > Pseudomonadati > Bacteroidota > Sphingobacteriia > Sphingobacteriales > Sphingobacteriaceae > Parapedobacter > Parapedobacter brassicae. The sequence continues at coordinate 166,652 of NZ_JBLFFL010000005.1, forward strand.
GACGTTTCCTGTGCAATTCGGTGCCGGCGAGCGGCGTGTCACGTTGGAGGGCGAAGCGTTTTTTGATGTGACCAAAGATCCTGCCCGCCCCTTCTACGTCGAGGTGGGCGGCAAGACCATTCAGGTGCTAGGCACACGTTTCAATGTTTCGGCATATTCCGACGAAGTGATGACCACCTTGGTAGAAGGAGCCGTCAGAATTGCCGATACCCGCTCCGTCCGCATGCTCAAACCAGGGCAACAGGCCATTGCCAAGCCATCGGGCATCGATGTGCTCCCAGCCAACCTCGAAAAAGCCACAGCGTGGAAAGACGGTTACTTCGTATTTGAGGGGGATGACATCCAGACTATCATGGAGCAAGTGGCGCGTTGGTACGAGGTGCAGGTGCACTACACAGGAGAAATACCGCAAGATGTTTACAGTGGCAGTGTACCGCGCCATTCGACAGTGGGCGGGGTGCTGCAAATGCTGATGGATGTCAGTGACCTCCGGTTTGAGGTAGACGGCAGGGATATCACCGTAATAAACAAGCATGAAAAATAAATCGACTAACCTAAAACCAATGCGTATGGCATGACCACAATACAACGTTAACCCCGGATCGAGCCCAAAAAAACCGGAAGTGCACCACCACTCCCGGCCATATTTAAAGGGCTGAATAACAAAGAATCAGTGAAATTCAATGGTACAATAGTTAACCCTTATTTGTGACGAAAGTATGAAATATTTGATACAAGTCAAAAACTTGGAACAGGCAAGTTTTGGACTTGCCTCGACCAACAGAGTTGAATGGCCTTTAATCATAAGGATAATGAAACTGGTTGTGTTTTTAACCTTGGTACTAGCGCTGGGCGCCCATGCGACGAGCAAAGCCCAGTTGGTGACATTCAGTGTCGAAAAAGCCGACATCAAGGATGTGTTCAACGAACTGCAGAAGCAAACCAACTATCGTTTTTTGTATAATGAGCGCATCTTCGAGCAGATGGATCCGATATCCATGCGGGTGAAGAATGAAAGCCTGGACAAGGTACTGGACCAGCTGTTCGAAGGAAAAGGAATCGCCTACCGCAAACGCACGGGCATCATCACCGTCCGGTCGGTCGATCGGCCCCGTTACTACGATAGCCTCACCAAGCAAGACCTGACCATCATCGGTACGGTGACCGACTCGGTAGGCCCCATGACTGGGGTGTCTGTGGTGGTCAAAGGAAAGCCCTCCATCGGCACCACGACGGATTTGAATGGGAAATATGTCTTGCAAGTGCCTGAAGGGGAGGTGACGCTGGTATACAGCATGGTAGGATTTGAGACGGTAGAAATGCCTGCAACCGGAAAGAACGTGATTGATGTGCTGATGAAGGTAGATGAGAGTGGCTTGGAAGAAGTGGTCATCGTAGGATACGGTACACAAAAGAAAGAATCGGTCATTGGCTCTATCACCACCATCAAGCCCTCTGAACTAAAGGTGCCGTCGAGCAACCTGACCACGGCCCTGGCCGGGAAAATAGCTGGCGTCATTGCCTATCAGCGGAGTGGCGAGCCGGGGGCGGACGATGCCCAGTTTTTTATCCGGGGGGCTACGACCTTCGGCTACCGGCAGTCGCCTTTAATCTTGATTGATGGGATGGAATATACCACCACCGATCTGGCGAGGCTGCAACCGGATGACATCAAGGAGTTTTCCATCCTGAAAGATGCCACGGCTAGTGCGGTCTATGGCGCCAGGGGGGCCAATGGGGTGATCTTGGTGACCACTAAAGGCGGTATGGAAGGCAAGCCACGGATCAACTTCCGCGCGGAAAATTCCGTATCGGCGCCGACACGGCAGGTGGAGCTAGCCGATCCGATCACCTACATGCGGCTGAGCAATGAGGCCGTGTTGACGCGAGATCCGCTCGGCGAAATCATCTACCAACAAAGCCAGATTGATAATACCATTGCGGGGACCAACCCGGTAGCATTTCCGCAGGTGGACTGGCAGGAATCCCTGTTTAAGGACTACACGGTCAACCAGCGGTACAATCTCAACCTTAGTGGTGGCGGGCAAGCGGCAACCTACTACGTGGCGGGCACCTTCAATCGGGATAATGGTATCCTCAAGGTGGACGACCGGAATGACTTCAATTCTAATGTCAACCTCAATTCGTATAACCTGCGAGCAAATGTCAACATCAACGTATCGAAGTCTACGAAAGTGGGGGTGCGCCTCAACGGAAATTTTGACGACTACAGTGGCCCCCTTTCCGGTGGGACAGACGTTTTCAAAATGGTGATGCGAGCTCCTCAGACGCGCTTTTTGCCATACTACCCCGAGCTGCCGGGGGAATTGAGTCTGAACCACATCAAATTCGGCAATACCTTGGCCGGGAATGCGGTCAATCCATACGCCGAAATGGTAAAGGGCTATAAAAATTACAACCGCTCGCTGATGGTAGCCCAAGTGGAGCTCAGTCAGGACCTGCACTTCATCACCGATGGACTGACGTTCAACGGGATGATGAATACCAATCGGCGAGCCTATGCTGAAGTAGGCCGGCAGTATACGCCGTTCTTATACACGATGAACTACTACGATAAGCTGACCGATACATACCAGTTGTTGCCGCTCAACAATGGACCTGCCTCTTCGGGTGGCGGCACGGATTGGCTGGACTTTGTGCGCGGCGACGAAACAGTGAATGCTGTATTCCACCTCCAAACCGCCTTGAACTACAACCGTTCGTTTGCCGACAAGCACAATGTATCGGCCATGGGCATCTTCGTAATGCGATCAGAAACAGAAAGCAACGCGGCGACTCTGCAAGAGTCGTTACCCTATCGCAACCTCGGAGTATCCGGCCGGACGACCTACAACTACGATAGCCGATACTTCTTTGAATTTAACTTTGGTTACAATGGATCCGAACGGTTCTCTATCGAAAATCGGTATGGCTTTTTCCCGTCGGCGGGAATAGCCTGGGCCATCTCCAACGAACGCTTCTTCGAACCGCTGTCATCAGTGGTCAACAAGCTGCGGGTGCGGGGCAATATCGGGCTGGTGGGTAACGATGCCATCGGAAGAGCCGAAGACCGCTTTTTTTACCTCTCCGAAGTCAACATGAATCAGCTGGGCAATGGGTATCACTTCGGGACCACCGGAGGCTACGGTGGCGCGGGCTACAGCATCAACCGTTATGCCAATCCTAGCATCACCTGGGAGACTTCTCGTAATACCACGCTGGGACTGGAATTGGGGCTATGGGGTAAGCTGAACTTAATTGCCGAGTATTTTATGGATCATCGGTACAACATCCTGATGGACCGGGCTTCTATTCCCGGGACAATGGGATTACAGGCCGTGACCAAGGCCAATGTAGGTGAAGCAAGGTCTCGATCTACCGATATTCAATTAGATTACACCAGCAATTTCGGTCCGGATTTCTACCTTTCCTTCCGAGGGAACTTCACCTTTTCGCAAAATCGGTACGAGGCCTATGAGGAACCGGCGTATGCCGAACCCTGGTTGTACCGCAAGGGCCATTCCACCTCCCAGCGCTGGGGGTATGTTGCGGAGCGCCTCTTTGTAGATGACTATGAGGTGGCCAGTTCGCCCGTTCAGAATTTCGGCGATTTCATCACCCGTGGCGGCGACATCAAATATCGCGACATCAACGGCGACGGCGTGATCAATACCTTGGATCAAGTGCCTATCGGCTTCCCCACTATACCCGAAATCGTGTACGGATTCGGCTTCTCCACGCGGTACAAATCAGTTGATTTTTCGGCGTTTTTCCAAGGCTCGGCGCGCTCATCGTTCTGGATAGATGTTAATGCTACATCGCCATTCATTAACTACCGGTCTGATGAGGAAATTGCAAACGGCTTTTTGGCCGGGAAGCAGCTACAGAACCAATTGCTCAAGGTATATGCCGACAGCTATTGGTCGGAGGAAAACCGCGGCCTGTATGCGGTGTGGCCACGTCTATCGTCACTGTATAATGGCAATAGCAACCAGCGAAGCACATGGTTTATGCGGGATGGTGCATTTCTGCGGCTCAAAAGCGTCGAACTGGGATACACCTTTCCGAAGGTGCTTATCGAGCGCATCGGTGTGCAGAACCTGCGGCTCTACGGATCGGCGACCAATCTGTTTACGATCACTGGTTTCAAGTATTGGGATGTCGAAATGGCGGGAGATGGCTTGGGATACCCGATTCAACGCGTCATGAACATCGGTTTACAATTAGATTTTTAATTATTCGTTATCATGAAAGCTATTCGAATAAGTGCGGTCGTCTTACTGGCGACGTTGCTCAATGCCTGTCAGGATTACCTTGACATTATACCGGACAATGTTCCGACCATAGATTATGCTTTTCACTTGCGCTCATCAGCTGAGCGTTACCTCTTTACCTGTTACTCTTACCTGCCTGAAAATGGTCACGCCAGTACCAATCCCGGGTTCAATGCAGCGGATGAGGTCTGGTATATGTATCCGGTCAACTGGGTGGATGAAACGGTGCTGAATGTAGCCAAGGGCCTGCAAAATATTCAAAATCCCTTGGTCAATTACTGGAACGGCGGGAATCAGGGGAAACCCTATTTCCAGGCCATCCGCGATTGTAATACCTTTCTGGAAAACATCGACCAGGTGGTGGATCTGGAGGAATACGAAAAAGAACGATGGATCGCCGAAGTGAAATTTCTGAAAGCCTACTATCATTTCTTCCTCGTACGGATGTATGGCCCCATTCCATTGATCAAGGCGAACCTGCCGTTGGAGGCCTCATCTGACGATGTGAAGATTTACCGCGAGCCACTGGATGCTTGTTTTGATTACATCGTGCAACTGCTGGACGAAGCCATCGTTAATGAAAACCTGCCAGACAACATCACGGGACTCGAAAACACGGAACTCGGCCGGATTACCCGCAGCATCGCCCTGGCGGTGAAGGCTAAGGTGCTCGTGACCGCGGCCAGCCCCTTGTTTAACGGCGGAAACCCAGGATTCTTCAGCCTGAAAGACAACCAAGGGCGGGAACTTTTCAGCACGACGGCAGATCCCCAAAAATGGGTGAGGGCGGCCGAAGCGTGTCGGGAAGCGGTCGAATTTTGTGAAGCCCAAGGCTTCGGCTTGCATCAATTTGGTGGCAGCTTTTCGTATACCATCAATGACACCATCAAAACCCAGTTGGATATCCGGACCGCCTTCACCGAACGCGAAAACAATGAAGAGCTGATCTGGGCGTTTACCAATAGCCGCCTGACCGAAGTCCAGCGTTACTGCTCCCCTCCGATTATCGCGGGAGACCGAGGAGGGGATGGGGTGGCACCGAAGGGGTCCATTGCTCCCACGCTGAAAATGGTCAGGCAATACTATACCGACAAGGGGTTGCCTATTGCTTATGATAAGGATTGGGCGGGCACTTCCGATGAGGAATTGGTGACCGCCGCCGAAGATGACCGGTACTATGTGAAAAAGGGACAGGTGACGGTGAGGCTCCATTACGACCGGGAACCCCGGTTTTATGCTGCCGTGGGATTTGATCGCGGAATCTGGTTTGGCAATGCCACCAATAACTATGATGTGACCTTGGAAGATAATGGAAATAGCGGCCTATTATATATCCAAGGCAGGTCTGGCGAACTCGCCGCCCGGCAGGGTGTCGGTGGTTTTTCCATCACCAGCTACCAGCTCAAGAAACTGGTAGACATCCGAACCGTGCAGACACCCCAAATACCGGCCACCAATATCTATGCGTATAGTTGGCCGGAGTTCCGGATGGCTGATCTGTACCTGCTCTATGCAGAGGCGCTCAACGAAGTTGGAGGATACTCTGCAGACGTATCTCAATGGATTAATAAGGTGAGGCAACGTGCTGGGATACCGACGGTAGAGGAATCATGGGACAATTACTCCACCCAGCCAGGATATTATCAGGATAAGAATAACATGCGGGAGATCATCCGGCGAGAACGTACCATCGAACTGGCGTTCGAAGGGCATCGGTATTGGGATTTAAAGCGATGGATGACCGCACATGTGAATGGTAACCTGAATGCGCCGGTATATGGGTGGGATATTGACCAGAAAGATCCGCAGTCGTTTTACCGGCCCGTGCTACTGTTTAACCAGCGATTTGCGATGCGCGATTATTTTTCGCCCATCAAGCTGTCTGAGTTGCAAATCAACACCAATCTGGTGCAAAACCCGGGATGGTAATTTTTGAGGAGTAGAAATTAACAAAGGAAATAGGATTATGGAACGCATATATAACGTATTGGTACTTACGCTTGCAATAGGCCTGGGTGCCATGATGTCCTGCTCGGAAGAGAAATTCATGCCCGTGGAGCGCGGCGGCGGGACCCCTAGCCCGGTTCACGAGGTCCGCGTAGAAAACTTGGCAGGTGGAGCCAAAATATCTTATGCTCTGCCGGATGACGAAAATTTGCTTTATGTCAAAGCGGTGTATACGCTGAAAGGTCAGGAAGTTGAATCAAAGGCATCTTATTTGACGAACCACATCATCTTAGAGGGCTTCGGCGACGAAAACGAGCGGGAGATCGCCCTCTATGCGGTGAGCCGCTCCGAGAAGGAGTCCTCACCGGTGACTACGACGATCAAACCGCTGCCTGCCCCGGTATTCTCCGTGCTCCAGTCGCTGGACGTGCAAGAAACGTTTGGCGGTATCGTGGTCAACTTCGAGAACCCATCCGCGGCCAGCGGCAGTGTCAACAGCAACATCGTGGTCGGCACGCTCAGGTGGGATGCGGAATTGGAAGAATGGGTGCAAATCGACACCTATTATAGTGGCTTGACAAAGGACCAGTTTGCCGTAAGGGGACTGGAATCTGTTCCGATTAAGTTTGGGATTTTCATCAAAGACCGGTGGGATAACCATACTGACACGTTGGAGACCGAACTGACCCCCATTTATGAGGAGGAAATAGAAAAGGATCGCTGGCGGGATGTACGCGGCCTTTACCCGGTACCGCAGGTGGGTATATTACCCGTTTCTGGCAATCCAATGGTGGAGGGAGTCGACTATTCCGGTGCATATCCGATTATCAATTTATGGGATGGCAACGTAGGCAATTTCTTTCATACCAAGTCGGGATTTCAACTGCCGATATGGGTGCCCTTCGATTTGGGGGAGTCCATCAAGCCGAGCCGGTACAAGATATGGCAGCGGTCTGTGGCGGGGGGATATTTTTCACATGGCAACCCCCACGAATGGGAGATATGGGGAACGAATACACCGGAAGATCCCAACAGCTGGGTGATGATCGCGCATGAGGTTATGGTTAAGCCGTCGGGATTGCCTATCGGCCAGAATTCGGCTGATGATCGGGCGATCGCAGCAGCGGGCCAGGAGTACGATTTCAACTTAGATGCTCCCGCTGTGCGTTACTTGGCTTGGAAACAAGTTGACAATTGGGCATCCATTCAGGGGGAGGTCGGATTCCTGCACATCAATGAACTTTCGTTGTGGGGACAACGCGGTCAATAATCAACTTATCGAATATATGAACATGAATAAAATAAAGGCTTCATTGGTTTTTCCATTATCCATCGTGTTAGTACTACTGTTTGGTCAGGCATGCGAAAAAATGGAGGATACCTATGCCCAGTATCTTGAGGGAGGGGAAATCGTCTACCCCGGTAAGGCCGATTCATTGCAGGCGTTTCCAGGAAACCGACGGATTGCGCTACAGTGGCTCATCGTGTCGGATCCCAAGGTGGTGCGAGCTGTAGTATATTGGAACAACAAGATAGATTCGGTAGTCGTGCCCATCCAGAAGACCGCTGATGTGGACACCATTTTGGTAATCTTGCCCGACATGGAGGAGGGGCTGTATACGTTTGATGTTTATACCTATGACAACGTGGGACATCGGTCCCTTGGCTCCCAGGTTATTGGGGAAGTCTATGGCGGGACCTTCCAGCAGACACTGAGCAACCGTCTCGTCCGGTCGGTCGAGTGGGTGGACCTTCCTCAAGAGGGTGAAATTCCAGCATTCAAAGGTGCTCAGATTAATTGGTATGGCGTCAACATGCAGGCCATCTTCATGGATATCCGTTATACGCAGGAAGATGGCAGTGTTATCACGGTCCGGGAAGAACCTGTCAGGATCAGTGGGCGACCCCCGTTATTCAGGGAAATCACCCGCTTGCCGGACTGCAAGGAAAATTCAGCTATCACGTACCGAACAGCATTTATGCCGGATACGCTGGCCATTGATACCTTTTATACCGAATACAGTACATACACCCCCGTGTTAAAACAAAAATAACCATGATGAATCGATTGTTGATAGTATTAGTTGGCGTTATGAGTTTCCTTTTACTGGGTTTTGCATGGCCATGGTCTTCCGACGATGAAGACGCCTTTTCCATTGCCATATTGCCAGATACGCAATTCTACTCGGCTGAAGTAAATGAGGGGAAAAAGGAGATGTTTTTCGCCCAGACCGACTGGATTAAAAAGAATCGGGAAGCAGAAAACATCCAATACGTGATCCACTTGGGCGATATCGTCAACTACGGCGAAGCGGATTCGATGGCTTGGAAACATGCCGCGAAAGCCATGTATGCGCTGGAGGATCCGTTGCCCGGTATGCCGCACGGCATCCCCTATGGCATGACGGTTGGCAACCATGATCAATCACCGGGTCAACGGGCGCTTAGCGGCAAAACGACCTATTATAACCGGTATTTCGGCATCGACCATTTCTCGGATAAGCCTTGGTACGGTGGGCACTATCGGAATGATAATGATAACCATTATGACTTGTTTTCCGCAGGCAAGATGGACTTCGTGGTGGTGTACATCGAGTACGATATGCTGGACGAAGACCAGGAAAACATGAATGAGTGGGCGGCAGGGGTGTTGGAAAAACATGCCGATCGGAAGGCGATCGTGGTCACCCACGCGATTGTTGGCAATAACCGAACGAAAGGAACCAACGAGAAGGGATTCGCTGAATTTTCCAAACAAGGTGCCCGGTTGTATGACCGGTTGAAAAGATTACCAAATCTCTTTTTGATGCTTGGCGGCCATGTAGGCCAAAATGGCGAGGGATACCGGCAGGAATGTTATGCGGGTCATACCGTCAAAATGATGCTGTCTGATTATCAAGGACGGGAAAACGGGGGAAACGGACTGATGCGGTTGCTCACATTTTCCCCGAAAAATGACCGCATAGCCGTGCGCACCTTTTCGCCGCATACGGGCGAGGAAGAGACCGATGGTGACAGTCGGTTTACCCGGCCATGGTTTGTCAACACGAATGCCAGCAGGACCTTTGACTTTGATAACGATGGCCAATCGGAGATCATGACATTTAATGCCGGCGTGTGGAGGGGGCACGAAGGGAAGATTACCTTTGGGGAGGATGGTGACATCCCGGTGTCAGCTGATTATACGGGTGATGGACAGACAGATTTGGCCGTATATCGGCCGTCCACTAGCACGTTTTACATCCAAGGCAAGGATACCGTGCGCCTTGGCCAGACCGGCGATATTCCGGTGCCCGCTGATTACGATGGCGATGGCTACGCGGATATCGCAGTTTATAGGCCTTCTAATTCAACCTTTTACATACAAGGGTCGCCGGAGGTGAAGTTTGGCGCGATCAACGGCATCCCCGTACCGGGCGATTACGACGGTGACGGTAAGGCGGATATTGCAGTGTTCAATACATCCAGGAAGATGTGGCAGATCATGCAAATGGGCAATGAGGCTTTCAGCGAAGCCAACGAAATACCGGCGGAATCGGTGCTGCCTGTTCCTGCGGATTACGACGGGGATGGCAGAACCGACATGGTTGTGTATCGTCCGTCTACCGGTGAATGGATATTTCGTGGTAGGGAAAACAAGGTCATAAAATTCGGACAGCAGGGAGACATTCCTATTCCCGGAAATTATTTTCCTGGTGGAAAAGCGGTGCCGGCTGTGCTGAGACGCGGCAACGTGTTGCTTGCTGATGGCAAGCGGCTTGCCAATGCCACAATAACTGACGGTGAAGTGGTGAATGTACCCCCCGCCTTAAGGATGACGATATTAAAATAATCTTAAACAACATAGAGAATCACGATGATGCGAGTTTATTTTTTATGGATCGGTTTATCCATACTCTTTTGTGTTCCCTTGCGGGCACAGGACAAGGTGGTCGGTTACGTATTCCAAGATGGGAATGGAAACGGTATCCGCGAACGGAAAGAGCAAGGGGTGGAAGGTGTAGCCGTAAGCAACGGCCGGGAAGTGGTGCTGACCAACGAAAAGGGCAAGTATGAACTACCCATAGGGGACGATGACATTGTCTTCGTCGTCAAACCTTCGGGTTACCGCGTACCGCTCAATGCGTATAACCAACCACTATATTACTACATCCATAAGCCCAAGGGCTCACCAACGTTCTTGAAATTCAAGGGGGTGGATCCTACGGGGCCTCTACCCAAATCGGTAGACTTTGCCCTAATCCCCCAAGAGGAAAACAGCCAGTTCAAGATGCTGGTGCTGGGCGACCCTCAGGTACTGGACCAACAGGAGTTGGGCTTTTTTGAAAAAGGCATTGTTTCGGAAATCATAGGGGGTAATGGCGCCGTCATGGGCCTGACGTTGGGTGATATTGTCCAAAACGACCAAAGCATGTACCCGGATTATATCCGGCTGATGAGCAAGGTGGGTGTGCCCTGGTATAATGTCATCGGCAATCATGATCTTAACATGGATGCCCCCGTTGATTCCCTGCATGACGAAACGTTTGAGGCCAATTTTGGTCCGGCCTCGTACTCGTTTAATTATGGGGATGCGCATTTCGTCGTGCTCGATGACAACGTCTATCCGGATCCCCGGCGAAAAAAAGGCGGCTTATGGGCTGGTTATAGCGAAAAACAGCTAAGCTTTGTGAAGAACGACCTGAAATATGTGGATAAAGACCGCTTGATTGTGCTGGTAAATCATATTCAGATGAACATCATCAACGAAAATTCGTTTCGCGAGGCGGACCGCAGACGGCTGTTTGAACTGTTCCGCGGGTACTCAAACGTTTTGGCGCTTTCGGCGCATACGCACCAGCAGCAGCAATTTTTCCATGACCAGGCAGATGGCTGGCCCAATGAGACACCGCTCCACGAGTTCAATGTCGGAGCAACCTGCGGTAACTGGTATTCTGGCGCGATCAATAAGCACGGCGTAGCCGATGCCACCGCAAGTGACGGAACACCTCGGGGGTATGTTTATTTGAATGTGACAGGAAACCAATATACGACCGACTTCAAGGTGGCTGGAAAGCCGGCGGACCATCAGATTGGTCTTTTTCACCGAAAGGTATTAGGCACTATATGGTGGGAAGGCAGGGGGCGCATTTATGCCAACTTCTTCATGGGCCATAAAGGAAGCAAGGTTGAATACCGGATCGACGACGACGAATGGAAGCCCATGCGTTATACACTGGAGCCGGATCCCGCATATGTGGCTGAATTGTATCGCTGGGATACGGCGGAGGTCCTTTTTTCGGGAAGACGGCCCACGGAGCCAGCCGATTGCTCGCACCTGTGGTGGGCGCCGCTCACTAACAACCAAGGTGCGGGGACGTATCGCATCCAAGTGCGGGCGACAGACGACTACGGCCGCACCTTCATCCAGGAAAGCAGTTATCAGATCCAGGAACCGGTGGAGTGATGATAACCCCCCGAGGCTTCAATTCATGGTGAAGCCGGGAGTTTCGCGGCCTATTAGCTGGTGATAGCCGTTGCCGTGGCTTTTACGCGGGGGAATAGGCTTGGGACCGGCTTGGGTGCTTGCTCGACACTGGCTGTTGGTTTGCACGACCTTGAGCTGGGGTTCGTTGCGGATCATCCGCAACGAACCCCGGCCTAGTGTGGGTGGAGACTGGGTTAAGCACCAAAGCCAATTCCAGACGGGATGTTGTTGCAAGTGTCACCGGTCACCTGGACATTTAGACACCCCTTGGGCAGGATACAGTTTCCTTAATTAAACCCAAAGATTAACGGAAAGATAAACGTAACGATAAATGCCCACAGCGAATAAAAGGGCAGGTAGATGACAATGGTTTTTCCGACCCCGGCGATACCTGTCTTTTTTGAAAGTACCCTGAAAAGCTGTATGGTGACCAAGAGCAAATGAAGTAACATTAAGATGTTGCTGCCGAGCACCGCTGCCCTATTGGGTGTAATCCCCCATTCGGAAATCCGGAACCAGATGGCAGAAAGCGCGATGCCATTCACCACAATGGTGACAATCGATAGCAGAAGGAGAATCCATATTTCTGCGCGGCTTTTCGTGATCTTCGCTGTCTCGGCAATGGAGAAGAAAATGATTGCCATGACGCCGATCAAAAGGAGATTAAAAATCAGCAAAAACTCCCGGTCGTTATAGGGGTCTTTCCCTGAAAAAATGATGGCGATGAGATAAATGACCAGCATCACCAACACCAATGGACTGAATATTTTAGCAATCACCGGGGAGACCTTACCGACGAGCTGCGGATTTGTTTGGGTAAGGTAGGTGCCCACGATCGGCGCGGCGGCAAGCCCCACAATGCCGACATTCTGAGAATAAAACTCTTCGATATTCAAACCGATCAGTGAGAAAAGTCCAATGGTGATTGCGGTCAACATGCCGCCGGCGATCAGGATAAGGCCCGTCATGATCAGCAAGTCTCCGTTATATTTTAAAAAGCCAAGCCGCTTCTCCACGTTATTCCACGGTTCGCCGACAAAGGCAAAACCGAAGATAGACCACAGTAATAAGAGTAGGTGGATGCACGATAAAATTAAGGTATCGCTTTTTTCATCATTAGGCAGGAGATTAATAAAGAACAAGCCCAGCAGCGTTGCGCCGACAACAAACGCAATTTTGCCTGATGACAATTTATTCTTCCAGGCAAAGTAAGCCGTCAGCAGGGGGAAAATAATGAAACCGACGTTCCGGGGATAGAAAAAATCTTCATCTATCGACAGGATCGCCGGGAGTTTCGCGATAACACCTGCCAGAAGGGCGGCAATGACGACCAGCCATAATTCCCTGCTGGTGCCCCAGTTAATCTCATCGCTTTCGTAATGCAGCCGTTCGTGCCAGTAATCTGCAAGCGTATTGCCTTTGAGCGTCGGATACAGCGCGCTGAAGTCTCGCTTAAAAGTCACTTTGTTTGTGCGGTACAACTTTTCAAGTTCTTTGGGGTCGTTTAGATGAGTGCGAATTTCGTCTTTCATGATTTTATACGTTAAATGTTTAGTCAAGTGTTAGTGATTCTATTAAAAGAACTTTGCTTTTCAAAGCATATGGATAAAAAAATAATACTATTTCTGTGATTTAATTAATTGCTCTAGCGCCTTCAAGTGATCATCGAATGCTTTTTCGCCCGTTTTCGTGATGAAATATTTGGTGTTGGGTTTTCGGCCAACAAATGACTTTTTCACGCCGATAAATGCTTCTTTTTCCAATCCTTTCAGATGGCTCGCCAAGTTGCCATCGGTGAGATCGAGGTATTCTTTTAGCGCGTTGAAATCGAGCATTTCATTGACCGCCAGAGCCGACATGATGCCAAGCCTGATCCTGCTTTCGAATGCTTTATGTAGACCATCTATCGATATTTTCACCGCTCGTACTTATAATGGATATAAATGCCATAAATGATATGCAGTAAGCCAAAGCCTGCTGCCCAGAAGAACAGGCCGTAGCCCATGAAGTAGGTGCTGATCAGTCCGAGCCCGATCTGGATCAGTCCGAGCGCCCCTACCTCTCTATAGGTATATTTGCTGGCGTTGTACAGCGCCAAGCCATAAAAGATAAGTGTAAAAGGAGCAATTAAGCCGATCAAGCCTTTCGATATCAGTACCAGGATCAACAGTCCTCCCGCAACCAGCGGAATGGACATATTGATCAGCAACCTTCTGGAAGTAGCATTCCATATCTTTTCACCTCGTTTATGGGCCTTTTGATAAGAAAGGAAAACAGCCGTGCCGATCGCCAGTACCAAGATGACGAGGGCCAAGATGATGAGGTTCAGGAGCGGGATGACCGAATTTCCCGATCGAGTGGCGGCGTACGCTGTGTCATCAGGATTGAAATGGAAGAATTGATGGGCTAGATAGGCGCCCGTAAGGGCATAAATACCGGCCATGATGCCCGCCCAACCCGAGAGCGATAGAAACTTAGACATGCGCTCCATCATGGAACGTATCTCAGCGATGTCTCGGATATAGTCCTTTTCTTCTTTCATTATAAAAAGTACTTTTTTTTTCAAAGTTAAATAGAAATTGTAAATTTGCAAGCGTTGAGCGAAATTATTTTAAAAAAACGTATGGCACATTTTGTGAGCAAGGATTCAATCGTCCGCCGGATCTGGGGGAATGGCGATACCATCCTGTTGATTTTTGCAGGGGCAGCTGCGGAGTTTGCGCTGAATAAGGCCGTGGATTGGCTTTATTTCACGGGGCGTCTTCCTTCTGATCCGCTCAAGCGGTTGTTCTCCACCGTTTCCTATGCGCGCCAGATCGTGTTTGCCAGCGATGACGATGCCCTGCACGCCATTGATCAGATCGCTGCCATCCATAAAGGCGTGGAAGATCAACGCGGCCAACATATCCCCGATTGGGCGTACCGAGATGTGTTGTTTATGTTGATCGATTATTCCATACGATCCTATGAATTATTGGAAAAGAAATTGAGCACGACCGAAAAAGAGGAAGTATTTAACGTTTTTCACCGGATGGGATCGCGCATGCAGGTCAAGGACCTGCCGTCTGGATATCATGAATGGTTGCAGATGAGAGCATCGGGTCTGCACGAAAACCTGCTGAACGGTCCGTTCACCAAAGACCTTTACCGGCAGTACCGAAAGCACCTGGGGGGATTCAGGTTCCTGGTCCTAAAACAGGCGCAAACACTCTTGGTCCCTAAAAAGGTAAATGAACTGTTGCATCTCGGGAAAAGCCCATTTGCAGCAGGGATGCTGGGTTTGTATAAATTCAGCCGTTTCATCTGGTTGAAATCAGTCCTAAAAAAGGCCATACTGCCGTCGGAATATAAAAAGGAGATTATCGCCTTAGATACCTATTCGGGCCATGCATAAGCGCGTACACCATCACTCGTTCCTTATCGAATCCACAGGATTCCGGGTTGCCGCCCGTAGGGCGTGGTAGCCAATGGTCGCGAAGGCGATCGACAAGGCCGTACCCCCTGCAACTGCAAATATCCACAGCTTCAAGGTTATCCGGTATTCATAATTGTCCAGCCAATCATTCATTGCCCACCAAGCAAGTGGGAAGGCGACTAAGCATGACACCAAAACAAGCTTCATGAAATCGGCGCTTATTAAACGTATGATGCCGGCTACGGTTGCTCCCAATACCTTGCGGATGCTTAGCTCTTTTTTTCGCTGTTCGGCCATGTGTGTTGCGAGGCCAAATAACCCCAAGCTGGAAATGATGATGGCAAGTGACGCAAATATGCCGGATGCCCTTCCCACCGATACCTCGGCCGTGAACAGGTCATTGAATTGGGTATCCACAAACCGGTATTCAAATGGATAGTCAGGATTGTATTTCTTAGTGATCGTGCCTATTTTGGCCAATGCCTCCATTCGGCGGCCCGGCTTTACGCGGACGTAGAGCAGATTGTCGCGCCCGAACTGCTGGCAGAAGAAGATCACTGGAGATGGCCTGCCAAACACGTTACCATATACATAATCATCCACGACACCCACGACGGTCATATTGGAATATACCCCATCTTCGTTACCCCTGGGGGATGCGATGGTTTTGCCCAAAGGGCTCTCATTACCCATAAGCCGGGCAAGGGACCGCGTAATAAGGATATTGCCATGCTCGGCTGTCCGAAAGTCCCGCCCTTCGATGATTTTCATTCCCGATGTTGCGACAAATTCGGGACTGACATCCCGGAATGCGATAGAAACGAGGGCATCCTCGGGTTGGCCCTCCCACCGGAAACGATCATCGATGTTCCCTCCATTTAGGATGACATGGTCAGCGGTCGCTGCATGGTCGACGAGTCCGGTTTGCAACAGCTCCTCTTTTATCACTGGAAAAACAGCCGTGATGCTGCGCTGCATATTTACCTCGATCAGATCATCCTTATTGAATCCGAGGTTTCTTTGTCTGGCATGCTGGATCTGCAAGTGGATGACCAAGGTGCTGATGATGAATATGATCGAAACCGTGAACTGGAAAACGACCAGCACCTTTCTCAACAGGCTAGTGCGCATGTTCACTTTCAGCCCATTCAAAACCGCTGTGGGGTGGAAAGCAGACAGATGGAATGCGGGATAACTCCCGGCCATCAGTCCGCAAAGCAACGCAATAGCCACTAATGCTGTCAGATGAATAGGGCTTGTTATATGCAGCGTCAGGTGTGTTTGCATGAGCGCGTTAAACGCCGGCAAGGCAGTGGCCACGAAGATGACGGCTAAAATCATGGCGAAGAATGACAGTAGAAGTGCTTCTCCCAGGAATTGCATGATCAATCCCTTCCGGGCGGCACCTAGCGTTTTCCGGACCCCGACTTCCTTGGTCCGCCGTTGGCTGTTAGCCGTGGCGAGGTTCATGAAATTGATGCATGCGATGACGAGGATCGTCCAACCAAGCAGCACCATCCGGTTTACCTGCCTGATCTGTCCGCTGCCAGTGGGCTTGCCGTTTTCAAATTCTCGGTAAAGATGCCACCGGCTCATGGGGAATAAGAAAGCGCTACATTGCTGTGAAGCATCATGGCGATGTATAAAATCGGTTAACTGGCTGCCTATCGCCGCCGTGTCTGCATTGGTTTCCAATTCCACATACGTTAGCGGGCCGTAACTGTCCCAATCCAATGACTGGCTGTAGTAGGGATCATTTTCAAAAGGGATCAGCCAATCGAATTGCAGCGAAGAATTGTCAGGAGGGTCTTTTATTACCCCAGTGATCAGGTAATCCTGTTCATTGGATATCCGCACCGATTTTCCGATGATATTCCCATGTTGTCCAAAAAACAGTTTTGCGGTTTTTTCAGTGACGACAATCGAATGTAAATGCGAGAATGCATCCGCAGCATTGCCTTGCACGAAGGGTAGGGTAAACATATCGAATAGGCTAGCATCTGCGTATCGACCCGCTGCATATAGCGATTTATCGTCGAGGGTAAAGAGCAATCGTTGATTTCCATCGGATACGCGTGCGGTATTGGCAATTCCCGGGATTTCAGCGTTCAGCGCGGGCGCCATCACACGGGGCGTCGAACCGATGGTGAAGACATCCATTCCCTGATCAATATTGACGTGGACAGCGTATAGAACGTTTTTCTTGGTATGCACCTCATCGTACGTTATTTCATTTTCCACCCAAAGGAAGATCAATCCAGCACAAGCGATGCCGATTGACAGTCCGAAAATATTGAGAAAGCTATACACCTTATTTTTGCGAAGGTTACGCATCGTTGTTCTGAAGAAATTCTTAAACATAACTTGGTGGTGCAAGTGAATTGTTTTCCGGATTCGGTGAACGAATGCTTGTTACCAGACAAAGGACGCACGAGTATCCGTTGCCGTTGCAGGTTGTCTAAATTAATTAATAATCTCTCCGTTGTTATCGGCCAGTTTTTCACGCCATTTTTTGAGTTCATCAGGTGTTTGTCTCACCCAATCTGTTATTTCGCCGATGATTTTTAATGGTGTTTCTGAGCGATATGAGCGGGTGGGGTTGCCCGGAAATTTTTTGTCTGTAACATTCGGGTCATTTTCAAAACTCCCTGTCGGTTCAACGATATACACACGTTCACGTCCATCACCTTTTGCCAATGAAGCGGCAAGTCCTGCTCCATTAAGGAGGGCTGTGAAATAAATGTGATTCATTTTGAGATCTGATTTGTAATTAGAACGGCCCCCAGCTGTCAGCAAATCGCCAACCTGCAAATCTGCCTTCGTCCCATGATAAAAGGGGCCTTTGTCAGTAGGCTTATCCTTAAAAAAAGCGGCTAATTCATAATTCTTTCTTGCCTTGTCGGGTTCGTTTAACTCCTCATAGCAGCGGGCGATATTTGAATATAGAGAAGGGAAAGCACTCTTAACAGCGTCGTTATTTATTTTTAATGCGGACTGCAAAGCCGTTTCAAGCCAATTTAATTTGTCGGAAACATTTTTTTGATGTCGCGCCACAAAATGAGCAGCGAGAAATTTTTCAAAATCGTTTGTCGCTTCGTTCCAGGCCTGAAGAAATAGTCGGCTTGCTTCCTCGGCGTTGCCGTTTTCTTCTAAGCCCATACCCTGAATACAGCGTTTCACAATATTGTTATTTGGGTTGAATTCCATTTTCTAATGATTTGTTTGTTAAATTTTGTACTATCAATTTTATTTCAAAACCTTGTATCTAACGTGTGTCACCATGCTGGTTCCACTTATTTCAACTGGTTCGAGCTTGAGATTCGGCACTTCTTCAAAAAGTCGTGAACCAGCACCAATCGTGACTGGAGCGATATGCAACCACAATTCATCAATGAGGCCGGCCGCCAGGTACTGATTGACCGTGTTTGCTCCCCCCATAATCTTTACATTCCGATCTCCTGCCGCTTGCTTCGCCTGTCTCAATGCCGATTCAATGCCTTCTGTCACAAAATGAAATATCGTCCCGCCTCCCATTTCTATTGGCGCACGTTCGTTGTGGGAGAGCACAAAAACCGGAGCATGATATGGCGGATTGTCGCCCCACCATCCTTTCCATTCCGGTTGGTCCCTTCTGTCTTTCGGTCCAAACATATTACTGCCCATGATAAATGCGCCTGCATCAAGAATGGCATCTATTTCTTTCTTATGTCTATGCTTTTCCGGTTCGGAAAACATCCAACGATCCAGCAACTCCGAATCGAAATGATCTCCAAATGGTTTTTCAAAGCTTTGGTTATAACCGGCAGCATACCCATCAAGAGAAATTGTTAGCCCACTTGTTACGAGTGTTGTTTTCATATTGCTTTTTTATTTTTTAATGTGCTGTTCGTTTTAACGATTAATTGTATTGCTTTTTCAAAGTAAGATTCAATGATTTCAATTTCTGCAGTTGAATAGGAAGCGAACAGGTTTTCGGTTTCATCTTGAAATTTTTTATAATAGGGTTCAAGGTGTTGAATTATTTTATTTGAATCAGGTACGATGATAACTTTTCGTCTATCATTCGGATCTAACTGTCTCTTTACAAATTTCTTTTTTTCAAATCTGTCAATTAAACCGGTTACAGCACCTGTTGTTAGCCCGGTTAAGTCTGCAAGTTCTCCTGCAGTTAGACTGCCTTTTTGTACAAAAAATCCTAAATACTTATGGTCAGTCGCTGAAAATCCTGCTTTTCGTGCGATGAGTTCGTGCAATTGAATGGATTCATAGGCGTATTTTTGACTCAACTTTCTAACCGTAATGATGTTATCTCTGTTCATTTGACTTTTTAAATAAGAATCTTAGTGACAAAGATAATAAGGTTTAACGAATTGACCAAGTGTCTTTATTTTTTTGTCAAGTATGGAATTTTGATGGATTAGCGGTCGTTACAATGACCGCTAACGGTTCGGGTCACAGATTCTTATTGACATAAAAAAGGAGACAGCTGGTGAGTGGTGTCTCCTGAAGTAGCCTCGACGGGAATCGAACCCATATCTAAAGTTTAGGAAACTTCTATTCTATCCGTTGAACTACGAGGCCAGTGCAATATCGTCGCAAAAATACGATTTTATCTAATAATCCGAAATGCGATTTGACTCCGATCATAGACAAACTGTATGAGCCATTGACAAAAACAATGGCATCTGCACCATAATTACTGTACCTTTGCCGCTGTTAAAAAAGATAAACAAATATGAGTTTTACTGGAAAAAAATTCCCCAACATCACCGTTGACGCAATGGATTATCTCGGTGATAACCTCTTTATCAACGTTTTTGAAGAAGCTGCCAAAAAAGGAAAAAAAGTGCTGTTATTTTGGTATCCTAAGGACTTTACGTTTGTATGTCCTACGGAGCTTCATGCGTTTCAGGAAGCGTTGCCCGAGTTTGAAAAGCGTAATACCACGGTCATCGGCGCTTCATGCGATACCAATGAAGTACACTTTGCTTGGTTGAATACCGCGAAGGATAATGGCGGCATCGAGGGTGTAACGTATCCTATCCTCGCGGATACGAATCGCAACTTGGCCCGCGTACTGGGTATCTTAGAAGGCGAAGAAAAGGAAAATGAAGCATTTGGCTATATTTTCGAAGGTTCAAACGTGCCCTTCCGGGCGACTTACCTCATCGATGAGGACGGCAAGGTGTTCCACGAAAGTGTAAATGACATGCCTGTGGGCCGTAACGTGAAGGAATACCTTCGGCTGATCGATGCGTATGCGCACGTACAGAAGTTTGGTGAGGTGTGCCCGGCGAACTGGGAAGAGGGTAAGGACGCGATGCATGCGACCCGTGATGGCGTGGCGAGCTACTTGGCTGCTCAAGTGACATTAAGCTAAATCGGACACACATGTTACTGGAATTAGAAAACGATAACCTTGCCGATATCGTGAAGGATAACGATGTCGTGCTGGTGCAATATTCGGCCACTTGGTGTGGCAACTGCAAGATCATGAAACCGAAGTTCAAGAAGCTGGCTTCGGAAAACGGGCAGGTGTCCTTCGTCATTGCAGACGCGGAGCGTTTCCCGCAATCGCGGCAATTGGCCAACGTGTCTAACCTGCCAACCTTCGCGGCATTTAAAGGTGGCGAACTGGTGAATCAGGTGCAAACCAACAAATTTGATCCGTTAATCGCGTTGCTGAATGAGGTTACCCATAATTAAACACCTGGCTGAATTTATAGAGCAGAACGACCAGGATTACGTGCTCGAAGCAATTGAGACACTGGAGGCGCTTACCGAGGTGCCGTCATTGAAGGATGAGGAGCTGGATGTCATCGGGGAGTTGATCTCGAATATGTACGGAGCTATTGAAGTGGATAAGCTGGTGAAAGGGGGATTGGAACGGAAAGAGGCGCTCAATACCTTTATGAAACGGGTGTTGGGCTCGATTGATAAGGGATAAGCTGAAGAGTATCCGTTTTCCACAAAAAAGATGTTTAAAAGCGATCTTTTGTTGAAAACTTGTTATCAATGGCCGTGTGCATCTCCTTAATTATTCTCGTATCTTTACCGTTGTTAAAGGTTAACTTCTTATGAGCATTGGTGGCTTCGATGCGCCAAATCAGCGATTTAAGATTTAAATGATTTTTTAATTGTTAATTTGCAAGAGCCGTCCCAGTATCGTTGGGACGGCTCTTGTTTTTGAGGCATCCGAGACCAAGCTAAACGTAAAATTTATGTAGCAGCCGCACCATTCCCGGCGCGATCGTGGGGGATATGCGTTTAATGCATTATCTTTAAACCATGAATACGAAGTCTGTACCGCTATCGCTTTTTTTCTTCTTGTTGATTACCGTACAAGTCCTTGCTCAGCAACCGACCTATCACGCTGGGCAGATCAAGCAGGCCATCAAAAAATTGAATACCCTGGGCTCGGTGTTGTATTTTGCAGCGCACCCTGACGATGAAAATACGCGGCTGATCGCTTGGCTGGCCAAAGAGGGGCGCTATCGTACCGGTTACTTATCGCTGACACGCGGAGACGGTGGCCAAAACTTGATCGGCACCGAGCAGGCGGAAGAGCTTGGGCTGATCCGTACGAACGAACTGCTGGCCGCGCGACGGGTGGATGGTGGTGAACAGTTTTTCTCACGGGCTATCGACTTTGGTTTTTCGAAGACCTGGGATGAGACCTTTCGCTTTTGGGGGCGCGAAGATATCTTGGCGGATGCCGTTTGGGTGATCCGCAAATTCAGGCCCGATGTCATCATTACGCGTTTTCCGCCCGACGAGCGGGCCGGCCACGGACACCATCAGGCTTCGGCCTTGCTGGCGATCGAAGCATTCCAGGCGGCAGCGGATCCCCAGCGGTTTCCGGAGCAGCTTGCTGAGGTAGCTGTATGGCAGGCTAAACGGCTGCTGTGGAATACCTCCAGCTTTTTTCAGGGGTCGCCCGCTTCTTCAAACCAGTTTCTCATGAACATTGGCGACTATAATCCATTCATCGGTCAATCTTACGGGGAAATTGCTGCCGAGAGCCGCTCAAACCATAAGAGCCAAGGGTTCGGCGCGGCGCGCCAACGCGGCAATAGTGTGGAGCGCTTTGAAGTGCTCAAGGGCGATGCGCCACAAAAAACGTTGTTTGACGGGGTAGAGACCTCATGGAAAAGGGTAGGCGGCGGTGAGCGTATCCCGCAGCTCATCGCAGCGATCGAAGCGGGATTTGATATGGAGCATCCGGAACGATCCATAGACGGATTGATGGAGTTGCTGGATGCCGTAGCCACCGTGGGCGATGACTATTGGAAGGCACAGAAGACGACCGAAATCAAGGACCTGATATTGGCTTGCGGGGGAATATGGGTTGAAAGCTATGCACCTGCCGCGAAGTTTGCGGCGGGTGAGCAGATACCGATCACGACGGCATTCATCGTGCGTCGGCCCGGCGTGGAAGTAGCGGTGGGGAATACCGAGCTGACGTATAACGAACAGCATGAACAGTCATCTGTCTTTACGGCTGCGGCCATCACCCAACCCTATTGGCTCGGACAACCGCATAGCTTAGGCCGTTTTGCAGTGGCCGACCGGGAAGACGTCGGGCAACCGGGCAACGTTGACGCGCCCAAAACATCCGTATTGCTGCGCATCAATGGAAGGGAACTGGCCTACGAACGGCCCATCATGTATAAATACACCGACCCGGTACGGGGTGAGGTGTATGAGCCCCTGGCCATCGCCCCGCGGATAACGGCGAGCCTGGGCCAAAAGGCGCTGGTGTTCAACGGCGACGACCCGAAGACGCTGGAGGTGGTATTTACCGCGCATACGCAGGAAAAAGTGTCGGCCATCGCAGCGCTACAGCTGCCTTCGGGATGGAGGGCTGAGCCGCAGGAGCTGCCGCTAGATTTCTCCGCCAAGGCGGAGGAAACGGTCGCCCGGTTTACCATCTACCCCGGGAAGCAGGCCTCGCTCAGGGATTCGTTGGATGTGGTGCTGCGATATGGCGACTCCACGGAGGCAGCGAAGGCCATCCGGTCCATCGCATACGAGCATATCCCCCAGATGACGTGGTTTCCGCCGGCCACAGCCCGCTTGAGCAAGGTGGAGACGGGCGTGTCGGCTACGCGCATCGGCTACTTGCCGGGAGCGGGCGACCTGATACCGCAGGCATTGCGCGAGATCGGGCTGCGCGTAGACGTGCTAAGCGAGCAGGATGTGCTATCGGGCGACTTGGCACAATATGATGCCATCGTCGCCGGTGTACGGCTGTATAATGTCAATGACCGCATGCGCTATATGCAGCCGCGGCTGCTGGAATACGTCAAGGGCGGGGGTACCTTGCTGGTGCAGTACAACGTAAGCGGCCGCTTGGCCACCGATGAGGTAGGACCTTTCCCGCTGTCGCTGACCCGCAGCAGGGTGACCGATGAAACGGCTCCGGTAACGATGATCAAGCCGGATAGCCGGGTGCTGAATTATCCGAACAAGATTACCGCGGCCGACTTTGAAGGGTGGATACAGGAGCGGGGCTTATACTTTGTAGGCAATGCAGATGCCCAGTACGAGCGGCCGCTGCGGATGGGTGATCCGGGGGAAGCGCCCGATGATGGGTCACTGCTCGTAGCGCCTTATGGCAAAGGTAACTTTGTTTATACATCGCTCGCTTTTTTCCGGCAATTGCCCGCTGGGGTGCCCGGTGCATATAGATTATTTGTAAATTTGCTCGCAAAACCCAATTGATTAAACAGGTATTAACATGGAAAAACACGTCGAAGAGCCTTCAAACGAAAAAAGCACCAACAACTTTTTCTACTTGCTGGGCGCCGTATTTGGCGGCTTGACCGGTGGCTTTACCCAAGAGAGCTTCCTCGCCGCGATTATCGGTGCGGTAGTGGGACTGGCTTTTGCCGGCTTTTTTGTCGGCAACCTACTCAAAGGCCGTGAGCACGACCGATAAGGGATTACCTCCTTTTGTCCGCAACTGGAGGCGGTTTTATTGGATTGTCGTGCTTTGGTTGCTGGTACTGATCTTGCTGTTTTACTTATTCACCAACTATTTCGGATGAGTACGACGGACTGGGTGGTGCTGTTTTGCACCTTGCTGCTGATCGTTGCCTATGGTGTGTACCAAAGCAGGGGCATCCGCAATATCGACGGATATTTGCTGGGCAACAAGTCCTTGCCGTGGTACCACGTGGGACTGTCAGTGATGGCGACGCAGGCCAGTGCAATCACGTTTCTTTCGGCGCCGGGATTGGCCTATTCATCAGGTCTGAGCTTTGTACAATTTTATTTCGGCCTGCCACTGGCGATGATTGTGCTCAGCATCTCCTTCGTGCCGATGTTCCACCGGCTGCGCGTGTACACAGCCTATGAGTTTTTGGAGAAGCGCTTTGATGTGCGCACGCGTGCGTTTACGGCGTTGCTGTTTCTGATCCAACGGGGGATCTCTACGGGCATTACGATTTATGCGCCGGCAATCATTTTGTCGAGCATCCTACAGATCAATGTGACCTATACCACCCTCTTCATCGGGACGCTGGTGGTGCTGTATACCGTATATGGCGGCACTAAGGCGGTCTCGTATACGCAATTGCTGCAGATGACCATCATCTTCGGCGGACTGCTCGCTGCGGGGGTGCTGGTGGTCTACATGCTACCCGCGGATATCGGATTGATGAAGGCCCTGCACATCGCTGGCAAATCGGGTAAGGCCAACGCCATAGACCTTTCTTTCGACTGGGACAACCAATACACGCTATGGAGCGGGCTCATCGGTGGGTTTTTCCTGCAACTTTCGTATTTCGGTACCGACCAAAGTCAGGTGGGGCGCTATCTCACCGGCGCCTCCATACGCGACAGCCGCATCGGGTTGCTCATGAATGGCCTGTTGAAAGTACCCATGCAGTTTGCGATATTGCTCATCGGGATATTGGTGTTTGCGTTTTATCAATACAACAGCCCGCCTATTTTCTTTAATAAGTATGAGCTCAATAAAATCGAGAACAGTAACTACGCCGGGCAGGTGGATAAGCTGAAAACGCAGCATGCATCGATCTTCGAAGAAAAGCGGACACAGATACACCGCCTGACGGAGGCGCTTGACAGTGGAGACGAGACGGCGATAGCGGACGTACGTGCGCGCTTGCATAGCGCTGATATGCGCGCCAAGACGGTGCGGCAAGACCTGGTAACGCTGATGCAGGAAAACGATAAGCTGGCCGATACCAATGATAACAACTACATCTTCCTGTCTTTCGTGACCGAGCATTTTCCCAAGGGGCTGATCGGCCTGCTGGTGGCCATTGTCTTCATGGCATCCATGGGAGCTACCGCCAGTGCGATCAATTCGCTGGCATCTACGACGGTGATTGATATCTATAAGCGTTTTGTGAGCAAAGCGGGGACCGAACGCGGATACCTCTCGGCTTCGCGGGTTTTCACCCTGATGTGGGGGATATGCTGCGTCGTCATCGCCTTATATGCGAGTAAACTCGGCAACCTGCTGGAAGCGGTGAATATCCTGGGTTCGTTGTTTTACGGCACCATCTTGGGTATTTTCGTCGTCGCGTTTTATGTAAAGCGGGCAGGTGGAAAGGCCGTGCTGCGCGCGGCGATCCTGACGGAGGTCATGGTGGTAACGCTGTGGTTGCTTGACGTAATGGCCTTCCTCTGGCTTAATTTGGTGGGGTGTTTTGGGGTGGTGTTGTTTGCACTGCTGTTTCAGGGCAATCGCTCATATCGCCAGGTCTAACCCTACTGGGCAATGGTCCGAGTGGATCGCATCAGGCATGATCACGGTATTCAGGATATATGGCTCGAGGGGTTTGCTGACCATGTTATAATCGATGCGCCAACCCAGATTGCGCGCCCGGGCATTGGCCCTGAATGTCCACCACGTGTACTGATGTGGCTCGGGATGGAGGTGACGGAAGGAGTCGACAAATCCGGACGTGATGAAGTTTTCCATCCACTCGCGTTCGGCTGGCAGGAACCCTGAAGAGTTCGCGTTGCTGATCGGATTGTGGATATCAATCGCGCGGTGGCAAATGTTGTAGTCGCCGCAGACGACTAAGTTGGGGTGCTCTTCCCGCAATCGATCGGTGTAGCGCTGGAAGTCGTCTAGAAAACGGTATTTGAATGTCTGCCTGACGCCGCCGGTGGTGCCGGAAGGGAAGTAGGTACTCATGACCGACACATTTTCGAAATCCGCACGGATGATGCGCCCTTCCTGATCGTAGTCCTCATGCCCACAGCCATATTCAACATGCTTAGGGGTGATCTTGGTGAAGATGGCCGTGCCGCTATACCCTTTTTTCGCTGCCGGGTACCAGTAATGCTCGTATCCCAACTGTTCGATAAGCAGCAGATCGATTAACTGGTCAGGCGTAGCCTTGATTTCCTGCAAGCACAGGACATCGGGATCGGTGGCCTCAAGCCACGAAAGCCAGCCTTTGCGCATGGCCGCGCGGATACCGTTGACATTGTAGGTGACGATTTTCATGCTCACCTACTAATATTTCGGTTTGAATAAATCCATGAATTTCGTAAAAATCGTATTGCGCGGCTTCTCGCCTGCTTGTTCGCGCTCCAAGTTGATGGCCTCCCTCCGGGTGAGCATTACCATGTTCATGCGTTGGTCTTCTAAGGGCCGGTCATACCGATCGGTCTTGGTGGCAGCAATGCTGTCGATGACCTCCACTCCGGTAACGAGTTCCCCGAAAACGGTGTAGCTTTGGTCGAGGTGGGGAGTACCCCCGAGGGTCTTATACACTTCCCGCTGGGAAGGCGGGATCTTGCGCCCGCCAAGGCGGAGCTGCTCCAGGCTATCGAGCCCCCTATCTGTAAAGGTGCGCCCTTGGACGAGGTAGAATTGCGAGCCGCTGGAAGCCTTCTCGGGATTATCATCCCGCGCAGCAGCAATGACGCCCTTCTTATGGAAAAGGCTGTCCCTGAATTCGGCCGGGATGGTATAATCAGGTCCGCCTTCACCCAAGCGCTGTTTCTCTGCGGCGAACCGAGAGTTTGGGTCGCCCCCTTGAATCATAAAGTGTTGGATGACACGGTGGAACAGCAAATCCTGATAATAACCAGCACGGACCAGCTTGACGAAATTATCGCGATGCAACGGGGTCTCATCGTACAGCTTCAGCAGGCATTCGCCTTTAGTGGTGATGATCCGTACATACTTATGGGGTGGAGCCGCATGCAAAGACGCCGCAAGCACAATGAACGTAAGCAATACAAGGGTTTTCTTGATCATTTTCTGTTAGTTCGTTTTTTAAAGTTGTTATAGCGATTACTCCTCACTCACCCTCGGACACCAGTCCCGCATCTTCGAAATAGTCAATGATCAGCGATTTGAGGATCATCTCTTGCTCCAAAAGGGTGTAATTGGGGATGGCTTTGACTAAGTGCCAGTGCGGCCAACCATCTTGGTCGAGGCCCTCGAGTTCGTAAAAGCCCATGGCACTGAACAGTCGGCAGGTGGCAATATGCATTAATTCTTCTTTCTGCCGTTTGCTGAATTTCAGAGGGCCTTTGCCCAGCTCCTGTACCCCGATGAGGAATAGCATCACTTTGAGATCGGGCTTTTCCATTTCAAACCGCCTTGCCGTATCCGTTTGCAACGCAGCCCATTTTCTGTTAATCAATGACGCATTCACGCCACAAATATACAGGTTTTTTTGCGACACCTTTCACGCCGCATTTTGTGGAATAATTTACGCAGTTTGGGGCGATAAAATAGGTCGGAATATCGCAGCGCGAAATAGAATTGAACAAGCCACATCCCTGATGTCATTAAAAAGGGTTGATTTTCAGGTCATTGTTTCGGATTTTGAACTATTCGGCGAAAAAAACAGCGGATGACGGCAATTGGCACAATATTGCTGTGTACGTATATAACCGGAAAAGAAAATAAAGAGGTTGATATAAGGCAATACCTAAGGGTAAGCCGAAAGAGAACGGTAAATTACTTAGTATAGTATGAACTGTTTGTTTTAGTATCTGGAAAAGCGTCACTTCGGTGGCGCTTTTTTTATTCCCTTCCTCACCGATCAAAACTGCAAGATAAACACGCTGCCTTTATCTTCATCGCTCTGCACCAAAATATTGCCGCCGTGCAAAAGCATGATTTGCTTGCTCAATGTGAGCCCTACACCGCTCCCGGTTTTGCGGGTAGTAAAAAACGGAATAAAAATACTTTCGAGTAAATCCGCAGGAATCCCTTTACCATTGTCGGTCACCTTGATCTGCGGCTTGCCGTCGTTGGCAGAGGCCGAGAGGGAAATATAGGGCTCGGACACGTCTTTGACCGCCTCCATGGCATTGAGCAAGAGGTTGATGAGCACTTGTTCGATCAGGTTGATATCCAGCTCGAGCTGTAGCTGCGTATCTTTCAATATAATATCCAGTTCAATATTTTTCTGGACCAGGGACGGTTCCATGAGCTGGTAAAGGTTTTCAAAAAGATCGGCAGCCAAAACGGTACTGATGTTTGGCCGTTCGATCTTATTCAAAGAGCGGTAGGTGCCGGCGAATTTGAGCAGTCCCTCACTACGGCGCTTGATGGTTTCGGTGCCCAACCGGATATCTTCCAGTTCTTCGCTATTCGGGAGGTTGTCCAGGCGGTTTTTCAAGGTATCCGCAAGAGACGATATCGGCGCGATCGAATTCATGATTTCATGGGTGAGCACACTCAGCAGCTTTTGCCACGCCCGGGCTTCAGTCTCATCAATGGCTTCATTGACATTTTGATATACCACCAACTGATATTGCCCCTCAGGCGTTTGGAAGTTGCTTGCCGTGAGCAGCAGCTTAATATTCCCCTTGGCAGACTGTACGCTGAGGAGCTTCTGCTCGCCCGGAACCAATTGCAGCGTCTTTTGGTAAAGGTCATCGTTTTTCCGATGGAGCCCTTCAAATCGACGGATATAAGGGATGCCAAATAGATTTTTGAAGGCTTCATTTATCCAGACGATCTCACGGGTATTTGTATTGTAGGAGAGGATGGCGGTATCGACAATCTGCAAGATCTGATGCAGGTACTGGTATTGGGTTTCGCGCTCGCTGCTGATTTTTTTGAAGACACCGTTAATTTCGTTGAACGCACTGCGTAATGGAAGCAGCTCGGCATTGGCATGAATGAGCGGAAAGTGACGGGTGAAATCACGGTAGCGCGCAGCCTCGGCGAACTCCTCCAACTCGCGGTAAGTCCGAAACTGCGATCGGAAGTTGAGTGCCAACATCCAAATGCCAAATGGAGCCAAGACCAATGCGTATAAATATTGCTCCTTGAATAGCAGGTAGGCCAAGCCCGTCAGCGCCGCCAATAGCAATATTGCCCGGGCAACAATCAATCGCCTGAATCGCCGCATGCTTAGATATCGTATTTGCTCAGCCGTCGGTAAAGGGCCGTACGCGTGATGCCCAGCTCCTTGGCCGCCTTACTGATATTACCACCGTGTTTTTCAACGACATTAGCAATTGTGATGCGCTCAAGCTCAACCAAGTTGTGTTCTTCAGGAGCCTGCCGTTGGCCATTGCTATGCTGGGCTGTTTTCTCAATGGCCGAAAAGATCAGATCCTCGGCGCGGAGAACCTCCCCATCGGCCATGATTACCGCCCGCTCAATGCTGTACTGGAGTTCGCGGACATTGCCCGGATAATGATAGCCGAGTAATTTCTGCTCCGCCTTCTGATCAAAGTCGGCAATAGACTTCATGTATTTCTGAGCGTATCGTTGCAGGAAGTGTCGCGCCAAGCGCAGGATGTCTTCGCCGCGTTCGCGCAAGGGAGGAGCCTGCAAGTCGACCGTGTTGATGCGGTAGATGAGGTCTTTCCGGAAACGGCTTTCGTTGGCCAGATCGGCGAGCGGCACGTTGGTGGCACAGATCAATCGGATATCCACCGGAATAGGGTTATTGCTGCCCAGGGGGATGACCTGCCTGTTTTGGAGCACGCTGAGCAACTTGGCCTGTTGCTGAAGCGAAATGTTGCCGATTTCGTCGAGAAAGAGCGTGCCTCCGTTGGCCGCCTCAAACCGGCCCATCCGGTCTTCGCGCGCATCGGTAAATGCGCCTTTTTTATGCCCGAAAAGTTCACTTTCAAACAGGCTCTCGGTCAGCGCGCCCACGTCAACCTTGATAAATGGTTTGTCGGCTCTTTGGGATTGCTTGTGGATAGCGGTAGCGATAAGGTCTTTGCCCGTGCCGTTTTCGCCTAACACCAAGATATTGGCATCGGTGGGCGCTATCTTGCTGATTTTATACAGCAAGTTTTGCATAATCTCGGATGCGCCGATAAATTCCAGATCGGCCGCGATATTGATCTGAGTAGTTTTCTTTCGGTCTTTTTTGGATAGCAAGCCCGTGATGACGGAAATCAGTTGCTCATTTTGCCAAGGTTTGACCACAAAATCGGCTGCACCCTGTTTGAGCGACGTCACCGCCAAGTCGATGGCGCCATAGGCAGTAATCATCACGACTGGCAGGTCCGGTTTGAGCATTTTTATGCGATTGAGCCAATATAGGCCCTCATTGCCCGTGTTGATGGTGCTCTTGAAGTTCATGTCCAATAAAACGAGGTCGAGCGCTTCTTTGGCCAGGAGGGATGGGATCTGCTCGGGATTGTGTTCGGTAATGACCTTGCTGACATGCTGCTTGAGAAGCAAGCGTACGGCAGTCAGCACATCCGGATCATCGTCTACGACTAATATGCGCGAGTGCATCATGTTTAAGCGATATCGAAATTAAAACGTAAAACTACAATTATAAGCGGCGGCTCCCAAAAAAATGAAAAAATAATTTTGAATATCGGCGGACTGCTTCTATATTTGCAGACCCAAACGGAAGGGAGCTTAGCTCAGCTGGTTCAGAGCACCTGCCTTACAAGCAGGGGGTCACTGGTTCGAACCCAGTAGCTCCCACTTCCAAAGCCGCTTTTCGATAAGAGAAGCGGCTTTCTTATGTATTCTGGTACAGCTAACCCGTCTCGTCGTGTGGAGTTCTGCAAAACTTCATGTACATTTGGTCTGTCTACGGTTAATCACTGATGGTTTTTAATCATAAAACTTCCAAGCAATGCCTACGCGCAGGTTGGCATTGTTCATGGGATACCTGCGCACGGTATAATAACCTTCGGGCCATAAGTACTGGTTGACGAAATTGTAGCTCAGGAATAGGTTAGCGCGCTTGAGTGTTGCCGTGGTCCAGACATCCACGATGGGATATGTGGAAAATTCGATCGCCGCATTGTCATTGTAGAATTGGCCGATGTTAATGGCATAAGAAGGTGTGCGGAACGGCGTATTAAAGCGCACATCAAATCCGAGGTTGAAATCGACGATCTTATAGAGCAGTCCATTGTAATAAAAGCTATGCCAGGTGTACAATTCAGGGATGGCGAGGACCGCATTGTAATCCGACCGCTGGTACACGGCGTAATTGTCCAGGTGGAAGCGGCCCAGCCGGAAGTTTTGTCCGATGGATATTTTAAGCAGGTCGATGTTGTTGCCTAATTGGGCCGGCTCCACCGCTCGGAGCAGCCGCGGGTCTGCATCGGGGTTATCGACCTCCTTAAAGTACAGATGGTTTGCAATAAGAAAATATTCAGCCTTGCCCGAAAACCCGAGCGATGGATTTTCGTAAGCAAATGAAAAACTGGTGGTCTTCGTTTTGGCGAAATCATGCGTCCATTGGTGGTAGGTGTAGTTGGCCCGCTGAAATAACCATTCGGGTGATTTGTTTTGGGTATAGGCGCCCAGGACAATGCGTCCGATGGTATTGCTTAGCAGCACGTCTGCCTTGGCCTCGTAGCGGTAATCGCCGAAGTTGGCACCCTGCACGATTTGGTTGAGATCGCCGGTGATGGTCACGCGATCGCTGAAACGATAGCCAACACCTGCTTTGAGCATGCTGTTTTGCAAGAACGTTTGGTACCCCCTATCCCGGTACCAATGCATATCATGTTGATATCCGAGATCGAGTTTGACCTCATTTTTGATAAATGCCAACGATTTGCCCCGAAGATAAAAGCTATAACCAAAGTCGTTCGTGATCGTGTTGACCTGTGTTGTGTCTTGTGTCAACACACTTTCGCCAAAAGGGAACGCATTGTTGATATCGGGTTCGTTTTTATAGAACTGATAGTTGCGTGTGCGCAGTTGGATGCTGTGCGACATGCGATTAGTCGGCAGGAGCTGTTGTTCGGGTTGGCCGGGGTTGATGGTATCAAGCCGTCCCACAAACAGGCTTTGCCTGACAAAGAAACTGTTGTCACGCCAGGTATGGCGTGGTCGTTCATCGCGAGTGCCCCGCAGTCGGGTGGATTCGGAATCGCTGTTACCCCGCTGAGGATAACGGAAGAGCGTGTCGTTGAGCACCGATCCGTTTTCAGAGGAGATGAGCCGGTTGAACACCGCATTCGTCAAGAGGTTATACCGGTGATTGGGCGACTCATACCAAGCAAAAAGGACGGGCTTGATCTCGTTGTATTGCTGATTAAAATAGTAACCGTCCGCCCGGGCCGCATGAAACTCGGCTCCGATGTTGAGGTGGGGATTGATGTTTTGGGTGACCTTGGCCCGCAGGACCTGGTCGTCAAAAAAAAAGCCTACATTATACAGCTCTGAAAAATGCGCACGGGCGCGGTAATATTTAACCGAGTCCGGCTGATAGACGTAACGTTCCAGGCTATGGAATCCGGTTTGGAATCCGATGGTCTTATCGGGCACAAAAAGAAGGTCGCGCGTGGCGAGGCCATAACTGCCCAGGTGAATGCTCGGGTTTTTGGGCTGGTTTTGGGGATTATAATACTGAAAATTCTGGTGGAGTGTATCAATCTGGTAGGTGAAGGTGCCTTGCTTCATCATCGCTAACGTCGTATAGCGAATGTACCTTGCACTGAAAATGACGGAGTCTTCCTTGTTGTCTTCTGCAGCCCTCGCCGAGTCTAGGGCGCTGCTGAATTCTTCTTCCTCTTGGGCATGTAATACCGTCATGAAAGAAAGGAAACATACGGAGAGCAGCCAAATGCGCAGAAAAGCCTTCATTGCTGCAAAGCTACCAATTCTTTCAATATTACGGTCATCTTTGGCTCTACGGTGGAGGCCACCTCCACGATTTCGGCGAGGGAAACGGGTTGGAGGTTTTCATGGAATCCTTCATCGGTGACGACCGAAATGGCGAATACGGGTAATCCCATATGGTTGGCGGTAATCACTTCCGGTACGGTGCTCATCCCTACAATATCGCCCCCGATCAGTCGCATATAACGGTATTCGGCCCGGGTTTCTAAATTGGGCCCCGGCGTGGATACGTACACGGCGCGGTGCACCTTGATTTGATGTTGACGGGCGATTTCCAACCCTGCTCCGATCAACTCTGCATCGTACGGTTGGCTCATATCGGGGAAGCGCGGACCAAGTCTGCTGTCATTGGCACCCCGCAGGGGGTTATCTGGCAAGAGGTTGATATGGTCGTCGATGATAGCCAAATGCCCTTTCCGGATATCCGGATTGAGCGAGCCGGCGGCGTTCGAAACAAATAACTTTTGGACACCCAGTGCCTTCATCACACGCACGGGGAAGGTGATCTGCTGCATGCTGTATCCTTCATAATAATGAAGACGCCCTTGCATGGCCATGACCCTGCGGCCGTTGAGTATGCCAAAAATGAGCTTGCCGGTATGGAATTCTACCGTAGAAATCGGAAAGTTGGGGATGTTGGCATACATCAATTGGCGGGTTATCTCCACTTCATCAACCAATTTGCCCAGCCCGGTACCCAAGATGATACCAAACTC
The DNA here is from genome assembly GCF_051400755.1 of Parapedobacter brassicae. Taxonomy (NCBI): domain Bacteria; kingdom Pseudomonadati; phylum Bacteroidota; class Sphingobacteriia; order Sphingobacteriales; family Sphingobacteriaceae; genus Parapedobacter; species Parapedobacter brassicae. Next base: position 200,544 of record NZ_JBLFFL010000005.1, read on the forward strand.
GGGCGCAAAATCGCCTATACGCTGTCGGATAAATTCGGTGGTCTCTTCGATCAAATGATACATGGCTGCCAAGACTTATAGGTCAAACTTAAGGTAAATTTTTGCAATGCGCAAACCGTCATGCCCGGGTGTCATTGCCATGGTAGATGCTCAGGTAGCTGTCGTACCGGCTCGGGGCGATATCACCCGATTCAAGCGCGGCCAATACGGCGCAGCCGGGCTCGTTGATGTGCCGGCAATCGTTGAAACGGCAGTCGTGCATCAATGCGCGCATCTCGGGAAAAAAATGGCTCAGCTCCTGCTGTTCGATATCGATGATGCCCAGTTCGCGAATACCCGGCGTGTCGATCAGCCAACCCCCAAAGGGCAACAGGATCATCTCGGCAAAGGTGGTGGTGTGCTTACCCTTATCTGACCAATCGGATATATTGGCCGTGCGCAATTGGGCATGTGGATGGATGGCGTTGATCAACGTGGATTTTCCAACACCTGAATGGCCCGAAATCAGGGTGGTTTTGTGCTGAAGTAGCTTTTTGACGGTGTCGACATTGGTGCCCCGGAGCGCGGAGACCTCAAAGCAGGGATAGCCGATGGTGGTATACATCGATTCGTATTCGCGCAGTATGTCCAGGCCCTCCTCACTGAATAAGTCGAGTTTGTTGAATAACAGTCCAGCCGGAACATCGTAGGCCTCGGCGGTGACCAAAAAACGATCAATAAAACCCAGCGATGTAAACGGCGAGGCCAAGGTAACGACCAAAAAGGCCTGATCTACATTGGCGGCAATAATCTGCGCTTGCTTCGATAGGTTGACCGACTTGCGGATAATGTAATTGCGCCGTTCATGGAGGCGGGTAATGATGGCCGTATACGGCGCCGCTTCTAGCTCGATATCTACCCAGTCCCCCACTGCGACGGGGTTGGTGGTCCTGATGTCTTGTGTCCTGAATTTGCCTTTGATGCGGCAATTATAGGTGTTGCCGTCATCGGCGAGTACCTCATACCAACTGCCTGTTGACTTGGTGACAAGGCCTTTCATCGGATTGCCGGATTACGTGCTGGGGTGCATTTTGCCATCTGGGCAAAGGTCGAAAAAAAATGGTGAATAGTGAATGGTATCCCTATCTTTGTGGAGATACCAAATATTATATTGCTGTGAAGAAACTATTTCTGCTGGACGGGATGGCCTTGATTTATCGGGCTTATTTTGCGCTGAGTAAGACACCGAGGATTACGTCTACCGGATTTAATACCTCGGCGATATTCGGTTTTGCCAATACGCTCCTTGAACTGCTGAGAACACAGCAGCCAACCCATATAGCCGTGGTATTCGATACCATGGCACCGACGAGCAGGCATACGGAATTTGAAGCCTACAAAGCCAACCGGCAAGCGATTCCGGAGGATTTGGCCACGGCGATTCCCTATGTGTTTAAGCTGGTAGAGGGGTTCAATATGCCCCTCATCACGCTGGACGGGTACGAGGCCGACGATATCATCGGTACTTTGGCCAAACAAGCTGAAGCGAGCGGTTATACAGTGTACTGCATGACACCGGATAAGGACTTCGGCCAGCTGGTGTCCGACAACATTTTGATCTACAAACCCGCGCGGCTGGGCAACGGGGCGGAGGTGCTGGGCGTGAAGGAAATATTAGAAAAGTGGGAGGTCTCAGACGTAAAACAGGTCATTGATATCCTCGGCCTTTGGGGCGATGCGGTAGACAATATCCCGGGCATCCCCGGTATTGGGGAAAAGACGGCGAAGAGCCTAATCCAGCAATTCGGCTCCATAGAGGGCCTGCTGGCCAACACGGACCAGCTGAAAGGAAAGCAGCGGGAGAATGTGGAGACCTTTGCGGAGCAGGGACTGATCTCGAAGCGACTGGCGACCATCCAATTGGACGTGCCTATTGAACTGGATGAAGCGAAACTGGAACGGCGCGAGCCGAATAGGGAAGCGCTGGAACCGCTATTTGCAGAGCTGGAGTTCCGGACATTGGGCAAGCGTGTCTTCGGCGAGGAATTCAATGTGCTGGACGTAAAATCCACCACGGGCACACAGATGGATTTATTCGGCAATGCGGTTGAAAGCGCGAGCGGCACGGAGGTCATCACAACAGATTATGTACCGCCAGTAGCCAGCAGAAGTGTGCACAACACGCCGCATGAGTATCTGCTTGCCGACACGCCCGAGCGGCAGCAGGAACTAGCGATGCTGTTGGCCCAGCAGCGCTACTTCTGTTTCGATACCGAAACCACAGGCACGGATGCCAATATCGCCGACATTGTCGGGTTTTCGTTTGCGATTGAGGCAGGCAGGGCATGGTATGTGCCAACACCTGCCGATAAGGAAGGCAGCCTGCGCGTATTGGCTTATTTCAAACCGCTATTTGAGGATGAGACCATCGAAAAGATCGGGCAAAACATCAAGTTTGACATCCTGTTGCTGGCCCGCTACGGGATCAGCGTGAAGGGTGTCCTCTTCGATACCATGCTGGCGCATTACCTGGTAGACCCCGATACCCGCCATGGGATGGACGTGCTGGCCGAAAACTACTTGGGCTATACCCCCATTCCGATTACGGAGTTGATCGGCCCTAAGGGCAAGAACCAAGGTAATATGCAGGATGTCGACATGGAAGCCATCAAAGAATATGCAGCTGAGGATGCCGATATTACGCTGCAGCTGAAGGCGGTATTCGAGCCGCTGCTGGAAAATGCGGAGGCGATGGACCTGGCACGCAAGGTGGAATTTCCGTTGATCCATGTGCTGGCCGAGATGGAGCAGTGCGGGGTAAACATTGACGTACCGGTACTTAAGCAACTATCGCAGACCCTCGAAACGGATATCGCTCAAATCGAAAAAACCATTTTTGAAAAGGCGGGTGTACGATTCAACATTGCATCGCCAAAGCAATTGGGCGAAGTGCTCTTTGAAAAGCTGCAGCTGGACCCGAAGGCCAAGAAAACGAAAACGGGACAATACAAGACCGGTGAGGACGTGTTGCTGACGCTGGCCTCGAAAAGTGATATTGTAAAAGATATTCTGGAGTTCAGGCAGCTACAAAAATTGAAATCAACTTATGTGGATGCCCTGCCGATGATGATCAATCCGATAACCGGCCGTGTACACACGTCCTATAACCAGGCAGTGGCTGCCACGGGTAGGCTGAGCTCTACCAATCCCAATTTGCAGAATATTCCCATCCGGACGGAACGCGGACGGGAGGTGCGCAAGGCATTCATCCCCAGAGACGATGACCACGTAATCCTTTCTGCGGATTATTCGCAGATCGAACTGCGGCTGGTGGCCCACATGAGCGGCGATGAGGGCATGCTGGAAGCCTTTGCGAAAGGATTGGACGTACACCGCGCCACGGCGGCGAGGGTATATGGCGTGCCCCTGGAAGCGGTGACCGCTGAACAGCGGCGCAATGCCAAGGCGGTCAATTTCGGCATCATCTATGGTCAGTCAGCCTTTGGCCTATCGCAAAACCTCGGTATTCCGCGCTTAGAGGCGGCACAGATTATCGAACAGTATTTTGCCCAGTATCCGGGCATCAAAAAATACATGAATGACACGATCAATTTTGCCAAGGAACATGGCTACGTGGAGACCCTGCTCAAACGGAGACGCTACCTAAGAGATATCAACTCTGCCAACCAAACGGTGCGGGGCTTTGCAGAACGAAACGCGATCAACGCGCCCATCCAGGGCTCGGCAGCGGACATGATCAAGGTGGCGATGATCGGCATTCACGAGGCGATCAAGCGGACTGGACTCCGCGGGAAAATGACCATGCAGGTGCATGATGAGCTGGTATTCGATGTGCCTAAGACGGAAGTACCGATGCTGAGGGAACTGGTTGAGGGCCACATGAAAAATGCACTGACGATGTCCGTACCGATCGTCGTGGAGCTCGGGGAAGGACGGAATTGGCTGGAAGCACATTAATCCGGAAGGAATGGCAAACGTGCGACTGTGGATACTCGGATTGCTGTTCGCCTCCAATGGCGCTGCTGCCCAAGGTATGGACACCGTGCAAGCGCCGGTATATTATGAGGAGGCACCTGACGGAAGGACGCGGTTCTTTTATGACGACCACTATTTTCTCGCCGATAAATATTGCCCGTTTAAGGCGATAGAACGGGTGGGGCAATATGATTTTCAGCAGCAGGTATTTGTCGGCGAATTTACGGACTTCAACCTCCAGGGGCGGGCGATTCTCCGGGGCAGTTACCGCCATGGCAAGAAGGAGGGCACCTTCCAGGCATATCACCCCAATGGACGGTTGAAATGGGTGGTGACCTATGTGCAGGATATACCGCAGGGGCTATGGAAATTTTATTATCCGGATGGGAAGCCGCTGATGGAGATCGCGTATGGTGAGGCGGATGTGCGCTTCCAAAGTTTTTGGGATCAACGCGGTCGGCAACGGGTCATAGATGGAAATGGACGATACGAATTTGCTGTGCAATCCGACGGGTACAATGAATTTGGGTATGTGCGTTATAACCGAAAAGGAAAGGTAGTGGATGGGCGCCTGGATGGGAACTGGACGATTGAATACGTGTTTGCGGATGGAAAAAAAGAGGCAGCGGGGCATGAGTTTTATCGCGACGGCCGGTTTGTGGAGGGGTACGACGCCTACCAGGATGAAACGTTTTCGGACGCACCGCGGTATTCGGTGTTGCCGGTGGAGTTTTTCGCACGTGCGGAAGCGGTGGTCGGAAAGGCCTGTACCATTGATGACTATACCGGGTTTACAGGATACCTGGGCAAGCATTTTGAAGAATGGTTTGAAGGTGAAGTAGATGAAGTTCCGGAACCAACGCGCATTGAGTTTATCATTGATGTGAATAGCAAAGGTGCGCCGGGGCCGATCGATATGAAGACCAACTTTAGTGAGGAACGCTACGCCGAGTTGTTCATGGAAGCGGTGAAATGGATCGGCTTCTGGTTTCCGTCATATGCAGACGGCGCGTATGTCGACGATAAGTTGACCGTGACATTGGAGGCATTTCCGGATATGGCTATGCGCAAACTGCTTTTCTTTGATGTAGTGATTCGGCGGGAGAAAGGGATATAATGTTGCACATGATGGGGAGTTTGTCTAAGTTTGCCTATTAATTTTTTCGCATGACTATTCACAAAGAAGGGTATACCAGTATTGCCATCGTCGTGTTGTTGGTTTTCGTGGCCAACGCCTTGGTGCATTATTTTGTGCCCAATAACGCATTAGTTGTTTGGGCGGTGTATATCCTTTCGTTCCTCCTGTTGCTCACCATCTTGCAGTTTTTCAGAAGCCCCAAACGAGACATCGTTACCGACGATAACATGATTTTGTGTCCGGCAGATGGGAAAGTGGTCGTTATCGAAGAAACGGAGGAAACGGAATATTTCAAGGATAAACGGATACAAGTGTCCATTTTTATGTCGCCCGTCAACGTGCACATCAACCGCAATCCGGTGAGTGGCATCGTACGTTTCTTCCGGTACCATCCGGGGAAGTATCTGGTGGCGTGGCATCCCAAATCGTCGACCCTCAATGAGCGGACGAGCATTGCCGTGCAAACCGCTGCGGGCAAGGAGATCCTGTTCCGGCAAATTGCCGGGGCGTTGGCCCGGCGTATTGTGTGGTATGTGCGGGATGGCATGCAGGTACAACAGGGGGCAGAATTCGGTTTTATTAAGTTCGGATCACGGGTGGATGTCTTTTTGCCATTGGATGCCAAAGTAGCGGTGAAAATCGGCGACCGGGTATCAGGGGGACTTACGATCCTGGGACACTTTGATTAACGGCTGCCATGAGGTTTGTCTTGCTTGTCTTTATTAATGCATTTGCGGTAGGGCTCTCCATCGCTTGCGTTAATTTTTATTTTCAGCATAGCTGGCAACATTTCCTGATCACCTTCGCCATATCCTTTGCCATTAGTTTTGTTGCGTTCTATTACCTCTTCCAACGGTATATCTACAACAAGATCAGACTGATTTACAAACTTATCCATAACCTCAAGCTGGGCAAGGACTTGAAAGATGCGTTGGGTGAAAAAATGAGCGACGATCCCATCAACGACATGGAGCAACAGGTAAGGGATTGGGCAAAGGAGAAGAAAAAGGAGATTGATACCTTAAAAGATCAGGAGCGGTTCAGACGTGAATTTCTCGCCAATATTTCTCATGAATTCAAAACCCCGCTGTTTGCCATCCAAGGCTATATTGACGGGCTCCAAGACGGCATGATGGAGGAGGATCCGCAAATGGCAACGCAGTTTTTGATGAAAGCGTCGCAGAACCTAGACCGACTGACCTTTCTGATCAAAGATTTAGACGAGATATCGAAACTGGAAAGCGGACAAATACCCATTAATTATGAGAAGTTTGATCTCGTACTCGTCATCAAGGAAGTATTGGAATCAATGGAGGACAAGGCAAAAGCACATGATATATCATTGGTATTTAAAGAGAAATATCAACACTTGACACTCGTGAAGGCAGACCGGGAAAAAATCAGGCAGGTGCTCGTCAATCTTATTGATAACTCATTCAAGTACGGCAAGGCAAAGGGACAGACGGATATTCGGATTTATGAATTGTTTGAAACCGTACTGGTGGAGGTGACGGACGACGGTATCGGCATCGACGAAAAAAACCTGCCACGGGTTTTTGAACGGTTTTATCGGACGGATAAGAGCCGATCGCGCAAAATCGGCGGATCGGGATTGGGCCTTGCGATCGTCAAACACATTATGGAAGCGCATCAACAGACCATCAATGTGCGCAGCACAGAGGGGCTGGGTACGACGTTTGCGTTTACGTTAGAAAAGATAAAACCCTCGATGTAAAATTTCTGCACCCGTCAAACAACATAACACGGGGTGAGCTGTTAATTAACATTAAGTTAACATTAACATCATACTTTTGCAGAAATATTTTCTTTTATGTCGCTCAATAGCATATTCCAATATTTCGTTCCCAAGGATAAGAAATTCTTCCCGCTGTTTGAACAGGCCAGCAGTAACCTCATCGACATGGCGAAGCTGCTGAAGGAATTGGTGAATTCTTCTGATCCAGTCAAACGCAAGGAACTGACCAGAAAGATAGAAGACCTGGAGCACCGGGGGGATGATATCTCGCACCAGATACACCTGGAGTTAGGAAAGAATTTCATTACGCCGTTTGACCGGGAAGATATCCATACCTTGACCAGTTCATTGGATGATGTAGCCGATTATATCCACGGGTCATCCAACCGGATCGAATTGTACAAGGTGGAGAAAATCACAGACCCGATCATCGAAATGGCTGATTTGATCCTGGAAGCCACAGAAGATGTCGCCAAGGCGGTACATGAACTGCGCAATCTAAAAAATATCCGGAATATCACCGATTCGTGTGTACGCATTAATAGCATTGAAAATAAAGCGGATTATATTTTTGATAAGGCGGTAGCCGAATTGTTTGAATTTGAAAAAGATGCCATCGCGTTGATCAAATACAAAGAGGTGCTATCCGCCATGGAAACGGCTACCGATAGGTGCGAAGATGTGGCCAACGTATTGGAGAGTATCTTAGTGAAAAACGCCTAACCCAATTATCGCAGCAAAATATGGTCACCACACTCTTGGTCATTGTCATTATTCTTGCGGTCGCATTTGACTATATCAATGGGTTCCACGATGCCGCTAATTCCATTGCAACGATTGTTTCGACGAAAGTGCTGTCACCTTTTCAAGCAGTGCTGTGGGCGGCTGTGTTCAATTTTGCCGCCTATTTTTATTTTACTGACCATAAAGTAGCCAACACGGTAGCCAAAACGGTGTTGGAAGAGTATATCACCTTGGAGGTCATTTTTGCGGGACTGACCGCCGCGATTGGCTGGAACTTATTTACATGGTACTACGGTGTGCCATCCAGCTCTTCCCATACACTTATCGGCGGATTTGCCGGGGCAGGAATGACGCATGCCTTTATTTTGGGAGATAACGCGCTCGGTGCCATAAACTTGGGTGCCACGTTGCAGATCATTTCCTTTATCGTGCTGGCTCCGTTAATCGGTATGATCATCGCCGTGATCATCACATTGATCATCATTAATATATCCAAGCGCGCCAGGCCTTCTGTAGCAGAATGGTGGTTTAGGAAGCTGCAACTGGTCTCTTCAGCGGCATTGAGCTTTGCCCATGGTGGCAACGACGCGCAGAAGGTAATGGGGATTATTTTCGTGGCCATGGTAGCCGGGGGGTATCTGCAATCGAACGACCCCATGCCGGAATGGATCCCGATCACCTGTTACTCAGCTATCGCCTTAGGCACGATGAGCGGCGGCTGGAAAATCGTGAAAACCATGGGAACCAAGATCACTAAGGTCAACGCGCTGGAAGGGGTTGGCGCAGAGACGGCTGCTGCCGTGACATTGGGTATTACCGAGCACTTTGGTATCCCGGTGTCGACGACGCATACCATTACAGGTTCCATTATCGGTGTTGGTGTGGTAAAACGCGTTTCGGCGGTTAGGTGGGGCGTGACCATCAGTCTCCTATGGGCCTGGGTGCTTACCATTCCGGTGTCAGCAATATTGGCGGGTGTCGCCTACGCCGTTATCCATTACCTGTTTTAATTGTCCCGGGGGGCCAACAAAATTTTGTTTTTTTTAGGAAACAATACGATTAATCAGTAGATTTACACCCATTCTTACGCTACTGACCATTAAAATGGACAACTGGGGGAAGTGTCGGGTGAGGGTATAGCGAGTGGTTTCAGGGGCTCCTGAATAAGGAATAAAAGCTTTTTGGTGGGTTGGATGGCAGGTAGATCAGGATAAAACCAGTATAAACAACTGTAATACAAGTAAATACGTTCTTTTTTAGTGTGTTTTTGAAGCCGGTTTTGTGTCGTTTTTTTGAAAAAATGATAAAAGAGGAAAAAACTGGAATAGTATTTGCAAATGTTGCGTGAATCAAACTATTGGTTATTTTTGCAAAAGAAATTAGACAATTAAAAATTTTTAACCTTAAAAAACAGAGTATGAATTATTCTACAATCAAAACGGCAGTAGCGTGCTCGCTTGTCGCAGCCTTAGGGTTGACTGAAACGGCACAGGCACAAGAGCCGACTGTATTTGGAGGAAGGTCCCAATACAGAACATGGTCTATTGGTGTTAATGGTGGTTTTACTACCCCATCAGTACTTATCGGTGGTTCGAATGCGTTTAACCAAAAAGTTGGCTTTGGCGGATACAAGCTTCGTGAGTATTACGGCGTTACCGTACGCAAGCAATTCTCAAGCTGGTTCGGTTTGGAAGGCGCGATCAATCGCGGTCGGATCTTTACCTACAACAACAATGGTGTAGGACACGCCTATTTATTCGATGCGCTAAACGGTGCACCTGCAGCTCCTGCTGGTGGATACCAGTCAGCTGAAACATCAGTACAATACGCCGCTAGCTTGAATGGTGTATTCCAATTGGCAACCATTGACTTTTTGCGTCGTGAAAACTCGGTTAACTTCTACGCGAGTGTAGGTTACGGATTGATGGCGTTCAACCCAGTGGGTTATACTGATGCAGAGGGTTCTGCAGGTGAGTGGGACAACAAAGGCCAGTGGGGTGAAGAATTCAATGCTGATCGTGAATTGACCGCTGACCGCGACTTCAAACGCGAAGCGTATATCCCGGTTGGTGTAGGCATGAAATTCAAGCTGTCTGACCGTGTGGCGTTGAACTTGGGTTACACGATGAACTTCGTGGATGACAAAGCATTGTTCGGTCCAGTTGTTGACCGCGCAGCTAACGACAAGTTCTCGTACACCTATGCTGGCTTGGAGTTCTCATTGGGATCTTCTTCGAAACCAGATTTGACTTGGCACAACCCGGTATCTACTTTGTATGATGAGTTGAAAGATCCTTCATTGCGCAACGAGCTTGAAGCATTGAAACAACGTGTATCTACATTGGAAGGCCTTGTTGATGAGTTGAGCCGTGACGAAGATGGCGACGGTGTCTCTGACAAGTTTGACAAGTGCGCAGGTACTCCTGCTGGTACGCAAGTAGACGGTGCTGGTTGCCCGATTAAGTTCCCAGAGCCTGAAGCTGACTCAACATTGTCTGGTACTTACTCGAACATCCAGTTCGAATTCGACAGCTCTGTATTGAAGACCGAGTCTTATGCTACGCTTGACCAATTGTCTTCAGAGTTGCGCGAAAGCGGTGCAACTGTAAACCTGGATGGCCATGCTTCAGCAGAAGGTACAGAGGCTTACAACATGACATTGTCACAAGACCGTGCTAATTCAGTAAAACAATACTTGGTTAACTCTGGCGTAGACGCTGCTAAGATTGTTGTTCAAGCGTTCGGTGAATCTGCTCCGATTGCTTCTAATGCAACTGAAGAAGGACGCGTACTTAACCGTCGTGTTGAAATCAAAAAATAAGTAAATCCATATAAGGATTGCCAATAAAAAACGGTCACCCAGCGATGGGTGACCGTTTTCGTTTTGGACGACGTTTTCAGTTGATTGGATTTTTTCCAAACTTTTGATCAGAACCCTTGTTGACTTATTAGCGATAACATAAAAAATATAAGGCTATGAGCAACTTGAGATTAAAAGGCAATTGGAATGAACTAAAAGGAAAAGTGAAACAACAGTATGCCGATTTGACGGACGATGATCTGTTGTACGAGGAAGGACAAGAAGAGGAGCTGATTGGCCGTATCCAAAAGAAGACAGGTAAGGCACGGGACGAAGTGGTCGATTGGCTAAACACCTTGTAAGGCGAATCAAAAATTGAGGGGGAAGCGTTACGAACAATTGTTCGTAACGCTTTTCTTTTTAACTTAGTCGCATGTCAAAAAAACGACCCGCCATACTCGTCGTCAACGACGACGGCATCACCGCTACCGGCATCAAGGTGTTGATCGAAGAAATGCAGAAAATCGGAGACGTAACGGTGGTAGCACCAGAAGGTCCTCAATCCGGCACGGGACATGCCATCACCATCGGTAAGCCGTTGCGTATCGACCGCATCTATATCTATCCGGATGTGGAGATGTACAAGTGCTCAGGGACGCCCGTGGATTGCGTCAAGCTTGCCGTCAATAAAGTATTCAAAGGCAGGAAACCCGATATTTGCGTATCGGGTATCAACCATGGACTCAACAATTCCATCAATGTCTTATATTCGGGTACGATGTCGGCAGCGGTCGAGGGGGCGATTGAGGGGATACCCTCCATCGGGTTTTCCTATGATGATTTAGAATACGATGCTGATTTCTCCCAGTGCCGTCCCCATGTAAAGAATATTGCTGAGCAGGTGTTGAAAAGAGGTTTGGCGAAGGGAACGTTGCTCAACGTGAACTTTCCAAAGACGGACCAGATAAAGGGGATAAAAATATGTCGGCAGGCGGATGCTAAATGGGCGGAGGAGTTTGACGAACGGAAGGATCCCAGCAACCGCAGTTATTACTGGCTTACCGGCGTATTTCAGCTGCGAGACAAAGGTGAGGACACGGATGTATGGGCCCTGCATAATGGATATGCCTCGATCGTACCGGTACAGTTCGATATGACGGCCCACCATGCAATCCCTGAGCTTAATTCCTGGGATTTTGAGATTTAATAACCCACTGGTGAAGCGGAATTCGTTTTGGTTTGGTTGCGCAATCGGCCTCGGGGCTCCCCTGGCGGCTCATGCACTTGCTTGGCTCGCCCCCATACATATTGGAATCGGCGATAAGCCTTTGAGTGTTTATGTCATCGCGGCGTTAATTAACCTATTGCTGGTACGGTTTTTCTATCGAAATGGACTTGAAGGAAGCGCTCGAGGGGTAATTTTGGTTACCTTTGTGGCTACATTGCTGCTCATGTTTACGGAAAAGTTGTCACGATGAAGCTATCGCTCGGATTCTCTCCCTGCCCGAATGACACGTTTATTTTTGATGCGCTCATCCACCACAAGATCGATACAGAAGGGCTGACGTTTGATGTGCACTATGAAGACGTGGAAACATTGAACCGCAAGGCATTCGGTGGCGAGCTGGACATCACCAAGCTGAGCTATCATGCGTACGCCTATGCAGTAGATCGGTATGTATTGCTGAACGCAGGAAGCGCCCTAGGTTTTGGCGTAGGGCCGTTGCTGATCTGTAAACGGCCGGCGCTGGCGGGGCAGTTGTCAGACGATGGTCGGTGGTCGGCAGATGCCGGGCAGTTAACGGTGGGTATTCCCGGCAAATACACCACGGCAAACTTCTTGTTGGGGTTGGCATTTCCGGCACTTAAAAACAAACAAGAAATGCTGTTTTCCGATATTGAGCAGGCCTTGCTCGATGGACGTATTGATCTTGGGCTCATCATTCACGAAAACCGATTTACCTATCAGCATAAGGGGTTATATAAGGTGATCGATCTGGGCGACTACTGGGAGAAAACCACACGTTCACCCATTCCCTTAGGGGGTATAGTAGCCAAGCGGCAACTGCCGGACGCAGTTAAGCACCGGATTGACCGGGTCATCCGCAGGAGTGTGGAGTATGCTTTTGCCAACCCAAAATCCGGGATTGATTTTATCCGCTCGCATGCGCAGGAAATGAGCGAGGAGGTGATGTACCAGCATATTGAATTATATGTCAATCAATTTTCGGTTTCGCTTGGTGACGAAGGCCGTGATGCCATCCGTACCTTATTTGACAACGCCTGGAAACTTCAGTTGATACCCGAGACGACCAATGAGCTGTTTCTGGATTAAGGGCCTATCTCAATTCTACTATCCCAAATCTCAATTCTAATAGCTAACTTTGCCCATTATGCCATATTGGCGGTGAGGTGGATTTGGTGCCATTATTGACCATATGGCCTGTTATTAAACAATACACGATGTTAACATTCTTAAGCAAAATATTTGGCAGCAAATCTGAGCGCGATGTCAAACATGTCCAGCCGTTGGTCGAAAAGATCAAGGAGGAATATGTTAAACTCGAAGGGTTGACTCACGATGAGCTTCGTGCCAAAACGGCTGACTTCAAGCGACGCATAGCGGAATATCTTGCGGATCTCGATAAGGAAATTGCTGACCTGAAGACCGAGGCCGAACAAGAGGGGATTGATATGGGTCAAAAAACGGCCATTTACGATCAGGTAGACAAGCTGGGCAAAGCACGTGATCAGAAGTTGGAAGAAGTATTGATGCAGCTGCTTCCCGAAGCGTTTGCGGTGGTCAAAGAGACAGCCCGGCGGTTTACGGAACATACGGAATTAGCGGTGACCGCCTCTGAATTTGATCGTCAATTAGCAACGACTAAACCCCATGTGCAAATCGCCGCTGACAAGGCGATCTGGAAGAATACCTGGACAGCCGCAGGTACCGAGGTGACGTGGAATATGGTGCACTATGATGTGCAGCTCATCGGCGGTATCGTACTGCACGAAGGGAAAATCGCTGAAATGGCCACGGGTGAAGGAAAAACATTGGTGGGCACGCTCCCGGCGTACTTAAACGCGCTATCGGGGCAAGGGGTTCACATTGTGACGGTGAACGATTACCTCGCCAGGCGTGACTCAGAATGGAATGGCCCGCTGTTTGAGTTTCATGGTTTGCGGGTGGATTGCATAGACAAACATCAACCGAATTCGCCTGCCCGGCGCAATGCCTATGCGGCGGACATCGTATTTGGTACGAACAATGAATTTGGATTTGACTACCTGCGTGATAACATGGCGCAATCACCGGAAGGGCTGGTGCAACGAAAATTGCACTTTGCCATGGTGGATGAGGTCGACTCGGTGTTGATAGACGACGCACGTACACCATTGATTATTTCGGGTCCCATTCCCCGGGGCGACCAGCATGAGTTTTATGAGCTTAAACCACGTATCGAACGATTGGTAAATACCCAAAAGGCATTTATAAACGGTGTGCTGAACGAAGCCAAAAAGGCGATTGCAGCAGGAGACACTGGCGTGGAGAGCGGCGGACTTGCACTCTTCCGTGCGCACCGTGGGCTTCCGAAGAACAAGGCGCTTATTAAATTTCTCAGTGAAGGCAACAACCGGCAGGTTTTACAGAAAACGGAAAATTATTACCTGCAGGAGCAGAGCAAAAATATGCCCAAAGCAGACGCCGAGCTGTATTTCGTGATCGATGAAAAGAACAATCAAGTCGAACTCACGGAGAAAGGCATTGAATTGATCACGGCCTCGGGTGAGGATACCAGTTTCTTCATCATGCCCGACGTAGGCACCGAAGTGGCTGAAATTGAAAAGTCTGGATTGAGCGCCGAGGAAAAATTGGCGAAAAAAGAAGAGTTGATGCGCGATTTTTCCATCAAGTCGGAGCGTATCCATTCCGTCAATCAGCTGTTGAAGGCGTATACCTTATTTGAGCGCGATGATGAATACATTATTGACGAAGGTAAAGTCAAGATCGTCGATGAACAGACCGGGCGTATCATGGAAGGCCGCCGCTATTCAGACGGCCTGCATCAAGCCATCGAAGCCAAGGAAAATGTGAAAGTGGAGGATGCCACCCAAACGTACGCCACCATCACCTTACAAAATTACTTCCGCATGTACCATAAGCTGGCGGGCATGACCGGTACGGCGGTTACGGAAGCGGGCGAGTTTTGGCAGATCTATAAACTGGATGTGGTGGAGATCCCGACCAATGTGTCTACGCAACGCGAAGATCGCCACGATCTGATCTACCGTACCGCACGTGAGAAGTATAATGCCGTGGCCGAGGAAATCCAACGCCTTACGCAAGAGGGACGCCCCGTGTTGGTGGGTACTACATCGGTAGAAATATCAGAACTGTTGAGCCGCATGCTTAAACTCCGCGGCGTGAAACACAACGTGTTGAATGCCAAACTCCACCAGCGTGAAGCCGATATCGTAGCCGAAGCCGGGCAAGCGGGTATGGTGACCATTGCCACCAACATGGCTGGCCGGGGTACCGATATCAAGCTTGGTCCAGGCGTAAAAGAGGTTGGCGGGCTAGCGATCATCGGTACCGAACGTCATGAGTCGCGCCGCGTGGATCGGCAGTTGCGCGGACGTGCGGGACGGCAGGGCGACCCCGGCTCATCCCAATTTTTTGTGTCGCTAGAAGATCCCTTGATGCGCTTGTTTGCGTCTGAGCGCATTTCCAATATCATGGTCCGCATGGGGGTAGAAGAAGGAGAAGTGATGCAGCATAGTATGCTCACCAAATCCATCGAGCGGGCGCAGAAAAAGGTAGAAGAAAACAACTTTGGCATCCGTAAGCGGCTGTTGGAATACGATGACGTAATGAATTCCCAACGTACGGTCATCTATTCCAAACGTAAAAATGCGCTGTTTGGCGAACGCCTGGATGTCGATTTGAATAACACCATTTTTGATGTGGTGGAGGATGTGGTAACGACCTACAAGGAGTCCGGCACGTATGACGATTTTGAGCTGGAGGTCATCCGCATATTCGCGCTTGATCCGGCAATCGATGCCGATGAATTTGCACACAGCAATATTGCCACGCTGACCGATAAACTCTTTGAAAGGATCATCACGTACTATCATGAAAAGGCGGATAAAATCGCTATACAGACACTTCCTGTGTTGACGGATGTGTTTGCCACGAGAGGCGGACAGATCGAGAATATTGTTGTGCCTTTCTCAGATGGTTTAAGAGGTATACAGGTAGCCGCCAACCTCAAAAAGGCGGTGGAATCTGGTGGCAAAGAAGTGTTTAAGTCGTTTGAAAAAGGTGTGGTCCTGGCGTTGATTGACGAAGCTTGGAAAGAGCACCTGCGGGATATGGACGAGCTGAAACAATCGGTTCAGAATGCGGTGTATGAACAAAAAGACCCGATCATCATTTATAAAATGGAGGCCTTTAACCTGTTCAAACAGCTTTTGGTCGAGATGAATAAGGAGGTGGTGGGTTTTCTCTTCAAGGGAGAGATACCCAACCAGCAACCGCAAGATGTACACGAAGCACGCCCGATTCCGCGTCAAGAGGCACGGGTGAGAGCCTCCAAACCCGAGTTGGTAGCGTCTGGCGGCGGTGCTCCGGCAGAGGATACCCGTGAGGTACAGCGCGTCCAACCCATCCGCAACGAGCAAAAGGTGGGAAGGAATGACCCCTGCCCTTGCGGAAGCGGCAAAAAATATAAAAATTGCCACGGCGCATAAATCAGATAACGGTCATGGTTAAAAAAAGTCTCATATTTATTGGATTGCTGGTCTGCTTTTGGTGCGTGGCCGGATATGCCCAGCAAAAGGGTCAGGTAGAGATCGTGGCTGACCCGCTGATCAGCCTCATGCAGCGCAGCCGTAAAGGCACCAACATTACCGCCACCTCAACGCGCAAGCCGCCAGTTGACAAGAAAAGCGCCACACGCTCCAAAGCCATGGGCTTCCGTGTCCAGATTTATTCGGGATCAGATCGTTCACAGGCGTATGCCGAGCAAGCCCGCTTCAAACGGCTGTATAAAGGTATAGACACGTATGTCAGTTATGAAGAACCTAATTATCGTGTGAAAGCGGGCGATTTTAAGAGCCGGGGTGAGGCCCAGGCACTCATGCAGGGACTTCGGAAGCAATTCAATAACGTGTTTGTCTTTACCGAAGAGATATACGTCTACCAATAGCGAAATGGAGAGACGAATGAAGGACAAAATCAGTGTGCTTGCCACCCAGATACACGGAAAGATCGTGACGCAGCGGCGGCACCTGCATCAGCATCCTGAATTATCATTTGAAGAATACCAGACCTCCGCCTTTGTGAAGGCGGAACTGGATGGCTTGGGAATCCCCTATCTCCCCATGGCCAATACCGGATTGGTAGCACAGATAACAGGCGAACAGCCCTCTGACAGAGTCGTAGCGCTACGCGCCGACATGGATGCGCTGCCCATTACGGAAATAGGAGGTCGCGAATACGGTTCGCAGCATACCGGTGTCATGCACGCCTGCGGGCATGATGCGCATACGGCATCGTTATTGGGCACAGCGCACATCCTTCAATCGCTGAAGGCAGAGTTCGGAGGCACTGTCAAGCTGATTTTCCAGCCTGGCGAAGAGCGTTTGCCTGGTGGGGCAAGCCTGATGATCAAAGAAGGGGTATTGCAAAATCCGGTGCCGCAGGCCGTCATCGGGCAACATGTGATGCCGCTGATTCCAGCGGGCAAGGTAGGTTTTCGGGCGGGTAAATACATGGCCTCCACGGACGAACTGTACCTCACCATAAAAGGAAAGGGCGGGCATGGCGCACAACCCCAACAAAATATCGACCCCGTGCTGATCGCAGCGCATATCATCACGGCTTTGCAGCAGGTAGTCAGCCGAATTGCTGATCCTAAAATGCCCAGTGTATTATCGATCGGCAAAGTCATTGCAAACGGCGCCACCAACGTGATACCTGATGAAGTATACATGGAAGGCACTTTTCGGACCTTCGATGAGCAATGGCGCCGGGAGGCTCACGTACGGATGAAAAAGATCGCCACAGGTATTGCCGAAAGCATGGGCGCAACGTGTGATTTTGAAGTGCGCATCGGGTATCCCTTCCTCGTCAATGCGGAAGCACTCACGGCTGATGTCCGGGGCTATGCCGAGGAGTTTTTGGGCAAGGAAAACGTAATGGACCTCGATCTATGGCTCGCGGCGGAGGATTTCGCCTATTATTCGCAAGTGGCTGATGCATGCTTCTACCGCTTGGGTACAGGCAATGAAGCCAAAGGCATTACCTCGGCAGTACATACCTCCACGTTTGATATCGACGAAAGCGCATTGGCAGTAAGTACCGGACTAATGGCTTATATTGCGCTGCGTCAACTGGGCAACTAACCTTAACGCATTGAGCGATGTCTTCGCATCATATTGTCAAAGAAGATCAAGAACCCGCTTTAATCATTGCGGATTGCGGTACGGGTCCCACTCCTTACTTGGAGCAGTTGCTCGAGTGGAGTCCAACGGTGATCACGCATCGTATATGCATTGACCAGATCACCGAATGGGGCATTAAAGTCGATGTCCTCATCGCCAATGAGTATGTTCGTATGCCGCAGGACCACATCTTGGTGTTACCATTGGCGACCACCTTTATAGAAGATGCGTTTCACTATTTAATCGGCCAAGACCGTCGTGCGGCGAACATTTTAGCGGACGATATCCAGCCCGAGCTGCTGCTCCGGTATGCTGACAGGATGAATATTACACAGTTATCCAACGGTGTACGCGTCATGACGGTCAAGTCGGGGTTCAGCAAATGGAAACCGAAGGGCGAATCGGTACTCGTCTATGGCGTGGAGGAGGTGCGAGCCACTCAAGGGTTGAAACGCATCAGCAATCACCATTATATGACCGAGGCGGACGGACTTTTTTCCATTTCGTTCGCCGAATCCCATGGGCTGATCGGTGAGTATTTAGCATATGAATGAGATAACCATCCGAGCGGCGACATCGGCGGATGTGATGATCATCCACCGGTTGGCCCACGAAATCTGGTGGCCAACATATGGCGACCTGCTGGCACATGACCAGATCGTCTTTATGCTGGAGAGGATTTATGCCGAAACCAGCCTGCGGGCGCAGTTAGAAGCGGGGCAACGGTTTTCGTTGGCCATGCAGGGTGTCACGCCCGTCGGGTTTGTCGGATTCCAGCCGGCATCCGGCGATGCGCACATCATGCGGATTGAGAAACTGTACATCCTCCCAGCTGTACAGGGCCAAGGCGTCGGAACGCGGTTGCTTCATCACGTGGCAGCAGAAGCTTCAGCTGCCGGCCGGCATAGTTTGGAGCTAAACGTTTACCGGCATAACCCTGCCAAAGCATTCTATGAGCGGCACGGATTTGAGGTCGTCGCGACCGTAAAAATCCCCTACTTTGGCTATACGTTGAACGACTACGTGATGCAGAAGCAGCTTTAGCAAACGATTCAGTCGGTTTTTCAGCCTACTTTTTTGGGTAATTCCAAACAATGGCAACCCTATGTTTGTCTCTACCTGAGAAGCGTGCCCCATGCGGGGGAAGCGCAGATAAGGCAAATGATCGACGAAAAAGTAATTTCCATTTATTGCGATGCGTTGACCGTACTGCAGGATAATCAATGTGATTTTTTGATCGGAGGCGGATACGCTGTTTCCCATTATGTCGGTGCCAGGCGGGTGACCAAAGACCTGGATATTTTCTGCCTGCCGCAAGAATATCCAAAAATCCTCAAGTGTTTTGCAAATAGCGGATACCGCACCGAGTTGACCGATTCGCGGTGGCTGGCTAAAGTATTCAAAGAAGAGCACTTTATTGACATCATTTTTGACACGGTAAACAACATATGCAAAGTCGATGAAACGTGGTACACCTATGCGGTGGATGGCGATTTTTACGGTAAGAAGGCCAAGTTTGTTGCACCGGAAGAATTGATATGGTGTAAGATATATGTACAGAACCGCGAGCGCTATGATAGTGCGGACATCAACCACTTGCTATTAAAGACGGGGTCTCGGTTAGACTGGGCCCGGCTTTGGAAGCGACTGGATAACCATTGGCACCTATTGTTGGCCCAACTGCTCATTTTCCAGTTCGTATATCCCTCAGACTACCGGCAGATCGTACCGGATTGGCTATTTCAGGACCTGATCAGCCGGGCCGTGGAGCAATATGATTTGCCGCCCTCCCTGGAGAAAGTGTGCCGTGGGCCGCTTATCGATCAAACGCAATATGAAGTGGATATCAAAGAATGGAATTATAAAGCATACACGATAAAGACAGTGTAACCTTGCTTATGGACGTAAAGAAAAGACGTATACGAATAGCAGCGATAGGCGATTTGCATGTGCGCGAGACCGACCGCGGAAAATGGAAAGACTTCTTTGCTGCGATCAATAAGGAAGCGGATGTGTTGGTCATCGCCGGCGATATTACAGACACTGGCGACGAAGACGAAGCCATCTTATTTACAGAAGAGTTAAAAGGAAACAACATCCCAATAGTCGGTGTATTGGGTAATCATGATTACGAGAAAGGTCGCCATAAAATCATCAAAGAAGTACTCCAGCAAGCCAATATGCAGGTGCTGGATGGCGAGTCTACCATTATCCATGGGGTTGGATTTGCCGGGATTAAGGGATTCGGCGGGGGCTTTGGCGCCAGAATGCTTGCCCGGTTTGGCGAAGACATGATGAAATCATTCGTACAGGAAGCGGTAGATGAGGGGCTGAAGTTGGAAAGGGCATTATCTCGGTTGGGTCAACATCATGGCGGGGTTGCCAAGATCGCCATTATGCACTATGCCCCTATTCCAGAAACCGTAGAAGGCGAGCCGCTGGAGATATACCCCTTTTTAGGTTCATCACGGTTACTGGAACCGCTACAGCACACCAAAGTTGCAGCGGTGTTTCATGGCCATGCGCACATGGGTCAATACGAAGGGCAGACCCCGGACGGCACCAGCGTGTGGAACGTCTCATTGCCCATCCTGGCGCGCCAGGGAAAACCCTACCCTTTCCACCTGATGGAAGTAGAGGCAGTGCAAGAGGAATCGGGAAGCATGCCGATAAAGTAGAACGTGTTTGTTATCTTTGAGCGACACGCGCTGAAAGCACCTTTTTCATACACCTAACATTGATGCATGGATAAACGACATGTTTATAATAGCGGAATCATCGGTAACTGCGCTTATTTGGCGCACATTCAGAAAGACACGAATGTTTCTTGGCTCTGTTGGCCATCTTTTGATAGTTCGTTTGTTTTCGGGAGCCTCTTAGACGCCAATAGAGGCGGGCAGTTTTCCATATTGCCAGTCGGCGAGTACGCCAGCAAACAATACTATGTGGAGAACACGAATGTCTTGTGCACCGAGATCACGGCTGCCGACGGCAGCTATCGGATTACAGATTTCGCCCCCCGGTTTAGGCAATATGAGCGCTATTTCAAACCGCTGATGCTCATCCGGAAAATCGAGCCTTTGGATAACCGGCCACGTATCCGCGTGGTCTGCAATCCGGTGGGGGCCTATGGCCAGCGACCGTTTGACAAACACCGGGGCAGCAACCATGTAGAATTTGCCAATGGTGAGGAACATATGCGGTTGACGACCAACGTACCGGTCAGTCATTTTTTCGGTGAGGAATCATTGGTGCTGAGCGAAACCAAGTACCTGGTGCTTACCTACGGACAGCCGCTCGAAGCGCCCCTTGAGCGTACCGCTGAACATTTTCTCCGGGAGACGGTCGGCTATTGGCGCACCTGGATAAAGCACGCAACCATATCGCCCTTTTACCAAGAGGCCGTCATCCGCTCAGCGCTTGCCATGAAAATCCACCAATATGAAGATACGGGCGCCATCATTGCGGCAAGTACCACGAGTTTGCCTGAGTATCCCGGCAGTGGGCGCAATTGGGACTACCGCTACTGCTGGCTCCGCGACAGCTATTACGTCATCACCGCACTGAACCATATTGGCCAGTTTGAAGAGATGGAGCGATATGCCAATTACATCACGAATATTACCCACGCCGATCGGGGAAGGCTTCAGCCGCTTTATGGCATAAATGGCCAGTTTGACCTGACCGAACAGGTATTGGACAGTTTGGACGGGTATCAGGGGAATACCCCCGTGCGGGTAGGCAACCAAGCCTACGAGCATATCCAAAACGATGTGTATGGACAGGCGATGATCGCCTTATTGCCGCTATATACCGATTACCGCTTTGTTTTCAAAGAGCGCTCGGATGCAGGGCGATGGGTAGATTACATTCTCCAAAAAATCGAGAAGACCATCGATGAAAAGGACGCAGGAATTTGGGAATTCCGAAATTTTGCCAATCATCACTGCTATTCAAACCTCTTCCAATGGGCGGGAAGCTCCGCTGCCAGTAAGATCGGCACCATTATCGGCGATCAACAAATGGTCAGCAAGGCAAACGCGCTGATGGAACGCGCGGCGCACTACATCGAGGCGTGTTATGATGCCGGACGGCAGGTATATACCAATGCTGCCGGAAGCCCCTATTTGGATGCCAGTACCCTGCAACTCATTATGATGCATTACCTCGATCCAGCATCGGACAAGGCCCGCAATCATTTGAAGGCATTGGAGCGCGAGTTGAAGACACCGGAGGGGCTTTTCTACCGCTACCTGCACTCGGATGATTTTGGTAAGCCAAAATCGACATTTTTAATCTGTGCATTTTGGTATGTAGAGGCGTTGGCCTGTGTCGGGCGTGTGGATGAGGCGGTTGCCACGTTCGAGCGACTGCTCGCGTATAGCAATCACCTGATGCTTTTCAGCGAAGATATCGATGAATCGGATGGGAGCCAATGGGGAAACTTTCCTCAAGCCTACAGTCACGTGGGGCTCATGAATGCGGCGTACCGGATTTCGATGAAACTGGATCGGCCCATTTTTATTGGTTGACCAACGGGCTGAGTGCAGCGAGTTTTTGCAGCAAGGTCCGTACATCTTGCTGCTGCTTGAGATAAAATCGGGCAGCGGACACTTCGGTTCCTACTTTTATCGTATAGGCCTCCGGCGGGAGCGCCTGAAACGTGTCTTCATCCGTACGGTCATCGCCTATTGATAAAATGAAATCATACCGATTTTCATGGAGGATATCCAGGGTTGCCCGGCCCTTGTTTACTTCCGCGCTGCGTATTTCGACCACTTTGTCGCCATCCAGCAGTTGCAAGCCATAGGCCGTAGCATAATTGCGGAGGCTCTCGATCAGCTCATGCGCCCGTAACGGGCCTAGGTCGCGCTGTACCTTGCGATAATGCCAGGCCAGGGAGAAGCTTTTTTCTTCTACGAAAGCACCGGGGGTGCGGTCGGCATATGACTCCATGAGCGCACCAACGTCTGTTTTCCACACGCTGGAGAGCCCGCTCTTGAGTCGCCATTGAGCTTCGGGCTCCTTGGTCCAAACCCCGTGCTCAGCTATTAAGCTGTACGGCCTGCCGCAAAACCATTTTTCGAGTGTATCGTGTTTTCGCCCGCTGATAATGACCAAATGATTATTCATGTCCGACTCCAAGGTATCCAGCAAATGATAGAGCTCATCATCAGGAGAGGCTTTGTCGATATCATCTTGGAACCCCACCAGCGTACCGTCATAATCGAGCAACAGTAGCCTGCTGCTGGCCTGTTGGTATTGCGTGATGATGTGTTCTTCAATGCTTGCTCCTACCAGTCTGGCTTTTGTTGTTGATTGCACGTTTTTTATTTCTTCTAATCTATTCATAAATAAGGTTGCCCAATGTTGCACATTGAATTTGAAAACGATCTCTCGCATGGCTTTCATGCGCTTTTTCATTTCTGCGGCTGGCATATTGAACGCATTCAGCAACGCATCGCGGATATCATGGATGTCATTCGGGTTGACAATGAGGGCATCGATAAGTTCTTTTGCCGCTCCGGCCATCTCGCTTAGGATCAGCACGCCGGTTTCGTCGTTTCGACTGGCAACATACTCCTTGCTCACCAGGTTCATCCCGTCACGCATGGGGGTGACCAAACACACGTCGGCAACGTTGTATAAAGCCGAAATTTCCGTCACCGGATAGCCGTGGTAGAAATATGCTACCGGATGCCAGTCGTACGCCCCATACTGGGCGTTGATGTGACCGACCAAGCGGTCAATGCGGTCTTTAAGCTCCCGGTATTGGGGCACGGTATCGCGTGAGGGTACGACCACCATATAGAGCGTTACTTTCTTATGGTAGGCGGGATTTTCGAGTAAGAAGAGTTCAAATGCTGCCAGCCGCTGCAAGATGCCCTTACTGTAATCTAACCGGTCGATAGAAAGGACGATTTTCTGACCCGCAAATGTCGATTTTAGTTCTGCGACCCGTTTCACCACGGCTTCTTCAGCCGATAGGGCGGAAAATCGCTTACTGTCAATGCCCATCGGATAGGGCTCGGCAAAGATCGTGCGACCGTCTACTTCCAATCGGTTTGAATTGTTGCTGGTCGTAGTGAGCCGGGTAGCAGAGCTGATAAAATGGCGGACATCATCAAAGGTGTGGAAGCCTAACAAATCGGCGCCCAGCATCCCGTACAGCAGTTCCTTTCGCCAGGGAATGAGCCGAAAAAGCTCCTGCGACGGGAAGGGAATATGCTGGAAGAAACCAATAGCAGCATCCGGAAGCGCGTTGCGGAGCAACCCCGGCAATAACAGCAATTGGTAGTCCTGAATCCAAATCGTGTCATGAGGCCCAGCATGTTGAAGCACGATATCACAGAATTTTTCGTTTACCCGCACATATGTTTCCCAATTGGCAAGGTCATAATTGGCATAGGAAGGGATATAATGAAAAATGGGCCACAGCACCTCATTGGAGAATCCTTCATAAAAGCCCTTGATTTCTTCTTCATCCAAAAATAAGGGTACCAATCGTTTTTCTTTCAAGATTGACGCAAAGTAATCGCGTTGTCGTTCATCCTCGAGGGAGATTCCGGGCCAGCCGATCCAGCTGTTCTCTCCTTGTGCGTGTATTGAAGCCAATCCGGTGGCCAATCCTCCCTCACTGGGGTGCAGGGCATAGCCATTTCCTTCTTCAGTGATTTTGACGGGCAAACGATTGGATACAATAATAGTCCTACTCACTTCTGTTGCTGTTGAGATCAGTTAATTTATTACCATCGCCTGCTCGTTCACGGACAGTCCAATATTGCGTTTGGTAGAAAACGATGTCCGATTCGAACGTAGGCGTATTGGCATAACAGGGATATGCCGTATCAGCTCCCAATATAGTTATAAACAAGTGAAGCGCCAAAAGTTTGGCGCATTATCAGCCGTTTCCGTCCTTTTTTTGCCAGGCGGATGACACATTAAACAATCCCGATGCTTCCATGTTATCACAAGAAAGGACAGTAACTATGAAGAGAGATGGAGTGTTGCCAAGTTTATGGCAATATACGAGCCGGACCGCAGCACGACAACCACACAGGGCGGCTAACCTAGCAGATCGGGCATGGGATGTGCTGATCGTGGGCGGTGGGATTACCGGGTTAACCACAGCGCTGCGGTTGCAAGAAGCCGGATTGGATTGCGCCGTAGCCGAGGCTCATCAGATAGGCTTTGGCACCACCGGTGGGACGACCGCCCACATCAATACGATGTTGGATACACCGTATCATACCATTGAAAACGATTTTGGGGCGGCAAATGCGCAGCTGGTGGCTGATGCCGCGCGGGCGGCTCGCGATTTGATTGCCAGCAACGTATCCACCTATCAGATCGCATGCGATTTTGAATACAAAGAAGGAGTCCTATTCGCGCAGACCGAAAAAGAGGCGGCGGAACTCGAAAAGATTTATACAGCATCCCTGCGGGCCGGTGTGGAGGTAGCACGTACAGAAAATATACCGATCCCCCTAAGCTTCCGTCAAGCGATCAAATACCGTAAGCAAGCCCAAATGCATCCGCTCGACTACCTATCTGCGCTGGCGGACCGCTTTACGCAATGCGGAGGCATGATATTGGAAAATACGAGGGTAGAAGATGTCGCGCGTGCTGCGGGTCATCACCGGATCCAGACAAGCGCCGGCGTTATGCGGGCTCAGCACCTGGTGTATGCCACCCATATACCCCCCGGGGTCAATATCCTCCATTTTAGATGCGCTCCCTACCGGAGCTATGTATTGGCTGTGCAGCTCACCGATGGCCAATACCCCGATGCGTTGGCCTATGACATGCAAGATCCTTATCATTATTTTCGAACCCATCGGATCGACGGGACGCCGTATTTGATCGTCGGAGGGGCAGACCATAAAACCGGGCATGGCGATCCACAGGGTTCGTTCCGCGAGTTGGAGGCTTATGTCCGCAAGCACGTTGACGTGTCGTCGATTGACTATCGTTGGTCTGCGCAATATGTCGAGCCGGCCGATGGCCTGCCTTATATCGGGAGGCTTCCGGGAGGCGATGAGCATACGTATGTGGCCACTGGGTTCAGTGGAAACGGAATATTGTTTGGAAGTTTTTCGGGCATATTATTGACAGACCTCATCCTCGGCAAAGAAAACCCCTATGAAAAGCTATTTTCGCCATCGCGCGTTAAACCTGTTGCAGCGTTTAGCAATTTCATAAAGGAGAGCGCGGACGTGGTTTATCGGTTTGTTGCAGACCGGATAGCCGTGGAGCAATTGGGTACGCTGGCGGAATTGCCTCCTGGAACAGGCGCCGTGGTAACCTATCAAAATGAACAAGTAGCGCTGTATAAATCACGTGATGGCGCCCTTAGTGCGCTAAATCCGGTGTGTACCCATGCAGGATGCATCGTGGCATGGAACGATGCCGAGAAAAGCTGGGACTGCCCCTGTCACGGCGGGCGTTATGATGTTCATGGCAACGTGCTGACCGGACCGCCCCGGAAGGACCTGCAGGTCATCCCCATTACCCAAGATGACGTCGCAACTAAACGCTAAAGTCGCTGGAACGGAAATTGTCCTGAAATATACTTGTTGAAATACCTCCCCTTTGACCGCGCTTGTCTCAGTCCGATATGTACCGATGCCGGAACTTCATAATAAGTATACACGGCCCCTGTCTGAAAGGTGATTTTGAGGGTGTTGCTGTCTTCGTTATATTCGATATGTTTGACCACGCTTGAAGGCATATCCGGTGTGTATAAAGCATTAACCTCATCATCCGCCGGTTTGTTTGGGACGGTGGTAGTCATCGAAACAAATGACGACGGTCTCCTGTTATCCTATTGAATTTACAACACCATCAATCACATGGACAAGCTAAAAGATAAGGTCGCGTTGATTACGGGCTCGGACTCGGGTATTGGGCGGGCCATCGCCCTGGCATTTGGCGCCGAGGGCGCGAAGGTGGTCGTCACCTATCGCACCGACGAAGCCGGCGGAAAACAAACGGCCGAGGATATCCGGGCGATGGGAGGAAACGCCATTTGCCTTCACTTGGATGTGAGTGACGAAATGGCCGTAGCCGAAGTTTTTGATCAGATCATCCACCAATACGGGCAGGTCGATATCCTGGTCAATAACGCGGGGGTCAATGGCAGCGATGTACCGGTTGCAGACATGAGCACCGCCACGTTTGACAAATGCATAAAAACAAACCTGTATGGTCCCTTTTTTTGTTGCCGCGAATACCTCCGTCGCAGGCGTGACGCCTCATCCGAAGGCAGCATGATCTTCATAAGTTCCATTCACGAAGACATCAACACAGCAGGAAATGCGGATTACAATGCCTCGAAAGGCGGGCTCAAAAATTTCAGTCGCAGCCTTGCGCTGGAGCTGGCCGACAAGCAGATACGGGTAAACAACATTGCTCCGGGGATGATCTTGACCAAAATGAACCAGGCGGCCATAGCGGATGATGCCGTGCGAAAAGAGAAGGAACAGCATATTCCCATGAAACGTGCTGGCAAACCGGAGGATGTAGCTCAGGTAGCGGTATTCCTGGCATCGGCAGACAGCAGCTATGTGACCGGCGCCACGTACGTGGTGGATGGCGGACTGATGATCCACCTTGGACAGGGCGCATGAGTGTTCAGGCAATCTGCTGCCCGATACGGAAAACAAAATTATCAATGTCGAACGGCTTGGCAATAAAGTCCACCGGTTTGCACGCATCACTATCATCCAACTGATCGTAATGGGCCGACATCATCACGATAGGGGTCTGCCGCGTAGCATCATTGGATTTCAAGTGCCTGCACAGATCGAGGCCATTGCCGTCCGGAAGCATGATGTCCAATATATACAGATCTGGGCGTATGGCAGCCACCGCTTCTAGGAAGGTAGTGGCCGTTTCAAACGAAATGACTTCAATTTCATTATCCTCGAGAATGTATTCAATCAGTTCCCGAATACTCGGATTGTCTTCTACGACAACGACCTTTTTTTTCATTTTTGTACTGTTTTAGCTACCTGACTTCTCCGTTGCCACCTTCGGCACCGTAAAATAAAATTCACTCCCACTACCCAACTCACTTTGACATAGAAGTTGTCCGCCGTGTCCGGCAATAATTTGTTTGCTCAAGAACAGTCCTAAGCCCAGGCCCGGCACTTTTGCCCTACTGTCCTCTACGCGGTAAAACCGTGTAAATAGTCCCGCCCGTTGCTCTTCATTCATTCCGGTGCCTTCATCCCTCACCTTAATTTGAACATGATCACCTTCATCGACCAAGCTCACGTATACGTTGTTTGACTGTGGCGAGTATTTAATCGCATTGTCCAGAAGATTGGTCAGCACCTGTTCAATCCGTTGCTTATCTGCAAACACCATCGCCTCATTCATTGCGTCATCGAAAAGAAAACGATGGTCTGCAAAGGTATGGCGGAAGGTCTCCAATACATCCATCACCAACACCCTGCAATCAAACGCCTCCATATGAAAGGGCAGGCTAGTGTTTTCAACCCTTGACACATCAAGCAAGTCTGATACCAAGTTGTTGAGTTTCTCCACCAACTTGATCGTTTTGTGGATAAATTTGTCCAACAGCGGATCCTGAGATTTTTTCTGAAGGATCTGAAGAAAACCGCCTATGGATGTCAACGGGGTCTTCAGTTCGTGGCTTGCCAATGCGATGAATTCGTCTTTCTTTTGGCTTAAGCTTTTTACTTCGTCAAATAGCTTGGAGTTGTCCAGCGCTATTGCCGCTTGAGAAGCAATGCTATTGACGAGTTCTTCATGCCTGCTATCGAACATGCCCGGTTCGGGATGCCCGAAGAAGAGCTCTCCGACGACCAATCCGTTCGAAGAGGTGACAGGCACCTGCAAATAGCTGCTCACTACAGGGCGTTGTTTTTCCGGTAGGCGGTCATCAAGCGCCAAGGACATGTGTCTTTCGTTTCGAATGTCTCTTAGATTGATGGCGCTTAACTGCGTTTGTACGGGTTCACCCGATAACGCGCCTTCGCCCTCGAAGATCGCCGCCGAGATGCCGGACAAGGCATAACGTGTGACGGCCTTTCCCTCTTCGTTTTTCGCGTGATAAAAGAATGCCCCGAACGCAGCGCCCGTGAGGTTAGTAGTAGCATCCACCACATATTGCATTATTTTAGAGACATCCAATTTCTCTGAAATGGATTTGCTGATGGAATTGATCGCTTCGAGGTTGCTGGCATACAGTCGTATTGCCGCTTCGGCATTGGCCTGCTTCGTAATGTCCCGTGCAATCTTCGAGGCTCCCACTATCCGGCCACTACTATTTTTCACAGGAGATACGGTCAACGATACGTGTATTTCTTCGCCCGTTTTGCTTAGCCTAACGGTGCGAAAATGATCAACTTTTTTGCCGCTTCTGATCTGACTGAGTATATGGGTTTCCTCATCGATCCGTTCCTTGGGAATCAGTATGGTGATTGGTTTTCCGATCGCCTCCTTCTCCGTATATCCGAAGATCTGTTGCGCTCCCTTATTCCAGCTGGTGATGATCCCATCTAGGTTTTTGCTGATGATGGCATCATCTGAAGACGCGATGATCGAAGAGAGAATGGCCTGTTTGGTATCCTGCTCATCTTTGTAAGTGATGTCAATAAGGAACGCGCAACCACCGGATAATCCATTTTCCTGATGAACGTGCCTTGAATGGACCAGTATTTTCCGGCGTGTTCCGTCAGGCCGCTCGATGATCATTTCCAGCTGTTTGGCGGGTGTCTTATGCTTAATGACCTTCGCCATAGGGCATTGCCCATGCGTCATGATCGAGCCATCTACGTGGAATGATTTCCATGCCCCACACCAGGCATCTTGGCCGATTACCGGTTCGCGACCCCAAAGTTGAGCGGCTGCTTCGTTGAAATAGGTAATAAATCCCTGGTGATCACAGGTATACATGGCTATGGGTGCCTCTTCTATCAGCCATTTTTTATAGCTATCTTGGATACGATCTTCAATTACCATGTACCTAATAAGTTGCTGTCACTAACGCCGCGTTTTAATAACAAACATTTTTAATGCAGCAGGGTTTGGAACTGGTGCGAATAATTTATTAACATACAATCCACTTTAGTAAACAAGAAGGCCCAAAAGGAGTACAGTATAGGTGAGCGAGCGCATGTAATCTGGCAAAAGCGATTAAAGGACGGGTTATTGCAATTATATCGGTATAATCACGTAACGATGCAAACCCAAGACCGCGTAGAAAAAATAAAACATTCGCTTGAACTGGATGAGCAGCTAAACCACCAAATAAAAGGCTGGAAGGTCCAACGTGTGTGTGGCGCACTCATCATTATCGTCATCATCCTCACCGTCCTCGGTTTATTTGGCAATGGGCCATTGAGCTTGGTGAAAGCGGTGCGAAAGGGTACGGCCCTCCAATATCAACGATTTTTGCGTTATGAAAACGAGACGGACATCCAATGGCGGGTAAGCGGTCAAGATACCATCCGTTTGCTGATACCCATGCGGTACCTGGACTATTTTAAGGTCGAGAAAATCGTCCCCGATGGCTATGAAAGCAGCATTTCCAATGGGAATGTCAGCTATACCTTTCATACAGACCGCACCGCGGAAAATATCATCCACGTTTACCTCATTCCGCAGCAGGCCGGAAACATTTCGGGCACGTGGCAGATCAACGAACAGGATTTTAAGGTCACTCATTTTATTTACCCTTAATATGGAAGTTTTTTTTCGTGGTGTTGCCATCTATTTATTCTTGTTAGTGCTCTTCCGGGTGCTGGGCAAACGCAGTTTGGCCGAAACCACCACCTTTGATTTTGTACTGTTATTGATTGTGGGCGAGGCCACGCAGCAGGCGTTGCTGGGTGATGATTTTTCAGTCACCCATGCGCTGGTGCTGATTACCATTCTCATGGGTGTAGATATGGTCTTTTCAACGCTGAAAATCAAATACAAAAAGCTGGATCGGCTGTTAGAGGGTACACCCTTGATCTTGGTCGATCATGGTAAGCCATTAGAAGGCAGGATGAAAGAAGCGCGGGTAGATGCCGAGGATATCATGGAAGCCGCCCGCATCAGCCACGGGCTTGAGCAGATGAGCCAAATTAAATATGCTGTTCTGGAGCGTGATGGGCAGATTTCGATTATACCTTTAACCTCGGGTTAAGCGTCCTCATAGCCGCCATCACTTGCCATTGGCGTATGTTTTAAGCTTCCGCTTCAATTGCTGCCTGGCCACATGTATCCGGGTCTTCACCGTGCCGATCGGGATTTGGAACTGTTCAGCGATTTCATGGTATTTATAGCCCTCGTAATACATCGTAAAGGGGTAATAATATTCTTCAGAGAGCTTCGACAGCGCAGATTCGATGTCTTTCATGACAAACTTTCCTTCTGCGTGGTTATGCAGTGAACTTTTATAAAGATCTGACGACGAAATGGTCTCGGTCTTGACGATGATGGCATTCGTTTTAACCTTCCGTCGATAATAATTGATAAACGTGTTTTTTAAGATGGTGTATAGCCACGCCTGTAGATTAGTGCCTTCCTTGAATTTGTTATAATAAGAGAATGCTTTTAGCATGGTGTCTTGCACCAAGTCGCTGGCATTTTCGGGATCTCGTGTAAAATAACGTGCGTAGCTGTTGAGCGAATTTACTTCTTGTACCACTTTGTTGCTAAATTCAATCTTATTCATAATCCTTTAATTAGATAGTACATCAACCCGATAATGATGCACGCATGCTGTTTCCTGAGCGTGTCTGGGCAGGGAAGCAGACAACAAGGGTGCTAAGTTTGTTTGGATAAATTTAAAATAATCGGGAATTTAAAAAAAGGCACTAACAATTTGGGGCGTTGACTGTCTTCTTGCTAAACCAACACTTCGAATATTAAAAATGAGTGAGAAATATGCTAAAAACATCGGCACGACGGAGCGGATCATTTCGGTGGGGCTGGGCGTGTATATGCTATACACAGCGTTGAATCACATCCGCAGGCCACCGATAGCCACGTTGGCGACCAGCGGGTATCTGTTATTCCGGGGCAGTACAGGCTATTGTCCGCTAAGCCGCTGGATGGGGAAGAAAGAGCCACATAATCCGGCCATCAACATTCAAACGTTTGTGACAGTGAATAGGCCTCGGGCCGTGGTCTATCAGTATTGGCGTAGGCTTGGTAACTTGCCAACCTTCATGTCGCATTTGATCAAGGTAGAAGAGCTGGATGAAAAGCGCTCGCATTGGCTGGCTAAAATGCCGGGTACCGGCGGTACCATCGAGTGGGATGCCGAAATTGTTAAAGACGAGCCTGATTACCTCATCGGCTGGAGTTCGGTCAGTGGGTCGCCCATCGAGAACGCCGGCAAGGTGCAGCTCTATGATACCCCGGACGGATTAGGTACGGAGGTAAGGGTGGTGTTCAGCTATCATCCACGGGTGGGCTCATTGGGCACGGGTATCGCCAAGTTGCTGACACCTTTTTTTAAGGATGTCATTGAAGAAGAAATACGCAGTTTCAAGCGTGTCGTCGAAGCAGATGTCGTGTCGGTTGCCGAAAAGCAACGGCCTTTAAGTCACTAAATGTTTATAGATAAAAAGCTGCAACTCTTCCAGTGATCGGATGAGTTCTATCCGATGCGTGCCGTAGTTGACGGCATACACCTCGCTCTCGTCAGCATTCTCGCTCTTGGGATCAGCGGGCAAATATTCTTCTACACCTAACCACGGCTTACTGCGGAGGATGAAATAACGAAGTAACCGGCCATTGGAAAGGCATGGACCCTCGGGCGGATTGAATCCCATCCGTTCGAGCTGGTACCTGTCAAGCGTTTTCATGATCATCCTATTTGCAGAGCAAACAAGCGAAGGCGGCCTTTGTTTTCGTCGGCCATCACCTTTTTTAGCATAATCCCCGGTGATGTTTTACGGCTGGAGTTTCGGTACCCGACGGGGGGTATCTTTTCCCGATACGAGGCTTCTTGCGCCGAGTGCGATGGCTTTTATAGAAGAGACGATATTCTCGATATGCAGGGTCTCGATTTCGTCATCCACGGTGTGGTAGTACTGATCTTGGTCGATCTGAACGGTCGCAAACGTATGCGCTGGCACACCGAGGGCGGCCAATGAGGCGTTGTCACTGCGATAGAAGAGGTTTTGTGTGGGGTAAGGGTCTGGATGGAAGGAGAAGTCCGTATTGGCCACGTTGCGTTGCATAATTTCTGCCAAATCGGACTGGCTGTAGCCGGTCACATAGAGTGAGTTCGGTCCGAAACGCGCATCTTTGCCGATCATCTCGATGTTGATCATTGCCACCACTTCATCAGCGTTGAGCTGACCAGAAAAATATTTCGATCCGACCAAGCCGAGCTCTTCGGCGGTGAACGCCGCAAAAATGAGCGTGCGCTCGTGGTCATTCTTTTTCTTATAGTAGTCGGCTAAGCTGATAACGGCGGATACGCCGGAGGCATCGTCATCCGCCCCGTTGGCAATGGAATCCTGCTCTTTGGGTCGGAGGATGCCGATATGGTCATAATGGGCTGAGAAAATGATGTACTCATTTGGCTTGGACTTGCCGGGTAGCACACCGATAACGTTGGATAGCGGCAGCTTCTCGATGTTGTTGGTAAAACTCACGCGGAACGACTTGGGGACTTCCTTGGCCAACACAAAGACAACGGATGGGGTCGGCGAGGTCGCATTGGTCGGCTGGCTGATCCGGCTTTGCATCAAAAAGCCGCGGTATCTTTCGAATAAGTCGGCAAAGCTGGGGTCGACCAATACGATCGCATCATTGCTGCCGGCGGATGCCTCCCTAAAACGCTGGGCGAAATCCTCACCGGCTTTTAGTTGGATGAAGGATACCGTCGGTACCGTGTTCCAATTGACACCCGGACTATTACTTGAAATGATGATGTGTTTCTGGGGAATTTCAGTCCCGTCAAATTCCACTTCCCAAGTCGCGGGACTGATGCGGGTCACTTCGAACGTTTGCCGGTAGCCCTCTTTGGTATAAGGTTGCAATCCGATCTTCTCAAATTCTGTCGCGATGAAATCAGCGGCCCGTTCGACACCGGGGGTAAACGCGGCCCTGCCTTCCATATCATCCGCAGCCAAGGTGTTCAATATCCGGCTGACCGCTTTGGGGTCTACTGACTGGTCAGCTGATTGGCGGATTGCACATCCTCCTGCCAAAAAACAGCATACCCAGATCCAATGGCTAAACGTGTTCGACATGACCTGATCAATTTTATTAGTTCAAATGTAGACAAATTCCTGATGATCTGCTTCGCTTTGCCGAATAACCATTATCTTTGAATAATAAAAGAGGCGAGCATATGAACGAGATTACCGTTGAAGAACTAAAGGCAAAGATCGACAATAACGAAGATTTCCAATTGATTGATGTACGTGAAGAGTTTGAATACGAAACATCAAATATCGATGGCGAAAACATTCCTTTGGCCGAAGTGGTGCTAGAGCAGGATAAGATTTCCCGCGATAAGCCGGTGGTGGTACATTGCCGTAGCGGCAAGCGGAGCGCGCAGGCGATCATGTTGCTCGAACGGGAAGGGTATGATAACCTATATAACCTGAAAGGCGGAATCTTGGCGTGGCGCGATGCATTCGATCCGGAGATGCAAGTCTATTGATTCGGGAGCGCCATGAAGAGGCAGTTTTTATATAATATCCTATTGAATGTCGGTTTGATCCTCATGGTCTTGAGCGCGGTGGCGGCATACAACAGCAAGCAGTATCCGGTGCTCGCGATTTCAGTAGCCATCATCGCCATCTTGGTGTTCTTGAAATACCGGCTGCTGAAACAGATCAGGCAACTCACCAAAAACAGATAGGGGTTGTCCACTAAGGCCCGGCCGGCTCGATCAAACGAACAAGTTCATGACCTTTCATCACCGGGATGACCGATACCAGATCTTCTTGTAGGCAGAAGGTGATATCTTTTGTGATGCCGAGCCGTTGCATGCGCTTGCTGTGAGACGCGTTGCTAAGGAGATATCCCTCCAGATCTCCCTGCGCGTCCAGGTAAAGACGCTCTGCCGCGTGCGCGGCATCATCCAATTCCAGGCCCGCTGTGTTGAGGCGGTTCACCAATGCGCCCGCAAAGACGGTATCCTCCAAACTAAACTGGTTTTTCCAGCCTGCACAGACCAACAGCAGGTGGTGGTTTTGCGTCTTGAGCCAAGCCAAGAGTGCGCTGATGTTTAAGAATGACCCGATGACCACCGCATGTGCATCCAAACATTGCCGGATGGCTCGGGTGCCGTTGGTGGTGGTCAACACAATGGTTTTTCCGGCAACCTTTTCCGCGGTGTAGGAAAAAGGCGAGTTGCCGAAATCAAAGCCGGCCACGACCTCCCCATTGCGCTCAGCGGCCAATAGATGCCCGTTATTCCGATAAGCCAGGCATTCCTCCACCTCGGCAACAGGGATAATGGCCCGGGCGTCGTTGGCCAACCCATAACACATCGATGAAGTAGCCCTGAAAATGTCGATAACAACCGCTACCGTATCAGCTACATCGTAAAACGGCAGTAACCCGGGACTAACACAAACGCGGATACTTTTAATGTTCATAAACGCATTTACTTCACGAACGGCGGTTTTACGACGACGGCCTTTACGCCGTTATTGCGGATGTCAATGTATAGCTCACTTCCTTCCCTGGCGTGGTCGATGGTCACATATCCCAAGCCGATGGATTTTTTCAGCGTAGGCGATTGGGTGCCGGAGGTAACATGTCCGATGGGATTGCCGTTGGCATCCATGATGTGATATCCATGGCGGGCGATACCCCGGTCGATCATTTCAAACCCAACCAGCTTTTTTGACAATCCGGCCTCCTTCTGTTTCTTCAAGCCTTCGGCATTGACAAAGTCCTTGGTAAACTTGGTCACCCAACCCAATCCGGCTTCCAGGGGAGAGGTGGTATCATCGATATCGTTGCCGTAAAGGCAGAATCCCATTTCCAGGCGGAGGGTATCGCGGGCGCCCAGGCCGATCGGCTTAATCCCATAAGGTGCCCCCGCTTCAAAAATCGCGTTCCACACCGCTTTGGCGTCGCTATTAGCGACATACACCTCAAATCCGCCCGCACCGGTGTACCCGGTGGCTGATACCAGCACGTTGTCCACCCCGGCAAAGGTGCCTTTGTTGAACGTGTAATATTCCATGGTCGCCAGGTCGATGTCGGTGAGGCCGGCGAGCGCTTCGGCAGCTTTCGGACCTTGTATGGCAAGCAACGAGGTTTCGTCAGAGATGTTTTTCATCGTCACGCCATAGGTGTTGTATTTGGATATCCAATCCCAATCTTTTTGGATATTGGAGGCATTGACGACCAAAAAATAGGTCTTTTCGTCAATCCGGTAGACAAGGAAGTCGTCTACCACCCCACCCGTTTCGTTGGGGATATAGGCATACTGCACTTTCCCGTCGTACAGTTTCGAGGCATCGTTGGAACTGATTTTCTGCACGAGATCCAGTGCACGGTCGCCTTTGAGGATAAACTCGCCCATGTGGCTTACATCAAACACGCCCACCCCATTGCGGACGGTTTCGTGTTCGTCGTTGATGCCTGAGTACTGGACGGGCATGTTGAATCCGGCAAAAGGGACCATCTTGGCGCCTAAAGCCACGTGTATGTCAGTGAGGGCGGTATCTTTGACCATGAAATGCGTGCGTTTTATTTTCGGCAAAGCTAATGAAACCTGCATGAATTGCCAATCAAAAAGAAGATGAACTCAGCAAAGCAGCAATTCATGCAAGCTTCATCGCCATTAAACGACGCCTTAGCGTTATTCCGGCTTGCGGTTGAGCTGCAGCACTTCGTTTACATTTACTTCGGTGACATAGCGCGTCACCCCGTCCTTATCCACATATTGACGGTTGACCAGTTTGCCTTCAACGCAGATTTCCGACCCTTTGGTCAGGCTCTTCTGGGCAAACACAGCCTGTCTGCCCCAAAATACCAGGTTATGCCATTGGGTATCCGATACCCATTCCCCTTGGCTATTGCGATAGCGCTCGTTGGTGGCAATGGATACACGGGCAAAGTTCCGGTTGTTGGTAAACGTTTTGACGTCGGGGTCGCTGCCTAAGAATCCGGTCAGGCGTACACTGTTTTTTAAGGTGTTCATAATGCTAATGGTTAATAGTAAAACAAGCGGTTAACGAACGATGGCATCCCTTAGCCATCGACAGGACAAAAATGGGGCGGCCGACCTAAGTTAGTCGGATGGTAAACGGATATATCCGTTTATAATCGGCTATAATCGGCTATTATTATCCTATATTTGTTTTACCCACTTGCATAATTATTGAAAATAAGCAATGACGCTAAAAATCTATCAAATCGATGCCTTTACCGACCGGGTTTTTTCCGGTAACCCGGCTGCGATATGCCCATTGGATGAGTGGTTGGACGATAAGCTCATGCAACAGATCGCGATGGAGAATAACCTCGCCGAAACGGCTTTCTACGTGAGACGGGGCGACGAATATGATATCCGGTGGTTCACGCCTACCGTAGAGGTCGATCTCTGCGGCCATGCCACATTAGCATCGGCCTTTGTGTTGTTCAACCATGAAGGCTATGGAGAAGACACCGTCCGTTTCCACTCGCCACGTAGTGGGCCGCTCACGGTAACGCGCGACGGTGATTTCCTCGTCCTGAATTTTCCGGCAGACGTGTATGCACCCGTCCCGGTGACACCGGAATTGACGGCATGCGTAGGGATCGCGCCCACTGCCGCCTATAAAGGCAAGACCGATTATATGCTGGTATTCGAAAGCGAAGCCCATATCCAATCGGCCAAGCCGGATTTGGCGCGGATCGCGCAGCTGCCCGCCCGGGGCGTCATCATCACGGCGCAGGGCAATGAAGTGGCTTTTGTATCCCGTTTTTTCG
Source organism: Parapedobacter brassicae (assembly GCF_051400755.1). Taxonomy (NCBI): domain Bacteria; kingdom Pseudomonadati; phylum Bacteroidota; class Sphingobacteriia; order Sphingobacteriales; family Sphingobacteriaceae; genus Parapedobacter; species Parapedobacter brassicae. The sequence continues at coordinate 238,323 of NZ_JBLFFL010000005.1, forward strand.
GTCCGCAATCCGGGGTCGACGAAGACCCGGTGACGGGTTCCGCACACACCACGCTAATCCCTTATTGGGCGGGCAAACTGGGCAAAAGCGAGCTGACCGCCCGGCAGCTTTCGACGCGGGGAGGATACCTCAAATGCCGCCACCTGGGCGACCGGGTTGAAATCGGCGGACAAGCCAAGTTGTACCTGACGGGCGAAATCAATGCTTTTTAGTACCTTTGGAGAATCTGCTGGATTGCCAAGCAATACCTGCGCGGTCCGCAAAAAGGAGGATATAGGAAGATGTCAATCACAAACGAATCGGAGTGGGTAGGAATGAAGAACGTCAGCGAAGTCGTTGCGCTCACGTTGAATGCCATGCGTCGTTATGCGAGACCGGGTATCACGACGAAGCAACTGGACGATTTTGGTCGACAATTGCTCGAAAGACATGGCGCGAAGTCTGCACCCGCCCTCACCTATGGATTTCCGGGTTGGACATGCATCAGCCTGAACGGCGAGGTTGCGCACGGTATACCCGCTGCTGACCGTACATTGCTTGAAGGCGATTTGGTGAATATCGACGTTTCAGCGGAACTCAATGGGTATTGGGCCGATAACGGCGGTTCGTTTGTATTGGGTCGCGATGTACACCACCATCAGGCGCTCGTGAATACGTCGAGGCAGATTTTGAAAAAGGCCATCAGCCATATCCGTGGAGGCGTCCGCATCGCCGAAATCGGCAGACTTATTGAAACACAAGCAAAAAAATCGGGTTATACGGTCATCAAAAACCTCACCGGCCACGGCGTAGGCCGGAGCCTGCACGAGGAGCCGAGTGATGTGGCCAATTATTATGACCGGTTCAACCCCACCCGGTTCAGGAAAAATTCGGTGGTTGCCATCGAGACATTTATTTCAACCCGTTCAACCTTGGCGCTCACCTTGAAAGATGGATGGACCTTGGTAGGCAACCGCGGGGGCTTTGTAGCACAGCATGAGCACACAATTGTGGTGACAGACCGGGAGCCGATCGTCTTAACGGACGGAAATGGCATTTGGGACTGATTAGCGATAAGCTGTTTAACTATGCGCTTTAAAGAAATCATCGGACAAGAAGACGTCAAACGGCGCCTCATCAATACCATACACGAAAACCGGGTAAGCCATGCCCAGCTTTTCCTCGGGCCCGAAGGGAGTGGCAGCCTTGCACTGGCCGTGGCCTATGCGCAATATATCAATTGCGAAAATAAGCAACCCGACGATAGTTGTGGCGACTGCGCCTCGTGCCGCAAATACGGCAAACTGATCCACCCCGACCTGCATTTTTCCTATCCTTTTTTTGCCAAACACAAGGATGATACAGCGGCAACATATGTAGAAGCCTGGCGTAAAGCTTTTCTGGCCAACCCCTGCCTTGGTCTCGATTATTGGCGCAGCCAGCTCGATGCCGAAAATAAGCAGGCCAACATCAATATCGCTGAGGCGCACCACATCATTAAAAAACTAAGCCTTAAAGCGTTCGAGGCCGAATACAAGGTGCTCATTATGTGGTTGCCCGAGTATTTGGATACCCAGGGCAACGCGTTATTGAAACTCATCGAAGAGCCGCCTGCAAAGACGCTGTTTCTGTTGGTCGCCGAAAACCAGGACAAGATATTGAACACCATCATTTCCCGCACCCAGCTGGTCAAGATAAACCGCCTTGCCGATGCCGATGTCAGCAGGTACTTGGTGGATGTCCAGCAGCTGAGCCCGCAGCGCGCCGACGAAATCGCGTTTATCAGCAATGGTAGCGTGCAGCAGGCGATTAATCTGTTGGGAGAAGACACCAAAGGGCATTTTGACTTGATGATTCGCTGGTTGCGCCATTGCGTTACCGATGCAGGTGCTGCATTGATCAAGGTATGCGACGAGGAATTATCAAAATTGGGCCGCGAAAACCAAAAAAGTTTCTTACTTTACGCCATTAATGTCATGCGCCAGGTGGTGCTGCTCAAAGAAAATATGCCGCAGCTGGTGTATCTGCCCAGTACTGAATTGGATTTTGCGCAGAAATTCAGCAAACATTATCAGCTGGCACAGATCGAACGGGCGGTTGGCTTATTTGAGGAGGCTTATTATCACATTGAGCGCAATGCAAACCCAAAGATATTGTTTTTAGACTTATCTTTGCAGTTGGTTTTACTATATAAATATCAAACGTTCCGCCAATTGGCGGACTCGACATATATCGATCACTATGGGATGTAGCAGTTGCTCATCCGGCGGCGGGTGTGGCAGCACACCGGCAGGTTGCCAGAATAATGGCGCTTGCATGACGAGCGGATGTAATAAATTGGATGTATACGATTGGCTGTCCCACATGGACATGCCAACAAATTATAAACCCTTCAACATCGTGGAGGTGAGGTTCAAGGGGTCGCGGAAGGATTTTTACATCAATCATGAAAACCTGTACCTCGAAATGGGCGAAATGGTTGCCGTAGAACCCAGTACGGGAGGGTACGACATTGGCCACATATCCATGATGGGCGAACTGGTGCGGATGCAATTGAAGAAAAGCAATGTAGACCCCGCCAGTGTCACCAAAAAGATCTACCGGAAGGTGACGGACGCCGACATCAAAAAATGGCAGGCGGCTAAGGACCTCGAATGGGAAACCATGCACCGCGCCCGTACCATGGCGCTGGACCTTGGCCTATCCATGAAGATCAGCGATGTAGATTACCAGGGCGACAAGTCGAAGGCCACGTTTTATTATACCGCCGAAGGGCGTGTCGATTTCCGGGAACTGATCAAGCGCATGGCCGAAGCCTTTCGTATCCGTATCGAAATGCGGCAAATCGGCATGCGGCAAGAGGCAAGCAGGCTCGGCGGCATCGGTTCCTGCGGCAGGGAGCTGTGCTGTTCTACTTGGCTGACCGACTTCAAGACGGTGTCTACCTCGGCAGCGCGCTATCAAAACCTTTCGCTCAATACGCTGAAGCTAGCCGGACAATGCGGAAAGCTCAAATGCTGCCTCAATTACGAACTGGACAGCTACATGGATGCCCTCCGGGATATTCCCAATAACATCGAGCGGATAGAAACCCAGAAGGGTACGGCGTTTCTCCAGAAAACCGACATTTTCAAAAAACTGATGTGGTTCAGCTACCCCGGTGAGGAAAACTGGATCCCGCTGACGACCGACCGGGTGAAGGAAATCCACCTGCTGAACAAGGAAGGCGTGAAACCCGAAGAAATCGGCGCCATCGTCATCGAAACGGTGGAAGAGAAGCCCGTCAGTTACGACTATGAAAATGTAGTGGGCCAAGATAGCCTGACCCGCCTGGATGAGCGGAATAAGAAAAAAAACAAGTCTGCCAAGAACAAACGGAAACCCGGAGCGAGAACCGGAAGACCGGGACAGGATAAGCCGGAACAAGGCAAGCCCGAGCAGCGCAAACCGGAACAACGCCGGCCTGAGCACCGGAAAGACCCGGCAAGCCCGTCGGCGTCCGAAAACAAGTCTGCCGACGCAAGGCCTAAGCCGAAAAAGCGGTTCCGCGGTAACCGGAGAGGCAAACCCGGGGGGCAACAACAAGACGGACCAGCCAGCTAACGACAGATGCGTTTTCAGTTGACAGTATGGATCGGACGATTGGGTATGGCGCTGCTTGCCGCATCCTGCATGGACACGGCGGTAGTGGACCAAAACGTGGCCATCGCCGATCATGCCTGGCAGTACGCCGATCAGCCCCGGCTGACAGCGCGCATCACCGATACCGGCAAACGCTACAACGTTTACCTCAACCTTCGGCATACGCCGGAGTATCAGTATTCCAATATTTTCGTACTGCTTCACCAGCATTGGCCCGATGGAAGCGATACCACCGAACGCATTGAACTGCCCCTCGCAGCGCCCGACGGTCGTTGGCTGGGCGAGGGCGGCGGAAGCGTATTTACCCACCAGCAGTTGATCAAGCAGTCTGTCCAATTTCCGGATACCGGTACGTATACGTTCGTCATTGAACAAAATATGCGCGAGAACCCCCTTCGCGAGATTACCGACGTGGGCATCCGGATAGCACCTGTTGAGTGATCAGAAGCACCGCATGAACACGTTCCAGAAAATCATCACCCACCCTTATTTCAGTTACCTGTACATCTTCGTCGTCATTTTCTGCCTCATCAGCCTGTTGGTCTTGCCGCCGGGGCACCCCCTTATCCAATATGCGGTGGCCGTTGGCATTGTCCTGTTTGCGTTGCACCAATACCGAAAGTATTTACTGAAACATCGGAACTGACCGATTACCGAAGATATTTTTTCAAACAAAATTCATCATTAATTGTTCTTGTGTCGGCTATCCAATGGCCATGCATTGGAAAGACCTTGCCAATTATATGCACGCGAACTGCAGTGGGCGGTTGAGCCAAGTATGTTGAACACACATTAATAAACACATACACACACAAATAAATTATGAGAACAATTCCATTAACTATTCGACAATTATGCGTCGGCGTGGCCATGCTATGCCTGGCGCTGCTGTGTCCCACATGGGGGCACGCCCAAGCGGGCGGAGTGCAAGGGAAAGTGCTGGACGAAAACAATGAGCCGTTGGCAGGCGCCTCCGTGCTCATCAAAGAGCTAAACAAAGAAGTCGCCACCAATGAGGACGGGCTTTTTTCGTTTACGGGCGTCGCCGATGGGACATACACCCTATCAACCTCGTTCGTCGGCTATGAGCCCGATGAGCGCTCCATTACGGTTTCCGGAAATCAGCAGGTCATTGATATTACGCTGAAACCCGGCGGAGAGAGTCTCGACGAGGTGGTGGTCATCGGCTACGGTACCTCCCGGAAGCGCGACCTTACCGGCTCCGTGGCATCCGTGCAAGCCAAGGATTTCAACAAGGGCGTGATCGCGGCACCGGACCAGTTGATTCAGGGCCGTACCGCCGGGGTCATGGTCATCAACAACACCGGGCAGCCCGGTGGCTCCACGACGGTGCGGATACGGGGCAATTCCTCCATCCGCGCGGGGAATAATCCCTTGTTCGTGGTCGATGGTATTCCCTTGTCGGGTACCTCCGCCCGCCCGGGCGGCAGTGGGGGGTACGGGTCAGATGGTGGCAATCCACTTAGCTATCTCAATCCCAATGACATTGCCAGTATGGACATTTTGAAAGACGCCTCCGCTACGGCGATATACGGCTCACGCGGTGCCAATGGGGTAGTCCTCATCACGACCAAGCGGGGACAGTCCGGTACACCAACCCTCAATGTGGTTGCATCAACCGGGTTTTCTAACCTGCTGAAGAGACCCGAGGTGCTGAGTGCAGATGAGTTCAGGCAGGCCTTGCAGGCCTATGGGTTGCAGGGAGACTCTACAGACTTCGGTGGAGACGAGTATGCATTTGATGCGATAACCCGGACGGCCATGACGCAAAACTATTCGGTGGATATCTCCGGCGGTAATGAAGACGGCCGGTACCGGATTTCGGCCGGTTATTTAGACCAGAATGGTATCATTGAGACCTCTCGCTTTAAAAAGTACACGGCCAATGTGAGCAGCAACTTCAGGTTTCTGGAGAGCAAACGCTTGGGACTTGACGTTAATATCTTGGCTGCGCAGACCGACGAAAACATCGCACCGATTGATGTGGGAGTGGGTTTTGAAGGGAATGTGATTTCGCAGGCGCTGCAATGGAACCCCACGCTCCCGTTAAGAGATAGTGACGGTGCGTTGACTTTTCAATCATCTGACCTCCGGAATCCACTCACGTCGTTGGCAGCGTATAAGGATATTGCTAAGGTAAACACGATTTTAGCAAGCTTTGCTCCATCCTTCAAAATCACCGACGAGTTGGAATACAAATTCATGTACAGCCTCACCCACCAAGCTGGGCGGCGCACGGGGCGTTATATCGCGGGGATGATCAATCCCAACGACATCAACAACGGGTCCGCTTTCATTGGCAATGATACCGAAACCAACCACCAATTGACGCATACGCTGTCGTTTAATAAAGAAATAACGGCTGACTTAAACCTGAATGCCGTCGTCGGTTATGAATACCTGAGTTATGATAGCCGCTGGAATTCGGTGAGCGGGAGTGGCTTTTCTGATATTGGCGGACTTGATTACTTTGACTATTTGCAATATTCCATTGCTAACAATAGGGGAGCCAATTCTTTTAGAAGTCCCACCAATGAACTCCAATCATACTTTGCCAGGGCAGCCCTTAACTATCGGGATCGGTACCTGTTTACCGGGACAATCCGGAGAGACGGCTCGACAAAATTCGGGGAGAATAACCGGTATGCCAATTTTCCTTCCTTAGCATTTGCTTGGAATGTTTCTAACGAAGACTTTTTGCAAGGTAGCGAGCACATCAGCAACCTCAAGCTGCGCCTGGGCTGGGGACAAACCGGCAACCAGGAGTTTCCTTCGGGCGCTTCAAAAGACCGTTATGTCTTCAGTGCGCAGAGTATCGCGCAAGCCAATTTCGGCAATCCGGACCTAAGGTGGGAAAGCTCATCTACCATCAATGCCGGTATTGATTTCGGGTTTTTCCAGAATCGGCTTTCCGGTTCGGTGGATTATTTCCGCAAAACCACTACGGATGCGCTCTTTGAGCAGACCCTGGCCCAGCCTGCACCCAGCGGCCGCATATGGGTCAATCTGGATGGCGAAATCATTAATGAGGGGGTGGAGTTGGCCGTGATGGGCAACATCATCCAACAGGAAAATTGGAACTGGAACCTCGGTGCAAATGCCACCTACCTCAAGAACGAAGTGAGCGGTCTGCTTGGCTACTATGAAACCGCTGCCCTCCGGGGACAAGGGTTTTCGGGTGTGCTGGGGCAGCGGATGGTCAGTGATCAGCCGCTGAACGTATGGTATTTGGCCCAGTTCGAAGGAATAGACCCGACGACGGGAACCAGCATGTACAGGGGGCTCGATGGTGCCGTAGGTACGGATGTGGATCCGGCATTAAACAAGTTTTATTTAGGCAGCCCCAATCCCAAGTACTTGTTGGGTATCACCACCGATGTGAATTATAAACGGCTGACGGCTACCATCAACATGCACGGCGCGTTTGGCCACTACCTGTTCAACAACACCATGGCCACGGTATTGGGGGTCAATAACCTGTCAAACCGGAATATCGGCAAGGTGTTCTTTGACCCGCAGGCGGTCGAATCTACATCCAATTCGGCATCGCCCTCCAACCGATATTTGGAGAAGGGAGACTTCCTCAAAATGTCAAACCTGACATTGAGCTATAATGTGGGCAACATTGGCAATACCATCAGGAACCTGAATGTATCCCTTACGGGCCAAAATCTGTTTATCCTCACGGGTTACAACGGATTTGATCCCGAGGTGAATACGGATGGCACAACCAATGGGGTACCGTCGCTGGGTATCGAATATCTTCCCGTTCCATCCGCGAGGACGTTTCTTTTAGGTGTTAATTTCTCATTGTAGCAAAAACTTGGAATCATGAACACAGTTAAATTATATCGCACCATTTTCTTGGTTATTGCGGCACTATCATTCTCCTGTACCGACTTGGACGAGCAGCTTCGGAGCGAGTTGGAGCAAGGGGGATCAGATGTGAATACCGCAGACTTATTGATCGGTGCCTACTTGGCGCTGAATACACCCTATCAGCAGGAACAGCGATGGGTGTTGGAAGAAATTTCTACCGATGCGGCTATCGCCCCTACCCGTGGTGGCGACTGGGATGACAATGGGATGCACCGGGCCATCCACCTCCACACGTGGAATGCTGATAACGGGTACATGAACAATACCTTCGTCAGTCTGCTGACGGCACAATTCCAGGCCTCCAATGTGTTGCGCAATAATCCAAACCCGCAACAGGCCGCCGAGGCCCGCTTCATCCGGGCACTCAGTATGTATGACGTGTTAGATCTTTGGGGGGTGGTACCTTATCGCGAAGATTTGGAGGATTTTCGGGCAGACCCCGTCACGCTTCAGCCTCAGGAAGCCATCGATTTCATCGCCAGCGAGTTGAACGCCATTATGGGCGATCTGCCAAGCACCGGTGCAGCCTATGTGGCTAACCAAAACGCTGCCAAGACACTGCTAATGAAGCTGTACCTGAACAAGGGTGTATTCCTCAACCGGGAAAATCCGGCGTTTGATGCTGCTGACATGAACCAGGTGATCACCCTGGCAAATGAGATTACGGCCAGCAATCGGTATACCATCTCTGCTCCCGGCAAGTACTTCGATAATTTTGCGCCGAATAATCATGCCGTGTCCACGGAGAACATCTTCACGCTGTATAACGAGAATGGGGTGCGGGGCGGCAACGTCGATCGGACGTGGAACACCGTCGCCCACTATAACATGGTGCCCGGTGGCTGGAACGGCTGGTGTACCCTTTCGGATTACTATGACCGGTATGAGGAAGGCGACGAACGCCTGGGTATTTACTACGATTACCCTGCGGATACGATGAGTAACCCCGATCATAGGCGGAATGTGGGTTTCTTTATCGGCCAGCAATACAACTTGAGTACCGGCCGACCGTTGAACGCACGGAACCCTTCGAGCCAACCATTGGCATTCACACGGGAGGTTAGCATTAGGACATCCGGCACTACGTTGGAAATCGCGGGCATCCGGGTCATGAAATACGCGTTCGATTACAGTGTGCCGTCTGGTCAGCGCAACAATGACTGGGTCGTGTTCCGGTATGCCGATGTGTTGCTCATGAAGGCTGAAGCCATCTTGCGGGGTGGCACGGGTGCGCCGGCGGAGGCGCTGGCCTTGGTCAATACCATCCGTACCAATCGTGGTGCTACACCTCTTGCCACACTCACGTTAGATGAGCTGATCGATGAGCGTGGCCGAGAGTTGTATTGGGAAGGATGGAGAAGACAGGATTTGATCCGCTTTGGTAAGTTCTTGGAACCGGGGTCGGTAAGGGTTACCAGTTCTGAGCCGCATCGATTGGTCTATCCGATACCAAGCCAGCAAATCGCGGTCAACCCTAATCTCGAACAGAACCCGGGCTATTAACCGAATCTCACCGCCTAAAACATCCGAGCCGCTCCATTTTTCAGTGGGGCGGCTTTTCTTTTTCGATTAAGTAAAAATTATTTATCTGATAATCAGCACATTTTGTTTTTATATACTACTATGTATTGCATAGTATAGTCCTAAACATATATCTTTGTATTATGATAGTAGATAATACACAAACCCAAATGAGGAAAGGGATACTGGAATACTGTATCCTTTCAATTATCTCGCAAGGCGAGATATATGCCTCGGACATCATCAGCGAGCTCAAGAAAGCGCGGTTGCTGGTGGTAGAGGGTACTCTATATCCTTTGCTCACGCGCTTGAAAAACAATGACCTATTGAGTTATGCATGGAAAGAATCTACTTCGGGGCCGCCGCGCAAATACTACCAGATCACGCCAGCTGGACAAGAGGTGCTCCGCAAATTGGACACCACCTGGGAGGAATTGGTCTTCGCCGTGCAGACGGCGATGGATGGCCGGGTGAGACAGGAGGCTGGAGACATCAGACAGGAGACAGGTGTAGCAGAACGGAGTCCCGATGAGCAAGGCGATATCGGGAAGGCGTCAGACGAGGGAGAGAAGACATCAGATAATCAATAATAACGATATAAAACCACAAAAACATGAACAGGACTATCATCATTAATATAAACGGCATCGTTTTCCACATTGAGGAGGATGCCTATGAAGTACTCCGCTCGTATATGATCGATGTAAAGAAGCACTTCGGCTATACGACCGACAGCCACGAGATCGTGGGCGATATCGAGAATCGTATTGCCGAGATGTTCAACGAGCGTATCGTACAGGGCAAAAAGGAGGTGATCACCACGCAGGATGTAAACGAGGTGATCGCCCAGATGGGGCGTGTGAGCGACTTTGAGGGCGATGAGGCAGAAGACGCTGCAACGGATGGCGGGGTTTATGACATGCCTCCCGCTAGCGGAGAGCGCCGATTGATGCGCGATCCGGATGACAAGGTGTTTGGCGGCGTGTGTAGCGGCTTGGGGCATTATTTCGGCATGGAAGCACGGTGGATCCGGCTTATCCTCGTGCTGCTGTTTATCTTCGGCGGCACCGGGCTGTTGCTGTACATCATTCTGTGGATCGTGATGCCCCTCGCCCGGACCCGGGCCGATCGCATGGCCATGCGGGGTGAGGCGCCCAATCTGCAGAATTTTAAGCGCAGTTTTCAGGAGGAGATGGAGGGCCTCCGTACAAATTTTACCGGGGCCGAGGAAGGGCTTAGAAGGGGCTTGGACTCGGCCGGCAATTTTTTTGTCAAAGCCTTCGTCGTGTTGGCTAAGGTTATCGGGGTATTGTGTATAGTAGGCCTGTGCGGCGGCCTGATCGCACTGGTTATTAGCATCGTTGCCTCCTTCGGATTTTTCGGCGCCGATGCGGATATGGCCATGTTTCCGCTCAATGTCATTGAGCCGGCGCTCCGCACCCCCATGCTGATCAGTGCACTGGTCGTTGCGGTGATCCCCTTTGTCGCATTGGTGGCGCTCATCATCCGCATCTTGTTCAATAAAAGTGCGATGGGGCAGTATACCGGATTCACCCTGTTGGTGGTGTGGCTCATTGCCGTTGGTTTCACCGCAGTATATGCCACCCGTACGGCGAATGACTTCCGGGAAGAAAGCACGGTGGTAGAGGAGCAGCCGCTGGAGAAACAGGCCGTATACCACCTGTCAAAAAATGACATCACCGTCATCCGCTTGCAGGATGACTCACTGGACCGCGCTTCGCGCATCCGGCACCGGGCCATCACGCGCAATCGCAACATCATGGAGTGGCAAAGCCGCATGCACATGCGTATCGCCAAGGTCGACTCCACGCAGGGCCCCTCGCTCACCTATGAATATTCGGCACGTGGCACCACCTATGAATTGGCGGCCGATCGGGCCGGAAAAATAGCCTATCACTTTCAGCAGCAAGGAGATCAGTTAATATTCGATAGCCACTTCAACATCGCCAGCCAAGATTTGATGCGCGATCAGCAGTTGTACCTCAAGCTGAATATTCCGGTCGGCGCAAGGCTAGTGATCGACAGGGACATGCAACGGCACGTCTGGGATCTGCCGTTCAATCAATGCGAAGAGAACTATAATTATGCCGATGATAACCGTCCGGATAAAACCGAGTGGGTCATGACCGAGTCGGGATTGAAATGTGCCATCGCAGCGCCACCGGTGGAAGAACCCTCGGCGGCGACGATCGATACCCTGCGCGCGGATAGCGCAGTAGTGGATACCATCGTCAACCAGTAGGAGGATAAACACAAAATTAATTGACGAGTCGGTGCAACTTTTTGACAGGTTAGGGCGTCCTATACACAACGCCGATTTGAGCGGGACGAAGCGAAAATAACTAAATATCACATTATCAATTGATTAAAAAGCGATTTGCTTTTTGATACGGGGAGCCTTTGTGCAAAGGAAACAATCATGAACAAACTTATCCATATATGCTTGATGCTTTTAACGGTGGTTTCGGCGCATAGCATCGCGTTAGCCCAGCAGGGTTCCATTACGGGCAAGATCGTCGATGAACAACAAAAACCGTTGGACCTGGCCACGGTCAAATTATTGGCGGCCACCGATTCGGCTTTGGTCAAATCGGTCTTTCCGGATGAGCAGGGCAACTTTACCTTCGCCGGACTGGGGCAAGGGCGGTATGTGGTCACCGCGGTCCTCATGGGCTATGAAGATGCCAGCACGGCCGTAGCCATCACCCAGACCGGCGCCCAAAACTTGGGTACCCTGGTGTTGAAAAAGGCTAATACGGTACTGGCCGAAGTGGCCGTCACTGCGCCCCAGCGTCCGCTGGTCGAGCGTAAGCCGGACATGCTGGTGGTCAATGTCGAAAACTCTACCTTGGCAGCGGGCAACACCGCCATGGATATCTTGGAGCGTTCACCCGGTGTGACGGTTGATAAGGATGACAACATCAGCCTCATGGGCAAGCAGGGCGTCACCGTGATGATCGATGGCAAGCAGACCTACCTATCGGCGGATCAGCTGGCCAATCTCCTCCGCAGCACGGACGGCAACACCATCAAATCCATCGAATTGATCACCAACCCCTCCTCCAAGTATGACGCCTCCGGTACGGCCGGTATGATCAATATTGTCCTGAAGAAAAACCGGATGACCGGTACCAACGGCACGCTGACATTGGGCACCGGGTACGGACGGGGGCACAAGGCCAATACTTCGCTCAACATCAACCATAAGGTAGGTCGCATCAATCTCTTCGGCAACTATAGCTACCTGAACAATGCCGGCTCGCAGGATATCGGCATCATCCGGTCGGTGACCGACAATGCGGGATCTGTGACGCACTTCGACCAGCTGACGGAGTTTAACCGCAAAAACCGGAACCATTCCTACCGGGCCGGATTGGATTACAATACATCCGATCGCAACGTGCTGGGCATACAGCTGAGCGGCTACGCCACAGGCGATGACAATGACAACAATGGCAGTACGCTGATCGGGAGCAGCATGGCCTCGCCCGATTCCACGTTAGCGACACGGTCCATATTCGATGGCCGGTATAGCAGCTTTGCAGTCAACCTGAATAACCAGTTTACCATTGACAGCAACGGGCGCAAATTGGCGGCGGATGTAGACGTTTCCCGCTTTTCTAATGAAAACCAAGCGAATTATGACAATACATTTTACCTGCCGTCGGGCGGCGTCAAGGGCAATCCCCTGCTTTCGCGCAGCGTGATGCCTACCATCATCGATATCCGGGTAGCCAAGGTCGACTATACTCACCCCTTCGGCAAGGATAACAAGGTGGAGGCCGGGGTGAAGTACAGCAACGTGACGGCGGATAACGACATGAAATTCGAAAACCAAATCGACGGTACCTGGCAGAATGATGCCGGGCGGACCAACCATTTTGTCTATGAGGAGCAAGTGGCGGCGGCTTACCTCAATTATAATACCCAATTAGGCAAGTGGGGTATCCAGGCGGGCCTGCGCAGTGAGTATACCCGGTCCGACGGCAACTCGGTGACCTTAGCGAATCGCGTGCAACGGGATTACATCGATTTCTTCCCCAGCATCTTCCTGAATTATAAAATTTCGGACAAGCATCAGACAGGCCTATCGTACAGCAAGCGTATCAACCGGCCTAATTATGGCAATTTGAATCCATTTACGTATTTCCTCGATCAATACACGTATGAGCAGGGCAATCCGTATCTCGGACCCGAATACACACATGCGTTCGAATTTTCGTACACGCTGATGGAAAAATACCACTTGACGGCGGGGTATAGCCGCACCAACGATGTGATTGCAGAGTCTATGCAGCAGGATGATGCCAGCAAAGCCACTTGGGTGACCAACGACAACCTGGCCAAGCAGGATGTCTGGTTTGCCAACTTGAACCTACCCATCAAGCTCGCCAAATGGTGGGATACCAATACCAACCTCAATGGCTTTTACATGGGCTTCGAGGGGCAGTTGGGTCCAGACTACCTCAAGCAGGGGCAGTATGCGCTGCAGGTGCGCAATAATCATACCTTCAACATCACGCCCACGTTCTCGGCAGAGTCATCGGTCAATTATCAGTCACCCTTGGTATACAGCATATACCGCATCAGTACGCAGTGGTCTATCGATGCTGGACTGAGCAAGTCGTTTTACAATAAAAAGGCCAGCTTGAAGCTTTCGGTGAGCGATGTATTCAATACCCGCACCCAGGATGTACGGACCAACTACGCTAATCTGAACGTGGTGGTCAATCAGAAGCGCGAAACAAGGGTTGCGCGGCTTACCTTCACCTACAACTTTGGGAATCTCAAAAATGGCGCCCGCCAGGAGGCCCAGAGTGAGGAAAAAAGCCGTATCAATATGCCTTAGTGTGTTTGGGCATATAAATTTGTGGTTCGCCGTCCCGACGTGAGTCGGGACGGTTTTTTTTGTTTTCTCCTCATTGACGAATAAACTCGACCCTGCTTTTTAATATAATCAAAATACTAAACGTATATGACTAATACTTCATTCATATGTAATAGGTATTTTCCCCTATAAAGTCCCTATAAAAACCCTATAATATACGTTTAATATACCTGTTATTATTGAGACCATTCGCCTATCGGTACCTGGTTATGCCATTTACGAATGAAATCCTTATGTTTGTCTATATCCATTGTGCTGCGAGGTATGTATAAACCGACATTTGCGAGTATCATTACCTGGATGAGCCTGGCCTTCGGCGTAGCTTCTGCGCAGGAAATCCAGCGCATCGGCTCACCCCTGGTGCAGGCATACACCAAATCGGACTACAAGGCGGGCAACCAGAATTGGGCGGTCGCGACCGGCTCAAATGGCATCATGTATGTCGCCAATGCGGATGGGTTGCTGGTTTTCGACGGCCAATATTGGACATTGCATCAGCTGCCCAATAAAAGCACGGTGCGGAGTGTCGCCGTTGACAGTGCCGGTAGGGTGTACACCGGCGGATTGGCCGAATTCGGCTTTTGGGAAGACTCCGGCTATGGGCAGATGCGTTATCAGTCTGTCAGCCGCCTGCTGGACAGCGCCGATCAGGTGCGCGATGAAATATGGAAGATCGTTGTCGATGGTGACCGTGTCATTTTCCAGTCCTTTTCGACCCTGTATATCTACGAAAACAACAGCCTGCGCACCGTCAGGGGAGACGGCCAGCCTTTTCTTTTTTTGCATCAGGTCCGCGGACGCACGTTCATCGAGCTGATCCCTGCCGGTCTCCACGAATTAAGAGGCGATCAGCTGATCCCGATAGCGGATAGGGGGGTATTGGGCGGGGCGAATATCCTCACCATGCTTCCCTTCGGCGACGACGAGATCCTCATCGGTACCGCTCGGTCGGGGTTGTTTCTGATGGACAGCACATCGGCTATACACAAGTGGCATAATGCCGCTGACGGGTTATTGCGGGCGGCCCAGCTCAACAATGGATTACGGGTCTTAAACGGGTACTATGCCTTCGGTACCATCCTCCAGGGTGTGGTGGTCATCGATGAGGGCGGTACCATCGTGCAGCATATCCACAAGGGAAACGGGCTGCAAAACAACACCGTATTGGGCATCCAGGTCGATCTCCAGCAGAATATCTGGGTCGGGCTCGACAATGGTGTCGACCGCATCGAGATTAACGCACCTCTATACTATTATACCGACAACAGCGGGAGCATCGGCACCGTCTATGCCGCGCGTATTTTCGAGGGCAACATCTATTTAGGGACCAACCAGGGATTGTTCTACAGCCCATGGCCGGCAGTGGCCGGATACCGACCCTTCGCCTTCACCTTGGTAGCAGGCTCGCAGGGACAGGTCTGGGACCTGACGGTGGCCGATGGCGAGTTGCTGTGTGGCCACAATGACGGCACCTACAAAGTACAGGGAAACCGGCTGATCGCCTTGTCGCCCGTGACCGGAGGGTGGACACTCCGGCAGCTAGCCAACCAGCCCGATCGCTTGATGCAAGGCACCTATACCGGACTGGCGGTTTTTGACAAGGCCGGCAGCGGATGGCGGTTTTCGCACCGTATCCGCGGATACAGTGACCCCACGCAGTTTATCGAACCGGTGTCGGCGACCACCGTATGGGCCAGCGGCTATAAGGGCCTGCGGTTGCTTACCTTGGATAGTACACTTACCCATACACGGCAGGTGCATAGCTATGACACCGCCAGCGGGCTGCCGAAAAGTAAATTTGTCAACGTATTTTGGTTGTCGGGGAGCCCGGTGTTTGCGACCGATAGTGGGTTTTATCGGCACGATGAGATTACGGACCGATTTTATCCGTATGAGCAGCTGAATGCCCAGCTGGGGTCTTTTGCTTTTTCCAATAAAGTCATCCATGCCGGTTCCGATCGGTATTGGTTTATCAATCGTGCCCGGATCTCGCTGGTGCATTTCGGTCCCCGGGGGGCGGTAACGGTAGACTCCACGCAGTTTGCTACGCTCAATGACCGCATGATGAAATTCTATGAGAGCATCAATCAGGTGAAGGACAAGGTATACCTGATCAGCCTCGACGATGGTTTTGCGATTTACCAGGCAGCCGATTCGGCGAGGATGACTCCCCGCTTGCCTGCGCCGCTTATCCGCAGCGTGAATAACATTACCGATAGCCTTTCAGGCAAATGGTACGCCACCGCTACCCATCCCGAGATCCCCTATCGGCACCATAATATCCGCGTATCCTACGCCCTGCCCTGGTACAGTGCTGTCCCCCTGCGGTACCAGTTTTACCTGGAGGGATATTCCCGCACCTGGTCCGAATGGAGCGAAGCGGCGCAAAAAGAATTTACCAACCTGCGCGCGGGCGATTATCGCTTCAAGGTACGTGCCATGACCGCCGATGGGACCATCTCCGGCATCGCCGATTTCCGGTTTACCATCCTGCCGCCGTGGTACCTATCGTGGGTGGCCTTTGCAATCTACGCCATCGCACTGGTGCTCCTGTTCTTTGCGGGCCGTAGTTGGTACCGGCGCAAAATCCGAAAGCACCGTCGGCTGGTGCAGGAAAAAATGACTGCACAACAACAGGAACTCCTACGCAAGGAGGCCGAAGAAAGCGAGCAACGGCTGATCAAATTCAAGAATGCGCAGCTCGAACAGGAGCTGTCCAGCAAAAACCGTGAATTAGCCAATTCGGCCATGAGCATCGTTTACAAAAATGAGCTGCTCAACAATGTGCATGACGAGCTCCTGCAGCTTCGTGATGGCGAAGGCCGCAAGCTATCCAACGAACAGCTGCGCAAGATCAATAAGATCATTGAAGATGCGCGCAGCGATGAGCGCGACTGGAATATCTTCGAACGGAGTTTTAACGAAGCGCATGAAAACTTCTTCAAGAAGCTCAAAGCAGATTACCCCGAGCTGGTGCCCAATGACCTGAAACTATGCGCCTACCTGCGGATGAATATGAGCAGCAAGGAGATCGCATCCCTGCTCAACATCACCACTCGAGGTGTCGAAATCCGCCGATACCGTTTGCGCAAGAAACTCAATTTGCCCCACGAAAAAAACCTGGCGGAGTTCCTGCTCGAGGGTTGATCAAGGGCTACACATCCTCAATTTTACTACATCATTACCTCTCATCCCAAACAGTGTATCAAATACACCCTTTTGATTTTTTTGTAGAGTTGCTTCTGTTTTTTAATATGCTGTGTATCAGTATGATATTTGTAATGTGACCGGTATGTTGAGCAATTGAATTGACAGCGATGTAGCGATGTAGAGGGGTAATATTGCCGGTTTTAACCAAATACGTCACACCTTTGCAAAACATAGGGAACCCTTGACGGGTTTTATGTTAACCAATTAGTGCCCGCAATTGCGGGCAACGGAATAACACACAATTATTATAAAACCAAACTAAATTGAGGAACAACATGAGGAATTTATTTACATGCTGCTTAACGTTGCTGTGCATGTGGTCTGTATCCGCATATGGGCAGCAGGTGCGGATAAGCGGGAAAGTGACCGACGCACTGACGTCCGCGGGAATACCGGGAGTCACGGTCATGGTAAAGGGTACCACCTCCGCCACTCAGACAGACGCGACGGGAAACTATTCAATAGAAGCAGCCGGTACAGACACCCTGGTTTTCCGTTCCCTCGGCTTTGCCGCGCAGGAGGTTGCCATCGCCAGCCGGACCATGGTCGATGTGGTATTGGAGGATGAAGGTACGGAATTGGACGAGGTGGTGGTCATCGGGTACGGTACTGCGCAGAAGCGGGATCTGACCGGATCGATCGCTCGGGTAAGTGGCGCGGACATTGCTGATAAACCTAGCACGAATCCCATTGCTTCCATTCAAGGTAAGGTGGCCGGTGTACAGGTGGTCAACTCTGGCCGCCCCGGCGCCGAGCCGGATGTCCGTATTCGTGGCACCAACTCCATCAATGCGATCAAACCGCTTTATGTGGTGGATGGAATCTTGAATGACAATATCAATTTCCTCAACCCGGCCGACATCGAGTCGATGGAAATCCTGAAAGACCCCTCCTCATTGGCCATCTTCGGTGTACGGGGGGCCAATGGGGTGATCATTGTCAGCACCAAACAGGCCAAAGCCGGGCAGCTAAACTTCAATTTCAATTCCACTGTAGGCGTTAAACGTGTCCAGGATCGCATGGCCCTGACCGATGCCGATGAATTCAAAATGCTGTATGATGAGCAATTGACCAACCAGGGCGCAGCACCTTACAACTACGCCCTTTGGCAGGCCAATACCGATTGGCAGGATGAGATCTTCCAGCAGGGGATACTTAACTACAACAACCTCAGTGTGAGTGGAGCGACCGAAAAGAATAAATTCTACATGGGGTTGGGATACAACATCGATCAGGGTATCATTAAAAACGAGCAGCTGGATAAAATCCAGCTCACGTTGAATGACCAATTGAGCATTACTGATAACCTGCGTTTCGGTATCAATTTCAGCGGATACCGGTCGGAGTTGCCACGGGATGATGCGTTTTACAATCCCATCGTCGGGAGTGCCGTACGGGCAGCGCCCATCGCACCGACATATAATGACGAATACGGCTTATTCCATACGCTGCCTAATTTCCAACGGGCGCAGATCCGTAACCCGTTGATCAGTGTAATGGATCTCAGCGATACCTCCATCCCGCGGGAATACCGTGCCGTAGGTAATGTGTTTGGCGAAGTGGATTTCTTAAAGAATTTTACGTTTAAGACCGCGTTCTTATTTGACTACGGATTTAACCATGGCCGGACGTATGACCCCCTTATTAGTGAGTACAATCCGGATATCGAAGGTGATGACAAAACCGAGTACCGCGAACAGGTGACCGCGGTTTCGCAATACCAGAATATCTTTACCAAAGTGCAGACAGACTGGCTGCTCACTTACAAAAACAGTTTCGGCGACCATCACCTCACAGCTACGGCTGGGTGGACATCGTATTTTAACTCGTATGAAGCAACGAACGCACGCCGCACGCAAGGCACCGGAGACCCGATACCGAATGACCCCCGGTTTTGGTATGTGAATATCGGCTCCGCGGCGGCGAATACGCAAACCGCGGGTGGTTCGGCCTGGGAGCGTGCCACGCTTTCTTTCTTAGCGCGGGCGCTCTATAATTACAAGGGCAAATACTTGTTGAATGCCTCCTACCGCCGCGATGGTACATCTGGATTCTATAAATATGGCAATCAGTGGCAGGACTTCGGGGCGGTGGGTGCCGCATGGGTATTGTCTGAAGAGAATTTCATGCAGGACCAAACGCTCATCAATAACCTGAAATTGAAAGGATCATGGGGCCTGTTGGGTAATCAGAATACGGGCGACAACCAATACCCGCTGTATCCCCTGCTGATTGCGAGTAATTCGGCGGTTTTCGGTGAGGAAGTATATCCTGCATATGAGCCGGAATACATTCCGGACCGGAATCTGCATTGGGAAGTGGTGCATGCATGGGAAGGAGGGTTTGAGTTAAATGCCTTTGAGAACCGGCTGGCGCTCGAGGCCGTATACTACGCGAAGCGAACCAAAGATATCATCGTTACCCGTCCGGGAACGCTAGGCGTCAGGCCTGGGCTCACCAATGCCGGGGAGGTTACGAACAACGGTATCGAACTTTCCACGTCATGGAACCAACAGGTGAATGACGATTTCTCGTTCAACATCGGCGGAAATTTCACCTCCATGAATAATAAAGTACAGTTCTTGGTGGAGGAAGGCTATGATATCTTTACGGGGATATCCCGTACCACGGTAGGTTATCCCATTGGATACTTTTATGGGTACGAATCCGAAGGCATTTACCAGACCCAGGAAGAAATTAGGCTATCTCCGACGAATACGCTCAATGAAGTTCAGCCCGGTGATATCAAATACCGCGATGTAGACGGCAATAATCAGATCGACCAGAATGACCGCACGCTGATCGGCAACCCGACTCCTGATTTCACCTATGGCATATCCTTGGGGTTGAGTTACAAAGGGTTTGACTTTTCCACTGATTTTATGGGCGTGTATGGCAATGAAATTTTCCGTGATTGGAACCGCGGAACATTCGCGCAATTCAACTACCAAGAAGAGCGGCTGGACCGCTGGAATGGCGTGGGCACTTCCAATTGGGAGCCTATTCTGAATCCGAGCAGATCGAATAATACGTTGGTTTCCAGTTACTGGATCGAAGACGGTAGTTTCTTCCGCTTACGGAATGTACAGTTGGGCTACAACTTCAATACGCAACTGCTGCAAAGCTGGCGCATGAAAGCCTTAAGGGTATTTGTGAATGCACAAAACCCCTTTACCTTACGGAACAGTACGGGGTATACGCCTGAAATAGGCGGCAGTGCTACTGCTTTTGGTATCGACGGGGGCACCTATCCCGTGCCGGCCATCTATACCTTCGGTATAAACCTGAATTTCTAACCTTATTGATAAAAGAAGATGAACAAGATAACGATATCAAGAACATACCTGCTTCTGAGCTTGGTTATTTGCCTGGCTGCAAGTGGTTGTAAAAGCGATTGGTTGGACAGGAGGCCTCAAGGGCAGTACACGGAGGAAGACATTCCTGCCGGGTCATTGGTCGGATTGATGAATGCCGCTTATGGCGGATTGCGGCATGGTGGGATAAGCGGCCTTCCTTATATCGCCGTGCACAACATCCGTTCGGATGATGCCATCAAAGGAAGCTCTGTGACCGATGGGGCCGATGCAGAAGTTTATTTCGATAACTTCCAGTACACCACTAATTTTTGGCTGCTAAACGACTACTGGACGGGGCAATACAGCCTGATTAATTTGGCGAATAACGTCATCCATGCGGCAGATTCCACGGGTGAAAGCACTCCTGAAGGGTTAGCTTATGTTGGCGAGGCCAAGTTTCTGAGGGCTTTTGCCTACTTCAATCTCGTCAGGACGTTTGGCGAGGTGCCGCTTATTGATTTTAAAGTGGTGGATGCCAGCGATGCGATCCTTCCTAAATCGACGGTTGACGAAATATACGAACTGATTGACAGCGATCTGCTGGAAGCGACTGCCGCACTGCCTGCCGAAAAGGATTGGGGCGGTCAATTTCCGGGCCGGATTTCGCAATGGACGGCATTTGCCCTGCAAGCCAAAACGTTTTTGGCGAGAAGCCAATGGGGCAATGCGCTAGCCGCGGCGGAGATGGTGATCAGCTCGGGCCAATATGACCTGAGCGTACCGTACGACCGCATATTCACCGAAGCCGAGGAGAACAGCAAGGAATCCCTATTTGAGGTACAGGCCATTTATAACCAAGGCCAAACCGAGTTGGGTCTTTCGTATGCCAATGTACAGGGTGTCCGCGGTGCGGGCGACTGGGATTTGGGCTGGGGTTGGAATGTACCCAATGAACGGTTGGAAAACGCATTTGAAGCGGGTGATCCCCGTAAGGATGCGACCTTATTGTATACCGGCCAAACCAATGCCCCCTACGGAGAGACGTTGCCCCAGGGACTGGACCAGCCTTATTGGAACAAGAAAATATATACCAACCCAGCAATCCGGCGTAGTACGGGAAGCCGCTTTGGGCAGTGGCTCAATATGCGGGTGATCCGCTATGCCGATGTGGTGCTCATGGCAGCGGAGGCAGCTAATGAGGTCGGGGGAGATGCCAATATAGACAAAGCGCTGGATTACCTCGAACAGGTGAGAGCACGGGCGAGAGGCGGTAACAGCGCCGTACTGCCGGCGGTCACCACCCGTGACCAGGCGCGATTGCGCGCGGCCATACGCCATGAACGGCAAGTGGAATTGGGTATGGAAAACGAGCGCTTCTTTGATTTGGTACGATGGGGTATCGATGTGCAGACCATGCACGATGCCGGAAAAACCGGTTACCAACCCCGCAACCGTTTTCTGCCGATACCCCAACAGGAAATCGATCGTTCGGGTGGTGTATTGATACAAAACCCCAATTATTAATCAGTCATGAAAAAAGAGAATAGGATGAAAAGGATTGTATATATAGCCATGGCAGGTATGGGTTTTGCCGCCGTGGTAGTGGTTTCGAGTTTAAGCTCCTGCCAGAAGATGGATCGGCCGCCAATGAATATCATTCCTGATGATACGGCCAGGATCAACGGTCCGCTACAGTTTTACGCCCCCTTTGAAGACTTGCCGGATGATAGCGCACAGTACCAGGTGGGTACGGCGACCGATGTTACGTATGTTGACGGGATCAACGGTAAGGCATACAAAGGGGCCGCCAACGCGCAAATTCAATATCCTTCTGCCGTAAGGATGGCACAGATGACCAGCTTTACCGTGTCGTTTTGGATGAATACTGAAAAGCACGACGGTGGTGCTCAAGCGATATTCATGCTGCCTAATACGGAGGATTTCTGGGGTAATTTATTTGCCATGGTCGAAGGCAATAATAATCCGGACGACGATACCATGCTGCTGAAATTCCATTTCGCCGGAAACTGGGTCGAATTTACCGGGAATAATGGTCTTGATCGGCTTCCGGGCATGTATGGCCAGTGGCGTCATTTGGCTTTCACCTATGATGAAAACACCTCAAAATTTGCAGTTTATTTGGATGGTGAACCCCTGCCGCTGCCTGCCGCGGTGACTGACCGTGTTAAAGACGGAGCGCCCTTGGGTCCGTTGGCTTTTAGCAATGTGTCCCGTTTTGTCATCGGCGGCTTCCAGCAGCACATCGGCATCCGAACACCGGCAGACGCTTGGATGTTGCATTATACGGGTATGCTTGACCAATTTCGGGTTCATACCCGTGCGCTAAGTGCGGCAGAGATCAACGAACTGTTTACCACGAAGCAATAAAATTGATTGGAGACACCATGATGTTGGTAGCAGGTCGTGCTATACTTTTATGGATGATCATCGGGGTCGGCGTTTGCTCCTCTTGTAAAAAAGACACAGCGCGGGGGGAGCAAGCCCCCCTCCGTTTAGACGGGGTAACTGTCAATGAGGTGGTTTCCGGATTCGAGTATACAGATGTCGGGACATTCCCCGTCATCCGGTTGAAATTTTCTGCGGCTATTGACCGTTCTACCGCCGATCAAGGAATAATGCTTTTGAAAAATGGTGTCACAGCGCCAATCCCTATCGCACTTCATTTCCAAGATGGGGATAGGGCCATTGAGATCACTCCCGAAGAAAAGCTTTCCGCATTCAGCAACTACAGCCTGCAATTAAAGGAAACGCTTTCGGCCGTTGGGGGAGCTGCATTGCAAACTCCCGTTTCCGTGATCTTGAGCACGGCCATCGACAGTACGGATAAATTCGATCGCATCGGCGATGAGGAATTGCTCACGTTAGTACAGCGGCAGACCTTTCGCTATTTCTGGGATTTTGGGCACCCCGTCAGCGGCATGGCCCGCGAGCGCAATACGTCCGGTGATGTGGTGACGAGCGGTGGCACCGGTTTCGGCATCATGGCCATCGTGGTCGGCATCGAACGTGGGTTTATCACCCGGCAAGAGGGGCATGACCGTGTCCGTCAGATCGTGGATTTTCTCCAGGCGGCCGACCGGTATCACGGGGCCTTCCCGCATTGGCTCAATGGGAATACCGGAGCGGTGCAGCCGTTCAGCGCCAAGGATGATGGCGCGGATTTGCTGGAGACCTCCCTGCTGATGCAAGGATTGCTGACCGCACGGGCATATTTTGACGCTGGTGGCGAGCAGTCACTGCGCGACGATATTACCGCACTTTACGAGGCGGTAGATTGGGATTTTTTTCGGAACGGACAGCAACAGCTGTATTGGCATTGGAGTCCCAACGTTGCGTGGGAGATGGACCTGCCGATTACCGGATGGAATGAAGGGCTGATTGCCTACGTGCTGGCGGCCGGTTCGCCTACCCACGGCATCACCAAGGAAACGTATGACATGGGTTGGGCGCGCAGCGGCGCCATGCGCAACGGCAATAGCTACCATGGCACATCCCTTCCGCTCGGACCAGACGGGGGCGGTCCGCTTTTCTTCGCGCACTATTCATTCCTCGGCATCAGTCCGTTTGGTTTGGCAGATGGGTATGCCAATTATGAAGCGCAGGTAAAAGCACATACGGCGATTAACCGGGCGCACTGTGTGGCCAATCCCGGCGGATTTTACGGATATAGTGCGGACTGCTGGGGGCTTACCGCCAGCGATGACATCAGCGGATACCTGGCCCACTCCCCAACGAACGATAATGGGGTGATTTCGCCTACTGCGGCCTTGTCATCTTTTCCATACATGCCTGATGCGGCCTTGCAGGCACTTCACTTTTTCTATTACAAGCTCGGCGACCGGCTTTGGGGCGAGTATGGCTTTAAAGATGCTTTTTCATTGGAACAGGCTTGGTTTGCCGATTCCTACTTAGCCATCGATCAGGGGCCGATCATCATCATGATCGAAAATCACCGCACCGGATTGCTTTGGGAGTTGTTTATGAGCGCTCCCGAGGTCAGGTCCGGATTGCACAAACTGGGATTTAGCAGTCCGAATCGATAACACGAAAACATCCAATCATAATATGAAGATCATTGCGAATAGCCTTTTAGTACTAGCCATCACCGGGTTGATCAATTGCGCTGGTCCGTCCCCGCGGCGGGAAGCCGATCGCGCATCGAAATCGCCCTTGTCCGACGATTCGCTGCTTACGCTGGTGCAACGGCAGACCTTCCAGTATTTCTGGGAAGGTGCTGAGCCCGTATCGGGCCTCGCGCGCGAGCGCATCCACCTCGATGGCGAATACCCGCAAAACGATCAGGAGGTGGTCACCATCGGCGGCAGTGGTTTTGGGCTCATGGCGCTGTTGGTGGGCATCGAACGGCAGTTCATCACGCGGGAGGCCGGTGTGGAGCGGTTTGAGCGGGTCATCGGCTACCTCGAAAAGGCCGACCGCTTTCACGGTGCCTGGCCGCACTGGATCGAAGGGCCCACGGGCAAAACCAAGCCCTTCAGCAAAAATGACAACGGGGGCGATCTGGTGGAGACCGCCTTCATGGCGCAGGCGTTGATCTGCGTACGGGAATATTTCCAGGGGGGCAATGAACTTGAAAAGCAATTGGCTGCACGCGCCGATGCCCTCTGGAAAGGTGTTGAATGGGACTGGTACCGCCAAGGCGGGCAAAACGTGCTCTACTGGCATTGGAGTCCCACAGCCGGCTGGGCTGCCAACCATCCCATACGGGGGTATGATGAGTGCCTTATCGCGTATGTGCTGGCGGCATCGTCGCCCACCCATGGGGTACCCGCCGAGGTATATCACCAAGGGTGGGCGCGGGGAGGAGCCATTAAGTCGGCCGCCGAGCGCTATGGCCATCCGATCGTGCTGAAACACAATGTGGCCGATAGCAATGGCGTCGGACCGCTATTTTGGTCGCATTATTCGTACCTGGGCCTCAATCCGCATGGGCTGAAAGACCGGTATGGAGACTATTGGCAGCTTAACAGGAGCCATGCGCTCATCCATCGCGACTATTGCATCGAGAATCCGAAGGCGTTCAAAGGCTACGGCGCCCAGGCTTGGGGCCTCACGGCAAGTTACTCGGTCAAGGGGTATGCTGCGCACAATCCCGATGATGACCTGGGCGTCATTTCTCCCACGGCGGCCTTGTCTTCATTTCCCTATACGCCAGCGTACAGTATGGAGGTCATCCGTTACCTGTATGAGCACTTGGGCGATCGGGTGTGGGGCAAGTACGGCTTCTATGATGCCTACAGCGAGACGGCCAATTGGTTTCCGCAGCGCTACCTGGCCATCGATCAGGGGCCGATCGTGGGCATGATCGAAAACCACCGGAGCGGCCTGCTCTGGAAGCTGTTTATGGGCGCGCCGGAGATCAAGGCGGGGTTGAAAAAACTAGGGTTTGATAGCCCGGATTTGTGATGGGTGGTCGGTGATCGGTGGTCGGTGGTGGGTGATGGGTGATCGGTGGTGGGTGGTCGGTGATGGGTGTTTTGTGATGAAAATTAGTACGCTTATGAAAGATGGTTGGAAATATGATTGGCTATTGATCGTCGGGGGGATGCTATTGTGCATTGGGGCGGTGGCTCAGTCGGGGGGGCAGCCGCGCGTTGCATCCGGCGCTCCCCGCACCTACTGCAATCCGCTCAACATCGACTATGGTTATACGCCCATCCCCAATTTTTCGGAGTGGGGGCGGCACCGTGCCACGGCCGACCCGGTCATTGTCAATTACAAAGGCGACTTCTACCTTTTCAGCACTAACCAGTGGGGTTACTGGTGGAGCAGCGACCTGTCTAAGTGGACGTTTGTATCCAAGAAATTCCTGCGCCCCTGGAATGGCGATGTGTATGATGAGCTGTGTGCCCCGGCCGTGGGCATCGTGGGGGATACGATGCTGGTGTTCGGCTCTACCTATACCGATAAGTTTACGCTGTGGATGAGTACTGATCCCAAGGCCAATGAATGGCAGCCCCTGATTGATTCGTTTTCCATCGGCGGTTGGGATCCCGATTTTTTTACCGATGATGACGGGCGCTTCTACATGTATAACGGCAGCAGCAACCGGTATCCGCTCTACGGTATTGAGCTCGATAGGCAGACGTTCCAGCCCATTGGCACCCGCAAGGAGGTCTATTTCCTGGAGGGCTGGCGCTATGGCTGGCAGCGCTTCGGCGAGTATATGGATAATACCTTCCTCGATGCCTTCATTGAGGGGGCGCACATGACCAAGCACAAGGGCAAGTATTACCTGCAATATGCCGCACCCGGCACCGAGTTCAGCGGTTATGCCGATGGGGTGGCGGTGGGCGACAGTCCCTTGGGACCGTTTACCACGCAGTCCGATCCACTCAGTTATAAACCGGGGGGCTTTGCCCGCGGGGCAGGGCATGGGGCTACGTTTCAGGATAATGACGGCAATTATTGGCATGTGGCTACGGTAGTCTTGGGTGTCAAGAACAATTTTGAGCGGCGGCTGGGCCTATGGCCGGCCGGATTTGACCCCGATGGCATGATGTACGCCAATACCGCCTTCGGCGACTACCCGCATTACCTGCCCGATGGCCCTGCCGATCATCGGCAAAGCCGGTTTACCGGCTGGATGCTGCTCAACTACAATAAGCCTGTACAGGTGTCATCTACCCTCGGCGCGGCCTATCCGCCAAACCACGCAGTGGATGAACGCATGAATACCTACTGGAGTGCGGCCACGGGCGATCGGGGCGAGTGGATACAGAGTGATCTGGGTGCGGTCAGCACCGTGCATGCCGTGCAGATCAACTATGCCGACCAGGATGCTGATAGTGCTTTTCTGGGCAAGATGCAAGGCATTTATCACCAATACATCCTGTCCTACTCCGAAGACGGCAAGCGCTGGCGGGTGCTGGCCGATAAAAGCCAAAACGATACCGATGTCCCGCACGACTATGTCGAGCTGGAAAAACCCGTACAGGCCCGGTACATCCGGCTGGAAAACATGCACATGCCTACCGGCAAGTTTGCCATCAGCGGCCTCCGCGTGTTCGGCAAGGGCAAGGGCAGCAAGCCCGATCCGGTCCAGGATTTCATCATCATGCGCACCGAAAAAGACAAGCGCAGCGCATGGCTCAAATGGAGTCCCGTGGACGATGCTTACGCATATAATATTTATACCGGACTGGCGCCGGACAAGCTGTACAACTGCATCATGGTGCACAGTGCCAATGAATATTATGATAAGGCGATGGACAGCCAGAAACCCTATTATTTTGCCATCGAGGCCATTAACGAGCAGGGGGTGTCCGAGCGGAGTGAAGTAAAACGTGTTGACTGAAAACTAAACAAATGAACACATATACCCAGCGGCTGATTTTTGTTTACCTCGTATTCCTGTGCATGGGCGCAGGTACGGGTCCCGCGCACGCCCAAGGAGGGACAGCAGATATGGATCGTTTTATCAGCGAACTGATGGGCCGCATGACCATCGAGGAGAAGATCGGGCAGCTCAACCTCGTCACCGCAGGCGAGGCCACTACCGGATCGGCGGTCAGCACCGATGTGGAGTCCAAGATCAAAGCTGGCCAGATCGGCGGCATCTTCAGCATGACCACCCCGCAGCGCATCCGCGCGGCGCAGGAGCTGGCCGTCAATCAGTCGCGGCTCAAGATTCCGATCATTTTCGGCATGGACGTCATCCACGGCTACAAGACCATCTTTCCCATTCCCTTGGGGCTTGCCGCCTCGTGGGACATGGACCTGATTGAAGAGACCGCGCGTATCGCAGCCGTCGAAGCATCAGCAGACGGGCTCAACTGGACGTTCTCGCCCATGGTCGATATCTCGCGTGATCCCCGTTGGGGCCGGATATCCGAGGGCAGCGGCGAAGACACCTACCTCGGTTCGCGTATTGCAGGGGCCATGGTGCGCGGCTATCAGGGGGATGACCTGGCGGCCGACAATACGCTGATGGCGTGCGTCAAGCACTTCGCGCTCTATGGCGCGGCCGAGGCGGGGCGTGATTACAACACCACCGACATGAGCCTCCACCGCATGTATAACGAATACCTGCCGCCATACAAGGCGGCTATCGATGCCGGTGCAGGCAGCGTGATGACGTCTTTCAACGACATCAATGGCGTACCCGCCACGGCCAACAGGTGGCTGATGACCGACGTGCTGCGCCAGCAATGGGGGTTTAAGGGGTTCGTGGTGACCGACTATACGGCGGTCAACGAACTCATTGATCACGGCCTGGGCGATCTGCAGGAGGTGTCCGCACGGTCGCTCAAGGCCGGCGTGGA
Organism: Parapedobacter brassicae; assembly: GCF_051400755.1. NCBI lineage: Bacteria > Pseudomonadati > Bacteroidota > Sphingobacteriia > Sphingobacteriales > Sphingobacteriaceae > Parapedobacter > Parapedobacter brassicae. Next base: position 267,083 of record NZ_JBLFFL010000005.1, read on the forward strand.
GATGGACATGGTGGGCGAGGGGTTCCTCACCACCCTGAAGAAATCGCTCGAAGAGGGCAGGGTGAGCGAAGCGGACATCGACCGTGCCTGCCGCCTCGTGCTGGAGGCCAAATACAAGCTGGGCCTGTTTGAAGATCCCTTCAGGTATTGTAGCGAGGTGCGGGCAAAGCAAGCCCTGCTCAATCCCGCGCACCTGGCTAAGGCACGCGAGGCCGCGGGCAAGTCGTTTGTGCTGCTGAAAAACGAAGGGCAGGTGCTGCCCTTGAAGAAACAAGGTACCGTAGCCCTCATCGGCCCGCTCGCCAACACCGGCGCCAACATGCCCGGCACGTGGAGTGTCAGCGCCGACCTGGCCAATACGCCGTCCTTATTGGAAGGCATGCGGGCGGCCCTGGGCGATCGGGTCAAGCTCATCCATCACCAGGGATCCAATCTGGTGAATGATACCGCTTATCAGGAGCGCGCCACCCTATTCGGACGTACCATCCCGCGCGATGTGCGCCCCGAGGCCGCTACCCTGGCCGAAGCCGTCGCCACGGCCCAGCAGGCCGACGTGATCGTCGCCGCATTGGGCGAAAGCTCCGAGATGAGCGGCGAAAGTTCCAGCCGCACCGACATCGGCATTCCCGCCGTGCAGCAGCGGCTGCTGGCCGTACTGCTCAAGACCGGCAAGCCGGTAGTGCTGGTGCTCTTTACCGGTCGGCCGCTCACGCTCAGCTGGGAAAATGAACATGTGCCGGCCATCCTCAACGCCTGGTTCGGCGGCACGGAAACCGGCAAGGCCGTGGCCGATGTGCTCTTTGGCGATGTCAACCCTTCTGGCAAGCTGCCCGCCACCTTTCCGCAGCACGTCGGGCAGGTGCCCCTCTACTACAGCCATAAAAATACCGGGCGACCCCTGGCCGAGGGGCAGTGGTTTCAAAAATTCCGCTCTAACTATCTCGACGTCAGTAATGAACCGCTCTACCCCTTCGGGTACGGACTCAGCTATACCACCTTTGGCTACGGGGAGGTAGCGCTCAGCGCAGACACCCTCCCGCGCGGCGGCAAGTTGCAGGTGCGCGTGCAGGTGACCAATACCGGCGATTACGCTGGCGAAGAGGTCGTGCAGCTCTACCTGCGCGATCTGGTCGGGTCGGTTACCCGGCCTGTCAAGGAATTAAAAGGCTTCCAGAAAATCCGGCTCGCGCCGGGGGCATCGCAAGAGGTGGTCTTCGAGCTTAGCGAAGAAGACCTCAAATTCTACAATGCCGAACTGGACTATGTAGCCGAGCCCGGCGAGTTCGCCGTTTTCGTGGGTACTAACTCCCGTGATGTGCAAGAAAAGCGGTTTACGCTAAAGTAATGAATATGGATGACCTCGTCAGGGGCGCGAGGTTGCGGGTACGGTGGCCCTTTCCGGTTGTGTCTTCCACCAGGAGCACCTCCCCCGGGTGGAATTGGCGCTTTTCGCCTGCCGACGTCTCGATTTCTACGCCCACATCCAGCAACACGATAAACTGCTGCTGCGGCGCGTTATGAAAGGCATAGTCGTAGTCGGGCCGTACCCGGCGGAAGATGATCTCTTTCACCGGATACCGTTCAGAGAGGTAGCCGATCGGTCCGGCATCGGTGAGCGGGTAGGCCACTGTCTCAAAGCGGCTGTCGCCATGTTCATCCGAATAGACCCGCGTCAGCTCAAATGTTTCCATCATCTGTCGTTTTTTCCAGTAGGCGGGCCCACTCGGGGTGCCGCTTCAGATACGCCTGCACATACGGACACAGGGGCACCAGCACCTCGCCGTTTTGCTCCATATCCGTGAGCACTTTGCTCACCAGGGCAGCAGCGATGCCGCGGCCTTCCAGCGCCTTGGGCACTTCCGTATGGATGAGGTACACGCGTCTGCTCACCTGCTTGTAGTCGATAAACGCGAGCTGTCCATCTACCTCCAGCTGGTATTGCCGCTGGGCCTCATTTTTGACGATTGGCAAATCCTGTAGTTCCATACCGGTAAATATAGCGAAATCAGCTCAATACCAAGTCATTGGCCAGCAATGTTTCGTCAGCACTGATGCTATGCGGTTTTCCAGGATAAATCTCCATTTTCACGTTGGCCCCCAGCTCCCGGAGTGTGGCCACGCTCTCCGCAATCCGGTACATGGGCACGTGCGGATCGGCATCGCCCGCCGTGATCAAGATCGGGGTATCCTCGAAGTCGCCCTGGTAGTTAGACGTGTCCAGCACCTCGCCGATGAGTCCACCGGTAAAGGCCACCACCCCGCCGTAGCGGTTGGCGTGGCGCGCCACATACTCCAGCGTCAGGCATGCACCTTGCGAAAATCCCACGAAATAAAGCTGTTCCATGCGGATGCCCAGTTTGATGGCTTCAACCACCACGGTATCGACCAGTTCCAGCGCCGAATCCAGTGCAGGCTGATTACCTGCCACCGGGGCGAGGAAACTATGCGGGTACCAAGAGTTATTGGTCGCCTGCGGCGCCAATAATAGGGCATCCTCCACATGCAGGTGATGCTGCAAAGAGAGGATGCCTTGTGCGGTACTGCCCCTACCGTGGAGCAGTATCACGGCTTTTTCGGCGTGTGCAGCCAATTTGCCAGCTTGTAAGATCTGTTTCTCGTGTGTATACATGGCGATCAGTCCAATTGCGGTAATACACGTTCGATCCGGTTGCGATAGCTCTCGTATTGGCTCGGCAATTTCAGCGCCGAGCCCAGTTCGGCTATCGACTCATCCGTTGCGAAGCCCGGATTGTCCGTAGCGATCTCGAATAATACGCCACCCGGTTCGCGGAAATAAAGCGAATAGAAATAGTTACGGTCGATCTTCTCTGTGATGTTCAGTCCCAGCGCGATCACCTGCTCCCTGAAATACATTAACGTCTCTTCATCTTTCACACGGAACGCTACGTGGTGCACCGATCCGCCGGCCACCACCCCGGGGGCTTCACCCGGCGCCTCTACGAGGTCCACGATGTTGGCATGCTCCACCGTATCGGTCACGTACCGGAAGCGGTTTACCTCCTGCGCCGATAGCTGATAGCCGAATACGTCCGTCAAGACACGTGCCGTGGCATCGCTTTTATTCGTCGTGATCGTGATGTGGTGAAATCCGCGGGTCGCATATTCCGCCTTCACCTCGTCAGTTACCCAAGGTGCGCGGGTATCCGCCTTTTTGGGTACGGTCAGCTCCAGCTTGAGTCCGTCCGGATCCAGGAAAGACAAGTATTGCTCACCGAATTTCTCCGCCGCATTATTATAGATGATGTTATTCGATTCCAGCCGTTGTTTCCAGAAATCAAGACTTCCCTCCGGCACGGCATAGCCGATTTCGGTCACCTGCTGCGTGCCCCGGCGCCCCTGCCGCACGCGGTCGCCCCACGGAAAAAACGTCAGGATGGTGCCCGGCGTGCCCACCTCGTCGCCTAAGTAAAAATGGTAGGTTTCAGGGTCGTCAAAGTTGACGGTTTTCTTGACCAGCCGCAGGCCCAATACACGGGTATAGAAGTCGTAATTTCGTTTGGCATCCCCCGCGATAGCGGTGATATGGTGTATGCCCAAGATTTTGTTTTCCATCATGTTTGTTCCCTCCTTATTAGGAATTGATACAAATGTAGCACGACTGATTTTCGCCTGCATTAATCTATGACAAGAAAACACGGTATTTATTTTAAAACAAATAATCAGTATGTTTGATTCAATAAACACGCTACCAAATGATATTTTCTTCAATCAATGACTACGTACGCCGTTGCGGTAAATTTTCGGACGCCGACATCGAGGTGTTCAATAGCCTGTTGAAACCGCGCTCGGTCAAGAAAAAACAACTGCTGCTACGGGAGGGCGAGGTATGCGATTTCGAAGCCTTTATTGTCAACGGCTGCATCCGCACCTATTACATAGACGAAAACGGCAGCGAGGTCAACCTGCAATTTGCTGTGGAAGACTGGTGGGTGAGTGACATCGGCAGTTTCTACGAAAACAAGCCCAGCCTGCTGTACATCGAGGCCGTCGAAGATAGCGAGCTGCTCACGCTCAATCCCGCTCGCAAAGAAGAATTGCTGGTGCGCGTACCGCAATTTGAGCGGCTCTTCCGGCTGCTGGTGCAGCGCCACCTATCCGCATTGGAGCATCGGCTCATCCGCACCATTGCCCGTACGGCCGAAGCGCGATACGTAGAGTTTGTAGAAAAATATCCCAAGATCGCATTACGGGTACCACAGCACTACATTGCGGCCTACCTGGGTGTCACCCCCGAATTTCTCAGCAAGGTACGAAAGCGGCTGGCCACGAAGAAAGATTGACGTGAAGAAAGCCTGAAGGGCCCGAATAAACAAACGGCATGAAGCAGGTTTGCTTGATGCCGTTGTGTTAAAAAAATAAACAAATAGGTTTATAATTGGTTAGCAAGATCTTACCAGTTTAAAGACTTAGCGGTCCATCATCATTTAAGGTTACAATATCGAGTAATTTATGATTCACTTACTTTTTTAGCAACGAGGCTGAAAAGCGTGTGAATCAAACCATTTTCCCCTGTTGTGGCTACAAACGTATAAATATAAATCATGAATGCAAAGGGTTTTTTTAAAAATAAGTGAGCAAACACTCACCTTGTATTTTGCTTTATCCTTTTAGCTGAGCGGAGAGGTCAAAAAGACCTGCACGCACTATTTCCGTGCGGTTTTTGTGGTAGTGCATTTTGCATCGGTAAACAGCCGGAATGCGGTATTGATATTTTCGAATGCGGTATTGATATTTTCATTTATCAAGTGCTATGCAACTGGCAGAATTTGGCTAAGTTTGCCCTTGACATGAAGATTTGGCAAAAAAATACCGACGTAGACCGGTTCGTTGAAGCGTTTACGGTAGGCAACGACCGCGCGCTCGACTTGCAGCTGGCGGCGGCCGATGTATTGGGTTCGTTGGCGCACACCCGCATGCTCCACAGCATCGGCCTGCTCGATGGCGACGACCTCGCCGCCGTACAGCAGGGGCTCAAGCAGCTGTACGAAGAGGTGATGGCAGGTTCCTTTACGATCGATGCGCAGGTCGAAGATGTGCACTCGCAGGTCGAGCTGCTGCTTACCCAGCGCATTGGCGAGGCTGGCAAGAAGATCCACAGCGGCCGTTCGCGCAACGACCAGGTGCTGTTAGACCTGAAGCTGTTTTTCCGTACGGAGATCGAGGGCCTGGTGGGCAATACCACCGCGCTGTTCCACCGGCTCATCACCCTGAGCGAAATCCACAAGGGGGGGCTCATGCCGGGGTATACCCACTTGCAGATCGCCATGCCCTCCTCGTTCGGCCTGTGGTTCGGCGCCTATGCCGAGAGCCTATTGGACGACCTCGCGGTGCTGCTGGCGGCTTGGAAGGTATGCAATAAAAACCCCCTGGGTTCTGCCGCCGGCTACGGCTCGTCCTTTCCGCTCAACCGGCGGATGACCACCGAGCTGCTGGGCTTTGACGACCTCAACTATAACGTGGTCTACGCACAGATGGGCCGCGGCAAGACCGAGCGCATACTGGCGCAGGGGATGAGCGCCATTGCGGCCACCCTGGCCAAACTGGCCATGGATGTGTGCCTGTACATGAATCAGAATTTCGGCTTCATCTCCTTTCCCGACCACCTTACGACGGGGTCGAGCATCATGCCGCACAAGAAGAACCCGGATGTATTCGAGCTGGTCAGGGGCCGGTGCAACAAGATACAGGCCCTGCCCAATGAGATTGCGCTGATGACCGCCAATCTGCCCTCGGGCTACCACCGTGATTTGCAGCTGCTCAAGGAAAATCTTTTCCCGGCCTTCCGCTCCCTGAATGAATGCTTGGAAATCACGGCCTTCATGCTCGAGCACATCCGCATCCGCGAAAACATCCTGGATGATCCCAAATACGATTACCTATTCAGTGTAGAGGTGGTCAATAACGAGGTGCTCGGCGGCGTACCCTTCCGCGAGGCCTACCGCAACATCGGCCTTGCCATCGAAGCGGGCACGTTCAAGCCCCAGAAGGCCGTAAACCACACCCACGAAGGCAGTATCGGCAACCTCTGCAACGCGCAGATCCAGCAGGCGTTCGAGCAGGCCGTCGCCTCCTTCGGGTTTGACCGGGTGCGCGATGCCCTGCGTCAGCTGGTTATTTAACGACCGAAAACCGGTAGGTTGTCTCCGACTGGAATACCTGCCCCGGCAGCAGCAACGTGCTGGGGTAATCCGGTTGGTTGGGCGCATCAGGAAAATGCTGTGATTCGAGGCAGAAGGCACCGTACTTGTCATAGGGCTTCCCCTGCTTGCCCGTATCCCTGCCATTCATGAAATTGCCGGTATACAATTGGAGGCCCGGCTCGGTGGTAAACACCTCCAGGCGGATGCCCGCGAGCGGCGCCGTCACCGTCGCCACCGGCAGCCCCTTGGCCAGCGCCTCGTGGCGGAGCACATAGTTGTGGTCATAGCCGCCGTTGCCCTTGGCCAGCTGGTCGTTTTCCTGGCCGATATCCTGCCCGATACGCTTCGGCTCCCGGAAATCAAAAGGCGTACGGGCCACCGCTTCCGGCGCGCCGGTAGGGATCTGATGTTCATCCACCGGCAGGTAGCTATCCGCTTGTATCTGCAAGACGTGGTCGAGCACATCCCCATGGCCCTCACCGTTGAGGTTGAAAAACGCGTGGTTCGTCAGGTTGATCACCGTGGGCTTATCCGTCTCGGCCCGATAGCTGATGACCAGTGCATTATCATCCGTGAGGCGGTATTTCACCATCACCGCCAGCCGTCCCGGGAATCCCTCCTCGCCATCCGCCGATACATAATAAAAATCGGCTTTCTCCTTATACACCACACGCCGGTCCCACACCCGGTTATGAAACCCGTTGACCCCGCCATGCAGCGCATTGGGGCCATTGTTCGGCCGGATGTAATACGTTTCGCCATCGATGGTAAACCGTCCGTTAGCGATGCGGTTGGCAAACCGGCCCACCGTCACACCATGAAACGGCTCACTGGCCGCGAGGTAATCATGGATGCTGTTGAAACCCAGCACCACATCCCTCGGGTCGCCGTACCTGTCCGGCACGAGCAAGCTCACAATGCGGGCGCCGAAGTCCGACAGCGCCACGGTGACACCTCGGTTGTTTTGCAGCAAAATGAGGTGCGTATGCTTGCCCGCAAGCACATGCTCGAAGTCGCGCTGTTCAGGGAGTCGGTAGGGAGTCATCGTATGATCTGTTTATGCCTTATCTCGTCATCACAGCGGTGCCCGCCGATATGCTGGCCACATACACCTGCGCCGTTTTGCCCGTCTGCTCGTTATATGCCCCGGCCACCTCCTCCACCACCTCATCGACCCGGTCTGCCTTCACCAGGTTGATCGTGCAGCCCCCGAAACCGCCACCCATCATGCGGGCACCCAGCACGGCCTCGTTGCCGCGCACAAGATCCACCAAGGTGTCCAGTTCATCGCAGCTCACTTCATACAGGTGTTGCAGGCCGTCGTGGGTTTCAAACATCCGCTTGCCGAATGATGCAAAATCATTCCGCTTCAGGTCTTTGCAGCCCTCCTGCAGGCGCTGTATCTCCGACACCACATAGTAGCAGCGGTTATACACCAGCTCATCCACCGGTTTCACATAGCGGTCCAGCTGCTCGGGCGTCGCATCGCGCAGGCTTTTCACCTCCGGGTGATGCGCTTGGATGAGTGACACGCCATATTCGCATTGCTCGCGGCGTTCGTTGTAAGCCGAAGAGGCCAGCGAGTGCTTCACCTGCGTATCAAACAGCACGATCCGCAGGTCCGGATTATCAAACGGGATGTACTCATACGAGTAATCGGCACAGTCCAGTTTAATCAGTCGCTGTTCCTGTCCGAATACACTTGCAAACTGGTCCATTAACCCGCATTTGACCCCCACAAACTCATTTTCTGCCGCCTGCGCAGCAAGGGCGATGTCCAGCCGCTGGATATTCAGGCCAAACAGCTCGCTGAGCGCAAAAGCCGTAGCGCACTCCAGCGCGGCGGAGGATGAGAGCCCGGCCCCCTGGGGGATATCCCCCCCGAACACGAGGTTAAACCCACCCAGCGTATACCCCCGCTGCAGCAGCTGCTGCACCACGCCCAGGATATAGTCCGGCCAGAGCAGGGGAGCGCGCTGGATGGCGCTCAGCTCGGCGGTATGCATTTGATCCTGATCCAGCGAATAGAGCTGCATGGTATTGTCCTCACGTTTTCCGATGGCCAGGATGATGTTCTTGTCTATCGCGGCGGGCAACACCAGCCCATTATTATAGTCGGTATGCTCGCCGATGAGGTTCACCCGTCCCGGTGAGCGCACGATGAGTGGTACGTCGCCGAAGCGTGCTAGGTATTTTTCGTATACAGAATCTTGTAAGGTAGTTGCTGTCGTCGTATCCATTAGCGGGTATAAAATCGAGCGTCTAAAGTACAAAAAAAATCAGAACATCACCTGCGGGCAATACACCTTATACCGGTTATTGAGCAGGATGCCCAGTACCACTTCATGACTGCCATGGGCCAGCGTGCGCACCGGCCCCGTAGTAAAATCGTAGGAGTAGCTCAGGTTGAAGAGGGCACTGATATTGAATCCCGCCATCGCCGAGAACGACTCGTGGTTGCGGTAGCCGCCACCCACCCACAGGCGGTCGCGGAAGGCCAGCTTGAGGTTATAGTCTCCCACCAGCGGCATATTTGCCGCCTGCTTGAGCAGCAGGGAAGGCACCACGGCCATCTCACTGCCCAGGTGCACCTTGTAGCCCGCCATCAGGAAAAACTGCTGGTAGCCGCCCTGGCGCCGGGCATTATCCGAAAATGCCAGCGGATTGCCCAGCAGCTGCTGGGCGGAGAGGCCTACGAAAAAGCGCGCACTGTAGAGCCATAGGCCCAGGCCCAGGTCGGGCGAGAGGCGGCGATCGGCATAGTCGGCCAGTACCGGGTCATTCGGGATGCCCGTGTTTACCCCCGCGAGGTCCAGCTGCACCTGTGAGAAGCCCGCATTCACCCCCGCCGATAGGTTGACAGTCTCAGCCACGCGCAGGTGGTAGGCATAGGCCAGCAGCGCATCCGTGCGGGTAAACTGCGCGGCCCTGTCATGCTGCACGATGATGCCCACGCCATGGTGCGGCTCGGAGGCCACATAGCGGCGGCTGTAGCCCCGGCTGTAGGGATTGTGCCCCCCTTCGCCGAAAGACGTAGCCCCATCCTGGATGAGCCGCCCCCCGAGGGGCATATGTGCCGAGATGTAGCCCGTCTGCGGGACGCCCTCCACGCCCTGCCATTGGCTGCGGGCGCCCAGCTTCACATCCACATAGCGCTCGATGCCCGCCACGGCCGGGTTGGCCAAAAAACCGTTGAAGATGTACTGCGTATATTGCGGGCGTTGCTGTGCATGCAACTGCGCACATGCAGCACATAATACGAAAGCAAGTAGGCCGGTTGGTCGGAAACGCATCGCTAATGAACTAATCCATAGCAATTATAATCAAAATTGGCTATAGTTTAATAATTTTAACCGTTGAAACAATACATTGTCCTATGGCACCGAAAATTTTGCTCCTGCTCGCGATCATCTCCACCGGATTGATCAGCGGTCTTTTTTATGCGTATTCCTGTTCCATCAACACCGGACTTGGGCGGCTTGGTGACGCCGCCTACCTCCGGGCGATGCAGTCCATCAACCGCGCGATCCTCAATCCGGTATTCTTTCTGACGTTTATCGGTACATTGATGTTGCTGCCCGTTTCCACATGGCTGGAATATCGCCTGGTCGGCACCACGGGCACCTTCTATTGGCTGCTGGCCAGCAGCCTGCTGTATTTCTTCGGGGTTTTTCTCGTCACCGTGATGGGCAATGTGCCCCTCAATGAAACAGTGGCGCAGCTGAATATCGATGAAGCCACAGCAGAGGCGCTCTCGCGACAGCGATCGGCCTTTGAAGCACCGTGGAATCGGTACCACCTCATCCGCACCATTGCCAACGTAGCCGCCTTTGCCAGTGCGGTGTGGGCGGGCCTGCAGTCCGGGTCTTGAGGTAAGTCCGGCTGTTCGCTTTTTTAATCATAAGTCCATTTGCGCATATCGCTGATTGACTACGGCGCTATAGGCAATTTTCATGTCGTCAGACAAAAAGGATTTCTCAATCCAAGCATCCGCATGTGTCTTGTTTGTTGAAAATCGCTTGAATACGTTGCTGATTTGCCGATCGGTGAGGCCCAATTCTTTTCCAAAGCGTTCGAAATGGCTGGAAGTCAGCTTGCGTTTTTTTCCTTCCAATGTCAATGCAAGCTCTTCATAATCGCTTGGGTTGACGATGGCAACATTCAATAGGTCGTATGCCGGGCTTAACAGCCAGCCAGTTGATGATGCGACCATCGAAAAATTTTTAAGGTGCATATCGTTATTGCCCGTTAGAAAGCAAAAGCACGTAAGCTCAAATAAATAAACCATGTCTAGCAGCGTATTGTCCGAATAAGTTTTTAGTGCCTTGCCGACCTTTTCCATTGAACTCCTGTATTTGTCAAAAGCTTCCGTAATCTGGAACATATCAAGCATATGTATCTTCTCTCCGCTGACCGTGCGGTCTACGCGTTTGGTGATATACGACAACTCACCAGATTGCAGGCGGATGAGACTTGATTGCACAACAGGAATGCCGAAGGCTTCGGCAATTCTCATGGTCACGTGTTCATTTTCCGGCATCTCCCTGTACGTTTCGGATGGGGGTTTGAAGATGTAATTGCCCCCAAGCTCACCTATTACGGTCATTCGGCTAGTGGCATTTTTCTTCGTCGCTTTGATCAATGTCATCGACAACTTGGGTTGCACACCGGGCACGGCGATACTCCGTTCGATTACGTTTTTTGCCAATTCGGCCATTTGAGCCATCGCATACGGGATGATCGGTGCAGCGGCAGAGCCAAAGAAATCACGACTGCATTTTGGATGGAAATCTTGGTCGCTATCCAACGGCTCATAGCAATATAAGCATTTATTTTCCATCGGTTTCTGCTATTGGTACAACACTTACTGCGCCTATGCAGTTTCGGCAGCATGCCATTAGTAGTCCCATCCGGTCATTGCGATTGATTTTCCAGTTTTCGGCCGCGATATCCAACAGCCACCCTTCGGGTATCAGCCCCTCAAAAAAGGGGAATAACCTATTGGCGACATACGGTTTATCCGTCACGGGCATGGTAAAGGTTATAAACCATTCGGGAAATGTTTTGAGGTAGCGCTGATCGTATTCAAACACATACTCTCCGTTATCAGTTTCCGTCAACACGCCCGCTTTTTGTTCTTTATAATAGATTGCAGCTTTCCTCATTTTTCAAGTTCTCTGCGGCTCACCGGAGCCAGTTCGTGGCCAAACATTTGCAACACCCGATTTACCTTCTCGACGTTCATATTGGTTTTTCCCTGTTCGATTTTCCTGACCACGGTAAGCGCCACGCCAGCTCGGTCGGCAAATTCCTGTTGGGTTAGGTTCGCTGCTTTACGGCGCCGCTTTACAAACTCACTTAGCGTATTCATTATATGTTTTTGCGTATAAATCTATGCAAATATAAATAATTATATGCTTTTAGATATATTTTGATTTGGGAAATATATAATGATATGCTTTTGCATATACCATGCGACCTCAAAGGTCTCGGTTTGCAAGGAAACCGCCCTATCCCTCAAACATTCAATTGCAATCATGTTGCTTTTATCGACTCTGATTCCTACCTTTGACCTATCGAAAACATTGAAAAAATCATGGGAGCAAGAAAAGAAAACACAAATTTTGACGTCATCATCCTCGGTGGCAGCTATGCCGGGCTGTCCGCCGCCATGGCCTTAGGGCGCGCCTTGCGAACCGTATTGGTCATTGACGGCGGAATGCCCTGCAACCGGCAGACGCCCCATTCGCATAATTTTATCACCCAGGATGGCGAAAAACCGGCGGTCATCGCCGAAAAAGCCAAAGCCCAAGTGCTGCGGTACAGCACCGTCACCTTCCGCACCGATGTGGCCATCCGCGGGCAGCAGACTGACCAGGGGTTCACCATTGATACGCAGTCGGGTGCCACGTTTGCAGGACGGAAACTCATTTTTGCCACCGGTGTCAAAGACATCATGCCCGCCATTGATGGATTTTCAGCATGCTGGGGCATATCCGTGATTCACTGCCCCTATTGCCACGGCTACGAAGTCAAGCACCAAAAAACCGGTGTATTCGCAAATGGCGATGCCGCCATGCAGTATGCCCAGCTCCTCCGCAACTGGACCGAGGACCTGACCGTGTTTACCAATGGACCCTCCACGCTTACTTCCCAGCAGGTAGCCACGCTTACGGAGCACCGCATCCCGGTGGTCGAAAAGACAATTGACCGCCTGAAGCATGAACGTGGCTATATCGAGCAACTGGTCTTCAAAGACGGCTCCACCTTCGCGTTGAGCGCCCTTTATGCGCGGCCGGATTTCGAACAGCACTGTCCCCTCCCCGAAGCCCTTGGCTGCGCGCTGACCGAGCAGGGCCACATTAAGGTCGATATGGGACAGAAAACCACCGTAGCCGGTATTTTTGCGTGCGGGGACAATGCCAGCGGCATGCGTTCGGTAGCAAACGCCGTGGCCGCTGGAAACCTGGCTGGTGCCATGGTCAACCATGCGCTGTGCGAAGAGGCGTTTTAGGGTTGATCACCCCGGCGCCGTCCGACGTCTGCATCACCCGCTTCGCGCTCGGCAGTTATCGCGTCCACGTAGTTATCGTACATGATATCGTAGCATATCTTCAGGTCCTTGAGGTCCGGGTACTTGCATTCATACATATACGGGCCAGCATAGTCTATTTCGTCCAGCGCTGCAAAGATTTCGACCCAATTGTTCTGCCCCTGCCCAGAGCAGGGGAAGTAATGCTCTTCGTGCAGCTGCCCGTCCGCAACATGCAGTGTCTTTATTCGCTTGCCCAGCGCCCGGAGCAGCTTCTCGGGATCTTTGATATGATTCAAGTCCACCGCTGAGTAGATGTCCTTGGGCAAACGATCCATCACTTCTACCGCCTCGTCAACGGTACGCATCAATACCCATATATCATCCCGCTTGGCAAGCATGTTTTCAACGACCATGGTGGCACCGATTGACTTGACGCTTTTATTGAGCGCTATGGCAGATTTGATGAATTGCTCCTTTCTGACTTCGCGCTCATTCAAACCCAGCTGGTAGCTGGGGTGAAACAGGATAATTTCCGGCTCCAGTATTTTGACATATTCCAATACCTGTTTGTGAAACTCCACGACCTGCTGCCGCGCTGCCTCGTCCGCTCGTGACAGGTCAATCTTGTCGCTGAAAGGCATGTGGATAGACCATATGTTGATGCCCGCGTCATCTGCCGCCTTTTTTGCCTGTTGCATGAGCTGAATAATCTCTGCCTTGCTCCGTGTGAAGGTCAGCCGTTGCTTATCGATCGCAGCGGTTATCCCGGTTTCGATATAGTCGATACCGACCGATTTTGCATAGTTCATTTTCTCCGGGGTGATGGCATTGATGCCGATGGACGTGCCGATCTTCAGTCGATTGGGCTTCTTTGGCGGGCCGGCAACTACCAGGGAGTTACTTAAAAATAAGTAGCAAATCAGATAAGCTAGGGTTACGGTATGTTTCATAGTTACCTACAAAGAAACACAGCGCTGCGCGAAATCTTTCATTAAAAATAAAAAAAGATTGGAAGCGCGCCGTGAGGGGGCGGCAGTAACCATGCGCACTTTTAAAAAATATGCGTATCTTTGCAAGAGTCAAAAAGCAAAGTCATGAAGGCGAGATTGAATTTAACCATCGAGGAAAGCCTGTTAGAAAAAGTAAAGAGCTACGCAGCAAGCAGGAAAAGCAGCGTATCTGAACTGGTTGAAAATTATTTTAAGACGTTTGTCCATGTACCCCAACACAAGAGCATCATTGATATCATCGAGGAGCTCCCCAAACCCGATCTGCATGTCGAGGGCGATTTGAAAAAGCAGTATATGGAACAAAACGCCGATAAGTATGGCTTTTAAGGGTTTTTTAGACGCCAATATCATCCTTGATTTTGCCCTTCAACGAGAGCGGTACGAGCAGAGCAAAACCATCATATCATGGGCCGAGCAGGGCAAGATCATCGGCTTCATTTCGCCTACTGTGGTGCAGATCTGCTCGTATTGGATAACGAAAGCTTACCGAATCAACAAGGCGAAAGAGATCATGACCACGCTGCTGGCATTCATCCACACGGTTGACACCCCGCATGAAGCCGTGCTCACGGCGCTCCACTCTTCCATGAATGATATCGAAGATGCATTGCTCTATTACACCGCTTTGCACCATGATGTCGACTATGTCATCAGCCAAGATCGCGCGTTCCAACAAGCGGCGCTTCCATCGCTCCCGGTGATTTCGCCTACGGACTTTATAGGAGTGGTGCGCTAATATCCCATAAATCGTATCTTTGCAAGATGCAACACCTGCTGGAAGTGATCAAACAACCCTGGCCCTGGTACGTGGCGGGCCCGTTGATCGGGCTCATCGTTCCGGCCCTGCTGATCGCCGGCAACAAATCGTTCGGTGTCAGCTCATCCTTGCGGCACATCTGTGCCGCCTGCATACCGGCCAACATTCCGTTTTTCAAATACGATTGGAAAAAGCAAGTGTGGAACCTGTTTTTTGTTTTCGGCATCGCGCTCGGCGGGGTCATTTCGATCCAGCTGCTGTCCAATCCCAATCCGGTTGTCATCCATCCGGAATTAGCCGCCGAGCTTTCCGGATACGGCATCAGCAGCTACGATGGCTTGATCCCCGAAGCGCTCATCAACTGGTCCTCCCTGTTCACGCTCAAAGGATTCCTGTTGACGGTCGCGGGCGGGTTTTTGGTCGGCTTTGGCACCCGGTATGCCGGCGGTTGTACGAGCGGGCACGCCATCATGGGGCTGTCCACCCTGCAATGGCCGTCATTGGTCGCCACGGTATGCTTCATGATCGGCGGCTTCGTCATGGCCAACCTTATTTTGCCACTTATCCTGTCGCTAACCTAGTATCCTATGCAGCGCACAACGACAACGGCGGGCGGCTTGCCACCCAAATGGTACCATCACCTGAAATACCTGGTGCTGGGGGCGCTTTTCGGCATCATACTCGTCAAGGCCGAAGTCGTTAGCTGGTTCCGCATCCAAGAGATGTTCCGCTTGCAATCCTTCCACATGTACGGCATCATCGGCAGTGCCATCCTCGTGGGGATGATTTCCGTCTGGTTGATCAAAACATTCAACATCAAAACCCTCGATGGCGAGCCGATCGAAATCCGGCCCAAGCAGTTCAACAAGGGGCAGATTTACGGCGGTTTACTATTCGGCTTCGGCTGGGCGATTACCGGCGCATGCCCCGGGCCGCTGTTTGCCCAGATCGGTACGGGCGCAACGGTTGTAGCCGTTACGCTGTTGAGTGCCATTGCCGGCACCTGGGTCTACGGCCTGCTGCGCGAAAAACTGCCGCACTAGGCGGTATAATTTGCTTTCGAAAGCCTTATAAATATTAAATTCAGGGTTACTCCGGTTTATTGTCGTGATCAGGACGTTGGTATCGATCACCAACTTGGGTTTAGGCAATCTCATATCAAACTAACGACGCAATTGGTCGTAGTCTTTGTCGATAATCTTTTTTTCGACAACCACCCGATCAACTTCGTCTTTTAACTTTTGAGAATAATGCTGAGTGAGCAAATCCCGCAATTCTACAGACTCTTCATAACTCATTTTTCGGTTAAACATTCGAAGCAAGCTCACCTGAACTTCGTTTAATCCTTTTATTTGCTTGTCGATTGTAGCCATCTGTTTCTTCCTTATCACTTAACACAAAGATAAAGAATTGTTTCAATTTTTCAAAACAACGGCCCCGCACGGCCGCACTAGATTATCGCGGTCGTTCGCGCACCTCCACCGTGCCGCCGTGGTCGAGGATGGGGCACCGCTTGGCCAGCTCCGTGGCCTGGGCGATGTTTTCGGCCTGCAGCACCACGATGCTCACGACGATCTGCCCGCCCCAGGCGATACTCCCTGCCGTGGCCTGCTTATCCGTTCCGGAGATCACGTAGCCCGGCCTCGGGAAGGCAAAGCTCTCTACGTACGCCCCTACGGCTTTCCAGTATTCGATGGTCTTGTCCCACTTGGGGTTTACCGCCTTGGCCTGCTCGCTGGTATACGTTTCAGGTACCCGTACCACCAATACAAATTTTTTCATGTCGTCGCTTTCGTTCGCTGCATCCGTTGTCAACGCTGCAAACGCCAGTATCACTGCTGTGGTCATCATATCATTGTTTTTTCACAAAGTTCGTCCGCCGTGCGGCGGCATCCTTGTAAAAAATCATTGATTTACCAAAAGCGGGCTTGCGCAAAAAATTCACGGGGTGGTAGGCCGGCAAAGCGCCTGAAGGCGTGGTTGAAGTGCGCCTGATCAAAGTAGCCGCCCTCCAGCGCCAGGCGGTGAATGGATTGTTGCGGGTTGCGCTGCCTGATGAGCGCCTGCAGCCGCACGATGTCTGCAAACGGCTTGGGCGACATCCCCACCGCCCTGCGGAATCGCTTTTCGAACGCATCCCTGCTGAGGTACATCCTGTCTGCCAAGTCGGCCATGGATAACCGGCCTTTCGCCAGGTGAATGACCGAAACTGCGCCGATCGCCACGAGGTCCGGCTCTTGGGGCCGCAGTTTAGTCAGCAGGAAGCGCTCCAGCACGGCCACCCGCATGCGGTGATCCTGCGCTTCGAAGAGCTGGTCTTGCACCCGTTCGATTTCCGAGGCCGCAAAGAAGCCGTCCAGATCCAGGGTAATGCCTTTGATCTCGTCGAGCGGATTCCGGAAGAGGGCCGGGGCCATCCCTTCCTTGAGTAATGCGACGATCGTACCCGAGCGCGGTAGGTAGTTGATGAGGCGAGCCGATTGGCGCAGCCCCGCCAGTGATGCCGCCGGAAGCATGGCGCCTTGGCTGCCGAGCCCATCGGCCACCTGCCCACCGAATCGGAAGGCCAGCGCGATAGCCGTGCTGGGCAGCACCCGGTTTTCGAGGGGCTCTCCATGGCTCTCAATGACGTGAAAGGCCTTGATGTATGGCTGCAAGGGTGCAGTAGGTGGGTACGTTTCAAACGTCATGGTTGTACAAACTTAGGCAACCTGCCGTTTTATTGCAAGGGCATTGTCTAGGTTTGACAGATGTTAGACGCTACGAAGTTGACTTCATCTAATATATGTTTAAGAAGTTCAATATTAGAGAGCAACATATTCTGCTTGGCTTAGGATATGCGGACCAATGTAGGGACTCAGCGATTGGGGTGTGACGAGCTCTACCTTGCGCCCTAATAAATCTTCAAGAAAAAATGACAACTCCATAAAATTATCATAGGTTTTCATTTCTGGACGAAATTCGACTAAAAAATCAACGTCGCTGTTTGGGTTAAAGCGATTGGTAAGAAATGAACCAAAAAGGCTTAGTTTTAACACCCCGTACCGACGAAGTTCACTTCGGTTGGCACGTAACAGTGAAATAACACCTTCTTTGCTTTGAACCGGCTCTCCCATATTACAAATATACAAAATTTAGTGTTCATGTGGTGGCAGGATATAACCCTTAGGCCGTCAAGTCAGTTTATAAATAAATTCCTCGATCTCCGTCTGCCGTGCATTGGCAAAGCCTCTGTCCGTGCCGATTTTGACAAAACCGCATTTTTCTAACACTTTTTGCGAACCATAATTGTCAAACGCAACCCGGCCAAAAATTGGTCTGGCAGTTTCAATGGCGAGTAAGTCTTTTAGTGCTTTTGTTGCGATCCCACGCCCCCAAACGTTTCTGTCTATCCAATACGTGATTTCCGCTCTGCCTTCCAGTTCAAATTTTGAGACACTTCCTACAATGGTTTCGTCTACCAAAATTGTCTGCATATTGACCGTTGCGTCGGTTAGCAGTTTGGTATATTTTTCAAGGTAGGCTACCTTGTCTGCCTGGTTTTTAGGGGTGAATGCGGCTAAGTAACTTGCTTCTTTGTCCAGTTGAAACCGAAAGAAATCGGCTAAGTCTGCCACTTCTGTCCGCCTAAGCTTTATCATCAGTTTGTCGTTCGTCATCGTGATTTTCAGTATCCTACCCCAGCAAACTCAAAATTCGAGCAAACCGATCGCCTCAACGCCGTTGGCTAGGGGATAGCGCCACTGATCATTGAGGCTCAGGGTGATAGCACGCGCGTTGAATCATCTGTTCTGGTTTTTTCAAAGATAGTCACAAACCTTGTAATCTGAAAAGTTAAACCCACCAGCTGTTTTGCGCCTTCCAGGTGTCAAATCAAGGTGGGCACCTCAGGCCGCAGGCGGAGGCCTACGCTATTTGTTAAACTCAGGATACGGAAACCCCTTGCCGGTTTCACACAGGGATTTCAGGCTTCTGAAAAAAAGCGCCCAATCATACGAGCACGAAGCAAATTCCTTGGTGTATGCTGCCCATCCATCGTGGCGGAAGTAGAGCACCGTCCCTTTGGCGTGCGGCTCCAGCTCGAAGGTCAGTGTGGTGCCTATCCATTCTTCAAAAGCCTTCAGGCAGCGCCATGCTACCTTGCTGTAAGGCTCCAGCGCTACCACCTGCATTTCTTTGAAGTAGTCGGGCTCAAAGCCGAAGCGCAATACGCTGCCAACCTCCGGCTTTGCCAGGGTATCCGGCGTCCACCAACCGGCCAAGCCTTCTTGCGTGGTGAGGGCGGCGTAGACTTTTTCTACCGGCGCCTCGATAAGCAGCCTGTGGCAGATGCTTTTCAAAGGCGATTGGTCTGTCGAAGCGGTCTCTTTCGTTACCGGCTGTTCCGTTTCCCGTGGCGTGGGGCTGCCCTTACCCGTCAGAATCCGCTCTTTCAAGCTATCCTGTATGTAATGTGTCCATGCATCCTGACAAATCTTAAAACATTCGTAGGCGGGCACCAATCCTTGGTGTGTAAATTTCAGGTGCGTTTTTCCGTCTTTTTCGGAAATTTCAAACACAACGTGAGTACCGGTCCATTCGTCGGAATCTTTCGTGAACTTAAAGTAATTGTCAAGCACGAGCCAGACAACCTTTTGATTGGGTATCCATTCGACGATCCGCATACGGGATCGGTGTACATCCTTGTAGTGATATTGGAACTCGCTGCCCAGTTTATCGGTATCGCCCTCGATATTTTCAGACCACCATCCACGCACGTGATTTACGGCGGTGAATACTTCCTCCGGGGTTGCGGCAACGGTAAAAGCTGTTTTGAAATCTTGATTTTCCATGACGTAAATTTTGATGAATCACTTCAACAAAGGTACCGCAACTATTGCCCCGCAGGTAGGTGCGAAATGGACATTATGACGGGTTGATTTGGACAGCAAGATTGCCTAAGTTTGCATAACGACAAAGCATCATGAAACCCATGAAACACGTGACCATTTTAGTGCCCGATGTGCAAACGGCCAACAGCACGATCGCATGCATCGTTGGCGCCCACCAGCTATTTACGGGCGCCAATGCCTACTGGCAAAAGCAAGGAAAACAACCGTTGTTTACGATCGAAACGGCCGGCGTAGCCGAAGAATCGACGTTCATCGACGGGCTACTGACGTTCAAACCCCAGGTAAACATCGCTTCCCTGCAGAAAACGGACCTCATCCTTATTCCATCCATCACACCCGAGTTTGAGCAAGTCATGCATGGCAATGCGCTGTTGATCGATTGGCTGCGGCGGCAGTATAAAAACGGTGCGGAGGTGGCCAGCATGTGTACCGGTGCTTTCCTATTGGCGTCGTCCGGGTTGCTCGAAAAGCGGAGCTGTTCCATTCACTGGAATTCGGCCAATCATTTCAGGGCGTTATTTCCGGATATCCAGCTGAAAACAGAAAAATTGATTACGGACGAACGGGGTATCTATACCAATGGCGGAGGCTATTCATTTTTGAATTTACTGTTGTACCTGGTTGAAAAGTATTACGACCGGGAAACCGCCATCTATTGTTCAAAAATCTTTCAGATCGAGCTAGACCGGCAAACGCAATCCACGTTTGCCATATTCACCGGGCAAAAATCGCACAGCGACGACGTGGTGAAAGACGCCCAGCAATATCTTGAAGATCATTTTTGCGAAAAGATATCCGTAGAAGATCTTTCGAAGCGATTTGCCGTGGGGCGGCGGAATTTCGACAGGCGGTTTATCAAAGCTACGGGCAATACTCCGCTTGAATACCTGCAACGCATCAAAGTCGAATCGGCGAAAAAGGCGTTTGAGACCACTCGAAAGAACGTCAACGAGGTGATGTATGAGGTGGGCTATTCGGATGTCAAAGCATTCCGCGAGGTATTCCGGAAGATCACCGGCATGTCGCCGTTGGAATACCGGAATCGATACAACAAGGAAGCATAGGGGGAGTAGTTGTCCACGGCCACGGTACAGGCGCACTGCGATTGCGGATTAGCGGATGAAATGCTACCTTTGTGTATACCAGTGAGCTACGGTTATGAGACGACAATACCATCCGCTACTACTTTCCATCATTCTTACCCTATCCGCCCACACATTGGCCTCGGGGCAACAGGGTGTCGATTTTTTTGAGGGCACATGGTCTGAGGCACTCCAGGAGGCGAAGTCTTCGGGCAAGCTGGTTTTTGTAGATGTCTATACCGACTGGTGCCCGCCCTGCAAAAAAATGGATAAAGAAGTGCTGCCGCTGCCCGAGGTGGGGCAGCAATACAACGAAGCATTCGTCAATTACAAGCTGGATGCTGAGAAAGGGCAAGGTGTTGCCCTCGCCGGGCAGTATGCCGTGCAGGCATATCCCACCTACCTGTACCTCGATGCGGATGGCAACCTGCTGCATCGGGCCGTTGGACTCCTGGCTCCCGAAGCTTTCCTTGCCCAGGCCAGCCAAGCGAAGGCCTTTGCCTCCGGTGGGGAGCAACTGGGCGAGCTACAAGCCGCATTTGACGAAGGCAAGCGCGACCGGCAATTCCTCCGTACCTACATCGGCAAGCTGAGCGAACTCCGGATGGACAATGGCACCGCCTTAGACGCCTATTTCACCGGCCTTTCGTGGGATGAGCTTAAGCAACCGGAAACATGGGTGTTTCTCGGGGAGCATGTCAACAATGCCAACAGCGCCACCCTGGTTTTCCTGCTGGAGAACTACAGCCAGCTGGATGATACCATCAAGCGCAGGCTTGCGCCGCGCCTGTTCTCCACGCTTCAGGATGCTGCTGGGCAAGCCACGGTGGCCAATGATCCGCTTACCGCCAAGCAGTCGTACGAATTTGCCGCAGCGTTGCTGCCCTACCTCGGTGAGCAGCAGCAGCGCGCTTACCGGCAATACTATATGCGGTACTGCATCCAGTTGCGTGATACCGCCCGTGTAAAGCAACTCGGCATGGAGATGGCCGATGGGCTGATGGATATCCCGATGGATTCCGTGCGGGCCGAAGACGTCAAGCGCTACCGCGAGATTATGGAACCCTTTTGGAGTGGCGAGCAAGACAGCACGAAGATCGAAGGGTTTGCCGAAGAGCAGCAATCCCTACGCAACCTCTACTCCCGCGAGCTATGTTCCTTTCTTTACGAAGCCGCAAACGGCTATGCGGCGGCGTTGGCCGCCGATGATCCCGCGCTGCATGAAGCATTGGCTTGGGCTACCCGGTGCGATGCGCTGATGCCCCGCAATGAACCCATTCAAGCCTTGGTAAACAAGATCCAGCTGCGGTTGCGGGAGTAGCCCGCTAAGCAGCCTACCAAGGTCTTGTTTGCCCACAGTGGTTTTGTTTCATCCAGATATCGCACCCCTTGGTGACAACCCTATGGCAGGGGGTAGTTTAGTTAGTACTACCCGTTAGGTATTCGTGCACAGGCAGCACCGTAATCCGTTTGCCATCCTTTTCGAAATAGTCTCGCTGTGTATGGGTAATCAGCAAACCCTCCGAGCGCTTAAAAAAATCGAGCGCTTCGATCATTCCGTTCAATTCCCGATCCAGGTTATCGGCGTTCAGCTGATAGCATACCTGTATTGCAGCCTGTATATTGCCCTTTTTGAACGCAACGAAATCACATTCGCCCGTGGCAGAGAAGTAAAAGATATCCTTGTATTGCCTACGCAGATGCAGGTATACCATATTCTCCAACAACCTCCCGCTATCATCGGTAAAAGAAGCGGAGTTTACGTTTACCAGCCCGGTATCGATGGCATAGACTTTTCTTGGGTTTACCAATTGTTTTCGTTGCGAATAGTCGAATTTCGGGATGAAATGCAGCAAATAACTGGCTTCCAAATACGATAGGTATTCCGTGATGGTATTGGTAGAGCCTACCCCTATTAAACTTTTCAAGCGGTTAGCCGTAATAAGTTTCCCTACATTGGAAATCAAGTATAGTGCCAGGCGCTGGAGGCTGTCTACATCGCGGATGCCGTGGCGTACCGCAATATCACGGATAAGGATATCTTCGAGCACGTAGTTGAGGATATCATCTATGCGCTGTTTTACATATTCCGGAAAACCACCTGCCTGAAGGTATTCGGCTGCAGATTCAGGCGAAGCGTCCTGACCGGTAAACGCGTTGAATTCGCTATAAGAAAAGGGGAATAGCTCCTTGGTGATGTGGCGCCCGGTAAGCTTGGTTCCCAGTTCCCTGCTCAACAGGCTGGCATTGGATCCCGTGATGACCAGTTTCATGTTTTCATCAAGTTTTTGACGCACATACCGTTCCCAGTCAGGGATAATCTGGATCTCGTCAAACAGCAGCATGTCCGTATCGATTTCGCTGATAATCTGGTCGAGCCGCGAGAAATCTTTGAGATCAAACCCGTATAGCCTCGGATCTTCAAAATTAAGGTATAATGCATTGGGGTATCGCTGCTGGAGCAGTTGATAGAGCAACGTGCTTTTGCCGCAACGCCTTACGCCCGAAACAATCAATGCATAAGCAGAAAGATCGGGTAACGTATCGAGGGCCTCTCTTTTTAACCCTACACCCTTTGCCAGCAAATTAGTTTTTTGTGCCCCAATGACCTGACTGAGTGTATCTTTTGTGACCATATCAAATAGTTTATATTACAAATATACAAAACTGTTCGTTACTAATATAAACTTTTGTGCGTTCGCTTACACCTCCACCGCTCGCAGCATGCCACCCGGGGGCTCCTCGTTACGGATCTTCATGCGCAATCGGAGACCGATACACCCAGTCGATCGAGGGTCAGTAACCTTCCCAAGATAGCCATTGAGTCTGTCTACGGCGAAAAAGCGGAGCGCACAACAAAGCCCCCGCAGGCCCAAAGGCTCCGCGGGGGCGTTCGCTGGTCGGTGTCAAGTCACTTCCGCCGCCATCGCTGCAGCAGCAGCGTGACGAAGAAGCTCACCACCGCGCCGATGGCGGCCAGTACGGCGGTTTGGAGCACATCGTGCGGGCGCAGGTGGCCCATGATGCTCAGCAGGGTGCCGCCGCCCGTGCCGATGCCCAGCTGTTGGTTAGCCTTCATCATCCGTGTCTCCTTTCCAGGTACCGCTCTCCACCGCTTCCAGCACACCCAGGGCCAGGGCCACGTATTTGGCCACGGTTACCACCCTGGGTGGCAGCTTCACCGGGGAGGCGATGATGAGCTGGCTGGCCATCGCCAGCGTTTCCTTGATTCGGTCATATAGTGTCGGCTTTTCCGCTTCGGGAAGCTCGACGGTATTGTTTTTCTGTTGCATGATCATGTCATGTAAAAGTGAATGAAAAGATAAAAAGCGGCAGGCCTTTCCCCGCCCCGCCGCTTGGGAGCCGTGCCGATTAAGGCTCGGTGACCTCGTCGGTCAATACCACGGTTCCTGCGAACAGGCTATCCGAGGTTTTCTCGCCGTCACGATGCACCATAAACGCCCAGGCCACCAGCTCATCCCCGGCAAACGAGGCCGGTACCGCGATGGCCATGCTTGCGGCTTCGCGCTGCGTACCGTCGTAGACGTTCATGAAGCGCTTGGATGCGTTGTACACCACTGCCACCAGTTCATCGTCCGCAAAGCTGTTGTACTTGTTGAAGAGCGGCTCCCAACTCAGGGTTAATTGCCCCGGCTCGGTCTGCGCCAATACAAGCGATGTAGGCGCACTGAGTCCGCCCTGCGCCACCGTCACGTTTGCATAGTCGATGGTGTAATCCGGGAACTCGCCCGCTACCGCTTTGTTGA
>NZ_JBLFFL010000006.1:0-265531 GCF_051400755.1 Parapedobacter brassicae
TTAACATGTCACTTGGATATTCGAATTTATTATTTTTTAT
Source organism: Parapedobacter brassicae (assembly GCF_051400755.1). Lineage (NCBI taxonomy): Bacteria > Pseudomonadati > Bacteroidota > Sphingobacteriia > Sphingobacteriales > Sphingobacteriaceae > Parapedobacter > Parapedobacter brassicae. The sequence continues at coordinate 41 of NZ_JBLFFL010000006.1, forward strand.
CCGGTTATCCAGTGACACAGTTTAAGTTACACTCTCAAATCTCCTTAAAGTAATAGTCTTTTTACCCAGTCTTTTGATTTCTCAACCTGCTAAAGCTAAATTTTGCGTTCAATGTATCGGTCATATATTGGTTGAACGTCTTTGCGTGCACAGTGACCGTACCATTAAGAAAGCCATGTACATTTTCAGATATGTTTGTAGGAAAACCGGCACGCATCTGATCGGAAGCTGCAAAGATTTTAAGCATAACCATCAGGTCAAATTCATTCTTCTTAAACGAGGGATCAATTATTTCGATTTGTATATTACTGTTTTCTTGCAAGGCTGTCCTGATACTGGAGTTGATATGTTCGTCGCCAAAAGAGTAACCGACGATGATCAGTTTATCACAGAATATACAATCCCTGTCAAATGCAGCTTGCATTTGCTTAAAAGGAGAGAATATAGCTCTTTGAGTTTTCTGGTAACCGGTGATGAAATTCGTTAAGAAAACCGTCTTGCCTTTTTCGCTTTGAAAAGTTGGAAATTCGTCGGTGTTTTGTTCTAAATAGGCACCACAGGCTAAATAAAACTCTGGCAATTCCAATTGATATTGGTTTAATGCTCTGACACGCCAAAACACGCTGCCATGAAGATTATAATGTGTATGCGAATCTTGATCTTCAAGTATCCGCCTGGCCTGCGGTCTTAACTGATCGGTATAACCAACAACATCCCCACAATCGAATCCTTCAAAAATTTCATACTTGTAGGGCGACTGTGCCAACAATATTTTAAAGTTTCTATCATAGTTAAGCGTGTACATCCGCAACACATCGTTACCGTTGATAAGATTTACCCAATCCTGAAAAAGCTTGTTAATCTCAGCATTCTGTTCGGTAAGCACATTGGTTTTGCTGGCTGTATGGTAAGCATAGTGCTCAATTTCTATGGTAATATCTGTAAGTAAATGGGCAAGAAGTTGTTGCAGAAAGAACTGTTCAGGCGTTTCCTGTCCGTGGTTCATGATTGCCCATTCATCATCTTTTCCAGGTATATGCAGTTTGTATAATTGTTTGGCCTCACCGCCGATAATAGAAAAATTCAAGATCTCGTTTTCGAAGTTAATATTGAAAAATGGTTTCATCAATGCCGGTACTTTCTTACGCAGACCGTGGTTGGCATAGTAGACAATCAACTCTTCAATAACATTTATAATGGTTTCAAAATTTATATCTGCCTCATCATAACCCGGCACTTCGAGAAGCTTTTTATAAATAAAATCTGTAATACGGGTTTTGCTATCCTTGGTATAAAATCCTCGTTCCCTGATAAGTTTAGTCAGGTCTGGTGTTTTTGGACCGCCCCAATCAATCACTGCCCCGGCACCAAATAGGATAACATTTCTCTTTTTATTCATAGGGAAAGTTAACCATTTTTAAATCCATATACAGTTAATCCTGATCTCAGCTTACGATTTATCAGGACTGGCAATATTTCGCAGGCAACTACCACCTCCAACTCTTTGTCCAGCGTGGATCATCCGCCATTTAATTACTTCCGTCATTCCGCGGTCTATTACGTTGCCATCATATCCTACTAATTTCAGTATTAGCATGGAGCTCAGCATGACCAGGCGGTTTGCCAGTATACTAAGTAATTCCTGGTCATTTAAAATCGTATTTTTATTACGGGGTAGGTTGCCATGGAGAAAAAGGTTGCGGCTGTTGATGCATTCCTTTTCTTCCACGTCCAGTATGATGCCCATTTGATCAAATGCCGAAGTTAGTTTACTGGAATTTGGCTTATTATTAATGATGTTAATTTTATTGGTCAACATGGTCAGCTGATCTTTTTTCAGACGATCTGCGTATTTCTTGATCACTTTGTTCAAATCGTAAAGCAGCCCCCTTGAAACCGTTTTATCATCAATAATTTTTTCTGCTGAGTTTTTTTCCTGAATCTTTCTAGTGATTGTCTCAAGAGCTACCGCACCCAATGATGCTTGAGAACAACCTTTTAAGGTACTGGCTTCAATCAGTAGATAGGCCGAACGTAAGTATTCTTTATCATGATACAATAGGTTTACCAATTTATTAAATTGTATACTGGTCAATTGCCTTTGTTCTCTAGGGACATCTGCATAATGGCCAGAGTCCATTATAGGTTTGTCGGAAAGTATGGCGGAATCAAAATTCTCATAATAAAAGGAAATCCTATCTTTATTTTCCACCTTTTTCACGGTAAAATAGTAAATCATGCTACGCATGTAAAAACCATTGAGAAAGCCATAGGCGGTTATCACTGCATCTACAATGGTTTCAAATTGATCGAAATCAATTTGACCATTAGGATTAATAATGAAATAACCATTATCCGCATCAATAGCCTCATGATAAAATAAAAAATCAACCTTCCCAACTTTAAGCGCTACAGCATTAAAAAAGCCATTGTCTTCTTTATGTGTTTTCAAATCAAAAATTAATCCTGACGAGTAAGGATTGAATTTAGCTTTACTATACTTTATATAAGCTTTTTGTCTTGATTGCTTCCAGATACTGTCATCTACGTCACCTCTAAATGACTTAATTTCAATATCAAAATTACATGGAGTGTCCTCTTGAAGACCTCTTGACCCTTTTAGTACGTCAACGTTTTTTATATGGATAATCATCCCGTCTGTAACCAAAGCAAATGGTCTTTGAAAAAAATAATTTAAATCAATACCTTTCTTTTGTTCATCAGGTTGCAGGGTGAAATTGAGTTTGAAATTATTACTATCCTCGATTTGAAACTTTGAATCTATTGCCAACCCCTTTTCAGTGGTGATTAATTTATAGGGTGTTTTGCCGTTTTCGATAATATCGATCATGTTTAGTACGGCTCTGTCTGGTTCCAACATTTTAACTTATCTAGTAGTCATAAAAGTAAATGAAAAATCCCTAGTAGAGTTAATTCATCTTCTCTACTAGGGATAAAATTAATTCAATTAAATGCATGCGGAAAAAACATGCTAGAAGCCAATCTTGTAGCTGGAAGTTGCGGATCAAGCTCCATCATTTTCGCCCTCATATTAGCCAGACGCATCAAATCGTTGATAAATTCCGTCGACATCAGTATGTCCTTCCACCCGAATACTCGAAAGCACTTGCGGTTTTTCCGTAGGTGCTTTATTTGTTGAAACGATTGCCAACTGCTGCCGATTTTACCTAATGGTTAGCCATTTTAGTTATATTCGTCGCTGATGGAAAGTTACCACAAGTATCTGCCAACCAGTAATGCCGATGAAAAATGGGGGTTGACCCTGCTCAATGTAGGATATGGAGCCATACCGGGTGCTTGCGCTTATCCGAATGAGCAGCACCCCACGCCCTACCAATTTAAATGGGAGCAAGGCAGGATCCTACAAGAATACCAGCTGATATACATCTCGGCCGGCAGCGGCATCTTCGAATCGACCAAAGGCGGCGTGATCACCATTGACGAGGGTTCGATCATCTTGCTCTTCCCGGATGAATGGCACCGCTACAAACCACACGGCACCACCGGGTGGATTGAATATTGGGTCGGTTTCAGCGGTAATATTGCGGATAACCTGATCAAACATTCCTTTTTCACGAAAAAGAACCCTGTACTTTTTACGGGCGTGAAGCCGGATATCATCCGGTTATACCAAGACATCATCAGCTATACCCGATGCGAGCTGCCCGGCTACCAACCGCTGGTAAGCGGCTGTGTATTGTATCTGCTGGGGATGATTTATTCGGTATCCAAGCAACAGGCGCTTGCTAAAAACAACGGAGATCACCAACGCCTCGTCCAAAAGGCGACGGCAATGCTGCGTGAAAGCGCCGAAACCGACGTCACCATGGAGGGAATAGCGGATCAGCTAAAAATGAGTTATTCTTTGTTTCGCAAAGTTTTTAAAAAACACACGGGCATCGCCCCGGGTCAATATTTATTGCAGCTGAAAGTAGACCGGGCAAAACACCTCTTGCTGTATACGGATAAACTGGTCAAGGAGATCGCATACGACCTGAACTTCGAATCGGAAGGCTATTTCTCGAAATTTTTTAAGGAGAAAACAGGTGTCTCGCCATTGGCTTACAAAAAGTCCTACTCCTCAGGGGCTTAGCGACATGGTGTGGAAAACACTGTCGAAGCACGTATCAAAATTTGCATGCTAAATGCCAAAAGCTCCATTCCAAACCGGTATGGCCCTGCTTACTTTTGAAAATAGGCTACGTAAAACTAACCAATAGTATAACACTTGCCGACAAGTCCATGTGGGTAATGTACCGCAATGCAGACGTAAAAATCCAAACTATATTATGAAACAGATTAATCCCATCCGAAAACTGCATCGACTCACCTTACTCCTCGCATTGGGGCTAGCTTTTCCATGGATCCCAGCTGGGGCGCAGGTGTCCTTGACAGGCACGGTCATTGACTCGGTGACCGCTACGCCGATCTCGGGTGTATCCGTGTCATTGGGTGATTCGGCAGGGGCCACGTCAACAGACGCGCAGGGCCGGTTCACACTGGATGCCCAACCGGGCGCCACGGTGGTATTTAGACACGTAGGCTATGAAGAGCATACGATCAACGTGAATGAAAATCGAACACTCACGATCCGTCTCCGGCCGCTCGAACAGGCACTGGAGGAGGTGGTCGTGGTGGGCTACGGTTCGCAAAGGCGTGCAGATATCACGTCCGCCATTTCTGTTGTCAACATGGAGCAGGTAGGAGACGTGCCGACCACTAATACTTCCCGACTGCTGCAGGGCCAGGCGGCGGGCGTTCAGGTCAGGCAACGTTCCGGTAGGCCGGGAGAGGAGATGGAGATCACGATCAGGGGGTTAGGCTCCCTAGGGGCCGGAAGTCAACCCTTATTTGTGGTAGATGGCTTCCCGATTGGAACGTCGTTGGGGCAGAACCTTAATCCTGCAGATATCGAAAGCATCACGATACTCAAAGACGCGGCGTCGACGGCCATATATGGTGCCAGGGGATCAAACGGCGTAATTCTCGTTACCACGAAATCCGCCCAATCCGGAAAGGTGGGCATCGATTTCGTCATCAACCAAGGGGTGGCCAATATCCCCGGTTCCAGAAGGACGAAGATGATGAACGGCGTAGAATTCGCCCGGTTCAAAAAAGAAAGTTTCGAAGACAGGATCCGTTATTTTGAGCAGCGCGAACCCACCCTGGAGGAAATCCCCGAGGAGTTCAGGTATCCGGAGCAAACGCAATACAGTACCGATTGGTTTGGCGAGATCATGAACCAGAATGCGATGTTCCAAAACTACAATGCTACGCTTACCGCCGGGAAAGGAGATATCCGATCGCTGGTATCCGTAGGCTACATTAATCAAGAGGGCGCGGTAATCAAGACGGATTTCGACCGATTTAATGCGCGGGCGAATACCGAAGGGAAAGTCACCGATTGGCTTTCGATGGGTTGGAATATCGCGGGCTCCCGTTCCCGCGAAAACTATGCGCCTACGGACGGCAGGGACGCATTGGTGGGCAGGGCATTGTGGGCGGATCCCCGCTATCCCGTTTACAATGAAGACGGCTCGTTTAATGCGTACATCGGGGGAACAAACGGTGTCTTCGGCACGGCTAACGTCGTGCAGGAGATGCATGAGATGGAGCGTATACTTAACACCAATAATATACTTACGAATGGGTATCTGGAATTTTCTTTCCTGAAGGATTTCAAATTCAAAACTTCTGTGAATGCGACATTGATTGAGGTAGAGCAAAAAGAATACAGACCCTCTACCTTGGCAGGGGCGGGTTCCAATCAACCTCCACCAAGGGAGGCAAGCCTGATGCAGCGCGCGGACAAAGTGCTGAATGTAGCAGCAGACCAATTGCTTTCCTATAATAAAACGGTGGCTCAGCACCGCTTCGAGGCGTTGCTCGGCTATACTGCACAGGAAGAAACATTCAAGCGGCTCCAGGGCAATGGCAATGATTTCCCGAATGATGTAAACCGGTACCTGAACTCCGCGGTGCTACAAACCTCCAGCTCGGGGGAGTACTCGTGGAGCCTGCTCGCCTATTTTGTCAGGGCTAACTATTCATTTGATGATAAGTATCTCTTTTCGGCCTCTTTCCGAAGGGAGGGCAGTTCCCGATTCGGATCAAATAGCAAGTGGGGAAATTTCCCGGCGGTATCGGCCGCATGGCGGGTGTCGGAGGAGTCTTTTATGCCTCAGACCGATTGGATCACCGATCTTAAATTGCGTGCCAGTTACGGAATCACGGGCAATAATGCCATCGGCAATTATTCCAGCCTCGCCAATATGGCGATATCGAATTATGTTTTCGGAGGTAATATCGCAGATGGTCAACGGTTATTCAATTTCGCCAATGCCAACTTGGGCTGGGAGCAATCCGAGCAAACAGATATCGGTTTAGATCTGGCGTTGTTCGGCAGTCGATTGATATTCACGGCAGAATATTATAATCGATTGACCAGGGATATGTTGCTTTCGGTAGAGATGCCGATCGTATCCGGATTTGGTTCTTCATTGGACAACGTCGGTAAGGTAAGGAACCGTGGGGTGGAATTGGCCGTGGACTATCGAACCGAGCTCGGTCAACTGAACTTACGGGGCAATTTAAACTTTACATTAAACAGAAATAAAGTGCTGGAAATCAGAGGGGAGAATGACGAGATATGGAACGGTGGTTTGTATAGCACCTACAATGTCTCCAAGATCGGAAGGCCCATGGCCATGCTGTACGGCTTCCGCATGATGGGAATATTCAACACGGAGGACGAAATAGGTGCCTGGCCGGAGCAGGATGGCGCGATACCGGGGACATATAAGTTTTACGATGCGAATGGAGACGGTGTCATCTCGTATGACCAGCAGGATATGATAGAAATCGGGAACCCTCATCCGGACTACGTCATCAATTTGACATTAGGGGGTGACTACAAAAGGGTTGATTTCAATGTTCTGTTTACCGGAGCGTTCAACTACGATGTGTTTCGAAACATCGAAGCCACCACGATGAACATGGATGGCGTATTTAACGTGCTGCAATCTGCTGCAAATCGATGGCGATCTGCTGAGAATCCGGGCGACGGCACCGGCGCTACCACGAATACCTGGAAGTGGCAACGGGAATCCAACTCCAGGTATGTGTATGATGCCAGCCATGTGTGGCTAAGGAACATCAGTTTTGGCTACACGATCCCACAGAATCCGGTCATTCCCAATGCGCGGGTCTTTTTCAGTGCCGAAAACTTGTTTTTGTTTACCGCTTTCCCCGGTTCGAATCCGGAGGTGAATCAACGCGAGGGAATCAATATCGGCGTGGACGATGAGAAGTACCCTGTGCCGCGTACATTTACATTGGGAGCAAGCATCAAATTTTAACGGCTAACCGTAACAATCATGAAAAATACGAGATTATATTCCATTATTGCGGTCATCGGAGTAGCAATGACTTCCTGTGGAGAAGACTTCCTGAATAAGACAGACCCCACGGTGCTGGTGGCGGAGGAATTTTATAAGAATGAAGCGGAAATCCAGCAGGCCCTTACGGGCGTTTACGGCATGCTCAGGGACCATTTTAACCAAGAATGGCAGTTTAATGAATACATATCGGATAACACCACGCTGCATTTTAATGTGGGCAATCGGGGGAATGGACCGTCGTTGGAGGCAATCGAGTTTTGGCAATACAATGCGGCGACACCCAATGTGGCCAACTTGTACAATACCATATACAGCATCATGGTGAACATCAATACGACCATCACCCGGCTGCCCGAGGCCAATGCCTCGGAAGAATTGAAGCGACGCGCAGAAGGCGAAATGCGGATGATACGGGCCTATCTGTATTTTCAGTTGGTGCAGCATTTCGGAGACGTCATCATCGTGACGGAGCCGGTGAAGACGCCGGCGGAGGCTTTTGCGTTGGAGCGTCAACCGGTCGAGACCGTCTATGAATTGATTTTATCGGATTTGGATGTTGCGATAAACGCTTTGCCGGAATCCTATCCCAGCAGTGACGTGGGGCGGGTGACTAAAGGTGCGGCGCTTTCCCTCTTGGGTAAAGTGAGGCTGACGCGGAAGGAATATCCGGAGGCCATTGAAGCGTTAAACCAGGTGTTGGGGATGGGATATCTGTTATTGCCGGATTATGCCGATGTTTTTGAGCCTGCGGATAAAAATCATGCGGAATCCATATGGGATATTCAGTATCAAGGCGAAAATCTCTTTGGCGTACACAGCAGCTTCATTTATACATTTGCCCCCCGGGAATCGAACGGAGCGGTAATCAATTTTCCCGGACAAGAGGGAGCGGGATGGAATACGCCCACCTTGGATATCATCGCGGCGTATGAACCCGGCGACCTGCGGAAAGAACCCTCCCTTCAAGAAGGGTATACCGACTTGCAGGGGCAATGGGTACCCGTCCCGTTTATCAACAAGTATAATCATCCGCACTCCATCAGAAATGTCACGGACGATAACTGGCCCGTGATCCGTTATGCTGATGTACTGTTGATGTTGGCCGAAGCGATCAATGAGGCAAATGGCCCCACCTCCGAGGCCTTCGGCCACTTAAACGCGATCCGGGAAAGAGCGGGTCTGGCCCCATTGAGCGGCTTGGGACAAGCGGCGTTTAGGGAGGCGGTGTTAAAGGAACGCAGGATTGAGCTGGCCTTCGAAAATCATCGGTGGCTGGATTTGAAGCGTACAAAACCGGAAGCTGAGTTGGTACAATTTCTAAATGACTATGGATTGAGGGAAAGGGCAGACCCGACCACTTCTCGAGGGGGAATCCCATTCTCTAACAATGATTTTGTGTTTGAACCCCATGAGATTTTGTTTCCGATACCGGAGGCGCAGATGCGGATCAACCCGTCCATGCGTCAGAACCCCGGTTATTGACGTTCTTTCCGTCGGTTAAAATAATCGGCGAGCTGTGCGACAGAAAAGGTGTTCAGGCAGGTTTCAGCGGTGACGCCGCCCTTGCGGGCAACATATACCCCGTATTGCATGTCGTGGAAGCCGCTGTTGCGGTGGGCATCGGGATTGATGGATAGCATAACGCCATTTTCTATCGCATAGCGGTGCCAGCGCCAGTCGAGATCAAGCCGCAGGGGATTGGCGTTGATTTCGATGACCACGCCGTTGGCGGCGCAGGCATCGATGACACGCTGGTAATCGATGGGATAGCCCGACCGGCTCAGGAGCAAGCGACCCGTAGGGTGGCCCAGGATGGTGGTATAGGGGTTTTCAATGGCACGAACCAGCCGGTTGGTGGCTTTTTCGATGTCCATCTTGAGGTTGGAATGGATGGAGGCCACCACAAAATCAAAGCCGGCAAGGACCTCGTCCGGATAGTCCAGTGATCCATCGCCTAGAATATCAGATTCGATACCCTTGAAAATGCGGAAGGGGGCAAGCCGGGCATTCAGCGCATCGATCTCGGCCCATTGTTCCTGCACGCGTTCCACGGTCAGCCCTTTGGCGTATACGGCAGTCTTGGAGTGATCGCATATCCCCAGGTATTCCAGTCGCAGGTCATCGCGGCAATAAAGGGCCATTTCTTCGAGGGTGTTTACCCCGTCGCTGTAGGTGCTGTGGTTATGCAATGTGCCGCGAAGGTCGGCATAGCGGATCAGGGCAGGCAGGGCGTGGGCCTTAGCCAACGCGATTTCGTTGGTGCCTTCACGCAATTCGGGCTCGATATAGGACAAACCGAGTGCCTGATAGATGGCTTCTTCTGAATCAAACTCGGGCAATTGTTCTTCGGCCAGCAGGTCATCCAATTGCCGCAGGTGTCCATCAGAGCCGGTAGCGATGAGCAGCTGGCGGTAAAAAGAAGCGGAATCGGCTGGCAACAAACGAAACCGGACGCCTAGCTCGTTCTGGGCTTCCAACCGTGTCCGGTCTTCCGTAGCCTGAATGACAATGGTATCGATGCTGGCCGCGGCGGCGGTCAGCTCGCTCCAGGTAGCCTCTACGAGGATGTCTACGGTCTGGAGCACTTCGCATTTGCGGCGGAAATCGCCTGCATAAGTGATCTTACGGCCGCCGGGCAACAGATCCTGCAAGGCCGTCGCCACCTCTTCGGCAAGTTTCTCGACGTTGGCGTACAGCAACCATCCTTGATTGGCGATGGAAAACTCGATGATCCGCTTGATTTCTTCCTGTGTTTTCAATCCGAACCCCTTGGCTTCTACCAAGCGGTTTTCATTGCAGGCGTAATACAGCTCACCTAGGGTTTCGATACCCAATGTCTTCCAGATGATCTGTATCTTTTTGGGACCGAGGCCCTTGATGGACATCATCTCGAGGATGCCTTCTGGAGTGGCGGCTAGGAGCGAGTCCAACTCGGGGAAGGTACCGCTGTGGAGCAAGGTCTCGATTTTACGGGCGGTACTGTTGCCGATACCCGGTACTTCACTGAGTGCGTCGATGGACTGCGGGGTGATGGCAAAGGGCAGCTTATCCAGTTTGAAAGCGGCCGCAGCGATGGCTTTGGTGCGAAAAGGGTTTTCGCCGTGCAGCTCCATGAGCTGGGCGTATCGTTTGACGGTCTTGGCGATGCTTTTATTGTCCATGGCGAAAATTAACGATTTATCGCGAAGACCGCAATATACATTCACCAATCACAATTCTGCGTCATTGAACTCCGCTACGCGCTTGGGGCGCTGGTATTTGTGGATGATCAGCCGTATGCCGGCATTGAAGGTAATGTAGTTGATAGTCCAGTTGATGAAAGTGACCACCCGGTTGCGGAAGCCGACGAGCGACATCAGGTGCACGAACATCCATACCCACCAGGCGAAGAAGCCCTGAAAGCGGATTTTTCCGATATCGACTACGGCCTTGTTGCGACCGATGGTGGCCATGGAACCCTTGTCGAAATAGCGGAATGGTTCAGTGGGCTGTCCGTTGATCATCCGCATGATGTTTTTGGCCAGGAGTTGTCCCTGTTGTTGGGCGACGGGCGCTACGCCCGGATGCCCGCGGGGCAGGTCGTCGGTGACCATCGCGGCCGCATCGCCGATGGCGAATACATCGTTCATGCCGATGACACGGCAGACGTCGTCAATGCGAATCCGGTTTCCGCGCACGACGATATCCGGACTGATGCCTGATGGAAATTGCCCCATGACGCCGGCCGACCAGAGGACTGTTTTGGTTTCAATGCTTTTGCCATCGGCAAAGGTGATCACTTCTCCGTCGTATCCCGTCACCTGCACGTTCAGCATCACCTTTACGCCCAGTTCGTTGAGGTATAGCTCGGCTTTTTCGGATGCTTGCGGCGACAAGTTGGCTAATATTTTGGGGAGTCCTTCGACCAGGTAGACATTCATGTCTTCCTTTTTGAGTTCGGGGTAATCTTTGGCCAGGATGTGGTTTCGGATCTCGGCGATCGCTCCGGAGAGCTCCACGCCGGTAGGACCGCCGCCCACGACCACCACGTTGAGGTAGGGGGCACGTTCCACTGTGGTAGTTTTCAGCAGGGATTCTTCGATGTTTTGGAGCAGGAAACTTCGGATGTTCACGGCCTCCCGAACATTTTTCATCGGCATGGCATAGTATGCCAAGTCTTTATTGCCGAAGAAATTCGTGGTCGCTCCGGTAGCGATGACGAGGTAATCGTAGCTGATGGATCCGATGTCCGTGTCGAGTACTTTGTTTTCGGCGTCGATGTGCTTGACGTCTGCTACGCGGAAGGTGAAGTTTTCTTGCTTCCGGAACATTTTGCGCAGCGGAAAAGCGATGGACGGGGCATCCAACGTACCGGTGGCCACCTGATAGAGTAACGGCTGGAAAGTGTGGTGATTATTGCGGTCGAGCAGGAGCACATCGACCTCCTTGTTTTTGAGTTTCTTGGCCACTTCTATGCCGCCAAACCCGCCACCGATAATGACTACCCTGGGAAATCTCTTGCTGTGTTGCATATTCATGGTCAATGCGTTTTTTTATGATGTTTTTTGATTTTTGATGATCCTTCTCTTTCATAATGAACGGATGGTATGCTCAATTGTTTCCAAACACCCGTATTTTCAGTCCGTCCAATGAAGGTGTCAGCCGGATCTGACAAGCCAACCGGCTTTGGTCGTCGGCGTCCGGCAGGGTGTCGAGCATGTCCAGTTCCGCATCGCTGACCGGATCGAGCTTTTCATGGCCCTCGATCACCTGGATGCGGCAAGTGGCGCACAGGGCCATGCCACCACAGGTGGCCAGGATATCGTATTCGGAAGCCTTGAGCACCTCCATCAGACTCAGGTTGATACCATCGGGGATGGCCAACTGCCGGACATCACCGCTTCCGGTTTCGATCGTGATGTGAATATCTTCGTTCATAGCTGATCAACTTAAAAAGCGTTTATCCCATTCACCGTGGTGTACTTGAAGCTCAACCGTTCTGCCGGATGCACGTACTTAAACGCGCTCTGGGCCATCAATGCCGCCTCGTGGAAGCCGCAAAGGATCAGCTTCAACTTGCCGGGATAGGTGTTGATGTCGCCAATGGCATACACCCGCTCCACTCCGGTGGAATAGTCGACAGTGTCTACGGCGATGGCCGACTTATCAATATTAAGCCCCCAATGGGCGATGGGCCCCAGCTTCGGACTCAACCCGAATAGTGGAATGAGGTGGTCCGTTTCTAGTAACGTTTCCTTTTTCTCCTTGTCCAAGATCCCTACTTGACGCAGCGCGCCATTGCCGTGTACACTGTGCAGGTTGCTTTGCAGCAACAGCCTGATCTTTCCGCTTTCGGCGAGGCTGAAAACCTTTTCGGCAGAATCGGGTGCCCCCCGGAAACTATCGCTCCGATGCACCAGCGTCACTTCTTTGGCAATATCACTCAAAAACACCGTCCAGTCCAGCGCCGAGTCGCCACCTCCGGCGATCACCACCCGTTTGTCGCGGTAAAGCTCGGGATTTTTGACCATATAATTGACCCCTTTGCCCTCAAAATCGGCTAATCGTGGAATCTCCGGCCTACGGGGTTCGAAGGATCCCAGTCCGCCGGCGATGACGACGACCTGGGCGTGGATAGCCGTATCGGCATTGCTGATGACCAAAAAAGATCCATCGGGCTGCCGCTCCAGCGTTTCCACCCGTTCGCCCAGCGTAAACGTGGGGTCGAAAGGCTTGATCTGCTCCAGGAGGTTATCAATCAGCTCCTGCCCATTGACCGCGGGATAGCCGGGTATATCGTATATCGGCTTATGCGGGTAGATTTCGGAGAGTTGCCCGCCTACCTGGGGCAGCGCATCAATGAGGTGGCACCGCATTTTGAGCAATCCTGCCTCAAACACGGCAAACAACCCTACCGGACCGGCACCGATGATGCAGATATCGGTTGTTATTTTGCCGTCAGCCGTGAGCTTTCGGGTGTTCGCGTCACTATTTTTTGAGTCCATCATCTGATTTCCAAATTGTTATATATCGTATCCAATATGCGTTTTAGGTGTCCGAAGTCTGTTTCATCAAGGTTTTTCCATGCCTGCATGCGGATTTCGTTAATATTGGCTGACAGCGCTTCTATTTTGCGATCGCCCTCCGGCGTCAGGTGCACCACGAAACTCCTCCTGTCTGACGGGTGGATCCTGCGCTCCACCAGTTTCTTGCTGACCAACAGGTCGACGATACGGGAGAGGGTCGGCTGGTCTTTGTCACAATAATCGGCCAGCTCCTTTTGAGATAGATCGGCGTGCTGTTTCAGGTTTTTCAAAATGGCCCATTGATCTACGGTAATGCCAAATTCCCGGCAGGTAAACTGGTATTGCGCGTATTGTTTCACTCGCCGGGCAGTGCGCTCCAAGAGGAGGGAGTAGGCGTTGTATTGTTCCATTAGTACAATAATAATTAGTATGACAAATATAAGTATAATAAGTAAAAAAAGCAAGTCAGTAGACTTGCTTTGTAAAACGGGGTGTATTAAAAGGAGATTATGTCGACAATCGGTATGAACCGGCTATTTTTCGGAATGGAGCCTACCTGCTTTTTGCTCCACATGCTGAATATAGGCAGCGGCCGTGATGTCGCCATTGACATTGAGGGTGGTGCGCGACATGTCCAATATCCGGTCGACACCGTAAATAAGGGCGATGGCTTCGCCCGGTACGCCGATGGACACGAGGATCGTAACGATGACGGGTAATGAGCCGCCGGGGACGCCCGCGGTGCCAACGCCGGCCAATATGCAAAGCAGTACCACGGTGATCTGCGATCCCAAGGATAGGTCCACGTTGAAAACCTGGGCCAGGAAAAGCACGGTGACCCCTTCGAATAATGCCGTGCCGTTTTGGTTGCCCGTGCTGCCAATGGTCAGCACGAAGTGGGCGATGGGTTTCGGTATCTTCAGCTTCTCGACGCTGACCCGGATGGCCGTGGGTAGGGTAGCGTTGCTGGAGCTGGTAGAAAACGCAGTAAGGGTCACTTCACCCATGTCTTTCATAAACTGTATCGGATTGCGGTTGGCGAAGTATTTCAGGATAACGGAGTAGACAACAAACTGATGTATTGCCAAAGCACCTAATACAATGAGCACGTACCACAGCAAAGACACCAGGAAGTCCGCACCGACGTTCAATACCATGTTGAAAAGCAGCGCAGCGACACCGTAAGGCGCCAGGGCCATGGCATAGCCGATGACCTTGATCACCACTTCGTACAACCCTTCGAGGAAACGTTTCAACGTGGCGGTCTTTTCCTCGTCTACCGAAGCCATGGCTACGCCGAAAACCAGTGCAAAAACCATGACCGAGAGCAGTCCGCCTCCGGTGTGACCTGAATTAAACGCATTGACCATCTCTTCAAACGGATTTCGGGGAATGATCTGCGCAATAATGTCGCCGACCGTCCGTTCGTCCGCTTCGATGGCCTGGGCCTGCACCTTCGCTTTGGCTGCTTCGGCACCGAATTGATTGATCAGGTATTCGCGGGTATCCGTGGAAATGGTTTTGCCGGGATTGAAGACATTGACCATGGTCACCCCGATCAGCACTGCGACAAAACTGACCACGATGGTATAGAGCAGCAGTCGCCCCCCCATGCGTCCCAATTTCTTCACGTCGCCGATTTCGGCGATACCCAAGATCAACGCCGAAAGGATGAGCGGAATGACCATCATGAAGATGAGGTTCATGAATATTTTTCCGATGGGTTCTACCCATTTTACGATCGTGGAAAGTGTTTCTGATGATAGTCCGAGGTTTTTAACAATCAATCCGGCAACGATGCCGAATAGCATACCAATGAAAATCTTTGTGTGTAACTTCATCTATTATTCGTTGAAAACATGAGTAACTTAAGTATATACAGCGATAAAGGGCTTAGTGTAACGATTCTTCACCAAATAATCTGCCATATACGGTAAATTATCCTACGAGGGCAATTATTAGTGCTTAGTGCAAATGACGTTACATTTACTTCGGTTAGCTATTGCCGGTCCAAAGTTAAAAAAATGTATCAAAAGGCCTTGTTATTTAGTCAATAATTCGCCCCAAAGCCCGTATTTCATCGGAAGCGTTACATTTGGCCAGATTTTCTATCGTTGCAGCGCCTCAATGAGATTAAACGTTTGCGGGATGGCGGTCTTCATCCGCTCAACGGTCGCTGCCGGAATGTTGGACGGATCGAAGGGGACGACTTTGACATATTCTTGTATATCACCCGCGTGGCGGCCGTATTTGTAGTCGTAAGTGAAATGCCCGCCTTGTTCCGTCTTCACACCACTGTTGTCCGTATTGGGGACACTGATGTAAAATTCGCTGTGCGCGATATCGCCCGATGGGTTGAACAGTTTTCGGTCGTTGAGGTAAGCATAAAGCTCATGGGCTACATTCTCCGCCGGATCGATAATAGCAATGTCCGCAGCCATCAGGTGCCGGTAGCGGTGTTGGCCATCTTGCCGGTAATGATACAATTCATGCAGCACTTGTTCGATCTTATCGGTGAGATAAGGATAATGCGTACATCCGAGGAGCAGTGCTTTCAGTGGTTTCGCATCCGGTCGCTGACGCATTTGCTCCAGCAGTGATACCAGGTAATAGCGTACGTAATTTTCCGTATCGTTCAGCTGCATGATGGTGCAATCCAACGCCGATTCGCGATCGCAAAGCATCTTGTTGCCTGAGAAGTCAAACCCATAGGCGCCCAATAAACTTTTATCAATGGCGTAGGAAGCATGGTCCAGTGCAGGACCGCGATAGCTGCTGCGGGGTGTCTGGGCTTTCCGATCAATGAAGTCAGGTTCCTCGTCGACCGCTTCAGCAACGCCATGTCCGCCTTGGCTATACACCTGGATATCACCGGTATGCCCTGATTCGGCCTTTATCCGCATCAGTGTCTTCTCGTATCCCTTGGAGGCAATCGTCCCCACGGTAGCGAACACGCCGATGGAACCGCTTTCATCCTGCCCAAAAACGGCCAATGCGCCGCGTGCGCCCGCATCGATGACACCGATCACGGGAATGGTCATGCCCGAGCGTTCCATGAACCGATCCACCGCTTCCTTGCCATAAGCCGTGGCCGTGTTACAGGCGATAACAATGGCTTTGACCGGCCGTTTGCGTCCCGTCGGTTGTGGCGACTTCGCATGGGGATAGTAACGGTCAGAAAGGAGAAAGTGTACATCTTTGAGCGTATGCTCAACCAACAGATCAGACTTTTGTTCGCTGTGATAATTGCCGTAAGGCATGTTGGCCTGATCCGCCAAGTAGATAAAACCCTCTCCGGAGAAATCAGGCACCTGATCCCCCCCGGGGGTCTGAGTGGCATTGTTGTTTCCGTCATACCTCACCAAGGCATCCAACACGGTCAATCCCCCGGTACCAGAGTCGAATACGCCGATCGGAAGCGCTCCATCATCAGCTGGATAAGCAGCTACGTCAATATGATAGAAGCTTGCCGTGTCATGCAGTATGGCCTCTTCAATGGGTGCGAGGTCAGCAAGGGCATGCGTAGCCTTCTGCTCCGGTTGGCGGCACGATGCGCATGTGCCAAGCCATGCGATTGATATCAGTAGGGTAACCCGTTGATCCATTCCTTTTTCTGTTGGTGCCCATAAAGGTAATTCAATACCTTCAAAAATCCAGCATCAGCGGTACGTTACATCCAAAAAAAGCTGACGTCGATATGGAACGTCAGCCCTTGCATACGGAAGACCGCTTTCGGGCCTACAACTGATAAATGGCTTTTAAGCCGTCTTTTAGCGAAGTCGGTTGTCGTCCGAGTAGGTTCGCTAAGTCGTCGCTTACGATTTCAAACTGATTATTCTTCGTGTCAGTAGCAAAACCTGTTACCAGGAACACCACAAATTCGGGCACCCCGGCTTGTTTCAACTGTGCTGATAATGCGGCAGCATCGACATCCGTATAGGTGACGGTTTTGCCCGACAATTCAGTAAGCACCTTAGCCACATCCGCATATGAATACAAATCGTTACCCGTAATTTCGTAGGTTTTGTTTTCGTGTCCGTTTTGCAACAACACATTGGCAGCTGCTTCACCCATTTCGCTGCGAAGGGCGTACGGCACCTTTCCATTTCCAGCAGGAAGCGCAATTCCTGTTTCAAAGACGTTTTCGCCTACAAACATCGGTATTCCATCGGTATAAAGCGTATTGCGCAAAAACGTATAAGCCAGTCCACTTTCCTTAATGTAGTCTTCTGTTTGAAAATGCGTTTCCATTAACACCTTGATGGCTGATGTATTGACATCCTTGACCGAAACACTGGTATAGGCAAGGTGGCTGACACCTGCTTTTTTAGCTGCATCCACCACATTGCGGTGCTGTTGCAAGCGCTGCGGGTCGGTGCCGGAGATCAACAACACCTTATCGATACCCTGCATGGCTTGATCAAGCGAAGCGGTGTCGTCAAAGCTACCGATGCGAACGTCAATCCCTTTTTGTTTCAGGTCTGTTGCTTTGTTTCCATCGCGCGCGAACGCCGCTAGTTGGTTAGGGTTTGTATTTTTCAGCAAATGCGCGATCGTTGCTGAACCTAGATGTCCGGTTGCTCCTGTTACTAAAATCATAACTTTTTGAATTTTTGAAATGAATGAATTACATTTGTTTCACAAATAAACTAATAATAGTTTTAATATGTAACTTGTTACCTTTGGGTAACGGGCAAAAAGTAGTAACGAAGGGGTAACTAACATGGCTGATTTGCAGGAAAATTTCGAATGTCCGGTCACCGCAATGCTTGAACTCATTGGCGGGAAGTGGAAACCGATCATCTTGTATAATCTCACCTTCGGGACAAGGCGTTTTGGCGAAATCGCCGTGCGGATTCCAAGCATTTCAAGAAAGGTGCTGACCGAGCAACTGAAAGAATTGGAAAAAGATGGATTGATTGTGCGGAAGCAATACAAGGAAATTCCTCCCCGTGTAGAGTATTCGCTGACGGACTTAGGCAAAAGTCTCTCGTCGGTGTTTGACGAAATGGCGGTATGGGGCAAGGAACATGTGTTGGCAAAACGCTAGGTGCCGACCCCGTTAAGCAAAAAGCCTGCAATCACACGATTGCAGGCTTTTGTATGTATCGGTTTCAGGCAACGCCTGGTTCGTCACTACACTTTAGCAGGTTTTGGTACCGTAGGCGTTGGTGAGTCCGTTTGCTTGCTGTCGGATTTGCGTGATTTCGGTTGTAGATCAACCATCAGCGGAGCGGCCAAGAAGATGGAAGAGTACGTCGCGACGATGATACCGATCAAAATGGCGAATGAAAAACCACGGATGACCTCCCCGCCGAAGATGAATAGGATGGCCATGACGAACATGACCGTCAATGAAGTCACGACGGTACGGCTGAGCGTATCGTTGATGGCCATGTTTACCGTTTCGCCGATGTCTTCGTTTTTCCGCTTCGACATGCCGAGGTATTCCCGCAGGCGGTCGAACACGACCACCGTATCGTTTACCGAGTAGCCGACCACCGTCAGGATGGCGGCCACGAAGTGCTGGTCGATATCGAGCGAGAAGGGTACGATACCATCCAGCAGGGAAAACAGGATGATAATGATCGTCGCATCGTGAATGGTCGGGATGGCCGCAGCCAAACTGTATTGCCATTTGCGGAAGCGGATGAAGATGTAGAGGGCGATGACAATGACCGAGAATATACCCGCATAAACCGCCCTGGTCTTGATGTCATTGGCGATGGTTGGTCCCACTTTCTGGGAGCTCAGGATCTCATAGCCATTTCCCTGGATCTTCGAAAGCCCCTCATTCAGTTTAGCCAGCACGTCCTGATCGGCTTCATCGTTGACGTCATCGATCAGGTATGTGGTGGTGACCCGTACTTGGCTCTCGGCACCGTAGATCTTTACCTCGGTAGTGAGGTTGAACGTTTCGTTCAGGTTTTCCCGTATTTGTTCCAGATCGATGGGTTTTTCATACCGCACGGTGTAGGTGCGTCCACCCTGAAAGTCGACGCCGAGGCTGAATCCTTTTGTGAAAATGGAAACGATACCGATGAGGATGAATATCGCGGAGGCTAAATAGACCTTCTTCCGGTTTTTGACAAATGCGTACCGGGCGTTCTTGAGGGTGTTCGCGCTCCAGGGATTCGACACCTTGATCTCCCAACCCTTTTTAAGCATCCACTCGAAAACCAACCGGCTGATGAAGATAGAGGTAAATAACGATGTAACGATACCGATCATCAATGTCGTGGCGAACCCGAGGATCGGACCGCTTCCGAAAAAGAAGAGGATCACCCCCATGAGGAAGGTCGTTATCTGAGAATCGAGGATGGATGGCATGGCATGCTTATATCCATCGGCGATGATCTGCCGGATGGATTTGCCCGTGCCGATCTCTTCCCGTATCCGTTCATAGATCAAGACGTTGGCATCTACAGCGGTACCCAGCGTAAGGGCGATACCGGCGATACCGGGCAGGGTAAGCACAGCGTTGAGCGAAGCCATGACCCCCATCAGGAAGAACACGTTGAAAATCACGGCAATGTTTGCCACCATGCCTGCACGGTTGTAGTAGAAAATCATGAACAGCAGCACGATCAACAACCCGATGACAGAAGAATTAATGCCGGCATCGATGGCCGCTTGGCCGAGGGTAGGGCCTACCACGGCTTCTTCCACGATCTTCGCGGTCGTCGGAAGACGGCCCGCTTTCAGCACATTGGCCAAGTCCTTTGTGTCTTCGATGGTGAAATTGCCGGTGATCTGCGATATCCCGTTGGGGATTTCGCCTTGTACAGTGGGGGCGGAGTACACCACGCCGTCCAGTACGATCGCAATGGATTGTTTGTTATTCGGATCAGCGGCCGCAGCGGCCGTAATCCGGCGCCATTCCCGAGCACCCTCACTGTTCATATACATGGTCACCATCGGATTGTTCGATTGCTGATCGAAATCGTCCTTGGCATCAGTGATCACATTGCCGCTTAATACCGGACCAGCATCTGCACCGGTCGGCCTGACGGCATAAAGTTCCAATTGCTCCGGTGCTTGGGGATTGGGTTTTACGCCCCACAGCAGCTTCACGTTGCCGGGGATAACCTGTTTAACGACCGGGTTTTCGAGGTAACGGTTTACCTTAGCGGTATCCCGGAGCTGCGCATACCCGACAATGGGTCCCGGCGCTAATACCGGTTGGTTATTTGGCCCCATCGCGGTAGCGGGCCGCAATACGTTGAAAAGCGGGTTTTGCGCCAACAATTGGCTGTCAGCAGAATCAGCAGCCACGGAGTCCTGATTTGCGCCAAGGGTAGCCAGCAGGCCAGCACCGGTACTATCCGCGCTGGCGGTATCCGCATCGATTACCTGCTCTTTTTCGGCACTTTTCAGCGTAGACGCCAACGTGGCATTCACGTTTTCCAACATCGGATAGATCTCCATGTTGTCATACGTTTCCCAGAACTCCAATTTTGCTGAGCCCTGCAATAGTTTACGCACGCGTTGCTGATCATTCACACCGGGCAGCTCAATCAGAATGCGGTTGGTTCCTTGCTGTAATTGGATATTGGGCGACGTCACGCCGAATTTATCGATACGGGTGCGCAACACCTTAAACGAATTGTCGATGGCGTTAGTGGCCTCGCGTTGAAGGAAGCTTTGTACCTGCGCGTCGGTGCTATTGGGACTGATGAGTGCGGTGTTGTCTTTGGTAGCAAAGAAACTCGCTAATGAGGTGTTTGGACTAAGCTTTTTGAACTCCTCCGCAAATAGGTTTACATAGCCGCTTTGGCTATTTCTGCTCCGCATCTCGGCATTGTCCAACGCCTTGTTAAACGATTCGTCTTTGGGGTTATTAGCCAGGTTGCGGACCAATTCCTTCAACGATACTTCCATCGTCACATTCATACCGCCCTTCAGGTCCAGCCCCAACGCGATTTCATTTCCCTTGGCCTCCCGGTAGGTATACTTGGCAATCCCCAAGTTATACACGACCTCGCCGGCCATCGAATCCAGATATGCTTTCTCTTTCGCCATATCCCCCTTCGCATATGCCGCAGCTTCCCGTTCCACCTTGCGGGTTATAAACGTGAACGACAGGGAATAGAGACACGCGATCGTGATCGTTATCACCAAAAATTGAATCAGCCCTTTACCTTGCATTTTCCTTCTGTTAGCTTGATATAAATCTTCTCTTTCTATAAATTTACCTCAATAAAATAAGCGCTTAACGGTAGCAAGTCGACTTAATTTCATTAAGAACGGCAAAGGTATAAAATTTTTGTATAAAGGAAGCGTATTTTTACAGTTTATTGACGGTCGATTATGACGGTTATTAACTGGCTGACTGTTTGATTTTTGTGGTCAAAACAATGATCAAAATGCCCATGGAGGCAATCACCGTATAAGCCGCACGGAGGCCTGTGAATTCGGCGATGAAACCGATAAGGGGCGGTCCCACCAAAAAGCCACAAAAACCGATAGTAGAGACCGCAGCAAGTGCGGTGCCGGGCGATAGCCGACCCGATCGTCCGGCTAGGCTATACACCAGCGGGATAATGGCGGAAGAGCCGATACCCACCAGCAGAAACGCGAAGATGACCACCCCGAAGTGCGGATAGGCAACCGCCAGCAGCAGTCCGGCTGAGCTCAATGCCCCGCTCAAGATAAGCGTTGTCTTGGTACCGAAACGCTTCACCGTCCAATCCGACAGAAACCTGCCAGCGGCCATGCTGAAGAGAAATGCGCTCAACCCATATCCGATCAAGTGCTTTTCTGTACGGACGACCTGTTCCATATAAACGCCACTCCAGTCGTAAAGTGTCCCTTCGCCGATCATGGCGCAAAAGGCGATGGCGCCCAACACGGCCAACGGCTTGTCCGGTAGGGCAAACAGGGGCTCCTTTTTACGCTGCGTTGCCGGGTCATCACCGATCAGGTAGGCAGCAAGACCGATGATGGTCAGTGTCGCCGCAGCGGAGATGATCATGAAGTGGTGCAGGGGTATGATTTGGTGGTTGATCATCAGCGCCCCGATGCCCGCCCCCGCGAAGCCGGCGATGCTCCACATGCCGTGAAAAGCACCCATAATGGGTTTTTCGTAGTGCTTGCTCAAGGCTACCGCCTGTGTGTTGACCGAGATGTTGAGCAGGTTGCCTGCGGCTCCGAAACACACAAGGTTGATCATCAGGCTATACATTTGATTCCAATACCCGATGCCAGCGAGTGATAATGCATACAGGACCGCCGAGGCGAGCACGACGCGTTTGCTGCCCTGCCGGCCGATAATCCAGCCGGAAATAGGCAGCGAGCAAAGTGTGCCGATGGGTAAGGCAAATAACACAATGCCCAATTGCCCCTCTGAAAGTTCAAGCATGTTTTTGATATCGGGAATGCGGGATGCCCAGGAAGCGAAACATAGGCCGTAAATAAAAAAAGCCAACCCGATAGCCAGGCGGTGGAGGCGTGTAGCGTGATTCAGCGCGGGGCGATCCATAGGGCAAGTGTTTGAAATCTGGGCAAAGATACGATCGAGCAACAGGAAAATGAAGTGATTTCTGGTTTGCAGTTTGGCAAACTATTTGCTTCATCAACCGATAAAGCGGTTTTCCGAAAAAACCGTTCATACATTTACAGGTCACAAATACCATAACAAGATGAAAAAAGTATTTTTACCCCTATTAGTTGCTTCAATCGTAGTGTTGGGCATACAAGACACCTATGCGCAGAGCCGTTACAGAACCGCCCTGGGTTTGGGAGTCGATTTGGGAGATGGTCCGACATTGGTTGGGCCACAGATCAAGCATTTTTTTGACGGCACCAACGCGGGGAACGCACAAGTGCTATTTGGCGACGACGTCACCGTATTGGGTGTTGATTATTCGTACAACAAACCCATCGGTGGAACGAACGGTCTGAGTTGGTACGTGGGTGTTGGCCCACAGCTGGCCTTTATCGATGGCGGCGGTCCCTGGTTCGGTGACGACGACTGGGATGGCAACGAAACATTTTTCGCGCTCCGTCCTGCGGCGGGTTTGGAATTCAAGATCCCATCGGCGCCCTTTGCTTTTCACTTCGATTGGAAACCCTGGTGGAACCTGAGCAATAACAGCTTTTTCGAACCCGCACGTTTCACCTTAGGGTTTAAGTTCACCTTTAACTAAGCTAATCGTCGGTTAGCAGATCAACATGGTCCTTTCACTTGGTGTCGCTAAGCGAAGGGACCATTTTGATTTTCTTTTTACTTGTAAAAGACACAAAAAATCAGTACCTTTGCCCGGCAAATAGTAATCCCAACACATATTTGCCATGCATTTAGATCCTGAAAAATTCGTAGCTGAGGGCCTCACCTACGACGATGTGCTTTTAATTCCTGCTTACTCCGAAGTGCTGCCCCGAGATGTGGATACAACAACGCATTTGACCAAAGATATTCGTTTGAACATTCCCTTGGTATCGGCTGCGATGGATACGGTCACCGGTGCTGATTTGGCCATTGCACTGGCGCAGGCCGGTGGGTTGGGTATGTTGCATAAGAACATGAGCATCGCCGATCAGGCGGCCGAGGTGCGTAAAGTGAAACGCTCGGAAAGCGGTATGATACAAGACCCGGTGACGCTGCGCGAAGATGCTACGGTCAGCGATGCCTTCCAGATCATGCGAGAGCATAAGATCGGCGGCATCCCGATCATTGACAGTACCAATAGGTTGCTGGGTATCGTGACCAACCGCGACCTCCGCTTCCAAAAGGACATGAAGCGCCCCATTACCGAAATGATGACCAAGGAGGGGCTGGTCGTCGCACCGGTCGGTACCGACCTGCTCAAGGCGGAAGCCATCCTCCAGAACCATAAGATTGAAAAACTGCCTGTTGTAGACGATAACCATGTACTCGTGGGACTCATTACGTTCAAGGACATACAGAAGTACCGGCACTTTCCCAATGCGGCCAAGGACAGCCATGGCCGGTTGCTCGTCGGGGCAGCCGTTGGGGTGACCGCCGACACGATGGAACGGGTGGAAGCCCTGGTAAAAGCCGGGGTTGATGTCGTGACGATTGATACCGCGCATGGCCATTCCAAAGGTGTTATTGACAAACTGAAGGAGGTCAAAGCCGCATACCCTCGTCTCCAGGTCATTGTAGGCAACGTGGCTACGGCGGCAGCGGCCATTGACCTGGCCGATGCCGGCGCCGATGCGGTAAAAGTAGGGATCGGACCGGGTTCTATCTGTACTACCCGTATCATTGCAGGGGTGGGGGTACCGCAACTATATGCGGTATACGAGGTGGCCAAGGCGCTACGCGAACGGGGTGTTCCGGTGATTGCGGATGGCGGGATCAAACAGACGGGCGACATTGCCAAGGCCATTGCGGCAGGGGCGGATACGGTTATGGCCGGTTCCCTGTTTGCTGGTGTGGAGGAAGCTCCCGGTGAGACGATCATCTACGAGGGCCGCAAATTCAAATCATACCGCGGCATGGGCTCGGTAGAAGCGATGGAACAAGGCTCGAAAGACCGTTATTTTCAGGATGTGGAAGACGATATCAAGAAGCTGGTACCCGAGGGTATTGTCGGGCGTGTCCCCTATAAAGGTACCCTGACCGAAGTCGTATACCAGTATGTGGGCGGCCTGCGTGCCAGTATGGGTTATTGCGGAGCACCGAATATCAAAGCACTGCAAAATGCGCGTTTTGTGAAAATTACCGGCGCAGGTTTACGCGAAAGCCACCCGCATAACATCACCATCACGAAAGAAGCGCCCAACTATAGCCGGTCTTAATGAGCGTCATGCCAAGGCCGACAATACACGGTCGGCAACGGTTATCCCGCGGTCAATGGCTTCCTGCGGCATGATCAGTGCGGGCCTGAACCGGATAGCGCGGTCGCCGCATCCGAGAAACAGCACGCCCTGCTGCATGGATGCTTTCAAAAACGCGTCCCGGAGGGTTTTGTTCGGTAGGTCAAACGCGCAGAAAAGCCCTTTCCCCCTCACGTTGGATACCTGGGGGTGCCGGACAGCCAGGTCGAGCAGTTGCCGTTGCAGGTGACCGCCGTTGCGCTCGACCTGCTGCAAGAGTTGGTCTTCCTCGATGATTTCCAGTATCTTGGTGGCGCGCACCATATCCACTAAACTGCCACCCCATGTGGAGTTGATCCGTGACGGCACACGGAAAACATTCGTTTCGATCTCATCCAGCCGAGGGCCTGCGAGTATGCCACATACCTGCATTTTCTTGCCGAAAGCGAGGATATCCGGACGGGCATTCGCCCCGAAATGCTCATGGCCCCAGAACTTACCCGTCAACCCCACGCCGGTCTGTACCTCGTCGTAGATCAATAGGGCTTCGTTTTCATCAGCAAGTACCCGTAGCTGCTCCATAAACTCCATGCGGAAGTGGTTGTCGCCACCCTCGGCTTGTATGGGTTCGATGATGATAGCACAGATATCGTCCTGATGGTCCAAGAACGCCTGCTTGATCTGGTCGATGGACCGTGTTTCCCGCTGCTGCACATCGTCGAGGTTTTGCGCCGTCAGGGGAAAGGTCAGTGTTGGGTTGCTCACCCGCGGCCAATCAAATTTAGCAAACCACTTGGTTTTATCAGGGTGGGTGTTGGTAAGGCTCAGGGTATAACCCGACCGACCGTGGAATGCCTGCTCGAAGTGAAGGACCTTCGTGCCTTTTTCACGCGGATAGCCTTTCCTGAAATTCTGCTGCACCTTCCAGTCCATCGCGGCTTTCAACGCATTTTCGATGGCGAGCGCCCCACCCGAAACAAAAAATGCGTGGGGGAGGTAAGCGGGGACAGCCACCCGTCCGAATGTCTCTACAAAGTGTGCATATTCAACGGTGTATACATCAGAATTTGAGGGGTTTGTCAACGCAGCGCGAAGCAGGCTTTGGACAAACGCATCGTCACCGGTCATCTTCGGGTGGTTGTACCCCAACGGTACAGAGGCAAAGCAGGTGAAAAAATCCAGCAGTTCTCGCTGATGCTTCGCATCGTAGATGGTGACCCCCTGGCTGCGTTCCATATCGAAGGTCATATCATAGCCATCGGCCAAAATGTGTTTCGCTAATGTCTGATGTACTTCGTCAGGTTTTACGGCTATTTTATACATGGTGTACCATGGATTGGTTATCCCCAAATGTACACCTTTAGTGGGTGAGTGGCAAATATATCAGCGGATATTTGTCCTCATCCAAACCGCTCGTACATGCCCAGGATGCCTGTTAGTCCGCCGGTGTGGAGGACAAGTATCCGATCTCCGGCATTGAAATAATCGCGTTGCGCCAGATCAAAGAGGCCATAGAACACCTTGCCGGTATACACCGGCTCAAGGAGGATACCGGTATTTGCACTGAATTGCTTGATGAATGCCAGCAATTCGGGTGTCGTCTTGGCATATCCACCAAAATGATAGTCCGTGTGCAATATCACGTCTGGCGGGGCATCATCCGGATACAATCCGGCAATGGCGGCTGAAAGGAATTCCCCACCGGCCAATATAGGAACGCCATGGATCTTCGTGCTTCCGCCCCGTTGCCGGCTGCCTGCCGCCAATCCCGCCAGTGTCGTGCCCGTACCGCAGGCACAGAAGAGGTGGTCGTAAGGTTGGTCCAGATCTTCGAAGATTTCTGCGCAACCGTTGGCGCCCTCCACGCTGTATCCGCCCTCATCGACGAAATAGGCGTCCTGTGCTCCTCCGAAGGATTGCTCGAATAGCGCCGGTTTATCCCGATAAGCCCTCCGGTCCGCATACCGCAGCTCCATGCCGAAGACCTTGCATAAGGTGAGCAGTGGATTGGAAACGGCTTCTCCCCGTACGAAAGCGGTGGTCTTGAACCCGAATCTGGCTCCAGCGCAGGCGGTAGCCAATAGGTGATTGGACCACGGTCCGCCGAAGGTAATCAAATGCTTCTTGCCATCGTCGTAGGCCTTTTGAAGGATATACTTCAGCTTGCGCCACTTGTTGCCCGAAATGAATGGATGGATCATGTCGTCCCGTTTGATGTGCACGGTGATCGACTTTTCCCTGAATAATGGGAAATCGAGGGGTTCTATAGGGCTATGGAAATCGAATGGAAGCATGCTGTTTCCGCAAACTTAAGTAAAATGCATGGCATAGCTTAAACGTCAGCTGGACTTATCCCAAATTTAGTGTGTCCTTGGATCCTGTCAAAGCGACTCCGGCTGGACTGCTTCCTTGCAACTCATTGCCGCAGGCTTCCGCCTCAAGCCGGCGGAGGGCTCCCACTTGGACGCACCCAAGTGGGCAAGGCGCTTCGGCTGCCTGCTCTGTTGCATCCGTTGTCGCATGCCCGGCAACGAACCGAAGCCACCCCACCGGATTGCCTTACGTTCGTCAGTTCGCTGTCTTTCGTAAGCTTCGCGGTGATAGCATATCCAGGGCATGCCGGGCTGCCGGTTGCTGTCTACGCAGGCTATGCCGGTCCGGTGCCACCCGATACCGTCACTGCCTTGGCATGCCGACAGGGGTACCCCTCCCAACTCCCGCAGGAGCCAAAAGCGGGAAGGCATTGAAGCCGGAGGAAGCGCTGAGCAGCAAAGCCATGGCAGCCCCAACCATGCTGGCAGCAGACCAAGTGTATGGAGGAAGTGCAGCGAAGCGGAACGGCTTCAATGCACGCCATATATAGGCTTTGCAAACAAGCGCAATAGCGGCTTCCGGCCTGACCGCTTGGCTCCAAGCATCCCCGCTTGACTCCAAGCATCCCCGCTTGGCTCCAAGTGTTTTTACAGCGCGAATATCGAATTTACCGCGTATTTAGCTAAGTTTGCGCCATGGCAGACGAGTTGGAATTGCAGGAGTCAGACGAGCAGGATTTGTTTGAACACCTGCGTATCACGGTAGATAAGGGACAGGCCTTATTACGCATCGATAAGTTCTTGATGAACAGGATCGAGAATGCTTCGCGCAACCGTATCCAGAACGCCATCGCAGCCGAAACCGTACTAGTCAACGGTCAGCCGATCAAGGCCAGCTACAAGGTGAAACCCCTGGATGTGATCTCGGTGGTGCTGCCCCATCCGCCGCGCGATACCGAAGTCTATCCGGAAAACATACCGTTGGACATCCCATATGAAGACGATGACCTCTTGATCGTCAATAAGCCTGCCGGGATGGTGGTGCACCCGGGATACAACAACTATACGGGTACCCTGGTCAATGCGTTAGTATATCATTTTTCAACCATGCCCCAGCTGCCCGGAAACGAGGGCCGGCCCGGACTGGTACACCGCATCGACAAGGACACCAGCGGACTGTTGGTCATTGGTAAAAATGAATGGGCGTTAACGTATTTGGCCAAACAGTTTTTCGATCATAGTATATCGCGCAAGTATATCGCCCTCGTATGGGGCGATCTGGAAGAAGGCGGCACGGTCAGCGGGTATATCGGCCGCAGCGTGCGGGACCGGAAGGTGATGGCGGTGTATGACGATCCGGATAAGGGGAAATGGTCGGTCACCCATTATCGCGTGTTGGAGCGCTTGGGCTATGTGACCTTGATCGAATGTCAACTGGAGACCGGCCGTACGCACCAGATCCGCGCGCACATGCAATCCATCGGCCGGCCGCTATTCAACGACGCAGTGTATGGAGGCGATCGCATCGTGAAGGGCACGGTATTCAGCAAATACAAGCAATTCGTCGAAAATTGCTTCGCCCTGTTGCCCAGGCAGGCGCTTCATGCGGAGCGTCTTGGATTCGTACACCCCACGACCAAAATACAAATGGAATTCAGCACACCATTGCCCGAGGATTTTCGTTTATGTTTAGAAAAATGGAGAGGGTACGTCGCTCAGCAGGAGAAGGGGTAGGGGCAAGGTGGCACGAGCAAAGGTGAAAAGAATAAGGATTAGGGAATTCAAATTAACGATTCATGCCAGTACATTATATCGATTTTAATCATACACTAGTGCCTGAGAAAGAGGCCATTTTTACCGGGGATAACCGGGGTTTCCGGTATGGCGACGGCGTTTTTGAGACGATGCGATGGATGGATGGGGATATCCGTTTTCTGCGTCTTCACGTGGAGCGGCTTCATCGGGGGATGAATATGTTGCAGTTGGAGCGGGCTGCCGACTTTGATGAGCAATTTATCCGTTCGCGTGCAGCCATGCTGATCCGCAAAAATGGGTTAGAAGGTCAGCATGTGCGGGTACGGCTTCAGGTTTACCGGAATGGCAATGGACTGTATAGTCCCCTGCAGAATGATGCAGCTTACGTGATGAATGTATCGAGGCTCGACTCGGATGACGTGAAGCATCAAAAGCTCGGCCTGATCGTCGACGTGTATACGGAATATCGCAAGCCTTACAGCGAACTGTCGAAATTGAAATCTGCCAATGCCCTGGTGTATGTAATGGCCGGACTATACCGTAAAAAGAAAGGGCTGGACGACGTGCTGATCCTGAACCAAGAGGGGTTTCTCTGCGAATCGCTTAGTTCGAACGTATTCGTATGGTATGACAAGAAGCTGTACACGCCGGCCATCAGCGAGGGCTGTATCGACGGCGTGATGCGCAAGGTGATCATCGAAATCGCCCTGGAAAACGGACTGGAGGTCATCGAAGCCCAGATCAGTCCCGACATCCTGAATGAAGCCGATGAAATATTCCACACGAATGCCATCCATGGCGTACAATGGGTGATGGGGTATAAGCAGAAGCGCTACTTCAATCGGATTTCGCGCATGTTGCAGGAAAAGCTGTTGGCGGTTGGCGACCGGCAGGTGACCGGTGATCAGTGATCGGTGGCTATTACGGTATATCCGACCAATTCATCCCAGGTCGTTCCCTGGCGGCGGTTGTAGATCAGGATCTGATAGGTATTGTCTGTTTCGAAGTGGCTGCCACTGGAAAAGGATAGATCGGCTGCTCCCGAGGCGTCGACATGGACGTATTCATAGTCGTACAACCCCTGTTTGAGCAGGAGGGTGCATACCCATCTCTTCTGCTGCGCATCGTACACCATCTTGTTCGATTCGTCTCGGGTGTAGCCGTTAAATCCACCTACGACATACACCGATCCCGTCGTGACGGCATCGTCATCGAGGGTAAAGGTGACCCAGACGTAATCAGATTCCGTATCGGCATCAGTTCGGTCCTGATTGCGGATGAAGAAAGCGCCGTTTTCATCAAATGTGGAGGCGTAGGCCGTTCCGGCATCCTGTTGATCGGGTACGAGCGTGGCCCGCACCGCGCTGTCTATCTCGAGGTTGGCCACCCGTTCGGATGCCAGGCGGGTACTGCGGAGGTCAATGTATCGAAACTCGTTGCCTCCCGCAAAATCCAGCGTCCTGTTGTCGTTGTAGGTGAGCTCCTTGTTGTTGACAAATAGGGGAGTGGTGAGCCATTGCTGGATATCGGGCCGCTGGTTTTGCATGACCAAGATCTTGACATCCTGGTAGGGATTATTGATGGTCAGTCCCCCGGTGTTGACCTTAAGGTTCAGTTTTTGGTTATTCCTCCGTTTGGCCACATCCATCGAAGGGACCAACTCCGGGGATACCGTCATCAACGGCGCCAATACGTAGAAGCGTCTGCTGATGATCAACCGGGTTTTATCGGCATCTTCATATACTTTGAGCAGGTAGTTGCCCGCCAACTTCGGTTTGACATTGTTGGTCGGGAACTCAACGCGATAGTGCGTATACGGCTGAAGCGTATTGACGGACGGTTGATATGTCAGGATACGCTCCTCGTTAAAGCCTTCGGCATATTCCAGCGGGGATAATCTACTGGCCTTCCAATCGGCATCGCAATGCTCGATGCTGAAGTAATAATTGCGGACATCCCCCCGCAGATCATCAAAAGACAGGGTCAATTGATCGTCGCTGTGCAGCTCCATGACCGGCAACGTATACTCTTCATCCAGCGGGTGGAATTGGACCGTCTTGATCGCCGGGAGGTAATTGATGTTGTCATAGACCAACTCTTGTTGCGGACTGCGCTCGCGTGATGCACGCTTTTTCGCTTTCTGCGCCATCGCACACAGCGCCACCTGTGCAAGTATTACCAGTATAACAAATTTCTTCACCATCATATACCAAACTCCCAATCACCAACCGCTAACCCTCCAGTGTCATGATTTCTTCCGCCAGCCTTTCCCATTGCCCCTGGAGTGCCGTCAACTCTTTTTTGAGTGCATGGTATCGATCCGATACGGCACTTAATGTTTCACTATCTGCATAGGTGCTTTCCTGGGCCATCACCGATTCGGCGTCTTTAATGTCCTTTTCAACATCCGTAATGCGTTGTTCAAGTTCTTCCAGTGTTTTATGCAACTTTTTCGTTTGCCGGTCCTTGTCTTCGCTTTTCTGCGGTTTATCCTTTTTGGGCTCCGGTTTCTCGGTTTTGGATTCCTTCTTGGCTTCGACAGCAACTGGCCCTCGCCTGGCCATCCAATCTTCGTATTCCTGATACGTGCCCGGATATTCCTTGATTTTGCGGTCTTCGATGTACCAAATTTTGTTCGCGACGTTATCCAACAGATATCGATCGTGAGAAACGACGATAAAGGTACCTTCAAATTGTTTAAGGGCCTGGATGAGAATATTGACAGACTGGATATCCAAGTGGTTGGTCGGCTCATCCAGCACCAGGAAATTGGCATCGGCGGTGAGCGCTTTGGCCAGGGCTACCCGCGATTTTTCACCCCCTGAAAGCACGCGAACTTTTTTGAACACGTCGTCTCCGGTAAAAAGGAAACAGCCTAAGATCGAGCGCAGTTCGGTCTCGGTATGTTTAGGGGCAAACGTCTGCAGTTCACGCAGGATCTCATTGTCGAGATGCAAGGCTTCCAGCTGGTGCTGTGCGAAGAACGTCTGCGTGACGTTATGCCCGGTCTCGCACGTTCCATTGAAATCCTTGTCGGCATTGGCTACGATGCGCAATAGGGTCGATTTACCCTTGCCATTGGCGCCGATGAGCGCGATTTTATCGCCCTTCTCGATGATCGCGTCTGCGTGTTCGAGGATGGGGATACCGGGATACGATTTGCTGATGTTTTCCAGGCGTACGACGTGCCGTCCGGATTGTTTGCTGAACTTGAAACGGAAGTTGACGGAGGGATTGTAGTCATCCACATCTTCTACCTTTTCCATGCGTTCCAATGCCTTGATACGGGATTGCACCATCTTCGCTTTGCTGGCCTTAGCGCGGAACCGTTCGATCAGCCGCTCTTCCTGTTTGATTTTAGCCTGCTGGTTTTTATACTGGTTGCCCTGTATTTCTTCGCGCAGCGTCCTTTCCTCCAGGTAGAAGCTGTAGTTGCCGGCGTATTGGACGAGCTTGCCCCGTTTTGACTCAACAATGATGTCGACCACGCGGTCAAGGAAATAGCGGTCATGCGACACGATGACGATTGCGCCCTCGAAGGCCTGCAAGTAATTTTCCAGCCATTTGATAGAAGGCAGGTCGAGGTGGTTGGTCGGCTCGTCGAGCAACAGGATGTCGGGCGTTTGGAGCAATATCCTCGCCAGCATTACCCGCATCCGCCAGCCCCCTGAAAATTCGGCTAGCCGCCGCTTTTGGTCGTTGTCACTGAAGCCCAAGCCCGCCAGGATTTCATGGGCGCGGTACTCGATGTTATAGCCATCCAACGCTTCAAATTCGGTCTGTTTGTCACTGAGTTTCTGGATGATATCATCCGAATAGTCGGTTTCCAGTTTCTCAAGCAACCGTTCGATTTCCGTATGCAGCTGGTTTTGGCGTTCGAAGGCCTCCATGGCGACATGCAAAATACTTTTGTCAGATTGGTAGGACAGCAGATCCTGGTTGAGGTAACCGATCTTGATGTCCTTCGCCATCGATATCGTGCCTTCCGTAGGCTTGTATTCGCCGACGATCAGTTTCAGCAGGGTCGTTTTGCCCGTTCCGTTTGCGCCGATCAGGCCCGTTTTATCTCCCGGTTTAATATGCCAGTTGGCCTCGTCGTACAGTGCCCGGGCACCTATTTCAAATGTGAGATTATTTATCGATATCATTGCGGATGCAAAGGTAGTAAAAAGTCGTAAGTCGCGAGCGATCGGTTGTCAGCCATAAACCCTAAATCTAAAATCCTAAATCTAAAATCGTAAATCAATCCCTACCTTTGCGGCATGTATAAACTGATCAAGCCTTTGCTTTTTTCGCTCGACCCCGAGTCTGCACATCATACCGTTTCCAGCGGCCTGCGCACATTTTGCAAGCTGTGGGGAAGTAAGCGCCTGCTTGAGGCGATCTATGGCTATGACCATCCTAAACTGGCACGTGAAGTATTCGGGTTGAAATTCAAGAATCCCATCGGCCTCGCCGCTGGCTTTGATAAAAACGCCGAGTGTGTGGCGGAGATGGCGGCACTGGGGTTCGGGTTTATCGAGATCGGTACGGTAACACCCCGCCCGCAGCCGGGTAATGATAAACCCCGTTTATTCCGGTTGGTATCTGATGAGGCCCTCATCAACCGGATGGGATTCAACAACCAAGGAGTAGATGTAGCCGCGGCCCGGCTCCGCCAGCTGAAACACCGCCAGCACCTGATCATTGGCGGAAACATCGGCAAGAATAAAACGACGCCCAATGAAGATGCGGTAAGCGATTACATCAGTTGCTTCGATGCCTTATTCGACGTGGTCGATTATTTCGTGGTCAACGTCAGTTCACCAAACACCCCGGGCTTGCGCGCACTCCAGGAAAAGGAACCCCTGACGCATATCCTGAACACCCTGCAACAACGAAACCGAAAGAACGACCTATCGAAGCCGATTTTGCTTAAAATAGCGCCAGACCTGACCGATAGCCAATTGGATGATATCGTGGATATTGTTCGGGAAACGGGAATCGCTGGTGTCATTGCCACCAATACGACCATCGGGCGTGAAGGCTTGAACAGCGGGCAGCGCCAGACCTCGGAAGCGGGTGGACTGAGCGGTAGGCCCTTGGCTCGCCGTTCGACGGAAGTCATCCGATACCTGACCGCCAAATCCAATGGCGCATTTCCGATCATCGGCGTGGGGGGGATACACCAGCCGGAAGATGCCCTGGAAAAGCTGGAAGCCGGCGCTGCATTGATACAGCTGTACACCGGATTCATCTATGAAGGACCCGGTCTGATCAAGCGGATATGCAAAAAAATAGCCCATGGAAACTAATCCATGGGCTGCTTTATCCTGTTGACCCGAAGCTATTGCAACGCATCTATGCGCGCCTGCAACTCATCGATTTTGGGTTTATCTTCCTTGATCTCGTAATACTTCTTCAGGTTGGCCAATGCCAAATAGGATTTGCCATCCACTTCGACGGCCTTTTCCAGATAGGGGAGTGCCGAATCAAACATGGCGTAAGCCTTTTTGATCTCTACATCGTATTCCGCTTGGGGGAGACTGGCGTTGTTCGTTTTGTTAAACAGGTCAATACCATTATTTAAGATCAAGCCTCCAAGGTTGATGTTCGCCTCGAGGTAATTCGGGTCGATCTCCAACGCTTTTTTATAAGCCGCCTCTGCCTTTGTCATGTCACCTGTTTCGCTGTATGCAATGCCCAGGTAATAGTGCAGGTTTTTATTGTCCGGTGCCTGGCTTATTTGTTCGTTGATTGTATTGATGATCTTCTCTTCATTACCCGCCATCAGGTTCAACTCGATGTTTTGCGTAGCTATTTCGTTGTCTTGCGGATATTTGGTGGCTCCCAATTCGGCATACTTGATGGCATTGGTGGTATCACCCTGCATCAAATACAAACGCGATACATCCAGGATGATCTGTTTGTTATTGGAAAAGCTATCGATTGGCACAAGCGCCACATATTTTTCCAACGCATTATCGTAATTCTTCGTATTCACCGCTGCCAGTCCCGAATAATACAACAGCGTCGTATCACCGGGAAGGTACTTCAATCCGCCGTCAAATGCTTTGTATGCGTTTTCAAAATCCTGGCTATCCCAGGCTTTCACCCCTTGGTTCAATTGATACTGTGCCAAGATCGAGTTGAGTATATTCAAGTTGGCCTCGTTTTCCTTTTCCGTGTCGAGGCTTACGGCCTTTTCGCGGGCAGCCATGGCCTTCTGGATCGTACTGTCGGCTCCTCCGGTAGAGTCCAGCAGGGCCAAGTCTGCATTTACCAATGCATAATACGTCCACGTTTCGGCCAATCCGCTTGTTTTTTCGTGTGCTATCGCCTTTTCCAATGCTTCTTTGGCGGTATTCAAGTCAGCCACTCCCAACGTGGGATTTCCGATGGCCTTCACTTCATTGTACTTATCATAGCTCGCTTTTGCCTTTCTGACGTTGCTGGTTTGCGAAAAGGCAGCGGACGTTGCAAGTACCAACGCGCCTAATAAAATGGATTTCACTTTCATGATCTTAGTTTATTGTGAGTTGATTTAATATATTATTTACTCGTTCCAATTGGATGATATCTCCCGACTGATCGTAAAGGACTGCCAGGGATTTCAATGTATTCACCTCGGAAGGCCTGATTTGATTTGCTTTCAACAAATATTCCTGTGCTTTGTTTTGCTTATCTTGATTTTCAGGACTGGCAATGTACTCCCTTAAGTACAATAGACCAAGTTCCAGATTGCCGTCAAAGTTGTTTGCATCGAGGCTGATGACTTTTTCATAAAATTTCTTGGCAGCGTCTGTATTGCCTTCCATTTCATTGGCATAGCCTGCGATGTAATTCAGGTTTACATTCTCCGGCTCATGCCCGATCGCTTCGTTTGCTAAGGGTACGATTGCGCCATACGATTCGTTAGCGAGGTGCGTGTTGATCAGGGAAAACAAAATCTCCTTGCTTTCCGGAAATTGCTCCCTGCCGGTGAGCAGCGTGTTGAGCACAGCACCGCCATCGCCCTTTTTCCGGTACAGCTCCGCCAACTCCAGAATGTAAACAGGGGAAGAGGTTTCCCGCTGGCCGATAAATCCTTGATAGCGTTTGATAGCATCATCATCTCCGCCGGTTTTGGTGCTCAATACCGCCAAATTGTGCTTCACGTCGATCGCTGATCCGCTGATGGAATCCACCTTGCGATATTGTTGGAGGGCATCCTGATAATTCGCATTTGCGACTGCACGGTTCGCTTTGATGAGGTAAGCATTGGCCAGTGATCGCTTGATGTAGTCGATCTCCGGACCATGTTCGTAGCTCAGCTGCTTATTGGTCATTCGCTTAAGCGTAGCCAACGCGACGTCTGTCGGGTCAAGCGTATACTTTTGCGTGCGGTTGGAATCGACCACCGCTAAGGTGCTGTAAACCAAACCACGCAATAAGTTATTTCTGAAACTACTCGTATCGCGTCTGGTTTTATACGCTTCGTCGGCAAATTTACGCGCGGCTTCCAAATATTTGAATTCCTTCGATTTGGTATAGAGTGCGAAATTATTGTTGCCTTCCTTAAGGTTGGATTGCGCAAAAACAGGCAATGAAGCGACTGCAAATGCAGCAGCAATAAAAACTGCTTTTATTTTCATTTTATTCCGCTGATGGATTCGATTCGTTTGTTGTACCGTTGTTTTCATCGGTATGTTCAGTACCTCCCTGGTTTTCTTCGTTCGTTACCTCATCTTCGTGTACCACCTTGGTCACGGAAGCGATTTCATCGTCGCCTTTGAGGCTGATCAGGCGCACACCCTGTGTAGCCCTGCCCATCACCCGCAATTCGCTGACCGCTATCCGGATGACGATACCCGATTTGTTGATGATCATCAGGTCGTCGTTGTCGGTTACGTCTTTGATGGCCACCAATTTACCTGTTTTTTCGGTAACGTTGATGGTTTTGACGCCTTTACCGCCTCGGTTGGTCACCCGATAATCCTCGATGTCGGTCCGTTTTCCGTAGCCCTTTTCGGACACGACCAACACCGTCGTTTCAGGATTATTAACACTAATCATGCCAACAACCTCGTCATCGGCACCAGCTAGCGTGACTCCGCGTACGCCCGTGGCCGTGCGTCCCATGGGGCGAACGGTAGATTCGTTGAATCGGATAGCCCTTCCTGAGCGGAGCGCCATCACAATTTCGCTGCTGCCGTCGGTCAAGCAAGCTTCCAACAATTGGTCGCCCTCGTTGATGTTGATGGCGTTGATGCCGTTGGCGCGCGGACGTGAATAGGCCTCCAAGGACGTCTTTTTGATGGTGCCCCGTTTGGTACACATAATGATGAAATTATGCTCAAGATATTCTTGATCCTTGAGATTTTTCACCCGGATGTAGGCCTTGATTTTTTCCTCCTTGGGGATATTGATGATGTTTTGGATGGCACGGCCCCGCGATGTACGGTTGCCCTCTGGAATTTCAAAGGCACGCAGCCAGAAGCATCGTCCTGCTTCGGTGAAAAACAGGATGTAGTTATGCGCCGACGCGGTAATGATGTGCTCGGTAAAATCCTCCTCGCGGGTATTGCTGCCCAACGACCCTTTCCCGCCGCGGCCCTGCCTGCGGTAGTCACTCAGTGGTGTACGCTTGACATAGCTTTCGTGCGAGATGGTGATAACGATCTCCTCATCTTCGATGAAGTCTTCCATGCGCATGTCCTCTGCCGAGTGCACGACGACGGAGCGGCGCTCATCGCCATATTTTTCCTTCACCTCCTGCAGCTCGTCCTTAATGATATTCATCCGCAGGCCTTCATCATCCAATACAGACTTCAGGTAATCGATGGTTTTCATCAGTTCGGCATATTCATCCTTGATCTTGTCGCGTTCGAGTCCGGTCAGGCGGCGCAGCGTCATGTCCAGAATGGCCCTGGCCTGTATGTCTGAAAGACCGAATTTCTCCATCAAACCCACCCGGGCGTCCTCCGGTGTGTCCGAAGAGCGGATGAGCTGGATGACCTCATCGAGGTGATCAAGCGCAATGAGCAAGCCTTCCAAGATATGCGCTCTTTTTTCGGCTTCCGCCAATTCGAACCGCGTGCGGCGGATCACGACCTCATGGCGGTGTTCCACGAAGTGGAAGATCATGTCCTTGAGGTTGAGCATCATGGGGCGCCCATGAACCAAGGCAATGTTGTTGACGCTGAAGGAGGTCTGTAATGCAGTATGCTTATATAGATTGTTCAATACGATGGATGCATTGGCATCCCGCTTGATGTCATATACGATGCGCATTCCCTGCCGGTCAGACTCATCCCGGATCTCGGATATGCCCTCGAGTTTTTTCTCGTTGACCAGATCCGCGGTACGTTTGATCATGTCCGATTTATTGACCTGATAGGGGATTTCGGTGACGATGATCTGCTCACGGCCGGTCTTGGTCGTTTCGATCTCCGCTTTTGCGCGCATGACAATACGGCCCCGGCCGGTAAGAAAGGCTTCCTGTACCCCGGCGTAACCGTAGATGATGCCGCCCGTCGGAAAATCGGGCGCTTTGACATGCTGCATCAGCTCGGGGATTTCGATATCACGGTTGTCAATATAAGCGATGATGCCGTCAACTACTTCCGACAGGTTGTGCGGGGCCATATTGGTGGCCATCCCTACGGCGATGCCGGACGCGCCGTTGACCAAGAGGTTGGGGATGCGTGAGGGCAATACCGTTGGCTCTTCGAGTGAATCGTCGAAATTGAGCTGATAATCAATGGTGTCCTTATTAATGTCCGAGAGCAGTTCTTCGGCAATCTTTTTCAGGCGTGCTTCTGTATAGCGCATGGCCGCTGGCGGGTCGCCGTCCACGGAGCCATAGTTTCCCTGCCCGTCTACCAGCGGATAGCGCAAGCTCCACTCTTGCGCCATGCGCACCATGGTGTCGTACACCGATGAGTCGCCATGGGGATGGTATTTACCCAGCACGTCGCCCACGATACGGGCAGATTTCTTATAGGGTTTGCCGCTGGTGACACCCAAATCAAGCATGCCGTACAATACGCGGCGATGTACAGGCTTCAATCCGTCCCGCACGTCGGGTAGCGCACGGGATACGATGACAGACATTGAATAATCAATGTATGCCGATTTCATTTGGTCTTCAATATTGATGGGGATGATCCGGTCGTTCGCCGGAAGTAGGTTGTTGTCGTTTTCTGTT
The DNA here is from genome assembly GCF_051400755.1 of Parapedobacter brassicae. Taxonomy (NCBI): domain Bacteria; kingdom Pseudomonadati; phylum Bacteroidota; class Sphingobacteriia; order Sphingobacteriales; family Sphingobacteriaceae; genus Parapedobacter; species Parapedobacter brassicae. Next base: position 39,486 of record NZ_JBLFFL010000006.1, read on the forward strand.
TCTTCAGCCATTATATAGTTCCAGTTCTTGAATCATTAAGCACAACAAGGATTATAGTAGGGCCAGCTTATTGCGCATGCGAAATTAAGAATTTTTTGGGTGTAATCCATAATGTTTTTTGGCGCGAACAGCGCCCTAGCGGCCGCTTGCATCGTCGATGACCCGCATGACTTCATCCACCATTGACTTGGCTACATCGCGCATCTTGGGGTTTGCATTGAAGTCTACATCGAGGGTGATCTCCTTGCTTTTCTCCTTGTAATTGTACTGTAGGTAAAAACGGGCATCCTGCTTGCCTGTGGTATCTTGGGTGGTCATGTCTTCCGGCAGGTTCCAGAAACCCAGCTGGGTGGCTTTGCCATGCAGGTATTGCAGGTCATCCTTGCGGAGCCGCACCGTATCGACCACTAGGGAATCGCGCACATTGAGGTACTGGTATCGGCCAGTGCTGGAATCGAATTGATTGATCAGCTCATCGCCTTCGCCATATTTCAGCACGATGGACTCAAAGTCTGAAAACCGGAACGGCGCATTCTTAAACATCTGGCCGTAGTAGTAAAAACAATACAGCAAAAAAGGGACAATGATACAAATGGCTAGGAAGATTCTCTTGGTGCGTTCGTTCATGATGTGTTTTTACAAATATGCCGCAAAAGTAAGGAAAAATCCCCAACGAGTTGTTTAGAAAACAAATACGGAGCAATATGGGCTGCTAAAGCCCGGACAAAATCAACATTGTTGAGGTTTCAGCATTTTTTGGCATTCGAATTGCTGTAGGTTGTATAGGTTTAGGTTGATAGCCCCTAACCCCATTGGGGCGGCCGTCCCGATTCACATCGGGACGGTTTTTTTTGTTTTATCCTCAACCCTTGTATCGAAACCATTTAACCAACTCTTTATAGCTGGCCTTTTTTCCATACATCAAGATGCCCACCCGGTAAATGCGGGCGGCCACCCACGTCGTCAACACGAATCCGCCCACCAGCAACACCAATGATAGCGCGATCTGCCAACCCGGTACGCCGAAGGGGATCCGGACCAGCATCGCAATGGGCGACGTGAAAGGGATCATGCTCAACCAAAACGACAGGGGTCCATGGGGGTCATTGATCAACACACCGAAGGAGAGGATATAGGTGAATAACAGTGGTATCGTTATCGGAAACATGAATTGCTGGGTTTCCGTTTCGCTGTCTACCGCAGACCCCACGGCAGCAAACAGTGCGCTGTAAAGCAAATAACCACCCAGGAAGTAAAGCAGAAAGGTGATGATGATCGTCGGGAAATCGACCTTGTCCAGTTCCTGCTTGACCTGGCCGAAGATGCCCCCTTGGGACGTTGCCGCTTCTTGCACCTCGTCGCCACCTGCGCCCTGTTGGTTTTCAAGCTGTGCCTTGATTTCCCGTCCGTCCATCATCCCAACGCTGGCCACGCCCATTAAGGACGATGACAGCACGATCCAGAGGATAAATTGGGTGAGCCCGACCAATCCGATGCCGATGATCTTGCCCATCATCAGCTGAAAGGGTTTGACGGATGAGATGATGATCTCGACGATGCGGCTGTTTTTCTCTTCAATAATGCCACGCATGACTTGCGCGCCGTAGAGGAACAGGCAGATGTAAACCAATATCGAAAGCGACATGGCGATGCCCATCGCCGCCCCGGCACTGCTATCCTTTTCGCCTTCGTCGGTGATTTCTTTCGCCGCAAGGGTTACCTCCGGACTGATGCTTTCGACGGTCGACCGGTCGATGCCGGCCTTGGCAAAGGCAATGTCGCGCAGCACATTTTCCAGCTCACGGGTAATGTCGTTCTGAATGCCAAAACTCGCCGTTTCCCTGGCGAGCAATTCCGCCTGCGACGACGTGGTGATGTCGGCGGGAATAATCAGGAGAAACGTCTTTTCCGTACCGCTTGTCATCCGCGTCTTTTCCGACTCGATATCATCAGATACTGGCAGGAAAGTGAGGTTTTTGGTGTTGGCGATCTTATCCGCAAAGAGCCCGCTTTGATCGACCACATACACGGTGGCCTGGCTGCTTTCAAAACTTTTTGCCGTGAGGTATATCGTCAGCGCATAAATCCCGATCAAGAAAAGCGGCACTAAAAACGTGACCAGCAGAAAGGATTTTTTCTTTACCCGGCTCAGGTATTCGCGCTTGATGATGAGTAATATCTTATTCATTCGTGTGTTTCGATTAAGGTTTTCGACCCCTGTGTGGTTACTTGCTGTACAAAAATATCGTGTATACTGGGGATGATCTCTTTGAGTTCATGGATCTGTACCATCGGGATCAGGTAACTCAACACATCGTTGATGGTTTTCCCCTCGGCTATCCGGATGATCAGCGTTGTATTTTCTCCGCCGTCCAGGGTGTTTTCTACGGCGAACAAGCCGTCCACCGTGGTGACGGGTTCGGGGTGGGGAAGGTGCTCCAGCCGATAAGTATTGGTCCGGTAGGCTTTTTTTATCTCTTTTACCTGGCCATCGAGTATTTTCTTAGCCTTGTGGATCAATACGATGCTGTCGCATAGCTCCTCAACCGATTCCATGCGGTGCGTGGAGAAGATAATGGTGGCGCCATTGCGGTTCAACGCCAGGATTTCATCTTTGATGATCGTTGCATTGACCGGATCAAAGCCCGAGAATGGCTCATCCAAGATGATCAGATCGGGCTGATGCACCACCGTGGCCACAAATTGGACCTTCTGCTGCATGCCTTTGCTCAGATCTTCCACCTTTTTGTTCCACCAGCTCTGCATTTCCATTTTTTCAAACCAGTGCTTGATCCGTTCGGTGGCATCCGCACGAGAAAGACCCTTCAGTTGCGCCAGGTATAGCATCTGCTCGCCGATTTCCATTTTTTTGTACAGGCCCCGTTCCTCCGGTAGGTAGCCGATACGGCCGATATGATTAGGGTTAAGCCGCTCGCCGTCGATGTATACTTCGCCGCTATCGGGAGCCGTGATCTGATTGATGATGCGAATCAATGACGTTTTTCCCGCCCCATTGGGACCAAGGAGTCCAAAAATACTTCCTTTGGCAACATGGGTGGAAACATCATCCAATGCGCGATGGTTGGCATACTGTTTTACAATGTTCCTGACTTCCAGCATCGTGTGTGTTTTGTGGTTTGTGTATAACCATTAGACACCTCGACGCCGGATTTGTTACAAACGATATCCGATCAATTCAATAGCTCGTCAAAGGTGATGGATACGTAATACATTCCGCCGACGGAAGGATTTCCCCAGCCGGTGGTGTAAAGCCGGTTGCCAATATTGGTGCCGCCTAATTTCACGATGGACCGGATGCGGGGGATCTTTTTGCTTACCTGCGCATCAAACGTGGAGAAGGAGGGGATAACCGTATACCCACCTAGGTTGGCGGCCGGGGTACCGATGCTGCTGTGCCAGATCATTTCGGTTTGGTGGCGGAAGGTGAGCCCGAACCCCCAACCGGAGCGGCCGACGTCGCGATTGGAAAACCCCACGTTGAAGCGATATTTGGGTGAGTTGAAGAAGGTGACAAACGTCGGATCGCTTTCCTTCAATTCATCCTCGTTGAGCAATACATTCTGGGTGACGTTGCCGGTGAGGGTAAAGCCATTGGCGATGACGTAATCCAGTCCGACTCCCCATCCCGAATTTTTAAGCACCTGCGGGGCATTCACCGGCATGCTGTAGACATTGCGGCGGGTAGGGTCTGCCAGATCGCTCATCGGACCGTTAGGGTCGCGCTTTTGTATCAACACGGCCGTACCCTCAAACGTCAGGAAGCGGTTATAGTAATAGAACAGGTCCACGAAAAGTCGGTTATCGATCGTGCTCTTGTAGCCAATCTCATAGGTTTCGACCTTTTCAGGTTCCCATTCTTCAAAAGCATAAGGCGTGAGGTTACCACTTTGGACATCGGCAAGCGCATATACCGGATTATTGATCATATCGTACCGCTCGCGGAACAAGGGCAATCCGCCGACCAGCCGCGCTTGGGGGGTCAACAGGTCGATGTATTGGTTTTGGGTGGTCGGGATGCGGAATCCACGCTGAAACGAGGCCCTGAAATGATGGTCGTCGGCTACTGTCAGCACTCCCGATACACGTGGACTGAATTGTCCCTTGAAGTTTTCGTTCTTGTCATAGCGAAGCGACGCCGTAAGTTTGAACACCTCGTTGAAATTGCGCCCGGCCTGGATGTAGGCGCCATATTCACGGATGTTGAATTCTTCACCGTCATCCTGTAAGGCAAAGAGCGTACCTTCCGAATTGAGTTCATACACCCGGTAGTTCGCACCGGCAATGATTTCGACGATCTCGGGATCAATCTGCCTTTTGAAATTGTACATGGCTTCTGCGTGATACAGGTTCGACCGGTCGAGGAAATTGGCCCCTGCGGGAATTGCCCGTGTTTTGATGTCGGCCATGGTCGCCTCGAAATCCGTTCCGCCGGGGAGAAACATGCCGTCCGCAGCTGCTAGGGCGGGCGCCATCGCGTCGCCCATCCATTGTTCGCGGTTTGCCCCAGCATAGGTGTTTGCCGTACTTTGGGCGGCCTGCAAAGCGGTATTGTGGTCGGCCCCACCCTGCATGGCTTGCTGATAAGCCATCAGGAATGCCCCGGCATACTGCGTATAAGCGTTTTGCACAAAAGCAGGAGCACCGGCACCGATGGCGGTCTGTAAGTAGCGCTGGCTCATCAGGCTTCCTAGTACCCCCAGGGCATGCGCGTCACCCGAATTTTCCCGGGTCGTGTAGCCGCGCACAAAGAAGTTATCGCCGCGCAGTTCGGCTTTGTATTGCCCCATCGTGAAATTCTGGATATTGTAGCGGTCCGCCGCCGTATACACCGTAGAGCCTTTGCCCCAGTTAGCTTGCAGGATGGCCTCCATGTCGTCATTGATCCGGTAGTGCAGGGATGCATTCAGCTTGCGGCTTCGCGTGGGGTAATCCGTCAACTGTTGCTCGGCGTACCCTGGAGCAGGCTGATAGTACTGGGGGACCATGTTTTCAAAGATCGCCCGGGATACGCCGATTTGCTGTGCTGGGTCGCCGCCGGCAATGAACGCGGGCAGGGTCTGGCCCCCGATCTGCTCGATCGGTGTGGTAAATATCGCCCCCAGTGCGGCCGATGTCCCCCCGGAACCATCCCCCGGCATTCCATTCCCGTACAGGATATCGTACAGGTTAGCCCCCACGTCGCCGTACCAATTCACGCCATCATACGTCGGGTTGCCCTGCACGTTGCCCACGTTATTTTCCAGGTTGGTGCCGTTGGTCAGGCTTTGATCACGGTAATCCGTGGCCTGCCAATCCCTGGCGGTCAGGTAAGCGAAATTGGCCTTCACGGCAAAGCGGTCGTTGAAAACCTTGGCCACACGCACGGCCACATCATAGAAGGCCGTATGCTGTTGCGTACGGTTGGATGCGCTCATCATCCCGGTCTTGATAGATGCGCTTACCCCCGGATAATCAAAGGGCGACTTGCTATTCATCAACAGCAAGCCGTTGATGGCATTTGGGCCATACAGCGCAGATGCCGCGCCCGGCAGGAGTTCCACACTTTCCACGTCGAGCTCCGACATGCCCACCACGTTGCCCACCGGGAAATTGAGTCCCGGCGCCTGATTGTCCATGCCGTCCATGAGCTGCACCAGCCGCGTATTGCCGTTTGCGCTGAATCCACGGGTGTTTACCGAGCGGAACGTCAACGATTGGGTGCTCATTTCGACGCCTTTGAGGTTCTGCAAGGCATCGTAGAAGGTCGGCTGCGGACTTTCGCGGATGGCGAGGATGTTCAGCCGCTCAATGGAAACCGGCGACCTGGCGACACGCTCCTCCACGCGGGAAGCCGAGACGACCACTTCCGAGGCCATAATGGCCTGTTCCGCCAGTTCGATTTCGAGCGTAGCGGTCGATTGGTCCACGACAATTTCCTGCATACCGAACCCGACGGACGAAACCACTAATGTCAGTGGGGGTTGATCATTGATGTTCAAGGCAAACTTTCCTTCGCTATCGGTGGTCGTACCCAATACCTTGCCTTTGACATGGATGCTCACCCCGACCAAAGGAGCGGAAGAAGCCGCATTTGTCACCGTTCCCGAAACGGACGTCTGGGCGAAAACATGATGGATGGACAAAAAAGATAGCGACAGTAGCAGGACCCATGCGCCATTCTGAGGAGTGATAGCGGTTTTCATAATCCGGAGGTGTTTAATTGGTGTTAGCACAATAATACAAAATATTTTCAGGATATCCCAATGGGGGTTTTAACATTTTTTAACAAGCCCGCCGTTAAACTTTTGCACTCGGATTCCCTCTTAGCATTAAACGACGGGTTTATGTTGAACAAGAAAAAAGAGGGATACATCATGAGAAATACAGCATTGATCACACTTTTATTATCGGCCACCACGTTTGGCGCCCTTGCGCAGGAGCAGACGCCCCGGCAACCGAAAACCGCTGAGGAAATCGCGAAGAAGCGAACCGACCAGCTGACTGAAAAACTTGGCCTCACGGCCGAACAACAGGAAAAAGTATACGCCCTGAACATGGAACGGGCCGAAAAAATGAAGGCTACCCATGAGGAGCGCGTGGCCAAGATGGCGGAGATGCGCAAGGCACGGGAAGCTAAAATGGATAAGCTGCGGACGGAAATGAAAGCCGATCAAGAGCGGTTGGCCGCCATCCTCACCGAAGAGCAACGCGAAGTACTCGAGCAGCAACGCGCCGAACGCATGGAAAAGATGAAAACCATGCGGGAAGCACGCAAAGAAGGCCAATTCAAAAGGCACAGAAAATAGTTAATAGTCTATAGTTTTTGGTTAAGTTTGATGATGAGCACCCATTCCGCCTGTTGGCGGATGGGTGTTTTTTTTATATTTGCCAAAGTCAAATTAGGACTGGCGGATAAAATCCTTAAAACGGTTGACCCCGGATCTTATCAAAAAAGGCTTTGGAATTAGCGTTGAAGACCATAAATAACCTAAACAATAAAAGAGAGCAATCACTGAAGCAATTGAGTCCGGAAAACCGAAATGAAGGTGATCTAATGAAAAGCTGTCAAGTAAAATAAAAGTGAAATTATTTGCAATGATACAAATAATCGTACCTTTGTAGGCAACAGTACCTGCCAAGCCTCTTTACAATGCTCAAATAGGCAGGTCTTCGTTTTTTATAGACCGATCACTCATACTTTACCTTATCAACCTTATGAAATACGGAAAATCTCCTATATCGTTTCATGATCAGGTAGAACGGCTTGAGAAAAGAGGGCTTATCATTGTTGATAAAGAACAAGCCGAGCGATTGGGATTTCCAGCTAATTGGCAACAAGAAGAATTTTGGAAGTAATGAAGTTACAATTTAAAGAACAAGATTCAGTTTCAAGCAGTAAAGGCCATTGCGGATTGTTTTGAGGGATAACGGATAAAATTAAACGGATGAAACCAATAGCTAATATCAGCGTCATCGGGTCAGGCACCATGGGCAATGGAATCGCCCATGCGTTTGCACAATTCGGCCATGAAGTTTCCTTGATAGACGTCAACCCGGCTGCATTGGAAAAAGCGGTAGCCACCATCGGCACTAATCTCGATCGCCAGATCAACAAAGCACTCATCACCGAAGAAGATAAGCAACGCACACTCGGGCGCATCCGTACTTTTACCGACCTGGCCGATGGCGTGGCGCATGCCGACCTCGTGGTGGAAGCCGCGACGGAAAATGAACGGATCAAGCTGGACCTATTCCAGGCGTTGGACAATCAGTGTCCCGAACAGACCATACTGGCCAGCAATACCTCATCCATTTCCATCACCAAAATCGCTTCGGTCACCAAACGGGCACACTTGGTCATCGGGATGCATTTCATGAACCCGGTGCCGGTGATGAAATTAGTGGAAGTGATCCGGGGATACGACACGTCAACCGACACACTGGACACCATTATGGCGCTGGCAGCGCAATTGGATAAAGTACCCGTCGCGGTAAACGATTATCCCGGGTTTGTAGCCAATCGCATATTGATGCCCATGATCAATGAAGCCATATACGCATTATATGAGGGTGTGGCGGATGCCGAGGCGATCGATACGGTGATGAAGCTGGGGATGGCCCATCCGATGGGCCCGTTGCAGCTGGCCGATTTTATCGGACTGGACGTTTGCCTGGCCATCCTTCGGGTACTGCATGACGGGTTTGGCCACCCGAAATATGCCCCATGCCCCTTATTGGTGAACATGGTGACGGCAGGTAAGCTGGGTAAGAAATCCGGACGAGGGTTTTATACGTACTGATAAGCTTCTCTTCGACAGGCGAACCTCCAACAAATCCAAAAAAGAGTAAGCTATATGCATTGTTATGTGCCGTATTTTTTAATTTTCATCCGTTATTTTTGCAATTTTTCCTTTGACCAAATAGTGCAACAACTTTGTTTCTTGCTCCAAATAGGCTGTTAATCCATTTAGGTCCACTTGCGAAAAATAGTTTTCCAATTTTAGTAATGTCTATTTTGTCTGTTTCGTCTAAAAACGAACTTTGGTAACTATCAACATAGTCAAACAAATTGTCGTCCGTTTTTAATGTTGAATTGTCTGGTATTTTAGATTTCGTTACCATTAGCGGTTCGTTGTTTTGAAAGATATTTATGCCTTTTCAATCATTTGTCGGTGGATTTCATGTCTGTTCACGCCCTTATCGTCTTGAAAAAGTACTGGTGCAGCTTTTACACTTGCAATGTTACCCTGTTAAGTGAACTAGCCAATTTAAGTTTTTCAGAATTTTTGGCTAACCGCAAATTGGCTGCGTTGTATCCATCTTACTTTGCAAAAAAGTAACGATGAAAACAGCTATTATTGGAAGCCGCACGTTTACGGACTACGAATTTTTAAAGGAAAAACTTCAACACATCGAAGGTATAACGCAAATCATTTCAGGGGGCGCTATGGGAGCTGATCGTCTTGCCGAACGTTATGCTTCCGAATATGGTATCGATATTGTCCTGATTAAGCCCGATTGGAAGACCTATGGAAAGGCCGCTGGGCTACGAAGAAATGAGGTGCTGATTGAGAAATCTGAAATGGTTATTATCTTTTGGGATGGAAAATCGCCCGGAACCAAATACTCGCTTGATCTGGCGAAGAAGGCAAAAAAGCGGATCAAGTTATATAAGTTTTGATCACCATGAAGAGCTCGCGGACCATCGACGTTTGCTTGACTTAATTTTTTTCCGTAAGCTTGTGAAAGAAACTAATAAGCAATAAAATCAATTTATGCCTACCAATTTAGACGCCTTGCTTCGGTATCATACCATTGACCGCTGCCTGCAAAATCGCTTTCGGAAATGGACCTGGGAAGACCTTTCTGAAGCATGTTTTGAAGCCTTAGACGAAATCCGTTACCGCGACAGCAAAGTTGGGGTCAGCAAGCGTACCATCGAAAACGATATCCGCATCATGCGCAGCGATATCCTCGGGTACAACGCTCCCATTGTCTGCGAGAAGGGTCAATACCGATACTCCGATCCCGAGTATTCCATCAAGAACGCCAGCCTCAAAACGGCAGACGTGTTCAACATCAGTATTGCCGCAAAGATCCTTGGGCATTATAAGGGATTCAATTTACACGATGACCTTTCCGAGATCGTTACGCGGGTAGAGACGAAGCTACAGGTGGCGGAGTATGACGATGCGCAGCGTGTCATTCAGTTTGAGGGGATTCCGCCCAGCAAAGGTCAAGAATTCCTAAAACCCTTTGCCGATGCAATCACGCAACGCACTGTGCTCAAGCTGCATTATCAACGGTTTGACAAGCCCGGCCCATGGGAGCATGTCTTGCATCCCTATTTGTTGAAAGAATACCGCAACCGGTGGTACCTGCTGGGCTTCAATCCAAAGGTCGATAAGATCACCACCTACGCGTTAGACCGAATTGTCGGCTACGAGCCGCTTCCGGAAGTGAAGTATATCACTAACATAGCCCTCAATCCGGATGAGTATTTTCGCCATACCATCGGTATTACCTACACCGGCGAACCACCCATCCGTATCCGCCTGTTTGTTAAGCAAGACTTCATACCATATTTAGAGACCCAACCGCTTCATGCCAGCCAGCGTAGGGTGGGGGAGCGTACAGATGGCGCGGTGTATGAGCTCGAGGTTGTCAATAATCCGGAATTACAGACCCTGTTGCTCGGATTCGCGGATATCATCACCGTGGAAGAACCCGCGGTGCTTCGCAATCAGCTTGGCCAACGGCTGCAAGCGGCCTCGTCGGCCTATGGAGAGATAGTCAATAAGGAAGATCATCAGCCGAATCTATGATGAAACGATTGATTTCTTTTCTGGTAACGGCGTTCAGGTTCTTGATTGATTCGAATGTGATCCCGAGCTCGTCTACTACTGAAAGCAGTTGCTTGACGTTGGTGTCGGAAACAGAACGAAGGTCCTCGAATTTTGTAAATAGCGTATCGCCCTCGGCAAAGAGCTCATCGATTTCTTTCCATTCGCCATTCATAGCAAGGTTAAAAATGATGAGGTTCAAACCGTCAACGGTCTCTTCGAGTTCCACTAAGGCTTCTAAAATGAATTTCCGGTATTTGTGTTGATGATCAGTAACCATGTTATCAATATAATGTTGAAACAAATATCCCTTCGGCCTACGCAGCCAATTTGCGTTTGTAGAAAAGCGAATGCAGGTAGGTCACGTTATCCTGGGTGAATTTTGCAGCGATGAAATGATTCAAAAAAAATAATATAGATAAATTGACATGCAAATAAAAAACAAGAAAGCAACGTACGACAAATTTGACGAATTCGTCGAAGCCTTTTTGGTAGGGAAACGATACCTGTCGAGGCCGGGTACCGAGGAGCAGGCGACCGTCATCACCCTGGACAACTTAAACAAATGCATAGAGACATTCGTCAAGAACGCTATTACAGGCAAGGGTGACGACAATGAGCTCAATTTTGAAAGTAAGGCAAAACAGCAATTTGAAGTTGTTCACCAAGAAGTGAAGGACCTTTTTGCGCATTGCCTTTGGCTGTGGTGTTTTGCCGTTCTAGACATGACGGATAAAGGTAAGGCTACGGCTGTAAACCTCCTGTCTGATGGCCTCGTTGACGAAACCGATTTTCGCAATTTGGGGTTTGCCAACGGAGGTACATATCATAAGCAAAACAAACCTAATGAAATCGCATTTATCCTATTGCTCCTCAAAGATCTCGTCGAACGTCATCCAGGTGATGCAAAAACACTTGAAGAAAAAAGCATTAAACAAAACATCATTAAAGAAAACATCATCAAGTTCATAAAACCTGCGCCCGATGCCGCTCATGATACGCAACAGACGGAAGATCCCGCTTACAGCGGCATTCGGAACAGGCAGAACGCCATAGGCAATATCCTACTTCATTTATGCCAATCGGAAAATTATGAAGCTATCGTATCCAATAGCCACAAGACGCAGTTGGCAGAGACGTTCAAAGGCTTGCTGGTCACGGATCAAAAGAAATGGGAAGAATGGGATATCGACGACAAACTTTCCGATATCCGGAAGCTAATCACTGAATATAAAAAAGGTAAGGAAGACTTTTCGTTTTACGACCATGATGTTCGCTCGCTTTGGAATCCCATGGAATCGGAGCTGGACACTTATCTCACTTATAAAAAGGCTGTGGTTCTATACGGCCCGCCGGGAACCTCCAAAACGTACACGGCAAACAAGCTCGCGCAAAATCTTATTGTCAAGGAGTTTCTTCGAAAGCATCGATCAGAAGGTATGGTCACGTTATTAAGCGAAGAAAATAGAGCGACGCTTTTTGCCGATCATACCCATCACTTTCAATTGCACGCAAGCCTAACCTATGAAGACTTTATCGTTGGCTATCAATTGAGGAATGGGGTCACGGAAGTACAACCGGGAAAACTCTTACGGGTGATCAATGAGATCAGGGAGAAAGGCGACGGCTTGCCGCATGTGATTATTCTAGATGAGATCAACCGCGTTGATCTTTCCAGGCTGTTCGGTGAGTTGTTCAGTGCCATGGAGTCCCGCGGAAAAGAAATCGTTTTGCCGATTAGCGGTACGTTTACACTATGTGTTCCGGAAAATGTTTACTTCATTGGTACTATGAACGAAATTGACTTTTCCCTGGAGCGGGTTGATTTTGCATTACGTCGGCGCTTTCTATGGCAGTTTATGGGATTTAGCGAAGAGTCGTTACGCGAGATGATTGAGAGCTCGCTACAAAATTTACGCATAAATGGAGAATTTATCGATGGCTTTATAACCAATTGTAAAGCAGTCAACAGCGAAATAAACAAAGATCCGGATTTTGGAGCGCAGTATCAAATTGGCCATGCAATTTTTGCAGAAATCAATGGCGTTGTTAAAACGTTCCGGGATACCGGGAAGCATTCAAAAAACCTGAAAGAGGTCACAAATATCCTTTGGAAAATCAGTATCCGGCCACTTTTGGAAGCATATTATGGGAATGCCGATGCGGCAACCCGCGAAACCAGACTAAAAACCTATGAGCAAATCTTCACGGAAAAGTAGGGCAGGGGCCATTCTCTTGCGCGCCAAGGATTGTACGCCCTTTCTAGATGAGGATCAAGAGGCCGTAGGCGAGGTTGCTGCCTTTTTGTTGAAACAAGCGGGAGCAGCCGCGAACCGTTTCAGCCTTGCGCACAAAGCAGAGCGAAAGACGGATGAAGAAAGTCCATTGATCGAGTTCGATTATCCTACAAAAAGGTGGTGCGCGGGCCGGTTTGTCGGCAGTATGGAGTTCGAATACAACAAAAAGCGATACGAGTTGGTTATTGAGCCACGCTTCGGGTCTTATTCGCTCTTCCGGATGATTGGTATGGTTTTCAATGTACGCACGTTACCGGCATTCACCGACATTGTGAAAGACCAATCTCCGGCCGATTTTTTCAGGCGATTCATCGCCTATCTTTGGGTCCATAGGCTAGCTGACTGCAATAGGTATGGCGTGCCGACACATCGGTACGAACATACCAGCGTGGGAACAGCCCTTAAAGGGAAATTGTTAATAAGGCCCACGATGTTCTCGCTCCATCGAAGGGAAGAATTGGTTTGCAGTCAGCTTGAAAGGGGAACAGATCCGATAGTGGCCCGTATCATTTGGCAAGCTTATCGCCGTTTGGCCAAAGAGTATCAATTCGATAACCGTCTGTTTCCCGATTCGGCCAACGATGCCCTTCAGCGTTTCGGCATGGCAGGCAATCTAAACCAGGCAATTACTGAGCCGGAGTATCGCGGGATTAAGTTGCGTGTTATCTACCAGCCCTGGAAGTCCCTGATTGATTTATCATGGGAGATTTTGAAAAACCGGACAGCACATCAGCAACGCATTTCTACCCCTTCGGGACATGCACTGTTTTTTGACATGGCAGAGATTTGGGAAGCCTATCTGGGGCGGTTAATGGAAACCGAATTTGCAGCAGACGGCTGGGTCCGTACCACCAATAGGTTTTTTTCTTATGCCGATAATTTTTTCAACCGCGAGCTCATTCCGGACATCGTCCTAGAGAAGGGGGATAAAGCACTTGTTTTCGATGCCAAGTATAAACGGATGGACTGGATTGGAAAAGATGTGGACCGTAGCGATTTTTTCCAATTGCACACCTATATTCATTATATGCAGCAGAATAAGCAAGTTATAGGTTCCGGGCTGCTCTATCCGGTTTCAGCGGGGCTGGGCATACCGGCCGGCGCCGTTTCAAAAAGCTTGTATGGACTAGGTAAAATACCAACGCGTTTGTTTATAGACGGGGTAGAATTTCCGTCAGAATCGGCGGGTAGTAAACCTGATGAGCTGACAGCAATTTACGCTAAAAACGAGCGTGCTTTCGTAGCGCGCATGAAAGACCATTATGAAACTCACGAAGTCTGATTTTTTACTTTACCTCGCGTGCAAAGAAAGCCTTTGGCTTAAAAAACATAAGCCAGCACAGTTTCCCCAAACTGAAGTGACCGAGTTTGAAAGAAAACTGTCTGGTGATGGTTATGCCGTAGAGGAAATTGCCCAAGGGCTTTTTCCAGGCGCACAGCACGATAAAAGTCAAAATGAAATTGTCCGAGACCCTGCGCAATTTTTTTTCCAAGCCTCCTTCACCGATGGCGAAGTGATGGCAAGAACCGATATTTTAGAGCGCCTAGATGCCGATAGTTGGGCCATAGTCGAAGTTAAATCATCGACCCGTGTAAAAAAAGACCACCTCTATGATCTTGCGTTTCAGCAGACCGTCTTAGCACGTTGCGGATTTCCGGTAAAGGAGGTCTTTGTGATGCATTGCAACAAGAATTATGTTCGTAACGGCCCCTTGGTCGCTGAGGCATTTCTCGTGTGGGAAAACGTTACTGAGCAGGTTATCAAGTTGTTGCCAGAAGTAAAACGAACGATCCGGCAAGCGTTGGATTATTTGGCTCTCCCCAGTATTGATGAATCGCGATGTGGCTGCCTCTACAAGACTAAAGGCAGTCATTGTACCACCTTCGGATACTTCAACCAACAGGTGCCCGAATACAGTATTTATACCTTGTCCAATATCCGTGAAAAGCAAATACAAAGCTATCTGACACAACAGATTTTAGATTTGAGTGATGTAGATGAGGAAAAACTGACCGGAAGGCAGAAATTGGAAGTGATGTCATACAAGCAGCGGACGCCTATCATCCGGGGTGAAACCATCCGCCACATGTTAGATGCATTGGTCTTTCCCCTTTATTTTTACGATTATGAAACGTATGGGGAGCCCATCCCGTTTTTTGATGGAATGTCGCCCCATCAGCATCTGGTGTTTCAGGTTTCTGTACATAAGCTCGACGCAACGGGTACGCTTACCCATTTTGAATATCTTAGTGATAAGCTCGAATATCCGCTGCCGCTGTTGGATGCAATGCGCAATTTTACTGGTCAGGATGGCACGTTTGTTTCATGGAACAGTTCCTTTGAGAACAGCCGAAATAAGGAAATGGCTGCTCGATTGCCGACCATGCGACCATACCTCGACTATATAACGGCCCATTCGTTCGATTTAATGGATGTCTTTAAGCAAGATTATGTGGATTATCGCTCCAAAGGATCTATTTCCATAAAGAAAATCCTGCCCATCCTTTGTCCCCATCTCAGCTATACCACGCTCGAAATACAAGGAGGGACGGCAGCGCAGGAGGGATGGCGAAAGTTAGTTTTCGAAGGTTTACCGGATATGGAAAAAGAAACCCTTGAGCGAAACTTATTGGCTTATTGCGAACTTGATACGAGGGCCATGGTCGAGATATATCAGCAGTTAAAGAAGACAAGCTAATCATGTATGAAACAAAATAATGCATCCAAATATTTTGACAGGGAACCAAATCAGTGGGGCCTGCGAGGCGATCCACTCTTATGGAAGGAGCTTAAAACGGCATTTCAAGAAGTCAACGTCCCTACTTCAGCTCTTGAACTGGAACATCTGCTTCATAAGCATTTCAAAGAATTGACTGGTAAGTCACCCAAACGCGGCACTCATTTTTTCTTAAAAAAATATGATAAAGGAGGCATGTCAAGCGGAATGGTGTCGTCGGACTTTTGGCTTGAAACGGGCTTTGCCACAATTATCCAGCGGTATGTGGAATTGGAAATGAGGTGATATAGTGAATTGTACAATCCCTATACAACTTTAAATACAACTTGCTGTATGTCATCGTAATAAAAATCTCGATACCTGCAAACAGTCGTTTTTGATACACCATAAAACAAAAAATCCCTTTCTTCAACGGTGTCCAAGTTCGTTTGAATATCAAAAAAATTCCAATTTCAAGGCGATTACGTACCTTTGTTGCCATGAACACCCTCGAGGGCCACATGCCGAAACTGCCGCAATTTGCTGATATGATCATCCATGAAGATGACAACCTCATTGTCATCAACAAGCCGCCATTTTTGGCGTCATTGGACGAGCGGGAGGGAGGGGAGGCCAGTGTGCTCCGGCTCGCAAAGCGATATCATACTGATGCTCAGGTATGCCACCGCTTAGATAAAGACACATCAGGGCTTTTGCTGATTGCCAAGAATCCGGAAACCTACCGATTGGTGTCCATTGAATTTGAACGACGGCGCGTCTCCAAAACCTATCACGCCATTATCGGGGGAACACATGTTTTCGAAGACCTGCTGGTGGATCTGCCGATCCTCAACCTTGGCAATAAAAACGTCACGATCGACCGGGCGAATGGTAAGCGGGCGGAGACGTACTTCAAATCATTGCGCTATTTCAAGCATTATACATTGGTGGAATGCAGGCCTGTGACCGGACGTATGCATCAGATCCGCATCCATTTGGCTACCCAGCACGCGGCGATCGTGGGCGATGCGCTCTACCGCGGCAAACCCGCTTACCTCTCGCAGATCAAGAAGCGGGGCTATACGCTGAGCAAAGGGCATGAAGAGCAGCCTATCATGAGGCGGTTTGCCCTTCATGCACGCGAGCTCCGCTTTGCCCTGGATGGTCAGGAATACCACTTCGAGGCTCCGTATCCCAAAGATTTCGCCACGTTGCTCCGGCAATTGGAGAAATTTGACGATTAATGAAGGATCTGACTGCCAGCGTGCTTGTTTTTCTGTCAAATTTTGATGACCAAGTGGAAGTAAAAAAAGCAATTTGTACATTTGGGATGTGAAGGTATTGCGTTGCATACTCCTATGGTACGTCACGGTGCTGGCGTGTTGGCCCTGCGCCGATACGCATATGGAGCATGACCATGGGACGGAGGCTTCTGTCACTTCCGTTGCCGACGCACATGCTCATAACCACGGGCTGTGCAGTCCATTCTGCGCGTGCGGCTGTTGCGGGGTCGTATTGGCCTTGGATCATGCCTTCATCTCGGTGTCCAAGCCCTTTGATTTTCCGGTTGCGGGAAATAGCGTGGCCCATACCTTTACCGTACCCAGTTCGATCAGAAATGCCATCTGGCAACCCCCTCAGTTGATCGGTTAATCTTTCCGGGCCTTTTCCCGGATATCCTGCGAATATCGCTATGGCTGCGCATCAGATGCAATGCCAGTCGATTGACGATGAATTAACCGACAGTAACTATGCTAGAAAAGATTATCAAATTCAGCATCGCCAACAAAATCATCATTGGTATGCTGACCCTGGCACTGGTCATTTGGGGGGCTTGGAGTGCATCCAGGCTTCCGATTGATGCGGTGCCGGACATTACCAATAACCAGGTGCAGATTATCACCATTTGCCCCACATTAGCCGGACAGGAGGTGGAGCAGCTGGTCACCTTTCCGATCGAGCAGGGCATTGCCAATGTGCCCGATCTGGAGGAGATCCGGAGTATTTCCCGGTTCGGACTGTCTGTGATTACCGCGGTTTTTGAAGAGGACGTAGATATTTATTTTGCCCGCCAGCTCATCAATGAACGCCTGCAGGAAGCCACCGAGCAAATCCCCGAGGGGATCGGTAAACCAGAGCTTGCGCCAGTGAGCACGGGTTTGGGCGAAGTTTACCAATATATTCTCCACCCTAAAGAAGGCAGTGAGGGTAAGTATTCGGCTACCGACCTGCGGACCATGCAGGACTGGATCGTTGCGCGTCAACTGCGCGGCACGCCGGGCATTGCGGAAATCAATAGTTTCGGCGGATTGCTCAAGCAATATGAAGTGGCCGTTGACCCCGATCGGCTGAATGCCATGGGTGTCAGTATCCCCGACATTTTCACCGCATTAGCAACGAATAATCAAAATACGGGCGGTGCCTACATCGACAAAAAGCCGAATGCCTATTTTATCCGGGGTATCGGCCTCGTCGGGTCGTTGACCGATATCGGCAATATCGTCGTCAAGCGTTCGTCCGATGGCGTTCCGGTTTTCGTGAAAGACGTGGCAGACGTCCGGTTCGGAAATGCCATCCGGTACGGAGCGCTTACCTATAATGGCGAGGTGGATGCCGTGGGCGGCGTGGTGATGATGCTGAAAGGCGAGAATAGCAACGAAATCGTAAACCGGATCAAGGAAAAGATCCCCACCATCCAGCAGTCACTACCCGAGGATATCATCATTGAACCTTATCTGGACCGCACGGAACTGGTCGGACGAGCCATGGCAACCGTCGAGAAGAATCTGATCGAAGGCGCGCTCATTGTCATTTTCGTGCTGGTGCTGTTTTTAGGGAATCTCCGGGCCGGACTGATTGTCGCCTCGGCCATCCCGCTGGCCATGCTGTTTGCATTGGGGATGATGCGTGTATTTGGGGTGAGTGCCAACCTAATGAGTCTTGGAGCCATTGATTTCGGCCTCATTGTCGACGGATCGGTCATCGTGGTGGAAGCAACCTTGCATCATTTGGGGTTGCGCAAGTCGGCGAACAGACTTACCCAGCACGAGATGGATAAGGAGGTGTATGAATCGGCCTCCAAAATCCGGACGTCTGCCGCTTTCGGCGAAATAATCATCCTGATCGTCTATATCCCGATCCTCACGCTGGTCGGCATCGAGGGAAAGATGTTCCGCCCCATGGCCATGACCGTTGGTTTTGCGATCCTCGGCGCATTGATTCTGTCAATGACGTACATACCGATGATGTGCGCCCAGTTTTTGCCAAAACAATGGAAGGATAGGGAAACATTTTCTGATCGCATGATGCGGTATTTCCACCGGGTGTACGAACCATTGCTGGAGCAGGCCATCCGGATCAAATATTGGCTTATAGCGGTTACCCTCCTCTTGTTTGGGTGTACATTGTTGATCTTTTCGCGCATGGGCGGCGAGTTTATCCCGAATCTCGAGGAAGGGGACTTTGCATTCCATTGCATTCTGCCGCAAGGTACTTCCCTGAGCCAAAGCATCGAAACGTCCATGCAGGCATCGCGTATCCTGAAAGGGTTCGAGGAGGTAAAAATGGTGGTCGGGAAAACCGGCGCGGCCGAGGTGCCAACGGACCCCATGCCGCCGGAAGCGACAGATATGATGATTATCCTCAAACCCATGGACGAGTGGTCAACAGCCAAAAGCTACGGCGAACTTGCAGAGGAGATGCTGGAAGCACTGGAAGTGATTCCGGGTGTATTTTTCGAAGCTAATCAGCCCATCCAAATGCGGTTCAACGAATTGATGACCGGTATCCGGCAGGATGTGGCGGTCAAGATCTTCGGCGAAGATCTGGATACGTTACTGGCGTATGCCGAGCAGGTGTCGGGTGTCATCCAGCAAGTGCGGGGGACCACCACTCCGCAGGTGGAGCGCATCGCGGGGCTGCCGCAGATCAATGTCGTTTATGACCGCACGCGCATGGCAAACTATGGTCTGAATGTGTCCGAGCTCAACGATATGCTGAGTACGGCATTTGCGGGTAAAAGCGCAGGGCTGGTTTTTGAAAACGAAAGGCGGTTCGACCTGGTTGTCCGCCTGGACAGTGCGCACCGGACATCTATAGCCGATGTAGGCAACCTTTGGGTGCCGCTGCCAGAAGGCGGCCAGGTACCGCTATCTCAGTTGGCTGATATTTCGTTTAAGGTCGGACCGGCGCAGATCAGCCGCGAAGAGGGAAAAAGGCGGATCGTCATCGGGTTCAATCTGGACGGCCGTGATGTAGCGAGTGTCGTTGATGAGCTCCAGGGCAAACTGGAGCAGGCAGTGAAGCTGCCTGCCGGATATTATTATACCTACGGTGGTATGTTCGAAAACCTCCAGGAAGCTTCGCAGCGCCTTATGCTGGCTGTCCCGGTTTCATTATTACTGATTTTCATGTTACTTTATTTCACGTTCCGTTCGGTCAGACAAGCGATCCTGATCTTTACCGCCATACCGATGAGCGCCATTGGCGGCGTATTTGCCTTGTTGCTGCGCGGCATGCCGTTCAGCATTTCTGCCGGAATCGGGTTCATTGCGCTGTTCGGGGTGGCTGTTTTGAATGGCATCGTACTCATCAGCACGTTCAACCAGCTGCATAAAGACGGCATGGACGATGTGGTAAAACGGGTCATGGAAGGCACCCGTATCCGCTTACGGCCAGTGCTGATGACCGCCACCGTCGCCAGCCTTGGCTTCCTGCCGATGGCCCTGAGTACTACCGCTGGGGCAGAAGTGCAGCGGCCGTTGGCCACGGTGGTCATCGGCGGCTTGGCAACTGCCACTTTTTTAACCTTATTCGTGCTGCCCCTCCTGTACTTGATTTTCCAGGACAGAAATAAAGGCAATCGGGCTAGACCGTCGGCGATCTGGACGGTTATCCTACTGCTCCCATTAGCCGGTTGGCCCGGCAAAGCAGAAGCGCAGGCGTTCGGTGACACGGTGCTCACCGAAGAACGGGCAATTGAAATGGCGTTAGCCAATAACAAGCAACTCGCGGCATCGGAGCTGCAGGTAAGGGCTGCCCAAGTGCGGAAAGGCGCTGCCTTTGAATTGCCCAAGGCCGAGGTAACAGGGCAATACGGCAACTTCAACAGCCCGGAAAGGGACAATGCACTCGAAATATCGCAGTCCATTCCCTTTCCAACCGTATTCGGTGCCCGGTCGAAGGCCTATGAAGCCCAACGGCGGGGCGCAGTCATCCAGCGAGACGTGGTACTGAACAGCCTTCGGCAGGAGGTCCGGTCGGCTTACCAGGAAATCCGATACCTCCAAGAGCGGCAAAAGCTGTTGCGCCGGCTCGACAGCCTCTATGGCCAGTTTGTTGCCGGTGCGCGCGTCCGTTACGAAGCCGGTGAAAGCGGTCAGCTGGCCATTAACGTTGCCGAAACAAAAAAGGGGGAGGTGAACCTTCTGGTGTTGGAAAATGGCACCCGTTTGCGGAATATGATGGAGCAGCTTTTTGCGCTGATGGACACTGGTAATGCTTGGGCTGTGCCGGATAATCTGCCGTTTGACCCACTGCCGTTGCAGGGTGCGCCGGATACGGCAACGGCCGGACAGCACCCGCTTGTACAGCTGTACGAACAGGAAGCCGAAATCGCACGTGCCGACAAACGGGTGGAAGCCGCCGGTACGCTACCCGATCTTTCGGTGGGATACGGCAACCAGTCGTTGGTAGGCACCTATGACATCGGAGGCATTTCCCGACGGTACGAGACTGATAAACGGTTCAGCTACCTCGCTGTCGGCATCACGGTGCCGTTGACGTTCGGTGCTTCAAATGCCCGTATCCGAAGTCTGGAATACGAGGCCGAATCTGCGAAGGCCGCGGGTGCTAACCAGCGCTTGCTGTTCCGGACGCGTGTTGAACAGGAATTGTCAACCTATGCCTTGCTGACCGAACGTTATCGTTACCTCACGGAGGAGGCCTTGCCGAACGCGACGAAACTCCTCCAGGCGGCACAGTTAGGGTATCAGACCGGTGAACTGTCGTATATCGAATACCTTAATGCGCTGCAGACAGCGACCGATACGGAGTTGTCCCACCTGGAAACGATTCATTCGGTGAACCAATCGGTCATTACCATCCAATATTATTTAAACAATTAATGTCAGTCATGAAAACCAGGATATTTATAGTCACAATATGCATCACATTGCTTGCCGCCTGCAACAGGCAGCAGGGCGGCGAAGCTGAAGAGCATGGGCACGGCGAGGGTGAATCCGAGGGCACGGTAGCCACCATCACGGAAACGCAATTGAAGACCATCGGCGTTCAAGTAGGAACCATCGAACAAAAGGCACTGACGGCTACACTGCGCGTCAATGGCAAGCTGAAGGTTCCGAATGCCAATAAAGCGGTTATCACGTCACTTTACGGCGGTGTCATCCGGCGATTGAATGTGGATGTCGGCAACCCCGTGAGGAAAGGGCAGACGGTTGCCACGTTGGTGCACCCACAGTTTATCCAATTGCAGGAAGAGTATTTGAACCTTTCAGACCAGCTGGTGCTGGCCGACCAAGAGCGGCAGCGACAAAAGACCCTTAATGCCGGAAATGTGGGTGCTCTGAAAAACCTGCAACAGGCGGAAATGGAATATAATAAGCTGAAAACCAGGCAGACCTCCCTGCGGGAGCAATTGCAATTGATGGGGCTGGATGTGGGTACCATTCATCCCGAGCAGTTCCGGAGCGAAGTAACCATCAGCAGTCCGGTAAACGGGGTGGTCAGCGAGGTGTTTGCCAAGCAGGGTAGTTTTGTAGATGTCGAATCTCCGGTCGCGGAAGTCGTGGAAAACAGCCAGCTGCACGTGGACCTGAACGTATTTGAAAAAGACCTGCCCAGCCTGAAAGTAGGGCAGCAGATCCATTTCGTGTTGACCAACAGTCCGAGCAAAACCTACAATGCCCGCATTTATGCCATCGGCTCGGCCTTTGAAAATGAAAGCAAATCTGTACCGGTACACTGTGCAGTGGATGGCGACAAAACGGGATTGATCGATGGCATGAATGTTTCTGCGCTGATCAGCTTGGATAACGCCCTGCAGACGGCCGTTCCCAATGAAGCGATCGTAGACACGGGGGGTAAAAGCTATATCTTTGTTGTCACGGATAAGGCGCCGGAAGAAGAGGACCACGGACACGGCGAGGAAGAAGACCACGGACACGCCACTAATTTCGAACGGATAGAAGTGGTGAAGGGCATCTCGGATGTTGGATATACCGCCATTACGCCTGTCATGACATTGACGGATAGTCAAAAAATCGCGGTGAAGGGTGCATTTTTCATCAATGCCATCCTCTCCGGCACAGCCGGACACGCGCATTGAGCGATTGCATCCCCGGCGTTAAAACAGCCTGCTTTCGGGTCCCCTTACACGAAGGCCGAGGGCTTTATTGAGCTGGGCAATGAAATAAGTGGATAATAGGGGGGATTCCACTTCGATATTTTGGTGTACGAAGAAATACAGCGATCGCAATCCGGCGTTATACCACTCCTCAATCCGGGCAACCCAATCATCCAGCCGGTTTTTGTCCGTCGGGTGGTTGGCACCTACGTAGCGGACAAACGCTGAGGGCGTCGTCAGGCGCATGTGCAGCATGTCGCGGCGACCGGCCGTATCCACGAGTACATTCGCCACGTTTTCGGCTTCCAGCAGACGATATAATCGCTGGCTTGCAGCCGCATCGGCAAACCATTCCGCATTGCGTACCTCCACCGCCATGGGAGCAGCCTTGGAAAATTTTTTCACAAAAGTCGCCAAGCGTTCAAAATCCCTTGGCTTGAAATTATCATGCAACTGAAGGAAACTCATGCCCAGCTTATCTTCGAACAGGGCGATCGCATCGCAGAAAGCAGTCATTTTATCGTCCACATTCAGCAACCGGCCATAATGGCTGATGGACTGCGGTACCTTGGGGAAGAACTTGAAATCAGCCGGGGTTTTGGTTTTCCACGTTTCCACCTGCTGCTTATCGGGCGAATTGTAAAACGTGCCGTTCAGCTCAATGCTGTTGAACTGCGTGGCATAGTAGGTCAGCTCGTCCTTGGTACCGCGGGGATAAAATCCCTTGAGGTCTTGCTTATTCCATTTGGCGCAACCGACGAAAACTTCCAATTGGTCAGCCTTTTTGCCCCTGCCCAGCAAGGCCAGTGTGTCAGGATGAGTAGGGGGGAGCGTGAAATCAATCACCTCCGGGTTGTCAACGCTTCCGAATTTCATGGTATTAACTAGTGTTTAAAATGCCGCACCCCGGTAATGGCCATCGCCACCCCTTTTTTGTTAGCCATGTCCACCGACTCCTGATCGCGGATAGAGCCACCAGGTTGCGCAATAGCCGTGATGCCCGCTTCGGCCGCAATCTCCACACAATCCGGGAACGGGAAGAACGCATCCGATGCCAGGACCGCTCCATGTAAGTCAAAGCCGAAGGATTTGGCTTTCAGAATGGCCTGACGCAGCGCATCCACCCGCGAGGTCTGCCCGACACCGCTCGCGGAAAGCTGACCATCCTTGGCCAATACGATGGCGTTGGACTTCGTATGCTTCACGATTTTATTGGCGAAATAGAGGTCCGCTAATTCCTTTTCGGTCGGTTCCCGATCGGTCACCGGGCGCATCTGTTCGGGGCTTTCGATCACCGCATCCTTGTCTTGTTCGATGATGCCATTCAATAGTGTCTTGAATTGTTTACCGGGCAATAGGGTAGGGTTTCTCTTTAGTATGATCCGGTTTTTCTTGGAAGCGAGCACTCGCACGGCGCCCTCGGAATAAGCAGGAGCAATCAGCACTTCAAAGAAAAGTTTATTGATCTCCGCAGCCGTATCCTCGTCGATTTCGCCGTTGCAGATGATGACGCCGCCGAATGCGGATACCGGATCACATGCCAGCGCATCCTCCCAAGCCGACCGCAGATCCGCGCGGGAAGCGACACCGCAGGCATTGGTGTGTTTCAAGATCGCGAATGTGGGCGTATCAAACTCGTCGATCAGCGCGACGGCCGCATCCACATCCACCAGATTATTGTATGACAATTCCTTTCCATTCAATTTTTCGAACAGGCTGCTCAAATCACCATAGAAGACCCCGTTCTGATGCGGGTTTTCGCCGTATCGCAGTACCTGGGCCTGCTGCTCGCTCCGCTTGAATACCTGCAAGGGTTCCTCTAGGTTAAAATAGTTGAATATGGCCGAATCATAATGGGAAGAGACATTGAACGCACGTTTCGCAAATTCCCTGCGGTGATGCAGAAAGGTATAGCCTTCGTTTTCGGTGAGGATGTCCTCCAGCGGTTTGTACGCATCCTTGGAGGCGATGATGGTCACATCATTGAAATTCTTGGCCGCCGCGCGGATCAGCGAAATCCCGCCGATGTCAATTTTTTCGATAACCTCCTGCTCCGGTGCGCCCGATGCCACGGTTTCCTCAAATGGGTAGAGGTCTACAATGACCAAGTCGATTTCAGGGATGTTGTACTCCTGCAGTTGCTGCCGGTCGGCATCCACGGGACGGCGGGATAAGATGCCGCCGAATACGTTAGGGTGAAGCGTTTTTACCCTGCCGCCCAGTATGGATGGGTAGCCCGTCAACTCCTCCACCGGGATGACGTTATAACCCAGGTCGCGGATAAAGCTCTCGGTACCACCCGTGGAATAAAAGGTGACGCCGTATTGATTCAATAAATGGATTAAGGGACCTAGGCCGTCTTTATAATAGACGGATACCAGTGCATTTTTTATTTTAACCGGGTGGCTCATGCGTTAATTAGCTGTTAGTATTTGAGCCGCAAAGATAGGGTTTTTATAGAGGAGCGTTACATCTTCTTTAGCAGATTTTCGATAATTTTAGGGTAATGCGCATGCTCCAATTGCTGCCCCTTGAATTTGACGACTTCCAGGCTGTCGTCCGGCTCGATGCGGAATCGGCCCTGGTAGATGATCTCGCCTTCGTCAAAGTGTTCATTGACAAAATGGATGGTAATACCCGATTCCTCGTCCCCGGCATCTAATATGGCTTGATGTACTCGGTCGCCATACATGCCCTTGCCGCCATATGCGGGCAGCAGCGCCGGATGGATATTGATGATCTTATTCGGAAACTTCTGCAGCAGGTTTTGCGGCACCAGCCAAAGAAATCCGGCCAATACCACCAGATCGACTTTCAGCCTGTCCAGCACATTGACCACTTCATCGGTTTCATAAAATGCATGCCGGTCAAACACATGAGTAGGCACTTCGAAGTTATCCGCGCGCTGCAACACGTAGGCGTCGGGATTATTGCTCAACACAAGCGACACTTCTCCCTGGTCATGGTGTTTGAAATATTCCATGATCTTTTGAGCGTTTGACCCTGAGCCGGAAGCGAAAATGGCGATTCGTTTTTTCACCCCGCAAAAATAGCATTTCTGCGCCAGCCTGCCAAAAGGGACGCCATGGCTTTATGTTAGAATTGTGACAGATTATTCTTGTTTTCATTAATATTATTTCTTAAAAAATCCAGTTTCATTGAAAAAATGATTAAAAAAAATAAGAATTGTTGCAAATGTCAATATTTTATTTGTTACTTTGCATCATTATTGCAACTACTTGTATTTTAAATAATAATTTATGTGTGGAATCATTGGTGCTTTTGACCTGAAAGTAAAGGCAGAAGAATTGCGCCCCCAAGTGTTGAAGATGTCGAAACGCATCCGACACCGCGGACCGGACTGGTCGGGGATATATAGCTCAGAGCGAGCTATTTTGGCGCATGAACGTTTAGCAATTGTAGATCCAAAATCCGGCCAACAGCCGTTGTATAATCCAACCCATACCATTGTACTCGCGGTGAATGGCGAGATCTATAATCACCAGCAGCTGCGGAGTCAAATGCCTGACTATGAATTTTCCACACAGTGTGATAGTGAGGTGATATTGGCATTATATGAACAAAAAGGATACGGTTTCCTGGAAGACCTGAATGGGATCTTTGCCTTTGCCTTGTACGATGCCGAGCAGGATGCTTACCTGATTGCCCGCGATCACATTGGCATCATCCCCTTGTATATCGGTTGGGATGAGCAGGGTACCTTTTACGTGGCATCGGAACTGAAAGCGCTGGAAGGCTATTGTACCCGTATCGAAACGTTCCCTCCGGGCCACTACTTATATAGCAAGGAAGGTCATGTGCCCCGCAAATGGTATGCGAGGGATTGGGAACAATACGAGCATGTGAAAGACAACGTCACCGACATTGACATCTTGCGCAGGGGCTTGGAAGATGCCGTACACAGGCAACTGATGTCTGATGTGCCGTATGGCGTATTGTTGTCCGGCGGACTGGATTCGTCGGTTATTGCAGCGGTCACCAAAAAATTTGCGTCGCGCCGTATCGAATCCAATGATCAGGAGAAAGCCTGGTACCCGCGCCTGCACTCGTTTGCCGTTGGATTGAAGGGGTCGCCTGATCTGATCGCAGCGAAGAAGGCCGCCGATCACATCGGCACGATACATCACGAAATCAACTTCACTATCCAGGAAGGGCTAGACGCCATCCGCGATGTGATCTACCATTTGGAGACCTACGACGTGACCACTATCCGGGCGTCTACTCCGATGTACCTGCTGGCCCGGGTCATCAAGTCGATGGGCATCAAGATGGTCCTGTCGGGTGAGGGTTCAGATGAGCTGTTTGGCGGCTACCTGTATTTTCACAAGGCGCCCAATGCGAAGGAATTCCACGAAGAAACCGTACGCAAGATGGGCAAACTGTACCTGTACGATTGTCTCCGAGCCAACAA
The DNA here is from genome assembly GCF_051400755.1 of Parapedobacter brassicae. Classification (NCBI taxonomy): domain Bacteria; kingdom Pseudomonadati; phylum Bacteroidota; class Sphingobacteriia; order Sphingobacteriales; family Sphingobacteriaceae; genus Parapedobacter; species Parapedobacter brassicae. The sequence goes on from NZ_JBLFFL010000006.1 coordinate 66,638, forward strand.
GGCCCTGGCCGCTTGGGGCGTTGAAGGGCGGGTGCCGTTCCTCGACAAAGAGTTTATTGACATCGCCATGCGCATCAATCCCGAAGATAAAATGATCCGTGCGGGTCGCATGGAAAAATGGGTCGTGCGGAAAGCGTTTGAAGATTACCTGCCAGAAAGCATCGCTTGGCGGCAGAAGGAGCAATTTTCGGATGGCGTGGGCTACAGCTGGATCGATACGCTGAAAGAACAAGCTGCACAGCGCGTTAGCGACAGCGAATTAGCTGGCGCCGCCGAGCGTTTCCCCATCAACCCGCCCCAAAACAAAGAGGAATACCTGTACCGCTCCATTTTTGCGGAGCATTTTCCGTCGGACACCGCGGCACTGACCGTACCGTCGGTAAAATCGGTCGCGTGCAGCACACCTGAGGCCCTGGCCTGGGATGCTTCATTCCAGAACCTGAACGATCCGTCCGGAAGGGCGGTGGCCAGCGTGCACAACGAAAGCTACGAAAAGACCAACGTGGTTGAACCGTTATAGTGGTGGTTGGTGATGGGTGAATGGTGATGGGTGCCAGAAACAAATAAGAAAGCCGGACGTCGTTATGACATCCGGCTTTTTGTTTAGCGTGTCTGGATGTAGTACACGGTCAAAGTGGCCTGATCCAGATATTCCGGAAGCTTACCGGATTTCCGTGATCTTGCAGAACGATCGGACCCGGTCCGTGCGCTTTATATTTGGGTATACCAATATATTCCGTCGGACCATCTAATTCGACATTATTCTGCACCAACACGCCGTTGTGGATCACCGTTATGCGTGCTTTGCTGACCAGGATGCCGTCGGCGTTGAAACGCGGGGCTGTCCAGATCACATCGTATGCCTGCCATTCGCCCGGCGGCTTGGTCGCATTGACCAGCGGGATCCGTTGCTTGTAGAGACTCGCCGCCTGTCCATTGGAATACGTGCGGTTGTTATAGCTATCCAGCACCTGTAGTTCGTACAGTCCCTGCATGAAGATACCGCTGTTGCCGCGGCCCTGACCTTCGCCCACGATTTCCGTAGGCGACCGCCATTCCACATGCAATTGATAGTCGGAGAACTCCTGTTTAGTCCGGATTTCCCCTGTGCCTTTCACCACCGTGAATGCCCCGTCGGCCACTTCCCATCCGGCGGGGGAGGATCCATCCTTGCCGCTCACCCATTGGTCAAGTGAAGCGCCGTCAAATAACACGATGGCGTCCGAGGGCGCCTTGTCAGGAGCGGTTGCAACCATCCGCGGTTCCGGTTCCCATACTTCGGTCTCTTCTGGTTTCATCGTTTGTTGCTGTGCTAAGGCCGGAAGCGCCAACAAAGCGATGGCCCCAGCTGAAATTAACGTTTTACTGTTCATTTTATTGATTGTTACTTATTACTTATTATTTATGTTATTATTTGATGACTGATGATTCGTTACTTACAACCGATACCTTCGTTATCCAAATGCGTTGATTCCCGTGATGTCCATACCAGTGATCAACAGATGAATATCGTGTGTGCCCTCATAGGTCACCACGGATTCCAGGTTCATCATGTGCCGCATGATGGGGTATTCGCCCGTGATGCCCATGGCACCGAGCACCTGCCGCGCTTCGCGGGCCACATGCAGCGCGGTGTCCACGCTGTTGCGCTTGGCCATGGAGATCTGCGCCGGCGTGGCACGGTCCTCGTTTTTCAACATCGCCAGTCGCCATACCAGCAGCTGTCCCTTGGTGATCTCCGTGAGCATCTCCGCCAGTTTCTTCTGCTGCAATTGAAAACCAGCGATCGGTTTACCGAATTGTTCCCGTTCCTTCGCATAACGTACGGCCGTGTCATAGCAGTCCATCGCTGCACCAAGCGCACCCCAAGCGATACCATAGCGGGCTTGATTGAGGCAACTGAGCGGTCCACGCATGCCTGTCACGCCCGGCAAGACATGCGTTTTCGGGATACGCACGTTGTCAAAGACCAATTCGCCGGTAGCCGAAGCCCGCAGGCTCCATTTGTTATGCGTTTCAGGCGTGGCGAATCCTTCCATGTCGCGCTCCACGATGAGTCCCTGCACCTTGCCTTCCGGATTTTTGGCCCACACGATGGCGATGTCTGCAAAGGGTGCATTGGATATCCACATCTTGGCGCCGTTGAGCACGACATGATCCCCATCATCTTCAAAACGGGTCAGCATGCCTGCTGGATCGGAGCCATGGTTCGGTTCGGTGAGCCCAAAGCAACCCATCAGTTCACCGCTGGCCAACCTGGGAAGGAAGTTCTGTTTCTGCGCTTCGCTGCCGTAGGCGTATATGGGATACATCACCAGCGATCCCTGCACCGACGCCGTGGAGCGGATGCCCGAGTCTCCACGTTCGAGCTCCTGCATCATGATGCCATAGGCGAGGTAATCCAGCCCTGCGCCACCGAATTCCTCGGGTATGGTCGGGCCGAACAGCCCGAGCTGGGCCATGCCCGGAAGCAACTGACGCGGAAACGCTGCCCGCTGTGCATGATCTTCGATGATGGGAAGCAACTCCCGGTCGACCCACTGCCTGACGCTATCGCGGATCAGCAGATGCTCTTCGCCGATCAATTCGTCCAAAAGGTAATAATCCGGGGCGCTATATTGGCTCATATAAGTTTAATGGCATATAAAGACGCGTGTTGTCCGGTACAGGACAACATGCAAGTATACCAATAAAACTGATAGCCGACAATTGAATTATCGGAAAACGTATAAACTTTTAGGGATCCAACCTACTGAGATAAATACCTGCAAACACATAATCGACGAAAAATTAGTATCTTTACAAAACAATTAATAAGTTATGACTACGATAACATTATCTGTCCCAGACAGCCTTGCGGAGTATCATAATGATACGGTAAGGTTTATAGCGGCAAAATTATATGAATCAGGTAAGCTTTCACTTGGCGAAGCCGCGGATATGGCCAAATTGACCAAACGTACCTTTGCTGAGCTAATTGGTGAGTATGGCGTTTCTGTTTTTAATTACTCTGCCTCAGACTTAACGGATGAGCTTGACAGGATCTCGGGAATATAGCGTTATTATCACGGATACGAGTTGTTTTATCGCGTTAGACAAGATCGGTGCATTTGAAATATTGCATCGAGCTTTCAAAAAAGTGATTACAACTCCTGAAATATCGGAAGAGTTTGGTGGTGAATTGCCCAGCTGGATTGAAATCAGACCCGTCGTAGACAAAACACTCCAAGAAGTTCTTAAAGAGACGGTCGACCTGGGAGAGGCGAGTGCAATAGCCCTTGCACTAGAAACTTTGAATGCAATTTTAATTATTGATGATTTGAAAGGGCGCAAGCTAGCTTCAAAAATGGCGTTGACTTTTATGGGAACGCTTGGTTTGCTTGTAAAGGCCAAAGAATTTGGCGTTATTTCAAAAATTAAACCCTATATAGACAAGATTCAGGCGACAGATTTTAGGATTTCACAAGATTTGGTGAATGTAGTATTAAAGAAGACGGGTGAAAAATAATAGCTGAATGACTACTCCCTCATCAGCTAAAAACTTCATACCGCAACCGGGTAAATCTTCGCGCCTTTAAGCGCATCAGCAGCAAAAAGGCTGTGCCGCCACGACGCTGTCCTTGGATAGCCTTGAGTAAGCGGTTAAGTCACTTCAATATAGCTGCTCGGCGAAATGTCGCTGTAGTTGTATCGGGTAAATAAAGCGTAGACGTGTACGGGTGTCCCGATATGATGTGGTCTGACCGGAACAACGTCCTGTCCTTTATTGCGCGCGGCCCCGTTGTAGTGGGCTTCGCATGTTTCATGCTCCGGAAAAAACAACAGTACATTCAAACTGTCTAAACGGCTAGCGTTGCCACCAGCATCATTGGTCCAACGCAGCTCCAAACCGTCCGCTACCCAACGGGCTGTCCCGTCTTTCACGGGTGGCACGCCGCCCATGCTAACCACGGCCTTGCTGTAATCAAATACCAGATCCGGATATTCCCCGGTGATGGCTTGTTTCTTATTGTACGACATGGCCACGTTGAAGGCACTCATGACCCGCTGCTCGGCCTCGTGCTTAAACCCGAAACGGATGAAATGGATTGCCGATTTCAGGAACTCCTGCGCAAGCGTCATCTTCTGCTGATTGGCGAGCTGCGCTGGGGTGCGTGGTTTTGATGGGAAGCGCGGCAATCCCCGTATCACATCCTTGCCACGCCATTGATAGCCGACCACGCTGCCGACTTTACCGCTGAACCCGCCATTAGGGCCGTTTTTTAGTATCGCCATTATCTGTCATCTTAAATTTCATTCCAAGGTAAGGAAAAGTTATGACCAATTCCAAAAGTTATTGATTATTTCTTGATAGGTTATACAGATATGCTAGGTATTTCCCCCTATCATGTCCCTAGAAGTTTCCTATTACTTCCCTATTATTTTTCTGTAACATGGGAAGTTAGTGATACCGAGTCTGCCAGTTGGGGTAAAGCAGCCAACGCGCCACGTGCTCGCTGGAATTACCCTAATGTGATGGGTATGGCAAAAAATATCACTAGGTTTGCATCAGTGGAAAAAATTCAACAAGTCGTGGCGCTCACCGATCTGCGCTTTTATGCCTATCACGGTTATTATCCGGAGGAGCAGGTACTCGGCAACGAGTTTATCATGACCATCCGTGTGCGATTCGACCGTCAGGAAGGGGATGGGGATCAGTTGGAGCGCACGGTCAACTACGAAACATTATACCATATCGCCAAGAGTGAAATGCAGCAGCCACGGAAGCTGCTGGAGACGGTGGCTGAGAGCATGCTCAACCGTGTTCGGAAGGAATTTCCTTTTGTGGATGAAATAAAGGTCAGCATCAGCAAAAACCATCCGCCTTTCGGAGGCGATCGCGCCAAGGCATCGGTGGCCGTGGTTTGGAATCGGTAGTTACGGGTTGAGGTCGCGCTCCATCGCCTGCCGTTGAGCGGTGGGGATGCCCGTTGGCTTCTGGGTCGCGTAATCAAAGGCCACGCATACGGTCATGCCTCTTGCGGTCAGGGTTTCCGTTCCGTCTTTTGCTACCGTTACCAGGGCATACACAACATCAAAACTAGCGTTTCCTACCCGCGATGTGCGGACGTATGCCTTTGCGGTGTCGCGCACGGTGAGCTGGCGAAGGTAATCTACTTCGGCCCGGGCGATAATGATGCCCACCGACTTCCAGTCCCATTGAATAACTTCCCGCCAGTAGTGGCTTCGCGCCACTTCGAAGTAGGTCAGATACACCGCATTGTTTACATGCCCGAACGCATCCATATCGGCAAAGCGGATTTCAACGGGCGTGGCATAATTAAACGAAGCCAAGTTTTCGATATTAGACATTATGTCATTTAATTTTCAGAGGATATGTCAAAAAGTCATCAAAATAATTCCTGTTTTTGGTTGGTATATCTTTTGGACATGACCCACCAAAGTTAACACAAAAATTCATAGGAGGATTATAAAATGACATTGGTGAAATTTTCAGAAAACAAAAACAGGGGAGTGGATAACTGGGTAAATGGCTTCTTCAACCCGATTTTTAACGATTCCTTTTTATCGGACCGCTTCATTTCGCGGGTACCTGCAGTAAACGTGGCGGAGACAAACGAAGCGTATCACATCGAGCTGGCTGCGCCGGGATTGGAAAAGGGTGACTTCAAGATTAATGTAGACGGGGATGTATTGACCGTTTCCGGCGAGAAGAAGGCTGAAACCAAAGATGAGACCAAGAAGTACAGCAAGCGTGAATACAGCTATACTTCATTTGCCCGCTCATTTACGTTGCCCGACAGCATTGACCATGGTCGGATCGACGCGAATTACAAAGATGGCGTGTTGAGCATAGACATTGCCAAAAAAGAAGAAGCGAAAGCGACTTCTCGCTTGATCGAGGTAAAGTAAGTGTTTTCTAAAAAGTAAGTACTTTCCAAAAAAGCCCGCAGGATCTGGTGATTCTGCGGGCTTTCTTTTTTGGTATCAGGCCGATACTTCCTGGTAATCTTCACTTTTGGGCAGCCGTGCGACGATGGCTTGCCATTCCGGCGGCAAAACGGTAAGCTTCCGTTTTGCGATATCCATCCAGGCCCCGTCCACTGTCACCACTGCACATTTGGTGCCATCCGACCGGTAGATCTCGTGGCGGAACGAAAACCGCGAATTGGCGGTGTTGTATCTGGTCATCATCACCGTCACCTTCACCAGCTCATTGAGGTGTATCTCACGCAGATACACCAGCTCCTCCCGGAACAACACCGGACCGATGCTGATCTCGGCAATCTTATCGAGTGAAAGGCCCGTATCATTCAGCATATTGCTCCGCGCCTGGGCACACAAGTCGGCATAGGCCGAATGCCTCAAATGCCTGTTTGCATCGATCTGAGCCCATATGATCTGCCCTTCGTAGAAAACATTTTCCATGTCCAAACTTAATAACAAAAATGGAAAAGGCAAGGAACTTTGCTATCTTCGCGATATGCCTCATACCACACAGACAAACGCATTTGCCGAGGCTTGGTTTTTCAATAGCGGGTGGCAGGCACACCGTTTCCAGCGGGAAACGTGGGAGGCCATTGCGAAAGGGGAGTCGGGACTGCTAAATGCGCCGACGGGATACGGGAAGACATTCGCACTCTGGTTTGGCATCCTCCAGCAGTATTACAGCAGGGAACGGAAACGGCGCGGACTCCACTGTCTGTGGATTACGCCGCTGAGGGCGCTCTCGGCAGAGATTCTCAACGCCACGCGGGCCGTAAGCGATGGATTGGAGCTCGATTACCGCATTGGGCTCCGCACGGGCGATACCGCGGCGGCGGAACGGCAACAGCAACGGGTTGCGCCGCCCCAGGCGCTCATTACGACACCGGAAAGCATCCACCTGCTGCTGGCCTCCAGGGGATATCCTGATTACTTCAGCCAACTGGAATTTGTGGTGGTGGACGAATGGCATGAGCTACTGAGCAGCAAACGCGGTGTACTGGTGGAGCTGGCACTCAGCCGGCTGCGTGCCATTTGTCCCAACCTCCGCGTGTGGGGCATTTCGGCCACCATCGGCAACCTCGGCGAAGCGATGGAAATCCTGCTCGGCGAGCAAGCCGGTACGTTGGTGAAGGCCGACTTAAAGAAGGATATCTACATGGAAACATTGCTCCCCGACACGCTGGAGCGGTTTCCTTGGGCAGGCCATCTCGGCATTAAGATGGCCGAAAAGGTACTACCCATCATCGATGCTCACCAGTCCACACTGCTGTTTACGAATACCCGCTCGCAGGCGGAGATCTGGTATCATCAGCTCTTGGCTGCAGCACCTCACCTGGCGGGTGCCCTGGCCATCCACCACGGTTCGCTGAGCGATGAGTTGCGGCTGTGGGTGGAGGATGCCTTGCACCGCGGCACACTGAAAGCGGTGGTATGCACCAGCAGTCTAGATCTGGGGGTCGACTTTCGCCCGGTGGACTGCGTGGTGCAGATCGGATCGCCGAAAGGGGTCGCCCGGTTTATGCAGCGCGCGGGCAGGAGCGGACACCGGCCCGGTGAAACAAGCAAGATTTTTTTCTTGCCCACTCATTCGCTGGAAATCATGGAAGGGGCGGCCATACGCTATGCGGTGGATAACGGATTGCTGGAACAGCGCTTGCCCTATGTACGGTCTTTCGATGTGCTATTGCAATATATGGTGACCCTCGCGGTGTCTGACGGCTTCCGTGCGGACGAGCTTTATGAGGAGGTCAGGGCCACGCACTGCTTTTCTTCGATCAGCCGTGCGGAATTTGACGAATGCCTGCTGATGGTGACCCAAGGCGGCCGCACGCTGGACACGTATGAAGAATTCCACAAGGTGGAGGTGGAGAACGGCGTATTCCGCGTCAACAGCAGGCGGGTGGCCATGCGCCACCGGCTCAGCATCGGCGCCATCGTATCGGATACGATGATGCGCGTGAAATTCTTGACCGGCAAGTACCTGGGCTCCATCGAGGAATGGTTTATCTCCCGCCTGCAACCCGGCGACACCTTTTGGTTTTCCGGTCGGCTGCTGGAGCTCGTGCAGGTAAAAGATATCCAAGCCATTGTGCGGCCATCGACCCGGAAGAAAGGGGCCGTGCCCTCGTGGATGGGCGGACGGTTCCCGATTTCGGATAATTTCGGGTCCGCGCTGCGGCATACCTTTTCGGAGATCCAGCGAACGGACGGCCACCAACCCGTGGAACTGCAATTCCTGCAACCGTTATTCGACTTGCAACGGCAGGTATCGGCCCTGCCGGGAGCAGAGGAGCTCTTGGTGGAGTACATCCACACGCGCTATGGCTACCACCTGTTTGTATTTCCCTTTGAGGGCAAGCTGGTGCACGAGGGGATGGCTGCGGTAGTGGCATACCGGCTGAGCAGCATCCGGAAAGCATCGTTCAGCATCGCCAGCAATGAGTACGGCTTTGAGCTCCTGTGCGATGATCCGCTGCCTTTGGATGAGGCTTTGGCAGGTGGACTGTTTTCGACGGAGGGCCTGTTTGACGATATCCGCAGCGGCATCAACCTTAGGGAGATGGCCCGCCGTAAATTCAGGGATATTGCTGGCATAGCGGGACTGGTATTTCAGGGGTATCCGGGCAAGCCGATGAAGACGAAGCACCTGCAGGCAAATTCCGGCCTGTTTTTTTCGGTGTTTGAAGACTATGATCCCAACAATCTGCTCCTGCGGCAGGCGTACGACGAGGTAAATGACTTCCAGTTGGAGGCGTCGCGGATGTATAACGCCTTTGCACGCATCAGTTCGCACCGGATCATCCTGCAACGGCCGGAGACGCTTACTCCGTTTGCTTTTCCGATATTTGCAGAATCCTTCCGCGAGCGCTATAGCAATGAAGACTGGCAAGCACGGTTGGAGAAATTGAAAATGCAACTGGAGGCTTAACGATATGGGGAAAACCGTCAACTTCATGGATACCCGGGTGGTACTGCTGCCTCAAAAGGCGCTTTTACTCCCCGAACATGATACGCTGATTGTTGCCGATTGGCACCTGGGCAAGGCCGCTCATTTCCGCAAGGCGGGTATCTTCATGCCGACACCGCCTGCCGACAGCGATGCCGTGCGCCTTCAGTCGTTGCTGAATAGCCATCCCGTTCGCACTTTGGTGTTGCTGGGCGACTTGTTTCACAGCGAACTGAACAGCGAGTGGCGGACCGTTGAACAGTTGCGTGCGGCGAACCCCTCTGTCCGGTTCGTGCTGACCCGGGGCAACCATGATGTGCTGCCTGATGACCTGCTGGAAAAAACGGGAATAGCGGTGGTGACGTCTTATTCCGTCGCGCCGCATATCCATTGCACGCATCATCCCGAGGCATCCGGCTCCCTTGGCCGCTTCAACATTGCAGGCCACGTGCACCCCGGGTGTATCATCCCGGCAAAGGGGCGTCAGTCATACCGATTGCCCTGTTTCTATTACCACCGGCAGACACTGTTGCTGCCTGCCTTCGGCACGTTGACCGGCCTGCACCCGCTGCCGCCTGTACGTGATGCGCAGGTCTACCCGATCGCGGGGGATGCCGTGTGGGAGTGGAAATCAAGGTGAAGCTTATCCTAACTTTCCAAAACATTTGCAGCCGTTGTTCTGTAAGTATTAGTGAACACTTATAATAGGAGGATAAGCTTATGGCAGATGAACTAAAAGATCGGAAAGTAGCGATTTTGACAGCAGATGGATTCGAAGAAATTGAACTGACGAGTCCGCGGGATGCCATCCAACTGGCTGGCGGGATGACCCATATCGTATCGCCCAAAACGGAAGTGGTACGGGCCAAGAAGGGCGATGCATGGAGCCTCGACTTTGATGTGGATATGCCGCTGGACCAGGCAGATCCCGATGATTATGACGCATTGCTATTGCCGGGAGGCGTGGTCAATCCGGATAAACTCCGTGTAAACGATAAAGCCATTGCCTTTGTAAAGGCTTTCTTTGATGCGGGCAAGCCCGTGGCAGCGATATGCCACGGTCCACAGGTGCTGATCGATGCCGAGGTCGTGGCAGGCCGCAAAATGACCTCTGTAAAAAACATCAGCAAAGACCTGATCAACGCAGGGGCACACTGGGAAGACAGCGCCGTAGTGGTCGACCAGGGACTGGTGACCAGCCGCACGCCGGATGACCTTCCGGATTTCAACGAGAAGGTACTGGAAGAGTTTGCGGAAGGCAAACATGCCGGACAGCATGCGTAAAGAGAGGCTATTTACCTCCCTTTACGGCCATCTTGAGGGTAAACACCTTTTCACTGGCCGTGATAAACAGCATATCCCTGTCGCGGCCTCCGAAACAGACGTTGGCCGTCCAGTTCGCAGGCACGGGGATCTGTCCGATCTGTTCGCCATCGGGGTTGTATACCGTCACGCCCTTGCCTGTCAGGTACAGGTTGCCGCGTTCGTCAATGGTCATTCCATCAGAGCCCTGCGGTGCAAAAAGCTGTTTGTCAGATAACGTCCCGTCGGCTTGGATGGCATAGCGGTAAATTTTGCTGTCACCGATGTCGGCCACGTAAAGGTGTTTGCCGTCCGGTGTACCCACGATGCCATTGGGCTGTTTGAATTGATCGTCTAAACGCGTTATTTGTCCCTCACTGTACACATAAAGCGCCTGCGCCTGCATGTCAGGCGACGTGCGCTTCCAGTAATCGCGCTGGTAATAGGGATCCGTGAAATAGATCAAACCCGTAGGGGAGACCCATACGTCATTGGGACCGTTGAAGAGGGAGTCCCGGTAGTTCACTGCGAGTTTTTCAACTTGCTTATCTTTGCTGATGCGCCATAACTGGTACGCCTCATCCGCACACGCGATCAGGTAGCCCGCGTGGTCGAAATACAGGCCGTTGGACCGTCCCGCAGGTTCCATGAAGATCGACAGCGCACCATCCACGCTATATTTCCATATCCGGTTATTGGGCTGATCCGTGAAGAAAACATTTCCTTCGGCATCGGCGGCAGGTCCCTCGGTAAAACGGAATTGGTCCGCCACAAGCTGTAATTCGGCTCCCGGCGCCACCACCTGGGCGGTGCATCCGAAACCCGAGGATATCGATAGCAAAACGGCTAAAAAAAGGATGTTTTTCGGCATGTTAGGATAACTTAGTTAATAATCTTAAAATCCGTGCGTCGGTTGAGCTGTCGACCCTCTTCCGTTTCATTGGGGGCTACCGGCTGGGAGGGACCATACCCCTGGTACCGGAGACGCGATGTGGGGATGCCCGCACCGACCAGGTAATCGTATACCGCCTTGGCTCGGTTTTCCGAAAGAGCCTGGTTGTGGGCTTCGCTTCCGGTATTGTCGGTATGCCCGCCGATTTCGACGTGCACGGTGGCATTGAGGTGAAGAAAGTCAATGAGCTGATCCAAATCGCTTTTTGACTGGGGTAATAGCGCATATTGGTCCGTTTCGAAGAAAATATTCTTGAGCGTTTCCGAATGCCCTACCTTGATCCGCGAAAGGGTGATGCGTATTTCATAGGCGTCATTGATCTTGGTGCTGTCATCAAGCGGGTAATTTTCGGAAAAAAAGAGGTAGCCCGGCTGCTTGATATGCAGTGCATACGTCCTGCCAAAGGGGAGGGGTGCGAGAAACGTGCCATCTTCATAGTCGGCCTGTTCCTCATACAGCACCTCGTCGGCCACGATGTCGGTCACCCGCACTTCGGCGGATATGGGGGTTTCATTTTCGGCATCCACAATGATCCCCCGGAGGTAGGCCACGGGATGCGGCTGGGCGGCTTCCGGCAGCTCAAAGGTGTAGATGTCCAGTCCCCCCAGGGCATCCTTGCGGCGGGTGGAAAAATGGGCCTGTTTTCCATTCATGCTGACCGTCAGCGCGCTTTGCTCATGGTGGTCGTTGATGGGAAAGCCCAAATTGACCGGTGGGATCCAGTGTCCGTCCGTGTCCTGCTGGCTCTTGAAGATGTCCTTATCGCCGAATCCCGGCCATCCGTTTGACGAAAAATAAAGCGTGCGGTTGTCGGCATGGATATAGGGTGAGCTTTCATCATCAGGCGTGTTGATGGTCGGTCCCAGTTGCTCCGGCTCACCCCATTGTCCGGAACTTTCCAAGGTGGATCTCCAGATATCGTATCCCCCCTGGCCGCCGCGCCGGTTGCTGACGAAGTAAAGCGTTCGCCCATCTGCCGCCAATGCCGGCTGGGCCTCCCAGCCCTGGCTATTGATGGGGGCGCCCAGGTTATGGGGCGCACCCCAGCGGTCGCCTTCGCGCCTCGATACATAGATGTCGCAGCTACCCAAGCCTTCCGGGCGGTTGCATCCGGTAAAGAATAGGTATTTGCCATCGGGTGAGATACAGTGTGCACCCTCATTGTACTGCTCCGAATTGATATCGCCCTGCAAAAAACGCGCGGTTTCCCAGGTACCGGCGCTATCCCGGGTACTTTCGTAGAAATTCTCCTGGTTGGCCTCTTTGCGGGTGAAGATGATGGTCCGCTGGTCAGCCGTGAGCTTTGGGAAATATTCATCATGCTCGCTGTTGATGGCGGAGCCGGAATTTTCGGGATGGAAAACCGACGGATGTTTCAGCGCGGTGATGCTGAAATGGCAGTCGGCAATATATTTTTCGGTGAGCCGCTTGCCTGCCGCGTCCAACCCGGGGGTCGTCAGGTATTTTTGCAATGCAGGCAACGCCTCCTCGTAGTTACCGGTATGAAGAAGGCTCTCTCCCAAACCAAACCGGGTAAGCGCTGTCAATGCTGTATCCAATTGCAGCACACGGGCATACTGCTGCGCTGCTTTTTCATAGGTTTTCTGCCGACGGTAGATGTCACCCAATTGCTGATATGCGGCGGCAAAACCGGTATCCAGCGCGACGGCGGCTTCCAATGAAGCGATGGCCTGGTCGTACTGCTGGTTCTTCAACTGGCTGCCCGCCCGTTCAAAAGCCTGCTGTGCTTTTCGGTTGGTGGAGTATACCTGGCTGTAAGCCTGGCGGAATGCAGACAGCGCTAAGAAGATCGCGCAAAGCACCAGGGTATATAACTTCCCGCTGCCCATTACTGTTGTTTGAACGCTTTTAGTAATGCTCTGGTATCGGGACTAAGCGCCAGACGGCCGTTGATGGCGGCCTGTTCATCAAGCAGCGTTTCCCAATGCTCGGTGCCGCGCCATAAGGTCTGGCGGAGCGCCCCGAGGGCCTCCTCGCTTTTGCTGAGCAAGGGCTCGGCAAATTGCCGGATGGCTTCATCCAGCTCGGCGATGGAGGCTTTCACTGTATGGAAGAGTCCGTGTTGCCGGGCCCAGGATGCATCAAAGAATAAGGTAGGGTGGAGGGCCAGTTCTGTCAACGCCGATATGCCGATCTTGCGTTCCAGCGCAGGCGCGATGACAAAGGGGCCGATGTTGAGGCTTACTTCACTGAGCTTGACGGCCGCATGTGCTACGGCGAAACAATAATCGCAAGCCGCAAGCAGTCCCACGCCGCCGCCCACAGCCTTGCCCTGCGCCCGCCCGATGATGAACTTCGGTGATCGGCGGATGGCGTTGATGACCGTTGCGAAACCCGAAAAGAACGCTTTGCCGCTTTCGGCATCGGTCAATGCGAGTAACTCATCAAAACTGGCTCCGGCACAGAACGTGCCTGTTCCATCGCTTTGCAGCAGGATGAGCCTCGCGGCGGGATGCCCGCCAGCGGCCTGAATGTGATCGCTTAGCTGGACCAACAGGCCCGATGGCAACGAATTATGGGCCGGATGGCCGAAGGTGATCACGGCCAGCCCATTCTCCTGTATCTCGGTGTTGACGAATCCTGGGTTTATTGGCGCGCCGTGTTCCATCACTATCAAACATACCTGTTCCCGAACTTCTCCTTGACGTCAGCAACGATCTGTTTGACGCCCTGCTCCTGGTCTTTCGGACAGATCATCAGTGTATCCTCAGACTGCACTACAATGAAATTATGCAGCCCTTTGATAATGACCAGCTTGTCTTTTGGTGCATGAACCATGCAGTTGGAAGAATCGTATACGATCACGTTGTCTGACGAGGACGATACATTGCCGAGGTAATCTTTCTCCGCCAACTCGTATACCGATGCCCAGGTGCCCAGATCCGACCATCCGAAATCGGCGGGAAGCACGTACACATTGTCTGCTTTTTCCATGATCGCAAAATCGATCGAAATATTGACACAGCGCACGAATGCTCCGGAGATAAACTTCGCTTCCTCGTCTGAATTGTATACTTCGGCGCCCTCTTTGAACACCTCATTCATCTCGGTCTGATGCTTCTGGAAAGCCCGGATGATGGATTTGGCCGACCAGATGAATATTCCGGCATTCCAAAGGAAGTCGCCGCTTTGCACGAAGGTTTTGGCCAGCTCCAAGTTGGGTTTTTCGGTGAAGGTCTTTACTTTTTTGAACCCTGGGATCGTTGCGCTTTTGCCGTATTGGATATAGCCGTACCCCGTATCAGGGCGCGCCGGCTTGATTCCCAAGGTGATGAGCCAATCGTTGCTTTCTGCACATTTGAGCCCTTTGGTGATATCGCTGACAAAGACATCGGTTTCCAGGATCAGATGGTCGGCCGGCGCAATGACCACGGTCGCGTCTGGATTGAGCTGCTGGATCTTGTGGCTTGCATAGGCAATGCAGGGTGCCGTGTTCCGCATGATGGGTTCCAGTATCATTTGCTGCGACGACAGCTGCGGCAGTTGCTCACGCAACAGGTCGGCATATGACTCGTTGGTGGCGACAAAAATATTTTCTTTGGGGACGATCTTCAGGAAGCGGTCGTACGTGGTTTGGATGAGTGTTTTTCCGGTGCCCATCATGTCGATGAACTGTTTAGGCAGTTTGGTGCGGCTTACCGGCCAAAAGCGGCTTCCGATGCCTCCCGCCATGATGACGGCATAGTAGTTGTTCATTTGTGCTCGTTTTTTTGTAACCTTAAATAATTCCTTCTTTCAACAGGTCGTGCAGATGCACGATGCCGTCGTATGTCTGATTATGTAACACCAAAAGCTGGGTAATATTGTGCTCACGCATGATATTAAAGGCGTTAATGGCCAACTCATCCCGATCAATGGTCTTTGGCGAATGGCCCATGATGTGCCGCGCCGTCAGCTGATCGATCTGCGTGTGATTTTCCAGCATCCGGCGGATATCACCGTCGGTGATGATGCCGGCAAGCTGACCCTCGTCCACCACTGCCACCGCACCCAACCGATGCTTGGTGATGGCGACGATCACTTCCCTTACCGTTGCATCCGGAGGAACGTGGGGTTTGCTATTCTGGGTAGACAGGTCGGCCACCTTCAGATACAGGCGCTTGCCCAATACCCCGCCGGGGTGAAAACGGGCGAAATCGCGGTCGCTGAACTGGCGGCACTCCAGTAGGCAAACAGCCAGCGCATCGCCCATGGCTAATTGGGCAGTCGTACTGGTCGTGGGTGCCAAGTTATGCGGACAGGCCTCCTTGTCGACCGTGACATCCAACAGGTAATCGGCATGCCGCGCCAAATAGGATTGACTGTTGCCGACCATGGCGACCAATTGATTGTGCGTTTGCCGTAGCAGCGGCACCAGTACTTTTATTTCCGGGGTGTTGCCGCTTTTGGATACGGCGATGACCAGGTCATCCGCCTGAATAATACCCAGATCACCGTGTATCGCGTCTGCGGCATGCATAAATATGGCTGGTGTACCGGTGGAATTCAGCGTGGCAACGATCTTCTGGGCGATGATGGCACTCTTGCCGACCCCGGTCAGGATCACACGTCCCCGTAAGCCTAAAATGACGTTTACCACGGCAACAAAATCGTCGCCAACTCGTTCCGTTAATTTGTTCAAAGCATTCGCTTCTTGCGTTAACACGCTTCTTGCGATATTTTTGATTTCGGAATTGCTTTTCACAAATATATTTTCTAATTTTAGATACTGATATGCGCAAAAATATGTTATTTTGGGGATTCTTTGGTTATCAGTCTATCTAAAATTTTGCGAAAGACGCAATGGAAATAGAGAAAAGATTATTTGACAATTTACAGCAATTTTTTGGTTTTGATACATTTAAAGGGGATCAGGAAGCGATAATCACGAACATTCTGCAAAAAAAGGACACCTTCGTCATCATGCCTACCGGAGGAGGGAAGTCCATTTGCTATCAGCTTCCGGCGCTCATGAGCGAGGGAACGGCTATCGTTATTTCGCCGCTTATTGCCTTAATGAAAAATCAAGTCGACCAGCTCCGGTCTTTCGGCGGCGATGACAGCATCGCCCACTTCCTGAATTCATCGTTGAACAAAAGTGAGATCACCCGGGTGAGGCAAGATGTGGTCGCGGGTAAAACGAAGCTGCTCTATGTCGCGCCGGAGTCATTGGCAAAGGCGGAGAACGTGGAGTTCCTGAGGCTGATCACGGTGTCGTTTGTGGCGGTGGATGAAGCCCATTGCATATCGGAATGGGGGCATGACTTTCGGCCTGAATACCGCAAGATCCGTTCGGTTCTCAACTCCATCGGCGACGATATACCGGTCATCGCGCTGACGGCTACTGCTACACCAAAAGTGCAGTCAGACATCCGTAAGAACCTACAGATGAATGATGCAACCCTGTTCAAGTCGTCTTTCAATAGGCCGAATCTATACTATGAGGTGCGGCCGAAGCGGAATATCGTCAAGGAAATCGTCCGGTTCATCAAAAACAACGCCGGTAAGTCCGGCATCATCTATTGCCTAAGCCGAAAGAAGGTTGAAGAGATCGCCGAAGTGCTGAACATCAACGGCATCCGGGCATTGCCATACCATGCCGGATTGGATGCGAAGACCCGGGCCGATACGCAGGATCGGTTCCTCATGGAGGATGTGGAGGTCATTGTGGCCACGATCGCATTCGGCATGGGCATCGACAAACCTGACGTGCGTTATGTCATTCATCATGATATTCCCAAGAGCATGGAAGGCTATTACCAGGAAACAGGCCGGGCCGGCCGTGATGGTGGGGAGGGACTATGCCTGGCATTTTATTCGGAAAAAGATATTGAAAAGCTCACCAAGTTCATGAAGGATAAGCCTGTCTCCGAACGGGAGATCGGCACGCAGATCCTGAAGGAGGTGATCGATTATTCGGAGTCGTCGGTATGCCGCCGGAAACAGATACTCCATTATTTCGGAGAGAACTTTGACGAAACGGGGTGCAGCAGTATGTGCGACAATTGCAGTGCGCAGCAAACGCATTTCGACGCCGAAGGCTCACTGTTAAATGTACTGCGGTTTATACAAGAGCAGGGGGAGAAGTTTGATGACCATCACATCATCAACGTGTTTATGGGGCAGAATAACCAGCCCGTATCCTCGTATAAACACGATACGCACCCGATGTTCGGCACCGGAAAAGAACACGGCGTTATTTATTGGAAATCATTGATCCGGCAGGCGGTGCTGGCCAATTTCCTTGCCAAGGATATCGACCAATATGGACTGTTATTGCTGACGGAATCAGGCAAGCGTTTTATTGAAAATCCCTATGGCATCCGGTTTATTCTGAATAAACCCATGGAAGCAGCTACCGAGGATGGGGGCGAGGAGCACAATACCCAACATGGAGGAGGAGGCGCTGTAGACACGCAGTTGCTGAAAATGCTGAAAGACCTGCGCAAGAAAATCGCCAAACAAAAAGGCTTGCCGCCCTTTGTGGTTTTTCAGGACCCTTCGTTGGATGAGATGTGCACGCACTATCCCATCACCATCGATGAACTGAAGCAGATACACGGCGTCGGTGCTGGGAAAGCCCTTAAATTCGGCGCGCAGTTTGTCGAGCTCATCAAACAATATGTGACGGAAAATGAGATTGACCGCCCGCAGGATCTGATCATCAAGGGGACGGCCAACAAATCGGCATTAAAAGTATCCATCATTCAGAATATCGACCGCAAGATCGGCCTCGAAGACATTGCGCACTCAAAAGGCATCAGCTATGAAGACCTGCTGAAAGAAGTGGAATCCATCGTCAATTCGGGGACCAAGCTCAACCTGGGCTATTTCGTGGATGAGGTGATTGACGAGGATCGGCAGGACGAGGTATTCGATTATTTCCGCAGCGCGGAAGTGGACTCCATTGATCAGGCGCTCCGGGATTTGGGGTCGGATGATTATACCTATGAAGAGATCCAACTGATGCGTATCAAGTTTATGTCCGAATTGGGAAATTGATTTTAGACAGGAGACCTCAGATGTCAGACAACAGCATTTTCGCGCTACAACGTATCCTGCCGGGTATCAAACATGCTGATTCCGGCAATTTCTTGCTGATGGCCGGTCCGTGTGCCATTGAAGGGGAAGACATGGCATTGCGTATCGCCGAGCGTGTATCGATCCTTGCCGATCGGTTGAATATCCCTTATGTATACAAAGGCTCTTACCGGAAGGCCAATCGTTCGCGCGGGGATTCATTCTCGGGTATCGGGGATGAAAAGGCCCTGAAGATCCTGCGCAAAGTCGGGGAGACCTTCGGCGTGCCTACGGTGACCGATATCCATGAAAGCGATGAGGCGGAAATGGCCGCCGAGTATGTGGATGTCTTGCAGATCCCGGCATTTCTCTGCCGCCAGACGGAATTGCTTGCCGCCGCTGCCATGACGGGCAAGGCAGTGAACATCAAAAAAGGACAGTTCCTGTCAGCCGGGGCGATGCGTTTCGCGGTCGATAAAGTGGTCGATTCGGGCAATGACCGGGTGATCTTGACAGACCGGGGCAACACCTTCGGGTATCAGGACCTCGTGGTCGATTTCAGGGGCATCCCGGAGATGAGGAGCTTCGGCGTGCCGGTGGTGATGGATTGCACGCATTCCCTGCAACAGCCGAACCAGGTTTCGGGTGTCACCGGGGGTAAACCGGCCCTCATCGAGACCATCGCCAAAGCGGCGATTGCTGTGGGGGCGGATGGCCTGTTCATCGAGACACACCCTGACCCGGCCAATGCCAAATCCGATGGCGCGAATATGCTGCATTTGGATCTGCTGGAAGGGCTGCTGGAGAAGCTGGTCAGGCTGCGGGAAGCCGTCATATAGGTTGGCCGGACCTGCCGAATCAGCTAATAAATCCTTTTACATATTGCTTGGTGAGCTCTTCCCGTGGGTTGAGCAATACTTCGTCTGTCGGTCCGAATTCAACGATTTCGCCCATATACACAAAAATGATGTAGTCCGAGATCCGGCGTGCCTGCCGCAGAATGTGGGTGACCAGTACGATGGTGTATTTTTCTTTCAAGCGCACGAAAAGGTCCTCGATCGTATGCGTGGATACCGGATCGAGTGCCGACGTCGATTCGTCACCCAGAATGATCTCAGGCTCCACGGCGAGCCCCCTAGCTAAACACAGCCGTTGCTGCTGACCGATAGAAAGCTTGGCCGCCGGGCCGTGAAGGCGGTCTTTCACTTCCTCCCAGAGACCGGTATCTTTCAATTGGGTCTCCACGATGGCATCCAGTTCACTTTTCTTCCGAATACCATGTATCCTCGGTCCATAGGCGACATTATCGTAGATGGACATGGGCAGGGGATAGGGGCGCTGCGAGAGCAGTCCCATCTTTTTGCGGATGTGGGTCACTTCGGCGTGGGGGGCATAGATGTCTTCATCATCCACCAGCACGCTTCCGGACACATCGACATTGGCCGTATCGTCCAACAACCGGTTGAAGGTTTTCAGCAAGGTTGTTTTGCCGCATCCCGACGGACCGATAATGGAGGTTACGCTCTTATCGGGTATGTTGATATTAATGTCCTTCAGGATATGCTGTCCGTCGATACGCACATTAAGATTTTTTACACTGATCAGTGGGTGCTGGGTCATATTATGAGTTACGTTTCGTGTGTTTGTTCGAAAGAAAATGAGAGATGAAGACAATGACCAGGATGATGATGGTCAGGATAAGCGCAGAAGCGTAAGCCCTTCCCTGTACTTCGGGGATGGGGCTGCCCAATTGAAAGAAGATCGCCAGCGGCAGCGTGGCAGCAGGCTCATCGATGTATTTCGGAATATTGTCGCTGAAACCGGCCGTAAACAGTACCCCGGCTACATCGCCGATGCCACGCCCAAAAGCCAATAAGATAGCCGTATAGATGCCCGGACGGATTTGCCGAAGCACCACCTGAGCCGCTTCCCATCGGGTAGCCCCCAATGACAGGGCGGCGTCTTTCAATTCCTTCGGAACCGTTGCGATGACCTCGTCCAGTGTGCGGACCAATATGGGTATGATCAGCAGGGTCACGGCGATGACCCCTCCGAGCAATGAGGCACGCACGCCCAACCAGACCATGATGCTGAATGCAAAGGCGCCATATACGATCGATGGAATGCCGAACAAGACATCATAGGCCAACTTAGCCGACTTGCTGAGGAAGCTTCCGTTTTTCAGATAAACATTGAGGTATATCGAAATGGGAATGCTGATGAGCAGTCCCAATACCGTGGCGCCGCCGGCAAGATACAGGGAACCGATGATCGCGTTGAGCACGCCGCCTTCTTTGCCGATATAAAAACCACCTTGCGGCACCTTGGACACCATGTCCCAGGTCAGATAGGGCAGTCCCTTGACCACGATGGTGCCAACGATCAGAAACAGGCTGGAACTGACCAATATGCAGGCGCCCACCATCAATGCTTTAAAAATTGCCTCTTCCGCTTTTCTTGTCTTCACGCTCATCAGGAACTGTATTTGTGTTCAATTCGATTAAGAATAATACGGGATATCAGGTTGAACAGGAAAATGATGACAAACAGCAGTAACGCCGCGAACATCAAGGCCGAATCGTATAGGGGGATGGACATCATTTCGCCAAAGTTGTTGGCAATAAGTGCCGGTAGCGGATACCCCCGATCAAACACAGATGTGGGTGCCACCGGTACGTTGCCACACACCATTAACACGGCGATGGTTTCGCCGAATGCCCGCGATACGGCCAACACTGTTGCCGCCACAATACCGGGCAATGCACGTTTGAGCACCACCTTCTTAACGGTCTCCCATTTGGTGGCGCCCAGTGATAGGGAAGCATCTTTCAACTCCTTGGGAATGGTCCGCAAGACCTCCGAAAGGATGCTCACCATGATGGGAAAAATCATCACCGCCAGCACCACACCACCGGTCAGCACGGTGTATCCACTGGACGATTCGGTAAACAGCGGCGCCAGGTATTCGCGGACAATGGGAACCACGAAGAAAATCCCCCACACCCCATAGATCACCGGCGGGATACCGGCTAAAATATTCACCAGCGGAAGAATAATGGCGCGAATGGTGGACTTGGCGTATTCGGTGAGGTAGATGGCCGTAAGGAGGCAAAGCGGCAGCGCCACCAAGATGGCAATCAGGGTGACCCATAAGGTACCCATGACAAAGGGATAGAACCCGAATTTGCCGCTAGACGGTGCCCATTCACTCATGCGGAACAAAGACCATATGGAATGCTCTTCGAACAGCGGCGCTGAACGCCAATATAAGCCGATGCTGATCAGCAGCACCAGCGAAATCGATGCCACGGAAAGGAGAAGCATGGCATTGCCGATCATTTTATCTTTTATGACTCTCCAGTTCAAGATCAATCCAGTTTAGCGAGTTCTTCTTTCAACGATTCTTCATTCAATGGAATGTATCCATTTTCCAATAAAATGCCCTGTGATTCTTTGGTGAGCACGAATTTGATAAATTCAATCAACACGATGTCGTCCGGTTTCCCCTTCATCAAAAAAGAAAGATTCCGTGAGGGAGGCGAGGGATAGTTACCCACGGCTATCGCCTGCGCCAGGCTGTCGATGCTGCCGTAAAAATCCTCTTTCGGCGAGATCAAATTGTCGTTGTCCAAATCAAGGGGGATGGCCCGGATGCCTTCGGCTTGCCTCCGTGTCTTGAGATCATATACGTAGTTGATGTTATTGAACCCGATCGCGAGCGCGTTTTTCTGTATGGCCTGTGCGATGCCCGGATCACCGAAAATCCCCACGCCTTTGAGGTGCTCCTGTGATTTGCCTAAAAATGATGCCCACGTTTCCGCGGCTCCCGCGGCATCCGAACGGACGTAAACATGCAGATCGTCCGCAGAAAAGGAGGGATCGATCTGATTCCATTTCGATATGCCGCCTTCCACAAAAATGCGCCGCAGCTCGTCTTGCTTGATGCCCCGGTCCAAAATCGCGTCCAGGTTCGGGTTCTGGCTGCTGACCGTGCCCACCACGGCATCCTTGGCTACATGGATCACATAGGCACCTTGGTCGTATTCCTGCGGATGAACATCCCGTGATACCAGTCCAACGTCTACCATTCCGTTCAACGCGTCGGCAATGCCTTTTCCAGCGCCTCCCGCTGAAATATTGAACCGGACATTGGGGTGGATTTCCCGGAACTGTTCACTCCAGAGAACGGCCAGCGGATACAGTGCAAAGGCGCCAGAAAAACTGATCATGCCCTGCAGTCCGTTTTCTTTATCCCACCGGGATGAATTTTCGGGTGCGCATCCCCATTGGGTGCATAAAAAAACGAATGCTAAAATTGACTTGGTGGATACATGCCTCAAATACTCAATCCTCATAAACCTCCATTGTTGAGCCGACAAATATATATAAAATAGGTAGACTTAATGTGGCCGTCGGAGTTTTTGCAAAATTAATTCTACTATTTCTATATGCATTCCGTATATTTGTTGCATGAAACAAACGATCATTATGACACAGTGTTGCATGGCCGGCAGGTGAGGGTGGCTGTTAGGTAGTGTGTCCGTACATCATAACGCATAACAGCCTCCACTAAAATTTAGGGGAGGTTTTTTTATTATAGCTAAACAACATCATGCAGAGTTTTAGGACCGAACTGGAAAATCCAGTTGTTGAAAAAGAAATTATCGATCTCGAACGCAAAATCAGGGAATACCAAGAGGGGAAGATTGCGGAGGAGAAATTTCGGAGCTTGCGGCTTGCCCGCGGCGTGTACGGCCAACGGCAGCCGGGGGTGCAAATGGTCCGGATCAAACTGCCGTTTGGCAAAGTGACCTTCAAGCAATTGCTCCGCATAGCGGATATATCAGATGAATATGCCATCCGCAACCTGCATCTCACCACGCGTCAGGATATCCAGATCCATTACGTAAGCCTTGACAGGACGCCCGAATTATGGGCTAAGTTGGCCCAAGACGATATCACCCTGCGCGAGGCTTGCGGCAATACCGTACGTAACGTAACGGCATCGCCCAACGCAGGCATCGATCCGGAGGAACCGTTTGATGTATCGCCATACGCCCATGCGCTGTTTTCGTATTTCCTCCGCAATCCGATCTGCCAGGAAATGGGGCGCAAGTTTAAGTTTGCCTTTTCGTCAAGTGTGCGTGATACCGCGTTTTCCTATGCCCATGACCTGGGATTCATCCCCAAAATACGGACGGTGGATGGACGTGAAGAACGTGGCTTCAAAGTGATGCTGGGTGGTGGATTAGGCGCACAGCCGATGATCGCCCATGTGGTGCATGAGTTTTTGCCCGAAGACCAACTGATTCCCTATTCCGAAAGCGTCATCCGCGTTTTTGACCGTTATGGAGAACGCAATAACCGGAATAAAGCACGGTTCAAATTCCTCATCCAGAAAATAGGACTGGAAGAAGTGCTTCGGTTGATCGACGAGGAACGCATGGCCAACAAGGTGAAGTCGTTTGCGGTGGACCGCGATGCGGTGCCGCAACCGGAGCCGCCTGCCGAACAGGAATCGGCGGCATCGCCCATAGCCGACCCGCTTGCATATACGCTGTGGGAAAAGACCAATGTCTATCCGCAGAAACAGGAGGGGTTTTATTCGGTATATATGAAGGTGCCTACCGGCGACCTGTCTACGGCAAATGCCCGAAAGCTGGTGGATGGCGTGCGCGGACACATTGCTGATGAGATCCGCATCACACAAAATCAGGGACTGCTGCTCAAGTTCGTCCGGAAAGAGTCGTTGCCGCATGTGTTCAACGTATTGCATGAGATTGGACTTTCGGCCCCGGGTTTTGACAGCGTTGCCGATGTGACCACGTGTCCCGGCACCGATACCTGCAACCTGGGCATTTCAAACAGCACGGAGATGGCCAGGGTGATCGAAGATTTTATTTATCAGGAATATGCAGACCTCGTCTACAACCGTGAACTCAAAATCAAGATCAGCGGTTGCATGAACTCCTGCGGGCAGCATGGATTGGCACACATCGGTTTCCACGGCAGTTCACTGAAAGCTGCGGGCAAGGTGGTTCCCGCCGCACAGGTCATGTTGGGCGGCGGTACGCTGGGCGATGGGCTTGGCCGGGCGGCGGACCGCGTGGTGAAGGTGCCATCCAAGCGGGTGATCGGTGTGTTGCGACTGATCCTCGATGACTATGCGGAGCATGCGGCAGCGGGCGAACTTTTCCATGATTATTATGACCGCCAGACCAAAGACTATTTTTATCGCTTGCTCAAGCCATTGGCCGACCTTGCGACCTTAACGGAAGATGAGTTTGTCGATTGGGGCCATGAGGAGACCTTCCAAACGGCGATCGGTGTCGGTGAATGCGCTGGGGTGATCATTGATTTGGTGGCGACCTTGCTTTTCGAGGCGGAAGAAAAATTGAGCTGGGCAAACGAGTCTTATCGGGAAGGCGCATATGCCGACGCGATCTACCATGCCTATAGCGTGTTTATCAGCGCGGCAAAGGCGTTATTGCTGGATAAAGGCATCAATAGCAGCTCGCAGCATGGCATTATCAAAGATTTTGACACTAATTTTGTAGAAACAGGGGAAATTGCCATCTTCGGCGGCTTTGGCGAGCAGGTCCTGCAGATCAATAGGCACGACCCCTCCGAGGCATTCGCCAAGCAATATTTGGCTTCGGCGATCGGCTTCTACGAGACAGTAAAAGCCAAGCGGGAAGTAAGGGACGCGGTGAACGCATAAGAGCGGAAAGACAAGCGGGATTTTTTTAGCACAAGCAAACTATGACAATGAACCCATATCCCAAAATAACGTTGGTGGGGGCTGGACCGGGAGATGCCGATTTGATAAGCCTCAAAGGCTTAAAGGCATTATCAACCGCCGATGTGGTGCTCTATGATGCATTGGTCAACGACGCACTGTTGGAATACGCCCGCGAGGATTCGCTGCGCGTATTTGTCGGCAAAAGGGCAGGCCACCATGCGCACAGCCAGCAGGAAATCAATGAGATGGCGGTCGCCTATGCCCGCTCACATGGCCATGTGGTACGGCTTAAGGGCGGCGACCCCTTTATATTCGGCAGGGGGGGAGAGGAACTTGAATATGCCGCCGAACACGGTATTCCCACTGCCGTGGTGCCGGGCATCTCCAGCTCCACGGCATTGGCCGGACTGCAAGGCATCCCGCTGACATACCGGGGCGTGAGCGAAAGTTTCTGGGTAATCACGGGGTCGACGACCACCGGTATGGTATCGAAAGACATCCATGCCGCGGCGAAAACCGATGCGACGGTAGTGGTGCTGATGGGACTGAATAAATTGGCTGAGATTGTGCGGATCTATCAGCAGGAGGGAAGGGGCAAGCTTCCGATTGCGGTGATCCAAAACGGTTCATTGACAAACGAAAAACTTGCCTTGGGTACCATTGACACGATTGTATCGGTAGCCGGGGAGCAGCATATCGGCGCGCCGGCAGTGATTGTCATCGGCGAGGTGGTGGCCAAGCATGAACATTTCGCGATGTTCCATCATAATTGTATAGCGGTATGAGTTCGGCCAGCGACAACCAACTGTTCCCCGTGTTCCTGCAATTGAACCAATTGCATACCCTGGTCGTGGGGGGAGGTCCCGTTGCGCTGGAAAAGCTTACCGCCCTGCTTGGGAATTGCCCCCGGGCGACGGTCACCCTGGTGGCCAAGGAAATCAGTGCTGCCGTCCGTTCGTATGTACATGATTACCCCCGTGTGCAATTGCTTGAACGTGCTTTTGAACACTCGGACCTAGCAGGCAAAGATCTGGTCGTGGTGGCATCGAACAATGCGGAACTGAATACACAGATCCGTCAGGAAAGCCGTAAGCGGCATATCCTGATCAACGTGGCGGACAAGCCGGACTTATGTGATTTTTACCTCGGTTCGGTGGTCAAGAAAGGCAACCTGAAACTGGGTATATCCACCAATGGCAAGTCGCCCACGATCGCGAAACGCATCAAGGAATTACTGAACGAAGCCCTGCCCGAAGAAATTGATGAGACCCTTCAGTATATGAGTGAACTACGGGATTTATTGAAGGGCAATTTTACCGATAAGGTAAGGGAATTGAACGCGCATACGGCTTCGCTCCTGATATCGAAGAATACAGATGAACGCATTGACAACTGAAATAACGGCGCTGGTAGCCGATAAAGCAATACCCGAGGCGTTGGGGGCATTAGCCAACAGGTTTCCGGGTAAAATCGTATTTTCGACCAGTTTCGGCATAGAAGACCAGGTGATTACACACCTCATTTTCAGCAACGATCTGCCCATCCGGGTATTTACGCTGGAAACCGGTCGGTTGTTTCCGGAGACCTACTATGTGTGGAACCGTACACTGGAGATTTATCAGAAAGATATCGAGGCCTATTTTCCGGATACCCATGCGGTGGAGCAGCTCATCAGCCAAAAAGGCCCGTCGAGTTTCTATGAATCTGTCGAAAACAGAAAGGAATGCTGCCGGATACGCAAGATCGAACCCCTGCATCGTGCGCTGGAAGGCGCGGAATGCTGGATTACGGGCATCCGGGCCGAGCAGTCTGACAATAGACAGGGCATGGCACAGGTGGAGTGGGACGAAGGTAATCAGCTGGTGAAGTTCCATCCGCTGTACCAATGGTCGCTTGACGAGGTGTGGGCGTATGCAAAAAAACATCACATCCCATACAACCCGCTGCATGACAAAGGATTCCCCAGCATCGGCTGTGCGCCCTGTACGCGGGCGGTAAGGGAAGGGGAGGACTTCCGGGCCGGACGCTGGTGGTGGGAGGATACCAGCAAAAAAGAATGTGGACTGCATGCTACATAAAACGTCGGAATACATCGATAAGATAAACTAAGGTATACAGCTGAAACTGATGGCTGATAGCGAATAGCTGAAAAAAAACACAAACAACAAACATGGATTATTTAGACCATTTAGAGGCCGAGGCGATACACATCCTGCGGGAAGTGGCGGGGCAGTTTGAAAAGCCGGCCTTGCTGTTTTCCGGCGGAAAAGATTCGATCACGCTGGTGCATCTGGCCGAAAAGGCTTTCCGGCCGGGTAAGTTTCCGTTTCCATTGGTTCACATCGATACGGGGCACAATTTTCCGGAAACGATCGCCTACCGGGATGAGCTGATTGAGCGATTGGGCGAGAAACTGATCATCGGATACGTGCAGGACAGTATCGATGCCGGGAAAGTAATGGAGCAAACCGGCAAGCACGCCAGCCGGAATGCCCTCCAGACCGTGACACTGCTGGATACCATCGCCGCCCATGGTTTTGACGCCTGCATCGGCGGTGCCCGGAGAGACGAGGAAAAAGCACGGGCCAAGGAACGGATTTTCTCGGTACGTGATGAATTTGGGCAATGGGACCCCAAAAGGCAGCGTCCGGAGCTGTGGAATAGCTATAACGGGCGCATCCATAAGGGCGAGAACGTCCGTGTGTTTCCCATCAGCAACTGGACGGAACTGGATGTGTGGAACTACATCCGGCGGGAAAACATCCAATTGCCATCCATTTATTTTTCGCATGAGCGGGATGTCATTACCCGCAATGGACAACTGATGGCCGCTGCCGAATTTCTGAATATCGACCAT
This sequence comes from Parapedobacter brassicae, assembly GCF_051400755.1. Taxonomy (NCBI): domain Bacteria; kingdom Pseudomonadati; phylum Bacteroidota; class Sphingobacteriia; order Sphingobacteriales; family Sphingobacteriaceae; genus Parapedobacter; species Parapedobacter brassicae. Next base: position 94,446 of record NZ_JBLFFL010000006.1, read on the forward strand.
GAAGATGTAGTGGAATACCGCAGGGTGCGGTTCCGCACGGTGGGGGACATGACCTGCACCGCGGCGATACTGTCGGAAGCTTTCCACATCGATGACATCATCGAAGAAATCCGGCAATCAAACATCAGCGAACGGGGCGCCCGCATGGACGACAAGGTGTCGGAAGCGGCCATGGAAGACCGTAAGAAAAGCGGGTATTTCTGATGAAACAGCGTAAATCGAACATCGCAAATCTAACATCGTAAATCATAAATCCACATGGATCTATTAAAATTTATCACTGCAGGCAGCGTAGACGACGGCAAGAGTACCCTGATCGGGCGGCTACTGTATGACACCAACTCCGTATTGGACGATCAGCTGGAGGCCATACAACGCACTAACCGTAAAAATAACGACGGCACATTGGATTTGGCCATATTGACCGATGGGCTCAAGGCCGAGCGTGAACAGGGCATTACCATCGATGTAGCCTACAAATATTTCCAGACGGAAAAACGCAAATTCATCATTGCGGACGCACCTGGGCATATCCAATACACCCGCAATATGGTAACAGGGGCGTCCAATGCCGATCTGGCCATCATCCTGATCGACGCCAGAAAAGGTGTCATCGAACAGACACGGCGCCACTCGTTTCTGGTTTCGCTGCTGGCGATCCCGAATGTGTTGGTTTGCGTGAACAAGATGGATATGGTCGACTACGACCAGGCAGTATTCAGCAAAATAAAAGCGGATTATGATCACCTGGTTGAAAATTTGACCATCCAGCAAGTCGACTATATCCCGGTAAGCGCATTGAAGGGGGATAACATCGTGGCGCCGTCGGTCAACATGCCCTGGTATGCCGGTAAGCCATTGCTTGACTTCCTGGAAACGGTGGATGTACACCGGCAAGTGGATGTAAAACCGGGGCGTTTCCCGGTGCAATGGGTCATCAGGCCGCAAACGGAAACCCTGCACGATTACCGGGGCTATGCCGGCCGGGTGGTTAGCGGTTCTTTCAACGTCGGCGATGAGGTGACGGCGCTGCCTTCCGGATTCAGCAGTACCATCAGCCGGATTGAACTGGCATCAAAAGAGTTGACCACGGCAGAAGAATTGGCGTCTGTGGTCATCCATTTGGCTGACGAAATTGATATCAGCCGGGGAGACGTATTGGTCAAACGACATGAACAACCGCCGGTAGCGCAGCAATTCGAAGCAGAGATCTGCTGGATGGATACGAAACCCCTGGACATGAGTCAAGTTTATTTGCTCCAGCACCACGGAAAGATAACCAAAATAAAGGTGCAGGATGTGATCTACCGGGTCGATATTGAAACGCTTGAGAAAAAACAAGCCGACGAGCAACTTGGCCTGAATGACATTGGCAAGATCCAATTTAAATCGGCGGACCGGTTAGCATTCGATCGGTACGTATCCAATAAAGCGAATGGCGGCGCTATTCTGATCGATGCGCGGAATAATCTTACCGTAGCGGCGTTGATGATTACGAAATTCGAGGACTGACTAAGCCCGAAGACCGATAGCCGGTAAACGTATCAGGGGAATCAGGGTTTTGAAAGGCATTGCGAAGGTGACTGGGGAGGGAATGCATAAATTCTATTTAACATAACGTCAATTATAGTAATAATATCGGATTATTTTTAATATTGAACCTCGGGACTTTTTGGTTTATTTGATGTTGTAAATATACAAATTTTTTTCTTCATGAGAACAATCGCCGAATTGCCGCATCCTGATTTCAAGATCAGTATTTTTTCAATGAACCAAAAGTTCATCATTAAATTCGAGCAAGGAACGCTTGAGCAGGTTTATAAAATTGCCGAAATCGATGTCGTTGATGGCGTCAATGGCGTATTCCAGCTGATCGATGATACCTTTAAGGCGACCGTTTCCAAACGGTTCACGGAAATGCGCCAGTCCTTCATTGAGGCCTATAAAAGGCATGATCATTAGTTTACTTATTTTATATAACTATCTTATTAATAATATCTTATAATATTATATAATGGTATACAGAATATCATTTGGTGTAACGCCTTGCTCGCCTGCTGACCGGCAGATTACAATGGCTATCATTACTTTAGTTATTTAAATTAATGATCTGAAATACAGTATATTATTAATGTAAACAAAATAATATTTGGCGGAAAAAACCAGCCAAATAATTGCAAAGTACTCGCCTTGAAGTGTCGCTATCAGTCTTGAAGCAATTGTGAGACAATCCACGGCACGGCGATGCCCGCCTGTTCGTCCACGCAAATAACATCCGGGTGTTTCGACAATCGTGAAGCCTGGGGATCTGCAAAATACTTGACAGCGTCGGCCGGCACTTCGTCCAGCAATCCAGCTGCGGGATAGACTTGCAGCGAGGTGCCCACAACGATAAAAATGTCGGCGAGTTGACAGACACGTATGGCCTCTCCCATGGCCGGAACCGGCTCTCCGAACCATACAACGTGCGGCCGCAGCTGGCTGCCCAGTTCGCATCGCTCACCCATCCTGATTTCATGCCCGTTAATCGGATAAGTCAATTTCGGATCAAGGCTCGATTGCGACCGCGTGATCAGTCCGTGCAGATGCAGCACGTTGCTCGAGCCTGCCCGCTCATGCAGGTCATCGATATTCTGGGTGACGACAGTCACCTGAAACTGTTTTTCTAAGGCTACCAATGCCAGGTGTGCCGCATTGGGCGCCGCGTCCAGCACCGCCTTGCGGCGGACATTGTAAAAGTGCTGCACCAGCTGCGGGTCCCTCGACCAAGCCTCTGGCGTGGCGACATCTTCCACCCGATACCCTTCCCACAGGCCATCATCGCCTCTAAATGTTTTGAGTCCGCTTTCCGCAGAAATTCCCGCGCCGGTAAATACTACAATTCGCTCCATACGCACAAAATAAATAATTTCCATTCATATACAGACGATTCCAGCGCGATGGCTTACCTTTGTTGCCCATGATTGAACTGTATACCGACGGCGCATCAAGCGGCAATCCGGGTCCGGGCGGATACGGCGTTATCCTGCGGTCCGGTTCCCATTATAAAGAACTATCCGAAGGTTTCCGCAAAACGACCAATAACCGGATGGAGCTGCTGGCCGTCATCAAGGGGCTCGAAGCCCTCAGGAAGCCCGGACAGGAAGTTGCCATTTACTCCGATTCAAAATATGTCATTGATGCCATCGAAAAAGGATGGGTACATGGCTGGCTCCGGAAGGGGTTTGCAGGCAAGAAAAACAAGGATCTCTGGCTACGTTTTCTCGCCATCCACAAGCAGCATAAGGTACGTTTCATTTGGGTGAAAGGGCACGCGGGGCATCCGGAAAACGAGCGCTGCGACCAACTCGCTGTACAAGCTTCGCTCAACTCGGCCAACTGGCAAATAGACAGCGTGTTTGAGTGCGGAAACTATTAAAATACCCATTTTGGTGTATTGTGTTTTTGGGCCGCTTTTGCCAGTTTAGCAAAAAGTTTTTAACCCATTAAACCCGTACTCCAATGAAAGATTCAACCAATCAAAAGAAAAGCAGATTGAACCTGATTCCGATTGAATTGGCCCAGCAAATGGTTAATGCATATGACAAGCAACGGCGGGTGCCCGCTGCAAAAAAACGAAGCAAGGAGCTTGGGCGAAACGTAGAAGAACCGCGATCGTTTTGGGTATGCAAAGATGCGCTGTTGGAACTGCTGGAATTGAACAAAGCAGACGGCATCCGATTTTACTATGCCGTTGCCGATGATTACCCAGGGTTCACGCTCAAAAAGCCCGATCACAAGAAGGCGCATACGGTCGTCATGGTGGCCACCAAATCGGATGATCCGGATAACGTGACGATGGAAAACAGCGTCGATTGCCTGAACATGCCCAGCAAAGCCGCCACCGGAACAGGAAATAACGGAAAAATAGGTCCAGTGGTGTTGCCGATTGCGCCGTCAAGAGCGGGCATGCCGGCCGACGATATCGATATGTGCCCTCCCCCATCACCTACCGGCCAACTGCTCTGATGGGCGGTGCGTCGTAACCATCTACCTATGAATTTCATTACGTTCTTTTTGCTGGGTCTCATGCTGATAAGTGCCTTGACTGGACTCTATCAGCGGAAAAATCTCGGATCCTGGGTATTGAAATTCTTTCCTTATTTTCTGTTATTTCAATTTTTTTATCAATTGGCGGCGTCCTTATACTCCTTTGTGCTGACCGATCATGCATCCAATCATTTTATTTTTAACTGGTCGCTGCCAATAAACATTCTATGTTTTGGCCTATTGTTTTACGGCATCATCAAAGATACCGGCAAACGAAAACTGATTCTATTCGGCTCCCTGCTGAATATCCTGTTTTTTTTCGTCAATTGGGGTTTCATACAGGGAATGTCTTTTTTGATGACGTATTCCCGCACGGCCATGGCAGTTTCGCTGATTTTATATGGGCTGTTGTATTTCCATGAAATCATTACGTCGGACGATGAATACGAAATCAATCCGGCGCGGAATGCAACGTTTTGGATTGTCACCGGCATTTTTTTCTTCTATCTCAGCAGCACACTGACCATTATTTTTTGGAGTTATTTTGTCGTAAATGACGAGTATTTCGGTTCGGTAATGCTGCGTATTTTCGCGTTTGTATTATACGCCATGTATATCGCCGGCTTCTTATTGCACAAACCCAAAACAACAACTGATTGAGTATAATGTGATGCAAATCGAGGACTCAATAGACGCCTCAGGTGACGAAGTGGTAGTCGCCATCCTATTCGGAAGCCTGGTGCTTGCGCTGATCGGCGCATTTATCTTCGGTATGGTCATTTTTTATCAGAAGCGGAAAATCAAGAATATCCGGGAACAGCAGCGGCTCATCGTTCAATATGAACAGGCGGTGCTAAAAGCCAAGGTGGAAATGCGGGAAGCGACGTTGAAATACGTGGGACAAGAACTGCATGATAATGTCGGTCAGGTATTGTCGTTGATCAAACTCTACCTTTCTCACCCGAGTACACAAGAGAAAAAGGATGTCCGGCCGCTCATCGATCAGGCCATCATGGATATCCGGTCGCTCTCGCAGGACCTGAATATCAACCGTGTTGAGCAGTATTCCCTGGTTGATTTCATCGAACAGGAGCTTAATAAAGTGCAGAAAGCCGGCATCGTGAAGGCATCTTTTGAGAAAAAAGGTGACTGCGGACCGTCCAATACGCATAACCGCGTGATGGTCAGCCGAATTTTTCAGGAATGCATTAACAATATTTTGAAACATGCCGAAGCGAAGCATATATTTGTTAAGTTAGAAACGGAGAACCATCACTGTAAGCTGTCAATCGCAGACGACGGTGTAGGTTTTGAAACCGATGCAATTCGTAGGGGATCAGGACTGATTAATATGTATGACCGCGTGAAACTGATTGGCGGCGAGATTCGCGTGCACTCTACCTTGGGCAGCGGTACCCGGATTGAGCTTTGTATTCCGGATAGTTGATCCTATTCTTTGATGTAAACCGATGATAACGATTGCTATAGCCGATGATCATAAATTGATGTCTGAAGGCATCGCATCCATCCTGCAGTCCGATCCGGACCTGGCAGTGGCCAAGATCTGTACCAATGGCAAGGAGTTGATCGAATACCTCAAAACGAAACGCGTAGATGTGGTATTGGTCGACCTGAATATGCCGATCCTGAACGGGCCGGATACCATCCGGATCTTAAGAAACCATCAAATAGCCAGTAAAATTATCGTATTGAGCATGTATGCCGACGAACACGTGTATGCCAAATGCAGGGAAATGGACATCAACGGTTATTTGCTGAAAGACTCCGATGCCCAGCATTTGATCGATTCGATCAAGACCATACATGAAGGCAAAAACCGGTATGATTATGACCAAAGTCCGAAATCGGGTGACACCTTGTTTGAAGATAAATTCCTGAATAAATTTAAACTCTCCCGGCGGGAACTGGAGATCATCGGATTGGTGCGCAATGGACACACCAATCAGGAGATAGCGGACACGCTATTCTTATCCATCCATACGGTGATGACGCACCGTAAAAACATCCTCCACAAGTTGGGTGTACGCAACACAGCCGAAATGCTTGCGTTGGTGGTGAAGGTTGACTAAGGGCGGATTCGCATCAGCGTTTGCCTGCGATCTGATCGCTATACACATAACGGATCTCATCACGGAGGTTATAATGGGAAGCCATGACTTCGCCATAGGCACCAGCAGAACGGATGGCAATGAGGTCGCCACGTTCCGACCGCGGCAGCGGTACTTCTTTGCCAAAGCAGTCGCTGCTTTCGCACACGGGTCCGACGACATCATAATTCAACTGATCTCCCCCGGCCTCTCCTACCGGGCCTGCGCCAAGCCGTTCGATCTGATGGTATGCTTGGTATAATGCCGGACGCATCAATTCCGTCATGCCTGCATCCAGGATGAGGAAATTTTTCTTGATACCGTGCTTGACGTACAACACGCGGCTGACCAGGTTTCCGCACTGCGACACCAGCGCGCGCCCTAATTCGAAATGGACTTGCTGTCCCGGTTTGCGTTCGAGGAAATCGGCGAATACGGTAAAATAGGATTTGAAATCGGGGATTGGGTTAGCGTCCGGACGGTGGTAATCGACCCCCAAGCCACCCCCTACATTGAGCACCCGCAGACGGAAGCCCCGTTCGTCAAACCAATTATTCAGCTCATTCACCTTGATGCACAGACTTTTGAATACATTGAGGTCGGTTATTTGCGAACCGATATGGACGTGTATACCGATCAGTTCGATGTGCTGGCATTGGCGCAGGGTCTCGATCGCATCGCTTAATTCCCAGTGTGCGATACCGAATTTATTCTCATCCAGTCCGGTCGTGATATAATGGTGCGTCTGGGCGTCCACGTTCGGGTTGATCCGGAGCGCTACCTTCGCATTCTTCCCTTGGGCAGCAGCCAGTCGGTCGATGATTTGCAACTCCTGCACGGACTCGACATTAAAGGCAAAAATGTCACGGCTCAGCGCGTAGTTGATCTCCTTGTCCGATTTGCCTACACCGGCAAACACAATGTCGCCAGGAGCAAAACCCGATTCCAGGGCCTTTTTTACCTCATTGCCGCTGACGCAATCGGCACCGAACCCCGCATCCCGGATGCAACCGAGTACCCGGTCATTGAAATTAGCTTTCAGCGCATAGTGCACATGGAAGCCGTGTGAGGCCGAAGCCTGCTTTGCTGCTTCCAGGGTTCGTTGCAACAGTGCTAAGTCATAATAATAAAACGGGGTTTCCTGTTGAGCGAGTGCGGCGGTGAGTCGTGCATCAAACATGTTCGGTCTCTTGCGTTGGTGATTTAAAAAAGTCTGTTGTGCAATGACCGTAGGGCCTCCACTTTATGTGCCGTCTGCATGAGCATGGATATGTTATAGTCACTTCCGCCGTAGGAGATCATGCGGATCGGTATATGCTTCACGGCATCCAGCACACGTGCAGCATAGCCATGCGTATCCAATCCGAAATCACCTACCACGCACACAATCGTTTGATCCCGATCGATCTCTACCGAACCGAAATCGTTCAGCTCACCTTCAATTTCGGCCAGGTACCTGGTGTCATCTATGGTCAGCGAAATAGCGACTTCTGACGTGGTGATCATATCGATCGGTGTCTTGTAGCGTTCAAAAACTTCAAAGACCCTGCGTAAAAAACCATAAGCCAGCAGCATCCGCGAGGAATGAATGCGTATGGCCGTAATACCGTCTTTTGCAGCAATAGACCGTACCACGCCTTTTGCGGCCCCTCCTTTGCTGATCAATGTGCCCGGTGCTTGCGGTTCCATGGTATTAAGCAAACGTACCGGAACGTTGTACCGCTGCGCCGGAAAAACGCTTTGCGGATGCAGGATTTTGGCACCGAAATAGGCTAATTCAGCCGCCTCATCAAAACTCAGGTTTGCGATGGGTTTCGTGTCCTTGACGACGCGGGGATCATTGTTATGCATACCATCGATATCCGTCCATATCTGAATTTCATCTGCCCCGATGGCTGCACCGATGAGCGACGCGGTATAGTCGCTCCCTCCTCTCCGGAGATTATCAATTTCGCCGAATGCATTTCGGCATATATAACCTTGGGTAATAAAGAGATTGTGATCGTTTGACTGAAGCAGCAATTCATTCAGGTTTTCTTGAATGAACGGAACGATCGGCTCGTTGTCTTCGTCGATCTTCATAAAATCAAGGGCAGGCAACAACTTGGACCGGATACCGAGTTCCGTGAGGTAAAAATGGAACAGGGTCGTCGAAATCAATTCACCCTGCGCCAAAATGATCTTTTCCTCGATGGGGGTAAACAAGTGGTTGGAGAAAGAATCAATCAGGCCGAAATGATAATCAATCAGCTCTTTGCCATTTTGAAGTCCCTCGTCTGTTGTGAACAGGTCGGCGATCAACACATTATATTGACCACGGAGCGATGCAATGAGGGCAGATGCTTTATCCCGATGCCCTGCAACGAACGCTTGGGAAATTTCGACCAGCGCATTGGTCGTGCCTGCTACGGCAGACAACACCACGATTTGACGTTCCCGGGTGTCGATGATGTCCAATAATGCTTTGACACGTTCGGCACTGCCTACGGATGTTCCTCCAAATTTTAGTACTTTCATGGATGGTATGCTGATAAAGGGCACAAAGATAATTATTTCGTCAGGTGCTCAATAATCAAATTGGCCAATTCTTCTCCGATCCGTTCCTGCGCTTCGTCAGTGGCGGCGCCGATATGCGGCGTCAGGGAGACCTTCGGATGGGTCAGCAATGCTTTCCGCGGAGTGGGTTCGTTATCGAAAACGTCCAATCCTGCGAATGCAACCTTGCCGCTATCCAGTGCGTCGATAAGCGCCAGCTCGTCGATGACACCGCCCCGTGAGGCGTTGACAAGACCCACGCCGGGTTTCAGCAACTCGAACTCCGCCTTGCCGATAATCGGTTTGTCGGTAAACGGTACGTGCAGGGAAATAAAATCTGCCCGTTGCAACAGTTCAGAAAGCGCTACCTGTTGAATCGGCACATCAACTGTAATGCCGCCGGAAAGCGCCAACGGCAGGCTTTTCGGCGCCTCAAAGAGGTCGCTGACGATCACATCCATCCCCAGGCCCAGGCCTACTTTGGCCGTTTCGCGGCCAATCCGGCCGATGCCGATCACGCCAAGGGTTTTCCCCCGCAATTCAGTCCCCTTCGCATACGCCTTTTTGAGTCCGCCGAAATTCGTATCGCCTTCTACAGGCATTTTGCGCTGGGCATCATACAGAAAGCGAACCCCTCCCAACAGGTGGGCGAACACCAGCTCGGCAACCGACAACGAAGAGGCGGCGGGAGTGTTGACCACCACGACCCCTTTGGATTTGGCATATTCCACGTCAATGTTGTCCATGCCTACCCCACCCCTTCCGATCAATTTCAGGTTTGGACATACGTCAATCAGTCCTTGACGGACCTTGGTGGCGCTGCGCACGGTGATGGCATCGTACGCCTGCAGGCGGTCGGGCAGTTCATCTTGGGGTATATGCGTTGTATCTACGGTAAATCCAGCGTTTTCAAGCAATTGCTTGCCCAGTGGATCTATTCCATCATTGGCTAATATCTTCATTTTTCGTAAGTCTCCGTGCTAAGCGTGTCTTTCTTTAAATTCTTGCATGGCATCAACCAATGCATTCACACCGGTAATACTCAATGCATTGTAGATGGATGCCCGGAAGCCCCCCACACTTCTGTGGCCTTTGAGCCCCACCAATCCGCGCTCCTTTGCCAGTTCCAGAAAGGCCGCTTCGTGGGCCTTGTCCTCGGTGACAAAGGTGACATTCATCCGGGAGCGATCTTCCGGTGCCGCTGTCCCCTTAAATAAGGGATTCCGGTCAATCTCATCATACAGTGAGCGCGCCTTGATGACGTTTTCCTGTTCGATCACCTCGACCCCGCCTTTTGCTTTCAGCCAGCGGAGGTTGAGCATCGACACGTAGATCGAAAATACAGGAGGCGTATTGTACATGGATGCCGCTGCGATATGCGGCTGGTAATCAAAGATGGTAGGCAGTGTGCGTCCGGTCTTTCCGAGCAGTTCATCTTTTACGATGACCACGGTTACCCCGGCAGGTCCCATGTTTTTCTGGGCTCCCGCGTAGATCAGTCCAAAATCAGCCACATTGATCCTGCGGCTGAGTATATCGGATGACATGTCCGACACCAGGGGCACGGCGGTCCTGGGTGCATCAAAAAGTTCCGTCCCGAAAATGGTATTGTTTGAAGTATAGTGAAAATATGCGGCATCCGCGGGGATTTCATAATCCTTCGGGATATAGGTATAGTTCGCTTCGGCCGAGGAGGCCACTACCGCCACTTCCCCGATCTTCTTTGCCTCCTTGATGGCTTTGCTTGCCCAGGTTCCTGTATCCAGGTAGGCCGCTTTGCCGCCCGTCGGCAGTAAATTCAGCGGCACCATGGCAAATTGTGTACTCGCGCCCCCCTGTAAGAAAAGGATCGAATAATCGCGGGGTACTGAGAGTAAATCGCGCACCAGCTGTTCGGTCTCTGCCATGACAGCCTCAAACTCCTTGCTCCGATGGGAAATTTCCAGGATGGATAATCCCGTATCATTGAAATTGATGACCGCCTGAGAAGCTTCCTGAAAAACCTCCTGTGGCAATATACACGGCCCAGCTCCAAAATTATGCTTCATGTTAATTGATCTGAAAGAATATACTTCGTTAAATTGGCTGCAAAAATAACAATTACTTATTGAAATTCATTCAAGCTTTTCAATAATTTATTGCGAATAATTCAACAAAGAATCATTCAATCCCGTATTTCTCCATTTTGTTGTACAAGGTCTTGCGGTCAATATTGAGCATCTGTGCGGCCTTACTCTTGTTATATTTTGCTTTTTGCAAAACATCCAGAATCAGCTTGCGCTCATGCGCTTCGCTGTGAAGCCGCAGATCGGGATTATCGGTGGTTGGAATAGGTTCATCAGTCAATGGGTTTTTAATCGCAAAGACCATTTCTTCGGGCAAAGCCGATGCTTCCGCGCTGCTGTTTGGCGAGAGCAGCACCATGCGTTTGACGACATTTTTCAGCTCCCTAAGATTTCCCGGCCAATCATAGGCATTAAAGATCTCCCATACCTCGTCGGATAATTCCTGCACATCACGCCCGAGCTCCACGTTGGCTTTCCTGACAAAGAAATCGACAAATTGACGGAAGTCCGTCCGCCGGTCCCGGAGCGCCGGGACGATAATCTCAAACTCATTGATGCGATGATACAGGTCTTCGCGGAATTTACCCGAGTTCAACAGATCCTCGTTAGTCGCGGCGATGACGCGTACGTCGACATTAATGGTCTTGTTGGCCCCCACAGGCTGGATCACTTTTTCTTGCAGCGCCCTGAGCAACTTGACTTGCACATCATACGAGAGGTTGCCTATCTCGTCTAAAAACAACGTGCCGCCGGATGCTTCGACGAACTGACCGGTCTTATCGTTCAGTGCACCGGTAAATGAACCTTTGATGTGGCCGAAGAGTTCGCTTGAGGCCAGCTCCTTGGAAAGCGTACCGCAATCAATCGAGACAAACGGCTGATTTGATCGCTTGCTCATCTGGTGAATCGATCGGGCTACGTACTCCTTGCCCGTGCCGCTTTCGCCGCGGATCAGCACCGACATATCAGTAGGTGCCACCAGTGCGATATACTCATGCAACTTATGAGCCGCTGTACTGCTGCCTTCCACAAAGTCTGGGTCTGAGGCGTCTACATCAGTCTTCCGGATACGCGATACGGTACTTTCGGTAGACTTACCCTCCAGCGCTTCATTGACCACCATGAGCAATTCATCTGGATTAACCGGCTTGGTGATGTAGTCAAATACACCCTGGCGGATGGCTTTGACAGCCGTCCGGACGTCATTGAAACTGGTCATAATGATCGAGGGGATCACCTTGTCCTGCACGCGGAGTGCTTCCACGATATCCAAGCCGATGCCATCTCCCAATCGGTAGTCCAACAGCACCAGGTGGAAGGTGTTGTTATTAAGTGCCGCTATACCGCTCTTCACACTGTTTTTCACTTCCACTTCAAATCCCTTTTTTTTCAGGAAGTTTTCCAGTATTGCAGCAAATGTGCTGTCATCTTCTACCAACAAGATATTGGCCATGGAGTATTGATTAAAAAGTTGAATGTCTGCTTTATATCGAACGGTCAAAGCCCGATTTTATTTTATCGATAATGGCCGAGGCAAATTCGCTTGTTTTCAGCAATTTTCCATCGTCCATTTGATTATAAAAATCAACGGTGACCGTTTTCGCTAAGATGGTTTGCTGCAGCGCTTCGATAATCAGCGAGGCGGCCTCCTGCCATCCGATGTATTCCAATAACATGACACCGCTGAGGATCACCGACGAAGGGTTCATGCTATCGGTGTCGGCAAACCTCGGAGCTGTGCCATGGGTTGCTTCGAAGACCGCATGTCCGGTACGGTAGTTGATATTCGCCCCCGGAGCGATGCCGATGCCGCCCACGATGGCTGCCAGCGCATCCGAAATATAATCACCATTCAGGTTCAGTGTGGCAATCACGGAATAATCCCGCGGGTTTAACAGGATCTGCTGCAGGAAATTGTCGGCAATGACATCCTTGATGATTACTTTTCCGTTAGCCTCCGCTTCTTTCAGCTCCTCATTGGCCTGCTGCTCACCCTGGCTCGTCTTGGTCTCTTCCCACTGGGCCCAGGTATAGGTAGCGGACTTAAACTCGCGATCGGCGACTTCATATCCCCAGTCCTTAAACGCACCCTCGGTATATTTCATGATATTTCCTTTGTGCACCAGGGTGACCGATGGGCGCTTATGGCGGATGGCGTATTCGATCGCGGCACGGACCAGTCGCTTGGATCCCTGTTCAGAAACGGTCTTGATGCCGATTGCTGTATCGGCGGTAAAGGCAAAATCTACCCCCACCTCGTGTTGGAGAAAGGTCTTTACCCGTGCGCCGTCCGCCGAATCCGCCGGAAACTCGATGCCGGTATAGATGTCTTCGGTATTTTCCCTGAACATGACCATATCGACATATTCTGGGTGCTTTACAGGAGAAGGCACCCCCGTAAACCAACGGGTGGGCCGTTGGCACACATACAGATCGAGCGCTGCTCGTATCGCGACGTTGAGGGAGCGAATACCGCCCCCGATGGGCGTGGTCAACGGACCCTTGATCCCGACCACGTGTTCCCGTATGGTATCCAGTGTCTCGGCTGGCAACCATTCGCCCGTAAGCTGAAAAGCCTTTTCGCCTGCAAGCACCTCTTTCCAATTCACCTTGCGCGTACCGCCGTATGCGGTTTCTATGGCGGCATCAAATACCCTCACCGATGCGCGCCAGATGTCTGGACCGATACCGTCGCCGATGATAAACGGGATATCCACCTGATCGGGCACATGCAGGCTGCCCGCGGAATCCTTTGTGATCTTTGTTGTCATGCGATATTACTGTTTGTCTTTGTTAAACATGTTGCCGATACCCCTCCCGATCCGCTGCAAGATCGGAGCGGCCGATACATCTTCATATTCATCTAATGAATGTCCACCTCTCCTACTCGGGAATATCAGTATGCGGTTATGCTGTGCATATACTTTGCCAAGTTTCTTCGGGATGCCATCAAACGAATGACGATAGGATACTTCGCCTTGCCTTGCCGAGAAAAAAACGATCAGGTCATTATCCTTCACTAACTGATGCAACGTCGCGAGGTTGTCCCACTCGGTGTGATTGGAAAATAACAAGCGGGTGCCGTTCTTGTTTCGCGCGATGTATTCATTGATCGCCCGTTTGCTGCGCATATCGCAAACAAATAAAATGGGAAGGGTCAATTCCTGTGAAAGGCGGAATATTTTCTCCATGCAGTAATCAAAGCCCAGTGCTGATTCGGTGAGCGAAGGGCAGAATACGACGATGCGCTTTTGCATGATCAGCGGCTTATCCACATGACACATAAATAAGCTGGCATCTGTCTGGTTGAGGATGCTCTCGGTCTTCTCACCTACCATTTTTTCAATGATGCCGGGTTTACTGGGCCAGCCCAGCAAAATGCCATCTGCACCGACTTCGCGGGCGGCTCTGCTGATGCCGCTGGCAATGTTATGATCAATGGTTGCCACGATGCTCACAGCCGTTTCACTGCCGGATGCATATTTGGCAGTGGAGTCCAAGTTCTTACGGGCACGTTGCAGGTTTTGCTCCGCCATTTCGTTATTCGGCACCACCGTCAGCACCGCAATGGGATGTGGCGAGTAGTTGCTCTTAATGAGCGTAGCGAAATCCAATAAAGATTCCATGTTGTTCAAGTTGGCAATGGGCAGCATCAATTGCTCTTCCCGCGCGACATTCTTTTCGCTGATGATCTCATCCTGATCGCCCGCCAATATCACCTTCTTAGAGGCCGATTCAGTAGCCAGTGATGCGACGATACAGGTAACGAGGATGAGCACAATCGTGCCATTGAGTACATTTTCGTCAATGATCCCGTATCGGAATCCGACCATGATGACGGCCAACGTTGCGGCGGCATGTGCGCTGCTTAAGCCGAAGATCACCTGTCGCTGAGCGGATGAATAACCGTACGTAAGTTGTGTAAACCAAGCAGCTATCCACTTGCTGAAAATGGCAACGATGGTCAGGGTAGCGGCAATGAGCAAAGCCATCGGCCCATTTAGCAGCACGCTGACGTCTACAATCATCCCCACACTGATTAAAAAAAAGGGGATGAATATGGCATTGCCGATGAATTCGATCCGGTTCATCAGCGCGGACGAATGCGGGATCAGCTTGTTCAATGCCAGTCCCGCAACGAAGGCTCCGATGATGGGCTCCAAACCGGCGATCTCCGCTAAAAAGGCGGCGAAGAAGACCACGGATAGCACGAAGATGTAGTGCGCGGTTTTTTCACCTTCAACCTTCTGGAAAAACCATTTGGCAATTCGCGGGATGATGCCGAACATGATCAGCAGAAAGACCACAAACGAAACACCGAGGGTCGTCCAAAACGCTTGGTCCAATTGACCTTGAGAGGCTCCGATAATAATGGCCAGGATAATCAAGACGGCCGTATCCGTGAGGATGGTACCGCCGATGGTAATGGCCACGGCCTCATTTTTCGATATGCCGTAGCTGTTGACCACCGGATAGGCCACCAACGTGTGGGTTGCAAACATGCTGGATATCATAATGCTGGCCAGCGTGTCATATTCAAGGATATAACGACACACCGGATAGCCGATGACGATGGGGATGATAAAGGTAAAGAAGCCGAACAAGACACTTTTATGCCGCGTCTTCCTGAATTCATTCATGTCCAGCTCCAGTCCGGCGATAAACATGATATACAACAGGCCAATGGTGGAAAATAGGTCTACCGCTGAACTTTTTTCAAGCAGATTGAACCCATATGGACCGATGACTACACCGGAAAGAATGAGGCCAATGATCCCCGGAATCTTGATTCGGCGGAGCAATATAGGGGACAACAGAATGATAAAGAGAATAAGGGCAAAAATGAGCACGGGGTTGCTCAAAGGCGTTTCAAATGCATCGCTTAAATGGTCGAAAATGCTTTTGGCCATAAAATGACAGTATATACGTCCAATTTTTTCACTTCGGTTGAACCTGCCTCAAAGATAACTAAAATAAGCCGTTTCTGCGTGACAGGCCTGCAAGTTTATTGGAATTGGATGGCCTTGATGGGACTGATCCGGCTGATCAGGTATGACGGGAGCAACAAGATCGCCAACGTGATCAGGACCACTCCTGCATTCAGCATCACGACGTCCAACACAGTGATGTCGACCGGGACATACGATACGTAATATGATGCTTCATCCAATTTGAAGAAATGCGTCTGTTGCTGAAAAAAATAAAAGCCCAAGCCCAGGGCATTGCCGATCAGCAGTCCGAGACCGACCAAATAAATCGCCTGGTAGAGAAATACTTTCCGGATATCCACATCCGTATCGCCAAGGGCCTTTAGTATGCCGATCATGGAGGTCCGCTCCAGAATAATAATCAACAGGGCAGATACCATGTTTACGACTGCCACGACCATCATTAAAATGAGAATGATCACCGTGTTGACGTCTAAGAGGTCTAACCACTGGAAAATTTCAGGCAGCTGATCCCGCACGCTAATTGCATCCACCTGTATGGGCAATACATCCTGTATTTCAGCGGTCACCTGATTCAGCCGATCGAAATGGCTGATGGAGATTTCATAGCCACCGACCTCCTCTTCGCTCCAGTCGTTTAACCGTCTCACCAGAGAAAGCGCGCCGACGACATACGTCTTATCCAGTTCCTCAACTCCGGTATGAAAGATACCCGCAATTTGAAACTTACGCTTCCTTACGGGCTGCTGCACGAAATACATAATGAAGTCATCACCCACCGAAAGGCGCAGCCGACTGGCCGTATATTGAGAGATCAAGATCTGACTGATAGCTTTTGTACTGTCCGTAAAATCAATGGGATGTCCATCTACCAGCACATCCGTTAGGAAACGCTGGTCGTATGTGGTATCGATCCCTTTGAACAGGACGCCCTCTACTTCATCATTGACGTTGATGATGCCAGCTTTCGTGGCGTAATATTGAATAGATGACACCCCGGATACGGCGGTCAATTGCTGAACTTCCGCTTCCTTCAGTGCAAATGGGGAAGATTCGTAGGAAGCGTTGAGATCATATTTATTAAGGGTGATATCACCGAAGAAGCCGCGCTGCTTAGCGGTTACTTCGCCCTTAAAACCTTTCAAGACGGCCACAGACAGCATCATGGCTGCCACCCCCAGCGCGATCGCCCCGATGGCTACGCGTATGATGAGCCCGGAGAATGTCCGCTTGCCGTTGATGGCTACCCGCTTTGCGATGAAGTAAGGAAAATTCAAGCTGCCCGATATATTTTGTAACTTCGCAAAGTTAACAGGAATTGCCGAATTATGCGTATCGTATTCATGGGGACACCCGAATTTGCAGTAGCTTCGCTGAAGGCGTTGCTCGAAGCCGGCGAACAGGTGGTGGCTGTGGTGACTGCGCCGGACAAGCCGGCTGGCCGCGGACAAAAGCTGCAGCAGTCGCCCGTAAAGCAATATGCCATTGCCAATGGCCTACCGGTGCTCCAACCTGAGAAGCTGCGGAATGCGGACTTTTTGGCCGAATTGAAATCAATTGGCGCCGACTTGCAGGTGGTGGTCGCCTTCCGGATGCTGCCCGAAGCGGTTTGGAGCATGCCTCCCCGCGGGACGGTCAACCTGCATGCCTCCCTCCTGCCCCAATACCGTGGCGCTGCGCCCATCAATCATGCGATCATCAATGGCGAATCCGAAACCGGAGTCAGTACGTTCCTCTTGCAGCATGAGATCGACACCGGTCATATCCTGTTTTCGGATACCGTATCCATCGCACCCGATGATACCGCGGGGGAGCTGCACGACCGGCTGATGTCGGTGGGTGCTAACCTATTGGTTAAAACCGTAAAAGCCATCGCCAGCAGCACTATTGCCCCCATTCCGCAAGAACGTTTGGCTGCTGGGACTGAGCTCAAGCATGCGCCGAAAATCTTTAAGGAAGATTGCGTGATCGACTGGAACAAGCCGGTTGCGCAGGTATACAACCTGGTGAGGGGACTGAGCCCCTATCCTACTGCATATACGCTGTTGGATGGAAAAACCTTAAAGCTTTTCAAGGCCGACTACGTGGAAACAGCGCCCCGGCATGCGCCGGGCACCTATGACACCGATGGCAAAAGTTTCCTGAGATTTGCTTGTCCTGATGGCTATCTTGCTGTAAAGGAACTGCAGCTCGAAGGCAAAAGACGGATGGATGTCACCGAGTTTCTAAAGGGTTATCGCTTTGCATAGGTGGCAGACCTGCTCCTAATTGGCATTAGTGATTAATTATCAGCACATTAGCATAAATCAGTTAAACAGGTTTCGTCACAATTATCTCACAATTTGGCCATGAAATAATGGTTTTTTTGTTAAAAATAAAGATTTATCGATTGAAATACAGTTATTTACAGTCACACCCACCATCAACCCCCTATTAACTAGTTGGTATATTTTGGAACACTTTTTGAGGGTTAATTTCCTGCAAAAACACCGGATAATTTCCTCTAAATCAGGCAACTTTTTCCAAAAAAAACAGTTAATATAAATTAGAAGTCGTATTTTTGCACACTTTTTAGAAAGGAAGGCACTTAATAGGTTAAATGAGACAGCTCAAAATCACACAATCCATTACCAATCGGGAGTCGCAATCGTTAGACAAATACTTGCATGAGATTGGTAAAGTAGACTTAATCACTGCCGAAGAAGAAGTTATACTCGCCCAGAAGATCCGGGAGGGAGATCAAGCAGCATTGGAACGGTTGACGAAGACGAATTTACGTTTCGTGGTATCCGTGGCCAAGCAATACCAAAATCAAGGACTGACCCTTGGCGACTTGATCAACGAGGGCAACCTTGGTCTGATAAAAGCGGCAAAACGCTTTGATGAGACAAAAGGGTTTAAATTCATCTCTTATGCGGTTTGGTGGATTCGGCAGTCTATCCTACAAGCCATTGCAGAGCAATCCCGTATCGTACGTCTTCCATTGAATCAGGTCGGTTCGTTAAGCAAAATCAGTAAAGCCTTCTCCAAATTGGAGCAGGAATATGAACGGGAACCTTCACCTGAAGAATTGGCAGATATTCTGGAAACCACGGTTGATAAGGTGTCCGATACCTTGAGCAATTCAGGGCGTCACGTATCCATGGACGCACCTTTTGTGCAAGGCGAGGAAAATACGTTATTGGACGTGTTGGAAAACAGCGATCCGGATACAGACAGCTCGCTGATCGACGAATCGCTCTCCGAGGAAATCAAGCGCTCGCTTGCGACGTTGACCGAACGGGAGCGGGAGATCATCGTATTGTTCTTTGGACTCGGCTCCAACCACCAATTGTCGTTGGAAGAGATCGGTGAGAAATTTAACCTCACCCGTGAACGGGTCAGACAGATCAAGGACAAAGCGTTGCAGCGGCTCCGCCATACCTCGCGCAGCCGGATCCTGAAATCTTATTTAGGCTGATGTAATTTTCAAGGCTATAAAAAAACGCCCCGCATCAATCGGGGCGTTTTTTTTGGATGCCATCCTCATTACTGTGCTTCCGGCATCAGGATAAATTTAAATAGCCGCTCCTCTACGAGGTATTTGTTTGCCACGGCTTTTACGCTTTCAGCCGTGACGTTTTTCAATTCATCGACGTAGTGTAAGATATAAGCCGGATCTTCCCCGTTTTGATAAGCATTGGATAAGTGTCCCAACCAAAATCCATTTTCCCTGAGCTGTACTTCCAATAGCCGCTTCTGTTCACTGACAAATTTATCAATATCCGTCTGTTGGGGACCCTGTTGCTTGATCTTGTTGATTTCATCAAATGCCGACTCCATCAGGGGTTCTACTTTGTCAGGAGTCGTTCCATAGGCCACGCTGAACGAATACCGGTGGCGCGGAGATTTCGAATACGACGCACCGGCCGACACACCGTATACACCGCTTTCTGCCTCCCGCAACCGTTCCAATAGCTTGATGTTCAAGATACTCTCCAATGCATCCAGTTGCAAGTTTTCGTCTTCCGAATAATCATAGTCGCCGAAATAATACAGCCGTACGCTCGATTTTTGCTCCTTTCCGCGGGATACCGTACGTTGAAGCCCTTTTTCCGGAGGGTAGATGCCCAGATCCGGGGCTTGTTCTTCCCTACCCTTCTTAGGCAATCCACCCAGGTATTGCGCGATCAGCGGCAGGACCTCCTCTTCGGTAAAACTGCCCACGATGGTCACCGTGAAGTCCGACGCGTCCGCAAACCGCTCCTTATAAATCTCATAGGCCCGTTGCGGGTTGATGAGATCAGCCTGCTCTACCGTCATGCTGGTCCGGCGGATGTTATTGTTATATAGCACCGCGTTGATGGTATCCGAAAACACCGCATCAGGATCATCCAGGCGATTGGCCAACGACGCCTTTATCCGCTGCATGTAGCCCTGGAATACCTCCATATCCAATCGCGGCACGGTGAAATAAGCATACACCAGCTCGAAAGCTGTCTTTAAGTCCTTCTTGCCGCTGGAAGCATTGAATCCTTCAGCGCGCTCCGCAATGTACGGGCGCACGGATACCTTCTTGCCGCTCAGGAATTTGGTCAGCTGCGTGGCGTCGTAGGGGCCGAGACCGCTTCCGCCCACGATGGTCGCCGCGTACGCCGCCGAGAGAAAGTCGTCATCATCATACAGCGCCGTCCCTCCCGGACTGAATGCCGCCATGCTGATTTCATCGTTTTTGAAATCCGTCGGTTTCAGCACGACCTTTACGCCGTTGCTCAGCGTCAGTTCAGTCACCTCAAGTTCGGATGTTTCCACCCGGTCTGTCACCGTTCCGGCTTCGGGTTGTTTCTCCAACAATGGCGCATCCTGTACATTGTCGTCATAAGGTGCGATATCCTGCTCCTCAATGGCCTCCAGCCAACCGTTTACGGTGTTTTCATCCGGCAAGCTATCCCTGTCTTTTTCCGGTGCCATGATGAGGACATCACGGTTGCTGTCTACGTAATATTGCCTACCCACGGCATTCACCTCTTCCAGCGCAATGGTGCCGGTGAGTTGCTTACCGAGGCGGTAGCGGTCTTCATTGCTCAGCACGTTTTCCCCTTCCAGAAAGTGGTTAAGGTAGCTGTCTACATAACTTTCCGATTTGCGCTTATCACGTTCGGCATACGCCGATTCCACGCCGGTGAGAAAATTATTCTTGGCCCGTTCCATTTCGGTAGCGGTGAAGCCATGGCGTTCAATACGTTCAAATTCAGTCACCACGGCTTCAAAACCACGCTTGAGTTCACCCGGTTTGGCAGCAAAGTACATCGTAAACGCATCCAGTCCCCGCAGGAATCCGCCGATGCTACCGCCCCCCTGGATGAAGGGTGGATCCGATTGGCGCGTCAATTCCGCGAAGCGCGCCCCGGCCATTTGATTGAAGAGCGCTTTGATCAGCTGCGTACGGTAGTCGCCTACGGTACTCACCTTCGCTTCAGGATGTTTGATAATCACCTGTACCACTGTCTGGGGCATTTCAGGATCGGTCACCGCCATGAATTGGTTGTTGCCTGCCAATGGGATATCATAGGATGCACGTGCGGGCGCATTCTCCGGATGTCGGAGGTCGGAAAAAAGTGTGTTGATCTGTTTTTCCATCTCCGCCACATCAATGTCGCCAACGATGATGAGCGCCTGCAAGTCCGGCCGGTACCACTTGCGATGAAAGTTACGCAGCGTTTCGTGGTCGAAGCCTTCAATAATTTCCTTGGTACCGATGGGCAGTCGCTGCGCGTAGCGCGATTGGTTGAGGATCATCGGAAGGTATTGGTCGCGCATGCGCTGCTGCGCCCCCCTTCCCCCCAGCATTTCATTGAGCACCACCCCGCGCTCCCGGTCGATCTCCGTTCCGTCGAGCAACGCATCCTGCGCCCAGTCACGCATCACCTGCAAACCGTTTTTCAGCAGTTCCGGATCGTCAGATGGTATCGGCAGTTGGTACACCGTTTCGTCAAAAGAGGTATACGCATTCAGGTCCGAGCCAAAGCGCACCCCTGCTGTTTGCAGGTAGTTCACCAGTTCGTTTTTCGGGAAATGCTTGGTGCCGTTGAATTGCATGTGCTCCAGAAAATGCGCTAGGCCCAATTCATCTGCCGACTCCAGGATAGAGCCCACCTTGGTGGCCAGGTACATCACCACGCGGTCGTTGGGTTCGGTATTGCGGCGGATGTAGTATTCAAAGCCGTTATCGAGTTTGCCCCGCAGCACACCCGTGTCCATCGGTAGGGTGTCCGCAAGGCGCAGGCTGTCAGGCGATGAGACTTGGCGCGCGGTGGCCGCACCGATTGATACGAGTAAAAAAAATATCGGCAAGGCCATTGGGCTGATCCGTCGATTCTTATCGTGCATAAAATAACGTTTATACAAAGGGTAAAGTGCTGGTTCACGAAAAACCAGCATGCCCCAAAAGTAACATTATTTCCTTGGATCAATCATCCAAAAAAATACATAACTTAGTTGATGTGATATTATCTCAATAACGATGGCTACAAACATCCCACCACAGTACAACCGGTTGATGCCTTATCTGATCATTAAGGACACCGATGGATTCAAGCGATTTATGGAAACCGTCTTCGACGCGGAAGCACAAATGCTCGTACCGGATGATAAGGGCACAATCATGCACGGTGAACTTCGCATCGGCGGCGATACCGTCATCATGTTCGCAACGGCGAGCGGTCAGTTTTCGGTGATGAATGCGGGCCTTTTTATCCACGTAGACGATGCGGACGCAACCTATGAAAAAGCGTTGCAAGCGGGAGCCGTAACGGTGCCCGGCCAAGAACCCTCGGACAAAGAATATGGGCGGACCTGCGGGGTGACCGATCCGTTTGGTAATACCTGGTGGATCACCTCCGTGTCATAACATGAAAGCCATTTTACGCGCCGGATTCATTGTAGGTATGCTGGACATGCTGGCGGCATTCCTGCATTACTACCTCAAGACGCACAAAAGCCCGATCGTTGTGCTGCATTACATTGCCTGTGGTGTGTTTGGGGATAATGCATACCGGGGAGGCAGCCAAATGGCCCTCTGGGGCTTACTATTCCATTTTGTCATCGCTTTTGTCTTTACCACCCTGTTTTTCTTGCTATTCCGCTCGCTGCCCCTCATCCGGCGCATGGGTATCCTTGCCGGTGTGATTTATGGGGTGTTTGTGTGGGCCGTTATGCAGTTCCTCGTCATCCCGCTATCCAATATTTCGAGCGTAGCGCCGTTGAATTTTCCAGACGCGGCGCTATCCATTGCGATCTTGATCGTATGCATTGGTATCCCGCTGTATATCTTGGCAAGGGAAGCATATCGGATTAAAACATAAACTTTCTCCAGCATCCCATAAAACTTCCGGCTGATCAATACCGATCTTTGTGTTGTTCAATTAAAGGAAATATGGAGCTACATACCGTCAAACAGTCGTTTCCCGTGCTTAATCTCTCTTGCGCGTCCTGTGCCAACAGTACCGAAACCATCCTGGCGGCACAGCCCGGCGTAATTGCTGCCTCCGTCAACTACGCCAATGCTACAGCACAGGTCGAGTATGTGCCAGGCATCACCGATGCACAGCAACTGCGGGCAGCCGTCCAATCCATCGGATATGACCTGATGGTAGACGAATCGGCCGAAGCTGCCGAATCACTGGAAGCGTTGCAGCAATCCCATTTCGAGTCATTGAAAAAGCGCACCGTGGGCGCCATCCTGCTCTCCATTCCCACGGTCATCATCGGCATGACGCCGGGATTGATGGACCAATGGTGGGCGAACTATGTCATGTGGCTGCTGGCTACCCCCGTTGTCTTCATATTCGGCCGCCAATTTTACATCGGTGCATACAAGCAGGCGAAACATCGTTCAGCCAATATGGACACCTTGGTGGCGCTGAGCACGGGCGTAGCTTACCTCTTTAGTGTCTTCAATGTTCTTTTTCCAGAATTTTGGCACAGCCGCGGGCTTCATGCCCATGTATATTTTGAGTCTGCGGGTGTCGTTATCGCTTTTATCCTGCTGGGCAAGCTGCTGGAGGAGCGGGCAAAAGGCAACACCTCATCAGCCATCAAGAAGCTCATGGGCCTACAGCCCAAAACGGTAACGGTAGTGCATCCCGGTGGTCACCAGCTGGAGATACCCATTGCCAAGGTCGCCGTGGGCGATGTCCTACTGGTGAAACCCGGCGAGAAAGTCGCGGTAGATGGCACCGTTTTATCAGGTAATTCTTACGTCGATGAAAGCATGATCAGCGGCGAGCCGGTGCCGGTGGCTAAACAGGCGGACAGCACCGTGTTTGCCGGAACGATCAACCAAAAAGGCAGCTTCCAATTCAAGGCGGAGAAGGTGGGTGGCGCCACCCTATTGGGGCAAATCATCAAAATGGTGCAGGATGCACAGGGCAGCAAAGCACCTGTGCAAAAGCTGGTGGATAAGATATCCGGTATCTTTGTGCCCATTGTCATCGGTATCGCTATCTTGAGTTTTGTCCTATGGATCGCGTTTGACAAGCAGGAAGGCTTCACGCACGGCTTGCTGGCGCTGGTCACCGTATTGGTCATTGCCTGTCCGTGCGCACTGGGACTGGCTACTCCTACGGCGATCATGGTCGGGGTGGGCAAAGGCGCAGCGCAGGGTATCCTCATCAAGGACGCCGAAAGCCTCGAACGGGCAAAAAAGTTGAATGCCATCGTGCTCGACAAGACGGGCACCATCACCGAAGGCAAACCGGCGGTAGTGGCGCAGCGATGGCTGGTGCCCGAAACAGCCGAACTGCGCGATATCCTTTACAGCATCGAAAAGTCCTCCGAACACCCGCTTGCCGAAGCAGTGGTCACGTCACTCCATGGAGCCGATTTCTTAGACGCCGTGGGCATCGAAAACATCAGCGGGCAAGGCATACGCGGGCACCACAAGGGAAAGACCTACCTTATTGGCAATGCCGTATTACTGCGCGACCACGGGATCGCCGTCAGTGCGGAGGGCCAACAATGGATCGACCAGCACCTGGTGTCGGCCCATACCGTCATTCACTTCGCGGATGAAACCACCCTACTTGCCGTGCTGGCAATTGCCGATCGAATAAAGCCCACTTCAGCTGATGCGATCAGCCAGCTGCAGTCCAGCGGCGTAACGGTATACATGCTCACCGGTGACAATGCGCAAACCGCGAAGGCCGTCGCTGATCAGGTAGGCATCAAGCACTACCGTGCGGAGGTCCTGCCGGCAGAAAAAGCCGCATTTGTCGAGCAGCTGCAAGCGAAGGGGATGGTGGTAGCTATGGTGGGCGATGGCATCAACGACAGCAATGCCCTTGCCCAGGCTGATCTCGGCATTGCCATGGGCAAGGGAAGCGACATCGCCATGGATGTGGCCAAGATGACCATCATTTCCGGCGAGCTCACCAAGATCGCCCAGGCCATCCAGCTTTCCCGTAAAACCGTGGCGGCCATCCAGCAAAATCTTTTTTGGGCATTTATTTACAATGTCGTCGGCATCCCGATCGCGGCGGGACTGCTGTATCCCATCAACGGCTTTCTGCTGGATCCCATGATTGCCGGTGCCGCCATGGCGCTCAGCAGCGTCAGCGTGGTTACGAATAGCCTAAGATTGAAATGGGGTTGGTGATCGGTGACCGGTCGGGGGCAAAAACAAACGAAACGCAACAAAACATCAATAAAAACATAAAAAAACATGGAAACTACACTCAAATTCAAAACAACCATTCAATGTGGAGGCTGCCTGGCAGCCGTGACGCCTTCCCTCAACCAAGCCGTTGGGGACGGCAATTGGCAGGTAGACATCGACAATCCGGACAAGGTCCTGACGGTAGACGCCACTGCCGGCACCCAAGACACCATCATCGCGGCGGTCAATAAAGCCGGGTTTAAAGCGGAGCCGCTGGAACAATAACTGCCGCCTGCACATCATCCGTGTTCCATCAAAATACATTACCTTTGGGACATGGACAGATACGCGGTCATTTTTGACATGGACGGGGTCATCGCGCATACAAACCCGTACCACACCGAGGCATTCAAGCATTTTTTTGACAAGTACCAGGTTTCTTATACCGAGCAGGAGTTTGAAAAGCACATGTATGGCAAGCATAACAGCTACATCATGACGCATTTTTTCAAACGAGCGATTACCGGTGACGAATTCAAGCAACTGGAAGATGAAAAAGAAGCGTTGTTTCGCGAAATATACCGAAGCGAGGTAACGCCTATCGCAGGATTCATGGAATTCCTTGCTGACCTCAAGAAGGAAGGATTCCGCACGGGAGTCGCCACATCGGCGCCCCGTGCCAACCTCGACCTCATCATGCACGGACTGAGGTTTGAACCGCTGATGGAATCCGTATTGGCCAGCGAGGATGTGCAGCTGCATAAGCCAGATCCGGAGATTTACCTCAAGTCTGCCGCCAATCTCGGGGTAGACCCGAAGAACTGCGTTGTTTTCGAAGACTCCTTCTCCGGCGTCTCCGCGGCCATCAATGCGGGTGCCCAAGTGGTCGGCGTGTTGACGTCGCACACCCAAGAGCAGCTCCCCCCCTGCCAATACTACATCCACGACTACCGCGACATTGACGTCGCCCGTGTCAAGCAATTGCTAGCTGCCCGCGATGCCTGATTTCTCCGATCTCCTGCAGGGGCCGCTGGAGTGGGCCATGTTCTTTGCCTGTGCCTTACTTATCGGCATGTCAAAGACCGGCATTACCAATATTGGTACCATCACCATCCCCCTTTTCGCGCTGCTTTTCGGTGCCAAGCACTCCACCGGAATCGTACTGCCGATGCTCTGCATGGCTGATTTGCTGGCCGTTATTTATTATCGTAAGAAATTCCATCGCGACATGGTCGTCAAGCCCATGCCGTGGGCCCTGCTGGGACTGGTCGTGGCGCTGGCCGTGGGGCACCAGGTGCCCGAGTCGGGTTTTAAAATAATGATGGCCGGCTGCATCGGGGTCGGCATGGTCACCATGATCGGCACCAATCGTCCCGAAAAGGCAGACGTCGTCACCATGTCGCCTTGGTTTGCTCCGGTTATGGGCTTCATCTTAGGGTTTTCTACCATGATCGGCAATGCCGCCGGACCCATCCTGACGGTCTACCTCCTGGCCACGCGGCTCCCGAAGTTTGCCTTTGTCGCTACCGGGGCATGGTTCATCATGATCCTCAACTACCTCAAGATACCCCTGCAAGCGTTGGTGTGGGACAATCTTTCTTGGAATGGTCTCCTACTCGACCTCACCGCCTTACCGGTTATCCTGCTCGGCGGCTTGCTCGGCATCCGGATTGTACAAATCCTCCCCGAGCGCCAATTCAAGATCGTGATGATTGCGCTGACCCTGCTATCTACGCTATTCTTACTGGTATAGCTACGCAAAGATGGTATCGGTTGCTTTTAACAGCCGGTTTTTTTTCGTAACCTTGAGCAAATGACACGAGCAGTTGGTCCTACGGTCTACCATGCGCTTAGTGAGTGCGCCGTTACGCTGACATTTGAACAGCGTATCGATGCCGGGGTATCACGCCGCATCCAATGGCTTGATCACGCCGTGCGTGGGCAACCATTTGAGGGCTTCCGTGCCGCCGTGCCAGCCTACGCTACGCTGACGGTATATTACGATCCGCTTATCGTAGTCAATTCACCCACCCTATCGGGCATCAGCGCCTTCGAGCGGGTGGTACATTTCCTCACGGCGCTCCAGGATCGGCTGGCCGATACACCGCTGCCCGACGAACGGATCATCACGATACCCGTGTGCTACGGCGGGGAGTATGGCCCGGATCTCGATGCTGTAGCCCATCAGCTTGGTTTGGCAGCCGAAGAAGTCATCCAGGTGTACAGCACCGCCGAATACCAGGTACACCTGATCGGCTTCATCCCTGGCTTCGCCTATCTCGGCGGCCTGCCGGAGCGGCTGGAAACACCCCGCAAGGCCACCCCGCGGGTTTCCGTACCCGCAGGGTCGGTAGGCATTGGCGGGCAGCAGACCGGCGTCTACCCCTTGGACACCCCAGGGGGTTGGCAGCTCATCGGCCGCACGCCGCTGCGGATGTTCGATCCCGCACGCACGCACCCCGCGCTGCTGGAAGCGGGCGACTGCGTGATCTTCCAACCCATCAGTGCCGAGGAGTTTCGCGAACATCAACTACTGCACCATGCAGATACGGATACATAAAGCAGGCTTCCTGAGCACCGTGCAGGATAGCGGACGCTGGGGATATCTCGCCCGGGGCGTACCGTTGTCCGGTGCGATGGATACATTCGCCATGCAGATCGCCAACCTCGCCGTGGGCAATCCCGTCGGCGAAGCCGTTATCGAATTTACCTTTGCCCAAGCCGCTTTTGAAGTCGAGGAAGCCGCCTTGCTCGCTTATTCGGGCGGAGGCGCTACGCTGCTGGCAAACGGATGCCCATTGCCGGCCGACCGGCCGGTATACCTGCCCGCTGGGACACAGGTGTGTTTACAGCGTCAGCCTGCGGGTTGCCGCACTTACCTCGCTGTGGCCGGTGGTTGGGATGTCCCCGCGATCATGGCTAGCAAGAGCACCTATCTCCCCGGGCGTTTCGGCGGTTACGAGGGGCGTACACTACAGGCCGGTGATCGGCTGCGCGCGGGACCGCTTGGCGACCGATCGGCCACATCCCTCAGCCGATTACAGGGCGAAGCCATCGGTTACCCGCGCTGGGCCATCGCCCACGCGCAGTTATCCCCGCAGGAGCGCCATGTCATCCGGGTAGTCCCCGGTCATGAGTTCGCGTGGTTCAGCGGGCAGTCGTTGGTCCATTTCCTCTCCGAGCGCTATCAGGTAAGCGGCCAAAGCGACCGCATGGGTTACCGCTTACAGGGCCCTCCGGTGCTACAGCTGCATCCGCGTGAGCTCCTCTCTACAGCCGTGACATCCGGCACCATTCAGGTCACCGGCGATGGCAGCCTGATCCTGCTCATGGCGGATTGCCAGACCACCGGCGGTTACCCGCGCATCGCTCAGGTAGCCGCCGTGGATGCACCCCGATGTGCACAGCTCAAGCCCGGTGAAGCGGTATATTTTCGAGAAATCAGCCGGTTTGAAGCCGAAAAACTGTATCTTCAACGAGCGAAACAGTTGCAGCGGCTTTCAGTTGCCCTAGCCCTGCAATACCAGTATACCGATAAATGAAAACCATCGATTTGAACGGCGATGTAGGGGAAACACCCGGCAACCAACCCGGTTCGCCGGACGAGGCCTTGCTCACACAGGTTTCTTCAGCCAATATCGCATGCGGCTTTCACGCCGGAGATCCCCAGCGCATGGAGGCCACCGTAGCAGCGGCCATGCGACAAGGCGTCGCCATCGGTGCCCATCCCGGGTTGCAGGACTTGGCGGGTCTTGGCAGGGTCAAACAGGCCATCAACCCGGCCGAAGCGTACCGGATCACGCTTTATCAGATCGGTGCGTTACATGCGTTTGTAACGGCCGCAGGCGGACGCCTCCACCATGTCAAACCCCATGGTGCGCTTTATAACATGGCGGCTCGTGATGCCGCGCTTGCCGCCGCGCTCGCTTCGGCTGTGCATGACTTCGATCCCACGTTGGTTCTGTATGGTCTGGCCGGGAGTGAACTGGTCAAGGCCGGGCAGGCAAAGGGGTTGCGGGTAGCGGCCGAGGGGTTTCCAGATCGGCATTATGAAGTCGACGGTACACTCACCCCACGAACCTCCCCTTACGCATTAATTACTAATCTTCAAATAGCCATCAATCAAGCAATTATATTTTCCAGTCGTGTAGATACGCTATGCATCCATAGCGATGGTCCCCATGCCCTCGGATTCGCCACCGCGATCCGACAGGCACTCGAACAAGCAGGTTTCACCATCCAACCCTGTTTATTTTAATTTACGTATCTTTGATGGAGTTGCAGGATCCCAACGCATGGACGACAAGCTACTTACCGATCCGAATCACGTGCATACCTATGACGAGCAAGGTCGCATGACCTGCTGTACGCTGGAAAACGAGATATACGAAAAAGCCGGTGCCTCCGAATTGCTGCATGACCATGCACACGATCACACATCCCATCATGGCGTGGCGCAGTCTGCCCTTCGGCTTTTCCTGCCTGCCATCGCGAGCCTCATCCTCTTGCTGCTGGCCCTCTCTTTTGACCACGGATGGATACCACGACCGGCATTTTTCGATGGTTGGATACGCCTGGTGTGGTATGCGGCGGCTTATCTTCCCGTAGGCGGACCGGTCATCCTGGAAATGTTTCAAGCCTTTACCAAGAGGGAGATCTTTTCTGAATTCACGCTGATGACCATCGCCACGCTCGGTGCCTTCTTTA
This sequence comes from Parapedobacter brassicae, assembly GCF_051400755.1. Lineage (NCBI taxonomy): Bacteria > Pseudomonadati > Bacteroidota > Sphingobacteriia > Sphingobacteriales > Sphingobacteriaceae > Parapedobacter > Parapedobacter brassicae. Next base: position 124,474 of record NZ_JBLFFL010000006.1, read on the forward strand.
TCGGCGAGTATCCCGAAGGCGTAGCGGTGATGCTGTTTTATACCGTGGGCGAAAACCTGCAAAGCATGGCCGTTCGCCGCGCCAAGGGCAACATCAAGGCCCTACTGGATCAACGGCCGGACGAGGTCACCATCCTCGATAACGACCATTTGCATACCATCAAGGCCGCGCGGGCCGGTATCGGGCAGATCCTACAGCTCAAACCGGGCGAAAAGCTGGCGCTGGACGGCGAGCTGTTTTCTGAAAGCGCTTCCTTCAACACCGCTGCATTGACCGGCGAGAGCAAGCCCGACACGAAGAAGAAGGGTGAGGTGGTATTGGCCGGCATGATCAACCTGAACACCGTTGCGCAGGTGCGCATTACCACTGCCTATGCCGATAGCAAGCTGAGTAGGATCATTGCCCTGGTGCAGGACGCTACGGCGCAGAAAGCGCCCAGCGAGCTCTTCATCCGCAAGTTTGCCAAGGTCTATACACCCCTAGTGGTGCTGTTGGCCCTACTCATCACGGTGCTGCCCGTACTGTTTGTAGCCGATTACGTGTTTACCGATTGGTTGTACCGCGCACTGATCTTCTTGGTCATCTCCTGCCCCTGTGCGCTGGTCGTCTCCATTCCCCTCAGCTATTTCGGCGGTATCGGAGCCGCCAGCCGCCACGGCATCCTCTTCAAGGGCGGCAATTTCCTGGATGCACTGGCACATATCCAGCACGTGGTAATGGACAAAACCGGCACGCTGACCAAAGGTGTATTCAAGGTGCAGGAAATCAGGATAGCCAATGGTTTTGATCAGGCCGAGATGCTTCGGTTGGCTAACGCATTGGAAAGCAATAGCACCCATCCCGTCGCTACCGCCATCCACGAGTATGTCGGCCCGGTAGATGAGCGCCTACGACTGGAGCAGGTCGAAGAAATCGCCGGTCACGGCCTGCACGCCACGGTAGAGGGCAAGCAACTCCTTGTGGGCAATTTTAAGCTGCTTGACCATTTTGGTATTGCGCATGGCGTCGATACGGGCCACATGGCCCACACGGTCATCGCCATCGCCTACGATGGGCGGTTTGCCGGATACCTGACCATTGCCGATGAGATCAAGTCCGACGCCGCGGCGGCCATCCGCCAGCTGAAGGCCCTGGGCATTACCCCTACGATGCTCAGCGGCGACCGCCACGCTGTTGTTCAGGCCGTGGCGGGTACGCTAGCGATCGCTCATGCATATGGCGATCTGTTGCCAGAAGATAAAGCCAATAAGATCAAGGAAATGAAGTCAGCTGGCTACCGCGTTGCTTTCGTTGGAGACGGGGTTAATGATGCGCCCGTGGTGGCGCTGAGCGATGTCGGTATCGCCATGGGCGGCTTGGGCAGCGATGCCACCATCGAAACGGCCGATGTGGTTATCCAAGATGACCAGCCCGGCAAGATTCCGGTGGCGATCCGGATCGGCAGGGCCACGCGCCGTGTCGTCTGGCAAAACATCACGATGGCCTTCGTGGTGAAGGCCATTGTGCTCATCCTAGGCGCCGGTGGCCTAGCCACCATGTGGGAGGCCGTCTTTGCCGATGTGGGCGTCGCCCTACTCGCCATTGGCAATGCCATCCGCATCCAACGGATGCGTTTCTAGATTTTTTGATACATTTGTCAGGTCACCAATTATAAGAGTCACCAATTATAAGATACGATGTACAGGATCAACAGAAAGCAATTCCTCCAATCAACGTCGCTGCTGGCCGGCGCCTCGTTCCTTCCTGCCGCCATTTGGGCAGCGACTAAGCGGAAACCGGCTACCCACATGAAGCTGGGGCTTGTCACCTACCTCTGGGGCAAGGATTGGGATGTGCCCACGCTCATCGCAAACTGCAATGCCACCGGCATACAGGGCGTGGAATTGCGTGTAGACCATGCCCATCATGTCACCCCGGAAATGAGCAAACAGGAGCGAATAGCCGTTAAGCAGCAATTTGGCGATAGCGCCGTGCAGCTTGTCGGCATGGGCACCAACCAACAATACGATTTTCCGGACCAGCAGGCCCTCCAGGCATCGATCGCGCGTACCAAGGAATATATCCGCCTGAGCGCCGATATCGGCGGCAGCGGTGTAAAGGTCAAACCCAATGCCTTTCATCGCGAAATTCCACGAGAAAAGACCATGGCTCAAATCGGTGCTTCGTTAAACGAACTCGCCGCGTATGCCGCCGATTTCGGACAGCAGCTCCGCTTGGAAGTCCACGGCGAGGAAACCCAAGAGCTACCCAACATCAAAACGATCATGGACCATGCCGATCATCCCAATGCGACCGTCTGCTGGAACTGCAACCCTCAGGATTTGGACGGCCAGGGATTCCAGCACAATTTTGATTTGGTCAAAGACCGTTTCGGGGATACCGTCCACGTGCGCGAACTCGACCGCACGGACTACCCCTACCCGGCACTTTTGAAAAACCTAGCCGATATGGATTACAAGGGCTGGATACTGTTGGAGTGCCACACCGATCCGGCAGACAAGGTGCAGTCCATGCGGGAGCAACGGGCTGTTTTTGACCGGATGATGGCTGGGCGCTGACCACACGATGACCTTGCCAAGAGTGCTGGCAGCCCCGTCATTCCATATAAAAGTTAATCAGCGAGGCCACGTATTCCGTGCGCCACCCATCCACGATATCATCATAGTCGTCCTCAGGGATATTGGTTTGCCTGACCTCCATGGACGTCCCCTGCTTATGCGGATGCAGCTTGATGGTCACGATAGACGGCTCGTCCTGTTCACCAAAGTACCATTGCTGCTCAATCTTCGTACCCGGTTCGAACGATAGATTCTTTCCCACAATCGCGCCGTCCCACAACGAAAATTCCGTGCCGGGCTCCGGAGACATGACCGCCTCCTCCCCCGTCCACAGCCGGATGGTATCCGCTCTGGTGAGCGCCACAAATACCAGCTCCGGAGGAGCCGGTATAATGAAATATGCTTTATAGTCCTTCATGCAGTCCGTATTACAGCGCTAAGTTATGCATTTTTAATGGCCTCTCGCGGCCACGTCATGATGCTTGGCCAATAACTTCGCGCTTTCCGCCAAGCGGATGAATTCCGCACGATAGCCTTCATCATCCGCCCCCCTGGCTTGTCTAGCCCGCGCCACCAGCCGATCGTAGTCCGCCTGCTGTTTATATTCCGAATTGCGCAGCAACATACCCAGCTCCGCGACAGCACTGGCAAAGCGGAAATCCGCGCTCGCCTTGATCAATTCCAGTGGCCTATCGGCTACTGCCACTTGCTGCACGCGGCTTTTATCCCCATCGGGGTCTTTATAGCGAAATTTGATGGTCGCCACTTCATCACTAGTATGCACAGCAGGCCGTTCTTTCACCTGTTGGTACTTAAGCGGATCTACATCACCCGGAAAATTGCTCTTGACGCCCACCGGCACGATTTCATACAGCGCGGTGACGGTATGCCCTACCCCCATGTCGCCACCCAGCTTCTCGTCATTATTGAAATCCTCTTTTTCGAGCAAGCGATTCTCATAACCCAACAGCCTGTAGGCTTGTACCTTGGCCGGGTTGAACTCCACCTGCATCTTTACATCCTTAGCGACGGTAAACAGCGTGCCACCGAATTCGGTGACCATTGCTTTACGGGCCTCCGTGATGTTGTCGATATACGCGTAGTTGCCGTGTCCTTTGTTGGCCAGCAGTTCCATTTTGCTGTCTTTCAGATTGCCCATGCCAAAGCCCAGTACCGACAGGTTCACCCCGCTTTGCCGTTCGTTGGCAATGAACTGCTCCATATCGCCGTCGCTGGAAGCACCCACATTGAAATCCCCGTCGGAGGCCAATATGATGCGGTTGTTGCCTCCCTTGATAAAGTGCTGCCGCGCGATGCGGTACGCTAGCTGCAGGCCCGCGCCACCCGCGGTAGATCCGCCCGCGCCGAGCGCATCGATAGCGTCCTTGATCTTGGTTTTCTGGCTTCCAGGTGTGCTTTCCAAGGCCACTCCTGCCGAACCAGCATAGGTCACGATGGCCACCTGATCGTTTTCACGCAGCTGATCCACCAGCATTTTCATCGCAGTCTGCGCGAGTGGCAGGCGGTTGATGCCCGCCATGGAGCCCGATACGTCGATAAGAAATACCAGGTTTGAAGTGGGCAACTTGTCCGTCGGCACCGATTTCGCCTTCAGGCCGATGCGCAGCAAGCGGTGCTTCGGGCTCCAAGGCGCTGCCGCCAGCTCCGTGTGGATGGCTACAGGCTCACCATTGGTCGGTCCCTTCAGATCATACTGGAAGTAATTGATCATTTCTTCGATCCGAACGGCATCTACTGGCGGCAGCTGCCCATTGTTGATGAACCGACGGAAATTGCTGTAGGAGGCCGCGTCTACGTCAATCGCAAACGTAGACAGCGGTTCATCCAACGGATTGAAGAAGCGGTTTTCCGCGAATCCCTTGTAGGATTCGGTGTTTATCGGCTGGGGCAGCCACCCGCCCCTGATCATCAAGTTCACACCTCCAGTCAATGCCGCTTGCTTTTGCGCACCATGTCCGATCACCACCACTTCATCCAACGACATGGCCGCTGCCGTCAGCCGCACATCCAGCTTGTTTAGCTTGCCCACCTTTAGCCGCTTGGTTTCATAGCCGATGTAGGCGAATACGAGGTATTGCCCCTTTTCGGCTTGGATGGCGTAATGCCCTTTTTTGTCCGTGCCCACCGAAGTATTCGTTCCAGCCACCTGTACATGAACACCGGCCAGTGGCGTACCGTCCGCGTCGTCGTATACCGTACCGCTAATCAAGCGGGGTTCGCTGTTCCGGTACCCCACCAGAGATACCGTCAGCAGCATTGCAAAGAAAATAGCCCTTGTCATAATCGTCGATTTTTTGGCGAAGGATGCACGGCTGCCGGAATTTCCATAAACCGGAAAAATAATTTACTTTCACCCTGTAATGAGCTGGTTCGGCAAGTCCAAAAAAAAAGTCGATGATGATGTCCTCCTGCAGCGCTATCGCGAGACCGGCGATCTCGCCGTATTGGGTGAACTGTTTGACGCCCACGCCGAGATGGTCTATTACGTATGCCAGCGCTACCTGCAAGACAGTGAGCGCAGCAAAGATGCCGTCATGCAGATCTTCGAGGACCTCATTCACAAGGTCAACAAGCAAGAAATCCAGCGATTCGGCAGTTGGCTATACGTGCTCAGCCGCAACCATTGCCTCATGCAGCTGCGGTCCGACAAAAACAAGCAGCAAATTTCCATCGACGAATTTGTGGAATTTCCCATGCCCGTGCATCCGGAGGACGACGCGGAAGAAAAGGAACAGCAGCTCACCGCGCTCGAGCGCTGCATGGATACGTTACCCGAAAAACAAAAACGCAGTGTTGATTTGTTTTACTTGAATGAGAAGTGTTATAAAGAAATTGCCGACATCACAGGATATAGCTTAAACGAAGTGAAAAGCTACATCCAAAACGGCAAGCGAAATTTAAAGTTGTGCATGGAGGCCAATCATGGAAAAGGATAAGGTGGATGTGGAATTGATCAGGCAGTACCTCCGGGGCGAGCTCAGCCCACGAGCGATGTATGCACTGGAGCGCCGGGCGCAGGACGACCCGGCGTTGATGGATATCATCCTCGGCATGGAAGGGGAAACGCAGGATGTACACGCGGCCAATCTCGCCGATATCCACAGGCGGATCGACCAGCGTACCCAGCGTGGCCGTACCCGCCGACTCCTTCCGTTCCAACGCTGGGCCGTAGCAGCTTCGGTGCTATTGGCACTTACCATCAGCACGCTATGGTTTATGCGACAGGACGTTCAAGAGCAAAACCAACCCGCGGTGGCCTCTGCACCGTCAGATGCCCTTGAGCAGCGCTCCGAGCGACCTGCTGCGCCCACGTCCGGTGACGCCGAGGAAGCTCCAGCCGCCAAGCAAGCGGCTCCATCAGCAGCACCTGCCAAGGAGGAGCCCGCCCAGGTGCAGCGATTAGCACGGACCACAACAGAAGGTGAAGCCGCAGCGTCGGCGCCACGCAACAAGACCAGCAAGCCTGTCGAATCCGCTGAACGCATCCGTGATACGCAGGAAGCGGCTGTGGTTATCCGGTACGGAACTCAAAAAGCATCGACCATCACAGGCGCTATCCACTTGCCCGAAGCCACCGCAGCCGATACCAATAAGGGACAACGCGCGGCGGCGGTAAGCGAACGCATGTCGGAGATACGCATACGCGGCGTCAGCCCCACCGGGCAGCCCGCACAACAGGCGATCATGGGCAAGGTGGTCGATCAAGAGACACAGGCACCCCTGCAAGGTGCCGTCCTGCAACTGGCGGACAACCGCACGGTGGTCACCGACTCCACGGGTCGGTTCGTCATACGAGACCCCTCACAAACACTGACCGCGTCATATCTGGGCTACGAGCAGCAGCAAGTCAGCGTTGCAGCCCATGACAGCATCACCATTGCCCTCCGGCCCGCCGCGGCAGACCTGAGCGAAGTGGTCGTGGTGGGCTACGGCGGCGAAACGACCGGCAAACCAGAGCCGCTTGGAGGTTGGCGCGCATATAACCGCTACCTCAAACGGGGTATCAACCAGACCGAGGGAGCAACAGGCACGATCACGCTGACGTTTACCATTGATGACGGCGGCACCCCCACCCACATCCAGGTCGTCCGCACCACGGATACAGCCCTCAGCAATCGAGCCATCCAGCTCGTGCGCGAAGGCCCGAAATGGAAGCCCGGCAAAAATGACGAACGCGTGGCGGAGTTGCAGATAAAGTTATAAGCTAGTCATTTCCGAGATTCGCCCGCGTAAAAAAAAGACTGTATTTTTGCGGTTCAGTCATGACGATATGGAATTAAAAGGAAAGAATGCGATCATTACCGGTGGCGGCCGTGGCCTAGGGAAAGCCGTAGCGCTGACGTTAGCCAGCGAAGGTGTCAATATCGGAATAACAGGACGCCATGCGGGTAACCTCGCGGCTACTGTCGAAGAACTCAAAAAGCTGGGCATTGCGGCATATTATGCTGTATTTCCGGTCGACCAATCGGTACCGGTTGCCAACGGCATTGCCGAGCTTGCCGAAAAGCTGGGCGGTGTGGATATCCTCATCAACAATGCGGGTATAGCAACATTCGCGTCGGTTGAAGACATGCCCATCGATGAGTGGGAACAAATTATCCAGACAAACCTGTTTGGCGTATACTACGCGTCGAAAGCCGTTATACCCTTGCTCAAACAGCGCGGCGAAGGAGATATTGTCAACATCGCATCGACCGCAGGTCTGAAAGGGACGCCTAATATGTCGGCATATTGCGCATCCAAGGCGGCTGTTATCGCCTTCTCGCAGTCATTAATGGCTGAGCTGCGCAAGAGCAATATCCGGGTTTTCACGCTTACGCCGAGCACTATTGCGACAGATTTGAGTATCGAACGCGGCCTTACAGACGGAAATCCCGAAAAGGTGCTGCAGCCCGAAGATTTTGCCGAATGGGTCAGGGACATGCTGAAAATGAAGCGGCGGGCGCTCATTGCTAACGGCTCCATTTTCTCTACCAATCCGTAAAGCGCCATTTTATACGCAGATCACCTTACTGGGCCTCCGCTATGCCTCCGGAGACACCTTGCCGATCGACAGCAGGAAGACGGTAATGACAATCAGAAATGCACCCAGCCAATCCAGCGTTTGGAAGGAAACACCCAGCCACAGCACCGCGATCAACGTAGCCGAAAGTGGCTCCGCTGACGTCAGGAGGCTGGCCTTTTGTCCGCCGATGAGCTGCACCGCCTTTAGGTACAGGTAAAACGGGATCAGCGTTCCAAACAGCACAACAAAGAGGCTATTGGCATACGTATAACGATCCCAAACACCGTCAACCTCCCATGGCGGGTTGATCAGCGAAATCGCCACCCCGCCGATAAACAATCCCCAGCCGATGACACTCACCGCGCTATACTTGCTGAGCAACACGCCCGGCATGAGGGTATATAACGCCAAACTGACCGCTGATGCGATGCCGAGCGCAAACGCCAACGGCGATATATTCAACGCATTGATATCGCCATGGGTAACCAAGAGGAATGTCCCCAATATAGCCAAAAAAATAGCCAAATAATCTAAGCCGTTGAGCCTCCTGCCGTACCGCGCTGCCAGGTATATCGCTATGAATACTGGAGCCGAAAATTGCAGAATGGTTGCTGTCGCCGCATTGGAGTGTTTAATCGCGGCAAAGTATGTATACTGTACGGTCAGCATGCCAGCGATGCCGAATACCAACAGTCTGCGGCGATCGCCCTTATTCCGCCAGATCGCCCAAACGTGGGCATCTTTCCGTAGTATCGCCAGGAGCAGCAGCAATCCACCCGCACCGAGCATCCGTACGGCCATCAACCATTCCACACTCACTTCCCGTTGCTGGAACAGAAACTGGCCGCAAGTCCCCGATACGCCCCACAGCGTAGCCGCCGACAGTGCCATCAGCACCCCTTTTGCATGATTATCCATTTGACCGTTAGTTGCCTCAAAAATAGCTCGAAAATATCATATTCCCGCTACCAGCGGCGTGTCCAGCAAGCAAATTGATATCGGCAGGCAAGTCGGTTTAGGCTTATAGTCATGCAGCAGCCTACATAGAGATGACAAGTTATTCGGTTTTTGCTAAACCATCAGGATGCTGCAGCCAATCGAGCTCGAACCGTATAAATGAAATCCCGTCAACAAGCGTGCTCCCTGGGTGGTTGTTCTTTTTTTCGTACAGCAACCCGATCGTTCCGTCTTTCAACTGGACAAGATCCGAATACTGTGCGCCATACGCGTATACTAGTTTGCTGACAGGCCAGGTCTTGCCGCCGTCGGTACTCAAACTTACGGTGAGGCCTTCACGTTTATCCACGGTGTTTGGATGCGAATGGAGCAACCAATCTGCCGCGGGGTACTGTTGATTTGGAGGCTGTATGCGTACCAGTCCGCAGTCAACCGCCGTATACGGCATGACGGTCAGCTCTTCACCCCCATATTGCCACGTAACCCCGCGGTCATTACTTCGGGCCACCCACCTTCGCCCCTTATTGTGCATCCGGGCATTCATCATCACTGTCCCATCGCCCAGTTGCACCACCCTTGCTTCTGTTGCCTGGTGACCCAGCCCCGTGTCGTTTCCTTTCGTCCAACTCTTGCCGTGATCGTCGCTATAGATGACCGACGAACTGTAAAGGCGATCGCTGATCGGCGTACCGATGTGGGTGCCATCCGCCTCGACCCGCCCTATCGCCCGGCGGTGCCAAAATTGGACGAGCAACCGACCGTTGTCCAACTGGATACCATGCCCTGGGCCGGGCATATGGAACGCCCGGCTCAAATAATCGCTGGCAAAGCCATCCCGGTTCTTGATTGGCACGCCATCAATATCCACATGTGGCTTCCCATCGGGTCCAACGTTTAAGACATCGGTTATTTCGATCCGATCGCTCCAGGTTAGTCCTTCATCGTCACTGAATCGGTAAAACACACGGGTCATCCGCTGGGTATTGTGGCCCTTGTGTTCTCCCTCATTGAGGACATAGAAAATGAACAAACGCCCATTAGTCGAATCGGTCAATGCCAACGGGTTTGCCCAGGACTCCAACTTGCCGGGCCTCCCCTGCGTCTTCCAGAAGCTACCGTCGCCTTTTTCAATGACAATTTCCATTGGCCAAGTCGTGCCATTGTCCGACGAGCGTTTGCATACCAAATCGTGCGGACCCTCGTCGCGTCCGTCAATCCTCGCTTCTGTGAAAGCGAGCAAGGCGCCCGATTGGCTCAGTGTTAACCCGAGTATCCGGTGATTTTTCATCCCCCGTTCATTGCCTAGCCAAACCATCGTTTCGAAGGGCGGATGCTGCGGTGAGATTTCCTGCGCGAAACCGATATTAATGTTAATTTTTCCGATTAAGAAAACTTGCGCCACCAATCCCATGGTTGTTAGAAATTTAGAGACGCTATTCATGATTTAATTGGAATGTTATTGGCTAGCTATATCGTCATTATGTAGGACATATCAGACAAATTAATAGCTTTGATTTGGCAAATCCAAAAATTTTTGCGATAATTTTTGATTAAATTAATTCAAACAGGTCAGTTTGATATTCGGGTGTTCGCCGATAATGTCCAGCAGGATATCCATGTACGTCTGCCCCTCCCCGCGCTCCAATTCGTCAAGCTTCGCCCGAGCCCATTCCTGGTTGAACGCTTCGGGCCGTTCCAGCTTCGCACGGTAGAACGCGATGGTCGCCTCCACCCCCAGGTCCTCTCTGTTTTTCTCAAAATTAAGCCACTTCAGCGTTATCGGCTCTTTCCCACGGATGGCCCCGAAGCCGCCATGCAGCAGGTCATTGAATGCGTCCAAGTTTGGGCTAAGGGTGAAGTCTACGCCCTGCATGAATACCCGATTCACCTCGTCATAAAATGAAGGGATGTCATGAATACGATTGCCGTCAAGGATGAGTTCTTTTAGGGGTTCTTTGGACACGCTTGTTTTTTTAAAATCCTCCGGATGGTGGGGTATAAACCCGAAATCATTGAACGGGTAAGCAACTTATTCGGTTCCTAGTTTACCTACCGCTTTCGCTTATCTAAAACCGGATGCCCAATATAAAAGCAAGCGCATTGTTTCGGTAGCTGTCATTGGGCATATTGGGATTTTCGCCATTGGCGAAATTCGTAAGCCCAGTCATATAACGGGCATTCAGCACGAAGTCTACGGGGCTATCCGGCAACCGCAAGCAATATTCGAGCCCATATACCCCCACCAAGTCGGTATCCTTCACGTTTCTCGCCTCATAGGTTTCCCCCTCACCTATTTTGTTTTTGGCACGTAGTTTAAAAGCCACCTGCGGACCGACAAAGATGTCCAAATCAAGGGGTTTGAAGCGGTATTTCATCAAGACCGGCACACTTAGATAATTCATGTTCAGTTCGGCATACCGGTAACGGATGTCGCCTATCGCAAACGCGTCACTTTTGTATTTGCCTCCCAGCTGCTGGAAATTGACTTCCGGCTGCACGTGGAAATTGCCAAACACCGGAAGGTCAGCATGTATACCACCGATGAAACCTGCCTTTCCATCAAACGTATCGCCCGAGATCCTGGACATGTTCCACCCCGCCTGAATGCCGAAACCGATTTTCTCCTGCCGTTGCTGTGCATTAGCAACCAAGATGGCGAATATAAAAACAAACGAAACTAACGTATTTTTCATAAGCGATGTCTTTATTGCCTAACGTGCTCGAGAACGAGAATGCTACAAGACGACCTTCCGGCATGCCCTGGAGGCGGAGCTTGGCCCTGAACATCACGATCAAACCGATGGAACACCAGCGCATTCGGATCGGTATCCAGCGCTTTGGCGTTCTATTTTCCTATTATTTGCCGTATCTGTAAGGGATAGCGTTCGCCCACAATGTTGATTGTTGCCAACGCTGCATTGATTTTGGTCAGTTCATCAGTAGCCAAAACGATGTTTTCGCTGCCTATGTTTTCCTGCAAACGGTGCAGTTTTGTGGTGCCTGGGATTGGCACGATGAACGGCTTTTGCGCCAGGAGCCAAGCCAACGCAATCTGCGCAGGAGTGGCATTTTTATCGTTCGCAATCGACACAACCAAATCAACCAGCGCTTGATTAGCTTCCCGGTTTTCTTTACTGAAACGCGGCAACATCCTTCTACTGTCCGTTTTATCAAATCCCATGTCAGCATTGATGGTTCCTGTCAGAAACCCTTTGCCCAGTGGACTAAACGGCACGAAGCCGATTCCCAATACTTCCAATGTCGGGATAATTTCGGTTTCGGGGTCACGGAAAAACATGGAATACTCACTCTGTAATGCGGTAACAGGTAAAACGGCATGTGCCTTGCGGATGGTCTCCGCATCGGCTTCTGACAAACCGAAATGCTTTACTTTGCCAGCTTGTATCAGCTCTTTTACGGCACCTGCAACCTCTTCAATCGGCACATTCGGGTCGGGCCGATGTTGGTAAAACAAATCAATGTAATCGGTTCTTAATTTTTTCAATGAGGCCTCGGCAACCGATTTTATGCTTTCGGGTCTGCTATCCAAACCCAATTGAAAGTTACCGTCTTTAAACCCGAACTTGGTTGCAATGACCACTTCCTTGCGAATGGGTTCGAGCGCTTCGCCCACCAATTCTTCATTGTTTCCATACGCTTGAGCCGTATCAAAAAAAGTGATACCTTTTTCAAAAGCTGAGCGCACTAATTTTATATTTTCATCTTTTGCCGGTGCGTTTGGAAAACTTAATCCCATGCACCCAAAGCCCAGTGCAGATACTTCTAATCCGCTGTTTCCTAATTTTCTTGAGTTCATTTTTCTTTACTTTACAATTTACCCTACAAAGGTTGCTCAATAAAGCATGAAATCGTTTGCCATTTGGCAAAAAGTGATTCAGTGGATGTTTTTCCGTATTCTGCTCAACGAAGATTGCGTAATGCCCAGATAAGAAGCGATGTACGACAGCGGCACACGGTTTACCAACGTCGGGAATTTCTCAATAAACTCCAGGTAGCGTGTCGTGGCATCTTGCGAGACCAGTTCACTCCTTCTAGCAATTTTTTCCCCATGATTTTTGGTCATTATTTTTTGAAGCATCTTTTCCCAATCCATAATGGTTTCCAATAGCGCTTTCCAACCCTGTTCTGAAAACACCACCAGTTTACATGGCGTAATGGCTTGCAGGTATTCCGCGGGGACAAAGTTTGTATCGGTATCGTGTCCGTTTAAAATCAGGTGATTTTCGTCTACAAAATAACGGGTAATTTCGTCGCCTTTGTTATTGTAATAATAAACACGGAGAACGCCCGAAACAACAAACCCGATCTGCCGAACTACTTTGCCTGCCTCCCAAAAAAAATCGTCTTTACCAAGTTCTATTTCTGTGGCTTTCTTTTTAATCAGGTCTATCTGCTCTTTGTTCAAGGAGCCAAACTGCAGCAAGTAATCCATCAATTCTTCCATCGTACAAAACTATTAAATGATTTTGGCTTACCCATCCACACGCGTGCTTCATCTCTTGCGGCAACGTTTCCGCGTCAGGCACTTTGGAAATGTACTTTTGCAGCGTTTTAGGTTGCATTGCTCCGCGCTTCACTTATTGTACGTCAATGCCGGATAATGTGGGGTATAAAACGGCTTTTGTCTGTCGTGATGGGCATATCGGACTCGCGGAAAGATATTCCGCAGGATTCCTGACCGATCATCCAACTGCCGATAATTGAAAAACCGGTATCTTCTCGACGTAGCTTAGCCAGCTCTTGGTAGATGTAGCCTTCTTCTCCGTATTCGCCTTCGGTATGGTAGATCATCTGCCTGTCATAATACATAACGATATTGGAACCTTCACGCGCTAGGATGGGCTTTTTGACAAAATGCTTCAAATGGGCCGGCCCGCTAAAATGGGAAGCCAGCAGGTATGGATGATTCGGGAACAATTCCCAGAGTACGGGCAGTATGGCTTTATTAGATAACAACATCTTCCACGATGGCTCTATCCACTGGGCCTGATTGGGGTCGTTTACGATGTGCATGCCAAACTCTTCGCGCGTCAGCCATTCCCACGGATATAATTTGAAAATTGATCGGATGGGGGTGCCTTCCAAATCTACGAAGCCATTGCCCGCCCAACCGATATCGTCAATGTAGATGAGTTTGGTCTGGATACCTGCCTAAAGCGCGGTATCTCGGCTTCTTTGGCTGCCAGTTTATCAACATTAAAACTATCACCCACCAGCAGTGTTCCATTTTCATAAAATATGTAAATACCTAAGATGGCGTTTCCCGTCAAATAGTATCCGTCGATCCTAAGCTGATTGCCTGTATAGCTTTCCCTAGCTATGTGCAGTTTGTCATCTTCCCAGTGCTTTTTGCATGCTGACAGCAAGGTGAGCCCAAGCAAAACTAGGGCAAAAAGTGTTGTGCTTCTCATTTTTATGCTTACCATAATCTGCCTCCTCCAAATTGAAAATACGTTTCCGTTTAACATGTTCCAGTACCCGAAAGTAGGGGAAACCATTGGGTTTGTGGGCCACTTCGTTTTGCCAATAATTCCGGACCTGTTCAGAATCCTTACCGAAACGGAAGTGCCCGATTCCCACTAGGTCCCGGATTACCTGTAGCCAGATTTCACTGCGAATACCTTCATCTGATACCAGGAATTCAACCCAGGTTTTTTGGGATAGCATCTGGATATCTTCTTTTCGGTATTCAAATTCTACTTTTGACCGAGAAGGACTTTAACACCTACAAGAATCAGCGGCGAGCTCATTAAAAGTGTACAAGTCAGCCAACAAATGATTCTATCACGTTTAATAGGAACAAACAAAAATCGCTCGCTGAGTCCGGTCGACTTTGATGCCCTTGCTACCTTGAAAACAATGTGTGTTATCGTTAAATAGGATATTAATAAAAGAGGAAAAACAAATATTAAAATTTTTCCTCTTTTGGCCAGCGGTCCGTCTCCTGCAGTATTTGGAGCAATTATGTCCAAAATCCCCGATAGTCCCATCAAAAACATGAGAAAGAATGCAAGTGAGCCAGTTAGGACCATGATAGCGCTATTCCAAGCGCCTTCTTTTTCGTTTCTCAAAAAGTGTAAAAAAAGCACGTAATAAAATTTGTATAAAATGGACACCATCAGGATTAGCCAATTTAGCAGTTTTTAGAAACACGAGTGCTTTGCATTTTCTCCAAAATCCTATTTTTCCGTAATTGTCATAATGACCAACGTGCTCCCAAAAAAATACCGATGATTCGTTAAGAATCCAAGAATTTTATTTCCTCCCGGGAAAACAAGTAGTGCGAGAAATCCCATGGTTTCGGTATCTGATTCATAATTGTTGATATTTAAGCTGTGTAAGTTACTTCTCTGTCCTGTGCATGCGGCAAGAACCCCAATACGAGGAGAAGGTTGACGATACGCTTGCGCATGATGGTTTGTGTTGGTCGTTTTATTGATAGTTAGCGGTTAGTAAATTGGGTTACTGATTCATTAGCTGTATTTCTTAGGCCTATTGATTTATAATGGTAATTATAACATGCAAGGTAAAACATCCGATTGAGAATTACAAATTTTGATTACCCGAAGGTAGCCGCAGGGATGGTGAGGGCATTACGGGAAACCGGAAATGCAGCATCTTTTGAGTTATAAAATCATGCTGCCGAGCCGAAAACACCAAGGGGGTGATTATCCGCCGGCCGGGTGAGGCCGCGAGCTGGGTTTCCTTTGAGGCAGACTCTATTTTCAATATAACGCAGCCATAGTTTGGTTCGTACAACCAAAAGCTGACATTAAATATATATAATAGCTATGGTCAAATAAATTAAGGCCTACTTGTAACACAGTGTTACAAGTCGATATCGATAATATCCCCGGGTTTGCAATCCAAAACTCTACATATTGCCTCTAGCGTATCAAATCTGACCCCTTTTGCCTTCCCTGTTTTTAAAATGGAAAGATTGACTATCGTTAGCCCAACTTTTTCAGACAGTTGCGTTAACGACATTTTCCGCTTGGCCAACATCACATCTAAATTGATAACTATCGGCATATTATTTAAATAAATGAGTCATTTTCCTTCTTTATATCTATTGCTGTTTTGAAGACCAAACCGAACGCCAACAGTGCCAATCCAATAAACGTTTCAGACGCAATAAATCCGGCCCCTTTTTGCAACAAATAACCTGAATCATTGAGGTTTAACTTGATGATGCAGTTGATAAAAAGACGTTGAGTTATCGATCGCATTACAGGTAGTATCATCAACACAGCCGAGCCCCATAAAATTAAAGAGGCGTTCCTTGTTGTAAATACCTCATCCTTACGAAATGAACTAAAGACCCTTTTTATGCATAAAATGAGGAAGCCAATAAGTAGCCAATAAAATAGTTGAAAAACTTGGTACGATAAAGCGGGCAACGAAAATAGTTCGTCGTAAGATTTAAACCTCAATTCCACACGAGCTCTGTTAGTCGGCTGAACTACTACTTTCTTCCCAAACCAGTCGGCTAAACTCAGGACCCTTTTATCATCATGAGGTTTAGCCTGTATATCGTACATTGCATAACCTTTTAAACTGTTACTAACTGCCGGAGCACCAGAATTAAATAATTTGATCCCCAGAAAGACAAAATAAAAAATCAATACGATGGTAATTAATACATCAAGTGATCTGATGGTCTTGCTATTAGAAAGTTTCATATCAATCAGGATTAATGGCAAGCAAATTTAAATAAACTATTTATAACAAAACAATTAAAAATTAATGTTTTATTATAAATAATAAATCTATTTCAATAAAGACATCGAAGTGAGTTTAAACTTGACAGGAACATCCAATAGGCCAATAACCTGACATTCACTTATCTTTCGGGATTTTGAAGTTGGACATGTGGCTTGCTAAAACGACCGCTTTCACACCACATCCGGAACGATAAAAGGTGACCGGTATTCGCGGGACAGCAACGCATCGGCTTCCGGATCGTTGATGAATTTCATGGCCACGGGATCGAAATCCAGTGTTCGCCCCACGCGATACGCAATATTGCCAAGATGGATGAGCGCACAGGAATAAAATCCTTCCTTAATGTCTCCTTTTGCCAATTTCTGGTCGTTATACCGGATTGCATCGATAAAATTTGCGTAGTGGTTACCGAAACCCTTTCCGTTTTCCCCTGGCTCCATCTTATCGCCCA
This sequence comes from Parapedobacter brassicae, assembly GCF_051400755.1. NCBI lineage: Bacteria > Pseudomonadati > Bacteroidota > Sphingobacteriia > Sphingobacteriales > Sphingobacteriaceae > Parapedobacter > Parapedobacter brassicae. Next base: position 141,212 of record NZ_JBLFFL010000006.1, read on the forward strand.
TAAATGTTTGCCATTGATTGAGGTTTTTAGTCATGTAGCCTTTTGATCCAAAAAACAAGTTGCCTACCTCATTATCCGAACTCACCATATACGTGTTGTCATTCGGGTTTTCCCCGCCGATTCCTTCGGAATTTGAAAGCCAATGACGGACCTCAAATTGCAGGAGCTTTTTCCCGTCGCCCCCACCCTGGGCGTTTGGGAATTCAAAGACAGTGAGTTGCGTATTGGGTGTTTGCTGGTCATCGTCAAACATGAAATGGCCGCCAATTGAGCTGATCCTAGTAGGCAACGTAACATTAAGCCCCCACCGGGCAATATCGATCTCATGAACCCCCTGGTTGCCGATATCGCCGTTTCCATAATCCCAGTTCCAATGCCAGTTATAGTGGAAGCGGTTTTTCGAAAACGGGCGCTCCGGCGCCGGGCCCAACCACAGGTTATAATCTACGCCTGGAGGGATCGGTTCGTCTGGCGTGCGCCCGATGGTATTGCGCCGTTTATAGCAAATGCCTTTGGCCATATACACTTCACCAAGCTTCCCGCCATGCAAAAAATCAGCCATGCTTTCCGCACAGGGGTTGCTCCGTTGCTCGGCCCCATCCTGTACGATGACCGAGTACTTTTCTGCGGCTTCCACTAACTTACGGCCTTCGTAAATATTATGGCAACACGGCTTTTCGACAGAAACATGCTTGCCCGCTTGGATCGCCCATATCGCGGCCAACGCATGCCAATGATTCGGTGTCACGACGGAAACGGCATCGACCTCTTTATTTTCATACAAGACGCGCAAATCGGTATATGTCTTTGGCTTTTCCAGTCCCTTGTCTACAAAATGTTTTTTTATTCGGGGTTCAAAAAAATTCTGATCGATGTCGCATAGCGCGGTCACCCGCGCGTTTTTGAGCTTTGAGTAACCCTCGATGTGGTTTTGGCCCATTCCGCGTATGCCTATGACGGCCACGTTGACCCGTTCGTTGGATCCAAGAATTGAGGCGTAGGATTTTGCACTCATGCCAGTCGTTGTCAATGCCGCACCGGTGGCGCCAATCATACCTTTGCGGATAAATTCCCTTCTTTCCATAGAGTTAATCAGGTTTAATGAAATGAGTTAGTTGCACTTCGCTTAAACCGTAAAGTTACACCTTTGATCAAACTTTATGTTGAGCGTGTTGATTTTTTTCTCCGACCTATTGGCTTATAAGGGTTGCTGTGTCATGCAAATTATAACATGGTTTTCACTATTACAAGTGCCTAAAACAAATTAATTAGCCGGTTTTGAAAATTTTTCATGGCTGCTCCTAAGGCATTACCGGAAGACAGAAGGCAGTGGATTTGGATAAAAGGGTTGTTTGATAAATTTACATTGACGACATTCGTTAGCAAACAATATAGCCATAAAGCTAACAACGTCATGGAGAAGACATCTGCCGGTTGTGAAGAAAATATAGATTTGGAAACTGATTAGTATGGACAAAACAAAAATTAACAGGGAAGACATAGTGGAAGTGGAAAATAGGCTTTTTTCGGCTCAGCTTGTAAGTGATGTCGACATGCTCGATAAACTGTTGCACGATGACCTGATCGCAATTGGTCCTACTGGGCAGGTTGTAACCAAAGAAATGGATCTGGACTCGCATAAAGCGAAAACAATGGTTATTGAGGACGCATCAACAGCAATTAACGAGATTAAAATCACGGGTGACACAGCCCTCTCAATCGTAACCATGACAGCGAAAGGAAAAGTGATGGGAGCGCCATTAGCGGGAAAATTCCGTTATTTTAGAGTTTGGAAACGCTTTGACGATGGATTGAAAGTGATCGGTGCAAGTTTTATGCAATTGCCTTAGTTCAAGGGCCCAAGCTGCGGTGAGCCGTAGGAGGCGTATGGGGTGAAATAAACAGGAATGAAATGAATTGATTGAGACGCCATTAGGTTAGTCTGCATTGAATTGTTCGGTCAGCCACCGTCTCAATAGCTCCAAGACCTCGGGTGATACCGTCTCATCCAACCCAAACACCTCGGCATCATCCGCTCGCTTGGATGCTGTTGTCTGAAAGAAATGGTTTATGCGAGCGAAATGTTGGGCCTCCAGCTCCAATCCGGTTCGGCTGGCGAGGACATCCAACCGTTCTTGCTCGGCCGGAAAGCTGATGCGGTTGTCGTGTTCGCCATAAACAGCCAACACGGGGCACTTGATTTTGGGAAACACCGCACCGGGGTCGTATGACAAGATGTAATAGCGATCATCGGAAAGAAATTTCGTAAATCTTTCCGTCAGCATTTTCCCGATGGCTTTTTCGTTCCCTGCATCGTCGCGTGTGAGTCGGAATGCAGCCAGGGCCTCCTTGTTGTCGCGGTTATCCATCGACCAACGCATAGCCGTTTTCAGCATTAGGTCTGCAGCCTTCCTTTTGGACGGGGCCTCCTTCAGAATACGGAAGACTTCGTTAAATAAGCCAATCGCCTTCTCCCTGGTTACCGGTGACAAATCCGGCCAAGCAAACTCCGCATTGTTGCTTATGGCGAGCGTGAAGAAATCTATTCCTGTAAGCGAAATGGGCGAACCAAACGTCACCACGGTTGCCAGATCGGGGACAGCCGCCGCGACATCCATCGCTACCAATCCGCCTTGGCTGTGCCCAATGATTCCGACTTTATGGTCGGCCACGTTTTCATGGCTTTTCAGGAATTCGATGGCGCGCACCGCATCGGCTACGTAATCGACGTTGGCTCCGGGGGCCACCACGGTCTTGCCCACCCTATGGTCGTCTAGCCTGAGGACGGCGATGCCCTGCCGCGTGAGGTAATCGGCGATGACCAAATAGGGGTCATGGAAAAACAAATTCCCGTCACGGTCCTGCGGACCGGACCCCGAAATGATTAGTACGGCGGGATATTGACCTACCCTTTCCGGATAGGTAAATGTGCCGTCAAATACGACCGAGCTGTCACGGTTGGCGAAACGGACTTCTTCTTCGACATAAGGAAAAGGGCGGGTTGGCGTTTGGGGTCGGTGGGCCTTGAGGTCGAACCTGCGGAACGTGAGCCGTTGTTGTTGGCCGTTTCGAGTGAATTCACCGACGATGCTATCTCCTTCCCTCTTTCCCCTAAAAGAGTCCTTTATCGTGGAATCGTGACCCCAAAGGAAAAGCGAGTCGCGATTGACGGAAGCCGTATCAAACCGCAGCCTATCCATCATCATGAGATAGATTGCATCGGCCGCAACCGTAAGACCTCCGCCCTTTAAGGTATCGAGCTGCAACACGTACCTGCAGTAAACACCATCTACGGAATCTTCAGCCGTCCACATGCCACCGATGTATTCACCACGATGTTGCTGGCCGCATGAAACAGTGAAAAATGAAACAATGAATATCAGCTTAAAATAAGCTAGCCGCTTTGATAAAAGAGAGTCTACAAACATAATAACCTTGAATAATTGAACCCAATTGTTGATTTCTTGAGCATCAGCCACTTCCCTACCTTGCACATTCGAAGCCGCAGGCAGCAGGAACCCGAAGACGAGGAAAAGGTAAAAGATACGTTCTATATGATGTTATCGATTCATTAAATGTGTCTCTTAGGCTTATTAGGCTAGGCATCAATCTATCTGAGATATCTCCAAAAACTCTTTCATGGTAAGGATCATAGTTTGACCGTACTGCTTTAGTACGAGTAAGTCTGGATCGCCGGTAATAAGGTAGTCCGCAGCACCATCTTTACTTAACGAGAGCAAATAGTTATCATTGCGATCTCTACTTGCTCTCACATCGCTTTTTATCTTTACAAAGGAAAAGATAGGGACAATCAATTCGATAAAGCGTTTTGCTTGTTGCAATCTGATGTATTTTTTAAATTTATCCCTCAGTATAACAGCCTTATACTCTTCTATCAATTCATCGCAGCAAAGGATTGTGTAAATAGGATTGGAAAGAAGGTCATAAAGTGTACGTCGAGAGGCTCGGTTGATCGTGGCGCTGATGTACCAGTTGGTATCAATGACAAGCACTTTCCTATGACTTCTGGCCATATCGGACAGCGCTCACTTCTTTCATAATATCCGCTTCAGAAAGTGGCTCATCGGGCAGGATGGCGTCCATAACATCCCACCGGTCGGCAAATGTCTGCTTTCCGATACGTTCAGCAACTTTTATCCGATCGGTCTTGCCAAGCTGATTAAATAGCCGGATTACGGCGTTTACAGAAGGTGCATTTATCGTCGTCTTCATGCCTGAAAATTATTGATAGTTACAAATTTAGTCAAATAGACTATAAGTTGCAAATGGGAGAATGGGAATGATCGTGGAAGGACAAGCCCAAGAGCCCCCAATACTCATTTTTGACAGCGTCTTTCTTCGTAGTCTTAATCTGACTTTTGCTTAAATACTGGCACCCAGCCTTATGGTACTTCTCCCTTGATTTAGTGATATACACCGTTGCATCCTTTTGCTGGGCGGTGGTATAACCGGTTACCAAAGGTAACCGTAGGAATGGTGAGGACATGACGGGAAATCAGAATGTTTTGCTGGTATGAAATTCCAGGTTTTCCGTGATCTTTTTAATATCCCAGTCCCACCATTTTAACGCTAAAATCGCACCAATGACTTCAGTTCCAGCAGAATTCGGAGCAGGAATCCGTCGCCCCTCCTATTGCTGTCATCACTGAAAAAATATACCGGATAACGCCGCATCTTCACCTTCCAGGTGGCTGATACGGATTCTCACCGATCCGGTGGTTTTGAATGTATAATAGTTGCTTTTGCCAAAAGTAGCTACGCAAATTGTTGGGTGGATAAGGTTCTTCGAGTTATAATCGAATAGGTCGACCGTAAATTTCCCCTTGATTCCCAGCTCGGCCATCCGCAAAGTAAATTGGTAGGCTTTTTCCGGTTTGGCTAAGATATCGACGTAAAATGTCTGATGGCAAGCCTGAGGGTTTTGCGTGGCCAGCACAGTGGTAAACTGACCGTCGGTTGATAACCAGTCGCCCAAACGCGGTGTCCCTGTCCCAGCTGTTTTCCAGGCTATTTTTTCGATATATTCCGGCAACATACGTTGATCTACCCCATCGCCACGGTTATCGAAAAGCAAATAACCTGCTGCTCCGTATCGCTCCCGCCACTCGGTCGTCACGCTGTCTGTAGCAATCAGCCTTATCGTATTTTCCGCGTCTGCCTTTGGCGCAATGGGAGAGCGATCGGTACGGTGTTCCCCGTATTCCATCGTGATGCGATAGTCTCCCCCCGGAAGGTCAGGGAGGTATACAAACGCGTCGTCCGCTGTGCCATCTGCGGGATATATGAGTTTGCCATTTACTGACACGCTATGTACTTTTCTTCCCATTTTCGGTATGGCCACATGCGCCACGGTGCCGGCGGGGGCCTGCAAAAGAGCGATTTTTCTATCCACGTCAATGGAGAAAACGATGGTGCCCAGCGGGGTAGGCATTTCGCCCTGAACGGCGCCAATCGCTTCAGAGAGATGAGGTCTGACCTGAAAGCGCTTAAACCCGGGTGCAATTGGTTTGATACCCAATATTTCCTCAGAGAGCCATTTCGTAACGCCACTGCTCCACGGGTGGCACAGGCTGGTATAGCCATGTTGCCCATTGGGAACAGGGTCATTGGGATTCAGGAAATTACTCCACTCGGGCCGGAAGCACTCCCAAAATGTCGTTGCGCCGAGATGGAGCTGGCCACCCCATACCCGGTCTATTGTTTCCAACGCTTCCCGGTGCATACCCATCGATGCCATTGCCTTGATAATAAAATATTGGTTAAACGGCGAAAAAGAAACGGTGTTCGTGGCCTGGCGAAAATGAACGTTGGCCAATGCTGATGCTTCCGAATCGGTGAGGTACCCGCCGTTGATCGCTTCGGCAGCGGCGTGCAACCCAATTGCCTGTAACCAAGAGGTATTGCCTCTGATCATCTTCAGCTGACCATCGGCCAACCGACGGAAGGCGTTGCTCAAGTGTTCCTCTCCTAGGTCGACCAGGGCCCGCGAAAGCGCCGCACAGGTATGTGCATACAATAGCCGGTAGGCGTGTCGGTTTTCGGGGATGTTTGGGTCTTCAAATCCAGCGCCGATGCGTTCATCCCAGCCGTAAAATCCCAGATTAGTCTCCGAATCGCACACTTCGGCCGCGTGTGCTATCTTCCGCTTTATGGTGCCGAGGTGCGAACGGACAAAGTCTTCATCGCCGGAGTAGTAATAATAGTCGAGCAGACTGTGGATCCACAGCAATGCATAACTTTCGATCGAATTGTCATCGGCAGAGGTCCGTTGAAGGTTGTGCCTGACCATTTCATAGTTGCCAAATGCCACCATGCTCACTCCCTGTGAAATGTAGGCATCGCCGGTCCATGAATGCCTATCGCCCCGATCCATCAGGATGGCACCGATGTGATCTTTCAGCAAGTTCAACTTGACGCCATAAGCACCGGTATACCACATCCGATTGAGCAACGTATTCGAGCTTTCGAAATGCCCCCGGTAGTTGACCGGCTTGGTCTGGCAAACCAAACGGACATTGGTGATGTGCCAGGGTTTGTCAAATTTGGTAACATGTATCCATCCGAACCTAATCCCCTCGTAGAGTTCGGCATTCAGTTCCAACCGGTAGGTGTTCCCGTATTTAACCGGCTTCGCGGTCTTATGAGGAGATTGGGGGCCTGAGTTGACGATGGCTGGCTGATTGTATTCGCTGATGCTCATGAGCACCTCCCCGCTCAGGTCGGGGCTTTCGAATTCCAACCAAGCCGCGCTCTCCACACCAAAGTCGAAACACAACGTCCCCTCCCCATTGACCAATATATTACCGTCATCACCCATTACCGAAGCGAGATTTTCAAAACTACCGGGATGGTCGGTCACAACGTCTGTAGCCTTCAGGCAATAAATCTGTAAATCATCTGTCTCCTGTTCCCAAACGTAAGACACTAACGGATCTGGCGAATCGCCCACCGTCTTGCCTGAAAAGTGGCCGCCATGTACCGGTAGGTAGGGTGCAATCCCTTGCTCAACCGGAAAAAATACGTCCGGATTGTACGTATTTGTTTGTGCTGAGCCGCCTTGGAAACTAGCCATCGAAGCGACAATGCAAATCCCCGTTTTTATCACGTTTCCTATTACCATGTTTTATTCATCCAAAGGTTCACTTCATATTCGGCCAGCGACTGTGTCGGCCGATATTCATCGTGATTTATAGATCAACGGCATTTGTCCGTCGTTATCCAACATATCTCCGATTTGGAGTGTCTTTACATATGGCTTGGATGGCCGCCTGCCACCAATATTCCCATTCAGCTTCATTCAAGAAATCTTCAATGCTGACGTATCCGTTGGTTCGATAGAAATTGATTGCTCGCTACTTAGTGTGGTATTCATAAATGCGTTCTAATTGGTTATGCTTACAAATATGAGCCTCATTGGGGGCAATAAAAATGACAAAAACAATTCATTATTTGCACTTTTTGATACTTTTACCCTGTGTTTGAAAAGTAATCACTTTAAGTTTCAGTTGTTCGTTTTAAGACTTGCCAGCCGCTTCTCCACCAAGGTTTCCCGTTTGCGCCAGGCCGCAGGCTGGGGTTCCTCATAGACCGGGAACCCTTTGTCGTTCAGTAGCCCCAGCGACTTCGCCAGCTTCCGGCCCAGAGCAGCCGACTGTAAAGGACTTCGGCATGGGAAAGAAAATAACAACGACAAGCGGCGCCCTACCTAATCTCCCCAGATACAAATCTTATTCCATAGACGAGATTTTGGCCGCCGGTGAACCACTGCCTTTGCAAACAGTTTGGGCAAAGAAATATAGGGGAAACCGGAAATGAAATGCAATGTGGTACTTGGCTGCCTAGTTCTTACTGTTGTAAGTAAAGCAAGTATCACTGCCATGCAAGAGGTAACGTTGAAATTCAAGAACAATAAACAATGGAAGCTCTGATGGACTTCGCGAAGAAGTTCGATATAGTAGTGGAAAAGAAAATGCCTATTCAAAAGACGAAAAGGACACCAAATCTAACCGAAACCAATTGCCCATCACAGGATTTTAAATTTATCCCCCGCCTCTCTTCGCTACTCTTTCCTTCAAAGCTCTACCCTGCATGTTAAAGGATGATAAGCTGCAATACGACGAGGCAAACAAACAATTGTTTCAGGAAATTCCGCGCCGTCGGCCCCCGATGGTTGCTTGAACTCCCGGATAATTACGACAAGGGAGTATTCCCTAGACAACGAGACTTTATCAAACGGGGATTTCTGCAAATTGGAGCGAAATTCATCCAACATTGCATGTCTACGGATATGTAGGAGGCAGTTGGCGACGTTTTGGAAGCCAGGCGAATCACGATGCATTTTTGGTGATCCATAAAAGTATATTATATAACAATGCTCTTCTGCCCCTCACTCGATGAACTGAATACCCAGGTACGCAAACCGAGAGGTTAATGGATACTCAACAGGAATTTGCTTTGGGGCGGGATGTATACCGAACTTGTGAGTTCCGGCAATGGCGTCACATCATGACAGATTCCCGACGCTTGGATTATATTTTGATTTTTATTAACTGTATTTTTAGTTATATTTACTTCTGTGAAACGAGAGAAAATGAAAACAGGTTGTAGACATAAAAATCACTAATTATGGGAACCAAAAAGCAATTAGTATTCCTTTTATACATGATAACCGTCCATACCTATGCTCAAAATCCTCGAGATTCTTCATTAAATATAGGTGACCCAGCGCCTTCTTTGCACGTGCTGGAATGGATAAAAGGAAGCCCCATTCAGCAGATGGAAAAAGGTCGAGTTTATGTGGTTGAATTTTGGGCAACCTGGTGTAAACCCTGCAGGGCTGCTATGCCCCATCTCTCCGCGTTGGCTCGTACATATCAAGGCAAAATGACGATCATAGGTATGGATGTATATGAAAAGCAAAACACGTCAGCAGAGAAAGTCCGAGCCTTTGTAGATAGCATGGGGAACAAAATGGATTACCATGTGGCAATAGACGATAACAATCAGATGGTTGATAAATGGCTCGTTGCTTCCGGGGAGAAAGATAGTGGTATACCCCGGTCATTTGTCGTGGATGCGAAAGGAAGGCTGGCATGGATAGGACATCCCAAAGATCTTCATACGGTTTTACAAAAAATCGCGGCTAATCGTTGGGATATAAGCGAAGCTTTAGCACAACGGAATGAAAAACAACGCCTAAAGGAACTGGATAAAGATGCTAGATACCGTATAGTGTATCCACCTGATGCGTTTGAACCGGGTTATGTTGAAAGGCCGGATTCAACCCTCTTAGTTATAGCGGAAATAGTTAGGGATGAACCAAAGTTAAAATATGCCTTCTCCGTTACTTTTCATACCTTTTCATCCCTGCTTAAAATAGATCAAAAAAAAGCCTACGAATACGGCAGGGAAATATTGACTGCTACTAAAGATCCTTCCTATTCTTCCATTTATTTTAATGTCGAAAGGTACGCAGATACATTAAATCTTCTCCCTGAAATTTATCAGCTAGCTGCAGAAGCTCGCCAAAAAGGAATAGATCAATATCCCTATCCTGAAATTATTGATGTATCGGGAGACTATAGCCAAATGGCCGATTGGTATTGGCGAGCAAACAATAAATCAAAAGCAATAGCGGCCCAACAAAAAGCGATTGAAGCGTTAAAAAACCAAAAAGATTTTTCAGCCGCTGATTTAGCTGCATTTGAATCCAAGCTTCAGCAATACCAAGAGATGGAGACTGTTAAATCATTATCCCAGCGGGTGAAGCCGTAATGAAATCGGAAGGGATCACCTCTTCCTGTTCTTTTTCAGACTAGTCAGCCGCTTCTCCACCAAGGTTTCCCGTTCACGACCTCAATTCGACTACAAATGTTCCTGATTTGGCTACATGCATTGCATAGGGAATGTGGAATTTTGTTGTATTAAATTTAGATAAGACAAAATTATGCAGACAAATGAAAGAAAAGTAGCACTTGTGACGGGTGCCAATACAGGTGTAGGTTTTCAAATAGCAAAAGCCCTTGCAGATAATGCTTACACGGTGTATGTAGGTTCTCGTGATCTACAAAAAGGTGAAACTGCCGCCGCTGAAATCGGCAAGCAGGCAAAAGCCCTTCAATTGGATATCACAGATAACGGTTCAATCAATGCAGCAGTAACGCAAATAGAAAGTGAATTTGGATATCTTACATTGCTGGTCAATAACGGAGCCGTATCCCACGCTGGGAAAGCGGGGCGGACATTGGAAGAAATACTGGCGGCCCAACGTGCCAGCATTGCACCGATAAACGAGATAAAAACCGTTTGGGATACCAATGTATTTGGCACTCTTGCCATAACGCAGGCCTTCCTGCCATTATTGCGAAATGCACCTGCCGCACGCATAGTAACTGTTTCGAGTGCATTAGGTTCACTTTCACTCAATTCTAATCCTGAAAATCCTTACCGTTCCGCATTTGATGCGGTTTATGGTGCATCAAAAACCGCATTAAATGGTGTTTTCCTGTCCTTGGCTATAGAATTGGAGGATACCAACATCAAAGTACATTTGGTTAGTCCCGGATTTACGGCTACGGCACTCAACAATTTTCAGGGAACCGATACGGTGGAAGTAGGATCTCTTGAACCGATAAGAGTGGCATTGGCAGAAGAGATGCCTACCGGAAGTTTCACAGGGCCTATTAATTTTTCCGAAGGGGGTAACAGTATTCCCTGGTAATAATTTAACTGTTTTAAAAACCTATGACTTTACGCTCGTCATAGGTTTTTTTAATAAATTTATAAGATGAAGAACAAAGAAGATAAACTTATACGGTTTATTTCAATATCGGAAAGTCATCAGGCTTTTGGCTTACCTAAGCCACAACATCCGTTGATAAGCCTTGTGCATTTCAATGAAAACAATCCATTCAATACGGATATGGCTCCAATTTATGATGTGCTGAATTTCTACAAAATCACTTTCATTACTCAAAATAGCGGAAAATTGAAGTACGGGCAGGATTATTACGATTTTAATGAAGGTAGTATGTTATTTTTAGCTCCCAATCAGCTGGTAGGAACTACGGAATATAATAAAAACACCTATGCTTACATACTGCTAATTCATCCGGATTTTTTATTGGGTTATCCATTGGCAAAAAAGATCAAACAATATGGTTATTTTTCATATTCAGTTAACGAAGCGTTGCATTTATCAGATAATGAAAAAGAAACCATCCTTTCGGTTTACCGAATTATGGAACAAGAGCTAAACAGCCGTGTAGATGAATTTAGCCAGGAAGTAGTGATCGCCCAAATAGAGTTGCTACTCAGCTATGTTAATCGGTTTTATAAGCGCCAGTTCATCACGCGTAAAGCGGTGAACGATGATATTCTTCAAAAAATAGAAACTATTTTGGATGATTACTTCAATAGTGAGAAGCCTCTGCATCAGGGTATACCTACAGTGCAATTCATTTCGGAGCAATTGCATATATCGCCCGGTTATTTAAGCGATTTGCTTCGCTCGCTCATCGGACAAAATACGCAGCGATACATCCACGAAAAGCTAATTGGAAAAGCAAAGGAGAAGCTATCCACAACCCAATTGACGGTAAGCGAAATTGCTTATGAATTAGGCTTTGAACATTCGCAGTCGTTCAGTAAACTGTTTAAGACAAAGACCAACTATTCGCCTTTGGAATTTAGAGCTTCGTTTAATTGAGGATCCACCATTTGTAGCCCTTGCTTTGGAGTTGGATACAAAACTATGGATTATTTAGATTAGGGGGAGCTCCACATCAAGCCGGTAGATCGTGGCCGTATCGGTGGCGCTGTCATCGTCTTCACAGAGTAAAAACGAAACACTTCCAGATTCTGCAAGGTAGGAGGTAATCCCCTCGAATTTCTGCGACCGGGAAATAACCCGCGTAGCCCCGATCTTCCGGCTTTCCAAATCGATTGCACCGAATAGACTACCGCCGACCTCGCCATCATGGTAGGTGGATTGTCCTGCTTCCGCTGTAGCAATGAAATACAGGGTGTCTCCGGCAACGGTCGCATCCGAAAAGCCAAAGGTCAGTCCGTCGATTAAGGGTAGACTGATCTCATCAACTGAAAGCTGGAAATTTTCGGTTAAGCTGGGTCCGCGCACGGTAAATAGGACGTTGCGGCCGCCAGGTCCATTCCCTCGGTTCAAGAACAGCCAATCCGCACCATAGGCTACTGCCCCTTCGATGTTGAAATCATCAGCGTCAATTCCGGCAACCGACCGCATGGTTTCGTATAAATTATGCAGCTGTAAGGTGTCGATTCGTTGGTCGGTTTTGCAAACAGCAAATCCAAGTTCTCGAGCAGGGGTGGAGCCCGATCCGAAGACATACATCGCATCGTCCCGTTCGACGATGGCTTCAAGATCCATTTTATGGGCCTTTGCGACCTGTTCGGTCTGAGTCCCGTCTCTGAGCAGGTGCCGGGTCAGCTGACCCGTAGCCATAGGGTATTCGTAAAGGTAGTTACCGTTATCGGATACCAGGTGGATAAGACCGTTGGAATAGGTGATTCCCGAGGCCGCGCTGACGCCGATGATATTTAAAAACGCCTGTAAATAAAATTCGTTCATAGTTCGTATCCACGTATTCTGTAAGCAGTGACTTATCTTCACAAGTATACATAAATTTCATACGATGTATGCCGCTCTAATCCGATAAAGAATAGCTAAAATTCCTTACTTCCCCATGACCAATCTTGTTTGCGCGCCACCATCGACGAGACGTACCAATAATGATCCTTCCTTACGGAGATTCCGATCTATCGCAAGTGTAATCTCGCGTGTTCCCGGCACAAAAGAAGCAGTAAGCTCCCCATTCTGAATAGCTGCGGTGTTTGTATCTGCCCAACCCATAATACCGCCTGCATCGTTAAAACTAAGCGTAACATCACCCGGCGTAAGCACTTCAATCTGGAACCTGACGAAGCTAAGGCGCTTTTCGCCGTCGATTTCGACGATCGGTAATTCGCTGATAGGTAGCGCACCCGAGGCCGTGCTATAATGAGCTTCCCTGCCCAGGTTATCATCTTTGGAAACAACCTCGACACCGCCTTTGATTATTCTACTCCGCACTTCATCATTGGCCGGCACAGCTTGCCACCGCCTCACAAACCGCTCCATGGGTACTCGAAAGCTCCCAGACTTGCCCAATTTTGAGAGGAAATTTACGAGATCAATAAACGCTTGCTTATCCAAGCTCGCTGTCAGGCCGGGTGGCATGAGCGATCCCGGTATTTTCTCCCTTGTTTTTATATTGTCTTTCGGGATAGCGACTTCATTGCCGGTCACATCCCTTACGATGATCTCACCTGGTTTATCAGCGACGAGGTACCCCATCAGTTCACCGCCGTCTGTACGGACCACCCGTTGCAATTCAAAACCCTCTTTGATGGATTCCGTCGGATACATAATGGATTTGATGATGGTTTCAGCCGGAGAACTTGTCCCAAGGCTGCTTAGATCCGGACCGATCAGTCCGCCTGCCCCCCCGATTGCGTGGCACGACATACAGGCAAGTTCTCGTTTGCGGAAAATCAATTCGCCTTGCACGGGGTTGCCGCTTTTCTGAGCTTCAGAGGCGAGATCTTTGATTTGATTCGGATCGAGGTCCTGCGGCATGCGTTCGGCCGGCAATACCCCGCCGGAGGCTTCCAGGCCTTTAACCAGTAATTTGACGTCATCCGCTTCCCGGCGGTCTCCCGGTATCGCACTTTGCAGGTGTTGGCGTGCAGTTACGGCCACTTCTTTTGGAATGCGGGTATTAATTAATACGTTGGCTAGTGCATTCGTCCGTCCGCCGTCGGCGAGAAAAGCATCGAATACACCTCGGGCCTGTTCTGGTTTGTCCAGCTGATTCAGCAGCTCTACTCCCATCTTAGCCGCTACGGGCGCATTCAGATGTGCCAGTTGCGAAATAGCAATCAACCGGAGATCCAGTGGATTGCGATCCGTAGCCAGGTTCTTCAGGATTACTTCTGCTGTCCCGGGATTGATGGCTACCAACGCCTCCATTGCTGTTTTTGCATAGCTGCGGTTCGTGTGGCTCACAAATTTTTTAAGTTGAGGTTCGAGCGCGCTGACCTTCAGGGCTCCGGCTACCTTCATCGCGGCGACAGCAGAGGCTTCATCGGCACCGTTAATTACAGCCTGAAGGCGTCCGAGTTGGTGATTCGCGGCTACTTGCCGTGTCCGCGCAGCATTTTCGACAGCGGCGAGCTCTTCAGAAATATCAATCTGCTGTTGAGAAAACCTGTCGATGGCCACGTCCAGGACGATGTTTAGGTCGTTGACGTTCCCACGTTTGGCTATTGCCGACAGTACATCTTTCTGATATTGCTGGGGAACCTCACCCTTCTGATATAGCTGTGTTAAAAAAGCTATGGCATCTGTACTTGCTGCTGATTTCAGCGCGTATGTCGTTTTTGCGGGACTACCGAAATATTCGGGGTCGTTTTTTAGACTAGCAAGCCACTCGGGTTCAAGTTGCCTTAAGGTTTGCCACAGCGCAAAGTTAAGGAACTCATCCATGGGCTGGCCCAACACATCAAGGGCGGTTCTTGCAGCTGCCGCATTGTTCAATACCCTGAGTGCAATCACGGCCTCTAGGCGCACCTGTGGGTGCGTGTCGTTGACTGCTTTCTGCAGGACAGCATCCAGGTTGTCGGCTTTTTTATGCCAGAGTTGTAATGCCCGTAGGGCTGCGCTCCGCACTTCGTGGCTTTGCGCACGCAATAAACTTTCTAACAGTGGGCCATTGTACGCATCGATGGCCTGAGAGACCCACAAGGCTTCGAGTTTTAGGCGTTCATAGTCGTCGTGCTTGTTGTCAAGCTTGTCAATCCATTTTTGCAATGGCGCAGCAACCGCTTCGGCTCCTTTTTCCTTCAGTAGCTGCCGGGCCTGCCCGCGTGTCCACATCTCGGGCTCCTTCAATGCATCCAGAAGATTTTCAACAGATGCACCTATCAATTTCGGCTTCTTTACCAGTGATTTTTTTTTGGCTGTTATACGCCAAATCCGGCCCCGTTCCCTGTCGCGCCGTGGATCGTAGAAGTCGACCTCTCCATGCTGGATAATCGGGTTATACCAATCGGCGACGTAAATCGCGCCGTCGGGACCAACGGAGATATCAACCGGCCGGAAGGCCACATGGTCTGTCCAGAGTAAGTCGGGCATTTGCTTAGACACATATCCACTACCCTGCTCCTCGAGTTGGAAGCGATTGACACGGTTGGCGCGGAAGTCGTTGGTAATTAAACTACCGGCCCATGATTCAGGTAAATGCCGCCCGGAGACGACCTCCAACCCCGAATGTTTTGGTTGTCCGGGATTCAGCCCACGCAGTATTTCTTCGGCACCCGGCGATGCCAGGAAGGTAGCGCCAGGGAATGCATAATTGATGCCCTCCTCACCGGCGCCATCGGTGAGAAACGATTGCCCGTACTGATCAAAACGCAGTCCCCAGGGATTCACGAGCCCTTTTGCATAAACGTCGAGTTCGAGTGTTTGCGGCTCCAGTTTCCATACGCCGCCGCCCTCTAGGCGCCGGATCCCCCAGGGGGTTTCCACGTGGCTATGGATGTAAATCGATTGGTTGAAGTACAGTCTCCCTTCGGGCCCCCACCGGAACGTATGAATGAGGTGGTGGGTATCTCCCGTTCCGAAACCGCTTAATATTCTTTTTCGGGTGTCCGCCTTACCGTCGCCATCGGTGTCTGAAAGGTGGAGGATCTCGGTAGCATTCGCAACATAAACCCCTCCGTCGCCAGGCAAGACCCCGGTGGGTTGAACAAGGCCTTCTGCAAAAACGGTTGACTTGTCTGCAACACCGTCCCCATCGGTGTCTTCGAGAATGAACACTTTGTCGTTGGCTTCCTCTCCGGTTTTAGAGAGCGGATACGCAGTACTGCTGATTATCCATAGCCGCCCCTGGGCATCCCAGTTCATTTGAATGGGCTTTGCCACGAGCGGTTCGGAAGCAAACAACGTGACCTCGAAGCCCTCTTCAATGTGGAATGATTCCAGCTCATTTCTGGGATCATCTTCAGGATACGCTTTGGGCTCATCCGGACGGATCGAACAAGTAGTCAGCATCAGCATCGGGACAACGAGCAGCCCCGGGAAAGTCGATAACACACGTATCAATTTCATCTATCTATTTTTTTGCTTATTCTCAGCATATAATTATCCCTTTAAAGGGCTCAGCTCATACGTTTTAACGACTGGCTTGCGGTGCAGGTTAATTTGCCCCTCCAGCCAGGTGATGATAATGTCCATATCCTTCAGGCCTTGCTTGTGCCTACCCTGTTCGTAAGCCCGGAATCCCAGAATGTAGGTTCTGTTCAACGGGCGATACTGCTGAAAGAACAGTTCATTCTTCTTAACGATATATTCACAGACCTGAGCGGCCTGTTCCTGCGAAATCCCGTGGTCCAATACGATACCTTTCGCCCAATCGGCCGCCGATGCCGTAACCAGCTGTCTCCCGTTCTCGGTTAAGGTGTAAAATCCATTTTTGAGGCCGGTGACCTGAACCGACACCGATGCCTTTGCATCAGGTTTGCCCGAGTCAGTTGGAGGAAGCGGAAGAATGGGTTCTTGCATGCTGAAAACAATTTTATCTTCCCTGCCTGAAATGATTTTACCAGGACCGGCAATCCTAGCCGCAGATCTTGACGCGTTAACGGTTACCTTTGATTCCCGGGGCGGCCATCCAAAAGATTGTTCGAGTACCTGGGCTAGGTAATAATAGCCCGCGTCGTTCAGATGAATCCCGTTGTCAAGATAGATATCGCTTGCGTTTTCGGCAATGGGCGTATACAGGTCCACATACCTTTTTTTGCGCTTCGATGCGATTGACGCAATAGCGTCTGCATACAGCTTGAGGTTTTCGTTTTGGGTTACCGTGTTTTCCGCGCTGCCTGCAAGTTTTACCGGAATCGTCGACAGCAGGGTCGTTTGCGCTCCTAAGGCATCGACTGAGTCAATAATCACTTCAAGTCCTTTGGTGAACTCGCTGAGGCCCGCTTTTCCCTTTTGGGATTCGACTCCGCCATAGGCAATCAGCACGTGGGTGGGGTTGGTACTCCTGATTTGCTGAAACAGTTGCTGATAGGGACTCGGCGGCGTTGTAAAGGTGCTCCGCGCTTCCGCAAATACATTGTCGCCAACCCAGCCCAGGTTCCGGAAAGCGAGTTCCTTATCGGGCCAGCGGCTGGAAATTGCAAATTCGAGGTACCCTTTTTCCAATTCATTTTCAAAGAGCGAACTTCCTAGAAAAAGGATCCGCTCATGTTGATTGAACTCCAGTGAGGGGTAACCGCCCAAACGTTGGGCTGGAAGGTCTAAGCATGTGCCGGCCAACAGCGTACCGATTATTCCACTGGCAAGCAAAAATAACTTTGTCTTTAACATTTGGGTTTTGATTAGCTATAGTCTGAAATAAGATTGCGATTGGTGGTTGGTGCTGCCCGGTTATTGAATCCCCTCGTTGAAAAACACCCATAGGCCATCTTTCCCGGCTACTACAATGTCTTTTCTTCCAGTACCTCTCAAATCGGCTACCTGCATATAAATGCCGGTACCTTTACCCACACCCGGAGGACCATATGCAATGATATTCTTGGTAAACGATTTACCGTCCCAGGTGAAGTAATACAAACCAACATCATCGTGTGCACCCGGGTCACCGTCGTTGTGCGCTCTATAGCGCTTGCCGGTGATCAGTTCCGGATTTCCATCGCCCGTGATATCGGTCCAAACCAGTTCATGGTATTGGGAGGCGGTGTCATCGATCAGGTGTTTTTTGAATGAACGCTTTCCATCGGCGACCTGCTGTTCATACCAATAGATGCCGTAGTCATGGGCTGTACCGGCAATCAGGTCGTTTTTGCCGTCTCCGTTCAGGTCGGTCACGATGATTGGGATGCTGGCATGCGGCCCCATGTCAAAATCTTGATGAAATACCCACTGGTTATCTCCCCTGTTTTCTATCCAGCCATTCTTGACGATGAAGTCACCTTTGCCATCACCGTTGATATCGCCGAAACCAAGCCCGTGGCTTTTATAATCCCCTACTTCGTAACGTACAAATTTGCCGGGGCCTTCCAGTTTAAAATAATGGAGGGGCGAATTGGGGGTGTTCGGTACAATCTCAACCACCCCATCACCGTCCAGGTCCCATGCCCGCACGGTTTCCACGTTACCCACTTTCGCGATTTCGTGGGCGGGCCATTCTGCGTTCGTTTCCGGATTCTCGTGCCAGCGCAATGCCTCACCGAACCAGCCGCCGGTCACAAAATCCATGCGTCCGTCTTCGTTTACATCTAAGGGAATCGTAGCAAAGTCGTCGAAGTATTCAGCAAATGCAGGCTGATCGCCCAGTCTGACGCGTTGTCGGAAGATGGTTTTGGCGTCCCCTTCGTTGAGGTAATAAAAGTCGCCTGACACGAGGTCCGGTTTGCCGTCGTTATTCACATCGATTACACCGACAGACTCAAAACTTTCGGCTGCAACAAAATACGGGGTGAATTTTATCTTTTCGTTCTGCTGGGCCTGGGCCTGCAGGAATGTGGTCGTCATGCCACACAGCAAAGAAGCTAATACGGAAGTGCGAACCCATCGATTATGCGTATTATTGAAAAAAATGAACATCATATATACTAGTTTAAACCAATTATTTTTCAGTATCCCGGATTTTGCGTCAGATCCGGATTTACCTGAATTTCCGGGAATGGAATCGGAAATAACAGATCATTTTGATCCACATTGTAACTCGACGAGCTCAGGTAATAATAAGCGCCGTTTGATTTTAGTTTGGCTCCATATGCATTCATCACATCGATTGCATTGCCCGTTCTGACCAGATCAATCCACCGTTTATTTTCAAACGCCAGCTCAATCCTACGTTCCTTTAAAATGGCTTCACGCAGGTTGGTCTGATCTGAAATTTCTACGTCATCTAATCCCGCCCTTCTCCGTACCTGGTTGAGCAACTCCTGTGCTTCTACCGTCTGGTCTTGCTCATTAAGGGCCTCGGCCAGCATCAAGAGCACCTCTGCATAGCGGTATACCGGAAAATTCTGATTGCTCTCACCAAAAATAGTATGGCTATGCTGATACTTTTTAATATAAGGCAGATTCACATACGAGGTATCCGATATTGGAGACGCGCCTGTATAAAATCCGATCGAAGCACTAAATCGTTGGTCGGCTTCCTGATCCTCATAAGCGGCCAGCAAATCCTCCGTGGGGATGTTCCATCCCGATCCGGGAACGTTTTGGGAGCCTTTGGGGCCTTTAGTCAATTGAGCATGGTCCGGTGTCAGGGGGATAAAGAAATAGGGAAACGTGCTATGCAAATTCAGAGACGTTCCTTCCAGGTATTGTATTTCAAAAATCGATTCGATGTGGTTCTTGTTGGCAGGGTCATAAATGGCCGCATAGTCCGTTAATAATTCGTAACCGGTTATCTGCCGCAACACTTCTTCGGCTTGATCCCATTCATTCAGATTCAGATAAACATCCCCCAACAGGGTCAACGCGGCACCCGATGTTGCCCTTCCCGCTTCCTGTTCGGCTTTATTGGGCAACAGTTCTGCGGCAGCCGTTGCGTCAGACTGGATCTGCGCATATATTTCCTCCGCAGAAGCCCTCGGCAAGGAGGCCGTTTCGAGGTCT
Organism: Parapedobacter brassicae; assembly: GCF_051400755.1. Lineage (NCBI taxonomy): Bacteria > Pseudomonadati > Bacteroidota > Sphingobacteriia > Sphingobacteriales > Sphingobacteriaceae > Parapedobacter > Parapedobacter brassicae. The sequence continues at coordinate 160,944 of NZ_JBLFFL010000006.1, forward strand.
TTAGCTGGCGTCAGGTGCAGGGGTACTCCTCCGAAATACTTCACCAGGTCAAAATAGCAAAATGCTCTTAAAAACAAGGCTTGCCCTTTCAAATTATTTTGGATAGCCGGTTCCAGCGTTGCTTCGTCAATGACGTTCAGCACTTGGTTGGCCCGGTTGATGATGTCATAATTGTTATAATACTTATTCTGGGTAACCGTGTTCTCAGAGCCGTTGAGGAAATCTGCAACTTCTTCCGGAAACGGAAGGCGATAGTCCACGTTGTAAAAATAGTGGGTGTTATCCGAGCGCATTTCTCCCATCGCCCAGCTGGATTGATCGTTATAAAGCCCTTGTAACGGCGCATATATCCCATCAACCGCCTGCTGGAAGTCCGATTCAGATTGGAAAAAATTCTCGGGGGTTACTGCATTTTGAGGGGCGATGTCCAAGAAGTTTTCACAGGATGTCAATCCGAGTGAAACCGCACTTGCCAATACTATTATTTTTATCTTCATTTTACTGATCTCCTTTAACTTAGAAACGACTGCTTTAGAATCCGATATTCAATCCCAACGTATAGGTTCTTGGCACCGGATAGGATCCGCCATCAATACCCAGCTGGGTAGAAGATTGGCTTAAACTTACCTGTGGATTGGAACCCGGGTAATTGGTAAAGACATGCAGCTGTTGCACACTCCCATATACCCTAAACCTTCTAACGAAATTGGATTTGTTTGTCGGAATGTTATATCCCACCGTCACGTTATTGATGGATAGATGACTGCCATCATACAGCATCTGGGTGCCCCACCAATCCCGCTCGAGATAGGTGGTTCCTGCGGCTAAACTTCCATAACGGCCGCTGCCCGGATCTTCTGGCGATCTCCAATGGTCTTTTACATTGGCCAGCACGTTAAACACCCCATCCAGGTTGGTCAGGGTCTGCTCGGCACCCCGAAGGATCTGGTTTCCATAGGTACCGGAGAGCGTCATGGAGAAATCAAAATCCTTGTATTGGATCCGGTTGGTCATCCCAAAGACGAAGTCAGGGTGTGGATTACCGATGATGGTTGCATCTTCTACGGTAATCACCCCGTCTTCGTTTACGTCTCTAAACTTTGCAGTGCCTACCTGAGAGCTGCTATGTTTCGGTGAACTGTCAAAATCTGCCTGATTTACATACACACCTTGATGGTCCATTCCATACAACATCCCGATTGGCTGCCCTTCTTTGGTAATGTGGGAACCGCCTATCAGGTCGCTTCCCGGGCCGGTGATGATTTCGGAGGTTCTCGTACCCATAGATGTCACCAGGTTTCGATCGAAGGAAAGGTTGAAATCGGTGTCCCACGAGAAATCCTTCCGCTTGATATTGGAAGAAAAAATGGAAATTTCATGCCCCCAGAATTTCAGATCACCTATATTGGTATTGGTACTCGAAAATCCCGATGCTCTCGGTACCCGGACGTTAAATAGCAGATCGGTGGTGTATTTTTGATAGAAGTTATAGGTCAATCCCAACCGATCATTGAAGAAATTGATATCCAAACCGAGGTTATATTCCTTGTTATTTTCCCATCCGATGTATTGATCTGCCAGGTTGTCTACTGTTCTTCCCGCGCCAATGCGGTTACCGAAGACATAGTTTGCAGAAGAAATCGTGGGAATATGGGTATAATTCCCGATGTCGAAGTTACCTACCACCCCGAAACTTGCGCGGAGCTTTAAAAAGGATATGGACTCCATCGCGTCCATAAACCCTTCATCCGAGACAATCCATCCCAAAGAGAGGGATGGGAAATTCCCCCATCTGTTTTCTTTTCCAAATCTGGAAGAACCGTCTCTACGAATGGAAGCAGATAACAGGTACCGTCCTTTGTAATTGTAGTTTATACGGGCAAGGAAAGAGGCCAAACTCCATTCCTGAATGCTGCTGGTTGCCTCAACGGTTCCTGCTGCCCCAATGGTCTGGACCTTATCATCCGGATAATTGTTCGCATTGATCGTGCTGCCGTCCTGCCGGAATCGTTGGGCGGTAAAACCCGCCAATGCGTCCAGGTGATGATCTTCCCCCAGATCGGCCCGGTAATTCAGGATATTTTCGTTGACCCATGACAGATACGCCCCTTGGTTGAGAGTAGAAAACGGAATCGTATACAATCCGGTGCCACGGGTGCCAGTGGTCGTGCCGTTAAAGTTAAAGTCTCGATTTTCCCCTTTATCAATATTTCCGGAAGTTTTGAACGAAAGCCCTTCGATGATCTCATATTCCACAAAGAGGTTCGCCAAAATCCGGGTATTTTTATTATCCACCACCTTGTCCTCTAACGTTCTTACGTAATTGGGCGTAGGGAACATTCCCGGTGAGGATGCCGTCAGCGTAAGGCTCCCGTCGGGATTCCTCAGGGGAGCCAGCGGGGAGGTTTGTAACGTTTCGTTAAAGACACTGCCCACGCCATCCACACCGCTATTGGTATTTCTCGAATAGGTTGGTGCGATGTTCAATCCAATATTCACTTTTTCATGGGGGCGGAAAGATGAATTGATACGGAGGGAAACCCGGTCATATTTAGAAGCAACCACTACGCCTTCCTGCTTGAAATATCCTGCTGTTGCGGTCGTGCTGAATTTCTCCCCGCCTGTGCTCAACGTGACGCTGTGATCGTGGATACCGGCTACACGGGTCAATGCATCGTACCAGTTGGTGCCTTCTCCATATTGGCTGGGATCCTGGTATTCCGGATCAACCGGTTGCCCCCTGAATTCGGCCATTTCTTTTCTCCATTCCGCAAATTCCCGGGCATTCATCATGACCGGCCTGCCGCGGTTAGGGATCTGCTGTACCCCGGCGAAACCGCTGTAGTCCAGGGTTGTTTCGCCCGGTCTTGCTTTTTTCGTCTCGATCAGTACGACACCGTTAGCAGCTCTTGACCCGTACAGTGCCGTTGCCGCCGCATCCTTCAGCACACTGATACTTTCTATCTCATTGGGGTTAATATTGCTAATTCCCCCGGTAATGGGGTTTCCATCAACAACATACAAGGGCGAGGCTCCAGCGTTAATTGATGCGGCTCCCCTGACCCGGATATTCATTCCCCCGCCGGGAGTCCCTGTGGCCTGTGCAATCTGAACACCGGCCAATTTACCCTGTAATTTCTGAGAAAATTGCGCCACTGGCAGATCTGCGAAATCTTCTGCATCAACTTTCGATATGGCGCTGGAAACCTGCCGTGCGGACTGTGTCCCATAGCCTACTACCACCACTTCCTCCAAATCACTCATGGCGGTTGTCAAGGTAACGTTTACCGTTTGCGAAGTACCGATGGCCTGTTCCGCCGCGTCATACCCCACCATGGAAAACACCAGGCTACCGGCCTCATCCGCGACAGCTATGTTGTACCTACCCTCGGCGTCTGTGGTAGTCCCTATCGATGTACCCTTGAGCGTGACCGTAACTCCCTCAATGGGCTGCCCGGTTTCGTCGGTCACCCTACCGGTAATGGTGCGCTGCTGGCGCATCGGGGGGCTATCTGCTTCGGCGGGGATCACTGATGGTGTTCCACGTTTTACAATGATCGTCTTATTTTTAATCGACCAAACCAGCCCTTGGTTTTCCAGAATCCTGTTCATGGCATCTGAAAGCTCCACCTGCTTCAGGTCGACGCTTACGCGCTTGGTAGCAATTTGGTCTCCACGGAAGAAAAAAAGATAGCCCTGCTGTTTTTGTATTTCCTTCATCACGTCCCTCAACGTGGTGTTCCGGAGGTTCAACGTAACCTTCTGTGCCTTGGTTTCGGCAATCGCCTGAAACGTACATAAGACCGTCAAGAATACAGCAAGTTTCATAATGAATAATAATCGGTAACTAAAGGGCCGCGGGGACCCTTTCGCACATTGCGTAAAAATCATAAATTTGTCCTGTTTGGATGGTTACAAAATCGGTTAACAACGCTGTTACATCAAGGCCAGTCCAAGCATTCAGACCGGATGGTGTCTCTAGCACCGTCCGGTTTATGATGGATTACCGCCTTGGATTGTTCTCATTATTCAGGTATCATTTTCATTTTTTCTCATTTTTTGGTCTATATTATTGGTAAAACTGGTTAACTTGTATCCTTGTAACATTATTCACCAGCAACAATCAGCTGGTTAATACCTTCCGATTGGATAAGCTTGCATTCCAGACCGCTTTCCTTCAGGACGATCAGTGCATCATGCAGGGTCCCGTTGCGGTCTATCATACCAAAAAAACGGGTGGATGGTATCTTTCCCCCGTACACCACCTCGATATCATACCAACGTTCCATTTGGTCGAAAGCAATTTGCGGAGCCACCCCGTCAAAATAGAAAAACCCATCTTTCCAGGCGGTGTACTGGGTTACATCGACTTTCTGAATGTGGGTTTGCTTACCGTCAACCGTGGCCTGTTCCCCCGGAACAAGATCCCGTACGGCCATCGATAGCCGATTGACGATTTGCACCTTCCCTTCAACTAAGGTTGTTCTCGATTTCGGTTCATCCGGATAGGCGGAAATATTGAATTCGGTACCTAAGACGCCTACTTCCTGTCCCCCACTCCTGACGACAAACGGGTGTTCGGCATCGGGGGTAACATCAAAATAAGCTTCACCTTCAATTTCAACAAGACGTTGCCCCCCGGTAAACCGTGATGGGTATTTGAGCACGGAAGATGAATTGAGCCACACCCGGCTTCCGTCCGGCAAGGTGACGGCATATATCCCACCCTTAGGGGTAGCTAACGTGAGTTGTTCTGCAATTTCGGCGTTCAGGCGTATGATGGCTTTCCCTGCTCCATTGACGTAGGAGATATGATCATCCTTAATAATAACACCTTCCTGTTCTTCATCCAATAAAATTGTACGGCCATCCGGTAGGCTGAGAGTAGCTTTGTTGCCGCCCGGCAAGATTTCTTCGGCATTGACGAGTTTTGGCTCGATGGCGGGTTGCTGTCGGTCGCGAATTTCCAGCCAGGTTATGAGCAATATGATGATGGCCGCCGCCGCGTAGGGAAGAAAGCGGATAAATCCGAGGCGTCGCTTGCCCTTGGATCGCCCCGCGGATCCAATATGGCGGCTAAGGCGGTCACTTATTCGCTTGTTGATGTCGGAGACCTGTCGGGGATCGATACTTTCATGGACCGGTTGGTCGAATTCCTCGGCAATCAGCCGTACAAGTTCGTCCGACTCTTCGGTGAGCTGGAAATATCGCAACAGCGCATCGATCTCTTTGCGCGTGGCCCTACCTTCGAGATAGGCGCGCAAGAGATGTGCTAGCTGTTGCTTTCTTTCCATTGGACTTTTCTTATAACCGGTCTGATAACCTTATACGGTTCTGATTAAAAATCCAGTGCAGCTTGAGCGCAATTATTTTTCAACAGCCTGTAAATGAGTACAAAATTTATCGAACGAGAAATAGCGCAAGCAGCATCATGACTTCGGCATTGCCGGCCAGGTATTGTTTCAGCAATGCATTGGCCCGCTTGATATGGGAGTTGACGGTGTTTTCGGAGATGCCGAGGCGACCACTGACTTCGCGATAGCTGAGACCTTCGACCTTGCAAAGAATATAGACGTTGCGCTGCCTTTCAGGTAGCCTATTCAACAGACGGCCCAACAGATCCCGGTTTTCTTTACGGGCGAGTTCGGCTTCGATGTGTTCGTACCCTTCGGAAACAGTCCGGTAAAACATGGTGCGTAGCTGCTTGTCATGCATGGCCCGGCGAAAGAGATCGCGCGCATTGTTCACCGCGATCTGGAAGATATAGGCTTTGATGGGCTTATCAGGATCGATCCGATCACGATACTCCCAAAGACTGAGGTAGCTATCCTGTACAATCTCCTCGACCAGCTCAGGTACTTTCAACAGGCGTAGCAGGTGCCCCGTGATGATGGGACTATAGATGGAAAACAGCTTTTCGAACGCCTTATGATCACCCTCGCGCAGCCGTAACAGTAATGCTCTTTCATTCGTGGGAGTAACCGTGTCTATCATATCTTACCAGACAAATGTAAGGATATTGGGAGTTAACTGCAAGCTGTCTGACTCCTGCCCCCTTTTACAATAAACGTTGGATAAGCCGCGATACGTAAAACGGCGCCCTATCCTTGAAGAAATTTTTCAATATTTTAAGCTTCAATGTTTTTAAGAAGTAAATTTAATATTAACAATATAAGAAATATTAAAAAAAAACCTATTTTACGGCGCAAGGTGGGCTTTCACCGCAATGACCTATATAAAAATATCGGAACTTATTTTAGCTTTGAGAGGAAATATCAACCCTTTTATCGGTACCTTTTTGGTTTGAAATGGCGAAAACGGTGTATAAGCTGATTAACGATGCCCAACTCTTTGCACAATTGGCAGCGGGTAGTGAGACCGCTTTTGACGCTATTTTTCTCCATTATAAACCAAGGATTGCTGCTTTTGTTCAGAAAATGGTCCGCTCGGATGGGCTTGCGGAAGAAATTACGCAGGATGTTTTTGTTCAGCTTTGGCTCAGCAGGAGTTATTTAGCGGACGTCACACATCATACGTCCTACCTTTTCCAGATTGCTACGAACAAGACCCTGGATTACCAAAAAAAGATCAGCAACAAGGAAAGACTGTTGGACAGGATTGCTCATGGATCAACTGAAATTTGCAACGATACCGAGGAACAGATCTTATTCCAGGAAAGCACGCAAATCATCGAATTGGCCATAGCCGCCTTACCTGAGCAGCGGAAGCTGATTTACCAACTCAGCCGGGAGGAAGGGCTTACCCATGAGCAAATCACCGAGCGCCTTAATATTTCCCGGAGTACAGTAAACAACCAATTGGTCAAGGCCCTAAGCCATATCCGTACCTACCTTCAAAAACGAACCAGTATCTTCTCCTATGCCATATTTGTTCTGTTGACCAGCGGCCAGTAGACCCTAACCATTTTTACAAACACATTTTTTTAAAATAGCATGCACGCGGATAGTTAACATTGCTCCGGACGTCGTCTCATCTGTAAAAGCAAGAAATATTTCTCACCAACTAACAGATAAAATGAGTAACGACACACCGCCGGATATCAAGCGTTTGTTTGAAAAGTACGCCAAGGGCATTGCCGGACCGGATGAAGTAAAACAATTGTTTGCATTGATCAGATCGAATGAATACGATCATGAAATGAAACAATTGCTTTTAGGAGAACTGGAAGACACCGAAACTCCGGATACGGATAAAGCGGATTTGGAAGCATCCTTACAGCAAGTAAAAAGGCAAATTAAACGGCTGGAAGGCGCAGAAGACAAGCCAAAGGGTTCGTTAGCGTTACGTTTAAAATACATGGTTGTCGCGGCATCCGTTGTCTTACTGGCAGGGATTGGCCTGTCGATCTATTATTTTAACGCGTCAAAGACCGACCTACTTGCCAATGACGTTTTGCCCGGTGGCAACTTCGCCACCCTCACCCTTGCCGATGGCCGGAAAATCAGCCTGTCCGATGCCGCAAATGGCCAGCTTACTGAACAGGCTGGCATCACGGTCACCAAGGAAGCTGATGGGCAATTGGTTTATGAAATCAAGGGGCCGGCAGCCAGCACAGATGCCTCACCGGTTTATAATACATTAATCACTCCCCGTGGCGGCCAATATCAGGTGCGTTTGCCCGATGGGACGAAGGTCTGGCTGAATGCGGCTTCGTCCCTAACCTATCCGGCCAGTTTCGCATCATTGAACGAACGGCGCGTTAGTTTGACGGGTGAAGGTTACTTTGAGGTAGCTCCCGACAAAACTTTTCCTTTCCGGGTGGAGACACCAAATCAGGAAATTGAGGTGGTTGGCACGCACTTCAATGTAAACAGCTATTCGGACGAACCGCAGGAAAGAACTACCCTGATGGAAGGAGTAGTGAAAGTCATCAAGGGGAAACAAACCGAATTGCTAAAGCCTGGACAGGAGGCCGCGGTAAAAGAAAACGTCGAGGTGTTTGATGCAGATGTCAATGCGGCAATTGCATGGAAAAACGGTGAGTTTGTTTTCAATGATGAATCGCTGGAAAGCATCATGCGCAAGGTTTCCCGTTGGTACAATGTGGAAGTAGTCTTTGACGGGGTTGACAAGGATGAACTATACGGAGGCAATTTCTCCCGCTTCGGTAATGTATCCAGCGTACTGCGAAAGCTGGAATTGACAGGAGGTATTCGCTTTACAATTGAAGGAAGGAGGATTATCGTGACAAAATAAGAGAAACATCATAGCGCAGGGGTCGCCGTTCCGGCAAGAAAAAAAACCAAAATCCGAGGGCAAATCGGAATCCGGTCAAGTGCTCGCCTCTTTGTTTAGCAGTTGTATAACTAAATGGTTAAACCAAGCACAGCAAACTTAGGTAATCTTGCCCATTGTAGCAAGTTTATAAGGTCTTTCATCGGATGCTAAGGATGTTGTGAAAATTATGATAAAATATATGATAAAATTTAATGTGCTGGAACCCTATAAATTGGATCAGTGTCCCAGACAACAATTAGGGGTTACGAATCCTGTTTTTCGCGGGATCAATAGGGCTAATAAAAGACAATTAATCATGCGGATTAACCTGATTGCATTGATAATGATAGCTTTTTTGCTGAATGTTTCGGCATCGGTCAGTTTTGCCCAAAAACTAACCCTCAACGAACAGCGGGCGCCGTTGAAAAAAGTGTTCGACGAGGTACGGAAGCAAACTGGCTACGCCGTATTTTACAAATCAGGCCATGTGAAGAATGCAAAGCCGGTGACTGTGAATATTTCGGATGTTCCGTTGGAAGAAGCGATGACTAAGATATTGGAGGGACAGGAGTTGGATTTTTCCATTGATGAGAAAACGGTAGTGATTAGGGAAAAGGAAGTGGTGGAGAAGGTAAAAGATTTTTTCGTTGCTGGCTCCGATAAGTCGGTGCCAACACAGCAAAACATTCACGGCACGGTTACTGATTCCTTGGGCCAACCTTTGGAAGGCGCTTCCGTCCGCGCCGTCAACGCCGAAGGCCGGCGCACTGCCCTGCAAACGACTACAGGAAAGGACGGCACATTCACGCTGCAAAACGTACCCAAAGATGCTACGCTGGAAATTTCCTTTGTTGGATACACCACCAAACAAGTCCCTGCAGCAGCCAACCTCGGAACGATTATCCTCTCTCTTGGAGCCAGCGACCTCGATGAAGTGGTCGTTATTGGTTATGGTAGCACCCGTAAACAAGACCTTTCAATGGCTGTTACCACCGTGAAATTAGATCAGGTGATGAAAAGCCGTCCCGGAGCAAGTATAGGCGCCCTATTACAAGGAAAAGTGCCGGGTATGACCATACAGTCTGATGGTGGCGACCCATTGAGAGGGCAAACCATTACCATTCGTGGTAAAGGTTCTCGCGACGACGACGGGGTACTTTGGATAGTTGATGGCGTACCGGGCGCTCCATATAGTTTGGAAGACGTTGAAACAGTTACTGTTTTAAAAGATGCAGCATCGGCAGCGATCTACGGAGCACAAGTAGGCGCCGGTGGCGTTATCGTTATCACTACCAAAAAAGCGCAAGCGGGAAAAATCAAAATTGAAGCAAATGTTTCTCATGGCATTAAAAGCGCTTATAAATTGCCGGAAGCAGTTACAGCCGAACAATACATGCAATTGTGGGACGCTGCTATTAACTCTTCGACCGGGAATAGAACACTTGCTCCTGCCCAAGACCCTGTAGCCTATCCGTATGGAGCTGTAACCCGCACTAATTGGGTGGACGAAGTATTTCGCACCGCTAACGTGCAGCATTATGCCGTATCCCTTTCCGGAGGTTCCGAAACCCTCAAAGCTTTGGGTTCTTTTTCTTATGATAAAAACGAAGGTACATTGTTAAACACCTTCTCAAACCTCATGAATGGTAAACTTAATTTGGAATTTCAACCGGCAAAATGGTTAAAAATTACCGAAAGAGGTTCTTTCTCTTATAGCAACGGGCAAGGTAATGTAGATAATTTTGGGCATGGAGGAGTGTTGATGCAATCTATTTTCTATCCACGTTCGGCGACTATTTACGAACACAATCCTGACGGTACGATTGCGACTGATTCAGAGGGTAATCTGCTCTTCGGAGGTCTTTTCCCGGTAGCTAACCCACAAGGAGTTTTTAGCGGCTATGGTGAAACCCGCAATCCTGTGGCAGCGTTGCTGCGTTTGCGCATGAACAGACCTAATGGAACCATTCATTCGACCACCGGTTTAGACATTAAGCCTATATCTTCAATTACGTTACATTCGGACTTTACGGCTTACTTGAATCCTGGTCGTGAAGAACGATTTTACCCTAAGGCTTATGAACTTGGTGCAGCAGGAGATACAGACAACGAACGTATAGTTAGTTCTTATTGGAATAGAGGCTGGCTATCGGAAACTACGGCAACTTTTGCAGAGCAATTTGGCGAACACAGCATTTCTGCAATGGCTGGTTTTACCGCAAGATATTCAACAGGGCGCGGTAATAGAGCAGATGTTGTGAACTTCGCGAAGGAAGATGAATATTATACAATATTGGGCAATGCTGATAATTACATCAAATACCGACCCGAGGAATGGATAAATGAGGAAGCCTTGGTTTCTGCCATGGGTCGTATAGGTTATTCATACCACGATCGCTATTTTGCTACGGCATCTGTTCGCCGGGATGCTTCATCGAAGTTAGCGCCCGAAAATAATTCAGGCGTGTTCTCCGCTTTTTCGGCATCGTGGAAAATTTCATCCGAAGAGTTCTTCGATGTTGAGGCTATTAACTTATTGAAATTAAGAGCAGGCTGGGGTCAGATTGGCAACATAAACACTGTACCTAATTATTCGTATTTTGCCGGTTTAAGAACCTCTGAATACCCTGTTTCATTGGGCGACAATTATATGGGTTATTACGGAACTTATGTTGCTACAATTCCTAACCGTCAGTTAACATGGGAAACCTCAGAGCAGACTTCAATAGGTCTTGATGCAACTTTATTCAATCATTCGTTGAATATCACCCTCGACTATTTTAATAAAATAACCAAAGACTTGATTGACACCAAACCGCTTCCACCAATGGCAGGCTATGTAAGTGACCCAATGGGCAACATCGGAAGGGTGTCTAACAAAGGTTGGGAATTTAGTGCAGATTATACGAAGACATTTGGTGATTTAGCTTTCAATCTTTCCGGTAACGTGTCGTCGGTAAAAAGCGAAGTACTTGAATTTAATAACGGAAAAATATATACTCACGGCGACTTCGGGAATAGTGGGCCTGCACCGTTACGTTCGGAAGTAGGACAACCATGGTATTCGTATAAATTGATTAAGACCGACGGTATCTTCCAATCGCAAGCAGAAGTAGATGCTCACGTGAATAAAGATGGTATAAAGATACAACCTAATGCCGCACCGGGCGACTTGAAGTTTGTGGACCTCGACGGAAATGGGAACATCAACGATGACGACCGTCAATATATGGGTAGCTACTTACCCGAATTGACATATTCGTTTGGAGCGGGATTAACGTACAAAAGCTTTGATTTTAATGCTTTCTTTCAAGGGATTTCGGGTGTGAAAATATTCAATGGTTTCAAGTCGTTGGGTTTGAATGGACGCGGACAAGGACACTACTTCTTGTCGGATGCGATGGACAACTGGACATTAGACCATTCATCGAAGAACCCTCGCTTGACATTATTTGAAGACCCTAACGGTAACTTAAAGGTGGCTTCCGATTACTTATTGGAAGACGGCAGTTATCTTCGTTTGAAGTATGTAACTTTAGGTTATACGTTGCCTAAATCGTGGATGACAAGAGGTGCAAGCGGCTCGAAAATACGTCTTTATGTTGCCAGCGAAAATTTACTGACTTTCACTAAGTATTCGGGTTTCGACCCTGAAGTAGGTAATCGTGGAATCGACGGAGGCACATATCCGGTGGCCCGTACGTTTAACTTTGGTGTCAATATTGATTTTTAATTATAAATACATTATGAAAAATATATTAAAGTATAACACAGGATTGTTGTTAACAATGGTCCTGTCGTTTGCGGGATGCTCCGATTTTTTGGAATATCAACAGTATGGTCCGGGTGACTCGGAAAGTTTTTGGAAGACAGAAGCGGATGTACGCAAAGGTTTAGATGCGTTTTATGAATATACCAGCATAGAAGAGTGCACCGGACGTGGTACATTTTGGTATGAAAACTGTAGCGACAATATGGTTACCGGACGTATTCATGTGGTATCCGACGGTATTAAAAATTTCACACAAGGTGCGAGCGATGGTTCTTTTGCTACTACCTGGAACGAAATGGTACGTGTAATTACCAAAGCGAATGACGTATTGCGTTATGTTCCAAAAATAGAAACCATTTCGCCGGAGCTTAAAGACAATGCCGTAGGTCAGGGTTATTTTTTCCGTGGATATGGTTATTTGTGGCTCAGCCCTTGGTATGGAGACAATCGTAACGGTGGTATTCCTATCATAACCGAAGAAACAACCATTGACGAATTGGATGCCCCCCGTCCTGCTTCAGTATTGGAAAACTACGATATGATTATAGCCGACTTACGCAAAGCAGGCGAATTGTTGCCTTCATGGTCACAGTTAACCCCTGCCGAACAAGGCCGTCCTCATAAAACTGCTGCTTGGGCTTTTGCCGCACGCGCCGCTTTATACGCAGCCGAATATGATGAGGCTAAATATTACCCTATCGTAATAGAAATGTGTGATAAAATTATCAACTTGACGGGCGCCGATAAACGTGAACTGCATTATTTGGCGGCCGACCATGATTTTGCAGATAAAGCAACCAATTCTTATGGGCTTCCTGCTTCAAACTTCTCCGACTTGTTCAGAATGGAAAATAACTTCTCGAAAGAATATATCTATTCTATTATGGGTAGTGAACTAAGAAGCGGTCCTAAGTTTCACGGTATGAGTTTTGATAACGGCGGTTTTTCGGGCTTCAATACCTGGGGTTATTTTACTCCAACAGCCGAACTTTATGAAGCCTTTGAACCGGGCGACGCACGTCGCGATGCTACTATCATGGCTCCGGGGCAAAGAATCGTTCATCCTACCGGTGCAGGCAGTTTGGTAGGTCGCGAAATTTGGTTGGGTGTACCGGGTAATGCGCCAGAACGGGCAACCGAAGGCATTACTTTGGGGGAAACGACTTCGAGCCCAACGAACCTGCTTAATCGCAAAATGCACTCAATATTTGAAGTAGAAAATGGCTATGGTACAGTGTATAATACCAGTGGTGACTTCCAATCAAACAGATTGGGGACAGTCGTCATGCGTTATGCAGATGTTTTGTTGATGAAAGCGGAAGCTTTGATCTGGACGAATGGTGAAGGCGATGGTGAAGCAAAAGCCCTGTTGAATCAGATTCGTAAACGTGCAGGCTTGCCCGAAAACAGTCCTGCTACTAAAGCCGCTTTGAAAAACGAACGCAGATGCGAATTGGCTTTCGAATTCCTTCCAAGCCGTCATATAGACTTAGTTCGTTGGGGTGATGCTAAAGAAATTTATAGTAAAGCATTACATGGTTATGCTGTTAAGTTCAAGAAAGTCGGCGATGATCCTTATGTATTTGATAATTCTGAAAAGACTGTTGTGTGGCCGGCGCGTAACTTCGACCCAGTTAAGAATCATGTTTTCCCAATTCACACGAGTATCATCGTAAAGAGTCAGGATATCTTGAAACAAAATGAAGGCTGGTAATGAATTGAGGATTTTGAAACAATAACAATATGAAAAAGAAAGTTTTAATATACAGTTTAGGTGGCCTTGCACTGGCATTTTGCCTTTGGGCTTGCGACGATGATTTAGAAATGGCATCGGGAATAACGGTCGATAAAGAGTCTGTTTCAATTATCATTGGGAATAAAACCCAAATCACCGTAGGTAATACACCTGAAGGCTCTTCATTAGACACCCGTGAGATCCAGTGGAAATCGAAGAATGAGGAAATTGCGACCATAACTCAATTTGGCATTCTTACGGGAGTTGAAGAAGGAAATACGGAAATTGAAGTTACTTGGAACGGGAATACCAAGACCATTCCCGTAACGGTTACAGACCCGATTCAGCTGCCTGCCACCAGAAACGGCTCTTGGCTCTTTGATGATGCAAGTAACTTGGTAAAAGCAGAAGTCGGAAATCCGTTGATATACGGACAAAGAACATCGGATACTCGAATTACAGTCGTTCCTACGACTGATTTAAGCGGTTTTTCGGCAATACCAGGACCTTCTGTTCCGTCGGGTAATGGAGCAGTGCGTGTAAAAAAGTGGTGGTTCTTTTCGGCTGCACATGGTATCGCACCTAATGGCGGGGGAGAAAAAGTGAATGAATATACCATTATGATGGACATTCGGTTCGCAGAATCTGCCGGTGGATGGAAAACGTTATTTCAAACAGACATTACAAATAATGATGATGGCGAAGTATTTATAAATGGAAGAAATATGGGTGTAGGAGCAACAGGTTATTCAGAAGGTGATCTGATAACGTATGATACTTGGCACCGTATCGTAATATCTGTAAAATTGGGAGAGCGAATCCAGTACTTCTTGGACGGCACTTTGATTAGAACTTTTGATAATACTGCTTCCGATAACTTATTCAAAGATGTAAGCCGCTTCGCTATAAATCCTACCTGTATTTTTGTTGGGGATAACGATGGAGACGATGGCGAAATTGATGTGGCAGAAATTGCTATGTGGGATATCGCTTTTGACGCTGCCCAAGTGAAGAAGTTGGAAAGATTGATGAATAAACGATAGTTGTAGTTTTTTACTGCAAATTATCCGATTAAATGGATGGACGATCAATCAATCGTCCATTTTCATTTTTAACACAATTTGAAGATATAAATACACCTGGTTCGAGCCCAGGTGGACCACAAAAGTTCATTACTATGGCGTTATTCGTCCCCAAAATAAATATCATTTCAACTTCCAAAGTTCAATGGCATTTTACGTTCCTAGTTTGGCTTGGGTAAAAGCCTTGTATCGCTCGATTTCGTCTGTGAGTTTGGAAACGGCGTAGGCAACAATCGTCACATCATCCATCCACCCCATCAAAGGGATCATATCAGGTATCGCGTCAAGCGGAGAGATAACATAGGCAATCGTCGCGGCGATGATAGACAGGTTCCACTTATTCATGTGATACCGGCCCGCAAACACATCCTTGCCCATTGAAATCAACAGCCGGAATTCATCAACTTTTTCATCCAGATATGCTGATTTGCTTTCTGCCTTAGCCAGGTCATCACCACTGATCTGATGCTTACGGAATAGCTCGAATAGCAGGATTGCTTTATTGAAATAGCCTTTCTTCATGTCTCTATCATTGATAACAGTTACAAAGTTAACTAATTTAGATCAGCGTTTTCCATAGCCGCTTTAAATGCTGATATCGAACGTTAATCCAAATCCCGAAAAAACTGTACCTTCGCGCTAACTATGGGTTTCGCAAAAGAGAGAAAAAAGCTGGAGAAGCTTTCAGAAAAAACTACTGGCCTTCAGCATTATGACGATAAAAGTCTAGCCGTCATTACGGACATATTTGAGCAATATTCACACACGCTAAGGATATTGAAAAACAAAAATGCAGAGGCGTTTAATGACCTTTATTTGAACGAATTGCAACTGATTAAAGAATGCAAAAGATCACTTAAATCAGCGGAAGAAGCGGAAGTCCGTCTAGTTAATTTCATCAAGTATAAAGAGACCTTATTGGATGCGATAACAAAAACAATTCAGGCTTCAACGAATATCGCGTAAATGGAATCGCCATCGAAAAATGCAATGGACCCGGTGAGGATCTGTCACTAACTGTGTTGCTTGATTTCTGCCAGATGCACGATCTCCTTCAAGTCAAACGGGGTTTCCTGATAAACGAAATAATTCAGCCAGTTGTTGAATAGGAGGTTAGCATGGCCGGCCCAACGGACAACGGGTGGGTTTTTCGGGTCGTCTCCCGCATAATAATGCTTGGGCATGTCAATCGGAAGCCCCTTTTCCAAATCTCTTACATATTCCTCATGGAGCGTCCGTGGTGCATACTCCGAATGGCCTGTCAAATAGAACTCCCGACCTCCTCTTGAAGCAATAATAGCCACTCCGGCTTCTTCGGATTTGGACAGGACCGTAACTTCTTCTAAACCTGCAAAATCAGCTTCCGAAATGGTGGTATGCCGACTATGCGGAATGAAGAACTCATCATCGAAACCCCGGAATAATGGATGCCTTTTATCGAGTGCGGTGTGCTTAAAAACACCGAAAGTCTTTTTATCCAATGGAATTTTACCGACATCATAAAAATGGTACAATGCTGCCTGGGAGGCCCAGCAGATATACAGGGTGGAGGTAACATGCTTCCTCGCCCAATCGAAAATCGTTGTGATTTCATCCCAGTACGAAACGTCTTCGAACTCCAGCATCTCCACGGGGGCACCGGTGATGACCATTCCATCGTAATAGTTTTCTGTAACCTCATTAAAACCTTTGTAAAACATTTCCAGATGTTCCTCCGGTGTGTTTTTTGGGGTGTGGGTATCTAAACGAAGAAATTCAACTTCAACCTGTAACGGGTTATTGGACAGCAATCTGATGAAATCGGTCTCTGTCGATATTTTCAGCGGCATGAGGTTGAGTATGATGACACGCATTGGGCGGATATCCTGTGTATTCGCCCGCAAGTTATCCATCACAAAAATATTCTCTTTTTTGAGTTGTTCTATCGCTGGGAGATTGTCTGGTATTTTTACTGGCATGCTATTTTCCTGTACCTGATTTTCAGCAAAAATACGGAGATTTTTTGGGCTTTGGAGATTTTAAGGTCGTGGACGATATGTTGCTAATAGCTCAGGGCATAGTGGCTTTTCAATGCGGCGGCCATTACGTTCAATTCGCGTTGGGTGAGCGGCCGCTCGTATAATAGAAACCTTGCAATTTCGCCTACGAATGATTCTACACCGGGGTGTTCAATGGCGTCCCTCTCCTGGCCGATGGCTAACTTCGACGCATCGGCGGCGGTATCGACAGGGAACGGATGGGTGGCTGCCGGGGTCTCCGGATCATCGATGTACAAGGAGAGCGTGACTACGCCGGTCCCCGCTTCCATGCGCCCGATCAGCAGGTAGTAATCCTCCTGATTGAGCTTCTCTTTGCTTAGCACTTGAGGATTGTTGACATCCCAGCGACCGAACGTCTCCCCGCTCCTACTGCCCATCCACACCCGGTTGTTGTCAGCCAAACCTGCCCAGAATCCCTCGTAATTCCCGCCGTTTCGCAAGTTGCCGAAAAATGAATTTACATCCGGTAGCTCACCGGACTGTTTTCCTGCTTTGATGACACAAAACCAGGTATATCCGCTGCCTGTGACCAGGTGGTCAAATGCGTCCTCTTCTGCCGCTACTAATTCCTGCTTGTTAAAAACGATGGCATGATGTCCGTTCAATTGGTGAATATCCGATTTTAAAAGCGGTCTCCCGGACCCTTTCACCTGACGCCCTTCATCTCTTTTCTCAAACATCTTTACCGGAAATGACGCCTGGTTTACCCATTTATTGACGCGATTATCCGGACCGGTAACGACACCGCTGTCTGCATTCAGGTCGACGATCAGTCCTTTGCTGACGAGCGGGGTATCGATTTTATGGTCAGCTATAACCATCCAAAGGGATAAGAGGGTGAGGAGCATCATAAGGCAATTATTTATATTGGTGTGTCACAAAGAAACAGATATTATGCCGCATTTTCAACCATAGGTCTCAAGCTCGGAACAGCGGATAGGTGGAGCGTGAAGACAAGGTAAAGATAAGGTTACATCGTATCCACTGATATAAATGTACTTCTTATTTAATATTTAATACTTTTGGCCGTAATCATGCAAGGCCTGTAAAAGACATCGGTATCGTTTATGAACTATTATTGTTTCGTGTTTTTCTTTTTTATTATCCAAGCGATATGCCAAGCGCAAGATGAAAGGAAAGAAGTCGTCACGTTTGAAGATGCTTATAAGCGGGTATATCATATTACCAAACTTAATGATGAACGGCCCGCAGTAGATGGCAAACTGGACGAAGACATGTGGCAACATAAAGGGGAATGGTCTGAAAAGTTTTCTCAGGTTATTCCCTTCGAACGTGTGCACACGCCGTCGTGGACGCGTATGAAGATATTCTATGACGATGAGCAGCTCTACATAGGCGTTTATTGTAAAGATGAACACCCCGAGACCATGAACGCGTTTGTCGGGAACAGGGATGACAATAGCAACGGCGACCTGATCAGCATTGCATTTGACACGTATCACGATTACCGTGTGGCCCCGGAATTTAATATAAACCTGGGGGGAAACAAGACCGAACTGACGGTTACGGATCAGCTTTCGGTGAACCTAAGCTGGAATGCGGTATGGGAAGGACGGACGCATATTAACCTAGCGGATTCGTCTTGGACAGCAGAGCTCCGTATCCCGTTTAGCCAGCTGAGGTATAATCAAAAAAATACGGATGGGATCTGGGGATTGCACGTGAGACGCATCATTCGTAGAAATAACGAAGTGCAGAATTGGAGTTTGATCCCGATAAAGAATAATGGGCATGTTTTTTCTTTCGGAGAAATGCACGGCATGACCGATTTGCCAAAGCCCAAGGGAATTGAGTTCCTGCCTTACATGATGGGTAAGCATATCAATGAGCCTAAAATACCCAACAGCCCATTCCAGAAAGGGAGCAAATGGCAAGGAAACGCGGGCCTGGATGCTAAATTTGCATTGAAGGATTTTACGCTGGATGTAACCGTCAATCCTGACTACGGCCAGGTAGAGCTTGATCCATCCGTGATGAACTTGTCTGCCTATGAAGTTTTCTATGATGAAAAACGGCCGTTTTTCCTGGAGGGGAAGCATATTCTAGAGTTTGAAAATAATAGCGACGGCATGATGTTCTATTCGCGCAGGATCGGTGCCATGCCCTCTTATCAACCTCAGGGCATAGACAATATCGAAAACTATGCGAGCACGCCCCGTTTTATTCCCATCATCGGTGCCCTGAAATTGACGGGAACAAATAGAAAAGGGATGACCATCGGGGTGCTGGAGAGTGTCACCGCACAGACTTCTTCAAGGGTGATGCGGAACGGGATATACGACAGCGAGGTAACGGAACCCCTTACGAATTATACGGTGGCGCGGGTGCAGAAAAACTGGGAAGGTAATACGCTATTGGGGGGTATGGTTACCGCTGTAAACCGGAACTTAACCAAAGCGCATCTGCAGGATGCGCTGGTTGAAAATGCATTCACCGCGGGAATGGATGTGACCCATTATTTTGCAAACCGCCTGTATTATGTAGACGCGAAAGGAATGGTTAGCACCTTGCACGGTTCCCCTGACGCGCTGCTGAAAACAAAAATGGATGCCACCCATTATTTCCATCGGGAATCAGGCGCTGATTACCTAAATCTCAGTCCGGACAAACGTGCTTTGCAAGGCACAGGCGGCTACGTAAAGGTCGGGAAGAAGGGAAATGCGCAGTGGAACTTCTCGCAGACGTTCAGCTGGGCGTCGCCGGGGTTTGACCTGAATGACGTGGGGTATATGAAACAGTCGGACTATAAGCTGAATGAGTTGGAAATAGCGTTCCGAAAAACGGATCCCTGGGGCCCTTTCCGGTTTGCAGGGATTAACCTGACCCAGAAAAATGTCTGGAATTATGGCGGGGAGGCGATGAATAATAGTGTGGCCATCCGCTGGCGTAGCTTAAGTATTAAACACCGTGTGGAAATGGATGTGAAGGAATCATTCAGCTGGAATACGGTGGATAGCCGCCGATTAAGAGGGGGACCGGACATGCGGTATCATTCAAATTTTGAGACCAATGTAGTGTTAAACTCGGATCGAGCTAAACGGGTGGTGTTGAAATTGATGTACGACGGCAGGCATTATTTGGATGAGGAAACAGGATATAATCAGATACATCCTAGCATGATTTTCCGCTTAGGGAATCATATCCGCTTGACCGGACAGTTGGACTATGCCTGGAATAAGGATAACCTGCAATACGTAAGCACCATCGTGCCAGCTGACGGTGCCGAAGGTAAAGCGGAATACATCATGGGGCGAATGAAGCAGGAAACTTACGGCGTGACGTTGAATATGCAGGTAAATGTTACCCCCGATATTTCTATTCAGTATTATGGATCGCCGTTTACTTCCGTCGCAAAATATGACAAGTTTAAACTGGCGGCAGATACCCGTTCGCATACCTATGCGGATCGCTTTAGCGAGTTTGCCAGCAATGAAATGGGCTATGAGGATGGCTACTATGTCATTGGCAGCGGCAGCAGCGAACGATCATTCAAAGATCCGAATTTTAGTTTTAACGAACTGCGTTCTAATTTGGTTGCCCGATGGGAATACCTGCCGGGTTCTACACTCTACCTCGTATGGGAACATAGCCAGTCCAATCAGGACGACATTTATTATCCGGGCTGGGGGACTAATCTAGACAGGATGTTTGGGCTGCATGCTACCGATACATTTATGATGAAAATCAACTACTGGTTTAATCTGTAAAGAACAGCGGTTGCCTTAGCTAGTGGAGCCACCGCGGCTAAGCCAAAAGGGCATAAATTTTGAAGCCTTTTTATGGATGAGCAACCCGATTTTGAACAAACGCGTAGCCGTAAACGGAATTGAGATTTATTACCGGGAGGCTGGTAATAAAAAAAATCCCACTGTACTGCTGCTGCACGGTTTCCCGAGTTCATCGGTGATGTTTAAAAACCTGATGATCGCATTGTCAGGCAAATTCCATCTCATTGCTCCGGATTATCCGGGGTTCGGCTTTAGCGACTTTCCGGAAATGAATGCATTCGAATACACTTTCCGGAGTATTGCGGCCTGTATGGAGCAATTTGTCAAAAACATTGAACTGCACGAATTCTTCATCTACCTCCATGATTACGGGTGTCCAATCGGGCTTCGGCTGTGCATAAGCAATCCTGATTGGATCCTCGGCATGATTGTTCAGAATGGCAATGCCTACGAAGCGGGTTTAGGCCCGCAATGGAACGAGACGAAAGATTTCTGGGCAAATCCAACCGAAGAAAAAAAACGGAAGGTGATGTCCTTTTTAAGTAAGGAGGGTGTCAAGATGCAATATACTGCGGGATTGCCGGATCGCTTATTGATTCGGCTCAGCCCCGACCTCTGGACGTTGGACTGGGCACTATTGAGCAGGCCAGGCAATATTGACATGCAATTTGATCTGAATTGTGATTATCAAAACAATATACCGATGTTCGAAAAATTCCAACGCTATTTTAGAAAACATCAGCCCCCCGCATTGATCATCTGGGGTAAATACGATGCTTTTTTTAGCGTTGAAGAAGCGTATTGCTATCAGCGGGACCTACCACACGCGCAACTCCATATCCTTAATGGGGGGCACATGGCGCTGGAAACCAATTTCGAGGAGGTTTGTGGTTTGACAAAAAACTTCATAACGAACGAAGTTGATCATGCCTTAAGCAACCGGCAACGCAAAATATAAGGGGAAGACTATGCCCGAAGGACCGTCAATCGTGATCTTGAGAGAAGCTGTAGCGTCCTTGCATCTGGAAGGAGAAAAGATCCGTTCCGTAGAAGGCAATAGTAAAATTGACCAACAGTTATTGCCGGGGCAGACCGTGCTTGGCTTCCGTTCGTGGGGCAAGCATTTTTTGATCTGTTTCTCAACCTTTACCCTTCGGATCCATTTCCTTTTGTTCGGAAGTTACCGCATCAATGAACGAAAACCGTCTCCAGTCAGATTAAGCTTACAGTTTGCAAACGATGAACTGAACTTTTATGCATGTTCTATAAAGCTCATCGAAAAACCCGTGGATGAAATCTATGACTGGTCGACTGATGTAATGGCGAAGGAATGGAACGCTGCGATGGCCTTAAAAAAGCTAAAAGGATTGCCTCAAGTGCTTTGCTGTGATGCCTTGCTGGACCAAGATATCTTTGCCGGAAGTGGTAATATCATCAAGAACGAAGTGCTATTCCGTATCCGGGTGCATCCCCTGTCTACTTTGGGAGCCTTACCGGAAGCTAAGTTAAATGAAATGGTGCGGGAGGTTCGGCAATATGCCTTCGAGTTTCTCCATTGGAAGAAGGAATTTACCTTGAAGAAGCATTGGTTGGCGCACACCAAAAAAACATGCCCCCGATGCCACATCCCTTTTATCAGAGCCCATACGGGCAAAACTAACAGGCGGAGTTTCTTTTGTGGCAACTGCCAGGTGCTGTACACATGAGATTGGCAGCATGGCAGCTCATCACGGATATAAACTTCCATTTTTCTCCAGTCGAATGCTGATTTTTATAAATTTATCCTAATTTTATAAAAAACAACGTTAACGATGAACAAAAAGCATTCGACATCACGCAGAGAATTTCTGCTTACGGCCGCGACCGCGGCCATCGGTGTGCCGTTTATGTTAGATGCCTCGGCTAAAGCATTTGCTGCATCACCAAATGGAAAACTCCGGCATGCCTGCATCGGCGTCGGCGGCATGGGCGCTTATGACCTTCAAAACTTCAAATCTCATCCGAATGTAGCGATCGTAGCCTTGTGTGATGTGGATGAAAATAACTTAAAAAAAGCCGCGGAGATCATTCCGGGCGCACGCCTTTATACGGATTGGCGCGAGCTTCTCAAAAAGGAGAAAGACAATATCGACTCGGTCAATGTCACGGTACCTGACCATAACCACTTCGTCATTGCGATGAGTGCCATTCAGGCAGGCAAACATGTGTACTGCCAGAAACCCATGTGCCATGATGTTGCCGAAGTACGGGCCTTGACACAGGCATCGGTAAAAGCGGGGGTAATCACCCAATTGGGCACACAGATCGCCGCTTCAATTGGTGACCGAACGGCGGTTCAATGGATCAAGGAAGGCATCATCGGGAAAGTGAAACATGCTTACCTCTGTTCAAACCGTTCGGGGATTGCGGGATACCGGCTCACCGGACCGCGACCTGCACAGGGTCAGGAGGTACCCTCCGGTTTACATTGGGATCACTGGATCGGCACGGCTCCCATGCGGCCTTTCGCAACAACCATCTATCATCCCGGGATATGGCGCACTTGGCAGGATTTTGGCACGGGATGGTCGGGAGATATCGGCTGTCATATCTTTGATGCCGTTTGGAAGGGACTCGACATGAAATCGCCTATATCCGTAGTCGCGGAAGTACAGAAATCCTGGGAAGACTCGCCTGAACGACGGGGTGATACCTGGCCGCAGGGTAACCACATCACTTGGGTATTCCCCGGCAATGCGCGAACGGAAGGGACATTACCGGTGGAATGGTTCGATGGCGAATTCTACCCGCCTGAAGCGGTGCGCGCCTTGTATGACTCCGAAAAATATCCGGAGGAAGCAGCAATGCTGATCGGTACGGAAGGCGCACTGCTCATCCCGCATGGAGGAACGCCGGTATTGCTCCCCGAAAGCAAATTCAAGGATTATCAGTACCCATCGCTGGAAGAACGCAATCATTACCATCATTTTGTAGATGCTTGCTTGGGCGGACCAAAAACGGAATCGCATTTTGCCCAAACGGGACCCATGACGGAGGCAATCCTGTTGGGGACCGTGGCCATACGGGTACCGGGGCAGGTATTGGAGTGGGATGCGACGGGCATGAAATTCCCCAATTATCCTGATGCAGACAAATACCTGCGACGCACATACCGAGAAGGTTGGCAAATCAAGGGATTAAGTTAAAGATGGATGTTGAACCCAAGTCAGTTCTTTTCACCGACAGCTACGATCATTTCGCAGGGACCAATAAAACCAGTCGCCGTTTCAAATTTTTCCAGCGCCTGTTCAATTTCATTCCACACGGCTTGTTTTTCCGAGTCAGTCAAACCGCTCATCATTTGGTGTAGCGCGCCGAATGACTCTTTCTCAAATTGTACGCAAGTTTTTGCTGTCGGTAGCAATACAGGTGAATCAACCAGCACGGAAGTCACATTGCGGAACCCGGCTTGGCCGAAAGCCTTTTCAATCACACCGCTGGCTCCGAGGCTGAATGGCCCCGGCTGGCCGGCTACCGGCGGCGGAAGCTTTGCCCGGTTGCGGATGATTGAAACGGGTACGGAAAAAAATTCATTTTTGTCAGGTGTCGAGTAAACAATAGCCGCTGCCTTGCCACCGGGTTTGAGCACGCGTAACATTTCCCGCAATGCTTTCTGCTGATCGGGGAAATAGATAAGGCCGACCCTGGAGATCACGGCATCAAACGTCTCATCCTGAATGGTCAAATCTTCCCCATCCATTACCCGTGTCTCTATATTGTTCAATCCGGATGTTTTCGCTAGTTTTTGCGCAAATGCCAGTATATCGGGGGATATATCGGTCGCCAGCACATACCCTGAGGGGCCGACCCTTCTGGCTGCCGCTACAGATTGCTCTCCGGCGCCTGCCGCCACATCCAGCACGCGATCATCGGCAGCGATATCGGCCATCTCCAGCATTTTTTCGGTTGCTTTACCAAGCCACTGATGGAGCAGCGGACTCCAGCGATACCAGGCTTCTGCTGCTGCCTGCCACTGTTCAAATGTGGTTCGTTTGTATTTGGCAGCGTCAAACTCAAGTGATTTTGTTGTTTCCATGTTTGTTTTATTTGAAATCAAAATTAGCAGAACAGCTGTGTGCGGTCTACCAGTTTTGGTTCAAATAATAGCACTTTTGAATCAACATAATCATGATATGGAAGAACTGAGCTTTGCAGCCTGGAATGGAAGCATGCCGAAACGCTTTTGAAAACTTTTTGCAAAATAGGAAGGGTTACTAAACCCCGCTTCGAATGCGATTTGGGCAACATTTCCATAATTATCCCTGATCAACCTTAGCGCCTTTTGCATGCGTAGCTCCTGTATAACGCCGTTTGGAGAACAACCGGTGAGAGCTGTTATCATTCGGTATAGTCGCGATCTGCTCATACCCATAGCATTAGCTAAACCGTCGACCGTCAAGGCTCCCCTAGATAGTAAAGCGGCTGACGTTTCGAGGAGAAGGTTTAAAAATTGCTCGTCTTCCCGGTTAAGGACCTTCGATGCATTTTTCTGTCCGAAGTTTTGCAAGCTGATCTCTTCTGTCAGTTCTTTCACTAGCGCGGAAATAAGAACCTGGTTGTTCTGCGCAATATCGCAAAGCCGGTTTGCCAGTTGAATCGCATCGGCAAAAAGATCATGCTGTGCCGTAACGGGCGCTCCGGCACTGATGCCGATGCGAACGTCGGTTGTTTGATCAGTCAGTTTTTGAACGCATTGTATAATACCTGACGCACATTCAATTGCCGATCCGCCAGTGGTAAATACGATCGTTTTGCGGCTGCCTGGCCTATTGACCAAACGGCCATGGGATTGCCTGATGACGTGACGAACATTTTCCTGCAAAATGGAATGCCCTGTAATGGAAATAAAATCAGCAACAAGAATAATTCGGTATCCTGCGTCCAGTGTGCCATCCGCCATCTCGACAATATCAAATTTATTCGCTTTAGTTTCATCTCCCATGAAGGTCATGTAATCGCCTCCCTGCAGCTCGATCACATTACAGGGCATATTACCGTGTGCCTCTCGATGTACCGCAGCGCAGGATTCCTTATCTGGCGCCTCCATTAAACAAAAAACCAACCCGGCTTCTTCGTTGATCCAATATTGCAGAAACTTGACATCATATTTACGTTGCACGGCTAAGTCCGCAATATGATTACGCTTAATTTCATCCACCGTCGGTTTCACTTCATAATCAGAAGCTTGATGCAAATCCATGAAAAGCGGCATATCTTTATACTTTGTTCTAATTTAGAAATAATACTTGAATGTTGCGATTGCGCTCATCTTTTTGTAATATCTGTATTTAACAGCGGACAGCACATAAGGATATAATTTGACTATAAAGAGACACTATATCGTGGCTTTTTTATGGCTTTCTCCTGTATTTTTGCTCCAACGATTATAAAACTATACCGGTTGTGTTGTTCGTTATTCAATGACCGACTGTTTAGCCGCGCAACGGGTTTAAGAATAAAGAATCAATAAATTATGGTCAGACATTTCGGAGTTTTCCAGTTTAAGAAAAATATAGGTGAGGCCCAGATTGCGGAATGTTTCCGTACGATGAAGGCTATGGTCGGAGAGATTCCCGGCCTACTGGATATGGAATATGGACCCTATAGCAGCCCGGAGGGCATGAACGATGGTTTCACGCATGGTTTCCTGATGACATTCGACAACGAATCCTCACGCGATTCCTACCTCCCCCACCCCATCCATGGACGGGCGAAGAATGTGGTGGTCCCCTGCCTTGAACGGGTGGTTGTATTCGATTTCGTAGTCAGGTAGCGATGGACGGGAACAGGAAAGGCGCGGGCGCCATCGTGATGCTGGGCTGCTTTGACACCAAAGGGGAGGATTTTGCCTTTCTGCGGGATCGTATCATCCAACAGGGACAGACCGTTTTCAGCATCAATGTGGGAATCAGGGGGACTACGCCGCTTTTCCCCGTAGACATCGAGGCGGAGGAAGTGGCCGCCGCTGCGGGTTGCACGTTGGGCGAATTGAGGGCGGGTGATGATCGCGGTGTGGCCGTGGAGGCGATCGGCCGCGGGGCGGCCGCGATATTGAAGCGCCTTGTTGACGCCGGTGCGGTGGTGGGTGCCGTGGGAATGGGCGGCGGCGGTGGCACGCATATCGCGCTGACGGCTATGCAGGCGGTTCCCTTCGGTGTCCCCAAGGTATGCCTAAGCACGATAGCCACGAAGGATTTATCACAACAGGTGGGTAGCGCGGACGTTGTGCTGGTACCCGCGGTGGTCGATATTGCGGGGCTGAACAGCATCAGCCGTGTCACCATCGGACATGCGGCATCTGCCATCTGTGGGATGGTTCGGGGCCGATCAGATGACAGCGAGGCTTCCGGACCGGAGCTCAAGGGGCGCATCGCCATCAGCATGTTCGGCAATACGACGGCCTGCGTGAATGCGTGTACGACCCTGCTGCGCGGCATGGGATATGAGGTCTTTTCGTTTCACGCCAATGGCGCTGGAGGGCGCACGATGGAGTCATTGATCGATGGCGGGTATTTCGATGGCGTATTGGATATCACCACCACGGAGCTGGCAGATGAACTGTGCGGAGGGATATGCAGCGCGGGACCGGACAGGCTTATCGCTGCTGCCCGGACGGGCATCCCGCAGGTGGTGGTTCCGGGTTGTCTGGATATGGTTAACTTTGGGACGTTGGGTAGTGTGCCGGCACATTACGACGATAGGTACCTGTACAGCTGGGCTCCCGATGTCACGCTGATGCGTACCGACGAGGAGGAGAACCGGGTACTCGGGGAGCAGCTTGCGAAGAAAGTGAGTGCCTCGCCAAAAGGAACGGCGGTGGTGTTGCTCCCTTCGAAGGGCCTTTCGCAACTGGATGCGGATGGAGGCCTGTTTTACCGTCCGTTGGTCGACCGGGTGTTGTTCGATTCGATACGCGGGCATCTGGACGGCGGTGTGGAGGTGATGGAGACGCCGCTACACATCAACGATGAGGAATTCGCTTCAATGGTGGTTGAGACCATTCTGCGCCTACTCGGTGGAGCACGAAAAGGGAAAAAAATAACATAATGGATTTACGAAAAAGGATATCAAGAAAGCATTATTATGGCCAATAAATGGACGGGGAAAGGTAACCCCTACACGAAACAGGAAGTAAGGGACCGGCTCAAAAAGACATTGGACGTGGGCAAGGCAATCATCGTCGCCGGTGCAGGAACGGGAATCAGCGCCAAGTTCATCGAACGGGGCGGGGCGGATATGATCATCATCTACAATTCCGGCCGGTTCCGCATGGCGGGCCACGGATCGACGGCAGGCCTGATGGCCTACGGGGATGCGAATGCCGAGGCACTGGACATCGGGGAGTTTGAAGTGCTGCCCGTGGTCGACGAGATACCGGTGATCTGCGGCGTGCACGGTTCGGATCCGCGGCGTCGGATGTGGCACCATTTACTGAAGGTAAAAGACATGGGGTTCTCGGGTGTGAACAATTTCCCGACGCACAGCATCATTGACGGCCACTTCCGTCAGGTGCTGGAGGAGACGGGCATGGGCTTCGAGAAGGAGGTAGAGATGGTGGCGTTGGCCACGAAAATGGATCTTTTCTCGATCGTATACGTTGCCACGGCTGAGGAGGCCCGCCAGATGGCCCATGCCGGGGCTGATGCGATCATCTCCCATGTGGGGACCACCATCGGCGGATCGATCGGGGTAACGGGTGCGACCTGCAGCATGGACGAGGCGGTCGAGCGCACACAGGAAATCATCGAGGCTGGAAGGGAAGTCAACCCGAATATATTCTTCCTTGCGCACGGCGGACCGATCATGAGCCCTGCGGATGTGCGCGTGGTGCTCGACCGTACCGATGCACATGGGTTTGTCGGGGCGTCCTCTTTGGAGCGGATGGGTGTGGAGCGCTCGCTTGAAGATTTGACCAGGGAATTCAAATCACTTACGGTAAAATAGCGAATCGATATTTTCTTTGTAAGTATCGCTCCATGGTATTTCGATTTCACCGATGCAGACGAAGTCCCTTTTTATGGTCGTTATTTTGGATACGGATACCAGAAAGGATTTATGTGTGCGAATAAAGGCACCCGGGGGAAGCTTGCCTTCCATCGCTTTCATGGTCATCCGGGTAAGCACGGGTTTCGGAGACGAGTGCAGGTGTATCTTGATGTAGTCCTTCAGCCCCTCGATATAATCGATATCTGCCATGACGATTTTTACCCGGGTGTATTCTACGTTGACAAAGAATTCGAGGGGGGTGCCAATATCGGAAGCATGCATGTTTTTCAATCTGAACAGTTCATCCGCTCTGTTGCATGCTTTCAGAAAGCGTTCGAAACCAAACGGTTTCAAAAGGTAATCGACTACCTGAAAATTGAAACCTTCCAAAGCATATTGCTCGTAGGCCGTGATCAGCACCACCATGGGAGGAGCGCTCAATGACTGTAAGAACTGGAGCCCATTCAACCGGGGCATCTGAACATCCAAGAACATCAGGTCCACCTTCCCGGTCTGTAGCGTTTCCATGGCCTGGAAAGCGCTTTTGCAGGATGCGATCAGCGTTAGAAAAGGTACCTGACGGATGTTGTCCTCCAGCAATTCACGCACCAGCAATTCATCATCAACAATCATACAATTCATCATAACAGATTCAAAATTAGGGTAACATGGAAGCGGTTATTGTGGTCGGTAATGGAGAGGTTGTGTTTGTCCTCATACAGCAGGTTTAGCCGTGACTTGACATTGTCCAGTCCAATGCCTGAGTGCTTATCCTTGCTCGCGCCTTCATTGTCGAATTTATTCCATATCTGGAAGGTCAATATTCCACCGCGCACCAGTAGTTTGATGTCAATGTGGGGCTGATCTGCATAACCCGCCCCGTGCTTGAAGGCATTTTCTACAAAAGGGATCAACAGCATGGGTTCAATTGCATGTTGGCTGGCCTCCACATCGCAGTCAACGTTCCAGTCCACCTGTACTTCGTTGCCGAATCGCAGTCGTTGCAGGGCGATGTAGCTATTGAGGTATTCCACCTCCTTATGGAGTGCTATTTTCCCTTGCGTATCATAAAGCATATAACGCATCAGGTCGGAAAGCATCAACAGCGATGCCTCTAGCCTATCGGATTTCTTTCTGGCAAGGGAAACCAGGTTGGTTAGCACATTGAACAAGAAATGGGGACTGATCTGCGATCGAAGAAATTTGAGTTCAGTGGATAGTTGTGCGGCGTTCCGCTGCTGCTGTTCCCGTTCTGAACGTATCTTATCGATTACCATACGGTATACCACGCTGATCACAAAGATGATGACCGAGGGTATAAAAACGAACTTATAGGACGCTTGATTACTAAGCGTATCTGGAAACCAGGTGATCAAGATCCAGAACTTCAACCGGACCGAAAACATGACCAGCAGTGCGCCCGCTACGATGTAAAGCCACCAAAACCGCCTGGTAAACAACTTTGGGTAGAGATAAAATGCATTGCCGTAAAAAATAACGACATGGATAATCCCGGTTATCGTCAAAAATAGTCCGGGAAGGTAACCTATCTGATACCCGGTATCTGCCGAGGAAACAAAATAGGGAAACAGTAGAAGCAGACTCCAAATGAGAATGTGAAGGATGGTATTGATGTGCTTATGCTTAAACAAGACACGCATGCTTGAGTCAAAATAATTTACGTAAAGATAATTTTATTTGGAATAACCGGGGATGCAGACCGGCATTGAATATACAACGCGGGAACATGTTGCGACAAAAGCGTGATATGTATAGACGTCGGGATCGGGGTAGCCAGAATTCAGCAACTTGTCGCAACATTTGACCTGCTGGTCTATTCGCTCGATTGCGAAGGTATTTCACCTATAGTTTTGTATTGTTGCTGGTCGGTAAAGGAAAGAAAGGACATCTTTCGTTGACCTATAGTAACGATTGACATTTAATAGTTAAGATCATGTTTTTCGGAATTTTCATTTTGACACGCCTATTATTGGTTGCCAGTATGGTGTTTATTGTAGGCTATGTTTTTGGTTCGTTCGCAAAGAGTAGAACACTTACCAAGATTACCAAAGTAGCAACGATCCTGATGATCGTGATACCCATTCTCACGGGTATTTTCTTTATCCGTTCGGGAGGAAGGTTCCATAGCGGAGATCATCAGGCTAATCATGCATGCCAATTTCAGCATCCAGATTCAACCCTGATTAATAAATAACGTTGGACATTCTTGATAAGAACGCATGAAAGGAGCGACAGAACGAAAAATCATTCGTTGGGTGCACATCCTGTTAAGCATACCGGTACTGGGTTATATATACGGGCCGGTTGCTTCTTTAGCATACCCAGCCTTGGTTACTAAATTTATTTTTTTGCCGATCATTGTGCTCTCGGGTTTCTGGCTTTGGAAAGGGCATTGGATTAAGCGGCGGTTTAGAAAGCATCCGCGATAACCGATCAGGCTGTTCGCGGGAATGACAAAACTGCCGTTTTCTGTCTGCCTGTCGTAAAAAATCAGGTTGTATTGGGCAAAAGTTGCCGTTTCTGCTGACATGTCGGAAAAATGGCGGCAAAATTGCCCCTTGTTTTTTGAATGAAACTACTATTATCTTACCTGAGCAGACATAAGGGCCTGATTTTCTTGGCGCTGTTGCTAGCGGCCGTTAACCAAGTCTTTTCCCTGCTGAATCCTTATATTCTGGGCAACCTGATCATCGACCCGTATGCCAATAAGGCGGCGGAGTTCCGTGCACAGGGTGCAGATGCGGCTTTCTATAAAGGTATCACCATTGGCCTGCTGCTGATCATTGGCGTGGCCATGGTGTCGCGCATAGCCAAGGCCTTCCAAGATTATGTCGTTAATGTCGTGATCCAAAAATTCGGCGCCCGGCTGTATACCGATGGCCTGCAGCATGCGCTGCGGCTTCCCTTCCAGGATTTTGAGGACCAGCGCAGCGGCGAAACGCTGTCCGTATTGCAGAAAGCGCGGGCAGACTGTGAAAAGTTTATCACCAACTTTGTCAATGTGTTGTTTGCCACGCTGGTGGGCATCGTCTTCGTGGTGATTGTATCGTTCCAGTTAAGCCCTTCGCTGCCGCTGATCTACCTGGTCGGCGCGGTAACGCTGGCGTTTCTAACCAGCTACCTGAGCAGGAAAATCAAATTTATCCAGAAAAATATCCTCCAAGAAACAAATGCATTGGCCGGCTCAACCACCGAATCGCTGCGCAATATCGAACTGGTGAAGAGCCTGGGGCTTACCCAGCAGGAAATAGGCCGACTGAATACCACCACCATGAAAATCCTGCAGCTGGAACTGCGAAAGGTGAAAAGCATACGGGCCGTAAGCTTTGTACAAGGCACATTCGTCAACTTCCTGCAGCAGTGTATCATGTTTGCCCTGCTGTTCTTTGTGTTCGGGGACAAGATCACGGTAGGGCAAATGATGATGATGCAGTTCTATTCATTTTTCATTTTCGGTCCGCTACAGGAGCTGGGCAACATCATCATGTCATACCGCGAGGCAGAAGCCTCATTAAATAACTTACAGGAGCTGTTCGCCCGGAAGCCGGAGTTTCAGCCGGCCAATCCGGAAAAGATCAACGCCATCATCAGCCTGCGGTTTGACGACGTGCGCTTTCAGCACCAATCGGCCACTAGACCGGCGCTGGAAGGGATATCTTTCGAGGTAAAACGGGGGGAAACCGTTGCTTTTGTGGGTCCCTCCGGCGCAGGCAAGACAACGCTGGTGAAACTGTTGGTAGGCCTGTATCACCCCAGTGAAGGCCATATTTTTTATAACGACTTCCGGGGCGACCGCATCGATTTTGAGGAACTTCGCCACCAGATTGGCTTTGTGACGCAAGATACACAACTGTTTTCAGGCACGATCAGAGAAAACCTCCTCTTTGTAAACCCGGGGGCTACGGATGAGCAGATCATGGATGTGATGCATAAAGCGGCTGGACAAAACATCCTGGCACGGGCGGACAAAGGGTTGGATACGGTGATCGGTGAAGGTGGACTGAAACTGTCGGGCGGCGAAAGGCAGCGGCTGTCCATCGCCCGGGCGCTGTTGCGGCAGCCGCACCTGATGATCTTTGATGAGGCCACCTCTGCCTTGGATTCGATCACGGAAGAGGAGATCTCCAACACGATCCGTCATATCACGGCCGAGCGCCAGCACATCACGATCATGATCGCCCACCGCCTGTCGACCATCATGCATGCCGACCGCATCTTTGTACTGGAAAAAGGGAAAATCGCTGAAACAGGCAGCCACGCCGCATTGCTCGACGCGAAAGGACTGTATTACGCCATGTGGCGGCAACAGATCGGCGAGCGCAAGGCGATAGCGGAGCCGCTCACGTTAGCTTGATCAGCCACCTGCCCCTCAGCCGAAACCAGCTCGAGCGGTCTTTGCAAGATCGCCGGCAATTTCCGCAAACAATTAACCAAAAAACGGTTAACCGTATTGCGTGATAGTGCTTACTTTTATCCGCCATATTTTAGTAGTTTTGGCAATCATGTTTAGTCAGCACACCTACATATCCCGCCGGGAGATACTGGCAAAGAGGGTTTCATCCGGAATCGTCCTGCTGCTGGGTAATGGCGAAAGCCCGATCAATTTTCGGGACAATACTTATCCTTTTCGGCAGGATAGCACATTCCTTTATTATTTCGGTATCCAGTCGCCTCATCTGGCTGCTATCATCGATATCGATGAAAATCGTACGAATATTTTCGGCGACGAGCTGAGCATGGATGAGATCATCTGGATGGGCAGGTTGGAGACCTTGCGGGAAAAAGCTAACAAGACGGGTGTAGTCCATACCCTGCCGTCCAAGGAGCTTGCACGGATCATCCGGGAGGCACGGCAGCATCAGCGGATGATCCACTTCCTCCCACCCTACCGACCCGATAACAGCATCCGGCTATCGCGGCTGTTGGAAATCCCCGTGGAGCAACTCACGCAATCGGCTTCGGTTGAACTGATCAAGGCGACCGTCGCCCAGCGGTCGATCAAGTCTGCGGACGAAATCATCGAAATCGAAAAGGCCGTTAACACGAGCGTGGATATGCATTTAGCGGCTATGCGGCTGGCGCGGCCGGGGATGACCGAACAACGCCTGGCAGCGGAGGTCGACTATATCGCCCAGCAGGCCGGAGGCACGCTCGCCTATCCTACCATCCTGACGGTGCGCGGCGAGGTATTGCATAACCACTACCACGGCAATGTACTGGCCGAAGGACAATTGGTACTGAATGACTCGGGTGCCGAAACGGCCATGGGCTATGCCGGTGACCTGACACGCACCTTTCCGGCGGGCAGGCAGTTTACGTCCCTGCAAAAGGAGGTCTACGAGGTGGTACGCCATGCCCTTTGGACCGCTACCGACGCGCTTAAACCCGGTATCCGCTATCTGGATATCCACTTCTTGGCGTGCCGCACCTTGGTAGCGGGACTGAAGGAGGTGGGACTGATGCAGGGGAATGCGGATGAGGCGGTTGCTGCCGGTGCGCACACCTTGTTCTTCCAATGCGGCACGGGCCACATGATGGGGCTCGATGTGCACGACATGGAGGATCTTGGCGAGCAGTATGTGGGGTACACGGAGGAGTTGCCGAAGGACACCACCACATTCGGACTGAAATCGCTGCGTATGGGTAAGGCACTGGAAGCTGGCTATGTGCTGACGGTGGAGCCGGGCTTGTATTTCATCCCCGAGCTGATCGATCAATGGAAAGCGGAAAACAAGCTCGCTCCTTTCATCAATTATCGTATGGTGGATCACGTTAAGGACTTTAGCGGTATCCGCATCGAGGATAATGTCGTCATCACCGATACGGGGCATCGGCTATTGGGAAAGCCGCTGGCCAAAACGCCGGCGGAGATTGAGGAAATCAGAAATGAAGCGTTTTAATATGAATCATACACGACGGAATTACTTGCGTGGATCCTACATCACGGTATTGCTGGTGTGGGTATGCGGCGTGGCTCAGGCGCAGTTTGGGCAGCGCACCCAATGGTCGGCCGACGGCCAGGCCATTATCAAGGCGGTACAGGGGGAAATCATCCAGGAAAAGGTGACCGATCCCGAGCAGCACACGGTTTTGGTAGCTAAAGCAGACCTCACGCCTGTCGCGGGCGCGGAGCCTCTGGCCATCAGACGCTTTTCCCTCTCGGAGGATGGGAATAAGGTGCTCATCAACACCAACACGAAGCGTGTATGGCGGTATGATACCCGGGGCGATTATTGGGTATACGACCGGCAGGGCAAGACGCTCAAGCAGTTGGGTGCGGACCTCCCCGAATCATCGCTCATGTATGCTAAGCTATCGCCCGATGGACACCGGGCGGCTTATGTGAGCGGCCATAACCTTTATGTGGAAGACATCGGCACCGGGAAAATCACGCCGTTGACGGATGATGGCACCGACCGCATCATCCACGGCACGTTTGATTGGGCGTATGAGGAGGAATTTGGCTGCCGGGATGGTTTTCGCTGGTCGCCAGACGGCAAGAAAATCGCCTTCTGGATCATCGATGCGCGCACCATCCGCCATTTCTTGATGATCAACAATACCGACTCGGCCTATTCGTATACCATCCCTGTGGAGTACCCGAAGGTGGGCGAGGCGCCTAGCGGTGCGTCTATCACGGTGGTGGAAGTCGCTACCGGCGATACCGTCCAGATGGATATACCAGGAGATCCCGTGCAGCACTACCTGCCGCGGATGGAGTGGGCCGCGAACAGTGACGAACTGATCATCCAGCAGCTTAACCGCAAACAGCAGGAAAGCAACATTTATATCGCCAGCGTAGCCGACGGCCAGTGTACACGCATCTACCGCGAAACCGATGATGCATGGATTGACATCAAAGCGCGGTGGAACCATGACGATCCTTCGGGATGGGAATGGATCAATAAGGGGAAGGAATTCATTTGGGTGAGTGAAAAGGACGGCTGGCGTCACCTCTATCGCGTTGACCGCCGTGGCAAGGAAAAGCTGATCACTGCGGGCGACTATGATGTCATCGATATCACCTTGATCGACGAATCTGGCGGATATGTCTATTTTTCGGCTTCGCCGGAAAACGCCACGCAGCAATACCTTTACCGCGTCAGGTTGACGGGCGGCAGGGCTGAGCGCATCACTCCAGAGGGATTGGCGGGCACGCATCAATACACCATCTCTCCCAACGGCAAGATCGCCCTGCATCAGTTCAGTAACCAAGCCGCCTTACACCGCGGCCACGTGGTCAGTCTGCCGAACCACAAGACGCTTGTAGAAGGGCAACGCCATGAAGTGCCGGCAGGTACCCCCAAGGCGGAGTTTTTCAAGGTCACCACGGCAGATGGCGTGGATATGGATGGCTGGATGGTGAAACCCGCCAACTTCGACCCTACCAAGAAGTACCCCGTGGTGTTCTATGTGTATGGTGAGCCCGCCGGACAGACCGTGATGGACACCTACGG
The DNA here is from genome assembly GCF_051400755.1 of Parapedobacter brassicae. Classification (NCBI taxonomy): domain Bacteria; kingdom Pseudomonadati; phylum Bacteroidota; class Sphingobacteriia; order Sphingobacteriales; family Sphingobacteriaceae; genus Parapedobacter; species Parapedobacter brassicae. The sequence continues at coordinate 197,062 of NZ_JBLFFL010000006.1, forward strand.
TGCCGGCAGTAACCGGCTTTATCAGGGCGATATGGCGGCTGACGGGTATATTTACATGTCGGTGGAAAACCGCGGCACCCCCGCTCCTAAGGGCCGGACATGGCGCAAAGCCATCTATAAAAACATCGGCATCCTCAACATCCGTGATCAGGCCATGGCCGCTAAGGAGATCCTCCAGTGGCCATTTGTCGATTCCTCGCGCGTGGCGGTATGGGGTTGGAGCGGCGGCGGCTCCTCTACGCTCAACCTGCTCTTCCAATATCCCGAAATTTACAAAACGGGCATCGCCGTGGCCGCTGTCGGCAATCAACTGATGTATGACAACATCTATCAGGAGCGGTACATGGGTATCCCCCAGGAAGACCGCGAGCCGTTTATCCAGGGATCGCCCGTGACCCATGCCAGACACCTGCAAGGCAATCTGCTGTATATCCACGGCACCGCTGATGACAATGTACACTATCAGAATGCCGAGTTGCTGATCAATGAACTGATTAAGCATAATCGGCAATTCTCGCTGATGTCTTACCCCAATCGGAGCCACGGCATCAGCGAGGGGGAAGGAACCGGGGAACACCTGTCCACGCTGTATACCCATTTCCTCAAGCAGCATTGTCCGCCGGGGGGACGGTGATTAGCGGTGGGTTTTTGGTCTATTGCTCCACGTCTGGATCCGGGGCGCTTCGCTGCCGCCTCCTAGGCCGTGTCTGCAATAGACATAAACTAGAAGGGGATGTGAGGGTTAGCGGTGGGTTTTGGTCTATTGCTCCACGTCTGGATCCGGGGCGCTTCGCTGCCGCCTCCTAGGCCGTGTCTGCAATAGACGTAAACTAGGAGGGGATGTGAGGGTTAGCGGTGGGTTTTTGGTCTATTGCTCCACGTCTGGATCCGGGGCGCTTCGCTGCCGTCTCCTAAGCCGTGTATGCAATAGGCGTAAAACAGGCAGGGATGTGTGGTTGGTGAAATTGAAATATCTAATGTAAACAGAAAATATGAAGAAGCTCCTTATACTCATTGCCGTACTGGCACTGGCACTGCAAGTAAGTAAAGCCCAGCTGTTTGTGCCTGCAAACAAATTGTTCAGCCGCGCGGATTCGCTGCGGGGGCAGCTTACGCCCTTGCGGACCTGTTATGACATCAATTACTATCACCTTGATGTCAAGGTCGATCCCGACAAGCGGTACATCAGTGGCGCGAACCTGTTCCACTTTACCGCCACGGAAGACTTCTCTCGCTTGCAGGTTGATTTATTCGATAACCTGCGTGTGGATCAGGTGCTTTACCACGGGCAGGAATTGCCGTTTAAGCGGGAATACCATGCCGTATTTATCGATTTTCCTGAGCCCATCCGCCAGGGCCAGGTCGATTCCTTCACGGTACGCTATTCGGGCAATCCCATACAGGCGAAGCGGGCGCCGTGGGACGGCGGCTTTGATTTTAAAAAAGACAGCAACGGCAAGCACTGGATCGCCACCGCCTGCCAGGGATTGGGGGCCAGCGTGTGGTGGCCCAACAAAGACCACCAATCGGATGAGGTGGATAGCATGCTGATCAGCATCAGTGTGCCTAACGGACTGACCAACGTATCCAACGGACGGTTTAGGGGTAGCACGGATCTTGGCGACGGCTATACGCGCTTTGATTGGTTCGTGAGCAATCCCATCAACAATTACAATGTGGCCGTTAACATCGGGGACTATGTACATTTCGCCGATACGTTCAGTGGTGAAAAAGGCGTACTCGACCTCGACTATTGGGTGCTGCGTGAAAACGAGGCGAAAGCCAAGCCGCACTTTGACGCCAATGTCAAGCCCATGCTCCGTGCCTTCGAGCATTGGTTCGGTCCTTACCCCTTTTACGAAGATGGGTATAAACTGATTGAAACGGCTCACTTGGGCATGGAACACCAAAGCGCGGTGGCCTACGGCAATAAATACCAAAACGGCTACCTCGGTCGGGATGGCTCCGGCACGGGCTGGGGCGATAAGTGGGACTTCATCATCATACACGAGTCGGGACATGAATGGTTTGGTAACAACATCACCTCCAATGACCTCGCCGACATGTGGATACATGAAAGTTTTACGAACTACTCGGAGTCGCTCTACATCGACTACCACTTCGGTAAGCAGGCCGGACAGGAATACGTGCATGGCAATCGTCGAGGCATTCAGAACCTATCCCCCATCATTGGTGCCTACCAGGTAAATAATGAAGGTTCGGGTGATATGTATCAGAAGGGCGGCGTGCTACACAACATGATCCGCACCATCGTAGACGACGACGAAAAATGGCGGCAGATCCTGCGTGGTCTCAACAAGCAGTTTTACCACGGGACGGTCGACTACGAAGACATTGTGGATTACATCAGTCAGCAGTCTGGCAAGGACTTGTCCAGCGTTTATGCCCAATACGTACGCCATACGAATATTCCTACCCTGGAGTTTTACTTCCAGCCCGATGGAAAAGCATTTTGCCGCTGGATTGCCGATGTGCCGGATTTCAGCATGCCGGTGCGGATACGTGCCAAAGGTGGCGAATACCAGTTCATTCAGCCCACACGGCGGCTCACACCTATTGCGATTCCGGGATTGACACGCGAAAACCTTGATGTCGACACGTTCAATTTCTATATCGGCGTATTGGTCAACTAACTTGCAGTTTATCGCTTGACCAATACGGCTTTATAACCATCAAGTACGTTCACCCGGTTGATGAATGCGCAGAAGTCCGAATAACGCTCCGGCGGAAATGTACCTTCATTGAGCACGAATTTGCGGTAGTACAGTATCCGATCAGCCTCCTGCTTGACCGAGGCCTGGTAATACCCAAAGGGGCTATCGATTTCTTCCTGCATCGGTCCGGTCATCAGGTCGTATCCTTCGGGCAGCACATAGGTAAGCTGATCTTCGTCGGTATAGCCCCGGTTGATATACACGGGCAGCAGGCGATTCTTTACATCGGGGACGGTGCCCTGCCGGTTAAACCCGTTGGCAACCAAAAAGACACGGCCGTCGTTTTCAGGAGCATATCGATCCAGTGTCACCTCAAACCGCTCCATCATGATCGGCACACCATCACTACGCTTCTCGTAGTCAATGTCCCCGAAACGAATGTGGTCAATGTCATATGCTTCTTTCAGCAACTTCACTTGCGCTGTCCCACTGCTCTCGGCGATGTCCAGGTGATTATCGTATTGCCCCGCAGCAAACTCGGTCTCCACGGTGCCTGTGAGCGTTCCGTCGCTGCCAAGGGTCAATGTAGCCTCCCGGCGTTGCGTACTTGCTTCCACACCGAAGCGCGGCGTACGCAATAGTTTACCGCCCTGTGGTGTACACGCCCACACCAGTCGGTCATCCGTGAACGACCCCAAAAACCCGAAGGGAATGCGCTGACTGGTGCATTCCAGCCAGGTGGTATCCTTTTCAAACGGCAAGCAAAGGATGACGTGATTGCCCTGCTCCATCCCAGCAAAATCAGGTTGTATGCTGCGTTTGGCATTGCCCGCTTCGACGATGCAATAATATGAGGGGATATCCACCGTCTTCAGCAGGGCCTGCATGTAATTGACCAGCCCTTTGCAGTCGCCATACCCCAATCGATCCACTTCGGCGGCGGCCATGGGTTTAAGGCCGCCGATGCCGATCTGTATGCTGATATACCGGGTTTTACGTTGCATATATTCATAGAGTGCCTTGGCCTTTTCTTTATTAGAGATCAGGCCTTCCACCAAACGATTGACCTCCTGCACCGTCCCCTCCGGGAGGGCCTGCCCATCAGCAAGCAGTGCCTCATATTGCCACCGCCCCAGTTCCTCCCAATTCGTATAACGCCCCTCCCGCTTATAATAACTAAAATCAATGGGAGCGATCCTTACGGTTGTCTTATAGGTTTCCGGATCAGGACTGTATGGCTCATACCGCTGCGCGGGGATATCCGTGACCCGCCAGGTCATCGCCTTCCGGCCATCGACCTCGCTCACGGTCGGTTCACCGTCATAATTTGTCGCTTTGACACGCACCTCGTCCGACGGCGCGCATATAAACGTATATTCACTGTGTTCAACCGCTACATCCGCGTAAGCATCAGGCCGCCAGGCAGGAATGACCAGGTTTTGCTTGACCTCTACCTCATACACGTATTCAACCGTATACGGATAGTCAGTCATCGCCGGCAAGAAATGCTTCACCCGGTCATCTTCATACAACGAAAAATTACGCACCGCACTCTCGTCCTGAAAATCCCGCTGGCCAAACTTGCCGATCGGATAGCCTTCGCCATCAAATACTTGTCCCGCGATGCGCTTGATTGCCGTATTCTTGTCGTAATAAATCACCAGCCGCGCCTTATCTTCGCCGCCTCTACCGAAGACCGTCACCGCCTGCGTGACCTGATAGCGGACCCTGTTAGGTGCCAGCATGTCTACTACGATCGTTTCATGACGCACCACGGCAGCTGCCCGGCTGCGAAGCGCGGCGGGAATAGCCGCAACGGCATACTCCTGCGCGTACGCTGCGCAGGCGCTCATCATCAGCAAAAAACAGATTACCCTCATCTTTCCCCCGCTTGCTGTAAAACAACGTCGATTTTTTCATGCTGGATGATCCGACTGAAAAATTCCTTCAATGCAAAATAGCTTTCGGGGGAATAGACGGCTTGATTCAAAGCCAGCAACTGCGAAAATGAAAACGTATCACCCGATAAAACGGTTTCGGTGAGGTACCTTCCCCCCTTGTCTTCCAACACCATCGTGTAGTCATCCGGTTTTGACTTCATGTCATAATTTCCCGGCAGTTTGATCGTCATCAGCACCCGCTGCTCAGTGGCCGTGCCCATGTCTACCGGATAGGTTCGTTCATCCAGGTTAAACGGATTTTTGCCGATCCGGTTGAAAAAAAATGGATTGAAAAAAATTTCCGTTGCGCCGAGCCCGTCGTACAGCCTCCTCTCCACGTCATAGCGCTCGATCAACCCTTCTTCTACGTCTTCAGCACCACTGACCTCCCCATTAGCGATATCGAAGTGGGCCTGTTCCTCATCGACATGGTCGATATACTCCTCGATGCTGCCGTAATTCGCCAGTTCCCGGCGCTTTCGGTGTGCCGCGTAGCCGTGGCTGTGGATCACCAGCTTTCCGGTGAGTGTGCCGTCGGCAAGCAGCTCCCCTGTAAACGTATATTGGGTGGTGGAGCGTTGCGTCGATTTCGGTTCGATCCAATAGGACGGCTTTTGGAGGTTTACTACCCGCGCCTTGCCGTTGATGCAATGCAAGGGCAGCAGTCCGAACGGCAGTAACGGATCCGCCGCATCCAAGAGGTAATAATCGTCGCCGATATTCACTTTAGCCACCACATAGTTAAAATCACTCAGCACCGGGTGCACATCGTTGACCACGCCATTATCCCGAGTGGACAAGATGACCGCCTCCGCATCCAATCCCGCCGCGAGCAATCCGGCAATCAGCGCCAGGTTGATGTCGCCGATGTTGCCCGACCGATGATCGAGCGCGTGTTTGATGTTGTGTTCGCTATATTTCCCCAAATACCGGTTCCATTTGATGTTTCGTTGAATATACCGGTATAGCGCTTTGGCTTTACTTAACTCATCGGGCGCATCCTTTAGGATGTTCGGAAGCAGGTCTTTAAATACCTGATCACGCTTCATCTGTCCACCGAAGTCGGGATCAGTGACCAGTTCGCGATCGACATTGCGCCATTCCTTCGTGATCTTGATATTGGCGCCACTGAGTTGATAGATATCTGATAGTTCAAAATAAATAGCTGATTTAAAGTTCCTTGCATTTGTCATATAATCTTCTGATACAAACGCTGGTATGTCGCGCATACCGTAGGTCATGTGCGAACAATCGAGGTCGCGCCCCGCAATACGAAAACCTCCCCTATCCAATTTGGCATCTTGGGTGCTCAGCGGATACGGTCCACGCAAGATCACGTTATAGGTATACATCCCAGGGATGATCGCTTCAAACGTGCTGTTGATTTTCGGGATATCCTCCTGCAAATACCAGGTCTTGAAATTGAAAATATGCGGCGAAACCAAGCGGTAGCTGTATTCGATAATACTGCCATCTTGCAAATCCGGAAACGTAAATTTGACATTGGTCAGGTACCTGCTCGCCTCCTCCTTGAAGATCTGCCCCTTGTCTAACGGTACTGAAACCAGGCGACCGTCGACGACGTTGATGGTTACCGCTTTGATATCGGTGATCACATCCACCCGTTCACCGGTCTCGTCTTTATGGGTTGGGATCACGATATCGGCATAATCGTACGCGTCCCGGTTGAAAATCTTGATCCGTACATGATAGTCTACGATGAGTTCGGTAAACCCTTTCGTATCGTTATATACCATGAAGGCCTTACCGTATTCATTGATTACCGCTGCATTGGAGAAGCTATCCAAATCGTTCTTAGCGAGCTTGACATCGCCGGGTTCGAGCGAGCCAAACGCAAAATCCTGGGAGTACGTATGCCATTGACATAGCATAAAGAGCGCCGTGGCTAAGTAGGTTTTGATCATTGTTAAGGTCAATAAATTCAGGTGTCAATATAAATCAGAATAATTCAGCTATTGCTCGCTAAAGTTATCAGTTTTTTTGGTAGGTTTGCACATTATTCAAAATTCTTATAAAAATTGCCGAATGGGCTTGTTTAACTGGTTTACTCAAGAAGTTGCTATCGATTTAGGTACTGCCAATACACTCATTATCCACAATGACAAGGTGGTTGTAGATGAACCTTCCATTGTCGCGTTTGACCGCACCACCAACAAAGTAATAGCGATCGGCCGCCAGGCCATGCAGATGGAAGGCAAGACGCATGACAATATCCGTACCGTAAGGCCGTTGAAAGATGGCGTTATCGCGGACTTCAACGCTGCCGAGCACATGATCCGGGGCATGATTAAAATGGTCAACAACGGCAAGGGCTGGTTTTTCCCTTCGTTGCGCATGGTCATCTGTATCCCATCGGGCATTACGGAGGTCGAGAAACGGGCGGTACGTGATTCTGCGGAGATTGCCGGGGCCAAAGAAGTTTACTTGGTTCACGAGCCGATGGCTGCGGCAGTAGGCATTGGCATCGATGTAGAAGAACCCATGGGCAATATGGTCATCGATATCGGCGGTGGTACCACGGAAATCGCCGTGATCGCGCTTTCAGGCATCGTATGCGACCAGTCTATACGGGTGGCAGGCGATAATTTTGACTCCGACATTGTACAGTATATTCGCCGCCAGCACAACATCATGATCGGCGATCGCACGGCCGAGAAAATCAAAATCGAGGTCGGATCGGCCTTACCCGAATTGCAAGATCCCCCTGCCGACTTTGCCGTGCAGGGCCGCGACCTGATGACGGGAGTGCCTAAGCAAATTACTGTTTCCTATACAGAAATTGCACATTGCTTGGATAAATCCATCTCCAAAATAGAAGAAGCGATCCTCAAAGCGCTGGAAATCACGCCGCCTGAGCTATCCGCCGATATTTATCAAACAGGTATCTACCTGACCGGCGGCGGCGCATTGCTCCGCGGGTTGGACAAACGCATCCAGGCCAAGACCAAGTTGCCTGTACACGTGGCGGAAGACCCCCTGCGTGCTGTGGTACGGGGCACCGGCATCGCGTTGAAAAACATAGGGACGTTCAAATTTTTGATGCAGTAGGCGATGAGCAGGTAGCTATTGGCTATCAGCCCTAAAGCTATAAGCAGCGCCTAAGGCTTAAAAACATAAGCGAGCATGAAGAACCTCTGGCTGATTCTCACAAGGTATAATGCATTCTTCCTGTTCGTGGTGTTCTTTGGATTTGCTTGTTACCTGGTGATCCAGAATAATACCTTCCAACGCGCTTCTGCCGTCAACTCGTCCAATGAGCTGGTAGGCAGTGTATACGCAAAGATCAGCGCCTGGAAAAGCTACCTGCACCTCGGCGAAGAGAATACCCAGCTGGCCGAGGAAAACGCGGCCCTCAGGGAACAATTGCAGCAGTATACCACGCCCGATACGGTGGTGCAGGGAGCCGTCAACGACACCTTGCGGGATGTCCGGTATCACTATATCGTATCCAAGGTGATCAACAATAGCATTCACCAGAAAAACAACTACATCACGCTGGACAAAGGGCGGAAACATGGCATCGAAAAAGGCATGGGAGTCATTTCCAGCAACGGCATCGTAGGCATCGTGCTGAATGTATCGGAGCATTTCTCCACTGTCCAATCGTTGCTGCATACCGGGACCCGCGTCAGTGCGGCGCTGGAAGACAGCCAGGCGTTCGGATCGCTGGTCTGGGGTGACCAATACGATTCGCGCATGGGCACCCTCAAGGACATCCCCAACCATGTGAAGGTCAGAAAAGGCGAACTCGTCTATACTTCCGGTTTTTCCCTATTCCCTCCCGGTATTGCAGTGGGCAAGGTAGTCGAAACGGGTGTTTCGGGCGGAGACAGCTTCCTGGATATCACGGTTGAGTTAAGTACCTCATTCCACAACCTGCAGCAAGTGTATGTCGTGCACGACTTACAAGCGGGGGAAAAAGAAACGCTGGAATCCGAAAACGACGACAATGGCTAAGGTTATTCTATACAATATCGCCCGTTTTGCTGTTTTGATCTTGATACAGACTTTCTTGTTCAAGAACATCGGCTACTATAACCTGGCCTCCCCCTTTCCTTACATCCTGTTCATTCTGCTACTCCCCGTTGGTATCTCCAACTTTTTCCTATACTGCCTGGCCTTTCTTATCGGCATCACCGTGGATGCCTTTTATGACACCTTGGGTGTCAACGCCGCAGCTTGCGTAGCCCTCGCTTGGGGGCGTATCCTGTTCATCCGTGTCAGTCTCCAGACCGACCATTATGAGAAATACGTGACCCCCAACTGGGGCACCGTACCCTTCAGGTGGTATTTTCTCTACACGTTCGTACTCACCCTATTCCACCACACCATCCTTTTTTCGCTGGAAACCTTTACTTTCCATCAATTCCATTACACCTTTATCCGTATCCTATTAAGTTGTATATTTACCGTCACAATCATTTTGTTGTTCAGTCTACTGTTTTATCAGAAAAAGCAGCGTTAATGCTGCTCTATGTCATCTACTATAGCGTTAATGAACGGTCTTTTTGAAAGGAAATACATCATTCAGGGCATTTTTATAGCGGTAGCTGCCATTATCGCCGCGCGGTTGTGCTATTTACAACTGATTGATGACTCATACCTGCTTTCGGCCAACAACAATGTGCTGCGAAAAATGGTCATCTACCCCGCACGGGGTGTGATCCTTGATCGTGACGGAAAAGTACTCGTACAGAACGAACCCGTCTATGACCTATTGGTCACCCCAAGGGAAGTGACGGAACTGGATACCGCCTTGCTGTGCGAATTGGTGGGTATCGATAAGGAGGGCTTCAACAAGCGGATGGCCACCGCACGCAGCTATTCGCCATACAAAGCTTCGCAGTTCGAAAAACAGATCCCGGCTACGGCCTATGCGAAATTGCAGGAACACCTGTATAAATTCAGGGGATTCTATGTGCAAAACCGGACGGTGCGCAGCTATCCCGACAGCATAGCTGCCCAGTTTCTGGGATACATCCAGGAGGTCAACGACCGGGATATTGAACGTTCCAAAGGGTTTTACCGGCCGGGGGATTATATCGGGGCCAGCGGCGTGGAAAGCGCCTATGAGGAGCTGCTGCGCGGACAACGGGGTGTTAGAAACGTGATGGTCGATGCCTTCAACAGGCCGAAGGGCGTCTTTGCGGAAGGCAAATATGATACCCTGGCGGTGGCCGGAGATGGCTTGGTTTCCTCGCTTGACAAAGACCTGCAGGTCCTCGCCGAGAAACTCATGCGCAACAAGATCGGCAGCGTCGTCGCCATTGAGCCCGCCACGGGCGAAATCCTCAGTTTTGTAAGCAGCCCCAGCTACGACCCCAATTTGATGGTGGGGCGCCAACGGGGCAACAACTACATGAAACTGTTGTATGATCCCTACAAACCCATGTTCATCCGCCCCACACAGGCCCAGTATCCTCCCGGCTCCATATTCAAGGTCGTGAGCGCGCTCACCGCCCAGCAGGCCGGTATGATCGATGCCAATACGGTCTTCAATTGTCCCGGCGGCTACCGCTACGGCCGCGGCGCCATCATGCGGTGCACCCACGTCGACGGATCGATCCCCTTGATTACCGCCATGCAACGCTCATGTAATACCTACTTTGGCTATACGTACGCCCGGATGATTGACCACCGCAACCTAGCCACGTCCGAAGCCTACACGCTGTGGCGCGATGCCGTGATGAAATTTGGCATAGGCGGGGCGCTCGGCATTGACCTGCCCGGCGAAAAGGGTGGTTTGCTGCCCACAGCTGACTTCTACACCAAGCGGTATGGCAATGCCAAATGGGGATCGAGCTACAACATATCCCTATCCATCGGACAGGGGGAAATGGGCATCACGCCCCTGCAAATGGCCAACATCATGGCCATCGTGGCAAACCGCGGTTACTATTACCGTCCGCATCTCATCAAAGGTATCGGTGAGAAGAAAATCGTCAAACCCGAATTTACCGAGAAGGTTTCCGCCGGTGTAGACGCCAAGTACTACGAACCGGTGGTGGAGGGCCTCAGTCGGGCCGTGAACATGCCCGGGGGTACGGGATACGCGGTCCGCATTGCTGATATCGAAATGTGTGGTAAGACCGGAACCGCCCAAAACCCTCACGGAGCGGACCATGCCGTATTCTTTGCTTTCGCCCCGCGAGACAACCCCAAGATCGCCATCGCGGTGGTTGTTGAAAATGCCGGATATGGTGGCACCTGGGCTGGCCCCATCGCCAGTATGATGGTCGAACAGTACCTCAAAGATACCATCACCTTGCCGAAATATATTCAGGATCGTATATTTAAAGCTGACCTATTACCAAAACCCAAGGTTGAGGAACCTAAGGTTGAGGAACCCAAGGTTGAAGAACCCAAGGAGACTGTCAAGTCAGCTTCTAAACGGAACACGAACCTCAAGAAGGACCCCGAAGAAAACACTTTTTTTGTTCACCATAGTGTTGTAGCAGGCAGGTATGAGTAATCAACGGAATAGATTATTTGGTGGTGATGTGGACTGGTTCACCGTGCTCCTTTGGCTGTTGCTGTGTTTAATCGGCTGGTTCAATATCCACGCGGCCGTGTTTGATCCGGAGTACCCCGGCTTGTTCAGCATGAATACCAATTATGGCAAGCAATCCATTTACATCTTTTCGGCCATCCTTATCGCCATCTGCATCCTGATCGTGGATGCCAAATTCTACAGTTCCATTTCCCCGGTTCTGTATGCCATCACCATCCTGCTGTTGATAGCTGTGCTCATCGTCGGGCGCAATGTAGGCGGTAATCAAGCCTGGATACCCATCGGCAGCTTCAGGTTACAGCCTTCGGAGTTTGCCAAATTGGCCACCTGCCTGTTGCTGGCTCGGTATCTGAGCGCCAATAGCAATAAAAACCCCAACCTCAAGACCCTCTTCTTCGGGAGCGCCATCGTGCTGTTCCCCGTCGTGCTGGTGTTACTCCAACCCGATACGGGGTCGGCATTGGCCTTCTTTGCTCTCGTTTTTATCTTCTACCGCGAGGGGTATATCTCCGGACCGTGGTTGCTGATCGGAGCACTTTGCATCCTGTTGTTTGTGCTCACCCTGGCGTTCAACCAATGGGGGGTGATCGGGGCGGTCGCCGTGATTTGCGGATTGGGCATCTATTATTTCCGGAAAAAACGGAAAGTGATCGCCATGCTCATTGCGCTGTTCGTCCTTTCTTCTGCATATGTCTTCTGTGTCGAATTTGTCTACGCAAATGTCCTCCAATCTCACCAACGCAACCGGATAGACGTGATACTGGGCAAGATCGATGATCCCCGCGGACAAGGGTACAACCTCAACCAGTCGATGATCGCCATCGGGTCGGGACAGTTCTGGGGCAAGGGATACCTGCAAGGTACTCAAACGAAATATAACTTCGTGCCGGAGCAGAGTACCGATTTTATCTTCTGTACCATTGGCGAAGAATGGGGGTTTGTAGGCTCTATGATCGTCATCAGCATCTACCTGACGCTGTTGCTGCGCATCGTCAACATCGCCGAGCGCCAGCGTACAGCACTTGCCCGCATCTACGCTTACGGGGTAGCCTGCATCCTTTTTTTCCATTTCGCCATCAACATCGGCATGACCATCGGCATTGTGCCCATTATCGGGATTCCCCTACCTTTCATCAGTTACGGCGGCTCATCGCTCTGGAGTTTTACTATTCTGCTCTTTATTATGATCCGGTTTGATGCCAACCGGAAAGGGATCGCTTAGTTTGGTATCTTAATACCAAATGCGTGGCCCTGCTGGGAGCAGGGCACTACGCAAATGGCTGCACACATGAATAACGACAAATTTAATAGATTATTAACAAATTCCTATAGTTTGTGTGATTTTTTTTAAAAATATTAGCAAGACGTTATCAATCTTGTTATCCCATGCCGAAATACCTGTAGATTTCCTATCTTTATCGCCATGGACCGTAGACAATTCATCTCATCGGGAGCCGCGGCGAGCGCATTGCTGGCCAGCCCACTGCCAAAAATGGCCTATGAAACGCAGGAAAAACGATATCAAAACGGGGTGAGCCCCTGGCCCATCTGTCTGGATACGGCTACCATCCGGCCGGCCTCCCTGCGTGAAAAAGTACAGATCGCGGCCAAGGCGGGATACGATGCCATCGAGCCCTGGGATAGTGAACTGGAGGAGTTTGAAGCCAAAGGCGGCAACCTGAAGGAACTTGGTAAGGAAATCAAAGACCTTGGACTTTTCGTGCCCAGCATCATCGGCCTGTGGAATGCCCTCCCCCCTACGCCGGAATTATTCGAAGCATCGCTGACGGATACCCGCCGTCGGATGCAGATGGCTGCCGACATCGGCTCCCAACATATCCAGACCATTCCGAACACGGTAGGCGATCCCTACGACCAAAAGTGGGTCGCGGCCCGCTACCGCGACATCATCGAACTTGGCAAAAACGATTACAACCTTGAGGCAGCATTGGTCTTCGTCAAGTATTTCCCATTGAAAACACTCGGTCAGGCCGTGGCCGTGGCGCTGGATGCCGATCATCCCGGTGCGCTGGTCATCCCCGACACGTATCATATGTACATCTCCGAAGGCGGATTTAACGGATTATCACTCATCAACGGCAAGAGCATCGCCATCTTTCAATTTTCCGACGCCCCGGCAAGTCCGGCGATCGGCCAGCTTGACGACAGCCACCGCGTATATCCCGGCGATGGGATACTGCCGCTGGTCAAGGTACTACAAGATCTCAAAGCCATCGGCTTCGACAAGTGTGTATCGCTGGAGCTCTACAATCCCGGCTATTGGAAGCAAGATCTGCAACAGGTGGCCGAGACTGGTCTACAGAAAACCCTGGCCGTCATCCGCGAGGCTGGCGTATAAGCTGCTTCACTTTTGCTCCCGCCAGTCCCGAGAAACCGCTGACCGGGACGATAATCAACGCAGCGATCAGTGACACCAGCGCCGCACCGGGCACTTGCGCGAGGGACGGTACGCTCGCCGTGAAAATACTGGCTACCTTGTCCGTCATTGCCACACCCGTCGTCAGGTAAACATACAGCATATAGCCCAGCCACACGGTGATCCCCGCCAGCGCCGATACCCAGAACGCGCCGACGGTTTTCCGCGGCAACAGCCAACAGAGGAGAAAACAAACCGGCGCAATACTCCACCACGGACCAAAAAAAGACAGCAATCCGCCGATGAGCACAATCAATAAGTATAGCATATCATCTAATTTGTCGGTTTCAATGAAAGGCGATGCCGCAGCCGTTCAGACGCCTCATCCACATTTTTCATAAACAGCAGGGTATCCAACGCGCCCATCGTCCATTTATCAATCATATTGTCATAGTATTGGCTTCCCGGATTGCCCGATTGCCCGCCCGGATACAGCCCATACGCCACAGGCCATTCTTTGTCCAGCTGCACCACCATCCGCCAGGAAGGACCATGCGTACCCGTGGTGGCATTGACAATACCGCTGCCGCCCCCGTTGACGATATCGCCACGTCCAAAAGCGGTAAAATTAGGCACCAGGTGCATGATGCGTGTACGCTTCACCCGACCCCAGGCCCAATGCTCAGCAGACGGTTCGCCATACCGCTCACGCAGCTTCGTTACCGTGGTATTAAAACTCTTCTGGATGATATCATCGGCCGTCTCCACGGTGTCCGCCGTATGGATGTCATCGAACCATTTGGCATCCGGCTCGTTGAGGATGAGCGCAAAAGTGCGGTCAAGGCTGGGAAACATAAGTCGTTCATCGGGTGGAAACTCATCATTCCAAATGGCGATAGGCAAGTCATCCAGCCAATTTTCAAAGATCGTCGCTCCGATGGCATCAGGGTCGTTGACGTGATTCCACCGTTCGAGGATGTCATACTCAGCCGATAGCTTGATTGTCTCGTCCGATGCCAGGGCTGTCAGCAGGCGCGGCAAAATCCGCCGGGCATCCACGTTATAGTTGTCGTTTTGCAGGACGCGCAGGCTATCGGCCGTCGCACCTGTCATGGCTTCCAAGCGTTCGTTGATGCGCAGGGCCCTGCTGGAATGCGAAAACTTCCAATCGAGGTAATACGGGTAAGTCGTATCCGTAGGAAACTGGTTGGCGGAACTCACAAAGCCCCGGGGCGGATTCCTCACTGTCGGGTTTTGCTCCTTCGGGATCCAGCCCTGCCAATCATGCGCCGCCAGCGTACCGTCCAGCAGGTATTTACCTTGCCCTTTCCATTTCAGGGGCAGCTTGCCGTTGGACGTGATGGCAATATCATTCGCATTGCTCGAAAAAATAAAATTCTGCGCCGGGGCGGTAAAATACGTAAGCGCCTTGCGGTAATCATCGTAGCCTTTTGCTCGGTTGAGGTAATAGAACGCCAATACATCTGCCCCATCGGTTTCATTCGTGATCCAGCGCATGGCATACCCCACCGGGATGCCCTTTGCATAGTTGGCGCTATCGGCCTCATGGTACACCACCGGTCCGTGATGCGTGTAGTACAGCGTATCATACCGCACGCCCTCCCCTTTCAGTTTGAACGTTTCGATGTGCATCGTCGTCGGCATCCACTTCCCGTCATGCCAATATTCCGCAAACGTCGCGTCGCGGAAACGGATGCGGTAGAAATCCATCACATCCGATCCCACGTTGGTCACGCCCCAGGCCACGTCCTTGTTGAAACCAATGACGATGGCCGGCGTACCCGGCAATGCCACGCCGTATACATTCACCGTAGGCGATGAAAGCTGCATCTGGTACCAGATCGAAGGCAGCGTCAGTTGCAGGTGCGGGTCGTTGGCCAGGATGGGCAGACCCGTGATTGACCTGCTGCCGCCCACCGCCCAATTATTGCTCCCTACCTCGGGACGCGGCTCCGGCACCCGGTATGCCAGTACGTTGCTGTCAGGTATCGCGGCCACCGCATCCGGCACAGCGGGAGACGCCAACGGCGAAAACCCCCAGTCCGTGCCTTCAGGCACGATGGGCGACTCCACCGACGGATAGCTGGGAAAGAGGTCCGCCACCACGTCGGGCCCGTACTTGGCCAGCACCTGGGTTAGGCGGAGATCGTTGCTTCCCCCATTCAAAGTGTTGCGCATGTTCATCAGCATCAGGATGGATCTGTAGGGCGACCAAGGTTCCGGCTCATAATTCAGTAACTTATATTCCACCGGCAGGTCTTTATATGCCAGCTGCGCTATATAAGCGTTTACCCCCGCGGCATATGCCTCCAGCATCCGGCTGGCAATGGTATCAGCCTTCAGCTTTTCCGCAATGATCGCTGCGGAACGGGCCATGCCGAGGCGGCGGTTATAGCGATCATATTCCAATGCAGCGGCGCCGACCACCTCCGAGAGCCTGCCCGATGCTACCAACGTATAAAATTCCATCTGCCACAGGCGGTCGCGCGCAATGGCATATCCTTGGGCAAAGTAGAGATCTTCGTCATTTTGCGCAAAAATATGCGGTACGGCATTGTCATCATACCGGATGACGACTTCATCGGTGATACCATCCAACGTGACCGCCATATCCTCCGCACCGGGATCAACAATGCCATTTTGCAGGAAACCATGGAAGGGGTTGAACACCTTACCCAGCGGCGGTACCGTCCCCCAAGAGCGGCTGAACACATAAATGAGGCCCAGGGCAATCACCAATGGCCAAAAATACCTAATGAATCTCATACGTTATTTAGGTACTTATTAGTGAGTTATTTATACCCTCAAACTTACTGAAAGTCGGCCACACAAGCAAATCGATCACCGCCATGGTTATCCACACCCGTCTTTGCACGAAATTTGCAGCGTATTTTATCATGGACAGCAATACACTTTTTAGATTGGGTTTTGGATGGATGGCAGCGTTATCCATCGTAGTTAGCAGCGCCTGCAATCCACCAGCGACCACTCAGCGTACCGATAATGCAAGCGCGGATAGCACGGCGGTACCAGCCGCGGTAGCGGAGGCCGTCACTTCCTGCTACCTGCATACCCGGGGACGGGACACCATTATGCTTCAGCTAAGCACCCGCCCCGATACGGTTTCCGGCACCCTGAGTTTCAACAATTACCAGATCGATGATAGCCGGGGCACGGTCGCCGGCCGCTATCATGGCGATACGCTGATCGTGATGTATGACTTCCATGCCGAAGGCACGCATAATATTCAAGAAGAAGTATTTCTCAGGCAGGGCAGCATGTTGATAAGAGGTGCGGGCGACCGCAGCAAGATCGATTTTTCGACAGGTCAGGTTTTCCAACCCGTGTCTTGCAGATAGAGAAGAAGATCTTATCACGACAACTGGACTCAGTCTACTGATTCGACCGTCTGCTCAGCACTAGTAACGCCGGGAGACAGCTCCACGATGCGCAGGTTGCGGAAATGAATTTCAGCGCCTTCTGATTCCAGGCAGATGTATCCTTTTTTGATCGTTGATTGGCTTATTCCATTGACGAATTTGCCATTTACTGATAATTTGATGGTACCATCAACGCAAACGACCTCGTAGTAATTCCATTCGCCTTTACCCTTGCAACGGTTTTCTACGGATTTACTGCGTTCACCGCGCGGATTATCCGGCACGGTAATCACGCCTCCCACGCCAAACAGCTCGCCATGTACGTAGGCGATTGGCGGTGTTTCACCGTTCCGTTTATTCTGGTTAACCCAGTCGAGCTCCAGCATTTGTACTTCTACCCCACCCGGCAAGCGGTTTTGTTGTCCCGGTTTGGCGTCGCTCCACATGAACATGCCGGAGTTGCCACCAGCTTCCATATGGCGCCACTCCACGGTAAGCACATAGTTTTCGTATTGTCTTTCCGAACGCATCACACCGATGGGTTGGCCGCTGCATATCAACAAGTCGCCCTTCCGCCGCCATGTGCTGGGCTCGGTATTCACATTAATCCACCTGATGTCTTCCGTTTCATTTCCTTTATCCGACAGTAATGCATGGTAGCTACCCTGCGTTCCAAATGTGATGCTCCTCTCTTGGGCGAGGCCTACTGTTGCCGTGAGCAAGCCGGCAAGCAACGCAGCCGCATATCGGCATTTTGCAAATTGGTTATCCATACGGGCGATACATTAGATGACCAGACCAGTCCCCGGCTTTGCTACCGGAATCGCCTGCGCAGCCATATCCATATGGTAAGCCTCAGGAAGGGGGCCCCAGGTCCTTTCCGATTGCAAGGCCTGCTCCCAAGTGACTTCCTGGCCGCTGTAAGCCGCCAGCGTGCAAAGGATGGCGGTCATGGTACTGTTGGTCATCCATTCCCCGTCATTAATCGGGCTCCCTTTGCGGATTGATGCAAACAGCTCATCGTGTTCCGTTTGGTACATATTATTGTTGGGACCTTCATATTTCCAATCCTGTTGCGCATGAATTTCGTACCGGCTTCCGATCTCGACCGCCATTTTTCCTTTGGTGCCGATTACATCCACGCTGTTCCGGTTGGTGCAGCCTACCTGCTGCCGTGCGAAATGATATCCCTGGGCACCATTGGCATACCTCAGTTCGACCGAAAAATGGTCGAACACGTTGCCGTATTCTTCCGCTACGCGAACCTGCCTGCCTCCGCTGCCGATCGCTTTCGCCGGTGGGACATCGCCCATTGCCCAGGCCATCATGTCTACGCTGTGCACGGCCTGTTCTACCAGCAGGTCGCCCGAAAGCCAGTTGTAATAAAACCAGTTGCGCAGCTGGAACTCCAGGTCCGACCACCCCGCCTGACGGGGCTTCAGGGTCAGATCCCCGCCATACCGGAAGGACGACAGCGACAGCACATCACCTATGGCTCCGTCCAGCACCTGTCCGAAAACCGCCCTATTGGGGTTGGCATAACGAAAACAGAAACCTGAAACCACGGCAAGATTCTTTTCTTTGGATTGCCTTACGGCTGCCATGACCCGCCGTATTCCCGGTGGATCAATGGCCACCGGCTTTTCGCAAAAGACATGTTTATCGGCTTGGATGGCGGCTTCCAGATGCAACGGCCTGAAAACCGGAGGCGATGCCAATAACACCACGTCCACACCGGCATCGATCACTTTCTGATAGGCATCAAATCCCACAAACTTGTTTCGGTTCTTCACCTTCATCTTCGAAGGTTCGATTTTCATCAGTGCATCATAAGCCGTCGCGATCTGGTCTTCAAAAATATCACCCATGGCCACCAGCTGCACATCCGGATCCGCCTTCATCGCCTGGGCGGCAGCACCCGTACCACGTCCTCCGCATCCGATCAAGCCGATCTTCAGCACCTTTTTCCGTTGTGGAAACAACTCGTTTGAAAAACCCAGTGGGTTCGCAAGCGGCATGATTGCCATTGCCGTCCCGGCTGTTTTGATAAATGCCCGGCGGGATGTTTTCTGGTAATCGGAAAGTGTATTCGTCATCAAAGTTATTTATGTAATCAATCGTGTGATTTCGTACGATCCATCTAGTTCAATTCCCTAATCCTTATATTTCTGAACCATGCCCGGTCGCCGTGATCCTGTAAGGCGATTTTTCCTGTATTGGAGCGCTTATAATCCGGAAAGTCTTTCCATTTTCCCACTTTCTTTTCGGTATTCCAGGCGTCGGTCCCCTCTTCAAACTCCACGATCTTTTGCCCATTCAGCCAGTGTTCGACATGTCCATTGTCGTATACGATTTTACTGGAATTCCACTCGCCCGCAGCATTCAGTCGCTTTTTCGTCGTATCTGCAGGATTCATGGCATAATTGGCTCCCGCTTTTTGCCAGTCCTCTAGTACGCCCGGGAAGCCGATGTCATCGATCAGCTGGTACTCCGGCCCCGTTTCGTAGGGCGCTTTATATTTCGGATCTTCCACGACATGGTACATCAATCCTGAATTACCGCCCGGCGCTATTTTCCACTCCCATTCGAGCTCGAAATTACCGAATTCCTGCTCGGTGACTATATCACCTCCGGTATCGTTGCCGCCGGTCTTGCCGAGGCAGGTAAGCACTCCCCCTTCTATTACCCAATTGTCGACCGGTCCGGATTTATTGAATCCATGCCATCCTGCCAACGACTTTCCGTCAAATAGCAATCCCCACCCGCTGTCAGGTGTGTCCATGTGTTCTTGTTGTTTTTTCAAACCGTTAAATGTACAAGAAAAAAAAAGAAAAGCGATGCAAGTTGACAAAACCCAAGATCTGTTGTTCATAACGCGTAAATTGATTAAAAACAGTACATAAAATAATAATTTAATTCACTCCGTCGAATGGCTATGATAATCCACTAGCTGCTCGATAACAGACCGGATTATTTTGCCGGTTTTCATTCCGTACCGTCCTGCCGTGGCTTCGAGCAACTCACGGAAATGAAAGCCAATGGAGCCGACACAGTTGAAGCTGTATAATCCGTAATCTGGATATGCACTGACCAACTGCGCGAAGAATGTGTCGAACGCATCGCTAACAACCTGCCTCCGATAGCTGTCAGGCACCGCCTGGCTGTCCAAAAACCTCGCAAACGACGCGCTGTAACGATTCGGTTGACCGGAACTATACAGTTGTTGCATCACATCATCCTCCTGCACACGGTAGGCTTGCATAAAAGCATCCCGTATGGCTGGGGGCATCCGGTGCCGCAGGAAATCGACCAAAATACGTTTTCCGATCGCCGCGCCGCTCCCCTCATCGCCGAGCAGGAATCCCAACGAATCGATGTGATACACGATCGTTTTACCATTATAGAGGCACGTGTTGGTGCCGGTACCCAATATAGCCGCAAAACCGGGGGAATCACCGAGCAGTGCGTGCGCAGCAGCCAACAAATCTACCTCCACGCGGATCACAGGGCAATGGGCAAACACTTGCGTCAACGCCTGTTCCATTTGCGACCGCTTTTCCCCCTGGCATCCCGCGCCGTAGAAATATACGGCTTCGACAGAAGACAGCTCCGGATGTTTTTTCATCTCTCCCGTCATACTGGCGAGGATGGACGGCGCATCCATAAAGAATGGGTTATACCCCGTGGTCGTAAAGTATTGGGTTGCCGCTCCTTTGGACGATATGGCCCAATCAGTTTTGGTAGACCCGCTGTCTGCAATCAGGATCATCGGTCAGTGCCTCCCATCCGTTTGGTACCAAGCCGATAACCGTATATGGCATACCAGCCGATAAACACATAACAGGGAATGACCAGCCAATAGGCTTGCTGGGCGTCAAACTGATCAGCGAGCCAGCCATACATCAGTGGGATAACTGCCGCACCCGAGATCGCCATCACCAGCAGCGATGAGCCGATTTTGGTAAACCTGCCAAGGCCATCAATCGCCAACGGCCAAACCGAAGGCCAAATCAACGAATTAGCCAGTCCCAGCAGCGCAATAAACACGATGGACACAACACCGCCGGTAAAGATGGCCGACACGCCGAACACGACGCCCAATGACGCGCAACCGATCAACGCCACCCGTTGGGAGACGTATTTGGGAATGCAAACAATGCCGATCAAGTAACCACCCAACATGCCGATCAGGGTAAACGAGGTAAAGAACTTTGCCGTGGACAACGGGATGCCCAGATAAGCACCGTAACTGATAATCGTATTCCCCGCGATCACTTCCACGCCTGTGTAGGCAAAAAGCGTCAAAACCCCAAGTAACAGATGCGGAAACTGGAAAATGCTCGTCTGCGAGGGTGTGCTGGACTCGGTTGTCGCCGAGTGATCGTCAGCAGACGTTTCATCGATCTCCGGGAGGCCAGAGCGAAGCACCCCGACCGCTAAGGCAAGCAGTAACACCGTAATAAACAGATAGGGGGCGATCACCTGCCGGGCTAACCGGTCAAGCGTCGCTTCCGTTTCCGTAGCAGACAACTGCGATAGGCCCGCCTGGATCGCATCGGCTTCACTCAAGATGACCGCTCCGAGCAAGGCCGGGGCGATGATACCAGCGATGCCATTACTGACCCCCATGATGCTCATCCGCCTTGCCGCGCTTTCGATGGGCCCCAGCACCGTTACATAGGGATTCGATGCTGTTTGCAACACCGCCAATCCCGCACCCTGTATAAACAGGCCGACCAAGAATATCGGGTAAGCCCGGTAAAGTGCAGCCGGTACGAAAAGCAGCGACCCAACGGCGACCAGCAACAATCCCAGCGACATCCCTTTTTTAAAGCCAGTGATTTTCAGCAACCAAGCAGCCGGCACCGCCATCACGAAATAAGAAATATAGAAGGCAAATGCCACGAGATAGGATTGAAAATGATTCAGTTGGCAAGCCAGTTGCAAGTATGGGATCAATACCGAGCTTAGCCAGGTGACAAATCCGAAAATAAAGAACAAGCCACCGATGATGATCAACGGATGGATCGCAGTCTTTGGTTGCTGCGATATGGTAGGCGTCAATTCGGCCATGTGCGGTTATCGGTTTTTTGTTTTGATGGATTCTATAATGGTTTCGTACACGTTTTCGGGGAAGATATTCGGTTGTCCATACCAGAAGAACGAATCATTCCCTTCATATATCCCCGCCTTAATGTGCTTACTCGTAGGAAGGTAACTGGATACATCGTTGCTATATCCGGCCACGGTCACCAATTTATCGGGCCATAGCGCCTTGATGCCCAAACTATACTCAGTGGTTGTTTCCCTGGATACCCCTACAAGCTTCCAATTGCCGATATTAAGGGTCTGTATCAATACGGGCATCGTAGCCGGCATCCGGTCTGTCGCGTAATACAGAAGCATCAGATCCGCCCAGCGCACATTTTTCTCGGCCGTCACGTCACCTTCGTGCCCTTCATTCGCCGCACGGAATTGTTCGATCTTGTCTTTCGGCCACGGACGGCTGTCAAAATGAACCGTATCTACGAAAAAGCTGATCTCGCCGGCGATGCGCTGCATCTGTTGGCGATCGAGCACATCCGTTACGGCCGCAGCCAATTTTCCGGCGGTAATCCGGTGATCCCCATCCGTCGGATTAATGTCGCCGCCGCACCCCTGCAGGAACATGGCCGACCTCACCCGCGAGTGATGAACGAGCATTTCACGGGCCACGCCCGGGAAGTTCGGACTGATGGTAACCCCTTCCTGCCCCGCATTGTTAAATACCGGGTGGCATCCGGCCAAGAATACCACATCATCTTGATCATCATGCGCATAGTCTACCCGGAGCACATCCAACGATTGGTCATAAGGCAAGTCATCACCGGGTAAATTGCGGTTGTGGCCAATGGCCACCTCCGATTTTCCGAGATAAAGATCGGCCGGTTGCATCGTCTTGGTTGCTTGCCTGACGGCGGCCAGGATACCGGCTTTCACAACCGTATGGAGATACAGGCTATCCGGCTTTTGGCAGTGGGGGGCCCAAGTGGGCCATTCCTGCGTGGCAGGGGCGAAATGCGTGTGCGAGGCGTTGATCAGCACCGCCGATGGGTCAATACCAAAGGCTTGCTGGATATCCTGCTTGACAGCCGAAACAAAATCCCCATCAAAGCCACAGACATCAGCGCTCAGGATGGCGACAAGGCTTTTCCCGCGTTGAACGACGAGCGCTCCGACGGTGAGCTGACGGGTACTGGCATGTTGTGCCTGGTATGACAGCCCCCCGGCATCCACCCCCCAAAACCCGCTGTCCGAGACTGCCAGTAACCGGATATCCTGACGGTACGTGGTTCCGTTGGGTACCGCGACCCTGAGCCAGTTGCCATCAGAGCTGTACTTCAGGATTTCCTGGCCCTCAGTCAGGACATAAAGGCCGTTGTTGTTTGCCATCACATCGATTGCCCCCTTGCATTGCGCCAGCGGACTCCATGCCAACCGGCCGGGCCCATCCTGCGCTGTCCACAGCGCGCCCGAAGCGTCCAGCACAACCAGGCGTCCCACCCAGTAACACAAGGATCGGGGCGTCATTTTCACTTCATCCACATGCTTCCACTTCAATGCACCGCGGGTGGGCAACGAGGCGACCAACAATTCACGGCGGGCATTCAGGGCGTACAGCCCGCGCTTTCCCGCAGCCAACAGCTCGACGTGCTGCGCTTGCTTTAGCTCCACGGCAGCGCCTTCCCGTGCGCTTACATCGCTCCTCCACACGCGCCCCTCGCGGAGCGTAAACCACATGCCGTCCGCAATCGTGGCATCGGTGACGGCACCCAACTTCCCCTGCTCCTTCCATTCCAGCGAAAACCGCCCTTCACGCGGGGCGCCGTAGCCAGCCAGGGTCAACGAGAGGATGTTATCTCCCGGTTCGATAGACGCCTGCCCTTTACCTGCCCGGTACTCCACTTGAGCCGATACCACCAATGGAAACACAACGGAACACCCGAGCAGCAAAAAATAAAAGCCCCTAACCAGGGGATCCCGAATAACGCTATACATGTTTCACCGAATTATCCAGCGCCTGCTTGACGCTTCCATATTTCAACAATACCGCTTTTGCAGTTTCATAATCCGCGATGCCCGATTTCTCCATCAGCATCCGTACCGCACGGTCCGTAATTTTGTCATTAATCAATGCGACGTTCACCATGCTATTGTCTTCCACCCTTCCCAATTGGACCATGGTGGTGGTGCTGATGATGTCCAAAATCATCTTTTGGGCCGTGCCGCATTTCATCCGGGTGCTTCCGGTGACAAACTCCGGACCGGTAATGACTTCTACCGGAAACTCCGAGGCCGCTGCAATGGGTGAATCAGGGTTGCCGACGATGCTGCCGGTCGAAATGCCCTGTTCCCTGCATCGCTGGAGGCTCGCTAGCACAAAAGGGGTCGTCCCGCTCGCCGAAATACCGACCACGACGTCCTTCGGGCTTACGTTCGCTTCCTGCAACCGCGTCCATCCTTCTTCGGTGTCATCTTCTTTCTCTTCCAGCGCATCGACCAGCCGATCAATGCCTCCGGCAAGAATGACATTAAACACCCCCTTCGCCACACCATAAGTAGTAGGAAGCTCGATGACGTCCAGTACAGCCAACCTGCCGCCACTGCCGGCGCCGACATAGAACAGGCGGCCACCGGCTTTGACCTTTTCCACAATCACCTCAATTAACCGGATCAGCTGGGGCGACGCTTTCGCGATCTGTCCGGCGACCGTCTGGTCCTCCTGATTGATCAAGCTGACCAGTTCGTCAACTGATTTTTTTTCTAAATGTCTGTAATTAGACGGGCTTTCTGTCACTCGTAAATCCATGCGTTTTCTTTTTTTCCCTCAATTAATATAGTATGGTTCAAAGCATTGGTCTTATGCCTTGGCGATCTCCTTAGCGTGCTTCTGAATCTTCCGGATAGCCATTGCAATCTGTTCCATATTTTCCCGCGTGCCAAGCAGCATCGTCTGGAAGAACCAAAGCGATTGCTCACCGGTCAGCTGATCGTTTTGCGGACATTCATTGCGCTCCAACCATTCCTTCATGGTCTTCTCGCCATAAATCTTAAGATAATGCGGATTCGTCGCTAAACCGGTAACGTAACTGTCACGGTTCATTTGGCCGTAACCCACC
Organism: Parapedobacter brassicae; assembly: GCF_051400755.1. Classification (NCBI taxonomy): domain Bacteria; kingdom Pseudomonadati; phylum Bacteroidota; class Sphingobacteriia; order Sphingobacteriales; family Sphingobacteriaceae; genus Parapedobacter; species Parapedobacter brassicae. The sequence continues at coordinate 222,146 of NZ_JBLFFL010000006.1, forward strand.
CCACATGGGATTCCCTCGGCATTGATCGCTTCCACAAACTTATCGCGGCTCAATCCATTGAAATGCTCCTTCATGTAGCGGAACATATATAAATGGTAAGCGCTGCGGGTAGTGCCGGAATAAAGTTTTGCCGGTTCGATTCCCGGAATTTCCGCTAACAGCTTGTTCAGGTAGTCCGCGTTTTCGGTGCGCCGCTTTACTTGGTCCTGCAGACGCGACATTTGGGCTAGCAAGAGGTTGCCTTGAAACTCCGTAAGCCTCATATTCGTCGCCCTGGTGCCGGTACCCGTCCCGTAGGACGTCGTGGTTCCGCCCTGGCCCTGGTTATGAAAGGTATAACATGCCCGCGCGAAATCCTCATCGTTGGTCAGGATAGCCCCGCCCTCCGCACAATTGAGGTTTTTGGATGACTGGAAGCTGAAGGCACCGGCCAACCCGAAATTGCCCACCTTCTTTCCTTTCCATTCAGCCAGGTGCGCCTGGCATGCATCCTCGACGATGGGAATACCGGTTTTTTCGCCTAAGCGCATAAACGCGTCGATGTCTGCCGGCGATCCACCGATGTGTACCGGCATGATCGCTTTGGTTTGCGCGGTAACCGCAGCCTCCGCCTTTTTCGCATCGATCTGAAAGGTTTCCATGTCAGTATCCACCAATATGGGCAGCGCATAGTTGAGTACGACCACGTTGTACGTGGCAATAAACGTGTATACCGGGATGATCACTTCGTCGCCCGGGCCGATGTCCATCGCTCCCAAAATTGTCGACAAAGCGGCCGTTCCGCTGGATACGCCCAAGCAATGATTAGCACCCGTTAACTGTGCGTAGGCCTTTTCAAAATTGGCCATCACCTGACCGTCGAGACGACCCCACCTTCCGCTTTTGAGCACAGCCAGCAGTGCTTTTTCTTCCGTTTCGTTAAAAAGCGGCCATGATGAAAACCCTGTACTATAGCTTTTACTCCCCCCCAGAATTGCTGGCCGGCCATCTTGCATGCTTGCGAACGATAGTTTCGGGAAGCCTCCCAAGGCGACACCTGCCCCGGCCATCGCGGCCGTTCCAATAAAATTTCGGCGATTCAATTTATTTGTCATAACGATTATCAATTTGCTAATTAACTGGTTGTATTTTTTGTGGACTATAATTATAGTAATTCCCCGGATTATTGGTGCGCGCGAATGCCCGAATATAATTGATCTCCCCGCTAACCAATCCGGTTATCGTATACGTTCGCTCACCGGAAAGCAAGCCTTCGGCCTCCACCTGTTCCTCTTGAAACTTATTCGCGCCGACGCTCAATATGTTGGGATGCTCATAGGTATTCCATGCAATGCCGATTCGGGACAGTATTTGCGCATCATTTACTTTTTCATAAGCGACCTTGACCGTTGCTGTCGTACCATTGACGGCAATATCCGATATCCAAACCCGCACATGAGGGGTCACCTCAATCTCCACCTCGGTGTCACCACGCATGGCCAACGCCACACGCTCGGGATTTACCGGCGTAAATGGTCCCACCGCGGTATACGTATAATCGCCTGCGAAAACCCGTGAATTTACAAAAGTTCCATCCGGATACGTTACCAAATTTTGGGGTTGGGAATCGCTATATTCATATAGCTGCACAATCGTGCCCCCATTTATTCCGCCGGATTCCACCAGCTCTCCCGTTTCAGCGTCTACCACGCTACCCGAAAGCGTCAAGTCCGGCATTTCGTAATTATCGAGTTCGCATCCTGCGAACACGATGGCCATTGAGAGGCACATAATGATCTTATTCATCGTATTGGTCGTTATCCTTACCATCCCGGATTATTTACAATTTGTCTGTTCGAAGCGCTGTATCCTGCAAGGTTGCTATAGTAGTCCCGCTCCTGGAATACGCGGGGTTGGCCATTATCCAATGGTGCCCCGCTCACCCGTTTGAAAATATACTTGTAGTCACTACCGGTATATTTCAAATAAGGCCATAATCCACTGACATAGGTATTACGGAAAATATCCGTCCCGATGCGGTAGCGTTTAATATCCCAGAATCGCTTGTCCTCAAACGCCAATTCCACTTTGCGTTCGTTGCGAATGCGTTCACGTGTCAACTCCGCAGCAGTAAGCGGCTTTATCCCTGCACGGTTCCGTACCTGATTGATGGCATTCAATGACGCTGCCAAGTCAATATCCGCCTCAAACGAAGCTTCGGCAAGCGTCAGCAGTATTTCGGCATAGCGAAAATCGATGTAGTTCTGCGTCGAACGAGATTCCGGCACAATGCCGCCTGCCGGATCGAGGTACTTCTTCAGGTAAAACCCCGTCTTGCCCACATCGCCCAGCGTATAGGGACCTTCCCGGCCTACCTGCAACATGCTCGGATCGGCTTCAAAGGGTGCATTTCGGGTACTATAGAGCGTCCCATCGGTGTCGTATATACCCCTGTATATCTGTACGTTTCGGCCAATAAAAGGTGATTCAGACCGCAGCACGGTTGCCGTAAACCGGGGATCCTTTCCAGCGAACAATTCGTCGGGCGAATCAAATTCTTTTCCTTCGAAGTCCAACTCGCCAGTGCGTCCATCGATATATTCATAAGACTCCACCATGGATAGTATCGGTGCCTGCGAATTGCCGCAACATCCGGGTTTGAATCCGTCGGGAAGGTTGAACGTGTCATAGCTGTGCATTTTATCCGCACTATAAGCTTTTTGGAATATCACTTCTTGGTTATTCTTCTGGAGGAATATCGCCTCAAAATTTGCCGCCGGATCACCTGATTTCGTTTCCGGATCGTATAAATTGTCAAAAAGCGCGAACTTCTCAGAATCGACAATATATTTGGCCGCTTTATACGCTTCATTGAAATACGCATTCGCCTTTTCGGCAGGTATACCGACCAATCCATTCAGTTGGACCGATCCGAATTTCGCAATGGAACCGGCATACAGCATCGCCCGGGCTTTCAACGCCTGGGCAGTGGCCTTTGTTGCCCGGTTTGCGCTGCCAGCGTCCCGCTGTTCGGGCAAGTCTGCCGTCGCTTCGTCCAGTTCCTTCATCAAAAACGCATACACTTCATCCTCTGTGTTTCTAGACACAAAAAGTGCATCAGGGTCATCAAGCGACTGCGCTTCCAGAATCAAAGGCATGCCCCCGTACTTCTTGACCAAGTCAAAGTAATAATACGCCCTGATGAAACGGCATTCTGCGGCAATCCTCCTTTTCTCCTCCTCAGACAGCACGCTGCTGCCGATTTGCGCCAAAAGGACATTCGCCCGGCGGATCCACGTGTACATATTCGTGTTCAACGTGAGGCCGTGGTCGCCGTAGTTATTCACCACCGTAATACCTGCATATGGATGCGACGCTTCATCCGTCAGATTAGATTCAAATGTGTTGCTCCTCGCGTGACCTATCGGGATATTGTCATAAAGGGCCACCAGATACAGATCGATCAACGCAGCGGACGACCAAACGTCCGCATCCGATATCCGGTCCATTGGTTTCCTGTCCAGTACATCCTTGATACAGGACGATAGCAATGTAGACAGCAATACGAATACTATTTTAATTCTCATCTTCGTAGCGATTTAAAAGGTGATGCTGACACCAGCATTGTACGTTTTTTGCTGCGGATAGTAGGATAGCCTTCCGGTAGGGGCTTCCGGATCCATGTAGTCCATACCGGTAAACGTCAGCAGATTGAATCCGCTCAACGTAAACGCCATATCCTGCACGCCGATTTTGGAAAATGCCGAATGCGTAAACCGATACGTAATGTTTAACGCTTTTAGCCGGATATAAGACGCATCTTGCAGCCAAAAGGAAGACACCATTTTGTTATTCGGGGCGCCGTCGTTGATGGTCGCGGGATATTTGCCCGGAATCCATTCCGAGTTCGGGTCATTGATATCTGCGCGCCGCCACCGGTCCATAAAGTAGGCGTACGTGCTCATATCGTTGGCAAACGGCTGCACGAGATAATGCTCTTGATACATACTGAATTTAGCCGATCCCTGCCACAGCATTGAGGCAGACAGGTTCTTCCAGCTCATCCCCATGTTGACACCGAAGTTGATTTCGGGATTATATCCCCGTCCGATAGGCTGATAGTCATCCCCATTGATTACACCATCGCCATTGAAATCATCATATTTAATGTCCCCGGGACGCAAGGTCGAATTGGAGTAGCCATCTTGGATAGGTGAGCTTTTGATCTCTTCATAGGATTGGAACTGGCCGATTGCGCTTAGACCGTTGAATCGATTGGTATACCGGTTCTGTTCGTTGCTCCGCCAATTATGGTATTGGGAATTAAATGCTCCTTGCTCGACATGGGTAAATTTTGCCCGTGTAAAGGATACATTCCCGCTAATATTGTAGCTGATTTCATTGACATGATGACGGTGCCCTAAGATCAGTTCAAACCCCCTCACCAGGTCCTCGTTCAAATTTTCGTCAGGCAAGGTTGCACCAAACGTGTTCGGGATCTGCAGCGCCCGCTTCGATAAAATGTTCTTCCGCCACCTGCTGAATACTTCAGCTTCAGCCGTGAGCAATCCGTTCCAAAGGCTGAGATCAACCCCCAAGTTGAGCATGTTGATCTCTTCCCAGGTAATATTGGGATTAGCAATCCCGGCATCAACCAATCCATTGGTGACCGCCGTACCGCCCAGGATGTAAGAGGAAGAAGGAAACACATAGCCCGTCAGAAACTGGAAATTACCCGTATTGTCATTGCCCAACTGTCCATAAGAAGCCCTTAGTTTCAGGTTATCGATGACCGAGACATTGTTCTTGAAAAACGCCTCGTCAGAAATCCGCCAACCTGCTGAATATCCCGAAAAATACCCCCACCGGTACTCGGGCGGGAAGCGAGGGGAACCATCATAGCGGAAACTGTATTCCAATAAGTACTTACCCTTATAATCGTAATTGAACCGGCCCACAACACTCTGCCGGCCGCTATCCCCCGCGGTACCCCGGTTTGTCTGGTCCAACGCAGGACCGGCAAAGATCTGGTCGATAGGCACCACATAATTGATCCGGGTACCCCCTATCGAACTGGAAATATCTTCCATTTCCTCATACAGCACCATTGCACTTACGTTGTGATCTTCTTGGAAACTCCGGTTATAGTTAAGCGATGCCTGAATCCGCGACCCAACCATTTTCAGGCTATTGAGATCCAAGGTATTGCTTTCGCGCGCGCCGGTTTGCGTTGATGTCGCTGTGACCGGATCCCACGTATACAGGCCGTATTGCTTCATCCATTGTTTGCGGTCTTCGAAATACAAATCCCGCACGCCTGTTATCTTAGCACTCAAGCCCGGTACAAATGGGATTTTATAATCAATGGTGAGATTACCCTGGATGGCATTTACCTGATTGCGGATATAGCCTGTCAGATCCCGGTCCAGATACGCGATCAGGCCATAGTTGCTGTTCTGAATCTTGCCATCCGGCGTATATGGATTTACGATCGGCCATTGATATTGCATCCACGAAGCCATCAAATAAGCGTCTTGCACCAAATTATTCCTGTTTTCCGTCCGCGCGCCAAGGTCCAACGAGACACTCAAGCCGTCCGTGATCTGCGCATTCACATTAGACCGGAAATTGTACTTTCTATAATCCTGATTACCCCCTTTCCACATCGCTGCCTGATCCGTCTGTCCGAGCAAGAAAAAGTATTTAATGTGCTCGCTGCCCCCCCGGACGGTAGCATTGTGCTGAACCTGAGGCGTATAATCCCGCACAAACAGATCGTAGTAATCGACATTCGGATAATTCAATGGGTCGCTTCCATTCCGGAACTTTTCGAGCTCCTCATCGGTATACACCGGCGAGCCACCACTATTCACGGCAGCCTCGTTTTTCAGTATCGCAAACTCCTCTGAAGTCACGAAACGCGGATAGTTAGTGACGTGCTGCAATCCATAATTGAACGAATAATTAAACACCGGCTTACCTATGGTGCCTTTTTTTGTCGTGATCAATACCACACCATTGCCACCGCTGACCCCGTACACTGCGGTAGACGCCGCATCCTTCAATACCGTAATACTCTCAATCTCATTAGGATCCAATCGGGAAAAATTTCGCCCCACTACGCCATCGACCACGATGAGCGGAGCACCGAACCCCCGAATATTAAAGCTTACATCGTCATTTCCCGGCTCGCCGCTGCGCTGTACAGCCATCAATCCAGGAAGGTTTCCAGCCATCAGTGCACCCACGTTGGCCGCCGGAACGATCGATAGCTGCTTGGCATCCATGGTCGCTACCGCACCGGTCAGATTCGCCTTTTTCTGCGTACCATAGCCTACTACCACCACCTCCTCCAATGCGCTTTGGGCACTCACCAATGTAACCTCTAGCTGGTCTCTGCCAGCGATAGCGATTTCCTGCGGTTCATATCCAAGATACGTAAACAAAAGCGTATCCGTCTGAGCAGCATTGATGGTAAACTGCCCCACGTCATCCGTTGTTGTACTGTTAGCGGGTTGATGTTTGACAGCGACCGACACCCCGGTCAATAATACGCCTTCTTCATTGGAGGTCCGGCCATTGATTCGCGTTTGCTGCTGGGCCCAGCCGACATGAACCTGTACGACCAACAGCAGCGCCATGCTGAATGTTGCAAGAACACACCCGCAGGCAGGGGGCCTCAAAAGTTTAAATGTCCATGGTCTTTTCATAATTCCCGTGGTTAGTTAGGGGGGTTAAAATCATTTATTTAGTCAGTAACCGATTCCATATGCCGTTATTATGCCAATTTCAAAATGTAAATAACCGCATATTAAACGCAAATATATGATGATGCTTTGAATTACACAAGAAATCATGCAAAATAAACGATATAATAATGCAGAAAACTTGCACATCTAACTAGACCACTCCCACAAACCTGTAAAAAATACCGCCAAATTTGCAACAACAGGTAATATCAACTATTTTTGCTTGACATTTGCGGTTTTTACACACGAAGCCGCAAGGCCAAAAATTTATATTAAATCGAGCATTAATTTTCAGCGCTTGCGAAAGTAAGTTCATCCGTTATGAGAAAAGATAAGCGACATGCCATTATTTTGAGGGAGGTAGACCTCCACAATAAAGTGCTTTCCGTAGATTTAAGCGAACAGCTAAACGTTTCTGATGACACCATCCGCCGTGATATTAAGGAATTGGCATCCGAAGGAAAGCTGATTAGAATACACGGCGGGGCTGTCGGCAAGTCCTTCGTCACGCCGTTCAATGCCGACAATGTGGTATATGCTGCCGATGCCAAAGCCAGGATAGCGCATAAGGCTCTTTCGCTGATCAAAAACAGCATGGTCATCCTTACCGAAGGTGGCACCACGATGCTTGAGCTCGCCAAGGTCATTCCCGCCAACCTGAAGGCCACCTTCATCACCATCAGTCCACAGGTAGCGATCACCCTCGCGCAGCACGAGAGCCTTGATGTCATCAGCATCGGCGGAAAGCTGCTGAAAAATGCCAACCTCCACGTCGGGGCGAGCGTCGTCAATCAGTTAGCCGGTTTAAAAGCCGACCTCTGCATCCTCGGCGCCAATGCGTTCTCCTCCGAAGAAGGGCTTACCGACCTCGACTGGGAAGTGGTGCAGGTCAAAAAGGCACTTATCCGGTCGGCCAAGAAAGTCGCCGTCATCAGCATCTCCGAAAAGCTCAACACCGTGAAGTGGCTCAATATCTGTTCGGCAAGCCAGGTGAGTTACCTGATTACCGAACTCGATCCTACTGATCCGTTATTGAGCCATTATACCCAAAAGAACATCACGGTGCTGTAGCGTTTTGTCAACCGAGCCGAACCAAATGGTTGCCGCTATCCATCCTTCAAGCAGTCAGGCGGATTGCGGTTATGATATTTCGCCAATATCCAGAAAGGTTGATTGACAGAATCTGACGGCGTACAATTGACCTCTTTATTGGCTACCGATTCTGAACGGGGATTATTCGCTACCTCAGACCGAACGACAAATTTTTTCTCCAGGCACCTGATGGGCTTTTGATCCACGAGGTAAATCCGTCGCTCTGTAATGTTGTCTTTAGTTGACCCTTCAGGACCGGACTCAAATGCCCACGACACCCTATTTAGGTAAACGAAAAACAGCGTGCTGTCTTGTACGAAGTAGTAATCTACAGCAGAATGATGGTCGTATTCATTGTATCGATGCACAATCATCCGAAGGCGACCTTTTTCCGAAAAATAACTTACCGTTCCGCTTTTTTCATTATAACATGAGTATTTGAAAGATGCTGAGTCCAACGTACCTCTTTCTTTTTGTGCGACGATAGCGGCGTATGTGCGCTGTATATCCTCAACCGTGCGCGGTACTTGGTCAGATGTTGCCGAAACGATAACAGGCGCAGTTGACATGTCTTTCATTTGGCCCTGTTCGGCTTGCCCAGCTCCTGTGTTGGTCCGCTCTGTACACGAAGCGGCAAGTAAAATTGTTATCAAATAAACCAGGTTTCTACGCGGTATTATGCTGTATTCCATAACATTATAACGCTATTTGGATGATTTGGTTTCGTGGCATATAACAGCAATTGCCTAAGTTTGCATGAAGAGGCGCTGCCCTATGAAGATATTTGATGCACATTTCCATATTATTAATCCGGAATTTCCACTGGTGGAAAACAATGGATACGTTCCACCTGATTTTACAACTGAGGCCTATATTGATGCTACGCGTAAATATCAACTAGCTGGTGGAGCAATTGTCTCGGGTTCTTTTCAGGCATTCGATCAGGAATATTTGATTGACGCCCTAAAAACGCTGGGTGACGGATTTTTCGGTGTTGCTAATATTCCTATCGGTATCACCGATGAAGAACTCGAAAGATTAGCCAAAGCAAATATTGTGGCCGTTCGGTTTAATATCAAAAGGGGCGGTTCTGAGGGAGTAAGACATATGGAGAAACTGTCTAACGCGCTCTTTGATAAATACGGATGGCATACCGAGCTTTATGTGGAAAACAAAGACTTAGAACGCTTGAAACCAATTTTAAGAAACATTCCAAAATTTTCAATAGACCATTTAGGGTTAACACCTGAGGGGATTGAAGAATTATACTATTGGGTAGAAAAGGGTGTAAACATTAAAGCAACAGGTTTTGGAAGAATAGCTATTGATCCCATACCGTTGATGAAAACCATTTATTCGATCAATCCTAAAGCGTTAATGTTTGGGACAGATTTGCCTTCTACACGAGCCAACATTCCTTTCTCGGATAAAGACGTACAGCTCATAAAGGATAACTTCTCGATCGACGAAACAGAAAATATATTTTACAAAAACGCCTTTGACTGGTATAAACCGAGGACTGGTGCTTATTCCTTTTCCTCCGGCCATTGATCTTCCAGAAATTCACGCACCTCATGGAGATTGTCAAAAGAACGGCTCACTTTCAGCACCTGCCGGATGGATTCATGGGTCTGTACACCAAAGCAGGTTAAGCCAGCGGCCTCAGCTGCCGTGGTGCCGGTAAGGGAGTCTTCCAATACCAGACAGTCGGTTGGCTGCAGGCCCAGCTGCTGCACACAGAGGCGGTAAGGTTCTGCGTCGGGCTTGGGATGGTGTACCTCCGTACGGCTCACTAGTATGGCAAAAAACTGCTTTAGCCCGTTACGCTCAAGGTGATAGGTAGCAACTTCTCGTTTGCTGGACGTGACCACGGCCATAGTGATCTTCCGCCGATGCAAAAAGTTAATCAGATCGGTAGCCCCAGGCATCAACGGTATGACTTCCTCTTCATGCTGCTGGACAATACGTTTCCGAACGCGCTCAAAGACCTCCAACATGTCGGCCTCAAAAGCATAGTTGGTGCGCAGGAGATCAAATGCCTGTCCATCGGTTTTGCCGGCCCACTCATTCAGCCACATATCGCTCGTGAGCGTAAAATCATAGTGCGCTAGTGCCGCTCTCCATGCCTTGTAGTAAAACCATTCCGAATCAATGAGCGTACCGTCCAAATCAAATAATACCGCTTTTTTATTTTTTATCGTATCCACGCTGGTAACTGTCTGTGTTCATGCTATCCTACCGCCTCTTTTCTAAATAAAGTCAATGTAAAGGTACAAAAAACCAATAATGCTTCTCACCGATACTCGATCTGCATATTTTCATTTGAAATACTAAATTAAACACTTACTTTTGCAGCCCACCAAGAATCTGGAGAGGTGTCAGAGTGGTCGAATGAGCACGCCTGGAAAGTGTGTATCCCGTGAAACGGGATCGAGGGTTCGAATCCCTCCCTCTCCGCAGATTAATGAATGTCCCGCGATAGCGGGCATTTTTGTTTTGTAGACTTGCCAAGCTTGCTTGAGCAAGGCGAAAAAACGAAAATGATAGAGAGTGAAGCGAACGGACATTCATCTGCTTTAAAGCCGTCCTCAACAAGGGATCGCCGGAGTGAAGCTGAGGCATTCCCTCCCTCTGCCAAAGCAAATGAGGTGCCTTTCTTCTGACTTTCTCCTGCCTTTCTTCCCACTTTTACCGTGATTCTAGCGGGGCGTATGCGGGCTGTATGCGGGAAAACCACGCATTCGGAGCGCGTACGCCCCGCGTACGGCGTGCGAGATGGGAGAACACGGGCAGGAGAAAGTCGGGCATTGGTGTGCCCGTTCAGAAAGGCCAGCCATTCCCATGTTCCCGCCCACTTTCCCTTACCCTTCCTTCCCCTTACCCTTCCCTCGGTCCCTATCCGCATATCCCCCGCATGTCCCTCGGAAGAAGTGCCCACAGCCGTACTTTAGCGAAGGGTAAGCGGCAGCGGGATAAAGGCGCATACAGAGGGGGCATGGAATGGGGTGGAGCGATGTTATAGTACTCCCCAAATACTGGACAGCTGCTTAAATGTTTAACTTAGCAGTTGTAAAATAAAAAAAGAAAGAAGGAACCACGAAGTAGCTGCGCAGCAAATTCAGTGCAGGCTTCAAGGCGAAGGTAGCTATCGAAGCTATCAGGAACAGCAGACGGTCCATTTTATGGTGTGGAAACCTTAAAACTAAAAAACTTATGAACATTTCCCTGAAACCTATGACCCGAAAAATTCTCGCAGTCGCTGCTTGCTGCGGCTTATTGTTATATGCCTGTAGCAAAAAGCTGGCTATCGTGCCAGTTTCAAAACCTGGCTTTGCGGCCGGTAGTCTGGAAGCCGGATTTTTAAACCCTCCGGATTCGGCCCGCCCAGGGGTTTACTGGTATTTTATGGATGGTAACCTTTCGGAGGAGTCAATCACTAAAGATCTCGAATCCATGAAAAAGGCGGGAATTGGAAACGCGCTCTTTCTGGAGGTTAATGTGGGCGTACCAAGAGGGCCGGTGGATTTTTTAAGTGATAAATGGAAAGATATTTTTAAGCATACGATCCGTGAGGCTGAACGGCTTGGGATAGAGATCACCTTGGGGACCGGTCCGGGATGGACGGGTAGCGGCGGCCCATGGGTTACCGGTGCTCAGTCTATGCAGCACCTTGTTTCAAGCACAGTGCAGGTAAACGGCCCGGGCAATAAAGAAATTATCTTGCCGCGCCCGCTTCCTCGAAAGCCCTATTTTGGCGAAGCAACGTTAACAGCAGACCTGAAGAAGAAATGGGACGATTTTTATGAGGATGTCGCCGTTCTGGCCTTCCCTTCACCTTCAGACGACACGAAGATCGATGACATTGACGGCAAAGCACTTTATTACCGTGCTCCATATACTTCGGTTAAAGGCGTGAAACCCTTCTTGGATGCTCCGGCGGAGTTCAGGCCCATACCCCCTGCTGCGTCGATAAAGAAAAACACGATAGTGGACCTTACCGCGAAACTTCGTTCCGATGGCACATTAAATTGGAAGGTTCCTCCAGGAAAATGGACCGTCATGCGGTTCGGTAGTCGTAATAATGGTGCAATTACGCGCCCCGCACCAATCCCGGGGCTAGGTTTTGAAGCCGATAAATTCGATACCGTTTCGATGCGCGCACACCTGGACGCTTATACCGGGAAAATATTCGAACGAATAGGCGGCCTGAAAGAGAGCGGATCGGGCGGCTTAAAAAGGCTTCAGATCGACAGCTGGGAAATGGGTGCACAAAATTGGACCCAAAAATTCAGAGAGGAGTTTAAGAAAAGAAGGGGGTATGATCCATTACCTTATTATCCGGTGTATGCAGGGAACATTGTCGGGAATCTGGAATTAAGTGAGCGGTTCTTATGGGATCTCCGCCAAACGTCACAGGAGCTAATTCTTGAGAATCATGCCGGTTACTTAAAAACATACAGTCACCGGAATGGGCTCCAGCTAACGATAGAGCCATATGATATGAATCCTACCGCGGATCTTGAGCTCGGAGCGGTTGCAGACGTGGCAATGTGCGAGTTTTGGAGCAAAGATTTTGCCCATCCTTCAGCATTCAGTTGCATCGAAGCCAGTTCCATCGCTCACGTAAACGGTAATACGCTGGTTCCCGCAGAAGCCTTTACCGCCCAGGCGAAAGAAGGATGGCAACAATTTCCCGGCTCGATGAAGAGCCAGGGCGATTGGGCATTTGCGATGGGCGTAAACCGTTTTGTGTACCATACATACCAGCATCAATATATGGACGACAAATATAAACCGGGAATGACGATGGGTCCCTACGGAGTTCATTGGGACCGGGGGCAGACGTGGTGGCCCATGGTTGGTGAATATCATCGTTATATAGCTCGCTGTCAGTATCTATTACAGCAGGGACGTACAGTAGCAGAAATTCTTTATCTCACACCCGAAGGGGCGCCTCATGTTTTCAGGCCTCCCTCCTCCGCACTCGAAGGCGAGGGTATAATCATCGATAAGAAAGGATATAGTTTCGACGGATGTGCGCCCGGACAGCTTTACAAAGCTACTGTTAAAGATAATAGGATCGTATTCCCCAGTGGTGCATCATATGGGGTAATGGTAATGCCAATTTTTGAAACCATGAACCCTAAGTTACTTAATAAGATCAGGTCGCTAATCCAGGATGGCGCCACCGTGATCGGTATACCGCCAAAGAGGGCACCGGGACTGTCTGGCTATCCGCAGTCGGATGCCGAAATCAGCCGCCTGGCAATGGAGCTTTGGGGAAGTACTGAGATTCCATCAGCTATCACAACCCGGGTTTTTGGAAAGGGCAAACTAATTTGGGGCGGACGTAGCACAGCAGTTGCTGATGAAACTTTGTATCCCTCTTACGAGTCGACTGGCAGTGTACTTGCCGGCTTAAAGATCAGGGAAGACTTCAGTTCTTCCGGCCCAATTCGTTATACGCATCGCACAACGAATAATTATGAAATCTATTTCGTAGCAAACAAAACCGGAGAGAAACAAAATACCTTCTGTACGTTCAACACAACAGTTGCCGAACCGGAACTTTGGGATGCGGTTACCGGTGACATGCGTAAGCTTCCTCAATTTTCTAAGATTGGCATGCAGACCAGGGTGCCGATAACGTTTGAACCCCATCAGAGTTTTTTTGTGATTTTTCGCAAAAGCGGTTCTGGGGTTGCTGCAACAGCGAAGGAAAATTTCCCTTCCAAACGGCTTATCGGTGCTCTGAATGGCTCCTGGACGGTTTCTTTTGATACCAATATGGGCGGACCGGCAGAAGCAACGTTTGATAAACTGAGCGATTGGAGCCTGCATTCCGAAGAAGGAATCAAATATTATTCAGGAATTGCCGTGTACCGTCAGCAATTCGATGTTCCAGCTGGTACCACAATGAACGGATCACGTATCTATCTGGATCTGGGAAAAGTGAATAATGTAGCAAGAGTTCGTCTGAACGGGAAAGAGCTCGGTGTATTATGGACATCGCCCTTGCAGGTAGAAATTTCGTCCGCTGTTCGGAAAAGGGATAATCTTCTGGAGATAGAGGTCGCTAACCTTTGGCCTAACCGGCTGATTGGTGATGAACAGTTGCCCTACGACGGGATAGTTAAGATGCAATGGCCGGAATGGTATGTAAAGAATGAAAAAAGGCCGACTAACAGGTATACCTTTACAACCTGGCGGCATTATAATAAAAATTCGCCGCTGTTAAGTTCGGGCTTGCTTGGACCAGTCACCCTTTATGTAGAATGATAAAAATAGATTCGGTATCGTTAAGCGTTGTTGATTGGAGAAATCGGTTTCCGGGGTTGATAGCTTAACCAAAACAAAACCCGCGCTTGCGGGTTGTATAGTGAAAAAAGCACGACCATGAGAAGTTTCCTATTTATCCTCGCCCTGATCTTGCTCGTTGTTTGGGCAGCAGGCGTATTTTTCTATGCGCTCAGAGGCCTATTCAACATTGTGATTTTTCTTGCTGCTTTAGCCTTCATTATCGGTATTTTTAATAAACCCAAGCGCGCTTGATTATGCCTGAGCGGTAGGGCCGCCGAAATTCATCGGAAACGGCGGCTCTTCATGGGCATCGATCTTGCCATTTGCCGCTTCATACTTGGCGACGTTATCATCCAAGGCATGGAGCAGTCGTTTAGCATGCTCTGGTGTTAGGATAATCCTTGATTTCACCTTCGCTTTCGGTATACCGGGCATGACACGGATGAAATCGATTACAAACTCCGTACTGGAATGGGTAATAATCGCCAAGTTGGAATAGGTGCCTTCGGCAACATCCTCCGCCAACTCGATATTCAATTGGTTATCGTTCTTTTCTGCCATCTATATGCTATCATTAATGTGGTCAATTGCAAATACCTGCTTCTCACAAAAGTGCGAAGAAATTTCCATATTCGTCATGTGAGATCTTATTGGGCAAACGACCTGAAATCATGACCCGATCTGATCGCTAATAAGGTTTCATAAATGAGGCGAATCACATTATCGACATCTTCTTTATGGATCATCTCGACAGTGGTATGCATGTAGCGTAATGGCAAAGACACCAGTACTGAAGGGACGCCTTCGTTCGAATACGCAAACGCATCGGTGTCGGTACCGGTCCACCTTGACGAGGCTTGTCGCTGAAAAGGAATGCTATGCTTTTTGGCCGTCTCAATCAATAGCTTATTGAAATTGATTTGTACGGAAGGTGCGTAGGATACAACCGGACCCTTGCCACAGGCAAGGTCGCCCTGTGTGATTTTATTGATCATAGGGGTTTGCGTATCGTGTGTTACATCCGTAATGATAGCCAGATTCGGTTTGATGCGGTGTGCGATCATCTCTGCACCACGCAGTCCGATCTCTTCCTGTACGGAGTTGACAATGTACAGGCCGAAAGGCAGCTTCTTCTTGCTTTCCTTAAGCAGACGGGCTACCTCGGCGATCATGAAGCCCCCTGCCCTATTATCCAAGGCGCGGCCCACGTAATACCGGTCGTTGAGCACCGTAAACGGATCTTCATAGGTAATCACACAGCCAACGTGTACCCCCAACGCTTCCACTTCCTCCTTGCTGGTACAGCCACAGTCCAAAAAAATATTCTTCAACGTAGGGCTCTCCTCCTTCTCTCCCGATCGGGTGTGGATGGCCGGCCAGCCAAAGACTGCCTTTACCACGCCATGATCGGTGTGGATGTTCACACGCTTGGATGGAGCGATCTGATGGTCGGAACCACCATTGCGGATGACATAGATTAGCCCCTCTTTGGTGATGTAATTGACAAACCACGATATCTCATCCGCATGAGCTTCAATGACCACCTTATAGTCCGCAGTCGGGTTGATGACCGCCACGGCGGTTCCATAGTGATCGGTATAGGTTTCGTCTACATACGGCTTCAGGTAATCCAGCCACAGGCGCTGGCCCTCCCACTCGAATCCGGTGGGTGACGGGTTATTGATATATTGCTCGAAAAAGGCGAGTGATTCGGAAGTGACGACTGGAATATGTGTTTTTGTTTCTTTTTTTGCTTTTGCCATTTTCTGTTTGGTTATGGATAACGATGCCATTGCTTGACCGTGTAAAATTAGAAAATTATCAACAACTTTGCAGGCATAGCTGTTAATTGGATATGAAGAAGACCTTCTTTAAATTGCTTGTCAAGCTCAATAAGCATCTGCTACCGAAGTATTCCAGGAAAGATCCGGCCTCGCTGACCAAATTCCAGCAGGCCGTACTCGGCTACCGGTACTGGACGTTGATCAACTCGCTTTAATGTACCTTGATCTCCGGTTTGGAGGTCGGTTTCTTCTTTTGGGAGCGCAGGTTAAGAAACTCCACCAGCACAGAAAACGCCATGGCAAAGTAAATATATCCTTTCGGTATATGTTGATTAAACGCCTCTGCCGTCAACGAGACGCCGATCAGCAGCAGAAATGCCAGGGCCAGCATTTTTACGGTAGGGTGTTTATTGACAAAATTGCTGATCGTGCTGGCGGATATCATCATGATGATCACCGCGATGACGACGGCAGCGATCATCACTTCGATGTGGTCTACCATCCCTACGGCGGTGATGACCGAATCGAGGGAGAAAACAATGTCGAGAATCATGATCTGCAGGATAACATTGGCAAATGTGACGGCCTTGCCTCTTAGCTCGTGGGCCTCCCCATCGCCTTCGATCTTCTGGTGAATCTCGGTGGTGCTTTTGTAAATCAGGAATATACCACCCAGCAGGAGGATCAGGTCACGACCCGATAAATCCAGGTAAGCCGCCCACTGCTCATCCTGAATATTGAACCAATCTGATAGGTTCACCAACGTGCCCGTAAGCGACATCACCCACTTAATGGAAAACAACAGCAGCACCCGCGTCACAAGCGCCAGCAATAGGCCAAGTCGTCGCGCACGCGCCTGCTGTTCAATAGGTAATTTGCCGCTTAAAATAGAGATAAATACGATGTTATCAATACCCAATACAATTTCTAAGACGGTAAGGGTGAGCAGCGAAATCCAGATCTCAGGGTTTAAAAGCCAATCCATATCGTTTGGTAACTGTCCGTATTCAAAGCTACATATTGTTTTTCAATACTTCCCGAGCGATTATCAGTTTCTGTATTTCCGACGTGCCTTCACCGATGGTGCATAGTTTGGCATCCCGATAGTACTTTTCAACGGGAAAGTCCTTGGTATATCCATACCCGCCAAAAATCTGAACGGCCTCGGTAGCGCAGCGCACGGCTACTTCCGAAGCATAATACTTGGCCATCGCTGAAGTCTTGGTCACCTCTCCACCGTTATTTTTCAATGCGCAAGCCTGTCTGATCAACAGTTCGGCCGCCTCTATTTCGGTTGCCATATCTGCCAGTTTAAACGATATCCCCTGGAAATTCGCGATCGGTTGCCCAAACTGCTGCCGTTCCTTTGCATATTTTACGGCGGCGATAAAAGCCCCCTTGGCGATGCCAAGTGCCAACGCTGCGATGGAGATGCGGCCGCCATCCAACACCTTCATGGCTTGTTTGAACCCCTCGCCTTCTTCGCCGAGCAGATTTTCTTTGGGTACCCGGCAATTGTCGAATATAAGCTCAGTGGTTTCGGACGCCCGCATACCCAGTTTGTTTTCCTTCTTCCCGTGCGTGAATCCGGGGGTGCCTTTTTCGATGACCAACGCCGATACCCCATGAGCGCGATCCTTTTCGCCCGTCCGCACCATGACGACCGCGACATCTCCGCTTTTCCCGTGGGTGATCCAATTTTTCGAGCCGTTGATGAGGTATTCGTTACCCTCCAGTACTGCCGTGGTGCTCATGCGCAAGGCATCGGATCCCGTATTGGCCTCGGTAAGCGCCCAGGCGCCTATCCACGCCCCGGAAGCCAGTTTGGGCAGCCACCGCTGTTTTTGCTGTTCATTACCGAAAGCGAGAATGTGCCCTGTACACAGCGAGTTGTGGGCCGCCAGCGAAAGACCTACACCTCCGCAGATCTTGGCTACTTCCACAATGACGTCTACATACTCCTGGTAGCCCAGGCCTGCACCGCCGTAGGTCTCGGGTACGAGTACACCCATTAATCCCAGTTGTCCCATCGCCTTGAAGGTATCTACGGGGAAAATCTGGGCCTCATCCCATTCCATCACATGCGGACGGATGTATTTATCTGCAAATTCGCGCACCATTTGGCGTACCATGTCTCGATTTTCGTCGGTCACCGTGTTTGATAAACTATCCATATATTCAATGTGGTTTTATTTTATGCACTGCGATCACTGACTTCAAAGCGTACCGCCTGCCGGATGATGCCGGCTTCGTGCAATGATAAATAATATACATTGAAATGTAAACCAAACAAAATATCGTAAAATATGATATAAAATGGTTTTGGGTATGAATTCTGTTTAACTAGCAGGTATCGCCCACAACTGAAGACCATTTGGGTTGCTATAATTTCCAGCAAGAAATTATCGGTTTTTTCAATATCCGATGAGCGAAATCACGTGCGGGCTATATCGGTACAACTGCTCCTTACCATTTAGAAAGTCCAGGCTGATGACAAAGGCATAGCCGACCACTTTTCCGCCCAGTTTTTCGATCAGCTGGCTGGTGGCGCGCACCGTACCGCCGGTAGCCAGCAGGTCGTCGTGGATGAGTACACGGCTACCCGCCGGAAATGCATCTTCGTGGATTTCGATGGTGGCGTTACCATACTCCAAGGCATACTCTTGCTTCACGGTTCGATACGGCAGCTTGCCCTGCTTGCGTACCGGAACAAATGGTTTCCCCAGTCGTTGGGCGAGCATGGGTCCAAATAAAAAGCCCCGGCTCTCGATACCCGCCACCACATCCATATCATCTGCGGACAACAGGCTGACAAAGCGGTCCACTATGGACGCACACAATTGGGGGTCCTTGAGAATGGGCGTGATGTCTTTGAAAACAATGCCCGGTTTAGGGAAATCCGGCACATCCCGTATAACAGATTTCAATCGCTGCTCAATCATGGACAATCGTTAAGTACGGTGCAATTTTACGAAAAATACCCTCATCCATGATCGCGATATTCAATAAATCAGCAAGCGACCGATACGGTCCGTGTTGTTTGCGGTATTGCACGATTGCATTGGCCAGTTTTGGACTGATCAACGGGTGATTTCTCAGCCGATCATAGTCGGCAACGTTCAGCGCTATTTTTTTCACGCTGGCCGTATCAACAAAGATGTGGGCTTTCAGTCCGTCAAACCGTGCGGTGTCAAATCCGTATACGTCCATCAGTTGAGAAATGTGGTAGAAACCGCCCAAGCGATCCCGGAATCGGACAATGCGCGACGCATACACCGGACCGATACCGGGCAACCGTTGCAGTTCGAGCGAATCGGTTGCGTTCAGATCCAACGGGATCAATTGGCGCGCTGGCTCCTCACGCCCGAAATCGTTGCTTCGTCGGTAACTGCTATCCGGTCGCGGCGGCACAGAAGACTCGCCGGTCGTGCTGATCCGGATGTAGGGTTCGAGCCGGGAGTAGTCCGCTTCATCAATCGAATAGATCTTTTTCAAGTCCTCTTTTTTTCGAAAACGGCCGCCCTTCGCCTCATAATTTTTAATCACCCGTATCTGCCCCTCGGAAAGTCCAAGCCGTTTCCAGTCCGTCACAGCCAGCCCATTGGGGTCGAATGCAACGTATTCGATTGGCTCCCCGCGACGCGGAGCGCTGGCGGGTTTCCGCACGGGCTCGGTGGCCAGCGGTTTAGTCGCGTTGGCCGTAGCCAAAAAACGTTCGATATGAACGATATGGTCGGACAAATCGCTGTCACGAACTTCCCGTGTACGATATAACCGCGGCGCCAGCCACAAAGCCAATAAAAACACACCCAGTACGCAAATACCGGTAAGTTCCCTACGGCTAAAAGCAACATGTCGTTCAAACCATTTATTCACGGCTATCCGGTTGGTTTTGGCACCTTAAAGATAGCAAAAAAATGGTTTGATCAAATAAGCTTATGCAACCCGTTCATCCGTTAAGGAAATTAACTCCTTATGGTTGCTCGCCTTTGTACGTGTTTTGGTTTTATGTTTGTTGATTTGCCTGCGCAGCGACTCCACTGCGACATCGGTGGCCGCCTCGAAGGACTTTGCCTGTGCTTTAGCAAACAATTGGCTGCCGGGAATATTGAGCTTGAATTCGGTGATCTTGTTTGCTTCGTCTTCCACATTTTCCAGTTTTAGGTAACATTCACCAACGATGATCTGGTCAAAAAACTGATCGAGTTTGCTTACCCTTTTCTGGATGAAGTTGATGAGCTTCCTGTCTGCATCAAACCGGATAGATTGCACGGTAATATTCATGTTTCCTCCTTTTTTTAGGCCTTTGGATGGGCCTGTTTATAAATCGATTTAAGTCGCTCTACCGAATTATGTGTATATACCTGCGTGGCCGCCAGCCCGGCATGCCCCAGCAATTCTTTTATCGCATTTAAATCAGCCCCATTGTCAAGCAAGGCGGTGGCAAATGTGTGGCGCAATACATGTGGACTCTTTTTCTGCTGTGTCGATATTGCACCCAGGTAGCGGGTCACGATGTCATAAATTAATTTGGGGTATGCTT
This sequence comes from Parapedobacter brassicae, assembly GCF_051400755.1. Classification (NCBI taxonomy): domain Bacteria; kingdom Pseudomonadati; phylum Bacteroidota; class Sphingobacteriia; order Sphingobacteriales; family Sphingobacteriaceae; genus Parapedobacter; species Parapedobacter brassicae. The sequence continues at coordinate 242,593 of NZ_JBLFFL010000006.1, forward strand.
TCTTCCCTTCTTTAGTAACGATGAGATAGGGAGAATTGTTATCAAATTGTTGCTTTTTTTTTTCCTTAATGTAACCTTGGAGCAATCCGGCCAATGTTTGGTTCAGGGGAACGAGCCTTTCCTTGTTCCGTTTGCCGAAAATGAGGATATTCTGATTATAAAAGTCGATGTGTTCTTCGCGGATCTGCAACAATTCGGAAAGCCGTATGCCTGTGCCAAATAACAGCTCGATAACGGTTTTATCCCGCAGGCCTTCGAACGTGTCTGCAAACGTATCCTCCCGATCGAGCAACGAGGCCAGTTTCTGCTGATCCACCACCACCGGAAGTTTTTTGGGTGTTTTCATTGCCTTGATCAGGGCAAATGGATTTTGTGGCACGACCGCCTCCCGCATTAAGAAATGATAGTATGTTCGGAGCGCAGAGAGGCTTCGGTTGACGCTCCTTGGATGATGCCCCCCGGCTAACAGCGTGGCCAGATACGCCCTCGCCTGCCGATGGGTCACCTGATCAATATCAAGCTGGTGTGCTGCTAAATAGTCGGTATAGCGCCGGATCTCATAGCTATATGCCGTACTGGTGTGTTCAGAATAACGCTTCTCGAACCTAATAAAGCTAATAAAGCGGTCTACAAACATCAAAAACTACCCTTAATATTCTACTTGATGAATATAAGGATAGTTTTCGGAAACTGCAAAATAAATTGCGTATCTGTATGGGATGAAACCCTTAGATGGTGTCTTGATTAAGGCCTTGCTTGTAAATAGCCTTTTTTATTTGTGTACGACGGGTGACAGATTTCTTCTCATACGCCTGGCGTGCGCGTAGCTCTCTCAATACACCGGTCTTTTCAAATTTCTTCTTGAAGCGCTTAAGCGCCCTGTCTAACGATTCGCCGTCTTTTACGTTTACGATAATCATATCCTTAAATACCTCCTTTCGTACCAATTTTCTGTGCGCCCACCTGGGCTCGAACCAGGGACCAAAAGATTATGAGTCTTCTACTCTAACCAACTGAGCTATAGGCGCAACACAAATAATGGTTGTTTTGTGGCTGCAAATGTACATATTTGCACACACATCTCGAAATATTTATGCAAAATATCAAGAATATCATTCTCGACTACGGAAACGTACTATTTGACATCGATTTCTCGGTTTTGAGACAATCTTTTATTGAGTTGGGTATCGCAGATGTGGATCAGTTTTATGGTCACCGGGCGCAGCATACCCTATTTGACGCGTTTGACAAAGGCATCATGACCGCTTCGCAATTCCGCGATGAGATCAGGAAGGCCACCGGCAACACTGGGCTGAGCGACAAGGCGATCGATGATGCGTGGAATAGTTTACTCATTGGCGTAAGGCCCGGACACCACGAATTGCTACTCGAGTTAAAATCCCGCTACCGCACATTTTTGCTCAGCAATAATAACGAGCTCCATTATCAATGGATCATGGCGTACCTAAACCGTGAATTCGGTCTTAACGATAATTCGACCTTCTTTGAAAAGGACTACTACTCCCACCTGTTGGGTATGCGGAAGCCTGACGCCGATATTTTTCAGTTTGTGCTGGATACCCATGGCTTAGACCCCTCGCAGACACTTTTTGTGGATGACAGCCCGCAGCATATCGAGACGGCCAGCAAGCTGGGTTTGCACGCCCATTTACTCAAGCCTGGCGATACCCTGCCAGCACTCCTGCATCGATTGGGCGAATCCGGTGGTATCACACAACGAAGTCGATGACACCCGGTCGGATCTCGACCGTAATGGATTGTCGCCTGTTGATGCTGATCAACTCGTCGTCAACATGAATCAACTTGTTGTCACAGTGAAGCGTAATGGTTTGACTGGCCTCGATCAGTTGCCACGGGGTGCGGGAACGCCTTCCTCCTTTGGATTCCTTGACGTTTTGTAAATACGCAACAAATGCCTCCCGATCGGTTTCTTTTAACAAGGCGACATGAAACGTTCCGTCACCGGGGTCTGCCTGCGAGGCAAGTTCAAGGTTGGGGCCAACCGATTTGATATTCAATATCTCTACCAACAGGTAGTTTCCTTCATATACCGTTCCATCTATGGTAATTCGTCCTCGTTTCGGCTCGTACTGCTTCGCGATGGCGATCAGGTTATTCAATGCGACATCCAACTCCTCTTCCGCAGTCTGTATGTTCGACAAATCGGCCTCCTTCATTTCCTTGATCAACCGCGGCAATAGTCCGAATCCCATGCCTTCGAGGAAAAAATTGGCGCCACGCAGGTTGCCGATCGCTCCTACGTCCACTTTCTTTACCTTCCATGCCGTCACCGCCTGCCGCAGGCCCGAAAGCGACGCAGGAATGCGGAGCGTTTTGGCAAAATTATTGGCTGTCCCCATGGGCAGGAGTGCAACTGCCAGCCGTTTATCCAACATCCGGCGCATCAGCAGTTTCTTCACCGCCCGCCGTACAGTACCATCGCCACCGGCAACCACGACAAGCGTTGTTTTGCGTTCGAGACGTTCCCATTGCTTCGCTTTTGCCGATGTGTATCGACAAGTAAACCCACAGGAAGTAATGGCCGTAATCAAATCTTCCCGGGCATGATCGCGGTCGCCCGCTTTGGGATTATGTACTAAATAAGCGTGTTTACCTGTTTCCATCAAAGCGTTCGCCGTTAATCGACACTTGACCAAACAAAAAATCGAGGAGACTTGTTTTCAAATATAATGACAAGCACACGGTATCGATAAGTGTGCCGCAACAAATCACCTTACATATGCGAATTTTAGTCACCAACGACGACGGCATTTACAGCCCAGGAATCAATGCATTAGCCCGAATAGCTTCAAAATTCGGTGAAGTAGTGGTCGTGGCACCAGACGTCGAACAATCTTCGATGGGCCATGCCGTCACCCATTCCCGTCCGCTGTCTTATAAAAAATCCCCCATCGATTTCCCGGGTTTAGAAGCCTACCGCGTAAACGGTACCCCTGCGGATTGCGTGGCATTAGGAACCCACTTGCGCAATAACATTCAGGTGGTGCTATCCGGCATCAACATGGGACTAAATCTTGGAAATTCCATGTGGCATTCGGGCACCTTGGCCGCGGCAAAGCAAGCGGTGCTATTGGGCAAGAAAGGCATCGCCTTGAGTACTCCGGTCGGAAATACCGAACCGAATTTTGATGTATTGGCACCATTTGTCGAAAAATCCTTGGAACAGCTACTCAAAAATCCCTCGGAGATTGCGCTATATAATGTCAATTATCCTCCAGAACCAATAGGCATTCGTTGGACAAGACAGTCCGTACGGTTTTACGATGGCAAGATTGAGCCAGGCAAAGACCCTATGGGACGCAAGCATTATTGGTTTATCGTCAGCCCTTTGGAGCCCGCAGAGCAAGACACCGACCGCTGGGCGGTAGAAAACAACCTCGTTTCCGTCACGCCGCTCAGGCTTGATCTTACCGACGAAAATCAATTAAAGAAGTTAGCGGAAACGGATCCCTGGTAAAAAGCAAGGGCTTTCAGATATTAATTACTAAATTTACACATTACAAAATGGAGGTTGCCATGTTCAACAAAAACATACCCCAAGTGGCTAGCTTGCTCCTATCGGAGCCCTTTATGTTGGATCCGAATTTTCAACGGTCAGTCGTGTTACTATGCGAACATCATACGGAGGATGGCACCGTCGGATACGTGCTCAACCAGCCGGCTGCTCTACAGCTCAAGGACGTGATGGACGATTTCCCAGAAGCCGATTTTCCCTTGTTCTTCGGCGGTCCCGTTGCGCAAGAAAGTATTCATTTTATTCACAAATGCTATGACAAGCTCAACAGCGGAATCGGTCTTGGAAATGGCATCTATTGGGGCGGCAATTTTGAAAACCTACAGGTACTCATCCGCAATGGAGGTATCGAAAAAGATGAGGTCAAATTTTTTATTGGCTATTCCGGCTGGAGTGCCGGTCAACTGGACGAGGAGCTCAATGAAAATGCCTGGGTGATCAGCAACCACTATAACCCCGCAATTACATTCGGCAATGACGGAGAGAACCTATGGAAGGAAGCCATCGTTTCCCTAGGCCCTAAATACGCGCATGTGGCAAATTTCCCTCAAAACCCGCTGTGGAATTAACACGTGCCGATGTAAACCTCATATCTTAGGTGCTGTGATTTCAACGCGGTTACAAGCTCCTTCACCGATACTTCTTCCTTTAGCGGATAGGCATAGGCGATAAACTTGCTGCCTTTCTTATAAGTATCTTCAAATAAATTCATGAATGGGCAATGATCAATACGGATATAACGGCCAGTAGAATGCCGATCTTATTGATAAACGACAATCTCTCATGGAATATAAAAATCCCGATCAGCGCACCGAGGGCGATGACACCTACATTCATGCCGGTAAAGACAACAGACGGATTTTCGGGCAAGGCCCGGTGGGCACGCATGTAAAACAGGATGTTGGTGAAGTTGAAACCACCTAACACGATCCCCCAACCGATGGCGTTCATGGAAAATCGCCTTTTCGCGACCCACACGTGATAAACCAAATAGGCAAATGCGACGAGCATCGCCAGGCTAAAGACGATGAGCATAGACGTGGTGTAAGGCACGCCGGTATGCTGGGCGAGTTGCTTGAAGAGAATGTCGATAACGCCATAGCCGAAGAACACCGCTAGGGGGAACAGCCACGCCCGATGATCGGATCCATGCGGGTTGCGCTGCTGATGCCAGCCGATGCTGCACAACATGCCCGCAATGCCGATGGCTACGCCGACGAGTTTAGCCGCTTGGGGCTGCTCGCCAAATAGCCAAAATGCGGCCATCAACGCGATGAACAGGGATAGGCGCTGGGCCACTTCGGTACGGACGATGCCAGCATGGCGGATGGATGTGCTCAAGGCGAAAAAAATACCGGGCAACAATACAGCCAGCGCTCCGTATAACGCAAAAGGGGCGTCGGCCAGTGGCACTGGTGCCCCCCCTGGTCGGAGGAAAATCCATGTGCAGAGTACGGCTACAGGATAATTCCAGACGATGATCTGGAAAGTGTCTACTCCGTAACGCCGAGCCAGTTTAAGAATGACTGACACCGTGACACTGCAAACTACGCTAAGCAATACATACACCATGGGCTGATATAATGGTCGGCTAAGTTAGCAATACTTCAATTGAATTTGCTTTAAATCCCAACTTTGGCTAAGTTTGCGTCCCTTAAAACGCAGACAATTCCAATGAGCATAGCGAAGACATACGACCCCAAGGAAGCCGAGGATAAATGGTACACCTACTGGATGGAGAACGGCTTTTTCCGCTCGGTGCCGGATGACCGTGAACCCTATACCATCGTGATGCCGCCGCCGAACGTGACGGGCGTACTCCACATGGGGCATATGCTCAACAATACAATACAGGATGTACTGATCCGCCGCGCCCGCATGCAGGGTAAGAACGCCTGTTGGGTACCGGGCACGGACCATGCCTCTATCGCGACGGAAGCAAAGGTGGTGGCAATGCTTAAGGAACAGGGTATCAATAAGAAAGATTTAACACGTGAACAGTTTCTGGAATATGCCTGGGAATGGAAGGAGAAATATGGAGGCATCATCCTCAAACAGTTGGAAAAACTTGGCGCATCGTGTGATTGGGAACGCACCAAATTCACGATGGAGCCTGACCTGTCGGATGCGGTGATCGATACGTTCATCCGCCTCTACCGCAAGGGCTATATCTACCGGGGTGTACGGATGGTCAACTGGGACCCGCAGGGACGGACGGCCCTCTCGGATGAGGAAGTGATCCGCAAGGAGGTAAACCAAACGCTGTACTACGTGCGGTATGCGGTGAAAGGTGCCGAGGGCGATCCCCTCACCTACCTCACCATTGCTACCACCCGCCCGGAGACGATCATGGCGGATACGGCGATATGCATCAACCCCCATGATCCGCGATATGCCCACTTGAGAGGCAAGAAGGCGCTCGTGCCCCTCATCAACCGCGAGATCCCCATCATTGAGGATGATTATGTAGATGTGGAATTCGGCACGGGATGCCTGAAGGTGACCCCTGCTCATGACCTGAATGATTACGAACTGGGGCAGAAACACCACCTGGAGGTGATCGATATCTTCAATGACGATGGCACACTCAACGAGCGGGCGGTGATACTCGTAGGAGAAGACCGTTTCAAGGCACGCAAGCTGGTGGCCAAGCTGCTGGAGGAGGCTGGACAGCTGGAAAAAACGGAACCTTATAAATCGCAGGTGGGTTTTTCGGAACGTACGGACGCAGCCATTGAACCGAAACTCTCGATGCAATGGTTTTGCCGCATGCAGGAACTGGCCAAGCCGGCGCTTGACTACGTGCTGAATGGGGAGGTGAACCTGATCCCGGATAAGTTTATGAACACGTATCGCCACTGGATGGAAAACATCAAGGATTGGACGATCAGCCGGCAGCTGTGGTGGGGCCAACGCATTCCGGCGTGGTACAATGCCCAAAACGAATGGGTGGTGGCTAAAACGGAAGCGGAGGCCAGGGAGGTATTCGCGGCGGAAGGCAAATCTGCCGAGGGCATCCGGCAGGAGGAGGATGTGCTGGACACCTGGTTTTCATCGGGCCTGTGGCCCATGTCGGTGTTTGATGGCACGCGCCATCCGGATAATGCCGATATACGCTATTATTATCCCACCAGTGATCTGGTAACCGCGCCGGAGATCTTGTTTTTCTGGGTGGCGCGCATGATCGTCTTTGGTCACGAATACAGGGGCAGACCGCCCTTTAAAAATGTATACCTCACGGGCATCGTGCGTGATAAACTGGGACGCAAGATGTCGAAGTCGCTGGGCAACTCGCCCGACCCCATTGACCTGATGGCACAATATGGCACCGATGGCGTACGCGTGGGGATGCTGCTCTCCTCGCCAGCGGGCAACGACCTGATGTTTGACGTGGCATACTGCGAGCAGGGTCGCAATTTTGCCAACAAGATATGGAATGCTTTCCGACTAGTGAAGGGCTGGGAAGTGGCTGATATTCCTGCGTCGTCAGCACAGCGGGAGGCTGCCAACTGGTTTGGTCACCGCTTCAACCAGGCAGTAGCCGAAATAGACAGTCACTTTGCCAGCTATCGCATATCGGATGCGCTGATGGCTACGTATAAGCTTGTATGGGACGACTTCTGCTCTTGGTATCTCGAACTGGCGAAACCGGCCTATCAGCAACCCATTGCCCAGGAGGCCTTTGAGGCGACCAAGGGATTCTTTGAGTCGGTACTGAAACTCATCCATCCGTTTATGCCCTTTATCAGCGAGGAACTGTGGCATGACGCGCTTTTTGGCGAACGTGACGAGCGCGACTGCTGCATCGTGGCGGAATACCCCAACGGGGGGGCGTTTGACGAACGTGTGCTGCGCGACTTTGCCGTGCTGCAGCAGGTGGTATCGGAAATCCGGAACCTCCGCAACGCGAAACAGATTTCGCCCAAGACCGCGCTCCCGCTGGCCATTCATGCGGCTTCGGCTATCGATTATAACCGGTATGCCGAAGCAATCCAAAAAATGGCCAATCTGTCAACGATCGATTTCGGCGTGACCAAAGAGGCCGGCGCGACTGGCTTCTTGGTGGGCACCGATGAGTTTTATGTGAACATGGCTCAAAACATCGACGTAGAAGCTGAACGGGAGCGCATTACCAAAGAAATCGGGTATCTCAATGGATTCTTAAAGTCGGTAGAAGAAAAGCTGTCAAATGAGCGCTTTGTACAAAATGCGAAGCCTGAAATTGTGACCAACGAACGGAACAAAAAGGCGGATGCCGAGGCCAAGATCAAGATCTTGACGGCGAGTCTAGCGAATTTGTAGGAAGTGCTGTATTTGGAAACTGAGATGGTTTACCTATTTTTAGCGCATTAATTAAATATAGCTTGATTATGAACAGATTACTAAACATGACGCTGATCGCGTTGGTGGTTTCGGCCTGCCAACCGAAACAACAGCAACAAGAAGAAACACCGGCGGCAGATCCCAATGCGATCACCTGCGAAGGGATCGGTCCGGTTAAACTGACGCACTCCTATGCAGCGCTAGACAGTGCCATAGGCGCAGACAAACTGGAAAACGGCACCGTCGATGTCGATGGCAGCACGGTGCACATCACGAAGGTGTTTCCCAATGAAGCAGAGGAGATCACGGTTTATTGGGCCGAAAGCCAGGAACCCTACAATACCATTACGAAAATAGCCGTAGCGAATGATTTTGGTCCCTATCAAACTGCTGAGGGACTAAAAGTGGGTTCTACGCTGAATGAAGTGAAGCAGTACAACAACTTCATGCCGGTGACCATGACTAACTTCTACAACACCCTGGATGGGTTTGCGGTGATCTTAGGGTTCAACGGCGGGGATATCGAAACCAAGTACCCCTGCCTTGGCGGCAAGTTTGATATCGTGAAGCAACGCGGCGTAGATGTACGGACGCTCGACGAAATCAAACCGGAGAAGGAATTGAAATCGTCGCACAAATTATTCAACACCATCGATGTAGCGGTCGTGGAGCTGAACGTATCGGCGAAATAAAATACACCAAATAGGGGGCGCAACGCCCCCTATTCTCCACCGATCACCCTGATCACGTTATCTCTCAGTTTCGTGACATCCGTTTTCAGTCCCCCATATAAGGACATGACGTTCACCTGCCGCTCTTGCATATGCCGGAAAGTGTGCAGCCAACCGGTTTCGATAAACAGGAAAAAACCACCGATCCGATAGTCGGCCCCTACCCCGCCGCGCAACGAGGGTGTCAAGTATGACGTGTTCTCAATCGTCACCTTGTTTTGGCCAGTGGATACTGCTGCTCGGGGTTCGACCACCACCCCCACTCCCGGGCCTGCATAAGCATATATATTGAGCTTGTCCAGCTGTTTGCGGACTCCGCCGGCGAGGTTGAGCATATAGAAATTGCTCCTTCCCTTTTCCAGCTCATAAGCATAGTCCGGATCGCGTATACGCTGGTTATACGCGAACGAAAGGAAGTCGATGGACGGGTAGACAAAATAATGCTTGTTAGCCAGTCCAATATCCAAGCCCAGACTATTCGAAAATTTGGCCTGCAACACGTCGCTCGTTTCGCCCACGGCAAACCCCCACCCTAAACCGCTGGTGACAAATATTTTCCGATGATGGAGGGTATCCATATCGCTTTGCGCCAAGGTATGCAGCACGGTAAACAGCAAAGACAAAAGTAATGGTAGTTTCAGCATATGGTTCTCTCCAAGGGTAATGACACTAAAACAGGGAAAACATCAAAAAGTTTCGCCCGCTTATAAGTAGGCCTTGCTTTGCGGACCCTGATTGAACAATAAATCGACTATGCTGAGATTGGGAAGAAAACCGTGCTTGCCTTGGAACACTTGGTAGTATGGCTTGTTGGCATCGTCGTCCGCTGTTTTCTTGGGGTGAATGGATTGCCGCAGATCTAAGGTCGACGGATAGTCCTCCCGGTAGTGTTGCGTGTATTCAAGCGGCCGCTCCAGCTTCAGCAAGCGGAGCAGTAAGGTCAACATCTTGACATTGTACTCAAACAACCACTCGTGCTGCTGCTGATAAAAAGGAGCGAAATCATCTTCGTAGTATTCAAAATAGGCTGAACTGCGGTAAGCGGTTTGCAAACTCATCCAATGTAGCCGCTGCCAATCGGCCTCGTAGCTGATCCGCACATCTTTCATTTGGGTATGCCCATTGCTTCCCCGCAGTACCGGCAGGATAAGGTCCAGCTTACCATTGGCCGAGTAGATAGATGCCCGTGTACGGTAGGTCTGCTTGGGATAGTGCTCGCATTGCTCCAGCAAAATAGGCAATGTAGATGCTTCGATGCTGCTGAAATAAGAAACCGGAGGCAAATAAAACGCGGGTAAAATGAGGTGATGATCCATGGATTGCAAGAAATATAAGTTTGTGCTGTAAAAATAACTTAAATTGAGGATATTTGCACCTTCACGCACCATCAATGGCCGTAATGCGAAGATCTTCCGTATTGTCTTACCTTGTCTACCTTATCTCCCTGCTACCTTTCTGGACGCTTTATGCCCTTTCGGATGTGCTGTATGTGATCCTTTATTACGTGGTCGGCTACCGGAAGGACGTGGTCTTCGAAAACCTACGCAATGCATTTCCGGAGAAAACGGATGATGAACGCCGAGGGATAGCCAAGAAATTTTATCGTTTTCTACCGGACCTGATCGTGGAATCCATCAAGATGCGCAGTATATCGGCCAAAGCGGTGAATAAACGGATGGTCTATCATCAACCCGAAGAACTGGAAAGGCATTTTAATCATGGGAAGGACGTCATCGCCCTCACGGCACACTATGGCAACTGGGAATGGGGTATCCATAAGATCAGCCTCTCGACCAGCAATCCAGCGCTCATTATCTACAAGCCACTCACCAACAAAACCATGGATGAAGTCTACAATGGCATCCGAAGCCGTTTCGGTGCCATCATGGTACCCATGAAGCAGACGTTGCGGAAGATCCTGGAATATCGCAACCGGCCACACATCAGTGTTTTTGTGGCAGACCAAACGCCGAACCGCCTGGAATCTGACTATTTCGTCCGGTTCTTAAACCAGGATACACTGGTGTTTACCGGGGCGGAAAAAATTGCTAAAAAAACCAATGCTCCGGTGATTTATTGTCACATCGACCGAATCAAACGCGGATACTACCGCTGTACGTTTACTACGTTAACGGAAAATCCTGCCGACACAGCAGAGCATGAAATCACCGACCTGTATAACAAATTTACGGAAGACATTATCCGCCGGAAACCGGAATGGTGGCTGTGGTCGCACCGTAGATGGAAAAGAAAGCCTAAACCATGAAGCATTATCCGCGAGTAGCCGTCGTCATCTTGAACTGGAATGGTCGATTTTTCCTTGAGAATTTTCTGCCTTCGATATATAACACCCACTACCCAAACGTCGAATTTGTGGTGGGCGACAATGCGTCCACGGACGATTCCATTGTCTTTGTAATGACCCATTACCCCAACGTACGTATCGTGCGCAACGACCGCAACCTAGGCTATGCCGGGGGGTACAACGAGGTGCTCAAACGGGTGAATGCCGATTATTTTGTGCTACTCAACTCGGATGTGGAAGTGACGCCCAACTGGATCGAACCGGTCATCGACCTGCTCGAAAGTCACCCGGATATGGCCGCCGCGCAACCAAAGATCCGCTCGTACTACCAGCGCGACCATTTTGAACATGCCGGGGCCGCCGGCGGCTTCATCGACCACTATGGATTCCCTTTTTGCCGCGGGCGGATGCTGCATGTCATCGAAAAGGACCTGGGACAATATGACGATGCGCGGGAAGTCTTCTGGGCGAGCGGTGCCGCCTTTTTTATTAAACGCGCATGTTGGGAGCTATCGGGTGGATTTGACGCCGATTTCTTCGCCCACATGGAAGAGGTAGACCTGTGCTGGCGCCTCAAATTGGCCGGATACCGCATCGGGTATTGTCCGCATTCGATGGTATACCACGTAGGCGGGGGTACCCTGTCAGTCAGCAACCCAAGGAAGACTTACCTCAATTTCCGCAATAGTTTGTTCATGCTGCAAAAGAACCTGCCATTTGCCGAAGCCGTATGGGTCATCTTTGCCCGAATGTGGATCGACCTGGTGGCGCTCATCCAATTCCTGGTGCGCGGCAAATTCAGCGATGCGTGGGCGATCAGCCGATCGCACCAGCGCTTCTGCCTCGATTTTTTCAAAACGGCCAAGAAGCGGCGACTGTACAAGCAAACGCTAAATACCGCAGGCTTGTACCGCGGAAGCTTCATCTGGGCATTTTATGTCCATGGTATAAAACGGTTCGGCAAACTCAATCCGAAGCGTTTTTGGTAACATCGCGGCGACATCGCAACTTTTTGGATGAATAATTGTTAATTGTAATTGTAAACCAACATATAAAACCATGAAACCGTCATGATTTTTAAAATCACACAGTGGAATGACTAAACGGCTTCAGCCATCTTGAATGCCTTTAAAACATACACTAATGAAAAATCATGACAGCTTCATCACCATTAAAAAACAAATTTAGACAGATGAAAAAATACACGATTCTTTTAGCATTGGCTAGCTATGCCACGAGCGTATCCGTACAGGCACACCAAGCCGACGCGCTTTCGGGAGCTTGGCATACGCAGCAGGGCGATGTGGAGCAGACCGTGGTGCTGGTGGACGGCTACCTGTCGCACAGCACCTTTGACGTCAAAAACAAAAAATTCATCGCCACCCGGGGCGGTACCTACTCGGCCGTTGATGGCAAGCTGACCGTTACGTGGCAATACGATACCGAAAAAGCAGCCAATGAAACACCCCTCGACACTTGGCTGGGCCAATCCAGCACATTTGCGTATGAGGTGGGCAATACACTGACCACCGACCTATCCGGTTCGACAGCTGCATGGCAGCGTGTCGATAGCAACGAAGGACCAATGGCGGGGGTATGGCGCATCACCGGAAGGAAACAAGACGACAATATGGGAGAAATGCCTTTGCGCGACCGCCGTACGTTGAAAATCCTGAGCGGAAAGCGTTTCCAATGGGTAGCCATCAACATCAAGACGGGGGAATTTTCGGGCACAGGAGGCGGAAGCTATACCTTTGAAAACGGCAAATATACCGAGAATATTGAATTTTTCTCCCGCGATAATAATCGCGTAGGGGCAGCACTTTCTTTCGATGGCAGGATTGAAAATGGTATGTGGCACCATTCGGGACTAAGCTCGAAGGGGGACCCTATTTATGAAATATGGGGTAAATTGGAAGATGGATTGGATTAATTCAGGCGGTTGCTCCTCGACTGGGATCTGGCTTGTTTCGCCGCCATCTCTAAGGTCTCGTCTGCAAGCCGCCTGAATCAATAAAATTCGTATTTTCGTGGCCATGTCACCAGCAGAAGCAGCCATCCGCATCGAGGAGCTCACCCGGGAACTCAACGAATACAACTACCAATACTATGTATTGGCCAATCCATCTATTTCTGACTACGACTTCGACCAGCGGCTTAAAGAACTGGAGAGACTGGAACAGCTGTTCCCCCAATTCCTTGATCCCGACTCCCCTACTCAAAAAGTAGGCGGCGACATCACGCAACGCTTTGACACTGTACGGCACCGATGGCCCATGCTTTCGCTCAATAATACCTATAGCGAACAGGAGCTGCGTGATTTTGATGCCCGGGTGCGGAAGGCCATCGGCGACAGCTTCGAATATGTATGCGAATTGAAATTCGACGGTCTCTCCATCAGCATCACCTATGAAAACGGCGTACTCAAACAGGCGGTGACACGGGGGGATGGTGTGCAGGGCGACGATGTCACAACCAACGTGCGCACGATCAAATCCATTCCCAATAGGCTGAGGACTGATGGATATCCGGAAAGCTTCGAAATCCGAGGGGAATTATTCATGCACCGCCCGGCGTTTCAGCGGCTCAACAACGAACGCATTGAAAACGGCGAAATGGCCTATGCCAACCCCCGTAACTTCGCGGCGGGGACCATCAAGCTGCAGGATTCGGCCGAGGTGGCGCGCCGTCCGCTGGATTGTTTCCTCTATTTTCTCTATAGCGACAATCGCAACCGCCTGTTCCGGAATCATTGGGATAGCCTGCAAGCGGTAAAATCGTGGGGGTTCCATGTGAGCGAACACACTGCGCTATGCACCACGATCGAGGAGGTGCTCGCCTTCATCGCCAAATGGGACCAAGCACGCTATGACCTGAGCTATGATATTGACGGCATCGTCATCAAAGTAAACGACTACGGGCAGCAGGAAGAATTGGGCTTCACCGCCAAATCGCCCCGCTGGGCGATTTCCTATAAATACAAAGCCGAACAGGCGGAAACACTGTTTCTATCGGTGAGCTACCAGGTAGGACGCACCGGCGCCGTGACTCCAGTGGCCAATCTCAGTCCGGTATTACTGGCCGGAACAACAGTAAAACGGGCAAGCCTGCATAACGCCAATGAGATCGAACGCCTGGACCTGCGGGAAGGCGATATGGTATTTGTGGAAAAGGGCGGCGAAATCATCCCGAAGATCATCGGGGTGGACCTCCTAAAACGGAAGCCCGACACCCAACCCATTGTATACCCCCAGGCCTGTCCCGAATGCGGCACGCCGTTGGTGCGCAAGGAAGGCGAAGCGGTGCACTACTGTCCCAACGATGAGGGCTGTCCGCCTCAAATTGTCGGCCGGATGCAACATTTTATCGGCCGTAAGGCCATGGACATCGAGGGCATGGGCGATGAAACCATCGAGACGTTTTTCCGCCGCGGGCTGCTCCACAACATCACGGACATCTATGCCCTCCGGGATCAGCAGGATATCCTCATGCAATTAGAGCGCTTCGGACAAAAATCCATCGACAACATGATTGCGGGCATCGAAAAGTCCAAGGAAAAACCCTTTGAGAAAGTACTGTTTGCACTGGGTATCCGCTATGTGGGCGAAACCGTAGCTAAAAAACTGGCCCAACACTTCCACAACGTCGATGCGCTGGCTACGGCGTCAAAAGAAGATATCCAATCGGTACACGAAATCGGCGAACGGATTGCCGAGAGTGTCACCGAATATTTTGCCAACGACACCCACCGCGAGCAAATCCAGCAGTTGAAGCAATACGGCCTGCAACTCGCTATCATTGAAAAACAGACCGAACACCTGGGTGATGCCCTGCTGGGTAAGACATTTGTCATCTCCGGCGTATTTGAGCAGTTTAGCCGGGAGGAACTGACAGCACTCATTGAAAGCCATGGCGGCAAACTCCTGAGCAGCATATCGGCCAAGCTGAACTACTTGGTGGCCGGAGATAAAATGGGGCCTTCCAAACTGGCCAAGGCTGAAAAACTGGGAATCCCCATCATCTCGGAGCAGGAGTTGCTCCGGCTAATCACCCCAGAAGGCTGAAATGAATAGCTTGGAAAAACTGCGCTGGAAAGCAGGAAAAATGACACTATATGCCTTGCTCAACCGACAGCGGACAGAACAGGCAACCCTTGCGTATCAAGACATCAAACGCATTGCCCTGCTAACGCCGCTGCTACATGGAGAAGCAGACATTGCATGGCTGGGCGATGTGTATAATCGCCTGGTAAAAGACGGAAAGGAATGCGTGGTGGTGAGCTTTTCAGCGGTGCCCATCGATATACCGGCCGATCTCAACCTCATTGTCCTCGGTCCGGACGCACTCAAGTGGAACTTCATCCCCAAGGAGGATGTCATAAAATCATTTATTTCCATTAATTTTGACCTTTTGTTGAACCTCTGCGCGGACGACGGTTGCCTCGCACTGGATTACCTAGCGCTCAGGCAGCAAGCCACCCTACGCATCGGACGGCACGAGCCGCGCATGGCCAGTGCATACGGCATCATGGTAAAAGGGAATTTTGCGGATGGCAAGGAATTATTAAAAGCGATAAAACTATATTTAGGCAAACTATACTAATATGAACGAGCTCTACGGCGCAGGAGTAGCATTGGTCACGCCGTTTCATTCGGATGGAACGATTGACTATGCCGGTTTGGAAAAACTGATCGAACACCAGATCAGCGGGGGGATGAATTACTTGGTTTCACTGGGCACCACTGGCGAAACGGCCACCCTCAGGGAAGCGGAACGAAAGGCAGTGTGGAAATTTACCGCCGACAAAGTAGCCAAGCGCGTGCCGCTCGTAGCCGGTATCGGCGGCAACCATACCGCCGAGGCAGTCCGCCAACTTCAGGCATTTGATACCGAAGGTTATACGGCCATTCTATCGGTGAGTCCCTATTACAATAAACCCTCGCAGGAGGGCATTTACCAGCATTACAAGGCCGTAGCGGCTGCTTCACCCCTGCCCGTCATCCTCTACAATGTACCCGGACGCACCGGAAGCAATATCAATCCGGAAACAACCGTCCGACTCGCCAAGGACGTTGACAACATCATCGCCACCAAGGAAGCATCCGGCAGCTTCGATCAGTTCAGCAAAATCATGCGGGACAAGCCGAACGACTTTTTGCTCATCTCGGGCGATGACCCGGCGACACTGCCCATGATGGCGCTGGGTGCCGTAGGCATCATTTCGGTGGTCGGCAATGCCTTCCCCTCGGAGGTGGCCACGCTCACCAGGTTATGCTTGGAAAACAACTACGAAGAGGCCCGAAAAATCCACAGCACGCTCATCCGGCTCACCGAGCTCTGTTTTGCCGAGGGCAACCCTACCGGCGTGAAAGCCTTCCTCAGCCTGTTGGGCATCTGCGGGAGCGCTGTGAGGCTGCCCTTGGTAGAAGCAAGCAGTCAGCTGTTAGCCACGATCGACGAGGAGCTGAATGGCCTGGGCTGAATGGGTGACATTCCACCAAATACCACGGAAAGCCGCCTTCACCAAATCAAACCGGCCCTTGATGAGGTATCGCGCCGATTGATAAGGCATGGCGACCAGCAGGTAGTAAATACCAAACAGCACGGCGGTTGATCTCGCGGCATTGCGCCTAATGAACAGCCACCGATTGCGCACCATGAAATAAGTTTTCAAGGGGCTCTCCTTGCCTACGCTCATGGATTCCTTATGATAGATTTTTGCGCTACCCGTAAAGCCAAGTTTCCAGCCCGCGCGCTTGAATCGCTCGCACCAGTCCAATTCCTCATAATAGAGAAAGAAACCTTCTTCCATCAGTCCCACCCGGTCGAGATCGGTCCTGCGGCACATCATGGCCGCTCCGTGGCAATAGCCGGTTTCCGCCGTGATGTGGTCATATTGCCCATGATCGTCATCCATCACCCCAATGCCGCTATTGCGGCCAGTGAGGTAATCCATTGGCGTATAGCCCGCATATTGGATTTTTCGCGGGTCATCAAAATACAGGATGAGTGGTGACAGCAGTCCGATTTCGGGGCGGCATTCCATCTCGCGTTGCATGGAAGCGACAAACCCTTCCGTAATTTCCGTGTCGTTATTGAGGAAGAGTAGGTAATCTCCCTTGGCATGCCGAATACCGAGGTTATTACCGCCGGCGAAGCCCAGGTTTTTCTCGGAGCGGAGGTAGACCACTTCCGGGTATACGGCGGCGAACGCTTCCCGTTGGTCAGCCGTGCTGCCGTTGTCCACCACGATCACCTCGGTCAATGCCGCGTCGACATATTGTTTTAACGAGCGTAGGAATAACACTGTCAAAGCAAGTTGGTTGTAATTGACCGTAATAATCGATATCACAGGGCGTCTCGAAACGTATAAATCAATTCTTTATCTATCAGATCGAGTATCCTTTCGTCTTTTCCGATATCGAATTTTCTACTAAATAACATTTTGCTTTTTCGGATTTTCTCAAAGTCTGTATCAACAAGCAGTTTGGGGTGCGGTCCCCGTGCCGACCAATCGTAATAACGATAGTTATTGTTCACCACTTGATCGCGAAACGGTGAATTCATTAGAACGGTCTGGAACAGAAATTCATCACTTGCCCATGTATAGAAAAAGAAACGGCGTAATTTCAGATCATTTTCCAAAGTATCGACCACATACTGTGCTGCCGCCGGACTCAGCATCCAAAACATACACAGTCCATAGGGGTGGAAACCGTATGGCATTTTCCTTTTGGGTAGCACACCATTGATGACCTTTTCGATCAGGTGACGGCCCTTAAAGGAATAATCGGATAAAAAATACCGTTGATACCGTAGATGTCCCTCCGGCCATTTATTATAATCGTAGTAGAGTAAGAACTCCTTCCCTTCATTTGTTTTAAAAAAGTCCGCAAGTTCAAACGCAGATTTCAGGGGATAATCCTGTCCGCTCAACAGGTTGATGTAGTTGTACATTTCCTTCTTCTCGCAAATCTCACGGATACCGTTGAAAGTAGCCTCGATCGTGCTGTATCCGGCCCATTTCACATCCACCCGGTCACGGATGAAGAACACGTTACCTAAATCTTGCAAATAGCGATAAGGCTCGATGGCAACCTTTTTATCCACATGGATATAAAAATCAAAATCCGGATGATCCATACGTTTAATCACACGTTCTGTTAACCTTGGATCCGTATACGTAATGATAAAGTGGGCTGTTCGCATCATTTAATTAGCAATTTATTTTCATAGTTACAGTATCAAAGATAAGGTTTTGCCTTCGTTTCGTCGACCACAATGCGCGGCACAAACTCTATTTTGTGGCCTAAATACCACAAGCATCCGCCATCAATCAATTGTTCTGCGCGCGAAGCAGCAACCTACTGATCATGTCAACTTCTTCAACACTTAGATCATGCCACAATGGCAAACAAAGTGCTCGTTTAGCGACTTGATCAGTAATCGGCATTACCCGTTTTGTAAGATAAGGAAGCGACGACGAAAGGGGCGGATAGAAATATCTCCGCGCGAATATTTCACTTTCCGCCAGCAGGGCATTACATTTTAGCAGCAGTTTCTCATGTTCGAATACTAAGGGAAAATACGCATAATTGTGCGAAGCGTTTGCATGCCATATCGGTTCCACGGCCTTCAACGTTTTCAATTCACGTCGATAACGCTCGACCAGCACTTTCCTTTTTTTGATAATCGAATCGATATAAGGAAGGTTTGCTAATCCCATAGCGGCATGAAATTCGGAGTTTTTACCGTTGATACCAAGGCAAGCAAACGCATCCACACCGCTGAACCCAAAATTACGCATGTCGGCCAGCTGCCTGAGGATGTCTCGATTGCGCGTAATCAATAGTCCGCCTTCCACAGTATGATACAGTTTCGTTGCATGTAAACTGCATATCGAAATGTCTCCGTATTCGAAAACCGAGCGTCCGTCTACTTTCACGCCAAATGCATGAGCACCATCGTAGATGACGTGAAGATTGTGCTTATGTGCAATTTTCTCGATGGCGACAACGTCACAGGGATTACCATAAACGTGTGTGGCGACAATCGCCGATGTCTTTTCGGTAATGGCTTTCTCAATTTTGGTAGCATCAATGTTTAATGTAGCTTCATCGATGTCTACAAAAACCGGTTTGCAACTTTCCCAAAAAATACTGCTTGTGGTCGCCACAAAGGAAAAAGGTGTGGTGATAATTTCACCCGTTAGGTTCAAGACCTTTATTGCCATCTGAAGCGCGATAGTCCCGCTCGTTACAAACAAAAGATGGTCGATCGAAAGGTAATCTTTCAGTCGCATTTCGAGCTCACTCGCCAATGGGCCGGAGTTGGTCAACCACTGCCGATGCCATATACCGTCCAGATACCTCTCATATTCTTTTTTTGGTGGAAGGAATGGTCTTGTATAAAGTATCATTTATTTAACTTTACGATTAGTTCGATGCGCCAAAAGTAATTTGAATTTGAATTCATCCCTTATCTATAATTCCCATTTGTAGTATAATGCTTACATTCTTGTAGTATAATGCTTACATTCTAATAGTCTTTGGATGATCACGCATGTATAAGAAAGCCATAAGACCGAATACCATTGGCGATAAAATTTATCACAAAACGAAAAAATACACAATATTACGGCATAACAAACGTTATAAATTACACTACATGAAAACATCGGTCCGCTATTTGCGAATTACAATAATATTTGATAATTTTAACGAAAATATTATGGTAGGCAAAAGAAAAATCAATCGGTTTCGCTATCAGGCGTCGGACCAACATATTTTTGCCCGAGGCTTGTTTTTGCGTACAGCTCTTGGTTTGTTGCACATATTATTCATAAGCCTGCTACTTTCTTTACTGTCTTGTGATAAGATCAAAGGTGTACCGAATGGTGTGAAAGAGGAATTAATCGCGGACACTACGAAAACGCCAAATAGCGGACAGGGGGCAGTTCCTCCGCAGGAAACGCAGGAAGACGTCATCTTACTGGGTTCGGGCACTGGAAATCTCGTGATAGACGGGAGATCATTGGCAATTGGTGAAAATACAATCATTGCTATCAAAGCGGGAGCATACGGATCTATCACCATACAACATATCGAATTTGACAACGGAAAACCGCTACGCATCGTCAATGACGGACAAGTATGGATTGGGGAAGCGATGTATACACGGGACATCGAAAACGTTCACATTGCCGGAAACGGCAATTCTGATATTCCATATGGATTTAAGTTTGATAATATCGCTTATCGAGCAATCGTCTTGGAAGGTAATATGAGCGGTGTGACACTTGGCAATATGAGCTTCCGAAATGTACGCGACTATGTAATATCAAGAAGTAATGCAGACAACGACCGGCATTACGATGGCACGCCGACAACAGGTAGTGCGCATTTCAAAATTCTGAATTGTGAATTTGAAAATACGGGGCAAATTATTTTTGGCGGAAACCTAAATAAAGGCGATAATGATGACTCTGGTTTCATTAGTGATGTAGAGATTGCCTACAATACATTCAAAAATACCGATTGGGGTACCTTGGTTTCATTCAGCAACGTTCAACATTATGATATCCATCATAATGTGGTAACGGATGTGAATCAAAATAACAATGATCACAATGGTATATTTTTCATGCAGGGAAACGGCACCTTTCATGATAATAAGCTTATAAATTATCAGGGCAATGCATTGCGTGCTTGGGTTTACTCACGGGGAAGCACACCTGCGACCATCGAAATCTATAACAATATCTGTTATAATACACGGAAGTACAGCGCTTTCGAGCTTCAGCAATTTGATCGAAACCTATGGGCCGACAAATCTACCCATGTCAACGCAAAGGTATATAATAACACCGTCGGAAAGATGAATACATCAAAGGACTGGGAGGGACAAATTTTAGACTTATATTACATTTCAGGAACACTCGAATACTATAACAATCTCGGTTTCGAGCTGAGCAGCAGTAAATCGGTAACCAATATGATCAACAATATGGGCGACACTGAAATTACCGTGGAATCAAACAATAAATATTTCTCGAACCTATCGGGTGCAGTCAACAATGCGTCGGATCTTATTTCCAATCATAACGGTATTGGCGCAGCCATAGCCTGGAATCAATAATGTTTCCAAGTGTTGGGAAGCCAGTGCTCGGTTAGCTTAAGCCACGTTGATTTTTTTGCACGGAGATTCTCCCAATCTGACGATTTCAAAAACAGTGCTTCTGAGCCGGGAATGAATTCTACGGTCATGTCCGGCTTTGGGCTTTTGAAGTCTGCCAAATTGTCTTCTTTGAAGGAAATCCCTCGCTCGATAAACCGTATGCGATTACTGGCGGAAGCTCGCCATTGCACCGTGATGGGTTTGCCGACGGTCTTAAATACATCAAGTTGATGGTTAATCTGCTCGGTCAAGGTAATATTAATCAGGATCCCTGGCAGACTGAATAATATATTGCCTATACAAGAGAGCGATAGCACCAGTTTTAGTATCCTATACTTACCGCTAAATAGCAATTCGCTCCCAATCAGCAATACTGGAGGTATAAACCAAAATTGGGGAATATACCTTGCCCACCAAGACTCCGGCATGATGATGATGGAAAAAATCACCATCAGTGCAAACCAAGTAAGGGCCTCCTTGGCTTGGTCCCTTTGCGCCCTAAACAAAATTAAGCCAAACAATAGCACGGCCAACAAAAGAATCCCGCTAAAAAACGGACCAAATCCCCCGAGTCGCGCATCAACTTTTGGCGCATTTACGATATCCTTCTCGTTGAATGTAAAGGGGATTTTCAAAGGAATATCTTCTTCATTCCAAGGATAAAGATTATTGGTGTGCGCAAAGGTGGCCAAAAAGAATCGTTCAAATCCGCCTTTGCCATTAAAGCCGGAAGGGGTATTGATATCCATAATATCAACCTTATTGTCGCCCATCAGTGGGTAAAACGGATGCCCGTAGTTGATTGTATTGGTGAAGTAAGGGTTATATCCAGTTATTAATGCTAAAATGCCTGACAAGACAGATGCCAGCAACAAAGTTCGAAATATCGAAAAAAGCCGCTTAAATAACGACCATATCATAAAACCAGCTAATGACAAAGTAACGTATACTACGCCAGTAAATTTGATATTCACCAACAGGATAATGACAAATGACAACAATACCCATTGATAGCGCGTAGGCCTTCCTGCCACACCTGTGCACAAAACTAGTAAGATAAGCAAAGAAGAAGTTAGTGCACCGTCGACGTAATAAGTGATTAATTGATTAATGACCAGCGGCGAGCACGAAAGTAAAAAACTAAACAGGGCTCCCTTTTTTGAAGACACATACTGACAGAGCAGTGAAAAGGTAAGACAGAAACTAGCAATCCACAGCATCATATTGGTGGCTTTGCCCATTTCAATATGACCAAAGGTGCAATATATTGCTGCTTGGATAATTTCCATTGCTTTCGCATAGTGGTTTATCCAAATTGCTTGATTTACACTATTGGGCAGGTATTCCCAGTATGGGTTCCAGCCTTCCTTAAGTTGGATAAGCGTCTCTTGATGATAGGCCTGTCCATCGAATGACACATCATAAAAGTAATTACAAATAAGTAAGGGCAGCAAAATCACTAGCAGCGGAGCACCAAGAAAAATCAAAACCGACTGAAAACCGGTAGCTGCTATTTGCGGTGAAAAAAAACAGTAGGTCAATCCCAGAGCAATAACGACGGCCACGATGAATAACCATCCGTTCAGCGTACCGCCTATAAAAAATGTAAAGGAAGCACTTAAAAACGTAATGACTAAAACACTAGTAAGAAAAAAACCAATTGACGAAAAGATTGCTGGAAGCTTAGGTGAATGAACTAACATAGTTGTCGTGTTTGTCTTTATCAGCTTACTAAACTAACCATTAAAAATAATTTAAACAATAATTATTTGGAGAGTGTAACTTAAACTGTGTCACTGGATAACCGGATAAAAAATAATAAATTCGAATATCCAAGTGACATGTTAA
>NZ_JBLFFL010000007.1:0-179092 GCF_051400755.1 Parapedobacter brassicae
GCGTCGTTGGTTGCGTATTCCGTCATCACCGTGCGGCCAGCGGTGGCCGTGCGCGAGGCGGCCGGCTGCCACGCCGGCCCCGGGAAGCCCTGCTCCAGTACCCGGTCCAGCGGGCTGGCCTCGTACTTCCGCTCCCCGAACGACGGGGTCACGCTTCCCGATACGGGTATCTGCACCACCCCCGCCGGGGGGCTGTTGTAGTAGGATGCCTGAAGCGTAGTGGCGCTGGCCTTGAACGCACCCCCCGCGCCCGTGGCCGTCGCGTACGGCAGGTAATCCCGGTGCTGGCGCCCGAAGGCGTCGTACTCCACGGGCGTCACCACGTCCCGCTGGTTCGGGGCGGCCTTCACCCCGACCGTCTGGATCTCCCTGCCCAACCCGTCGTAGTACGTGATGTCCCGCAGCGCCTCGGCGACCGTCGGTGCCGCCGGCGGCGTGTTCCCGAACGCCCGCAGGTATACCGTCTTCTGGATGTAGTTCTGGTTCGCGCTCGCCGCATTGCCCAGGGCCGCCGCCGCAGGGGCGATCCACGCCCGGAAGTTGCCCGTGCTCTGGAAGCCCGGCGACAGCGTCACCGTCGTCGGGGCCGTGTATTCACCCGTGGCCCCGGGCTTGTTCAGCGACAGCTGGGCATGCACGGCCTGTGAAAATAGCGTGAGCAGCAACGCGGCAGCAGTCGCCGCGGATGGGTATTGATGTCTTTTCGTTTCCATGTCCGTATCGGTTTAGGGCCGGTAATTGTATCTGTATTCCTCCATGATGTTGCCGAAGTGGTCCTTCGCCCGCCACAATCGGCCGAATCCATCGTATTCATAAAGGGTAATCCGCCCCGAAGCATCTGTGCGGCTGGTCATCCCCACCAATGGATTGTAGGTATAAGTGATCATTTCGGTTCCCAGCGGATGCAGTCGCACGTCATCTACCGCCACACTGCCACTGAGGGTCACCGAAGTCGATGAGCGGATGGTGCGCTGATACAGCGTCCATCCCCCGCGTGAGGTTACCGCATTTGCGCTGGAAACCACCGCGCCACTGCTTCCACTTACCGAGGGTGAACTCGTCGACTTCGCCCAGTATGTCAGCACGTAAGCCTTTGCGCTGGATAACCCGCTTTTGGCCATTGCCCCGCCCCCCAGGCTATATACCCGGTTGCCCGTGGGGGCCGTGGCATCGGTTGACGTCGCACCCGAATAACTCCAGTTGCCCTTGCCTTCTGCCTCGAATCCAGCATATGCGATATCAGCTTGTGCGGCGCTTTTGACTTCCGCCACTGGATACTGCCCATTGTACGACCACAGATAGCTTATCGGAAGCGCATTTGTTAGTGTCTGGGTGATCAGGTTGCCATCTCCATTATAGCCAAAGTTGATCCGTTCGGCATAGCGGGTGTCGCTCAGAAGCGTCGTAAACTTGCCCCCGCTGGTCGTCTGGCTGTTCAGTGCGGCCAAGCCCGATGGTACATCCAGCCGATAGATTTTGGAAGGCCGGAATCCTGCATCGAACTGGGTGATTTCGCCCGAAACCAAGATAGAATCCGTTGTGCTGTTCTTCTTCCAGACCTGTTTTTCGATGACCGGCGAAAGCACATGTGCCGCCAGGAAGGTTGAAGCAACGGTGCTCGTATAATTTTGCGGGTATTTGTACCGCGTGGTGTGGTTCTCCCCTCGTGAGTTGGCGTAGAACTCAAACAGCAGGTTACGATCGCCTCCCGTGTCGTAATGGTACCTGGTAAGTGAGGATACCGAATCGGTGCCCTCGTATTTCACCTCCCTTATAGACCGCAGGTATTTCCATTCCTTACGGATCATATAATGCTCATAGTCATAGGTCTCCTGCATTGGAAGGGACAAATCATAGAGCACGTGCGATCGCAAGTATGGTTTGATCGCATGGATGATGGTATCGTTTACCGTGGCATAGTCATAATATGTCCTTTGAATAGGTACTTTTGCGTCGCCCTCATTCCTGTAGACCGTTACCCGCAATGGGTCTATCCCGAGAAATGTACCCTCCGACTGAAAGGAGATGAAATCATGGCGGGTGCTGAGCCTTTCGGTGCCGCTTACGGTTTCCTCCAACACCGATTTATAATACACCGGTGTATTGATGCCATAGAATTCGCCGTTGGCCGAGTTGTAAACCCGTGAGTGGATCTCTCCCGTTTCACTGGGTGTCATCAGAATATCCGTAAAGTCCTTCACATCATACTGCGGCGACATGGAGACACCGCTGGAAAATCCTTCTTCATTCTTGTAGGTATAGGTCTTCGTTACCATCGTACCAGGATTTGGATTGAGTACCACTTGCCTCACACGCAATCCGCCAACCGCCTCGCCGGAGGAAGGCTCTCCTTCCTCTGTATAGGTGACGGTGGCGCTCATCGCCGTTTCCCTATAGTCGATGTAGGCGGTAATGAAATACGTCCCAGCCGTGAGGGAAACACTGAAATTCTTTCCATTGTTGTCGGACTCAAAATCAATCTGCCCTTCATATACAATGGTATTCACACCGCCTGTTGTCCGGGTAATCCTGAAGTCTTTCGACAGATTCCTTGCATTGCCGTCCGCAAAGGGCGAGTGGACACTGCGCGTCAACGCAACCTCAACCGACTGGTTCATCGATACGGTGAACGGTTCATTGAAAGAAGCAATCACCTGCCCGGAGGACGGTGTGCCGCTCACGTTCGCCGTGGCATCATAAGCGATGGGATTATAGTTTTCACCATCGAATCGGCGGTTTTGCTCATACGTAAACGTGGCCGTCCCGCCCAACGGATAGGTAATCTTATTCAGTGCTCCGACACGGGTACCAGCCAGTTTAGGCGACCGATCAAGGAAAGCGTTCGGTACGATATCCTTCGGCAATATATTACTCGAAAAGTCACCGCTACCGAGATAGAATCCGTAATGATCCAGCGCCGCGCCGCTTTTTGTAAAACCGGTCGCTGGGACGGCTTCGTATTGGAATCGGTGAGTATGCACGCCTGCCGTCCCGCCGTGTTCCCGCAACGAATCCAGCCTCATGAAAGCCCGGTTATGGCCGGTCGTGGCTGAGTAGGACTGGTGGAACTCGAACGTCCTTATGGAGTTGCCTGGTGCCGAAATAAGGATTTGACTCAATGCACGCGAACTACCGCTCGTGCCTTGATCAATATCCAACCGGGCTGTCGACACTGGTACAAAAGAGACCGTGCAGTTCGTCGAAGTCACCGAAGACAGCCTCGCCGGGTTCACGAAAGTCGGGTAAGTATCCTTTTTGGGAAACAACTGGGAGGTTATCGGACTTGTACCCTGCAAGGGAAGCACATACTTGTAGCTTTGCGTATGGACCCCCTGTTGATTGATCTGGCCTTCATTTACATAGCTCAAATTGATGGTTGCGGTGTTGGCCGCATTCTGTATCTTGGTAAGGTACCAGGAAGAAGGGTGCGTAGGGATATTATACGAAGCTTCAGCATTTCCCTTAGGAGTGGAAGTTTCCATCTTTTGGAAGTAATATTTGACGCCGTCGGCTATGGTAATGATGAAACCCGAGGTATTGGGTGCTCCCTCTATCTTTATTTTCTGGTCGGGCAGGCAATAGAACTTGTCCCGGTAAAGGATAAATTTGCCAGAATAGCCACAGAAGTTGAAACTGAAAATGTCCGGTTCTGTGTCCACCAAGACATCCTTGACCGCGTTCTTTAAAAACGTTTGGTTGGTTTCCGCCAAATTCAATATGTTACTGATGGTATCAAACGTACCAGCCTGTACGCCCAATTCATCGACTTTATCCCGCACGTTTCGTGTAATAACCCCGCCCGCCTCCAGCGTCCATCCCATTCCTACCCAACTCGATGGAAGCCTTGGCTTGAAACCGTCATAATTATAGATTAAGGTAATTGGCAAACTGATATCCTGGTCCTTGATTTCATAAATCGGGATTGATATATTCGGCAGTCCTGTGTACAGCGATACGGGTACCTCTCCGAGTTTACCGATACTCGATGCATTGGGCGAGGGACCGATCAAATCCGTCCGGATGTAATTGGTTGGGTCTGTTTGAGTATGCCCAACAAGGCCAAAAGCCAGTGTGAACAAAATTAGCGTTAACTTTTTCATATCTGACGGTTTAGTGATCTGAAATTTAGTCGATGGGGGCATTCTGTTTTTCAAGTTGTTTAATCCGTTGATCTTGGTTGATAATGTGCAGCGTCAGCTCTTCCACTTTCTTCAGCATCAGCATGTTCATCTCCGCTAGGTCCAGCCCATCCTTTTCGATATCCGCCGCCGAAGGAACCTCCGGCAGGTGCTTATGTTCCTTTACATAGATTTCGATTTCATCCAGCGTGGGCAATTGATATCCCGGATCAAACACATAGTCTGGCACGGAGATGTCGCTCTTCACTTTCACCTCCTTGGCCAGGATATTGCCGTTCACGGCCAGATCTGCCTGGGGATAACTGGTGCCTATGCCTACCTTGCCGCTTATTATAAACTGGCTTACCTGATGCCGCTCTACCATTGAGGCATCATAATCCTCGATATTGCTTAGCAGCGTCTGGTTCTGCGGCTCGCCATTGATTTCATAGGTAACCGTCTTGAGATTTTCGCCACTTGAACTCACCCATCCCACAAAATGATATCCTTGACTGTGTTGTTGTGACTGGTACGGCACATCCAGCGCCATATATCGCTTTCCGTTATATAAGCAGGTCTTCAGTTTCCAGCCAGTAGCACTATGGTCAACCGAGCTGATTGACGCCGTGATATCATTATACGCCGAACCGGAATTGATATGCACTACGTTCATTCGCTGCAGTGCACTTGTCCCACCTCTTAAGGCCATGATGGTGCCTACCACATAATTGTTTGGCAACAGGGTGCCGTTGTAGATTTCATGCAGCAGAATGAGAGTTTTCGAGTAGGCAACGTTTTGATCCATAGCGATTGTCACAGCTTTGTAGCTACCATGAATAGTGGTTTGCGCTTGGACACCCGTGAGGATTGCTGTCAACAACAGCGATATGGTGATGTGTTTGATATACATATCGGTTAGGATTAAGTAAACGTTTGATTGATATAATGATTGTTATAATACGTTATTGAGCTGCTATGCAAATCGGTGCACACACCCGCACCACGCTTTGCGCACATGCTGCTATGCTGTGCACGCGTCTCACGCAACCGCTTCCCGCAAACAAAAGCCTGAATATCGCACTGCTGATTCTTTCGGTTTAGGCTTCGTTGTTCAGATGTTCCCTACTGGTTGATGTCTTTTTCTTTGGTAATGTTACACGAATTTACTGAGATTTCAAAGCGAAAAGATTTTCTTAATAATTTTTTAAAATTGGTGGTGTTTGCTGGGGTATTTCCGGGGTATGATCTAATATGTGAATCGAAAATACAGAAATCTACGTATCTTTGCAAAACCTTGGTGAACCGACAACTATATGAGTAACCTGAAACGGTCGCTACGCAGGGAAAGATCCCTGCATCATTCAGGAAAGTTAAACGACAAGCTCATCCCTATCTTAAGGGAAAAGGATTATTGTGTGGTAGATATCGTGTTGGATGGTGATGCACCGAAAGAGTTCATAAAAGTCTATCAATATATTCCAGATTCAGGAATAAAACGAAATAACCCCGACACATGGATACCCTATATAGCAAAAACTGGAGAAAAATGGTATCCACATGAGTCTGTAGTGGAGTATATGATTAATAGGATTGGCCAAGTGCTTGGTTTAGGGATGAACGAAATCGGTTTGTTTAGAATAAACGGTCAAATTCGGTTTCTAAGTAAATATTTTATACGTCAGAAGGTTGAATCGTTAACTCATGGTGCTGAAATATGTGGCGAATATTTGAACGACATTGATTTCGCCAAGGAGATTGCGAATGACCAAAAAACGTCAAGACAATTATTTACCTTTGAATTTATCGCCAAAGCAATTGAGCACAAATTTGGAAATGAAAGCGAAGGCATCCTTTTGGCATTGGTAAAGTTGATTACTTTTGATGCACTCGTAGGAAACAATGACAGACATTTCTATAATTGGGGGGTAATTGTGTCAAAGAAGAAAGCTTCGGATAAACCGAGATTTGCTCCCATATATGATTCCGCGAGAGGGCTGTTGTGGAATTTAAGCGAAGAAAACATCATAAAATATAGCGACGGCCAAAAATCAAATGGCAAGCAATTTGTTAGGTATATTGAAAATGCCTGTCCAAGAATAAGTACTGAGGGCAATCATGAAATCAATCATTTTGATTTAGTTGGGCATTTGAAAAAGATTGACAATAATAAATACAGAAATTCCGTTGAAGAATTATGCACACAAGAACAGGAACAGATAGTGCATAAGATGTTAAAACAGGAGTTCTTTCCAATGTTTTCAGAAGCTCGCTCTGAAATGGTGTTACAAATTATTCAGGAAAGATTTAGAAAAGTTAGAGAGGTGTAAGATGAAAAGCATATTTAAGCGTTTGTTTTCGAAATCAGATGATTCGCCAGAAACGAGTTTACCAAAAGAAGAATCAGCCACATTTAAACTAAAAGTAGATGATCTAATCATTGGCACGCTACATTGTGAAAATGGTGTTTGGGAATTCAAATATACAGATGAGTTCAAAAAACGGAGTGATATTTATAATCCCATTGCGGGTTTCTCAAATCTGGATAAGATATATAAAAGCGATACGCTTTGGCCATTTTTCCAAACGCGAATTCCGGGGTTGAAGCAACCGGCTATTATTGAGATTTTGAGTAAAGAAAACATTGACAAAAATAATGAGTATCAGCTCCTAAAACGTTTTGGAAAGAAATCCATTAATAATCCATACGAACTGGACTTGGTATAAAGCCTTTAATTTCCAACAATCTATCCAATTGCTGCTGTTGCCTGCCGCTGCCTACGCTTTATTCACGAAGGCACGCAGCATCCAATTCTGCTTTTCATTGAATTGCATAAAGGCATTGACCATATCATTGGTGCCTTCATCTTCCGCGGCGGAGGTGATCTCCAGCAGATCCCGCTGCAGGGCGATGAGCGCCTCGAGGTCTTCGATGATGGTCTTGACCATGTCGGTGTCTTTCATGCCGATGGTGTCTACCTCTTTGATCTCTGCATGGGTCACGTAATCGTTGAACGTGCTGAAGGGCGATTTGCCCAGGGTAAGGATGCGCTCGGCCAATTCGTCAATAGTGGTCAAGGCATTGGTGTACAACTCCTCAAATTTGGCGTGCAGCGTAAAGAAATGGTTGCCGCGGACATTCCAATGGCAGCCCCTCAACTTCTGGTAATGGATATGGTAATTGGCCAACAGGTCATTTAAATGATCCACAACGGGTCTTAGCTTCTTTTCTTCTAAACTGATTGCTTTTGGGTTCATGATGTATTAATTTATAGGTATTCGTAAAAACAGCGAAAGCTACAAAATGTTTACCGTGGTATCACGGCTCACGTTTCTTTCTGACAAAAAGATTATAGTTTTCATGCTTCTCTACGTAGATCGCTTCGCCGATATCGATGAATCCGTCTAACGCGACGGCGTCGTACCATTTGCCTTCGATTTCGACCTTGCCCGATGGGCGGAGGACGGTTTTCGCCACGCCTTCCTTGTTGACCAGTGCGGTATTTGTCGGGGATGAGGTGTACCCTTCTTGCGAACGTTGCTCATCCTGCAAGACCAACCGCCGGAAGGCGCGGGTCTTCAACAAGCTCTTGCCGAAAATGACCATCACGACCGTGGCCACGATCATGGCGGCGATGACTAATAAAAAGGAATTGAATAGCATACCTGGCTCACCCATTGAAAAATTGAAATAATCATTGACCACCATACTGAAGGCCAACCCGCACACCAGACAAATGATGCCCAGTATGCCAGCCACACCGAACCCCGGAATGACAAATAACTCGAGCAGGATCAATACGATGCCGGTGATGAACAAGGCGATCTCCCAGTGATCGGCTAAACCTTGCATATACAATGGGGCGAAAAACAAGGCGGCGGCGATGATGGCTACCAGCAATGCAAAGCCGATACCCGGTGTTTGCATTTCGAAATAGATGCCGCCGATGATCAGCAGGATGAGGATGCCGCTGACCGCCGGATTGATGAGGAAGGCGATGATCCGGTCGATGGTGGTGACCTGATGCACCGTCACCTCCGGGTCGCTCATCCCCTCGGCCGCCAGCACGGCGTCTACGGACGTGGCCTCGGCCACCGCCAAGTTGGCCTTCACCGCCTCGGCAGATGTGAGCGTCAGTATTTTGCCGGGGGGCTTGATGCCGGGTACATCCACATCGGGGTCTACGAAGGCCTCTGCGATGCGGGGGTCACGGCCCTTGGCTTCGGCGGTGGCGCGCATGAGTCCGCGCATGTAGGACTGGTGTTTTTCGGGCATCACCTGACCGGACTGATCGACCACGCTGGCGGCGCCGATGCTGGATCCTTTGCTCATGTAGATGCGGTCGGTCGCCAGCGAGATGAGCGCTCCGGCCGAAGCCGCGTTGTGGTTGATGAAGACCACGGTTTCTAACGGCGAGTCCAATATCCGCACGCGGATGGAGTCGGCAAAATTGACCATGCCCCCGAAGGTATTCATCTCGATCAGCATCAGATCGACCTTGGCTGCTTCTGCTTTTGCGTAAGCGTTCTTAACGATCCGCCAGGCGTTTGGCCCGATGTCTTCTTTCAAATCAAAACGATAGACCCGCTGCGCCTGCGCTGTACCAACCGCGATCAGCAGATAAGCCATGCATGACACGGTGGCAAGCAGCTTCATGATGGATATTTTTTTTTCACGTATCATTTAAAAACGTTATATTTTTGAGGGGGAATAGTAATCATGGATAAATATACGTTAAAAACCGTATTCCAAAAAAGATTTTTAGGGCTTGTCTGGCGCATGGAGGTGGATACGGCAGGTCAGGTACTGGCCGTGGAAACGCGCGATAAGGACGGTATCCCATCCTTTTCGGCCTTCGCGTATACCAGCGGTGCATCGCTCATTCACGAATTGCCCTATGGCGACCGCAATTGGACCTTGGCGGGGATCGCCGACCATAAACTGATCTTGCGGGCATTCGGCGATGATAGCCCCAACAGCGCTGGCATTGCCTGCATCGATGCCACGACCGGCGAGGTGCTGTGGGAACAATTTCAGTATACCTTGCTGGCGGTCGGGGAGCGGCAGCTTCGTGTCCGTCATCGGAGTGTTGCGGGCGGTTATGAACAGTATGTGGACCTGGCCACTGGAAATTTAACACAATTTAACAATTGGGGCGATAAACCTATGCCGCCGGATATGGTCTTACCCCAACGGTATGTAGGCGATATCCCGGCTGTTTTGGCGGGTTACCCTGTCCATGGTGATCTTTTTTACTGCCAGATCGGACCGAAAGGCATTTGGGCTTTTCATGAAATAGATGAGGATCGCTATCGGGTCAGATTGGTCATTTCCACTGGATTAACCGTATTGGCCGATGAGATTGTGCTATCGGGATTAGCTAAAATGGCACCTGAACTTTTCTTTATGATCGGTCAGCAGCTTTTCTTAATTGGCGATAATAAACGGGAAATTGTATCGTATTTAGTATAATTGCAACGAATTTTTAACATGGACATTACATATCCCTATTTATATCGCGCGTCGTTCCTGTTGGCTATGTTAATCGGATGTTGCAGCCTGTCGTCAAAAGCCGGAACCCTGCCCCTGGATTCCATACGGGTGGAATACGAAAATGGCAAGAAGATCATCATCCACCAGCTGGAGCCCAAGGAGACCTACTACGGACTGAGCAGGCGGTACCGTGTGCCGGTCAAGCAAATCATTACCGCCAATAGTAATAAATCGTTAAAAGTAGGCGACATCGTGCGTGTCCCAGCCGAGGCGGCCACCGGTAATGCCGTTGCGACCAATGGTGCCGCGGGAGGCACATCGCCTGGCCCCGCCCCGGCCTTATCCCAGGATGAGTTTACCTCGTATAAGGTTGGCAAAGGGGAAACGCTATTTACGATTTCGAAACGATTTATCATCTCGGTGGAGAGCATCAAACGCGCGAACGCGCTGACCGATGATGGGCTGCAGGTGGGGATGGTGCTCAAAATACCCCACAAGGAGCTCCCCCCGCCCGTGCCGAAGGCCAATCAGCTGATCGTTGCCGATACGACGGCCGACAATGTGCCGTCGATACCGGAAAACAGGTACGGCATCCGGGAGATGACCGAAAAGGGCGTCGGCGTGTGGATAGACGACCTCAACCAGGGAGCAGGCAGCATGCTGGCCTTGCATAAAACCGCGCCAATAGGCACGGTCGTCAAGATCACCAACCCGATGACCAACCGCACGGCGTTGATCAAAGTGGTCGGCAAGTTTGCCGACACCGCCGAGACCCGTGATGCCATCATCGTCATCTCCAAATCTGCAGCATCGCTCATCGGTGTGTTGGACAGGCGATTCCAGATCGAAATTTCCTATGGCACACCGAATGACACCCCATAAACCGTATGTAGTCGGCATTGCTGGAAGCAGCGGATCGGGAAAGACCTTTTTCCTTCATTCCTTTCTTAATCACTTTGCCGCCCGGGAGGTCGCACTCATTTCGCAGGACGACTACTACATTCCGGCCCATACCAAAACGCAGGAAGAAAACAAACTGTACAACTTCGACCTGCCGACGGCGATTGACCGGCTGGCGTTTGTGCGCGATATTGAAGCATTGTTGAACGGTGAAACCATCTACCGCGAGGAATATACGTTCAACAATCCGGCGCTGAAGCCCCGAATGTTCGAAACCAAACCGGCACCCATTTTAATTATAGAGGGGTTGTTTATCTTTTACTACGAGGAGGTAAACGCCCTGCTTGACCACCGGATATTCCTGCATGCCGAAGAGGAGATCGCCTTGCAGCGGCGGCTGAGAAGGGATCTGATGGAGCGTGGCTACAATGAAGATGACGCGCGGTACAAATGGGTAAACCATGTCATGCCCGCCTACCACCAGTACCTATTGCCTTTCCGCGATCAATGTGACCGCATCATCATCAACAACACAGACGACCCTGCGCTGATCAGAGCCGTGACCGATGAGATCTCGGCCGAGCTGCGCGGCAAGGTCTTCTGAAGTTGCATTTCGCTTCTAAAGTCGCATCTCAGGCACCTCGCCGGACACGATGAACTTGCCCGCCGTGGCGTTTCGTATCGCGTCTACACTGACCCCCGGAGCCCGCTCGATGAGCCGGAATCCCCCGTTTTCGACATCGATCTCGAACACGGCCATTTCGGTCACCACTTTACGGATGCACCGCGCTCCGGTAAGCGGCAGCGTACAGCGGGGAAGCAACTTTGACTCGCCCGACCGGCTGACTTGCTGCATGGCGACGATGATGTTTTTGGCGGCGGCCACGAGGTCCATGGCGCCCCCCATTCCCTTGACGAGTTTTCCCGGTATTTTCCAATTGGCAATATCGCCATGCTCCGACACTTCCATCGCACCAAGGATGGTGAGGTCTACTTTCTGTGCCCTGATCATGCCGAAACTCATGGCCGAGTCGAAGATGGCGGATCCGGGCAGCATGGTGATGGTTTGCTTGCCGGCGTTGATGAGATCCGGATCTTCCTCCCCTTCATAGGGGAATGGCCCCATGCCCAGCAATCCGTTTTCGGACTGGAGCACTACGCTTAGGCCATCGGGTATGTAATTGGCCACCAAGGTAGGGATACCGATGCCTAGATTGACGTAATATCCGTCCCTGATCTCTTGCGCGATTCGCTTCGCGATTCCGTTTTTATCCAGCATAATCCGCCGCTTTACTTAGGTTTACCCCTTCGCGCATCCGCACGGTACGCTGCTCGATCCGCTTTTCATAGTCGCGCCCCTGAAAAATGCGGTGCACATAGATACCGGGCGTATGGATGTGGTCCGGATCCAGCTCGCCCACGCCTACCAATTCTTCCACTTCGGCGATGGTCACGTGACCGGCCATGGCCATGAGCGGATTGAAGTTGCGGGCCGTGCGCCGGTAGACCAGGTTACCCGCGGTGTCGCCCTTCCATGCTTTTACGATCGCAAAATCAGCCTCAAAGGCCATCTCCATCAAGTAATCCTTACCGCCGAAGTTGCGCACCTCTTTGCCCTCGGCGATCTCGGTACCCACACCTGCCGGCGTGAAAATGGCTGGCATGCCGTATCCTGCCGCGAGGCAACGGGTAGCCAGCGTACCCTGTGGGATCAGCTCCACTTCCAGCTCACCGCTGAGCAGCTGACGCTCGAACTCGGCATTTTCGCCTACATAAGACGCGATCATCTTCTTCACCTGGCGCTGCTGAAGCATCAGTCCGATGCCGAAGTTATCCACGCCGGCGTTGTTCGAAATGCAGGTAAGGCCCGAGATGCCCTGCCTGACGATTTCCGTGATGCAGTTTTCGGGAATACCGCAAAGGCCGAAACCACCCAGCATGATGGTCATCCCGTCGGTGATGCCGGCGATCGCCTCCCGGGCACTATGTACTACTTTGTTGATCATGGGACGTTTATATTGGATCCATCCCCCCGGACAGGGAATGCCCACAAGTTACGAAAGTTATGGGAATCGTCCAAGAAGGTGAACCGTACCGGTAAAAATTTCAAACCTTAATTAGAACTTATCTAAATAATTGCATTATCTTTGCAGCGCAATGCTTGAGGAATACCCATATTTCATATTGGAAAACCCGGCGGCCGGACCATTCGGCGGCACGGATCCGCAAACGTATAAGGGACTGAACCCGTATGGTCTCGGCTGTGGCTGTGTATTCAAAAAATGCTGCAAGAAGTACAAACGCGGCAAACGATGCAAGAAATGCCCAAAAGCCTAGTGCTCTACAAAATCCAGATCTTTATCGAAGCTTTCCTTCAGCTGGCTGAGGGCAAAAATCGCAATGCCTGTTAACAGAAAAATCATCAGGTAAGCCGCGGTGATAATGTTGAACTGCCGGACCAAAAATTCGAACAGCAGGGTCGACGGGATCAACGCCCCTCTGACAAAATTCGGTGCCGTGGTCGTGACCGTGGCACGGAGGTTTGTTCCGAATTGTTCCGACGCAATCGTCACAAAAGTAGCCCAATAGCCTACCGCAATGCCCATGCAAAACGCGATCCAATGAAAGCGTTCTTCGGTGAGTCCGTCACTGCTCAGGTACCAAATGACCGATCCCATGATCAGCAATTGAAAGATGAAGACCGCCAGCCGCCTCGATTTGGTCAACTGCGCCAATAAGCCGGCGAATACATCGCCTATCGAGATGCCGATATAGCCAAACAGGATGCCCCGGCCCGCACTGAGCGCGACGGGAGCATTCAGTGCATGGCCAAATTCAGGTGCTTGGGTGATGAGAATACCCACCACAAACCAAATGGGCAACCCGATCAGCAGGCAGTAGGCATAGCGCTTGAAGCGCTCCTTGCTGTTGAACAGCATGCTGAACTTTCCCTTCTCGACAGCGGCGTTGGCCACCCCTTTGAACATGCCCGATTCAAATGCCCCCACCCGCAGGATCAGCAACAGCAGGCCCATGGCGCCACCGACGAAATACGCATTGCGCCAGTCGAAAAATGCCGAAACGTAGTACGCTGCCACAGCGCCCAAAACGCCCACTGCCGCCACGATCATGGTGCCGTATCCCCTTTTGCCTTTGCTCATGCTTTCGCTGACCAGGGTGATACCTGCCCCCAGCTCTCCAGCCAACCCGATGCCTGCAATCAAGCGGATGATGGCATAGGTGTGGATATCGTGTACCAAGCCATTGGCGATGTTCGCCAGCGAATACAGGAGAATGGAGCCAAACAAGACCTTGACACGGCCGAACTTATCGCCCAGTATCCCCCACAGCAGTCCTCCTAATAACAAGCCCCCCATCTGCATATTGAGCACATACTCCCCATCCACCCGCATCTCGGCCTGGGGGACACCGATATCCTGGAAACTCTGCACCCGCACAATGGAGAAGATCACCAGGTCATAAATATCGACGAAATAGCCCAGCGCCGCGACAATGACCAGCAACCATGCATTGTTGGTGTCGGGTCCCCTTCGGTTTTTATCCTTGGTCATTTGAAAAACGATTACGGCACTAAAATAAAATTTAAATCCAAATACAGCACGCCCTTATTTTTCATCTTTCAAATTTTGTCGCTACCTTAGTGTCGTATGCAGCTTTCCGAGAATGCACTGAAATGGGTGATGCGGCTGTATCCGCCATTTTTCTTCCAGCGGATATGGGTACGTCGCTTCCATAAAGGTTTTATGGGCGCCGAGGTCAAGATTCACCGGAGTATACTCAACCGAAACTACAACGGCTCCATTTTTGGAGGAACGATCTTCGCCGCGGCCGATCCCATTTACGCCCTGTTGTTTGACCAGATTTTCCAGCGGAAAGGATTTGAAACGGTGGTGTGGCTCAAGAGCGCGTCGGTCCAATACCTCAAACCGGGGCGGGCGGCCCTGTTTTTCACCGTTGCCATCGCCGATGCGGAGATCAAGGAGGCCGAAACCTCCCTGACCGACCGGGGCAGGTTCGTGAAGACCTACGCGATCGCGATCACCGATCGACATGGGGAGACCTGTGCGATCATGCAGAATGAGGTATACATCAAGGATGCCCGATACTTCGCGACTAAACAAACAGTAAACACTTAATCAGTATACAACGTGACCATCAAGACATTGATCTCGCATGGAGAAGGTGAGCGGCTCGATTTTAAGAATAAGATCAGCAGTTGCGAGAAAATTGCCAAAACACTGGTTGCTTTTGCCAACAACAAGGGGGGCAAACTACTGGTAGGTGTTGCCGATAATGGCTATATCAAAGGCGTAAAAAACGAAGATGAGGAACGGTATATGCTCCAACGGGCCGGGCACCTCTATTGCCGTCCGGCGATCGACCTACAGTTCAATGAGATATATGTAGATGATAAGCTGGTATTATTGGCGGAGGTGCCTGAAAGCGACACCAAACCGCACTACGCCCTCGACGAGGACCAACGCTGGTGGGTGTATGTGCGGGTAAAAGACCAGAGCATCTTGGCTGGCAAAGTGGTGGTCGATGTACTGCATCGGGCAAGTCAGCCAAATGGTGTGCTGATCAGCTATACCGATAAAGAGAAGGAGCTGCTAGCATACATGCATACCCACCCCAAGCCGCGGCTGCCCGAACTTTGCAAGCATCTCAAGCTTTCCAAACGCAAAACCCAGCGGATCCTGGTCAACCTGATTGTCGCCGGGATCATCGAAGTGCATAGTGGCGATCACGAAGAATATTATACCGAGAAAACGACCTAAATACCCATAGTTTCGCTATCTTTGCCTATATGAAGAAGATCATGTTTCTGGCCGCCGCGTCGTTTCTGGCGTTGCATGCATGCAATAGCGGCAATGGGGATGTCGAAGAAATTGAGCAATTGCGCAATGAAGCGGTAGCCATCCATGACGAAATTATGCCGCAGATCAGCGCGTTTGATCGCAATACGCTAAAAATTGATTCGCTATTGGCCGACCTGCCCCGATTGCACGCCGCTCACCCAGACCTGGATACTGCCCATACCCGCCAGGAACTCAGTGCGCTGAAGACCCGGCTGGAGCTGGCGACCGACTCCATGATGAACTGGATGACGGCGTTCGACGTGGACCCCCAGGATAAATCAACCGCAGAAATCAAGGCCTATTATGAGCAAGAGGTCAAAAAAGTGAAGGGGATGCAGGAGCTGTTCAATGCCGTGTCTAAAGAAAGTACGGACCGATTGGCCCAATTCTGATCGATCATGCGTATTTTATCTTTTTTTATTGCCGGCAGTTGTTTTCTCGGGCTCTTTGGATGCAATCCGAAATCGGGTTCAACACTCCCCATATTGGGTTCGCGGGAACCCGTGACGAAGGTCGTCGACGGTAAGACCATTACCGACACGGTATACCAACGCATCCCGGATTTTCAATTGCTCAATCAGGATAGTGTGCTGATCACCAACGACATGTTTGGCAACGGCGTGTATATCGCCAACTTTTTCTTCACCCACTGCCCCAGCATCTGCCCAACGATGCAACGCAACCTATTCAAGGTTTATGAACAGTATAAGGACGACGAACGGGTGCGGTTTCTGTCGCACAGCATCGATTTCCGCCACGACTCCCCCTCGGTGCTGAAGGCCTACGCGACGAAGCTGGGTGTCACGGATGACCGTTGGCAGTTCGTCACCGGCAGCAAAGCGGAGATATATGGCCTTTCGGATAGCTACATGGTGTATACCAAGGAAGACAGCAACGTGCCCGGCGGCTATGACCATTCGGGCTACTTCTTGCTGATCGATAAAGACCGCCACATCCGGGGGGCATATGACGGCACGAACGATGCCCAGCTCGCGTTGCTGCGCGACGACCTTGAGACCCTGCTGAAGGAATATGACTGATGCGAAACACCTGTTTGACCGCCTGCGCGTTGCTGGGGATATACCTATCCGTTTATTCCTGCCAGGGTGAACAAGCCATCCGGACGGCACAATATGCGATAAATGGACGAAACCTATATGTTGCCCATTGTCAAAACTGCCATGGCGCCGAGGGGGAAGGATTAGGTGCCTTATACCCGCCCCTAACCGACCGTGTTTTTTTGGTCAGTCAGCGCGATAAGCTCGCTTGCATCATCAAAAATGGGTTGTCTGGTCCCGTTGAAATTAATGGGCAGGCCTTTGATACCGACATGCCCCCTAACCCACAGCTGGCCCCCGTAGAAATTGCCTACTTGCTCACCTATATCGGCAACACCTTCGGCAACGAAATGGGCATCTTTACGCTTGAAGAAGTACAACAGTCGCTCACGGCATGCCGGTCAACCGCGGCGGAAGAATAGGAAGCTTATTCCAACCCACTCACCCCTCCGGAGACCACCAGTTTCATCGCATCGGTTGCACTCATGTGGAGCGGGGTTACCCGTTCGGCCTTGACGATAACCACCTGACCGGCAAAGGAATAAGAGTAGGGAAAATAAACAACCACTTCACCTTGTAACCCGATCTTGCCGAGGTCGCGCTGCGTGAGGAAACCGACTTTCTTGAGCCCCGTCTCATTCACCTCTACCAGTACCGGCTCGTTGAACTTCTTGGCGTCTCCTACGAATGCTTCGGTGAAATCTTTGATGGACGAATACAGGGTACTAAACAGCGGAATACGGTTGATCAGGCTATTGAACCAATTGTATATGGGCTCCGTCACCACATTGGTAAAGATCATCCCAACGATGACCAGCACCACGATGACGGTGAGGATCCCTAACCCGGGCACATAGAGTGGCCTACCGGTCTCGTCTTCCCAAAACCAACTACTGAGGTTAAGCGCCGAATCGATACTCGCGACGATCCACACCATCAAAAATAGCGCACCCGCCAACGGCAATACCACCAAGGTGCCCTTGATCAGGTAGTTAAAAAATAATCGTATTGTTCTATGTTTCATATCGTGCCTTTTGTTACCTACCCATAATAATATACCCGTTTAACCCGATGGGATATGCCGGTCAGCAGCTCGTACGGAATGGTACCGATGGCGCCGGCTAACCGGTTTATATCGCCGAAAACGATGACCTCGTCTCCCTCCCCGGCGTCCACACCGGTGATGTCCAACATGGTCATGTCCATGCAGATATCCCCCACGGTGTGAACGGAAACATCCCGTACCGTCATTTGTCCCACGCCATTTCCGAATCGCCTGTCGTAGCCATCTGCATAGCCGATGTTTACCGTTGCGATCGTGGCATCCGCCGCCAGCCTACCCTTCCGTCCGTAGCCGACACTTTCTCCAGCCGCTATCCGGTGTATCTGCGTGATGACCGTCTTCAACACGGTGGTTTGCTGCAGCCTCAAGCCGTTGCCTGCATCATTGCCGAATCCATATAAACCGATGCCCAACCGCACCATGTCCAACCGGGCGGCCGGCCACCGCTGAATGCCCGCCGTGTTGGCGATGTGCCGAATGACCGGATACCCCAGCGCATCCGAAAGCCGATCGGCAAACTGCGTGAACGCTTTCAGCTGCTGTTCGGTAAAGGCATCCTGTTCGGCATCTCCGGCAGCAGCCAGATGCGAAAAGATCGACTGAACTTTTACATCAGCTGTGTGCGCTAATTCACTTGACAGCAACTCAATATCTCCCACATCGAACCCCAAACGATGCATACCGGTATCGACTTTGA
The DNA here is from genome assembly GCF_051400755.1 of Parapedobacter brassicae. Taxonomy (NCBI): domain Bacteria; kingdom Pseudomonadati; phylum Bacteroidota; class Sphingobacteriia; order Sphingobacteriales; family Sphingobacteriaceae; genus Parapedobacter; species Parapedobacter brassicae. The sequence goes on from NZ_JBLFFL010000007.1 coordinate 18,208, forward strand.
TGTGGATGGGGTAATGGGACAACTGCCGGCTGCTTAACTCGCGCAGCAACCCTCGGAGCACCGCGAAACTATATATCTCCGGCTCCAGCTTGTACGCCAGCAGCACCCCGAACGAAGCGGGACTTGGGCTCATCACCATAATGGGCAACTGGATTCCTGCTTTCCGCAGCTCCACGCCTTCATCAACATAAGCTACTGCGAGGTAATCGACCTTATTGAATTGAAGCATGTTTGCCACTTCAAAACTACCGCTGCCGTAGGAGAAGGCCTTGACCATGGCCATTACCTTTACGTCAGCCGATAGCAATGATTTAAATTGATTGAGATTATGTTCAACCGCACTCAAGTTGACTTCGAGCACCGTATCGTGCAACTTGGCGGTGAGCACCCGGCTGATGCGTTCGAAGGTGTATTTCCGCGCTCCTTTCAGAAGGATGGCCTCGTCATGAAAATCCAACCCGGGCAATGCGGCGAGAAACGATTCGGTATCTGCAAATGCCCGATGCGCTACAAAAGCAAAGGTGTCGCCTTGCTTCATTAACCCGGGACCAATGGTTATTAGTTTATTAATTGCTTTATCTGACAGCAATTTAGCTACCATTTGATAAACTTCAGCTTCACTACCGTCGGCACCGGGGATGTCGGACAATACCAACGTCCGAACGGGGTGCTGTTGCTGCTGTTGCAAAAAGTCAAGTGCGATGGCGAGCGAGGACAGGTCATTGCTATAGCTATCATCAATGACCGTGCAGCCATTGATCCCTTTTTTCATTTCCAGCCGCATTTCCACCGTGGGCAAGTGCTGCATCCGCGCCGCGATCACCGCCTGCCGGTACCCCATGGCCAATAGGACGGCCCAGCAGCAGGTCGCGTTTTCCCGTGCGGCGGCATCTACAAAAGGGATGACAATGGACAGGTTTTCCCCTTGATAAACGGCGTGGATCCGGCATTGGGAACCGTCGAGCAGCTCGTGCCCCGTTAGTTGGAGCACCGCATCCTGCTCTCCCCAGGTAAACGATCTGCCTACTTCGGGGACGCTGATCCCCTGCACGTATCGGGTCGCGTATACGGCCTGTTTGGCCCCTTGAAACAGCTGAAGCTTCTCCCTGATCTTTTCCTCCCGTGAGGCAAACCCCTCATCGTGCGCCGGTCCGATGGTCGTCAGCACGGCGATGTCCGGACGGATCATGTCATGCAGTGCCTGCATCTCCCCGGGTTGGCTGATCCCCGCTTCAATGATGGCGAGGTCGTCATCGGCACTGAGCTGCCACAGCGACAGGGCCACCCCGATTTGCGAGTTATAGCTTTTGGGACTCCGAACGACGCGGTATTCCGGCGATAGCAGCTGCGTGAGCCACTCCTTGACGATGGTTTTGCCATTGCTGCCCGTAATGGCGATGACCGGATAGGTAAATCGGTTCCGGTGATGCGCGGCCAATCGCTGCAGGGCTTCGCGTGTATCCCGTACCACGATGACGTTGGCATCGGTAAACGGAAGGGCACCGACCTTTCCATCGGCCACCACAAAATTGCGCACACCTGCCGCATAGGCCTCCTGGAGGTAGTGATGCCCATCACGCCGTCCAGCCAAGGCGAAGAACAACCCATGCGCAGCGTCGACCAGCTTACGGCTATCATACAGCAAGGCACGCACCTCCGCCGCCTCATCTACGATGGAAACTGCCAATGCAGGAATCATCTCCGCAAGGTCACGGATGGTGTAAAACTGCCGAAATGCCGCCATGCCACGAATTTCAACATTTTTTGGGTACTGCAAGAATTTTTTAGCATTTTGGCTTGATGGATGCTTCTTATAAATCCAAAGCAGAAGCCTATTGTGCCTACCAGGAGCGGTCGCAGCAGGAAGTGCGGGATAAGCTGTATGGGTGGGGACTGCATCAGGCGGCTGTCGAGCAGCTGATCGCTGAATTGATCGATGCGAATTTTCTGAACGAAGAGCGCTTTGCCTTGGCGTATGCCTCGGGCAAATTCCGGATGAAAGGCTGGGGAAGGCAAAAAATCAAACAAGGTCTGATGCAGAAATCCGTTTCGGCTCCGCTCATCAAGATCGCACTGGCCAGCCTGGACGACCGGGAATACCGCGCAAAGCTATATGGCCTCTTGCAGGCAAAAGGGCGGCAAGAAAAGGAAACGCATCCCTACAAGCGGAAAAATAAGTTGCTACGGTATGCCCTGAGCAAGGGCTACGATAGCGAATTAGCCCTTGAACTCTTGAGCGACAATGAATTGTGACTTTTTTCAAAAAAGTGTTGACACAAGCCAAAAACTCCCCTATATTTGCATCCACAAACAGCAAGCGAAAGTAGCTCAGTTGGTAGAGCGCAACCTTGCCAAGGTTGAGGTCGCGAGTTCGAACCTCGTCTTTCGCTCCAAACAAAAAAACCCACTTGTCATAACAGGTGGGTTTTTTGTTTTACCGGCGGGATTTACCAATTCGCATTATTCGGTTCCAGCGCCGGGTTTTCCTGTATTTCATATGCCGGTACCGGCCACAGATAATCGCGCTCCTTGTTGAACTTCCGGACCAGCTTCTGGGTATGGTCATGCTTGTAGATTGGGCCATTCATGACCGTCTCGGCGATACGCCATCTGAGGATATCCATGTAATAATAGCCTTCTCCGGCGAATTCGATCCTTCTTTCGTGGCGGATCACCTCACGCATCCGGCTTTGATCGCCCATGGCCACAAAATTGGCTGCGTCTGCCGGATTCGTATGCTGGATAGCAGGCATGTTTACATTCGCCCGGCCGCGGACAGCGTTGATGGCCTCATAAACACCTTCATCGATCTGGTTGAGTTCGGTTTTAGCCTCGGCATACATCAACAGCACATCGGCGTACCGCAGGACAATGTAATTGATATCCGACTGATTGCTGTTTTTGATCACCGCATTGTAGGCATTATCCTCATCGTAAATACTGTATTTCTTGAATGTGTACCCCGTTTGGGCAAACGTGGTGTTGGTCACCGTGGCTCCCCGATAGGTCGATCCCGGCCACACGAGGGTCATGCGGAAGCGCGGGTCGCGGTTTTCCCAATACGCTTGTTCATCATACCTGGGCGACGCCTGGATATCCGAGCCGTCGTCCATCAGATAGGCGTCGATCAGGTCGCGCAACGGAGCGCTGGTATCATACTGGCGGCGGATCAGATCAAACGAATGGCAATAATTTGGAAAGAGATACTGCACATCGAAGATCACCTCGCTATTGTTCTCATTTTCGGGCATGAATAACCCCCGGTAATCCGGGAATATGCTGTATTTGTTCAGATCAATCACTTGCTGTGCCGCGGCTGCCGCCTCGGCATACTGGCCATGATACAGGTATTGCCGGGCTTTCAGTGCATAACAGGCTCCCTTGGTAGCCCTGCCCGTCTGTGTAGCGTCCACATCCAGCACCGCTGCTGCTTCATCCAAGTCGGTGATGATCTGCGCAAAAAGCTGATCCTTCGGTGTCCGGGGAAGGGTGTTATGCGTCGCTGCGGGAGGTTCAAGGATCAACGGTGCATCGCCGTAATAGTTGACGAGCATGCTGTAGAAAAGTGCCCGCAAGAATTTGGCTTCTGCAATACCCCGGTTTTTCTTCGCTTCGTCCATCGGAATGGACTGTACCTTTGCCAGATAGGTGTTGCACCGGCCGATACCCTCGTAGGCGTGTGCCCAACGGTTGTTAATAATCCCGCTGTTTGAGCCATCATGGATGCCCTCCGCGATACGGAAAAATCCGGATGCGCTGTTATAATCCGTTGCATTTGGGGTAGCCGTTTCCTCCCAAAGCGGGGTAGCCCAGTTTCCGCCGCCATAAATACCCTCGCGGCGCAGGGTGGTATAGCAGGCCGTGAGACCGGCATCTGCCTGCGTTTCGGTCTGCCAAAAAGTATCTTCGGTGTATTTATCTTCTGGATAGGTATCCAGCAGGCTTTCGCATCCGGCCAAAGAGGCGATGCAAACAGCTGCTATCAATAACGTATAATGGTATTTCATGTTCGTTAATTTTTATAAGGTGACGTTGATCCCTGCGGAAAAGGTTCTTACCTGAGGGTATGTAAAAATATTATCCTGCGTCAGGTTTTTTTCGGGATCCCAGTTCTTCATTTTGGTAAACGTGAGCAGGTTCTGTGCGTTGACGAATAGTTTCAGATCTTTCAATGCGATCTTCTGTACAATGGCTGACGGGAATGTATAACCCAACTGCAGGTTTTTCAATCGCAGGTAGGAGGCGTTTTGCAGCCAGAACGTAGAGTTTTCGAAATTGAGCGTATTCCCAGTACTGGTGGTCAGGATCGGCAACCGCGCATCGGGGTTTTCCGGTGTCCAGGCGTCCGTTTCCCACTCTTTGGTCACGCCAGCTCCATTGTAATACGGATAGCTGACATTGTGTTGGGGATAGGTGAACACCTTACCCACACCCTGGAAAAACGCGTTCAACTGGAATCCCTTATACCCGACACCGAGATGGAAGGAATAGGTGTATTCCGGAACCACACCGGCAAAGATCTTCCGGTCCTTTGCATCGATGACATCATCGCCATTCTGATCCTTGTATTTCAGGAAACCCGCTTTGGTGGCCGCGTTTTGGAAGGCGTGGCTGGCCACTTCCTCATCCGATTGGAAGATCCCCTCCGCCTCATAAATGTAATATGACTGCACGGGATAACCCTCTGCCGTGATGTAGCGCCCCGAGATGATCTCCTGACCATTCAGGTTGGTCACTTCATTTTTATTGTATGCCAAACTGCCTTCGATTTCATACGACACCTGGCCTTGTTGGTCCTGGTAATTCAGCAACACCTCTATGCCCCTGTTGCGCATAGCACCGACGTTGGTGGTCGGGCCGGTCAGGTCGCCCACTTGGGAAGCGTAGTTTACCGGGCGTAGGATCCCATCGGTTACTTTATTATACAGCTCGACCGTCGTATTCAACCTTCCGTTGAATGTCATGAAGTCGAGCCCGAGGTTGGTCATCGTTGTGGTTTCCCAGCTGAGGTTCGGGTCGGCCGCAGCGGTAGTGGCCGCACCGATGGCCTCTACGGTACCGAACGAATAGTTTTGATTCAACCCGACAGCATTAATATAGCTCCAGAGCGCAATTTCTTGGTTGCCGATCTTACCCCACGAAAAACGGGGTTTCAGGCCGGTGATCCAGTCGACGTCTTCCATGAAATTTTCCTGATCTATCCGCCAACCGAGGGAAAAGGACGGGAACAACCCCCAGCGATGTCCCCTGGCAAAGCGGGAGGATCCATCGCTGCGGAAATTGACCTCCACCAGGTATTTCTCATCGAAGTTATAATTCAGCCGCCCGAAATAAGACAGGATGGCCGACTTAGTACTGTTTCCGGCCACGGTGGGGTTCGTGAGGAATACATCCAGGTCCGTCAGTTCATTATCCATGGAACCTTGTTTCTGTGCGTTGAAATATTCCCAGGAGAAGGTTTCGATGCTATTACCCAGTAATACGGACACGGTATGCTTATCCGCGAACTGCTTATTCCAGTCAAGGGTATGGAAGCCGGTCAGGTTGATCTCCTTCTCATACCGCCGATACCCTTGGGTGGTATTGGAGATAATGACCGGAACGAGCGTCTTGGGGTTTACGTTTTCCAAATAAGGCTGGAATACATGTTGCACATAATCATACGTATTGGCCGCCACATTGGCGCGATAGGTAATGCCGAGCGGCAGTTTCAGATCGGCAAAGACGTTGCTGAGGATGCGGGTCCGCACGTAGTCGCGACTGCCCTCTTTAAGCCTCGATAAGGTATTGGCCCAGGCATTCAATCCGGTGGAGCGCAGCCACGTGTTGCCGTACCGGCCATCTTCGATCAGGACCGGAAAAATGGGGACCGTGCGGAAGATGGCCTGCTCCCAGTAACTGTTTGTCGTGATCTGCGGCTCATCGAACTTCCGGTAGACCCCTGATATTTTAGCACCGATAGAGAGGAAATCCGTCACATCCACCCTGCCGTTCAATCCCATGGAATATTTGTTGGCTTTTGATTTGCCGTATTTCAGGATGCCGTCTTGGTTCAACGCCCCAAGGGTAATCGCCAGGTTATGCTTATCGCCCCCTCCGGACACGGTGACATTGTGCTCATGCATGAAGCCGGTTTTCAGGGCGATGTCATAGGGATTGGTGCGCGGATATAGATAACCATTGGGATCACCGGCCATGCCCTGTTCGTATTCCGCTATTTCCGCCTCGGTATACTCCGGTGCCTTGCCCTCATTGCCGAGTGCTATGTTTTTATATTTCATGAAGTTAATGGGATCCCACTCGACATCGGGGAGCTTAATAATGTCTTCTGCTCCGAAATAGTTATTATAGCTGACGCGGTAACCCTCGCCCCGCTTACCAGCCTTGGTGGTGATCAGAATAACACCGTTGGCCGCCCGCGAACCGTAAACGGCGGTTGACGCCGCATCCTTCAGCACGGATATGCTTTCGATCTCATTCGGGTTGATATCCAATAAAGGATATGAAATACCGTCGATCAGTACCAAGGGATCGTTGTTATTTAAGGTACCCACTCCGCGTATCCGGATCGTGGCCTGGTCATTGCCGGGCTGTGCCGTGTTTTGATTGACATGCAACCCATTCAGTCCCTGCAGGGCCTGGGAGGAGGTCGTGATCGGGCGGTTGGCCAATTTCTTTTGGTCAGCAACCGTCACCGCGCCCGTGAGGTTGACTTTTTTCTGCGTTCCATAACCAATGACTACCAGTTCATCAAGCAGCTCACTATCGGCCGATAAGGTGACGTCTACCACCGAACGGGTTCCGACGGCCTCTTCCCGTGTGGTCGCCCCCACAGATGTGAATACCAGCACGGCCTGTTCTCCGGAAACCTGAATGGCATAATGCCCCTCCGCGTCCGTCTGTACGGATACTGATGTTCCCTTGACCGTAATGGTGACACCGGACAACGCTGTCCCGTCACCGCTGTCGGTCACGCGGCCCTGGATGGTTCTTGTCTGCGCGTGGGATACCGAAACCCATAGCAACATCCCCATCACGTTCAACAGGAAAGTTTTCATGCAAATTTTCAAATTCATATAAGTAAAAGGTTTAAACAAGCGTCAAATATACGCAGTGCGGCGAAATTAGATTGGCCGTGTTACGCACAGATTAATTTTTTTTAATCAAATCATGAAAGTCCCTTCATCTCCCCCATCGAGCGGCAAATTTGGACCGGTAAAGCGCCACTATTTAAAAAATTTGATAATTTTATTTATGTCACCACTTGGAACCAATTCGGTAGTTACCTTTACCTGCGAGTAATTCAAGAGCCTACCACATCTACCTATGAAGGAGGGTGCCCCGTAAGGGGCATTTTCCTTTAAAATACTTATGTCACCACTTTAAACCTTTTTTGTCCCTATCTTTTCCGCAAAAAATTAACAAAAGTTATGGCAATTGATTTCAACCAAGCAACCTTTAAGGATTTCGAAAACATTCCAGGAATGGAAATCAATGAACGGTCGCTGATATTCAGTCAGTTTCTAAAATTCATGGAACACAACGGTCACATGAATTACCGTTTGCTCAACTCCTCCGGCTGCGCGCCGGAAATGTCTGTTAAGCTGCCGAATGCAGAAAAAAGCAGCACATTTATTAGTCTGGTATCTAATGACTACTTAGGGTTCACCCAGCACCCAAAGGTAAAAGCCGCGGCCATTGCAGGTATTGAACGTTTTGGGACCGGAGCTGGCGCTTCTCCATTGATCGGTGGCCATTTTGAATACCATGAACTGTTAGAACAGAAAATCGCTGCTTTTTTTGGACGATCGGCAGACTGTTCTGCCATTTTCACGACCGGCTACACTGCAAACAGCGCTTCCCTGTTGAGCTTACTGCAAAAGGAAGACATCGCTATCGTAGACATGGCAATCCACGCATCGGTACATGAAGGATGTATACTGACCACCAAAAAGACCTTTCTGCACAACGACGTGGAATCGTTGGAACGTATCCTGAAACATTCAAAAGATCAATACCGTACCAAGATGGTGATCGTTGACGGCATTTATTCGCAAGATGGCGACCTGGCCCCGCTACGGGAAATCGTATACCTGACGAAAAAGTATGGTGCCTACCTCATGGTCGATGATGCGCATGGGATCGGCGTATTGGGCAAGACAGGCCGGGGGGCACTGGAAATGTTGGACCTATTGAACGATGTTGACTTCATAACGGGCACATTCAGCAAAGCGTTTGCCAGTATCGGTGGGTTCGTGATCGCAGATCCTGAGCATATCCGGTTCCTCAAATTTCAATCGAGGCAGCAGATATTTTCGGCGACCTCCGCCCCTTCTACGCTGGGCATTATCAAGGCCATTGACCTGATTGATGAAGAACCTTGGTGGCGGGCCAGGCTCCAGGAGAATGCCGAATACCTAAAAAAGGGGTTGCTCGAAATCGGCTTATCCATCGGCACGACCGCCTCAGCCATCATTCCGGTCAAAATAGGCGACCCGCATAAAACGGGGGACGCCGGCCGCATGCTGCTGGAGCATGGCGTCTACGCAAACCCCATATTGTATCCGGCGGTTGCCAAGAAAGATGCGCGTATACGGATGAGTTTATCGGCTACGCATACCGAAGCACAATTGGATATCGTACTCGATGCTTTTGAGTACATTAGCAAAAAACTACAGCTCGTATGAATTAAAACAACTAGTAATGGCAAGAAAAATACCAGAGGGGGAATTTCGGAATAAAGAGCGCACCAAACAAAAGCTGATCGAAACGGTGGGTGAAGTAATACGCACCGAGGGTTATTCCAAATTAGGCGTTAATAACATCGCTAACAAAGCGGGCGTAAGCAAAAAACTCATTTACCGCTATTTCACCACGGTAGATAACCTGATTGAGACCTATATCAAACAGAAAGATTATTGGGTCACGTTGAACTCGGAAGTCGGCGAATTGATGACGGAGAATAAGCATAACCACGGTAAAGCGCTGGCAGGCTCATTCCTTGAAAACCTATTCAATCACCTGCAGACACTGCCGGAAACACAGAAGATCATCCTTTGGGAGATCTCCGAAAAGAGCAAGCTTATGCGAGAGGTGAGCCTCATACGGGAAGCACTCGGATCAAACCTTTTTAAAATTACCGACCCGGAGTTTACGAATACAGACATCGATATCAGGGCGGTTTATGCGCTGCTGATCGGCGGGATTTATTACCTTAATCTGCACGCCAACGGCACGGGCGGCACCTTCTGTGAAATCGACATCAAAACGGCGGAGGGAAGGGAACGCATCATCAAGGGACTGAAAACAATAATCAATCTGTGCTACCAGGAGGCGGACAAACAAAATGAAGTGCCGCGCAACATACAGGCAAGGAAACGAAGCGTACAACGGAAGGGCGAATTTCAATAAATCAAAAAAATCCCTTTGCTTATACGCAAAACACGCTATCTTTGCGGACATTCGGTTGCCTAGGTGGTGGAACTGGTAGACACGCAGGACTTAAAATCCTGTTCGCCCTAAAGCGAGTGCGGGTTCGATTCCCGCCCTAGGTACAAATTTTAAAAGGCCGCTTTAACCAGCGGCCTTTTCTATCACCATTACCCAATCGCCGTAATGCCTTCATTCCTGCGGTTACCTTTAATCCTCTTCTTCATTTTCAATGGCGATAATATAAATTCGCAGCAAAGCATCTTCAAAGCAGAAAATTTATCATGTCCTAAATACCCCGCAAGAAAGTCCATTAGCCCCCCCTTTAAAATACCGGATAGACACTATTTTCACCAAATAAAATTGGCGAATATGGAAAATCTGATTTTTCACGTTTCGTTCTTGAAACATACGCTGACGATTTACAGCAATAGTTTATAAAAATAGCCCGGCAGATCTACCGGCAATGGCTTGTTCACAACGAAAATGAATACGATATGACAATAAAAATCGCTCAGGCATCGGATGAAGGCGGCGCCATCGATGCATTAACATTGGCATTCAGCATTGATCCGATGGTCCGATGGTCTCTTCCGGACCCTGCAAAATATTTAGCAACGTTTCCTTCGATAGCAAGGGCTTTCGGCGGAAGTGCGTTCCAGAGGGGTACAGCCTATATTGCCGATGGTTTCGCAGGCGTTGCCTTGTGGTTGCCACCCGGCATCGAATCTGATGGGGAATCGCTGATGAGGCTGTTCAATGAAAACGTTGGCGACGATGTAAAGGAAGATCTGCCAGCAATTTTTGAGCAGATGGAAAAATTTCACCCCACCGAACGGCACTGGTATTTGCCGATGATAGGTGTCGACCCGGCGTATCAGGGTGCAGGCGTAGGCACCGCATTGATGGCTGAAGCGCTAAAAGCCGTTGATCGTGATGGATTAATTGCGTATCTCGAATCTTCGAACCCTAAGAATATTTCGTTATATGAGCGTCACGGTTTCGAGGTTATTGGCGAGATTCAATCGGGCGGTTCGCCTGTTTTACGCCCCATGCTACGAAGAGCACGATAAATGATTGGATGATTTATTCAATGCGTAAAGCTGAAAGAAATTGAAATGCAGGATCTTGATGAAAATGAAACAGGGTGAATTTATTGCACTGTCGGCTTCAACAATGACGCTGACAGCGTTGGGAATAGACATTATGCTTCCTGCATTCGGTGCACTGCGAAAGGATTTTAACCTCGATCCACATTCAACCGAAACCGCCAAAATCATCTCATCCTTTTTTCTTGGTCAGGTAGCGCAGATTATTTTCGGAACGCTTTCCGATCGTTTTGGACGATTACCCATTTTTCGTATCGGGTTCCCTCTTTATATCATCGGTGGTATAGCCGCCGCTTTCGCTCCCAGCCTTTCACTGATGTTAGTTGCACGCTTTATAGCCGGTGTAGGTGCATCAGCAGTTTTTACAACCACTATTGCAAGTGTACGAGACCGTTTTGTTGGCAATAAAATGGCACGAATCATGTCTTTTATTTTTACCATTTTTCTTTTTACACCAGTGATCGCCCCTTTTTTAGGGTCGGCTATTTTGCATCTTTCCTCGTGGCAAATGGTATTCTTAACACCTCCTTTGTTTGCATTGATCGTATTTTTATGGTCATCGCGTTTGGAAGAATCATTACCAAACAGCAAAAGAACATTCCTTGATTTCGCCAGTATTGGCAAATCTATGGGGAATGTTTTGCGCAACCGGACCTTTCTTAGATATACGGCCATTACCACGCTTCTTTTTACAACACTCAGTTCCTATGTGGCCAGCTCAGAACATATTATAGGCGGGCTTTACGGTAAGCCTGCGCTGTTTGCATGGATTTTTGGGGGCATGGGTCTGCTCATGGCTTTATCAGCCTTTGCTAATTCATACTTATCAACAAAATATGGAGCAAGGCAAGCTGTAAAATCCTTGCTTCTTATTTATACCCTTGTTGCAACCGGTTTGGCTATACTTACAGTACGTTTTGGGGATCCACCAAATATGCTTCTATTCTTCATTGCCGTTACACTAATGATGTCAATTAATCTGGCTGTTGAACCCAATAGCAGTGCTCTTGCACTTGAGCCTTTAGGAGCCGTGGCAGGGATGGCCGCCTCAATTTATGGTACCATTTTCTTTTCGATTGGTGCAACGCTGGGTTCAATAATCAGCAACCTGATGAGCAGTAGTGTTTTCCCGTTAGTGATAAGCTATCTTATTATCGGGATTAGCGGACTACTTCTGGCCCTAAATGATCGTCGCGCCAACTATTGATGATCAGTTGCTCGATTTGGGAAAGACTGAATATACGAATGCAGATGCGTGGGGACTAACTCAGCTCCGCTCCTACCCGCTCCAACAACCGCTTGGTGGCCTTGATGCCTGCTTCTTCGCTGACCGAGTCTCCTTCGTATTCGATCCCCACGTATCCGGTGTAGCCCGCATCTTTGACGATCTGCAGCATCCTGCGGTAGTCGATGCCGGTCTCATCGCCGTTTTGGTCGAAAACATGGCTCTTGGCGCTCACGCCCTTGGCCAGCGGCATCAGATCCGTTACGCCCTGGTAGCGGTCATATTCGTAAAAATTCCCGAAGTCGGGCAGGCTGCCGCAATTGGGTTTGCCCACGCCTCGCAGCACGGCACTCAGCCAATCACCGTGTGACGATATCCCGCCGTGGTTTTCCACGATGACATTGATGTCATGCTGGGCCGCAAACTCACTCAACCGTCCCAATCCGTCAATGGCGGCACTTTTGACTTCTTCCGGCGTTCCCTTTCCGGCGGCATTTACGCGGATGGCATGGCACCCCAGAAATTTGGCCGCTTCTACCCATTTGTAATGATTTTCAACGGCCGTTGTCCGTTCCTGATCAGCTGCCGCTCCCAACGCCCCCTCCCCATCGATCATAATGAGCACATTCTTGACACCGTGGTCCTTGGCTCTTTTGTTGAGTTCGCTCAAATAGGCTTGGTCCTTGGCCTTATCTTTAAAAAACTGGTTGACGTACTCCACCGCATGGATACCGAAGGTTTTCGCGGCGGTTTCCGGAAAATCCAGGTTATCCAGCTTGCCCGCAAAAAGGGTACGGTGCAACGACCACTCGGCAAGTGAAATATCAAAAAAGAGCTTTTGGTTGCGCACAGCCGATGATGCCGACTGCGCCACCGACGGTAATACCGAAAGGCTCAGCGCGCCTAGTCCGAGGTGTTTTAAAAATGATCTTCTGTCTGTCATGATATTAACAAGTTAAACGAATACAATTTATTAAATATTTGCCCAACCGTTGGCCAGTACATCCACCAGGTGCATGGTCTTGATCGGCAATTGGTGTTTATCAATATATCCCTGCAGGTGCAGCAGGCAAGAAGCATCCGTAGAAATGATGAAATCCGCTTCCATCGCCATTGCATGGTGGACCTTTTGTTCGGCCATGGCGCTGGAGATGGCCTCAAACTTCACGGCAAACGTTCCGCCGAAGCCGCAGCACGTTTCTCCCTGCGGCATTTCTACCAGCTCCAGGCCATCTACCTTGCCCAAGAGCTGCCTCGGTTCTTCCTTGATGTGGCATTCCCGCAGGGCCGAACACGAATCGTGATACACGGCGCGGCCCTCCAGCTCGGCTCCAAAGTAATCTTTTTTAAGTACATTCACCAAAAAATCCGAAAGCTCGTGGATGTTTCCCTGAATCGCCCGGCAACGGTTATGGACCATGGTATTGGTAAATAAGTCGTTATAGGCATTGCGGACCATGCCGGTGCAGGATGCCGAAGGCGACACGATGACCCGGTCGTCTGGGAAATCATGCAGAAACTTATGGCCTATTTTTTTTGCTTCATCCCAGAAGCCGGCATTGTAAGCCGGCTGCCCGCAGCAGGTCTGCTCGGGATTGTAATCCACCTCGCATCCGGCTTTCTCCAATACGCGCACCGTATTGAATGCTGTTTCGGGAAAAAGCTGGTCCATGAAACAAGGGATGAATAATGATACCGTCATATACTTAATCTAAACACTGGCTAGCTACGCTGCCCGGTCAACATCCGCCACAATAACACTAATCCGATCAGAAAGAACACACCCAAACATAATGCCGAATAGCGGATGTTGTTGGTCATTTGCTCAATAAGCGCAAACGAAAACAACCCAATGACGATGGCAATCTTCTCGGTGACATCATAAAAACTGAAAAACGAGGCCGTATCTTCCTCACCCACAGGTAATAGTTTGGAGTAAGTGGAACGGGAAAGCGACTGGATACCTCCCATCACCAGTCCGACCAGCGCAGCCAGCAGGTAAAAATGTACTTCGTGACGGATATAATAGGCCGCCACACAAACCCCGATCCATACGCATACCACCAACATCAATACCCGTACGTTGCCGATATAGCGGGCCAGCAACGACATGAGGTAGGCCCCGCCTATTGCCACCAGCTGGATAATCAATATCGTGGCGATGAGCTTGGGTGCCCCGAGGTGGAGTACTTTTTCGCCAAATGCCGCCGCTACGATCATGACCGTCTGCACGCCCATGGCGTAGAAAAAAAAGGCCGGCAAAAAACGCTTGATCTGCGGGATATCCTTTAACCGTTTCCACACCTCCTGCAACTCTGCGAATCCTTTACGCAAGACGTGTCGGGTGACACGTTGGTCGTTGCGTGTATCCTTGGGCAGCTTCCTGAACGGAATCTGGGCAAAGCCTATCCACCAGATCCCCACCAGGAAAAATGAAAGCCTTGCCGGGAAACTCGGATCGGTGATGCCAAACCACGCTGGCTTGAGCACAAAAACAAAGCAGATCACCTGCAACGTCACGCAGCCGATATAACCATAGGCGAACCCTTGGGCACTCACGCGATCCTGCTGATCGACCGTGGCGATCTGCGGCAAATACGAATTATTGAAGAGCACACCCCCCACATATCCCATGGCGGCCAGCGTGAAACAGGCGATCCCCCATTCCAATGTTTCGAGCTTGAAAAAAAACAAGCCCATGCAGGCTGCGCCGCCGAGATAGGTAAACACCTTCATGAAGGCTTTCTTGCTGCCCTTGAAATCGGCCAACGACGATAAAATGGGCAGCAGCAGTGCCATGAAAAGATAGGCAAAGGACAATGCGAAATTCGAAAGCGCGGTATTGACCACCCGGAAGCCCAGAAAATCAACCCGGTCGCCGTACGCTTCGGTATACGTGATGGCCGTATAATATGCAGGAAAAATCGTGGAGGTAATGACCAAGTTATACGCTGAGTTTGCCCAGTCAAACATGGCCCATGCCCGTATAGTGGGTCTATGGTTTTTTTGTATCGACATGCATAAAGTTGAACGGGCCTAAGATAGCATAAAAAGGAGTATCCGGCAAGCGCAGGCTGCCGGATACCCTATTTCTACGACAGCTCCCGTCCGAGCCTTTCGAGCAATGCCTTCGTCTTAGCAATGCCTTCATCCGCCGGGAGACTATGCCCCTCATACTCGATACCGATGTATCCGGTAAAACCGGCGTCTTTGACGAGCTTGAGGATACGTACATAATCGATGCTCGTCTCGTCGCCCTGCGCATTGAAATCAAATGTTTTTGCGCTTACCCCTTTGGCAAAAGGCATCAGTTCTGCCGTTCCCTGGTAGCGGTCGTACTCTTCCAGACACTCCGTAGCCAGGTAGGCCTCTACGGTCTGCTCCTTGGGCTCCGTCCGCCTGATACAAAAATTACCCATATCGGGTAGTGTCCCACAATTGGGCATCGCTACCGCTTTCATCACCCCGCTCAACCATCCGCCGTTAGACGAATATCCGCCGTGATTTTCAACGATGACCGAAAGATCATAGTCCTGCGCAAACGTGGCCAGCTGCCGTAGGCTTTCCGTAGCATACTGTGCTACTTCTTCGGCCGCGCCCTGCCCAGCTGCATTCACGCGGATGGCGTGGCAGCCCAGAAACTGCGCGGCGGTTACCCATTTATAATGGTTTTCCACCGCTTGCTTCCGGCGGGCGGCATCGGTATCGCCTAAATCCCCTTCTAAGTCACACATGATGAGCACACTCGTGATACCGTTATCGTCACACCGCTGCTTCAATTCACCTAGGTACGCCTGGTCATTCGCCTTATCGATAAAAAATTGGTTCACATATTCCACCGCGTTTATTCCGAAATGGTCTTTTGCGTACAGCGGGAAATCCAGGTGATCCAGCTGGCCGCTGAAGATCGCCCTGTTCAGCGACCACTCGGCCAGCGATAGCTTAAAAAACAGCGTATCGCTATCCACGGTTTCCTGCTCCTTTCCCGCACTCGGTCCTTGGCAGGAAAGCAACGGATGTACCATCGGATAGGCAGTGACCGCAGTGATCCCTATGCCCATTTGCTTAATGAACCTTCTCCGTGTGTTCATCGTTACCTCCAATCAATAACCCTCGTTCTGTATCAATGCACCCCCGCTCCTGTCGATCTGTTCCTGCGGTATCGGGAACATCGTATTCTTTTCTCCAAAATTAAGGTCGCCGTAAAGCCTATTGAAGGTTTCGCTGAAGCCCCCTTCAAAAGCCGAATAGCTTTCCAGTTCTTCCTTGGCGATACCCCAACGTACCAGATCAAAGTACCGGTGTCCTTCCAGCGCCAATTCCAACCTGCGTTCGAAACGGATGGCGTCCAGGGCGTACTCCTTCGAAGCAAACGCCGGATAAGGTTTTACGTTATATGCGGCGGCATCGGCGTTACCGATTTTCTTGGCCGGAAGCTGGGCTGCCCGATTCCGAATATTGTTGACCCGGGCAAGTGCGTAGGCCAGGTCTCCCGTTTCTGCAGCGCATTCCGCTGCCATCAGGTACACATCAGCCAGCCGGATGATCTGGACATCCAGTGCGGTCACGTTACCATCAGTCGCCAGGTTTCCCGTAAAATCAGCCTGGTCCAACAGTCGTTTGTAGGATACAAAAGGTCCGTGGGACGCAGGTTCACGGAGCCACGCATCGCCTGGAAAGATTCCCCAATCGTGGTAGGGTACCCCCCTGCGCCCGACGGTATAATCAAGCCGCGGATCCAATGCAAGGGATTTGTCTACTTCGTAATTTTGTTTAGCGCTTCCGGTCAACCCAAAATCCGATTTATAGGGATTATTCCGATAAGAGCCGTCGAGCATAGGCAGCCCCGATGACGTGACCCGAAATGAATTGACCAAATCAAAGGAGGGATTAAAAAAACCGCAGCAGTTCATTGGGGTTGGCGAATTTTGCACTCCCGCAAGCATATCGCCCACGTTGGCGTTGTCACCACTCCCGTTTGGATTGATGGCGTGCTGTGCAGAAAAAATCGTCTCCGGTCCATTTTCCCTATTGATATCAAAATTGTCCAGGAAAGGCAAGCTTTCCAGATCCGGCTTTGCAGCGATGACGTCTTTAAACAGCGCTAGCGCCTCGGCAAATTTCCCCTGATACAGGTACAATTTGCCGAGATACGCTTTGGCAGCAATGCCGTCTGCCCTGCCTACTTCACCCAGCGGCTTTGTGTCCGGCAGGTTCTGCACGGCAAACTGGAAATCGGCCTCAATCATAGGCAAGACATCTGTATTGTTCGAGATTGCGGCGGCATCGGCAGTAGAGACGGTTTCATCGATATACGGGATATTTTTGAACACCCGCCAAAGGAAAAAATAATAATGCCCCCGAAGCATCTTCGCTTCTGCTTCAACTTCAGCAGCCCGCTCGTCCGAGAATTTTTCGTCAGCGGTTTCCTGCACAATCTTCAACTGTCGCAGTGTGGTGTTGCACCGAATAATACCTTCGTAATAATTGCGGTACATGGTAGCCAGGTGTTCATTGACCGGAATAGCGGTGTGATGTTCGATTTCGAGCATCGTGCCCTGGTCGCCGGCTTCACTTCCCTTATGCGCATCACCACCGGCTACATCTCCATAGAGCCACTGACTGGGGGCCGACCCGTAATTGCCCCAGGTTCCATCCCGGTTGCCATTCATCAACCCGTACGCTCCGGTAAGCAGCCATTCCACGCCCTTGGTGCTGTTCAACTGTTCGTCTATCAATTGTCCCTGCGGTGTGCGGTCCAGGAAATCCGAGCTACATCCGCCGATAGCTATCATCATCACCGAGCATACAATTATTTTATATCGTGTTTTCATTATTGAAGAGTTTTATTGTTCAATGGTTGTAATCCGAAATCCAAATGTGCTCATCGCTCAAAACATAACACTCAGCCCCAATAGATACTGGCGCGGCACGGGATAAACCCCCATATCCACCCCGGGGCCGGTAAAGCCTGTGGATCCATATTGGCTCACTTCCGGGTCCATGCCACTATAACCGGTTAGGGTAAATAGGTTGGTCGCACTGGCATATACCCGTAGATTGGATACCCGGCCCTGAAACATACGATCCGTAGGCAGGGTATACCCGATTTGCAGGTTCTTCATCCGGAAAAAGCTACCGTCTTGTACGTAGTAACTGGAAGATTGCCGCTCGATGGTGGGTGCATTGGCATAGGCCGAAGGAATCATGCTCTCCGGATTGCTTGGACTCCAGGCATCCAGTGTACGGGTGCTTACCGAACCGGGAAATGCATAAAAGTCGGTATACTGACGGGTGAGATCAAACAGGTCATTGCCCTGCGACCCGTTAAAGAACATGTTGATATCAAATCGCTTGTAAGACGCACCCAGGTTAAGTGAATAGATGAAATCCGGATGCGGGTTGCCGATGATTGTCCGGTCATCCCCATCGATCGCATTGTCTCCGTTGATATCCGCAAATTTAGGGCCGCCCACACGGGCTCCTCCATACGAAGCGCTGTTCGCAATGTCATCTTCGCTTTGGTATATCCCGATCATATCATAGCCATAAAAAGCACCAAACGGCGCGCCGGCCCTTAATACGGAGGTCGTCACCTCGCGTAACGTGAGGTAGGGCTGCTCTTTGACACCGGGTGCGAGCGCAACGATATTATTGGTGTATTTGGAAAAGAATATGCCGACGTCAAACCGGAAGGCGTCCTCACTCATGTCGCCCACATAATGATAGTTTAAGCCAAGTTCAATACCGGCATTCTGCATGTCGCCGGAATTGACATACGGCGAGTTCCCTGTACCCACGGCGGCAGCGGGTTGCGGTACCGGATACAGTACATCGCTGGTGCGCCGGTCAAACCAGTCAAACGTACCATCGATCGTATTATTGAACAACGTAAAGTCGAGTCCGACGTTTACCGATTTCAGCTCTTCCCACTTCACAGCCTGGTTATCGTAGTCGCTGGTCCACAGTCCGCTCGAAAGGTCGTTGCCCCCGCCAATCGGATAAAACGACGGATTAACCCCCGAAGCATATCTTCTCATAAATTGGAATGAGGGAATACGTTGATTTCCCGTAACACCATAACCAGCCCGGATTTTGAGATCATTCACCCAGGAAACCGATTTCAGGAAACCTTCGTTCGATACCCGCCATGCAACACTGGCAGCGGGGAACGTGCCATAACGGTTTTCGGGTCCGAAATTTGACGACCCATCGCGGCGCACCGTAGCTGACAGTAAGTACCGGTCGTCAAACCCATATTCGACTCGTCCGAAAACAGAAAACAAGGATCCCTCGCTCCCCTCACTGCCGCCAACAGTGGTTGCAGCCGTATTGAGGTAATAATAATTGAGGTCGCCCGTTACAAAGAAATCATTTCCATTTCCCGTCAACTGGTGATAGTTTGACTCAACGGCCTCCGTTCCGGCAAGTACCTTCAACCTATGCACACCATTAAACGTGTTTTCATAGGTGGCGGTATTCGACCAGGTCCACTCGGTATTGGTACCCCGATACTCACTCAGCGTATTGTTCGTAAAGCTACCTTCCGAGCGTTCCGGGTTGGGATACCCGATGGACCTGCCGTTGAAATTCTCGTGGCGTAATCCGAAGGTAGTCCGGAAATTGAGCCCTTTTACCAGCTCCAAATCGGCAAAAGCACTTCCGAAAAACTGGCCGCTTTGGTTTGTGTTATCCTTCTGCCGGTATAGCACCGCCAGTGGGTTATCGGCATTGCCCATCATGCTACCCTTGGTACCCGCAAAATTGCCCATGATGTCGTATACCGGCACAATGGTTTGGATACGATAAGCCCAACCAATCGCCGAGTCCTCACCCTGGTAAGCGCCGGATCGATTTTCGTTGACGCCGAAGCCATGTCCGTTGGTAGCGGAGTATTGCATGTTTTCGCCAATCGTAAGCCGGTTGTCCAAAAAAGTAAAATTGGCATTGCTGCGGATGGTATACCGGTCGAACCCGGTATATTGATACGTCCCTCCCTGCTTGAATGCGCTTCCACTCAGTGCGTATACCGCATTTTCACCGCCGCCCAGGACACTCAACTGATAATTCTGTATCGGAGCGTTTTGCGTAATAGCATCGAACCAGTTGGTGCCGGCTTGATTTGCGGGGACAATGGTGTAATACTGTGCAGGATCCATCACATAACGATACTTCGAGGGATCGGCATCCTCTGCAGTGATTTGATGTCCCATTTTATCCCCGGCCAGCAGGTATTCGGGCAATGTTGGATGATCTGGATCCGAGCCATAGTTCTGGCCGGTCGTTCCGGTGGTACCCGGAGTTGCACCGGCATTTCTCTGCTGCCGGTATACATACTCCCCGTATTGCTGCGGGGTTAGCATTTCGGGGAAGCGGCTCCGGATGGGCGCCTGTGTACCATAATAGGTATCCAGTGTAATCTTTGGCGAACCTTTGCTCCCCTGTCTGGTGGTAACAATCACGACACCATTGTTGGCCCTGGCGCCATAGATGGAAGCTGCCGAGGCATCTTTCAGCACCTGCATGCTTTCGATATCATTGGAACTCAACCAACTTAGCTTACCCTCATAGGGCATGCCATCGATGATATAGAGCGGATCATTATTATTGATGGTACTGAAGCCCCGGATACGGATTTGCGGCGTAGCACCAGGCGCCCCACTGTTAATAATCTGCACGCCGGTAGCTTTACCCTGAAGGGCTTCAATTGGGCTGGCTGCCGGTTGTTGTTTCAATCCTTTTACATCCACTACAGCAACCGATCCGGTCAGATCTTTCACACGTTGCGTGGAGTAGCCGGTGACCACCACTTCATCCAGGGTGCTCTGCGATTCTTGCAGGGCGAGGGTGTATACTGCCTTTGCGCTATCCACTACAAACTCCTGTGCCGCAAAGCCGACATAACTGACTTCTATCACCTCCTTTGGCCGCACGGTCAACGAAAACTGTCCCTTTTCATTGGTGCTCGTGCCGCGCGTAGTGCCTTTTACCTTCACCACCGCGCCGAGTATCGGCAAATTGTCTTGTGCATTCGTGACAGTACCGGTAATGGTCATATCCTGGTATAGACTGTATAGTAAAATCTTGTCGTTTTCGATTTTATAGGTGATTCCGATTGGTTTAAAAACCTTATCCAGCACATGGCCCAAATCTCCGTAAATGGCGGACACCTTCAGTTTCCTGTCAGCTTTAATCGCAGAAGCGCTGTAAATAAAGTGGACATCCGATTGGTCTTCTAACGCAGCGATCATGTCTTTGATCGTGATCCGCTTAGCAGAAAACGCAATTCTTTTATCCATAATACCCTGTGCATCAGCGTGCTTAGCCTGAGTAGACAGTGCAGCGACCAGCGTGATAAGGGCATATAAAAAGGTGAGTCTCATCGCTATTTTGGTTAAAGCAATAATTCGTTCTTTTTTCATATTTTTGAAAAATTTATGGTTCGTAAACGGATTTTTTGAACTGTAAATCACTCCGGAATACATCCGGTGGGTGACCGGCAATACCCCCATATTGCCGGTCTTTTGATTATGTCTTTGGTTTTCTCATAACGGTATTTTTTGGTTAACACTGCACGCATGCATGAAGGCTCGATACGGTCCAACTGGGTACAAAACGACCATCAGGTACTCCCGCCGCGTCGGGACACCAATCATACATGATCAGTAAAAACGGTTAGCTGTGCTTGCTTACTGTCCGATTAAGATCGGCTGGCTAGTGGGTTAAGTTTTCTCATCTTTCATATTGATATGCATTAGTGTGTTTGGTATATAAAATGTGTGTTTATGTGGTCAGTCTTTGTGCCTCAAAAAAATAGTGGTGCCGCTTACTTCATAATGCGTACTGGTGACCGTGCTGATGATATCCAATTGCTTAAATAACCCGATCCCACTGATGTCACCGGTGAATGTAATGCCGGCCAAGCTGCTATCTGCTACTACATCTAACGCATAGAGGTCGCTAAGTGTTTTCGCCAATGCGGTCATCGAAATATCCCGAAAGGTCTCATGGCCAACGGCGTCCACTTGCTCGCTGATGGGCAGGGGGTTTTCCACGACGGTTTCTTCGATCCGCTGCGCCAACAATACCGCTTTTTGGTTAGTCGTGACAGACGCTTTTTCCGGTGCAGACAACATTCTTTTCACGAAATTGCGATTACCGACATTGTAGAATACGTCCACTTTGCCCGAATAAACGATCACTTCACCCTGCACCCCTTCCTTGGGGGCGCTTATTTTAAACTTAGTGCCCAGCACTTTGGTGATCATGCCCTCATGAAAAACCCAAAAGGGATTTTCCGGGTTGGCTGCGACGGCGAAGAAGGCATCTCCAGTCAAACGTACTTCCCGACTCCCGGCCTTGAACTGTTTGGGGTATTCGAGCTGTGCATTCGGGTAAAGCTCAACCAACGATTCATCCGGCAGAATGACTTTCATGTGATGCTTGGTGCCATTCGTTACCCTCACAATCGAATTGTCCAACACCGCGCTTGATGACGCAAACGAAGGTTTGACCGGATAGCACACAATGCGGAAGTAGAAGAGCGTGCCGGTGGTAATCAATAGCGCAGCGACGGCGGCTGCAACCAACCAAAAACGGACAGGCATTTTCGGCAAGTCGAGCGGCTTCCGCATGTCCGGCAGGTCCTCTTCCTTATTGATTTGGCTGTATATTTTATTCCAAATGACGTCTTCCATGACATCCAGATCACCGGCATCAAACGCGCCCTGATGCGTTTCGTCCAGCATGTCATACCAGTGGTGTACTAACTGCGTTTCTTCCGGTGTACATTTCCCATCCAGGTACCGCTGCAATAGCCGATGAAAGTTTTCCCTACTCATGAGTTCGCAAGGTAATTGGTCATTATATTAGTAAGTCTATTCAATCATGGCAACCCCTAAAAAAAATTTCAAAAAATTTCTTGCAGGAGTAACATGACGGATAGGAAATCTTTGAGGACAAGGCGCATGGTCTTCAGCGATTGGGTGATGTGATATTCCACGGCCTTTTCAGACAGGTTCAGTTTATTCGCGATCTCCTTTACGGAGTAGTGTTCCGTTCGGCTAAGCGTGTAGACGGTCCTGGTTTTCGAGGGCATCATGCCCACGCCTCTGTCAATGGCTTCGTTTAGTTCTTTGATCCGCATGGCGGCGTCCACGGGGTTTTGCGCATCAGGATGGTCGGCTAAGAAATGAAACCGATAGGTGCTTTCCTGCAACTGCGATTTCAGGTAGGTGATAAACCGAAAGCGCACCGCGGCGAACAGGTATGGGCCAAGATTCTTGATCACCGCAGATTTCCGGTTTTCCCATAGCGAAGCAAACACATTCTGCGTCAAATCTTCCGCCAAGGTCGTATCGCCCGATCGCTGCAATACCTGTGCATAGCAGCGCTTCCAATACCGTTTGTACAATTCCTTAAAAGCAGCTTGGTCGTCTTGACGTATCCGGTCGAGTAATTCAGCGTCAGTATCCATACCAGGTTTCGTCAGCAAGGCATTATCAATTGGTGACACAAACTTAACAATTCGGTTACACATATGCAAGCGGGGTGCATAACATTTAGTCGCTTCGAAAACCTATTTGGTTTCTAAAAACTGCGTATCTTTGCGTTCATGAATGTTGCCAAATTGCTTAGCCGGGCGTTGGATTTTGAGTTTCTTTCGATTGACGAAGGAATTCAGTTGTATAACCATGCATCGATCGCAGACCTGTCTTATGTAGCGAATGAATTGCGCAAGATACAGGTCCCCCATGGCAAGGTGACGTGGCAGATCGATCGGAATGTCAATACGACCAATGTCTGCATCGCCAATTGCAAATTCTGCAATTTTTTTCGCAGGCCCGGGCATGAAGATAGCTACATCACCGATATCGAGACCTATAAACAAAAGATAGAAGAAACCTTTCGCTTCGGTGGCGACCAGCTGTTGCTTCAAGGCGGGCACCATCCCGATTTGGGATTAGCGTTTTACACCGACCTTTTTAAGGAATTAAAATCGTTGTACCCGACCCTCAAGCTGCATTCGCTCGGTCCACCGGAAATTGCCCACATCGCCAAACTGGAAGGCATGAGTCACATCGATGTGCTCCGTGCGCTGAAAGATGCAGGGCTGGATTCCTTGCCGGGCGCCGGCGCGGAGATCTTGAACGACCGGGTAAGGCGGCTCATCTCCAAAGGCAAATGCGGCGGTCAGGAATGGCTGGATGTCATGCGCGCAGCGCATCAAATCAATTTATCCACGTCTGCCACCATGATGTTTGGACACGTTGAAACATTGGCGGAACGATTTGAACATTTGGTATGGATACGGCAGGTGCAGGAAGAGCGCCCTGCGGCTTCCTATGGTTTTACCGCTTTCATCCCCTGGCCTTTCCAGGATGACGGCACCCTGCTCAAGCGCCTCCGTGGGATCACCAACGATGTCACCAGCGAAGAATACATCCGGATGATCGCGCTGAGCCGCATCATGTTGCCCAACATCAAGAACATCCAGGCTTCTTGGCTGACGGTTGGCAAGCAAGTGGCACAGCTCTGCCTGCATGCAGGCGCCAATGATTTTGGATCGATCATGATCGAAGAAAATGTGGTTTCGGCAGCTGGCGCACCGCATCGGTTTACCTCCAGATCCATCCAGGATGCAATCCGCGAAGCGGGATTCGAACCGCAGCTCCGCACCCAGAAATATGAATTCAGAGAGCTGCCCGAAATGATGGAAGAACAAGTGATCAACTATTAATGGCTACGGGGGATTTGGAAAGTTTGAGCCAACAGGTAGAAGCGCTTATCTACGCTTCGGAATACGGAATCGGGGTCACTGAACTCAAGCAGGTCCTCGAAGCGTCCATAGGCGACGAAATAGCCGAGACCGCCATACACGCAGCGCTGGAAGAAATCGCCGGGCGGTACCAACAGCAGGACCGGGTACTCGAACTGAAATCCATCAATAACGGATACCAGTTTTTGACCAAAGCATCCTACTATGCGACCATCAACCACCTGCAAGCGCACCGCGCGAAAAAGAAGCTCAGCCAAGCGGCGCTCGAAACGCTGGCAATCATTGCCTATCGCCAACCGATCACCAAACTGGAGATCGAACAGATCCGTGGCGTCAATTGTGATTATACGGTGCAGCGATTGCTGGAAAAGGAGCTGATCAAAATTGTCGGGAAAGCCGATACCTTGGGGAAACCCATCTTATATGGCACCAGCGACCTATTCATGGATCACTTCGGCATCAACAGCACGGCTGATTTGCCTAAGCTGAAAGAAATCGTGCAGGAGGGCAATACCATAGGCGAAATAGGCGAATAAGCAGCGGGATATATAGAAATATATTTTTTCTAAAAAAAATGTTTTGAAATCAAAATCTTGTTATTTTTATCTTATAAAAACAATACTTTATTAATGATGATTATGAAAACGCCAATGATGCACGACAATGATTTAGCGACTTTGGAGGATGACGTTTTGGTCACTTTTGATGGTGGGCCCGATGACGACGAGGATTCGGATGACCTTTTCGAGGATGAGGATAATTTCGAGTTAGATGAGTTTGACTCGTTGGATGAATTGGATGATTTTGATGACGACGATTATTGATCACTAATCCCTCATATTTGAAAATAAACATTACTTACCAGCATGATGATCGTAACGTTTATTTTCAGCACATCTACTATGATGAATAGTTACCATAGTAGATGTGTTATTGGCGCTCATGGTGCCGGATCGCATAAATTATTCTGGCTTTTTATGCAGTAGTTCGTAGAGTTCAATGACCTTCTTCTGCAATTCAATCACTTCCGCATCCCGCTCTTGCAGTTTCTTATTGGCCATTTCAAGCGCTGAAACATATGCTTTCTCCTCTTCCGAGTCGTTGGTAGCCAGCAATTGTACCACGGTCATCCCAAACAATCGTGATATCTGATCTAACCGGGACAGGTTGACATCCGTTATCCCGGTTTCTATTTTTGAAAAAGCCGGTATGGATATATCCAATCGCTTTGCAACGTCTTCCTGACTCCAGCCCTTTTGATGCCGTAGCAACCTGATTTTTTTTCCTAATGCATTCATTGGTGAGATGATCGTTTGACTAAAATGTAAGTAGTTGTAATATATTAAGTAGCTGTGTTATATAAACTGTAAATGTGGTGACACAAAATAGTTAAACTTCTATTTATACAAGAATTCATCAGCAAAATTAACAAGATTTATACCACCATAGCTCCCCGAGCTCATAAACAGTAGATTTTTACCATCAGGAGTCATCTCTTTCAGGTATTGTTTCATGCTTTCGATGTTGTGAAAATAAATCAGGTTAGGCTGGTTGAACGCCTTTTTCAGCGTATCTTCTGAAATCGCTTCCGCATTGAGCTGTTTTAACGCCTCTTGATTGATAAATACGGCCGGATATTCCGCTTCCCGCATGGTATCCCTGTATTCATTTAAGTAGGCTTCATTGAGGCTGCTGTACGTATGCAATTCGATGATGGCCACCAGTGCCTTTTCGGGAAATTGTTCTTTCAGCGCATGAATACTCGCTTTCAGCTTGGTGGGCGTATGCGCAAAATCCTGGTAGACGACACTGTCGTTATTACTCGCCACATATTCCAAGTGCCTTGAAGCGCCCTTAAAACCCTTGATGGCGGTGTAAAATGCTTCCCGCGCTACCCCCAGCCACTCACAGACCGTAAAGGCAGCGGCAATATTGGATAGGTTATGCTTGCCGAATACCTGCAATGGAATCTCCCCCATGTAGGTATGCATGTAGGTGATCCCTTTATTGATGGTATACTCCGGTGTTCGATAGCCATGCTTATTGATCTTGGATTGATCCTCCAAAACAAGCTCCTGCAACTTCTTGTCTTCTTTGTTGTATACCAATGTTCCCTTCGGCTCGATGGTTTTGATGAATAGCCTGAATTGGGTGACATAGTTTTCAAACGTCGGAAATACATTCACATGATCCCAGGCTACTCCGCTGATAAGCGCGATGTGGGGCCGATACAAATGGAATTTGGGACGTTGGTCAATCGGTGAGGCCAGGTACTCATCTCCCTCGATGACGACCAGCGGAGCATCTTTGGTGAGCCTTACCATGTATTCAAACTCGTCGAGCTTCGCCCCCACCAAATAATCAAAATCCCGTCCGATCGATTTCAATACATGCATGATCATGCTGGTAATGGTCGTTTTGCCGTGGCTACCACCAATTACCACGCGCGTTTTTTCTTTGGTCTGCTCGTAGATAAATTCGGGATAGGAATAAATACGCGTGCCGTTTTCCTGGGCTTTCAGCAGCTCAGGGTTATCCGCCTTGGCATGCATGCCCAGTACCACCGCGTCGATATCGGAAGTGATCCGTGCCGGATCCCAGCCCGGCTTCGGCAGCAACCCCTCCTTCGCGAGATTGGTGCGCGAGGGTTCGTAGATATGATCATCCGAGCCACTGACGATGTAACCTTTCTTGGCTAATGCAATAGCAAGGTTGTGCATGATGCTTCCGCCAATGGCAATAAAATGTACGCGCATAATTATCCCTTTTTTATCAATCGCGCAGCCACCCAACCCTCCTGCTCTCGATGGCTTTCGTAGACCAATCCATGCTGGGATGCGGCATTGACCAGCAATGCCAAATCCGCTCCGTCATAGAACCCACTGATATATAATATGCCTTCGGCTGTCAATGCCCGGGCATAACTGCCCATTTGTGACGATAAAATATTGCGGTTGATATTGGCCAATATCACGTCGAACCGCCGGTTGCCGATCAATTCGACCGAACCACATTGGGTTTCGATATCGTTTGCTCCATTTAAAACCTTATTTTCCTCCACACTGGCTACGCACACAGGGTCATTATCAATGGCTAATACCGTTGAGGCGCCTAATTTGGCTGCTAATATAGCCAATATACCGGTGCCGCATCCCATATCCAATACGGCTTGCCCCGCTAACGAGGTTTCCAGCAGGTAATGGATCATCAGCGACGTGGTTTGATGGTGACCCGTGCCGAATGCCATTTTGGGATCAATGATGATCTCATGGGGATATTCGGGTCGCGGCGCATGAAAGGTAGCCCGCACATAACACGCATCTCCAATGACGACCGGTTCAAAATTGCGTTCCCACACCTCGTTCCAATTCTGCGGCTGGATTTCACGCACCTCATACTGCACCTCAAACCCGACCGGTTGGTGGATCAGCAGCGACTCCAGCGACGACACGTCGAGCTGTTCGGAAGCAATGTACGCGGCAAAACCACTGTCCCGCGGTTCAAAGGTATCGAATCCCCTGTCGGCCAGCTGGTCGATCAACAGGTCCTGATGCCAGTCTTCGCCACCTTTACAGGTGAAAACCACTTCTGCATATTTCATGACAACACCTTCACGATATCGATGAAATCACGTGATTTCAAGGATGCTCCCCCGATGAGTCCACCATCGATATCGGCTTGCGAAAAAAGCGCGGGCGCATTTTGCGGATTACAGCTTCCACCATATAAGATCGTGGTGTCGTCGGCGATCGTTTCATTATAATGCGATGCCACCTCATTCCGGATGAACGCATGTACTTCCTGCGCCTGCTCGGGTGATGCTGTAAGACCTGTGCCGATCGCCCACACCGGCTCATAAGCCAACACCACCTTGCCGAACGCTTCGTTTGACAAGTGAAATACACCCGCTTCCAGCTGTTCCTTGATCACATCGAAATACCGGTCGGATTCACGCTCTTCCTGCGTTTCGCCGATACAAAAAATAGGGGTCAGGTCATGTTTCAACGCCGCATCAAGCTTTTTGCCCAGTAAATAATTATCTTCCTGAAAATATGCGCGGCGTTCAGAATGACCCAGAATCACAAAGGTTGCCCCTGTAGACGCCACCTGGCCAGCCGATACCTCGCCGGTATAGGCCCCCTTCTCCTCGAAATAAATATTCTGAGCGCCTATGGCTACGTGGGTCGCACCCTTCGCCAATTGGGCGATGCTGTGGAGGTGGATAAACGGGCTGCATACCACGACCTGTTGGTCGCCGATGACCTCATCCTTAGCCATGTTTACAATTTCAGAAAAAAGGCTTATCCCCTGCTGATAGTCGAGGTTCATTTTCCAGTTTCCGGCAACGATTTTCTTTCGCATGATGATTGATATTCTATTAAGGTTAAAATTTGTTTTAAAAGTTGCGATGTTTCTTCGTGATTTCAAATACCGCCGCCAACAGCCTTCTTTCCTGCTCATCGAAGGCGATGTTCCGTCGCTGGTACACCAAGTCGGCGGTCTCAAACAGTTTGTCCAGTTGATAGGCCGAGAAACCTGCGGGACCGGCCCACGCAAAATCGGGGATGAAGGCAGGCGGTGTACCCCCGCCGAAAATATTCGCCCCTACGCCCACCACCGTACCTGTATTGAATGCTGTGTTGATCGCGCACCGGACATGGTCTGCCATAACCATACCACAGAACTGCAACCCTGTATCGCGATACCCCATGCGACCATAGTCGTATAGCCGTACGGGTTTATAGTTATTCTTTAGATTCGAGTTGTTCGTGTCGGCTCCCCAATTACACCATTCGCCGATCACCGCACTTCCGAGGTAGCCTTCATGGCCTTTGGAAGACCGACCCCATATGACACAGGTATTCAACTCCCCGCCGACGCGAGAATACGGGCCTACCGTCACATTACTATATATCTTGGCTCCCATTTTTACCTGTGAACCTTCACACAATGCAAAAGATCCCCGAATCAGTGCCCCCTCCCATACTTCGCTGTTTTTGGCCAAGTAAATCGGACCGCGCGTGCTGTTGAATGTCGCGCATTCGGCACTGGCTCCCTCTTCTGCGAAGAACCTATTGCCTATAAAACGATTGCTATCCGATATTGTTGCCGACGATCTACCCTTGGTAAGCAATTCGAAATCGGAATTGATCTGTTGGCCGTTGTTGATGAATATATCTTCGGGATGATTGATCCGCACGATATCGTATTTATAGCTCACGGGCGAATAGTCGCCCGGCTCCGCCATGTCCAGCTGATCAACCGCCGCGCCATCGGTACGCAGGGCAATCACCTCCCCGCCCGCGATCAGCGCCTGTCCATTACCTAAGGCCGCTACCGCATCGCACAGCCGGCTATCCGGACAGCAATTGCCGCGGATCAGCAATACTTCCTCCGGCAATGACCCCAGCGGATACTTCTCTGCCAGGTAATCTTCGGTGAGGAATGTAAACGGAACGTCTAACCATTTCCCCCATTTTTCGGCGATCGTCAGTATACCTACGCGCAAATCAGCTACCGGGCGCGTCAACGCCAACGGATAAAGGCCTGTCCTCCAATCCATTTTGTCAAATAGCACGAGCTGCATAGGCATTCAATTAAAACGGCTAAAATAAAAAAGTCCCGATAAAATATCGGGACCAATGTCGATTATCTATTGATCAGCTTATTTCTTGTTGTAGCGACTGCGGAATTTATCGATACGTCCTGCGGTATCGACCAATTTCATTTTGCCGGTATAAAACGGGTGAGACGTGTGCGAAATTTCAAGCTTCACCAATGGATATTCATTCCCGTCTTCCCACGTAACGGTCTCTTTGGTGTCAATGCATGATTTGGTCAAGAAAGCGTAGTCGTTTGACATATCCTTGAACACCACTAACCTATAATTCGATGGATGCAAGTCTGTTTTCATTCGTTAATGATTTTGTCTTTTAATTGCCTCATGGAACCTGCATTTACATCGCCTTTTACGAAAGTCGCTGCCATGGCAGGTTTCATGTTATCTATGAGTTACTATATTCCTATTTGAGGGTGCAAAGATAGGTGATTCGAATTTAATTTCCAACTTATTTATGAAGAAAACAACAACTCACCGAAGCATTGCGGTAAATGAAAATTTGGTGTGGGATGGTCGATCCCATTCCACGACACAAAATGCGGCACTGGCAGGTCGTCTCCGCATTTATAGAAATTGCCTGTACACCGCCTTCCGGCCAGCGATGCGATCTGATGGGCGTCAAACACCGAAAACGGAATATTCAGCAGCAGCAGCCATTCGGCATCTGCACCCGCTTGCGCCACCGCTTCCATGCTGCTGTAGGTCTTCACTTTTTCAACGGTAGCGTTGGACAGCTGCCTGCGCGTATCGATGTCCGCGTCGCCAAAGCCAATGAGTCCGGTGCCTAAGCAGTTAAACTCCAGGTTATAATACCGCTGGCCCTCAAACGACAGGAAAAACTCTACGCAGCTATCCTTATAAACGGGGTCATTGGTATTCCGGTACTCCGCTTTGATATGCTGTTCCCTGACCCGATATTCCAACAGCAGGCTATCCACGGTATGGGCGATCCTGAACGTTACCGATGGCTTATATGGAAAATCGGGCCACGGCACCTCTTCCAGTTCATTAGCGTGCACGGTACCCAGCGCCATCAATGCTTCGTTGGCCGACGTGCGGTAGTGGACGTGCTTCAAAAACGGAACGACCAGTGTATTCATTTGTATTGGTTAATGATCGCGCGCAATTCCGATTCATGCTCTTCGAGCTGCTCCACCAACCGACGCTGTGCCCGGGTACGCTGCAGGTTGTGATCAGCATGCTGAATTTTATAATAATGGTCACCTTCCAGAAAATCGGTCAGAAACCGTACCGCTTGCATATAGGGCAATAATAGGACGCCCTCGATCAAGGAATCAATCTCCTGAGGTGTTAAAAAAGAATGTGCTTCTTCAAAATACCCTTCCGCATAGGCTTCAAACAAAGGTATGTTTAATGTTATCCGATCCAAATCGGCTTCGTCTTCCGCGGCAGTATTGATGATCGTGCGGATGGCATCGCCGAAATCATATGCCACGTATCCCGGCATCACGGTATCCAAATCAATCACACATTGTGATCGATCCTGTGCATCCAACAACACATTATTGAATTTCGTATCATTATGGGTGATGCGCACAGGCAACTGTCCCTTCGCCGCCAGATCCAATATGGTGCACATGCGTTTTTCCCGCTGCCTCACAAAGGCCAATTCCTCAGCCACCCGGCTGACGCGATTGACCGTGTCTGCCGCAACAGCCTGATGCAGCGTCTGCAACCGCTTCCCGATGTGGAGAAAGTCAGGCAATACCTCGTGGACAAGCCCGACATCCAAATCGGAAAGCAATCGCTGAAACTGTCCGAACGCGCGCCCCCCCTCCTTCGCCTGTTGGGGAGTTTCTACGATGTCGTAGCTCCGTGTGTTCGCCAGCAGAATGAACATCCGCCAAAAATTGCCCGCTTCATCTTGATAAAAAGACGCCCCTGTCTTTGTCGGGATCAGCGTCAACACCCGCTCTTCCAACTGCTGCTCACCGGCGAAGGCACCCTTATATTTTTCTTTAAGATGCCGGGTTACCAGCTCTATATTTTGCATCACCGCCGGCACATCCCGAAAGACGTGATGGTTTACCCGTTGGAGCAAATAATCTTTTGATGCTGGGCCGGTCTGCACACGATAGGTATCGTTGATATGTCCCGATCCGAATGGCGAAACATTGGCGATATCGCCGTCGATAACAAACTTACTTGCAAACGTCGCGAGCTGTTTTGGGTTAACGTTATAATTCATACAGAAAATAGGACATATGGCCTTCCGCCTTCAAAATGACACGCAATATGCAAATTCGTCCGTTAATTATAACAGGATTCCGTCAAACAATCGTTTGCGTTATTTTAAAAAAATCAATCAATCGATTGCATTCCCTAACGTGACGAATCGGTTTCCATTCCGCTTTCCAGGGTTGCGGGCGACGCATCCAATACGTCATTACTCACCTCCTTTTCAAACCTCCTGAAATTTTCAACGAAAAGCTTCGCCAACTGGTTTGCTTGGGCGTAATAGGCACTTTCGTCAGACCACATCTGTACGGGATCCAGTACCTGATCGGGCACGTCTGGGCAACTCATAGGATACCGTAGCCCAAATACCGGATGCGTTTGAAAGGTCGATTCCTGCAGATCCCCGTTCAGCGCCGCTTTGATGATCGATCGGGTATAGTGGAGTTTGATCCGCCGTCCGATGCCGAACGGACCAGCGATCCACCCGGTATTGACCAACCATACATTGATCTTTCCACCCCTTAATTTTTCTCGCAGCAACTCGGCATAATATGCGGGGTGCAGCGGCAAAAATGCCTCGCCGAAACAAGCGGAAAAAACCGCCTTAGGCTCCGTGACACCCACCTCCGTACCGGCAACCTTGGCCGTGTATCCCGAAATAAAATGATACATGGCCTGTGTGGGGGACAGCCGCGACACCGGAGGAAGTACACCAAATGCGTCAGCCGTCAGAAAGAAAATATCGTTCGGCGCTCCTGCCCTGCCCGAAGCGACGCTGTGCGCCACGTGGTGAAGCGGATAGGCCACCCGGGTGTTTTCCGTCTTCGATCCATCTCGGTAATCCGGCATGCGCGTCCCGGAAAAAAAATTGATATTTTCAACCAGGGCCCCGAACCGGATGGCGCGGAAAATCTCCGGTTCATGGCGCGCGTCAAGACCGATGCACTTGGCATAGCAGCCGCCTTCGAAGTTGAACACCCCCTTATCGTCCCAACCGTGTTCATCATCTCCTATCAACAGCCGATCGTGGTCGGCCGACAGCGTGGTCTTTCCAGTTCCCGATAGACCGAAGAAGAGTGCGGTATGCCCGCGGTCATCCGTATTGGCCGAGCAGTGCATGGAAAGCACACGCTTTTGAAGCGGGAGCAAGTAGTTCATGACGGAAAAAATGCTTTTCTTGATCTCTCCGGTATAGCCGGTCCCGGCAATCAAAACCACCTGGCGGGTGAAGTTGATGATCACGAAATTGGGACCATGCAGCCCGTATTGCTCCGGATGCTGGCAGGTATACCCCGGTACCGCCAATATCGACCAAGCCGGACGGGCCGTTGGGTCAGGTGAAGCCGGCCGGATGAATAAATTATGGACGAAGATATTCTGATACGAAGTCTCGGTGATGGTTCGGACACCGACACAATAATCACGGTCCGCGCCGATACTGGCATCGTGGACAAAGACATCCTTACCGCTGAAATATGCCCCCACTTCCTCAAACAAGTAGTCAAACGAGGCGGCATCGATCGGTTGGTTGATGGCTCCCCACCAAACCGTATGTTCGGTCAGGGCATCTCGAACAATGAACCGATCCTGCGGTGTACGCCCCGTAAACCGCCCAGTATCGACGGCCAGTGCGCCCGTATCGGTGAGGTTACCCTCCCGATTGACGATCGCGTGCTCCACCAATTCGGCCACGTTCTTTTGATAGTGTATCTTTTCATGGTTCCGAATAAATAGATACGTCAGGTCAGGAACTAGTTTTTTTGAATCATTCATAGCAATTAGGATATATTTTACGCCATTAACGCCGCAAAGGTAGGGATTGAAAATGGACATTATCAATCAAAATACACTGAAAATCAATGTATTGTCATATATACACTAAGTCAACCAACTGTAACACAAGACCGTTTATCGTTTTAGCCTTTTTTGAAAAAAAACGGCTCCACGCAGGGATTCCGAATACGCAGTTGTATTTCCGGTTATTGCTTGCATTTCCTATCTTTAGCAGTTGACCAAAGAAGACGAAACGATGAACTTATATACGATTGATACCGGATTTTTCAAACTCGACGGCGGATCCATGTTCGGCGTAGTACCCAAATCCATCTGGCAGCGCACCAATCCCGCCGATGAGCGAAACATGTGCACCTGGGCCACCCGGCTCTTGCTCATCGAAGACGGCGATCGGCTCATTCTGGTCGATACCGCATTGGGTGACAAGCAAAATGAAAAATTTTTCAGCCATTACTACCGTCACGGCGAGGCCACAGTAGACAGTTCCCTCGCAGCACATGGTTTCCATCGCGACGATGTGACGGACGTGTTCATTACGCACCTCCATTTTGACCATGTGGGAGGTGCCATCGTACGGGACGGCGGCCGATTGGTTCCGGCCTTCAAAAACGCGACCTATTGGAGCAATGAACAACACTGGGATTGGGCATTGTTCCCAAACCATCGGGAGAAACCCTCGTTCTTACAGGAAAACATCATGCCCATCTATGAAAGCGGGCAGCTCCGCTTCATTGACATCGAAGACGGTATTCGATTCTCCGAAAACATGACCGTCCGCTTTGCTTATGGCCATACCGATGCGATGATGATGCCCCAGATTAATTACAACGGCAGGACCTTGCTCTACATGGCTGATCTGCTCCCGTCAGTCGGACATATCCCGTTGCCTTACGTGATGAGCTATGATGTCAGGCCGCTGATTACGATGGAGGAGCGCAAGAATTATTGGCAGGAGGCGGTTGACCATGATTATGCCCTGTTTCTGGAGCACGACCCCATAAACGAGTGCTGCACCGTACAGCTCACTGATAAGGGTTACCGTTTGAAAGACACCTTTTCACTGAATGAATGGCTATAAAAGCAATTTTATTCAAATGAAAAAAGCCGCTCCGGATTACCGGAAACGGCTTTTATCGTTTAGTTAGCAGCGTAGCCTATTATGCCGAAGCCAGGCTTTGGCGGATGATATTCAATGCGCCCCCCGCCTTAAACCAGCCGATCTGCTGGTCGTTGTAGCTATGATTTACCCTGATTTCATCCACCGCGCCATCGGCATGGCGAATGATCAAGGTAAGCGGTTTATTCGGCGAAAATTCAGTAAGCCCCACGATATCGAACGTGTCATCTTCCTGGATCTTAGTATAATCTTCCTTATCCGCGAAGGTCAATGCCAGCATCCCCTGCTTTTTCAGGTTGGTTTCGTGTATGCGGGCAAATGATTTGACCAATACCGCGCGAACGCCTAAGTGGCGGGGTTCCATTGCCGCATGTTCGCGTGATGAGCCTTCGCCATAATTCTCATCGCCGACCACGATCGTGCCTATTCCAGCTGCTTTGTAATCCCGCTGGGTGGCCGGTACGGGACCATAGGCACCCGTCAACTGATTTTTTACATTGTCTGTTTTTTCATTGAAGAAGTTGACGGCGCCGATAAGCAGGTTATTCGAAATATTATCCAGGTGCCCGCGGTATTTAAGCCAGGGGCCAGCCATCGAAATATGGTCGGTCGTACATTTGCCTTTCGCTTTGATCAGCAGCCTCAACCCCTTGAGATCGGTACCTTCCCATGCTGCGAACGGGTCGAGCAACTGCAGGCGGTCCGACGTCGGCGATACTGCTACAGACACATGGCTTCCATCTGCCGCTGGCGCCTGATAACCAGGATCTTCCACGTCAAACCCTTTTTGAGGGAGTTCGTCCCCTACCGGCGGATCCAATTTCACCGCCTCGCCCTTATCATTCACCAACGTATCGGTGATCGGATTGAATGACAGATCTCCTGAGATAGCGATGGCGGCTACCAACTCCGGTGAAGCCACAAAGGCGTAGGTATTCGGGTTGCCGTCTGCCCGCTTGGCAAAATTGCGGTTGAAGGAGTGCACGATGGTGTTTTTTTCCGCCTTTTCAGCGCCTACGCGCGCCCACATACCGATACACGGACCACAAGCATTGGTAAAGATGGTCGCATCCAGGTCTGTGAACGTATCCAGCAAGCCATCCCGCTCGGCGGTATACCGCACCTGCTCAGAACCTGGATTGATACCGAATTCGGCCTTCGTCACCAGCCCTTTTTCTACGGCTTGCTTCGCGATAGAGGCGGCACGGGACAAATCCTCGTATGACGAGTTGGTACACGATCCGATCAAGCCCCATTCCACTTTTAAGGGCCAACCATTCTTGGCTGCTTCTTCTTTCATCTTAGATACGGGTGTGGCCAAGTCCGGTGTGAATGGACCATTCAGGTGCGGTTCCAGTTCAGAGAGATTTATTTCAATCACTTGATCAAAATACTTTTCGGGGTCGGCATACACCTCGGGATCTGCTGTCAAGTGTGCTTTAATCGCATTGGCGGCATCCGCTACCTCGGCGCGATCGGTCGCACGGAGGTAGCGTTCCATCGACTCGTCATAGCCAAATGTAGAGGTGGTGGCCCCTATCTCGGCCCCCATGTTGCAGATCGTGCCTTTACCGGTGCACGACATCGACCGGGCACCTTCGCCGAAGTATTCGACAATGCAGCCGGTGCCGCCCTTTACGGTCAGGATACCCGCAACCTTCAGGATCACATCCTTGGGCGCCGTCCAGCCGTTGAGTTTGCCGGTCAGTTTGACGCCGATCAGCTTCGGGAATTTGAGCTCCCACGGCAATCCTGCCATCACATCACAGGCATCCGCACCGCCTACCCCAATGGCCAGCATACCCAAGCCGCCTGCATTGACCGTATGCGAATCCGTGCCGATCATCATGCCACCTGGAAAGGCGTAGTTTTCCAACACCACCTGATGGATGATCCCAGCACCTGGCTTCCAAAAACCGATGCCATACTTATTCGATACCGACGCAAGGAAATCAAACACCTCCTTACTCTCTGTCGTCGCCACCGCCAAATCCTGCTCCGCACCTTCCTTCGCGCGGATCAAGTGATCACAATGCACGGTGGATGGAACGGCTACCCGCGGCCGTCCCGCTTGCATGAACTGCAGCAGCGCCATCTGCGCCGTGGCATCCTGCATGGCCACGCGGTCGGGCGCAAAATCCACATAAGAATCCCCGCGTTGGTACGCCTCGGCAGGGTTGCCATCCCACAAGTGGGTGTATAGAATCTTTTCTGTCAGTGTCAACGGTTTATTCACCACCGTACGGGCAGCGGCAATCCGCTCCTCGTATCGGGCATAAACCCGCTTAATCATGTCAATATCAAATGCCATTTATCAAGTATATTTATATTTATTAAACGAAAAGAGGCAAACAACGGGCGATCGCATGCCGTTATTTTAAAATTGTTGCGAATTTACGAAAAAAACAAGTTAGAACGAGGGTTGATGTCCCGCCTATCCAATTTGGAAATATTCTAAACAGCGCTGCTGATGCGATTGTCAAACAGAAATCAAATCGGGCGAAATGTGTTTCAGCTCTGCAATAGTGTGAATCGGGTTCTTGGCCGCGAAGATGGAATTGCCGGCCACCAATACATCAGCGCCTGCTTTCAATAAGGCCAACGCATTATGGCTGCTCACACCACCGTCAATCTCAATCAACACATTATCATTCCTTCCGGCCGCCAGCGCCCGCAACTCCTTTATTTTGCGATAGGTTGCCTCGATAAACTGCTGCCCTCCGAAACCCGGATTCACCGACATGAGCAATACCAGATCCACGTCTTCAATGATCTCATGGAGATGCGAAATGGGTGTGCTCGGATTGATGGCTACACCGGCCGTGCAACCCAATTCCCTGATGGCATGCACCGTACGATTAAGGTGCGTACAAGCTTCTAGATGTACGGTAATGTTATCGGCGCCGATATCCTTGAGCTGTTGCAGATACCGATCAGGGTCGACGATCATCAGGTGTACGTCCAAGGGTTTCTTTGCGTAGTGGGCTATTGATGATAATACCGGAAAGCCGAACGAAATATTAGGCACAAAGACACCATCCATGATATCAAGATGAAACCAGTCGGCTACACTTTGATTAACCATGACAATGTCATCATACAAATGGGCAAAATCTGCAGATAATACGGAAGGAGCAACGAGGTGTCTGCGTTTTGACATGGGCCTTTTTTTTCACAAAGGTAACGAATTGCTCTTAATTCTTTACCAAGCAAAACACCAGATCAGGATCATTTGTCTGCAAGAAAATCGAAGCGCTCACCTAATTCGGAAGCGTATTTGCTGGCAAAATCCTCTTCATTGGAATAGGCTTCTTCCTGAAGCAGGGCGCCGCTGAATAGCCTGGTGAGCAACGCGCGTACCATCGGGTATTCAAATTCCGCTTTATTCAATGTAATCAGATAAGCGTTGTCTGTAATTTCAATACTTGATTTTGACATCACGGATTCCATTTTTTCCTCGATAAAGCTAATACCTAAAAAATAAGCCAGTGTTAACAGCAATTTATCATACTGTTAAAAACACCGATCATCCAAAATCCGTATTGCAGGTGTTTTCGTACCTTTGCCACCAGTAATTTGCTGTTCCTTTCAAAACAGAAAAGATTTTTAGTAAGTTTGGGATAAAATACGATCACGTGGCGAGGTTAAAAATAAAATACAAATCAGCGAATACGAGCGGCAGCTATGGTTTCCTGTTCAAGTTCGGGATGATACTGGCCAGTATTGTATTGATTACCCTGTTCCTACCGAAGCAGCCGCGTTTCCGGTATGAATTCGAAAAGGGCAAAGTATGGATGCATGAAGATCTGATATCACCCTACAATTTCGCCGTTTTAAAAACCCAGGCAGAACTCGAAAAAGACCGCGCAAACGTACTGAAGTCCATCCATCCCATTTATGATTACAACACCCAAATAGCTGAGCAGCAAATTAGCCAATTTGAGGCTGATCTGCCCGAAAAATGGCAAACGGGAGGTCTGGATACCCTGGAGCAACGGCTGAGTACCTACGAGCAAGTCGGCGTGCAATTACTGACCGATATTTACAACCGGGGCGTCATTGCGCTGAACAACAAGTTTCAGGGCGACCGGACCCATTACAATTTCACCTTGCTGACCGATAATGTTGCGAAACAGTTGAATACGGCCAATGCATTCACCACGGAAACCGCGCGTGAGTACATGAGCAAGGTGATCGGCAACCGGTCGGCGATTAAGCAGCCCGAATGGTTTATTGATGTATTGAACAACTACATCACCGTCAATTATCTGTTTAACGAATCGCTTACCGCCAAATTAGAAGAAGACGCGTTAGCCAGCATTTCGACCACCCGGGGCATGGTGCAACGCGGGGAGCTCATCGTGGCAAACGGAACCACCATCAATAACGAAGTATATCAAAAAATCGAGTCCCTGCGGAAAGCCTATGAAGAAGAGGCCCGTCTCGGAGGCAACCGCCTGCTGGTCATGCTCGGGCAGTTTTTCATCGTTGCGCTGATCGTGTCGCTGCTGTTCGTGTTCATTTTCCTTTTCCGCAAAGACATTTATCACAACAACCGGTTGATCTTCCTCATCTTAATCGTCATCACAGGCATGTTGCTCGTATTGTCTTGGGCGCTTAAAATTGGACTTCCAAGCCTATATTACATCCCCTATTGCATCGTCCCGATCATTATCCGGATACTTTTCGATACCCGCCTGGCGCTCAACATCCATTTGCTGATGGTTTTGCTCGCCGCGTTTTTCGTGCCCAACAGCTTTGAGTTTGTTTTCCTGCAATTTTCCGCAGGTATGGTAGCCATATACAGCATCAAAACCCTTGTCAAGCGAGAACAGTTCCTCATCTCATCGGCCATTATTTTGGGCACCTATTTGGTTGCCTACATCGGGATGGGCCTTATGCGAGACGGATCGTTTACCAACCTCTATTGGGCAGATATCGCACCCTTTGTATTCAGCGTATTGCTGACCCTGCTGGCCTATCCGCTTATCTACGCATTCGAGCGGCTATTCGGCATCATTTCAGATGTGACGTTGATGGAACTCACCAACAGCAATTCAAAGCTGCTGCGCGAACTCTCCTACAAAGCACCCGGCACCTTCCAGCATTCCATGCAGGTGGCCAACCTGGCGGAGGCCGCCATCTACAAAATCGGCGGCAATACCCTGCTCGTACGGGCCGGTGCCCTGTATCACGACATCGGCAAGATGTCAAACCCCCAATACTTTATCGAAAACCAGACCAAAGGGTACAACCCACATGACGGACTCTCCTTCGAGCAAAGCGCACAGATCATCATTTCGCATGTGGTCAAGGGTGTGGAGTTGGCGAAAAAGCACCAGTTGCCCGAAGTCATCATTGATTTTATCCGTACCCACCATGGCACCACGCGGGTAGACTATTTCTACCAGTCCTATATCAAATCCTTTCCGGAGAAATTCGTGGATGAAGACGTATTCCACTATCCCGGCCCCATCCCTTTTTCGCGGGAGACCGCCGTACTCATGATGGCCGACTCGGTCGAGGCCGCTTCCAGAAGCCTGAAAGAACCGACTTCACAGAGCCTCAATGACCTGGTGGATAAAATCGTCGAATCCAAACTGAGCCAAAAGCAATTGATCAACAGCAACATCACCCTCAAAGACATCACGATGATCAGCGAAATCTTCAAAGACATGCTCAAAAGCATCTACCACGTGCGGATTGACTATGACACCAGCAAAAAGAGCAATGTTGCACAAAAAGCAGATATCGAGAGCGCACAGCACATGGGCTAATCAGGCTCAGAAATGTTTTTTTTCATCTAGAGGTTTTTCAAAATTCGTTTTTTTGTAGTACGTTTGCACTCGCAAAACGGTGAGGTGCCTGAGTGGCCGAAAGGAACAGTTTGCTAAACTGTCGTACTGGAAACGGTACCGAGGGTTCGAATCCCTCCCTCACCGCCAACGCAACAGCAAGCCCCGCAATAGCGGGGTTTTGTTGTTTAATACGGCGAGCCAAGCTTGCTTGCGCGAGTCGGATTAAACAACAAACAGCGTGCGCAGCACGTTGGCTTGCTGTTGCGTTGAAGCCTCCCCCTATGGGATCACCGAGCGTAGCGAGGTAATCCCAAGCTTGCTTGAGCGAGTCGGATTAAACAACAAACAGCGTGCGCAGCACGTTGGTTTGCTGTTGCGTTGAAGCCTCCCCCAAAGGAAAACCGGAGGCGACGGAGGAGCCGTAGGTAATCCCTTGGAAAAAGGAGTGAAACTCCCCCTATGGGATCACCGAGCGTAGCGAGGTAATCCTTATACAAACACCACTTGTTTAATATTCTCGAACTCTTCTTCCTTTTCGTCCAGCGTGGTACGGATATCGTAATCATCCTGGATGCCGAGCCAGAATTTCACGGAGTTACCAAAAAAGCGGCTTAGCCGTATTGCTGTATCCGCAGTAATACGGCGTTGACCCTTTATAATTTGGGACACGCGGGTTTGAGGTATGCCGGTATCCTTAGCCAAACGAT
Organism: Parapedobacter brassicae; assembly: GCF_051400755.1. Classification (NCBI taxonomy): domain Bacteria; kingdom Pseudomonadati; phylum Bacteroidota; class Sphingobacteriia; order Sphingobacteriales; family Sphingobacteriaceae; genus Parapedobacter; species Parapedobacter brassicae. The sequence goes on from NZ_JBLFFL010000007.1 coordinate 59,984, forward strand.
AGGAGCGTGTTTCTATCTTAACGACGAAAGCCCCAGCTTTCGCTGAGGCTTTGGTGACCCCGGACAGGTTCGAACTGTCGACCCACTGATTAAGAGTCAGTTGCTCTACCAGCTGAGCTACGGAGTCTGACAGATGGTGGATATTGATAAATCCGGTGCAAATATATAAAAATATGTCTTATCCAGCACCAAAATATCAAACAATCCTGAATAGGGCTGTCGCTTTCGGCCACCATGATTGTCGCATACCTACTGCACATGGCACGGTATTATTGCCGAGCTTTGTATGGTAACAAAACCGCAATGATATGAATAAGCATATGATCATCAGTCTCTCGGTTGCTATTATCGTGGCATCCTGCCAACCGCGCCCAGAGGATGGACAAAGCGCCTCAGCTGCACTCCAAGACACCGTTTCGGGCCAGTCTGTACGCCCGACGGATAGCGGCTATGCCGCCGTAAACGGGCTGCAACTGTACTATGAGGTTTACGGCAACGGTAAACCCATCGTACTGCTGCATGGCTCCTACATGAACATCCCCTTAAATTGGTCGCATATCATACCGCTGCTGGCCAAAGACCGCAAAGTCATCGTAACGGAAATGCAGGGCCATGGCCGCACAAGGGATATCTCCCGCGAATTTAGTTACGAAAATATGGCAGACGATGTGTCCGGCCTGCTTAAGCACCTTAACATCGACAGTGCAGACATTTTAGGATATAGCATGGGCGGCGGCATAGCCTTTCAGATGGCCGTGCGCCATCCTGAGCAGGTACGCAGGCTCGTGGTATTGTCTGGCACCTATGCGCATGACGGGTGGTGGGCCGATGTGGAGGCCAGTTTTGCTACCATCACCCCAGAGATGTTCAAGGGAACCCCGATTCAAAAACAATACGATAGCCTTGGAAACGACCCCGCTCATTTTCCGGAATTTGTGAAGAAGGTGATCAGCATTGACTTGAAGCCTTATGATTGGTCCAAGGAAGTAAAAAATATACAAGCTCCGCTATTCATGGCCATTGGCGATGCCGACGGCGTGCGCTATGAGCATGCCCTGGAGCTGTTTCGTGCCAAAGGCGGTGGAAAAATGGGCGATATACATGGGCTGCCGAAGTCTCGTCTGGCCATCGTACCGGGTACAACGCATATCGGTATGATGCAGCGTACGGATTGGCTGATCCCCATGATCAATGATTTCCTGGATGCTGACCTCCATGCGGCGCCTCCCACATTTTAGAATAGCTAGCGTTTCGTTGTGTGGTCCATTTGCATACCATCCGGATAATTGAGTATTATTGTACTTGATTAACGTACCACACAAAAACGAATCGCATGAGAATAGCGACCTACAATGTCAATAGCATCAACGCCCGGCTACCGGTAGTGTTGAGGTGGCTGCAGGAGACCAAACCAGACGTCGTATGTCTACAGGAACTGAAGGCCATCCAGGATAATTTCCCAGTCCAGGCGCTGCTGGATGCCGGCTATCAAGCCATCTGGCATGGCCAAAAAAGCTGGAATGGCGTGGCAATCTTATCGCGTATCGGCCAACCGGAGGAAATCTGCCGTGCACTTCCCGGCGATCCGGAAGACACCCACAGCCGTTATATTGAAGCAAAGGTCAATGAAGTTATTATTGGCTGTTTATACCTTCCAAACGGTAATCCCGCACCCGGACCGAAATTCGATTATAAGCTTCGTTGGCTCGATCGGCTGATCGCGCACAGCCAGGAATTACTGGACCAACAGGTTCCCGTGATACTCACTGGCGACTTCAATGTGATCCCTACAGAAATCGATGTGTATAAACCGGAGCGTTGGGTAGACGATGCGCTCTTCCGACCGGAAACCCGCGATGCCTTCCGTAGACTGGTCGCCCAAGGGTGGACCGATGCCGTCAGGCGCTTATTTCCGGCAGAAACCATCTATACGTTTTGGGATTATTTTCGCAATGCGTACGGTCGTGATGCGGGGTTACGCATCGATCATTTTCTGCTTAGCCCTTCCCTCCTACCGCGGCTACAGGCTGCCGGAGTGGATCGCCACGTTCGGGGATGGGAGAAATCAAGTGACCACGCGCCGGTATGGATCGAATTGTCATCATAACACGCTTTCAAATCCGCTATCGTTGAATCTTCTTACCAAGGCTTATAAACAAGGCCGAAAGCAGGATGAATGCCATCGCAAAGCCCAGTGAGTTCATCAACACAGCGGTCAGTCCAAGCGCCTGGACATTGATAAACGGATAGGGGTAGAAATCCGAAAAACTTCCCCGTAATAAGACGTAGATCAGATACGCAAGCGGATACAACAGCCAAACAAATAGTTGCTGATAGCGAAGGGTAGATTTAGGCGCATATAAATACCAATACAACATGACCAGCACCGGGATGATGGAGTGCAACAGCTCATCGACTACCATCTGCAGACCGGTAGGATCCCAAATATGCCGGAGCAGGATCTGGTAACCTAGTCCGACGACAGTGATGTAAACCGTCAGGGCAGTCAATGCCCCACTACGGCTGCTAAGCGGCTTGGCCGGCGGTGGCCACAACACCTCGAAACTAAAGTATAGCGCCACCAGGATATTGGTGAGGATGGTGAAAAAACTAAAAAACCTGATATTGGTCTCGATGATATCGACAACCCTATTCTCCAGCGTCAGGTAGTATTGGGCAATCACGGCGAACCATCCGAGTGCGGCAAAAATAAAGGCCAGTTTCTTTCTCATCGTCGGTGGATTTGACAGACACAAAGATATGGCTATGTTTACGGAAACTTGCAAATTAGTCCAAGGTTATCGAAGTTTGGTAAGCTAATAAATCACCATGTACGAAAAACAACAAAACAGCGTTCAAGAACCGCCGCTCCGGGCTATCCATCACATTGCCATCATCTGTTCGGACTATCTGCGTTCGAAGCACTTTTATACCGAAATACTGCAGCTGCGTATCATGCAAGAAGTGTATCGTGAAGCGCGGCAATCTTACAAGTTGGATCTGGCACTGGGCAATCAGTATGTGATCGAGCTGTTTTCGTTTCCCGACCCTCCGGCCAGACCGTCCAAGCCCGAAGCATGTGGACTCCGGCATTTGGCCTTTGCCGTGCAGGATATCGATACTGCCGTAGCCCACCTGCTGCAAAGGGGAGTCCAAACGGAACCCATTCGTGTCGACGAACACACAGGCAAGCGCTTCACGTTTTTTTCGGATCCGGATGGTTTGCCGCTGGAGCTTTACGAATCATGAGAGGCGTCTGGCAGACTACTATTGGCAAATAAATCCGATTCCCGCCTCAAAGGATGGCACCGCGGTGCCCATATGCTCCATATCTTGGTACACCTTAGCGCGGACCGTGATGCCTGGCTTTTCAGACAGTGAATGGATCAGTTTCTGGAAGTTGGCGGCCATACCCTCCCCCATTTCCCGTTCTCCCATGGTCAGCAAGAGTTTGGATCGCTCCATATCCCGCCCGTGCTTGGCAACCGGTAGCGCCGTCAATTGCTGGATGATGTAGTTGTCTTGATAGCCGATGGACGGACTGGCGGCCACATAATGGTCAAATACCGGGGCGTGACCATCTTCCGCCGTCCGATCACGCCACAGTGCATACAGCACAAAGTATCCACCGAAGGAATGCCCCATGATTGCGCGCGATGTGGTGTCAGTGCGATAGGTTTGGTCTACATAAGGGATCAATTCGGACTGTAAAAAATCGTAAAACCGGTCTGCGCCGCCACTTGTTGCAAAGCCCTCATGCGGGGACGCCGCTGGGAAGGTATAATCACGCACCCGCAGGGAGTCCATCACGTATGCATTTTCATATCCGATCCCTATAACGATCGGCTCCACCGCATCCTTGGTCTGTCGGTGTACCGCTTGCCCCACATGATCAAAATAAGCATTGCCATCCAAGTGATAGAGCACGGGATAGCGCCTGCTGGTGTCTTCGCCGTAGTCCGGAGGCAATTGGATGAAGAGGCTGAACTCATCATTGACTACGGATGAAGGGAGTACCAGCGTTGGTGCGGATGCGATATCCTCAACTTCCTCCGGCATATCACGGTCCACCAATGCGGTCACATACAGGCAATAATGATGAGGAGGTGTATTCCAAGTGCCTAAGCTGCTTCTCCGATAAAAACTTTTGGACGTACCGCCCAATTTCACTTCATAGGCGATGGGTTCGGTTTGCTCACCGGTTTCGGGCATAAACTCCAGGCAAGCCACAAATGCTCCGGTCAGCCGGATATCGTATTCGGTCAAGTCAAACCGAAGCCAGCCCTTGTTGAGCGCATGCCGCTGCAAGATGCTTTCCTCCACCAGCCGTTCAGCTGGGCGGCCGTCCGCATAACGGTAAAAATTTATCCGGAATGTTGCGCTGTCCTCTCGCGTATCGAAGACGTAAAGATTCAGGGACGTGATTTTTGCGGGTGTTTCTCCCAGTTTGATGAGCTGGCCGATTTCGAAACTATCGTCTGGCTCAAACATGCCATCCGTAAAGTGCAGCAACAGGTTACGTGTTTTGATTCCGTACCTTCGTTCCACCGGCTTCCTGCCGGAGACCACCACTTCATTCAATAGGGTATTTTTAGCTGCCAGCTTGGCGATTACCGGCTCCCCTCCCCTCGCCTCGTTGACCGGAATATGATAAAGTTGATAGCCGACCAGCGAGAACGTCAATGTATCGTGCTCATGTCCTTCCGGGATGTGCAGGGTGAAAGCGCCCCCGTCCATCGATACCGTCCCAATATTCTTATCCTTAATTCCGATATTGACATACGCCAGGGGCGCACCGCTATCCGCGTCGAGTACCTGGCCCGACAGTCGGAGCTGTGACCATCCGATTGCTGGGATCTCCAAGATGACCAGCACCAAAAATAGGGGGACGATGATTCTTCTCATGAAGCAAAAATCATCTTTTTGGCAACGCATTGCTGCTTTTTAACAAAGTTTAACTTCTGCTCACCTGAACCTCGGACCACCCAGCGAAATAACATATTGCTCGGCAAGCTAGATTTCTGTATTTTCGTAAGAAATACACAAGCTCATGAAGACAATAGGCATACTAGCAGCTTCCGCAGCGTTCCTGGCAGTGGGATGCGGTGGCGCGACAGAAAACCAATCCACCGAGGCTGCACAAAAGTTGAATCTTACCGATTCTGTGGTTGCCAAAGCCGTCAACTACCAGGCCTTGGGAGACACCATGGTCGGTTACGTCGCTTTTTGCGAAGATACAGTAAAAAAGCCCGGCATACTGGTCGTTCATGAATGGTGGGGGCTCGACGATTATACCAAACGCCGTACACGTGAATTGGCTGATCTGGGTTATGTCGCTTTTGCAGTGGATATGTACGGGCAGGGCAAAACAGCCGATAACCCCGAAGGTGCCATGGCACTGGCTGGTCCCAATTATCAGGATCCGAAGGCGGCAAAACAGCGTTTCGATGCGGCCCTAGCCCAGTTGAAAGCGCTCCCCGAAGTGGATACTACGCGCATCGCAGCCATCGGCTATTGCTTCGGGGGCTCAATGGTGCTGAATGCCGTCAAATTAGGGGACAACCTCCAAGCGGCGGTGAGTTTCCACGGCGGACTGAAAGGGGTGCCGGCGGATAAGAACAGAGTGAAAACGCCTATCCTCATCTGCCACGGTGCCGAAGATGTCAATGTGCCCGATACCGAGGTCGCTGCGTTCAAGTCCGAAATGGACAGCATCAACGCCGACTATCTATTCAAGGAATACCCCGGTGCGACGCATGCATTTACCAATCCGGAGGCCACCGAAAAAGGGAAGAAATTCAATATCCCTATTGCGTACAACGCAGCGGCAGATACCGCTTCATGGAACGATATGAAAGCGTTTTTTGATAAGCACCTGGAATAAAAGCAACGACAAATAGCTACTGTAATCGAAGTAAGCGCGGGTACGGTTCCCTAATTACAGGGAACCGTACCGGTCAGCCATATGGCCCTGAGCCGCGTGGCTTCTGCGCTCGCGTGCTCATCGACTACCAGCTTTTTCGTGCCATCGGGTTGATAACGGACACCCACCAGGCGAAAGAAATCGTCATAGGGGATCGGCGTATTTCCTTGTGTATACTTCAAGAGAAAATCCTTTGCCTCCGGATAGCTCAACCGCGCAATCTCATCGAAAAGTTCGTCGTCTTCAAAGTAGCTGTCCTTTCCGTAGCGAATACCCAGGTCATGTGTCAGATCCTTTAGCCCATATCCCCCTTCTGACAGGTGCAGCAGGTAAATATCCAGGCATGCCCCGATCAACGCACCTTTCTGGTAGACATTCCCATATTGGTCGGCATACGTAGAGGCCGCATATTTACTCAGCTGGGTGAAGGCCAATGTGTCATTGTAGTTTTCGCGCGAGTCCACAATCTTCTCCCCAAGTTTGTCCAAAAACTGCTCGGGGGTATTGATACCGCTTTGCACCTGCACATGATGCGCCGTGTACTCGGTCGTACCCTCATAAAGCCATAAGTGCTTGGACAGAATGGGCGTATCATAGTTAAATTCCTTCACTTCCCTCGACGCGATGGTGAGCGGCGTAATGATATGGAAAAACTCGTGCGAAGACACATCAACCAGCATGTTTTTCAGCACATCCGCCGGCAGCTCAGGAATATAATAAAAAGAAGACGTGGTATGTTCTAATGCTCCGGCCATGCCCTGCTGGAAGGATTGCTGCAACTTCATGTCCTTGAAATAGTAAAGGAACGCATAGCGGTCGGCCGGTAGCTTGCCGCCCAGGTATACGCGTGCCCCTTGCAGCAACCCGTTCAACCAGCCGGCGATCTCTCCGGAATTGATCGTTTTATTAGGTGAATATACCGATACCAACACCTCGCAGTTGCCCACCTTTACCGTGGTCGTATCAGGCACGCCGTACATGATGGGCGTATCATAGAGGTCATCCAAACGCTCCATGTGAAACACGTCGCGGGTAGCGTTGCTTTCCACGGGTACCTTCGCCGATGACCCGTAGAAGTCCGCCGGCTTTTCAAACGTCAATTCAATGGGCAACTTGTGCTGACCCTCCAGGTATCCGAAAATCCCCGGCGTATGCACCACTACATTCTTCGCTTCGATGTTGGTCGCCGCCATCGGATAGATGTTGTGCTGCTTATCGGTATCGTAGATATCCTCCACCTCATAGGTAATGCGGTGCAGCTTTTTTGCGTTACCGATCTCCCACTGGTTTGTATTCAGCTGCTTCACCGGCAGGCGGCGCCCGCCACGGTCTTCCGCCACTACATTACTCGTAAACGCCCCGTAGTCGCTGATCGCGTACGTACCTGGAATGATCTTCGGCAACGCGAATACCACCTTTTTGCCCGTCACCTCGGGCGTGATCAACGTCACCCTGAATTTGTCATCCTGCAGGTTGGTCAAGTCAACCGTATATTGATAGCGCTGCGCCCATAGCATGGGTATAGAAGCGATCAATGAAAAAAGTAAAAGCAACGCCTTTTTCGTATTATTCATAATAGCGGCAAAGATAGCGTATTTCAGCGACTGGACTTCATTGCCTTCACCACTTTTATGTGATTGTCGTTGACAAACCGTTCATATTCCGGCGTCTCACGTCCATACAAGGCAATTCTTCCGTCCCCATCGCTGTGCACGCCCCAGCCGTACCGTTTGGTCAATGGGGAGGCCCGGAAACAAGGCTGGCCTTTGGAAAAGAACATCGCTCTGGCTTCTTCATGTTCATCTTCTGTCAAGTCATTCCGCTCCGCGTATAGCTGAAACAACACATCATCCGAAGTGTATCGGTAGGGATGGTTGATGACCATATCAAACGCGATATTGGCTACAGATTTCTTGTCTCCCTTTACGGGCGGGACCTCACCTGTTGCAGCCGGACAATCATCCGCCACTGCGATAAAGGTATTCTCGTAGTTTGTGGTATGTAGTTTCATCTTTTTGTGATTGGGTTACACACCACAAAAATACACATCGCCACTGACAACCCTATGGCAGGGTGTTCGGTTTTATCTGCTAGTGGTCCGTCGCTTTATCTCAGTTAGGTTTAGTCAGTTTGATGTCCATAAAATGTGTCCAGGTCCTGCCATCAGCTGTCTGTTCCCAAATTCCTGAAAATTCCATGTCATTTCTTTTAAATCCACCGGTAAACCTCAATGTATCTCCCAGAAATGTCCAATGTCCGTCGTCGTATGTAGCGTTCATTAAGCCAGAATTCCCCTTATTGTCATAGTGGCGCATTGTGTAGTTATCCTGCTCATGGTCATAACCCACTATTTCGACGGTTTTGTTCTCATCGTCCCCCACGAAAACATCCACTCGATGCAATAAAAAGAATCCCCCGGGTAACCATTCATAGGTATCTGTGCCGGAAATGGCGATCTCCGGAGCAGTGTCTGTTGCTAGGATTTTTCCAACGGTATTCCAGCGACCGACAAACTTGCTTAATCGTTCGTATGCTATACCTTTGCTTGTCATATTCCGTTTAATTGTTGAATGATATTAGCCAACTGATGGTTGTGCCGCAGCGTATGCACCAACACAAAATTCAGCCATTCCTTGCGCGTGAGTGTACCTAGGCCAGGCAGTTCAAAATCGAGACAAGTCAGCGTCATATCGGCATCGCTGGCCGCAAAATCAATGATGGATGAAGTCCGCTTGCTAAGACCATTGATCAGCCTGTCTTTTTCGATCGGCTCTTCGCTTGGCAAAATGAAATCCGGCGATTTCATTTTTACTTCAAAATTCAGGAATTGCTCGCTCAACGGGGCGATATAGACGCCCGGATCTCGTCGGGTGGATTCCACCCGGCCAGTCAGGCACTCCATGACACCATAGGATTGGCGGAGATGATCGCCCACTTGCCCTGCCGTCCAACTGCCGCTAAACGGGACAGCATTTAACTCCCGTTCACCCAAGGCAGATAACGTGGCCAGCAATTCGCCAAAGGCGCTTTCTAATGCGTTTGATAACCTGTGTTGTGTCATGATTTATCCGAAGTATACCTTTACAAACGTACGGACAACATCGCACATTTGCGGCGGCCGATTGCGACAATTAAGGGGGACAATCGGGACAATATCGCGCATAGATGCTTAGCCATGAACGTTCAGACTACCTATGCTTTGTCAGTTTTTGCGGATTGAAAAAGTGGTTCAGCGGACCCCTACCCTTGCCGACCAATACATCGCGGCCGCTCAGGATGGCCTGATGCACATATTCCTGTCCCTCTTGTACGGCGTCCAATAAGGGCTTCCCCAACGCGATGCGGCTGGCAATAGCGGCAGAAAGCGTGCACCCCGAACCATGGGTGTTGTTTGTCTCCAATCGCTCAAAACTGAATTCATGCACGGTGCCCTCTTCATCAAAATAAAGCGAGGTAAGCCGTGGTGCATCGAGATGCCCTCCTTTCAGCAGCACGGAGCGGCAACCCATTTTGCGTATCTTTTCTCCCGCTACATACATGTCGTCCACTGTCCGTACGGGCATACCAGCCAAGACAGCCGCCTCGTCCAAATTGGGTGTGAGCACGGTCACGATGGGAAACAGCCGATCGATCAGCGTGACTAGCGTCTTATCTTCCATAAGCCCATGTCCGCTGGTCGCTACCATCACCGGATCGAACACAATCGGCACCCTGGGATACTGCGTCAAGGCATTCACAATGGTATCCACCAGCTCACCGGTATGCACCATGCCGATTTTGATGGCGTCCGGAAAGATGTCGTCGAGAATAGCGTCAAGCTGTTTCCCGACAGCGTGGTCAGGAATGGAATAGATGGAGCGTACCCCTTGTGTGTTCTGCACCGGCAATGCGGTCAGTACGGAGGTGGCATAGCACCCCAGTGCCGAGATCGTCTTGATATCCGCCTGGATACCGGCACCGCCGCTGCCATCGAACCCGGCAATCGTCAGCACCGAGGGGTACCGGTATTGCTGTGTATTCGTCATGCAGTATTCGTGTAAATCCCACTACAAAGATAAGCATAACAAACCGAACGGTTTATTATCAGCACCGATTAAGGGCGCTTATTCATCACACCAGTTCTGCCAACGCTTCCCTGGTAAAACCTTTCAATTCTTCCGTGCGGTTCAGTTTTATCTTAAGCACCCAATTCGGGTCAGCCAATAACGCCCTGCCGACACCCACCAGATCAAAGTCGCCCCGGTCCAAGCGGCGCACCAATTCATCCAACGAGCTGGGAGCGGAATTTTCCCCGCGGAAAGCGGCCAGAAATTCGCCTGAAAGTCCAACGGACCCTACGGTGATGGTGGCTTTCCCGGTCAGCTTTTTGGCCCATCCGGCAAAGTTAAGGTCCGAACCCTCAAATTCAGCCTCCCAAAAACGCCGTTGTGAACAATGGAAAACATCTACTCCCGCGTCAGCCAGCGGTTGCAGCCAAGCCTCCATCTCCTGGGGTGTCTTCGCCAGTTTATTGGTGTAATCAGCAGGTTTCCATTGCGATAATCGCAAGATGATCGTAAAATCTTCCCCGACCTGCTTCCGTACCTCCTTCACCACGTCGATGGCAAAACGGCTTCTTTCGGCCAATGTTTTTCCACCATAGCCATCTATACGGTTGTTGGTACCTTCCCAGAAAAATTGATCAATCAAGTAGCCATGGGCACCATGAATTTCGACACAGTCGAATCCCAATCGCTTGGCATCCGCCGCCGCGCGGCCAAAAGCAAGGATAGTATCCTGGATATCGGCCACCGTCATCGCCCGACCATTGGCAAAGTCAGGCCTGTTCAATGCTGAAGGCCCTTCGAAGGGTGCTGCAGGCAACCATCCCGAATGGTGGTTTTCCATGATACCCATGTGCCAAATCTGGGGAGCCATGCGGCCGCCAGCTGCATGTACTTGGTTAATCACGTGCTGCCAGCCAGCCAATGAGTGTTCGCCATAAAAATGCGGGATATTGGGGTCATTCGACGACGAAACCCGGTCAATAACGGTTCCTTCAGACAAAATCAGTCCAACTTCCCCGGCGGCCCGTTTGGCGTAGTACTGTGCCACCTCCGGTGTCGGTACTCCATTCGGCGAAAACGAACGCGTCATCGGTGCCATGACGATCCGGTTTTTCAGGTTCAGCGATTTCAATTGAAAGGGTTTAAAAAGATTTGTAGTGTCCATTGATTTTTTTATTAATCGTTAAAGCGTTGATTGAACGAAATGGCTTAATGACTCGAATGCCCCCTCATTGCGCTTGTAATACGTCCACTGACCGATCCGGGTGGCTTGTACCAATCCCGCTCTCAACAGCACCGCCAGATACTCCGACACCGTCGACTGTGTCAGTCCGCACTTCTGTTGGATTTGCCCGACACAAACGCCAACTTCCGTAAAGGAGTGATCCTGCGGCGGAAAATGCCGCTCCGGCTCTTTAAGCCAGTGCAGAATTTGCAAACGCGTCTGATTGGAGAGGGCCTTGAAAATTTCCAGTTCGCTCATGACACAAATATATATCGGTTTTTCCCGATATACCAATTAATACATCAAGTATGACGATAGACTGATAAAGCGCCATTAACATCCATGGCAAATCGCAACAGTTTATGTAAGTTTGTTCCAATTAAACAATCGCTAAATTTAATTGCACATATGTCTTATTGCGACTATATACCAAGCATGCAGCCCGAAGCACGCCGGGAATTGCACAAAAATTATCACGACAACCACTATGGCTTCCCTATCCACGATGATAACGAACTGTTCGGCCGGCTCATCATGGAAATCAACCAGGCGGGATTAAGTTGGGAGACGATCCTGCGCAAGGAAGATGCGTTTCGGAAAGCTTATGATCACTTTGACATCGCCAAAGTGGCAGCATATACTGAGGTCGACCGCGAGCGGCTATTAGCCGATGCAGGAATCATTCGCAACCGGCTCAAAGTCAACGCGGCAATTGAAAATGCAAAAGTGATACTTCAATTGCAAGAAACATATGGCTCGTTTGAAAAATGGCTGGAGCACCACCATCCCATGGCGCTCCCCGAGTGGATGAAGCTATTCAAAAAAACCTTCAAATTCACAGGTGGTGAGATAGTCAATGAATTTCTGATGAGCACGGGCTACCTGCCCGGCGCGCATGCCATCGATTGCCCCGTACATGCGGAAATATTGAAAACAAAGCCCATGTGGGCTGAGAAATGAAGTGACCACCCCTATTTCTTAAAAATAAAATACACTGCAAGCACCAAAAAGCCAAACCCGATGAGGTGGTTGATGCGAAACACTTCATTTTTGAAGAAAACGATAGCAAATACGGAAAACACCGTGAGCGTAATAACCTCTTGGATGACCTTCAATTGCCACAGGTTAAAGGGTCCGCCGTTTTCAGTGAAACCGATCCGGTTAGCCGGCACCTGGAGGGAATACTCAAACAAGGCAATCCCCCAGCTGATGAGAATTATCCCGACCAACCCAATGTTATTAAACCAGTTCATCTCCTTGAACTTTAGGTGCCCGTACCAAGCGAGCGTCATAAATGCGTTGGACAGCACCAGCAGTCCAATGGTCAGGATGGCCTTTTTTACCATATAATTTCAAAATGACGCACGAAGGTAAGATGAATTTTCGTCATCTCATCCGGAAGATTTCTATTGGGACCGACACCGATGAATGTCATGCCCACTCGGTTACCAGATCACGATGCGTTTTTCTTTTGGCAGGTAGAGCTTATCCCCTTCTTGGATACCGAATGCCTCATAAAAGCCATCCACATTGACCAGCGGCCCTACCGCACGGTACTGTGCCGGTGAGTGCGGATCGGTCTTCACTTGGTTTACTACAAACTGCTCGGTGGTTTTTGCACGCCAGATGGTCGCCCACGAAAGGAAGAAACGCTGCTGCTGGGTAAATCCGTCAATCTTGCCGGGATCGCCTTTATCCTTCAGATACAGCTGGAGGGCTTCGTACGCTACTGATACTCCCCCCAGGTCACCGATATTTTCACCCAGGGTAAACCGTCCGTTCACAAACACGCCCGGTACGGGCTCATACGCCTCAAACTGTGCGGCGAGCGCCGATGTAGCTACCTCGAATTTTGATTTGTCTTCGTCTGTCCACCAGTTGTTCAGGTTGCCATTGCCGTCATACTGCGATCCGCTATCGTCAAACCCGTGCGACAATTCATGGCCGATGACCGCACCGATACCGCCAAAGTTGACCCCTGCATCCGCTTGGTAGTCATAAAATGGTGGCTGCAAGATTGCCGCCGGAAAGACAATCTCATTATTCAACGGGCTGTAATACGCATTGACGGTCTGTGGTGTCATCCCCCACTCGGTCTTATCCACCGGCTTGTCCTGCTTGGCTAAGTTTTCAGTAAATCGCCACCTGCGGGCATTCAGCACGTTTTCAAACAGGGATGATCCGACTTCCAGTTTGGAGTAATCCTTCCATTTATCGGGATAACCGATCTTCACGGTGAATTTCCGGAGCTTATCCAACGCCTTTTCTTTTGTGGCCGGAGACATCCATGCCAACTGTCCGATGCGGTGCTCGAAGGACTTCCGCAGGTAGGACACCAATTCTTCGGCCGCGGTCTTGGCCTCTGCGGGGAAATGGGCTTCCACATACAGCTTGCCAAGCAATTCGCCAGCCATACCATTCACAAATTGCAATCCCCGCTTATCCAACGACCGTTGTTCTTTTTGCCCATTCAGTGTCTTCCCCCAGAAATCGAAGCTGACCTGGTCCAGCTCACTCGTCAGGCTCGTGGCGGCATCATCCGCGATCTTAAACCGCAGGAAATCCTTGATGAGCTCCAGGTTTTCAGGTTTCAGCACCTGATCCAGGTCCTGATAGTATTTCAGTTCGCCGATGATAACCGTATCGGCCTTGAATCCCAAGTCAGCGAGGTATTGCGCAAGGTCAATATGCTTCACCAAGTTTTTCAAATCGGCTACCGCCATCGGATTATAACGAAGTGACGCGTTGCGCACCTGCTCCACGGTAAGCATATGGCTGGCCAGCTCTTTCTCGAAAGCGACGATTTTGGGACCTTTTAAGTCGCGGGTCAGTTGCCCTGTTTTGGGCATTAGGATGTTGATATAATCCTGGTAATTCGCCAGTGTTTTGGCATTAGCCTCATCTTCTTTTTGATAGTATGCCCTCCCCAAGCCTAGACTTGCTGCGCCGAGGTACACGGCGTTCACGCTGCTGTTTTTCATGTGAGCCGATACATTCGCTCCGAAAAACGGATTGCCTCCTATCGGGGCCATCTCCACGAGGTATTGGTACAGGTCATCAAAATCTTTTATGGCATCCACTTTCTGAAGAAACGGCTTGATCGGCTCAATGCCTACTTGATCCCGCGCATCGAAATCGGTGTAGCTCCGGTACAAATCGGCAATCTTCTGTCCGTCGGACCCTTTCGGATAGCTTTGCTCCAGGGATTCCTTCAGAATTTTCAATGTGGCCTCATTGGTGTTTTCGGCCAGCTCGTTGAAACTTCCCCAACGGGATTGATCTGAGGGGATCTCCACGGTCTTCATCCAATTGCCATTTACGTAGTTGTAGAAATCATCTTGGGCCCGCACCGATGTATCCATAAACTCTAGGTTGATCGCGTGGCGCTCTTGCGCGATGGTCGCTGTGGCGGCGATTGCCAGCACAGCCAATGTTAAATACTGCTTATTCATGTATTACGCTCCATTATCAAAATCATGGCAAACTTAGAAAAGATTAACTAATATTAATCTACTGCATTAGCAATGTCACAAAAAAGATTTACATTTGTCCCGTAACAAACGCGTCAAACCAATGAGACTCATCGATTCCTGCATCGCCTTTGTCTATCGGGACAGGGCCTAAGATCAGGCGGCACATCGTCTGGCTTTATTCAACTTTCAGGTAGTCACCTGAAACATTTCATTCATTCTTTACGTCTTTAAATTAACCATTTTCCTTTTTAGAAGGAATAACTATAGTTTATTTATCATGCAGCACTCGTGGAAGCGAACATTTGCCATCATTTGGAGTGGCCAATTTATATCACTATTAAGCAGCTCGGCCGTCAATTTTGCGATCATCATCTGGCTGAGCCTGGAGACCGGCTCAGCCGAGGTATTGGCGTATGCCGCTATTGCCGCCCTGCTCCCGCAAACGCTCATCGGACCGTTTGCTGGTGTGTTTATCGATCGTTGGGACCGCAAACGCACCATGATAGCCGCTGATGGATTCATCGCGCTGTGTACCCTGGTCATGTCTGCGCTCTTTTACCTGGGTTATTCCGAGCTGATTTTTATTTACCTCCTGCTGGCCCTGCGCTCATTGGGTTCGGCCTTCCACATGCCGGCCATGCAGGCATCGGTGCCGTTGCTCGCCCCCGAGTCCGAATTGCTTCGTATTGGCGGCTTCAACCAAATGATCCAATCGATCTCTCAAATTGCCGGTCCGGCACTGGGGGCGCTGGCCATCGGCTTGATGGACATCGGATACGTCCTGCTGCTGGATATCGCTGGAGCCATTTTCGCCATCACGTCGCTCCTGCTGGTGCACATCCCCAACCCCGAAAAAAAGCATGCGCATGGTCCCGGCGTAAAACAGGTGTTGCGCGACCTCCGCCTGGGTATCGACGCCGTGACCTCCAGCAAGGGGATTTCCTGGCTCTTTTTGTTCTCGGTATTAGCCATGTTTTGCATTATGCCGGTAGCGGTGCTGTTCCCGCTGCTCACCTTGCAGCATTTCCAGGGCGGGAAGTTCGAAATGAGCCTTATCGAAGTCGTCTGGGGCATCGGCATGCTGGTTGGCGGTGGACTACTGGGCATTTTCAAGCCTACGATGAATAAGGTCGGCATCATCAACGGCACGTATGTGGTATTGGGTTTCAGTCTTGCGGTATCGGGCTTGCTGCCGGCAAACGGATTTATCTTTTTTGTCGCAGCGACCGTTTTAGGCGGTCTTTCGGCTGCCATCAATAATGCCAGCTTTACCACGGTGTTACAGGAAAAGATAGATCCAGCCATGCTCGGCAGGGTATTCTCCATGTATTTCAGCATTGCGCTGCTGCCTTCCATGATCGGATTGCTGAGTACCGGTTTCATTGCCGACAACATTGGCGTCACCCTTACGTTCGTCATGCTGGGCAGCGCGCTGGGTATTGTCGGCATTGCCTCGTTTTTTGTACCCTTAATGATGAAACTGGGCGCGAAGCAAGACAATACCATGATGGAAGAACAGGAAGCGACAGCTACCTAGTGCGCACAGCGATTTTCAGGTAGTTTCCTTGGTGATCCACTTGCCCACGACTGGTGGTTGGTAATTCCGCATCTTGTTGAGTAGATCATCAATATTTTCGCTGTGTAACAGCATCTTTTGGTTGATCTTCTTAAGAAAACCTTTATCTACCATGCGCTGTGCGAGTGTAATTAAATCATCGTAGAACCCATCGGTATTGAGCAGTCCCATCGGCTTCGTATGCAAGCCCAGCTGCCCCCAGGTGAGCATCTCGAAAAACTCTTCCATCGTACCGAAACCGCCTGCCAAGGCGATCACGCCATCGCACAGTTGGTTCATCTTCGTCTTCCGTTCATGCATGGTATCCACCAATATGAGTTCGCTCAGCCCATCATGCGCGATTTCCTTGGTCTGCAAGAAATACGGCAATACGCCTACGACCCTTCCACCATTCTGGAGTGCGCCATCGGCCAGTGCGCCCATGAGTCCGATTTTGGTGCCGCCATACACCACGCCGATACCCGATTCTGCCAGGGTCTTGCCGAGCAGGTGGGCCTGTTCTTCATAAATGCTGTCGGTTCCCATACTCGAACCGCAGAAGACAACGATGTTTTTCATTCGCGATGTGTTAATGCAATTATAAAATTACGACACCTTCTCGTAAACCTCAATGGGTTAACAAAAAGATAATTTAATCTGAATATCCCATCCACGCTACACGCCCATCATCCGCGCGGCCATGAGTATGGCACACACCGAGATCGAATCGGTGATTTCCGAACGCATCACCAGATCGACGGCCTCATGTAATGGGATACGCCTGACCCGCAGCTCTTCCGTTTCCTCCGGCTCAGCAACGCCCTGCTGCAAGCCCTGTGCAAGAAAGATAAACCCTTCTTCGTCCGTCACCGAATTGGAGGTATGGATACGGCCGATGCGCTGCCAGGTTTCAGCTGTCAGTCCCGTCTCTTCTTTCAATTCCCGTTTAGCGGTCTCCAAGGGGTCTTCCTGCAACGGACCGCCGCCTTCGGGAATTTCCCACGAGTATTCATCCAACGCATAGCGGTACTGGCCCACCAGGTAGACAAAACCTTCGTCATCCACCGGAATAATGCCGATTGCTTTGTTTTTGAATTTCACAACACCATAAATGCCGGGGGTGCCGGCAGGCGTAATGACATCACGGTGTTCTACCCGTATCCAAGGGTTTTCGTAAACAGGATCATTGTGGATGGTCTCCCAATTGTTGGTATCCATGTTGGCGCTATTTAATTGATTGCCACTTCCCAACTGCGCACCCATCCCTTACCGGCTTCCAGCCGTTGGATACCTTCCTTTTCATGCAGCTGCTGATGGTGACCGACCGAATCGGCAATGCCACACCAGGGCTCCAGGCAAACAAAATCAGCATCTTTGGCTGCCCAAATGCCGAAATAAGGGAATCCTTCGCAGGTAAACTGAATAGCTCGCGCGTTGATCCGGTTCCGCAAGGTAATGGTATTGCTGCGCAAGGTCTTCAACACCAATGCATCCCTATAAAACAGTTCATGCCGCAAGGACAAACGATGGTCCTGCAACGGAATCGTTTCCACGTGCCGCGAAATCAGGTTGCCATCAAGCTTATGGCACACCAACGCCTCGTCATCCGGAAACACCAAAAAATAATCGTCATAGCCAAGGCCGGCTTCGGTCGGCGTCGCGAATGCGGGATGTCCGCCGATGGAGAACAGCAAGGCATCGCTATCCGACGGATTATACACTTCATATGAGCAAATAAGGGAGCGGTTGACCACCCGGTAGCGCAACGACAGGTGAAACGCAAACGGATAAACCGAGCGGGTGTCATCAGTATCCGATAGCGTAAAGACCGCTTCGCGATCCGATACGCGTACACCCTCAAATGTCATATCGCGGGCAAACCCATGACGAGGCAGGCGGTATGTTTTGTCCCGGTAATAATAGGTATCGTCTTTCAATGCCCCCACGATGGGAAACAGCACCGGACTGGTTTTGCCCCAATACTGCGGATTGGCATCCCACAGGTATTCGTGATTGTCCGCCATCGACTTCAGGCTTTTTAGTTCAGCGCCGTGATCGGCGATAGTGGCTTGAAGCCATTCGTTTGCTATTGTGATCATATGGGTGCGATATGCCTAGCAAACATACAAAATCTCCCTCTTCGTGACACTACCGTTTTCTAATTGTTTACACACTGATTGGCATATTACATCAATATGAATACGAATTGTATTCTACTTTAGTTTTACATTTTATCGTATTTTCATCGTATCATCATCGTATTTGTATCGTATTTGATACGATAAAAATACGATACAAATACATTAAATAATCGATTATTAGTAAAGTTAATATAAAAATTAATTAAACATTATTTAAAATTCAATTAAGAGTCTGTCACCGGCCATTAGGACAACAAATTGAAAACGATGTAGATAGCAACGGTCAGTAATCCACGGGGAGCACATGATGGATGCCAGCTGGTAGTTCCCCGCGCCGAAAACGATTGACCAATTCATGGGCCAGCCTGGTCGGTTCCGGTATCCGGTATTTGCCCACGCATTGCTGCATGATGTGCAGACAGTTTTGCATCCCCACCAAATGGCCCGGTGAGATGTAGACCGGAGCTGTTTTGCTTTTGCTTCGGAAAGCGTACCCGATCTGCTCAGCGTTGGCCATGATCGGGGTATGGTCGCCCACCAATATACCGGGCTCTTCGTACTTGCCCGTCAGCAGTTTTTTGGCGCAGCCGATACTGGGTTGTCCGGTTTCGACGCCGAAATGCGCCGCAATGCCCAGCCTTCGCGGATGGGCGATGCCGTGTCCATCGACCACCAGCACATCGGGCTTCATCGTGAGCTGCTCCCATGCGGTGGTTAACGCAGGCACCTCACGGAAGGCAAGGTACCCCGGAACATAGGGAAAATGGGTCTCGCCCTTGACGAGCGACCACCCTACCGGTCGCAGTTCGGGGAAAGAAAGGACAATAATGCCCGCATAGATGGTCGCGCTATACAAATTCAAGGAAATATCAGCGCCTCCGATAAGACGGATGGGCAACTCCCGCTCGGCAATGTCCAGGTGCTGGCGCAATTCATGCTGCAAAACGGTCGCTTCGGGTATGCTTAACGTATCGTAATCTTTCAACATGTAAATATCCTCCCTGATATCAAACATATTTTTCCCGATATAGTTGTACACAAAAGGCTTTCGCTGAATGGATAATCACATGCTATGGCTACAGCTTGGTATCAACAAACCACAGAACAAGTATTGGAAAACCTAGGCTCCTCGCCAAAAGGCCTTGAAAAAGACAGCATTGCAGCGTTGCACGACCGGTATGGTTTGAATCAGCTCGAAGCCGGAAAGCAGAAATCCAAGCTTGCCATCTTCATTGCACAGTTCAAAGATGTCATGATCGCCATTCTCGGCGCGGCGGTGCTGATCTCTTTTTTAGTCGGAGAGCATACGGACGCTTACGTCATACTGGGCATCATCTTCGGCAATGCACTGATCGGCTATTTTCAAGAAAACCGGGCGGAACAAGCGATCCGGAAACTCCAGCAAATGGCGGCGCAGCACACGGTAGTCATGCGGAGCGGCACCTCCATGAAAATCGAAGCCGCCCAGCTGGTTCCCGGTGATGTGGTGTTGCTCGAAGCGGGTGATATCGTACCGGCAGATGGCCGTCTATTGGACATCAGCGCCCTTAAAACGGAGGAGGCGGTGCTGACTGGCGAAAGCCATTCCATCGAAAAACAGACCGCTCCCATCGACGGCTCGGATCTGCTGCCTGGCGATCAGCTCAACATGGCGTTCAAAGGCACGGTGGTGAGCAATGGCTCGGCCAAAATGATCGTGACCGATACCGGCATGAAGACCGAGATGGGCAAAATCGCGTCGATGCTGGAGCGTGATGTACAGCGGACGCCCTTGCAGCGCAGGCTCCAGCGATTCAGCAAGCAATTGGTCTTCATCGTGCTGGCCATCTGTGCGGTGATATTTGCCTACGGCCTCTACCGCGGTGAGCCGATGCTGAACCTCTTTCTCACCGCCCTGTCCCTGGCGGTTGCCGCCCTGCCGGAAGCGCTTCCGGCCGTGATCACCATCGCGCTAGCCAATGGCGCTGCCCGGATGGTCAAGCAACAGGCGCTCATCAGGCGCCTTCCCGCGGTGGAGACACTGGGATCCGTGACCTACATCTGCAGCGATAAGACCGGCACCCTGACCGAAAATAAAATGACCTTGGAGGAACTGTGGCAGCCGGATGATCATGACGAATCCTTGCTGATGCACGCCCTGCTGCTGAACAACGAGGTCCGGTACGACGAAGACGGCAAGCCCATGGGCGACTCCACCGAGACGGCCTTGGTCGCTCATGCTCTGCAAAAGGGCCTGACGGTAGCCGAAGCGGAAAAAGAATATCCGCCGATAGACAAGATCCCATTCGACTCGGAGCGGATGCGCATGAGCACGCTGCACCGGCATCAGGATGGCTACATCCTATTGGTCAAGGGCGCGCCGGCTAAGATCGCCGAAGTGCTGTCCGCCCGCCATCAGGATAAAAAACAGGAATGGCTGGACATTAACCGCAAATGGGCGAGCGAGGGCCTGCGGGTGCTCTTTTTGGCGTATAAGCACCTGGATAACAAGCCGGACAAACTGGACGAAACGCTGGAGCGGGAGCTAGATTTCCTGGGCATCGTAGGGATGATCGATCCGCCCCGTGAGGCGGTGATAGACGCCATCCGGCAGTGCAAAACGGCCGGTATCAAGCCCGTGATGATCACTGGTGATCAGCCGCTGACCGCCCTGGCCATCGCCAAGCGGCTTCACCTGACCGAAGCGACCGACGGAAGTGCCCTGACCGGTGCTGACCTCCAGAAACTGGAACCCGACGAATTGCGCAAAAAGGTGAAGGAAATCACAGTCTATGCGCGTGTATCGCCGGAACAGAAGCTGAACATCGTGCAAGCATTGCAGCAGAATGGCGAGTTTGTGGCGATGACGGGCGACGGGGTGAATGATGCCCCCTCATTGAAGCAGGCTGACATCGGGGTGGCCATGGGCATCACAGGTTCGGATGTGGCCAAGGAAACGGCTCACATGATCTTGCTGGACGATAACTTCGCGACCATTGTCAAAGCCATCCGGGAGGGGCGCCGCATCTATGACAACATCCGTAAATTCATGCTCTATGTGCTGTCGTGTAACCTGGGTGAACTATTGGTGATCTTCTTTGCTCCTATCTTCGGGTTGGCTATTCCGCTGCTGCCCATCCATATCCTGTGGATCAACCTGGTAACCGATGGTCTCCCGGGACTGGCACTGGCTGGGGAGCCGGCGGAAAAAAACACGATGGAACGCCCTCCCCGTCCGCCTGAGGAAAGCCTTTTTGCAGGTGGACTCATCCCACGGATCGCGTTGACGGGAACCCTGATGGCGTTGGGCGCATTTGTATTGCAATATATTGCGATGCGCAGGGGTTATGGGATACCGCTTCAACAAACCATGGTGTTCTCCCTGCTGAGTTTCGTCCAGCTGGGGAATGCGTTGGTCGTCAGAAGCCTGGACACATCGGCGATCCGCATCCCGCTCTTTCGAAATCCGCTATTAATCGCCACCGTTATCACCTCGATCGGACTACAGTTATTGCTGGTCTATACTCCTTTTTTGCAACCGGTGTTTAAAACGGAAGCGCTACCGACCGAAGCCATAGAGTTGACAGCGGCCATATCCGTGGCCTGCGTGGTGTGTATTGAGGTGACGAAACTGGTAGTCGCTAAAATATCAGGAAAGTAACATTTTTGGTACGCTTTATGCTCCTTTATCTGTTAAAAAATAATCGCCATGAAAACCTCTTCAAGTGTAAAAGGAACGGTTAGCGGCCTGCTGGCCATCATGTTTCTCGCCAGCGCATGCCAAACCAAAAAAACAACGTCGGACCGAGCGATAGATGCCGCACACAATAGCCGCAACTCGGTCGATTGGTCCGGCACCTACCAAGGTACATTGCCTTGCGCCGATTGTCCGGGTATCCGCTACAACCTCACGTTGAACGAAGACAGTTCTTACCAATTGCAGACGCAATACCTGGATAAAGGCGATTCGGTGTTTACCGATTCGGGCACATTCACGTGGAATGATGCTGGAAGCCAGATTACGCTGCCCGAACGCGACGAGAAATTCCAGGTTGGTGAAGGCAGGCTACTTCACCTGGACATGGAAGGCAAACGGATCACCGGAGAACTTGCCGAGCAGTATGTCCTAAACAAGGTCACGGAAACCATCACCGGACGGTACTGGAAACTCATTGAAGTGGGCGGAAAAGCAGTGGAAGCCGGGTCTACACAAAAAGAACCCTTTATCCGGCTGAACAGTGCGGAGAACCGGCTGGAAGCCACCGGCGGATGCAATGGATTGGGCGGCACCTATGAATTGCAGGAGCCTAACCGCGTCAAATTTTCCCAGCTGATCGGTACGATGATGGCCTGCGAGAACATGGAGGTGGAGAACGGATTGAAACGGGCATTGGAATCTGCTGATAGTTATCACGTACAAGGAGACACCTTGCAATTGTTCCGCGCGCGGATGGCGCCCTTGGCCAAATTCATTGCTGTAGCCAAATAAGATACGGTATAAAAAAAGAGACTCCTATTCAGAAGCCTCTTTTTTTATGTTCATAACCGACTGCCGTCGATTACTTCAATTCCAAAAACTTGTCGTATTCGATATCTTTCTTTTCCAATTTGACCAGTCCCTTGAGGTAATCAAACACTTTCTGGGCTTTCACTTCATCAAATAGACGGTTAGCTTGTTCTTTGTCACCAAGCAATTGTACCGCGTATTGTGCCAACTGCTGATCGTTAGGCTCTTGTCCCCCGCCATACATTTTGATCTGCGCTGCGATCCGCTCCTTGGCCAAAGCCAACACTTCTTCGTATTTGACTTCCAGACTGTTTTGGGTGATGATACGATTTTCGATCAGCGTCCATTTCAGGTTTTTCAGGAAGTCAGCAAAACCTTCCTCCAACTCGTCATCCTTGATCTCGGGATTGGTGGTTTTCAACCACCGTTTCAAAAAGGCCTCGGGAAAGTCCACCTTTACCGCTTCCAGTCCTTTCAGGTACAGGTCATTTTGCAATTTTTGGGTGGCGTTCTGCACCAACATGCTTTCGACCTCTTCCCGCACTTTGTCGCGGAACGCTTCCTCGGAGGTGACAACACCTTCGCCGAACAGCTTTGTATAAAAATCCTCGGTCAATTCCGCTTCTTCGAGACGGTTCACATTTTTGACGGTCAGCTTAAACGTTGCGTTCTCCAATGCTTCCACCCCGTCTTCCTGGATGCCCAGGATACGGGCGATGTCCGCGGGTGTGCTGAACGCCTTCTTGACATCGATGGTTGCCTCATCATCTTTTTTCAGTCCGATAAGGGTCTTCTTGATCTTTTTATCGTCGACCAGATCGATACGTACAGAGGCTGTATTCGCAATGCCGCCTTCGACCTCCTGTCCATCCGCATCCACTTGTTTCAGCTCGGCATACAGCACGTCCCCGTCCTCGGACACCTCCGGATTGGTCATCTTGCCGTAGCTGCGGCGCAGGTTTTTGATGCGCGATTCCAATGTTTCTTCGTCAGCCTTGATGACATACTCGGTGAACTTGGATTTTTCGTCGAACGGAACCTCGAACTGCGGTGCCAGCCCAATTTCATATTGGAACGAAAATGTATCCTGAAAATCCCAGTTGTAGTCGTTTTGGTCATCTTCCTTGGGCAAGGGCTGCCCGAGGATCTCCAATTTATTGTCGCTGATATATTGATTGATTTGATCACTGACTAACCGATTCACCTCATCGAATAACACGGCCTTGCCGTAGGTACGCCTGATATGGGAAATCGGCACCATACCCGGACGGAATCCTGGCAGTTTGGCTTTTTTGGCCTGTTCCTTAATCGCTTTGTCTACTTGGGGATTGTAGTCCTCCGGGGTGAGGGCCACCGTAATGACGGCATTGATTTCGTCGATATTCTCGTGTGAAATGTTCATACTCAATTTTAAGCGTTTATCGCGTTCATATAAAAAATCCTCCCGAAGTTTCGGGAGGACTCAAGTGCGGAAGAAGGGACTCGAACCCCCACGCCTTGCGGCGCCAGATCCTAAGTCTGGTGCGGCTACCAATTACGCCACTTCCGCATAGGATTTCTTATTTTGGACTGCAAAGGTAAAGTTTATTCCTTAAAACAGCAAACTTTTTTGCTCCAAAAAAACAGCCTTTTACGGGTTTTTCGTCTCATCGGTTTTGCGGCCGAATACCGAGAAATGAACATACCGCCAAGGCCGAGCCTTCATGTCTGCGATCAGCTCTTCGAGGTTCTGGGAGGCCTGATTCAGGTTTTGGTACAATTGCTCATCCTTCAACAACAAACCGATGGAGCCTTGCCCCTGATTGATGCGATCGGTGATTGATTGGAAATCGCCCATCGCTTTATTGGCACTGGTGATGGTCTGCGCGAAATTGGCTTTGGCAACCTGGTCGGTGATGCTGTCCAGGTTGACCAGGACTTGTCCGATGCGCTCATTATTGTCCTTCAGATTGGACGTGATCGATTCGACGTTAGACACGATATGGCTGATGCGATTGCGCTCGGAGACCACCAGCCCATCCAGTTGCTGGGTGATGCCCTCCAGGTTTTGAAGGGAATTGGCAATGCTGTTGATGCTCCGGTTAAAATCGCGTTGAAAATCTTTATTGATGGTGTTGTTGATGGAACTCAACACCGAATCCAATACGGCGGCAATATCCTGGGCTTTCTTCTGAATAGGCTCCACTTGTTCCATGATGTTTTTTTGCAGGCCAGCCTCCAGTTCATCCCCATCCTTGGCATAAGTGGGGCTGTCGCCCAGCTCGAAAATAATGGCTTTGCCCCCCAGCAGGTCCGTGCTGGCGAGGCGCGCAACGGTGTTGGCGGGGATGGTATAGTTGCCCTTTATTTTGAATTCAGTTCGGATACGGCCATCGCGCTGCAGCTTCATATCCGACACCCGGCCGATCTGGTACCCGTTTACCAGTATCGGTTTGGATTCGGTAAGCCCATCTACCCGATCGTATATCGCATAGAACGTTTTATCGCTGCTGAACACATCGTTTCCTTTCAGAAAACTGTATCCCAATATCAAAATAGCGATAGCGCCTATGGCTAATACGCCAACCTTGGTTTCGTTTGATATTTTCAAGATTTCCTACTTTAGTTGTCTATCTTCAAAGATACTCATTTTAAACAACCCAGGCGCTGATATTGTTTATCAATAGGTATGCGGTCAGCGTTCCACCTGCCGTTTGTATGCTTTGATAGCATCCACCAGGTTTTTCACGATTTCCGCTTGCCCGCTTTCCGACTTCATGTAGGTTTCTTCATCGGGGTTGCTGATGAAGCCGATTTCGGTCAGCACCGCTGGCATACCTGCACGGGCCAGTACCGCCAGGCTCAATTCCTGTACCCCGCGGTCTTCCCTGCCCGATTTGACATACTGTTCCTGGATAAACGACGCAAACCGGATGCTTTGGTCGCGGAATTGATTTTTCATCAACGACAACATGATCGAGCTGGCCGGGTCATTGGGATCAAAGCCCTGATAATTCTCTTCGTAGTTTTCTTCCAGCAGAATATCCTTATTTTCACGTTCGGCCTTTTCGCGCAGGCTGGCATCCTGCTCGTCCAATCTACCGAAAAGCGATACAAAGGTCTCGGTACCCCGGATGCTTTTGTTCTGAGTAGTATAGTATTTACCCTTGCTGTTGCGTACCCGCCTGAGGGGCGTCGCGTTGCAGTGGATGGAGATGAACAGGTCGGCTTTCTTTGCATTGGCAAACTCAATGCGCTTATACAGCTCCACATTGACGTCGGTAGTCCGGGTGAAATATACCTTCGTGCCGGGGATCTGGGTCTCGATAGCTTTACCCAGTTTCAGAGCCACTTGCAGGGCAATGTTTTTTTCGAGGGATGATGCTCCTTGGGCGCCGGGGATTTCTCCGCCGTGCCCCGCGTCCAGCACGATGGTCCTGACGGTATAAATCGTATCTTGATCGGCATTCGCGAAAGAGATCGTTTGTATAACAACTGCTAAAAGAACGGAATATAAAATATGGGTAGTGAAACGTTTGATCATATCGATGTTATGAGTTGCTGTTTTCTCCAAAAAAAGATTGTAGCGTGAATAGTTTTGAAAACGTCAACAATTTAACTAATTTAATTAATTTTGTGCACCATTGCGATTTATTGCAAAAATAATATTCATTGTCAAATTTGAAGGCTATTGCTGTTTTTTTTTCGTGTATTTCCCTATCCTTAACGGTATTTCTGAGCGTATCGGTATACGGTCAGGAAAAATCCAGGCCGGATAGTACCCGACTCGATTCGTTAAAACAGGTAACTTCACCGGTTGACACCACCAAGAATCCCTTTGCCGATTCGCTCACGCTGAACCTCCCCGGCAATCCGCAAGACAGTGTCCAGCAGGACTCCTCCGACGGCCTGAAAGCCATTGT
Source organism: Parapedobacter brassicae (assembly GCF_051400755.1). Classification (NCBI taxonomy): domain Bacteria; kingdom Pseudomonadati; phylum Bacteroidota; class Sphingobacteriia; order Sphingobacteriales; family Sphingobacteriaceae; genus Parapedobacter; species Parapedobacter brassicae. The sequence goes on from NZ_JBLFFL010000007.1 coordinate 86,735, forward strand.
CAGCTGGGTGGCGCGGGATTCGCAGTACACCGACCTGAAAACCAACACCCTCTACCTCTACGGGGATGCCAAGGTAAAATACGAAAATTTTGAACTTTCGGCCGACTATATCCGGGTAAATCAAACGACCAATGAAGTATTTGCCAGCGGACGAAATGACCACAATAACAAGTATATCGGTCGCCCGGTAGTCATTTTCCCGAATGAAACCCCGAAAACAGTCGATTCACTGCGTTATAACTTTGAAACGGAAAAGGGCGATAGTTATGGCATTTTCACGGAGGTGGAAGGCGGGTTCATCCAGGCGAGCAGGGTGCGCAAGAACCAATACAACGAGATGTCCCTGTACCACGGCATGTACAGCACCTGTAACCTGCCGCAGCCGCACACCCACTTCGGCATCCAGATCAGCCGGGGTATCGTCACCGAAAATCAGATCATTTCCGGACCCGCCTACCTGGTGATGGAAGGTGTGCCCCTGAAGTTCATCACGATTCCGTTTGGCTTTTTTCCAAAGCCGAACAAACGCTCCTCGGGTTTCCTGTTCCCCTCCTTTGGCGAGGAACTGAACAGGGGATTTTTTATGCGCGACATTGGCTGGTACCTGGCGTTCAACGATTATTGGGACAGTGAGATTCGCGGCACGCTATATTCCAAGGGGTCTTATGAAGCTTCTATCCTATCCCGGTACCGTGTAAACTACAAATTTGACGGCGGCTTCAACATCCGATTCGCGGATACCAAAAGTGGCGTGGAGGGCACCGACCAGTACCGCTCCATCAAGGATTTTAATGTCACGTGGAACCACAGCCAACGGCAAGAGGCCAACCCCGGGACGACGTTCAGCGCGAATGTCAATTTCGGAACCAGTTCCTATTACCAAAACACGGCAGCGGGGGCTACCTATGACTATGAGCAACTCACCCGCAACAACATGTCTTCCAGCATCAGCTATGGAAAAATGTTTGCCGATGGGAAGGTCAACTTCACATCGAGCCTGAGCCACCGGCAGGACATGTCTAAGGGCGAGGTGTTTCTGGAACTTCCTACGTTTTCACTCAATGTATCGTCATTCAACCCGTTCGATTCCAAAGACCGTGTTGGCGAGCAGAAATGGTACCAGCGCATCACCATGGGCTACTCCCTGCAAGGTCGCAATTCGGTGACCAGCCAGGAAGCAGGCCTCTTCAGCAGGGAAACCCTGAATCAATTCCAAAACGGCTTCCAGCATCAGATCCCGGTCAACCTTTCGCTGAATATCCTGAAATTCTTTCAGTTTAACAGCAGCGTGTCTTACACAGAGCGCTGGTACCTACAAAGCTACCGGCGCGGACTGGAGAACACGATCAATGGATTTGAAGAGGTACGGGACACCCTCCGGGGATTTAACCGAGCGTACGATTACTCCATGTCTACGGGCCTGTCTACCAAAATCTATGGCATGTACCCCAAAATAGGCAAAATACAGGCCATGCGACACGTCATTACACCTTCGGTCAATTTGAACTACCGTCCCGATTTTTCCGATCCGATGTACGGGTTTTACCGCTCATACATGGATGCCCAGGGCCGGGAGACCACGTATTCGATTTTCGAAGGCGGGATGTTCGGCTCGCCGGGGGGTGGTCGTTCGATGGGCATCGGCTTCTCCATCGACAACAATTTGGAAGCCAAGATCCTGAGCAAAAAGGACACCACGGATGGGGGCGTCAAGAAGATCCCCATCCTACGGGGGCTCACCTTCAGCGGCAACTATAATTTCGTGGCGGACTCGTTCAAGCTATCCAATATCAATTTTTCGGGTCGGACCGCACTGTTCAACGAAAAAATCAACATCAATTTCAACGGCACGTTCGATCCCTATCATTTTGATCAGGCACAGGGCAGGCGGGTCAACCGCTATGCGATCAGAGACGGACAACTGGCCCGCCTTACCAACTTCGGGCTATCGTTTGACTACAGCTTCAACCCGGAGGCGAATGAGAGCCGGCAAGAGGGACTCGACTCGCTGAACAATCAACAGCCCAATATGACGCCCGAACAGCAGCAAGCGCTGGCGCGCATCAGTTCCGACCCCAACGCGTTCGTCGATTTCAAGATCCCCTGGAACCTCGCCGGTTCGTTCAGTTTTCAATATTCCAATCCGGGAAACCGCACCAACATCACGGCCACGCTAAACATCCACGGCGATTTCAGCCTCACGCCCAAGTGGAAGGTCCAGTTCAATTCGGGCTATGATTTCAGGCAGCAGGAGATTTCGCTTACCCGGTTCAGCATCTACCGCGATCTGCATTGCTGGGACATGTCGTTCGGTTGGGTGCCTTTCGGGCGGTTCCAGAGTTACAATGTCACGATCAAGGCCAAGGCCTCCATTTTACAGGATCTAAAATTGACCAAACGAAATGACTCGTTTGGTGCTTATTAACGGTATGCAGGCGGAAATCATCACCATCGGCGACGAAATCCTCATTGGGCAGATCGTGGATACCAATTCGGCGTGGATGGCGCGCCAGCTGAACGCCATCGGTATCCGTGTCAAACAGGTCAGTTCGGTTGCCGATGATCCGGCCGATATCAGCACCGCGCTGGCCCTGGCGTCTGGCCGGGCCGACCTGGTATTGATCACCGGAGGGCTGGGACCCACCAAAGACGATGTGACCAAGCAAACGCTTTCGGCATATTTCGATTGCGGTATTCGCCGCGATGAGCAGGTACTGGCGCATGTGGAGTCCATTTTCAACCGCAGCAACCGGCCCATGCTGGAGATCAACCGCAGGCAAGCAGATGTACTGGACGGATGCGATGTGCTATTTAACGAAATGGGCACTGCACCGGGCATGTGGATGATGCACCACGGCAAGCCCTACATCATCATGCCGGGCGTACCGTTTGAGATGAAGCACATCATGCAGGAACGGGTACTACCCCGCCTCGTGCAGCTGGAGGACAGAGTACCCCTGTGGCACCAGACCTTATTGACCGGAGGCATCGGCGAATCCTTCCTTGCCGAAAAGATCGCAGACATCGAAGCAGCCCTACCGCCGCACATCCGCCTCGCATACCTGCCCAAACCGGGCATCGTGCGGCTACGGCTTACAGCTACGGGAGAAAACCTGGAGACCCTGCAATCGGAAACCCAGGCCGTGGCGCGCCGGTTGAAGGAACGGATCGGCGAACATTTTCTCGCCGGTGCGGATACCTCACTGGAAATGTTGATCCGGGACGAGATGCAGCAACGGAACCTGCGGTTAGCCACCGCCGAAAGCTGCACCGGTGGCAACATTGCCCGCCTGATCACGGCGCTGCCAGGAAGCAGCACCATGTTTGAAGGCGGAGCGGTCACCTATTCCAATGCCATGAAAGTGGCATTGCTCGGCGTCAGGCAGGAAACGCTTGATCAACACGGCGCGGTAAGCGAAGAAACCGTGCGCGAAATGGCGTTGAACGCCCGGTCAATATTCGGTGTAGACTATGCACTTGCCGTCAGCGGCATCGCCGGACCGGAAGGCGGGACACCCGAAAAACCGGTGGGCTTGGTATGGATCGCGGCAGCCTCCAGCCGTACTGTCGTGGCCCGCCGACACCTGTTTGGTCAGGATCGGGCCATCAACATCGAACGGTCATCCATGGCGGCACTCCTCATGCTGTGGCAGCTGATGCATGCCGAGCAATCGTGATATTCGATATTTTATTTGGTTTATACACATGTTTTCAATATAAAGTATTGTTGTTTTATTTTTAGTCAATTATTTATGTAACTTGGGCCAAATTCAATGCGCCTGCTTAGGCTGACAAGAAATACAAAGAAATTTGTTATGGCGACATACAACTTACAACTGCCCCGCATGGGGGAAAGTGTATCGGAAGCGACGGTAATAAAATGGCTGAAACAGCCCGGTGACCCCATTGAGGAAGATGAGCCCATATTGGAGGTTGCAACGGACAAAGTAGACTCGGATGTGCCTTCTCCAGTGTCTGGTATACTCAAAGAGCAGCTTTTTGATGAAAATTCCATCGTGCAAGTAGGCGACGTCATCGCCCTAATTGAGGTAGCGGGTGAAGATGCTGAGGTTGTCTCCGAACCTGATGGGCAAGTAGTGGAAACCGCAGTGGAAACGGAGGTTGCCACGGAGCCGGATACCACGGACATTCCCGGTATCGAGCAATTGGAAGATCCTGAGCAGGAACAACCGACGAAAAATCCGGATGCGCGCTTCTACTCCCCATTGGTCAAAAGCATTGCCGCGGAAGAAGGCATTGCCAATGAAGAACTGGATGCCATTCCCGGTACGGGCAGCGACGGGCGGGTGACCAAACAAGACATACTAGATTACCTGGCGTGGAAAAAAGATCCCAACGGAGCGAACACGTATGGAGACATTACGCGGTCTACAGAAATCGTTTTTTCCGAACCGCCGCCCCTAGCCCAACCAGCAAACACCCAGCCTGCTGCGGAACCGACCCCCATAGCCGTAGCATCACCCGGCGATGAAATCATCGAAATGGACCGCATGCGCCGACTGATTGCAGACCACATGGTCAAAAGCGTACAAACCGCCCCGCATGTCTGTTCGTTCGTGGAAGCGGACGTCACCAACCTAGTCAATTGGCGGAACAAGGTAAAGACGGCATATGAAAAACGAGAAGGCGAAAAAATAACCCTCACACCCATATTTATCGAAGCGGTCAGCAAGGCATTACGGGATTTTCCCATGGTCAACATCTCCGTAAACGGGACGCAGATCATCAAAAAGCGCAGCATCAATATCGGCATGGCGACCGCCCTGCCTTCGGGCAACCTGATCGTACCGGTCATCAAGCGTGCCGATCAACTGAGTCTCGTGGGATTGAGCAAGGCCGTAAACGACCTGGCCAACCGTGCCCGTGCCAATAAGCTAAAACCCGACGATACGCAGGATGGCACGTTTACGTTGACCAACATCGGCGCGTTCGGCAACATCATGGGTACCCCCATCATCAACCAACCCCAGGTAGCGATACTGGCCGTCGGCGCGATCACCAAAAAACCGGCGGTCATCGAGACGGAATACGGCGACATGATCGGAATCCGGCACATGATGTACCTGTCTCTGTCTTACGACCACCGCGTGGTAGATGGCGCCTTAGGCGGGCAGTTTGTCAAGCGTGTAGCGGACTACCTGGAAAATTGGGACGTCAACCGGGAAGTGTAAATCCGATAGCGCACATACAGCAGCAACGAGGAGGTGAGCAGTCCGAGTGTAAGCCCGTACCAGATCCCTTGCACCCCGAAACCGAGCGGGATACCCAGCAGGTATGCACTGGGCAATCCGATCACCCAATAGGCCACAAAGGTAATGACCGTCGGTACGTTTACATCGCCCATGCCCCGCAGGATGCCCAAGCCCACGACCTGTGTGCCATCAAACAGCTGAAATAATCCCGCGATCACCAGCAATTGAGCAGCAATGCCGATCACGAGCGTATCTTTGGTAAACATCCAAGGGAGGTACTGGTTGAATACCATGAATACGAAGGCCGTGAATCCCATGAATCCCAGCACAATCAGGTAACTGGAGGCCGCAAACCGCCTCAGCCGGACGACATTCCGTTTTCCATAGCTGTTGCCTGTCTTGATCGTGGCCGCGGCGGCTATGCCGCTCGCCATCATGTACGTGGTGGCGGCAAGGGTAATGGCTACCTGGTGCGCCGCCTGCTCATTAGCTCCTATCGTACCGGCCATCACCGCCGCCGCCGCGAATGCGCCCACTTCAAACACATACTGCATCGCCACCGGCGCCCCTATTTTCAGGATGGAAAGGCACCGGGTTATATTCACGCGCAAGACATCAAATCCGAGCAGATATCGCTTGAAATGCCTGGAGCGGAACACATAAAACCCCATGACCAACGCCATCAGGCAGCGGTCGATCAAGGTCGCATACCCTACCCCACGCACGCCCATCGGCGCAATGCCGAACATTCCTTTCACGAAAACAATCGCCAGCACAATGTTCAGCACATTCCCCCATATCGTGATGCTCATCGCCTGCCTGGTAAATCCCAGTCCCTCGGCAAACTGCTTGAAGGCATTGAAGACCATCAGGGGCATAATGGATAAGCCCAGGATAAACAGATAAGGCTTTGCTTCGCGCACTACCGCCGGATCCTGGTCGAGGTGATCGATGACGGCCATCGACCCGAAATACACCAAGCAGAACAGCGCCATACCAGCCAGACTATTGATCCACAAACTGTTGGATAACAAAGCGCCACATTCGCGATCGTTTTTGCGCCCATGTTCCTGAGCGATCAGTGGGGTGACACCATAGGCGATACCCAAGCCGACGACCATGACGATCATGAAAACGCTATGTACCAATGAGACGGCCGCAAGGGGAATGGTCCCCGCAAAATGTCCGACGACAATGCTGTCTGCCGTTTGCACCAGCATATGGCCCAATTGGGAGATCACCACCGGGCCAGCCAAGGCCAGGGTACTAAAATAATATGGTTTGTATGCGTTGAACCGGTTGCGCACCTTGCCTCCATTTAATACAGGAAGCCGCAAAGGTACGAGAATTTACGGTCTACCACCTATCAAAATGCCAACAGCAAGCACGTTGATTCCAGTCCGTCAGCAATAAAAAAATGAAAATTTATATGGAGGATTTTTCCGATTCGGTTGACTTAATAAGCGACAAATAGGAATATGAATCGCGAAACGTTAGTAAGATTGATCGACAAGTATAGCAACGGGACATGCACTCCAGAGGAGACGAAAGCGCTCATGGAGTGGTACGAGGCAACTGACGAAGCGTTCCGGTATACCGACACCTTGGATAGTGAACAAAAGGAAGCCTTGGAAAACGAGCTGCTGACGGCCATCAAACGAGCGTCCGGACTTATTCCTTCAACGCCTAGGCGGGTATCCGGCTTGACCAGACCCGCCTGGTATTTTGTCGCTGCTTCCATCGCCTTAGTGGCCATAGCAGTTCCCCTATCCCGCTGGTGGTTTTCCAAGCCGCTATCGGTCCATACGGCATTCGGAGAGATCAAATCCGTCGTGCTGCCCGACGACTCGGAAGTCATGCTCAATGGAAACTCAACCCTAACCTATCAAGGGGACCACGATCGGGAAGTGTGGCTGGAAGGCGAAGCTTTCTTCAGCGTACGTCCCAAGCCGGATAAGCAACGGTTTATCGTTCACCTGGCAGACTCCCTTTCCATTGAAGTGGTGGGAACGGAATTCAATGTACTCAAACGACCATCCGGCACCCAGATCGCTCTTCAAAGCGGGAAGATCAGGCTTCATTATGACGGTGCAAACGCAACTGCGAAACAGATTGAAATGGCTCCCAATGATGTTATCTGCATCGGCAAATACACCGATGGCGGCTTTGAGAAATCAGCCGCCGAAAACTTAGACAGCTACCTCGCATGGCAGCAAAACAAACTATCCCTTGATCACACGACGTTAGCAGAAGTGCTTGAACTGTTGGATGAAACCTATAACATCAAAACTTCTGTGTTGCAAGATAGCGTCCTCAGCAGGAAAGCTTCCGGTTCTGTACCCGTTGTTGCAGACAGCAAGCAGTTTGTGAACCACATAGTCACGCTATATGGATTGGTCATTGCCGATACCAAAAATGAACGGCACTTTGTTCTTACGGCCCAATAGCATTCCGCAACGGGGCTGCAATTCGTAAGCAAGCAACACATCAGGTATTCACCTCATCAATGAGGCGCAGGAATGGTTTATGCGTCAATGGCACGGCCATCTCCAAAATGAACTTGACAACTCATTCACTAACAAACCAACAGGAACGATGCACAGATTTTTTACAACGACATGCGGACTGCTGTTACTCCTGCTTGCAGCCGTACCGCTACAGGCGCAACTGATGGCGAACAACGCAAAATTCGAATCACTTGACGGGCGTCCACGCAAACCAGCAGCGACGGTTGAAATGCAAGAAGCACTGAAATCGCTCGAGGCCAGCCACAGCATCTCCGTGGCCTACCGGAGCGGCTTGCTGAATGGATACAACGTGCCGGCACAGGCGGTGGGCAAATGGGCGGGTAAACATGCTGAAGAAGTGATGGCCGCCTTGCTGGCACCGACGGGCCTCAAGTATAAGCACAACGGAAACAATTTTTACATCATCTACCAAGACGAGGTGCAGCAGAAAACGGTCACAGGCAAGGTGACCGATCAAAATAACGCCCCCATTGCAGGGGTAAGCGTATCGGCCAAAGGCAGCGAAATAAGCGTTGGCACGGACAATGAGGGGCAATATCGGATTACGGTGCCCGCTTCGTCGGACACATTGGTTTTCCATTTCGTCGGTTACGTCGATGCCATACAAGCCGTTGGCGCCAGGAACGTGATCGATGTGCAGCTTGCCGCTGACGAACTTGAACTCAGCGAGGTGGTGGTCACCGCCGCGGGCATCGAACGGAAATCCAATACCCTGGGTTATTCGGTTTCGACCATTACCGCCGATAACCTGGCCCAGAAAAACGAACCCGATCCGGTCCGTGCACTCACGGGCAAGGTAGCGGGCGTAAACATCCAAAGCGGCGGGGGTGTCGCTGGCGGTTCCACCAATATTACCATCCGTGGCAATTCCTCCTTGGGTAATAATAATCAGCCCCTGTATGTAGTGGATGGGATCCCGTTCGATAACTCAAGCTTCGGACCTGCAGGCGACCGCAATACGCAAGGCAACCAATCGACCGCCAATCGGGCATTCGACCTCGACCCGAACAACATCCAGAGCATGACCGTACTGAAAGGGGCCGCAGCTGCGGCCTTGTATGGCTCACGTGCGGCCAACGGGGCCATCATCATCACCACGAAGGCATCGGCCAAGCGCAGCCGCAAAGGGACGGAAATCACACTGAACACCTCCTACTCCATGGAAGAGATCGCCGGACTGCCCGACTACCAGCAACTGTATGGTCAGGGTACCAACTTCGACTACCGGGATGGGGTATACGGTTCATCTGGGTCGGCCTATAACACCAGGGCCACCATCCCCCATCCCCTGGCGAACATGTACTCGGCCGATGATTTTCCGGAGTTTTTTGAGGCCGATGGGGTAACCCCTGCACAGGTCCCCTACCGGTCGTACGCCGGGACCGCCCAAGACGATTTTTTCCGGACGGGCGGCGTACTCGAAACTGCACTCAGCATCAACAGCGGCAGCGAAAAGGGCAACTTCACGGTAGGCGTGAGCCGCACCGACAATGACGGTATCGTACCGGGTAATAGCATCACCCGTACCTCCCTCAATGTGGGCGGAAACGTGCGCATGGACAATAAGTTCTACGCCAGCGGCACCATCAACTATGTGATGACCGACCAGACCTCGCCTCCCATCGGCGGTGAAGGTGACATCATGAGCAACCTCTATTACCTGCCCACCAGCTATGACCTTACGGGATTGCCCTACGAGACCCCCGAGGGCGACAATGTGTACGCACGCGCCGGGCTGGACAACCCCTATTGGTCCATCGAACACAGTCCGTCGACCAGCAACGTCGACCGCTACTATGGCAACTTCGTGCTGGGTTTCGATCCGCTTGAATGGCTCAACATCCAAAATTCCATGGGTTTCAACGGATATACGGATAGGCGATTGAGCGTCCTTGGTCGGGGTTCTTCGGTATACGCCAATGGCTCGATGACCGCTGACAACATTTACCGCCAGGAATTGGACAACACCTTATTGGTAACGGTCACCAAGGAGTTTGCGACCGATTATTCCGTGCGTGCAATCTTTGGCAATAACGTCAACCAACGGATGACCCAGCGGTCGGTATTCAATGGCGACAACATCATCACCCGCGGCATCAACGACATCAGCAATACCTCTACCATCACGCTCGGCAGTTTGCCCAATAACCGGGCGCGGATTAAGCAACGCTACTACGCGTTCTTCGGCGACATTACGGTGGATTACAAAGATTACTTATCACTCAACCTGGTGGGGCGTAATGACGTATCCTCTACCCTGCCCAAAGAAAATCGGAGTTACTTCTACGGAGGAGCCAACGGCTCTTTCAATTTCACCAACGCCTTCGACATCGCCAACAACTGGTTTTCATCGGGCACCGTGCGGTTAGGGTATACCCGCGTTGGCAATGAGGCGTCGCCCTACCTCACGATGAACGTGTATAACACCAACCAATCAGCGGGCACCGGCACCGGCGCACTAGAGGCCCCTTTTTCAAACGGCTTGGTATCGAACGTGAGTACGCTTACGCTATCCAACGACCTGACCAACGCCGGACTGAAACCTGAATTCATCACCGAGTTTGAAGCAGGTACCGAATTGCAATTTTTCGATAGGCGGCTGTCGCTCGACGTGACCTATTACCACAAGAAGAGTACGTCGCAGATCTTCACGGTAGACTCCCCGCCCTCCACGGGCTATGTGCGCCGCATCATCAATCTTGGACAAACCTCCAATAAAGGAGTGGAAGTCATGCTGTCGGCCACGCCCTTCCGGGCCGCCTCTGGATTCAACTGGGACATCAATGCAAACTTTACGCATAATGAAAATATGGTGGATGACCTGGGTGAATACGCGCAGCTGGTATTTGGGAGCAATGTGCACATCCCCGGGCAACCGTATGGGCAAATCTATGCCGGTCGCTACGCCCGCGATGATGAAGGCAACATCCTCGTGAATCCGCAGACCGGAAAACCCATTTCGGCCGGGACGAGCGGACCCATCGGCAATCCCAACCCGCGGTTCATGGCGGGATTGAGCAACACGCTGTCTTACAAGGGCATCACGCTGGACGTGCTGTTCGACTGGAAGGAAGGTGGGGCTATCATGGCCGATAACATCGGTGAGGCCATGGCCCGGGGTGTCACACGTGATACCGAAGACCGTGACCTGCTGTACGTTGCACCGGGGGTGCTGGGCGATGTGAACACGCTGCAGCCCCTGCTGGATGAAAATGGCAACAAGATCCCCAACAACACGGCCATCCCGGTGATCGACTACTACTTTTCCGGCGGATTCGGTCCGGGCGGAATTGCAGAAGGCGGCGTTTTCGATGCCACGGTATTCCGCTTGCGCGAAATATCCCTTGGCTATTCCATCCCTCAAAAGCTGCTTGGCAAGACCCCCTTCGGATCGGCATTTATCTCGGTGAGTGCGCGGAATCTCTGGTACTATGCGCCGAACTTTCCGAAATATATGAATTACGACCCCGAGGTGAGCACGGGCAGCGCCAACAACGCCGGTCAAGAAGACCTCGCCGTGCCGACCAGCCGCCGCTACGGGGTCAACCTGCGATTTAGTTTTTAACAAGGTCAGTCATTTAGCATACATAAAGGACATGAAACAACAGACCAAAAATTTCACCACTACCCGGATGAGCGTCGCGATGATGTTAGTCGCCCTCATCATGGCAAGCTGCAGCGATTTCGTGGACATCAACGATGACCCGAATAACCCGACCGTACCGACGTTGAACCTCCTGTTGCCGGCAACCCAAATTTCGCTTGCCGGGTATTTCAATGACATCAATGGCGGAGGCGCTACCGTGTCCCAGCATTTTGGGTCAGGAGATCTCAACCGCTGGAACCAAACGGGAGGCACCTTTTCGAGTGCCTGGGAAGGGTTTTACACGGCTACCATCCCCGATCTGGAGACTGTCATCCGGGAGGGAACGGAAGCCGGTCAATGGGGGTACGTAGCCATCGCAAAGCTCGAGAAGGCCTACCTGTACAGCATCATGGTAGACCTGTGGGGCGACATCCCCTATTCGGAAGCGGGCGGTGAGGTTCCCAACCCGAAGTTTGACCTCGGAAAAGATACTTACGACAGCCTGTTCGTACTGATAGACGAAGCGTTGAATGACATGAACCAAGGGTTCGATGTGGCCGCTTCTGCCGACATTTTCTACCAAGGGTCGAGAGACTCCTGGGAACGGCTGGGCAATTCGTTGAAACTGAAATTATACAATCAAATCCGTTTGGTAGATCCCGAAAGGGCTGCCACCGGCATAGCGGGCCTCATCAGCAGCGAGGCTCCGCTTATTGAAGACAACAGTCAGGATTTTACCTTCCAATACGGCACCACCGTTTCGCCGAATGCGCGCCATCCGTGGTTTACCAGTTGGTATAACACCGGGCGGGGCGGCTACGTGAGCATGCCCCTGATCGAACGCCTGAAAGCGCAGGACGATCCGCGCCTGCGGTATTACATCTTCCGGCAAAACGAACGGGTGGGTCTGGCCAACTCCATGAATGGCGAGGGCTATTACGGTCGGTATCCGGGGGACGGCACCGCCTCGCCGGCTGACCTGAATACGAAGGCCATCGTAGGTATTTATCCCGCTGCGGGGTTATACGACAATGGGATGATCCCGTCCCTGGGTACAGACAATACGTACCTCAACAATGATGGGGCGGTCACGGGTACCACCAACAATTCATTCAAAATCGCCCTCTTCACCAACGGAGACGGTACCGGTGCGGGAATTTTGCCGCTGATCACGAATTTCATGGTGAAGTTTATCCGTGCCGAAGCCGCCCTGACGTCGGGCACCGGTGAGGACGCCAAACAGCTGTTGATCGACGGTGTAACCGCCCACCTCAACCTGGTCAATACCGTGTCGACCAGCAATGGCGGACAAGCCATCCCAAACGCGTCCGTCACCGGCTTTGCAGATCGCATCGGCCAACAATTTGACGCCGCCGATGCCGAAGGCAAACTGGCCTTGGTCATGATGCAAAAATGGATCGCCTTGTATGGCAACGGCGTGGAGGCATACAACGACTATCGCCGCACGGGACTGCCCGAGCTGGAAGATCTGCTGGCGCCGTTGGATGAATATCCCATGCGGTTCTACTATTCGGAAACCGAGCTTACCTCCAATGAAACCGTTATCGCCGACCGTGACGCCATCCAGCGGGCACAGCAATTCACGCCGGTGTTCTGGGATGTCAATTAATCAGTATAAAGCAAACGAATATGAAAAGATTACACATCAGCTTACTCGCGATTGCTGCCGCCTTCTTGGTAAATTCCTGCAAAGACGTGGAGTATGATTGGGAGAACTTCAAGATCGCCGCCACGCCGAAAGTGACCATCAACATCGAAAAATCGGCACTTCCGACCTACCAAACAGCCAACGTTTCGTTTTTCAACATGGCCGACCCCGACTATGCGACGAACCAGGAATTTGAATGGACGCTTGACTACTATAATGCCGATGGCCGTGTACAGGCCGAATCGATCGAAGTATATGTGAGCTTCAATAGACGCGAATCAAGTCCGCCGGCATACCCCATCACCCTGTCGCTGGCGGGCGTATGGCCCAACATACGGCAATTCCCGTTGCCCAGTACCATCCGGAGCAGCGACATGCTTTACGAGGTGGTCACCGAGTTCCCAAAGACCTTTTCGCACACCCCCGCTGAACTGGCCGAACTTGTTGGTATCGATTTAGATACAGTGGAACCGAATGATTACTTTTTATTTAAGTTTGCCATTACCATGACAGATGGTACCCGGATTGTACAATTCCAAGACAATGCCTGCGATGAGTCAAGGGGTGAGCCTTGTGATTGCCGTACCGGCGTTCGTTTCAAAAATCTATAACTATTGTTTTAACTAACCCAATCAAACTGGAAATGCACATGCTTACACGTCCTACTTCCATCTTGCTGGCTTTCGTCCTGTTTGTGACACAGGCGCTGGCACAGCAGATCCCGACCCCAAAAGAACACTTTGGCTTCAACATCGGAGACGATTACATGCTGGCCAATTACACCCAAACGGAAGCCTATTTTAAAAAGCTGGCCGCGGCTTCCGATCGGGTCAAAATGGAGGTAGCGGGCAAAACCTCCGAAGGCCGCAATCAGTACCTAATTATTGTCTCTTCGCCGCAGAACCTCGCCAAGATCGATGACTACCAGGAAATCTCGCAAAAGCTTGCCCGTGCCGACATGACGCCGGAGGAAGCACAGGAGCTATCACTCGCCGGTAAACCCGTGGTATGGATAGACGGCGGCCTCCATTCTACCGAAACCGTCGCGGCCCAACAGCTTACCGAGACATTCTATCAACTCGTCAGCCGCAATGATGCGGAAAACCAGCGTATACTGGACAACGTGGTCATCCTGCTTTTCCATTGTAATCCGGATGGACAGGAATTGGTTTCCAATTGGTATATGCAGCGCGAGGACACCGCCAAACGGGCGAAAGACATTCCGGTATTGTACCACAAGTATGTCGGCCACGATAACAACCGGGATTTCTACATGAACAACCTGATCGAAACCACCACGATATCCCGTTTGCAATACATTGAGTGGACGCCGCAGATCATTTATAACCACCACCAATCAGGCCCTCCGGGAAGCATCGTTGCCGGGCCGCCTTACCGCGATCCGTTTAACTATGTGCTGGACCCCATGCTGATCACCGGGATCGACGGAGTTGCGGCGGCCATGATCAATCGGGTCAATAAAGAAGGCCGCCCCGGCTATACCCGGCTCAGCGGTTCGGTATTCTCCACGTGGTGGAATGGCGGACTGCGGACGGCCCCTTATTACCATAACAGTATCGGTATCCTGACCGAAATCGTAGGCGATCCGACACCGATGACCATCCCACTGGTACCGGAAAGGCTTATTCCGAATAATGCTACCCCAAATCCGGTTACGCCAAGAGCATGGCATTTCCGGGAGGCGATCGATTATTCTGTTTCACTGAACTATGCCATCCTGGATTATGCCAGCCGCTTCGGCGATGAATTGCTGTTTAACATGTTTAAGATGGGCCAAAACTCCATCGAGCGCGGCAACCGGGATTACTGGACAGCCAAACCGAGCTATATCCATCAAATAGAGACCAAATTTGCGGCAGATCAAAAAGGCAAGGAACGCAGTCAGGCCGATGAAGGCTACTATGGGAGCCGCAACGATATTCCCAGCAGTTATTACGACGGCGTATTCAAGAATCCCGAGTTGCGCGACCCGCGCGGATTTGTCATTCCGGCAGACCAGATTGATTTTCCACGGGCTGTCCAATTCATTAACGCGCTGATCAAGTCGGGTATCCAGATCCACAAGGCCACTGACGCCTTCACCGTAGCAGGCAAATCGTACCCAGCGGGGTCATACGTCGTCAAGACCGCGCAGGCATTCCGGCCGCACGTGATCGATATGTTTGAACCCCAGGATCACCCCAACGATTTCCTGTACCCAGGTGGTCCGCCGGTACGCCCTTATGATGCAGCAGGCTGGACACTTGCCTATCAATTCGGTATTGATTTCGACCGCATCATGGAAACCGTTGACGGTCCCCTCGAAGCCGTTCCCTACGGCCAGCTGCAAACGCCGCCCAGCCAGTCCGTAACCAAGTCCTCCAACGGATACCTGATCGATGGGCGCGTGAATAACGCATTCATCGCGGCCAACGACCTGATGGCGGGTGGCACTAAGGTTTACCGGGTGACCGAACCGGTTGACGGCTTGCCGGCTGGCGCCTTTTATGTGCCGGCCAAGGGTCTCGCCACGATACAAAAGGCGGCAGATTCGCTGGGTATCCGTCCCGTACCCGCATCCAGCAAACCCAAAGCGATCGTCGAGATCAAGCCGAAGCGCATTGCGCTATTCGATCAATACGGGGGTTCTATGCCTTCCGGTTGGGTAAGATGGATGATGGAGCAATATCATTTTGCAGATGTGACCGTGGTATACCCCCAAGAGATCAACGCCGGTAACCTGAATGCAAAATATGATATCATCCTGTTTATCGGCAGTGGCATACCCCCTGCCGGTGGAAGCGGAAGTGGTGGAGGAGGCGGTCGTGGCGGCCGTGGACCCAATCCGGAGGACATTCCTGCCGAATATCAACACATGCTGGGCAGCGTGACGAAGGATACATCGATTGCCCAGCTCAAGGCCTTCATGGAAGCGGGAGGCGAGATCCTGACCGTAGGCAGCAGCACCGCGCTGGCCTATCACCTGGAACTCCCGGTTGAAAATGCCCTTGTTGCGCCTGACTCGAGCGGAAATGAGCGCCCCCTGCGCGGTGAACAGTTCTACGCACCCGGTAGTATCCACCGGGTAGCAGCAGATACGGCCGATGCAGCGGCATGGGGCATGCCGGGGGAAGTAGACGTCATGTCCAGCAATAGTCCCGTATTCAAACTGGGATCGGGTGCCGCATCTGCGGGGATCGTGAAACTGGCTTGGTATGGCGAGGAAAATCCCCTACGAAGCGGATGGATCTGGGGGGCGGATTACCTCAAGAATGGTGTGGTAGCCTTCTCGGCCCCAATCGGCAAGGGCAAGCTCTACGCCTTCGGTCCGGAAATCACCTTCCGTGCCCAGCCGCATGGCACCTTTAAATGGCTATTTAACCAATTGTATGAATCCGAATAAATGTGCTCATCATTGAACTGAACAAATTATGAAAAGAATCAAATATCTTGCCCTGCTGTGTTTGAATGCATGGGCTATCGCCGGCTTCGCGCAGTCTGTACCATCTCCGGCGGATCATTTTGGATTCGCCATGGGAACAGATTACAGCCTGACCAATTATACGCAGACGGAAGCCTATTTCAAGAAGCTGGACCAGTCGGATCGCGTTCAGCTGGTGGATATTGGTGACACCGAAGAAGGCCGTACGCAATACATGCTCATCATCTCCTCTCCGGAGAACATGAAAAAACTGGCAGAATACAAGGAGATCTCGACGAAGCTGGCTTACGCAGAAGGCATCGACGATGCCACGGCTAAATCACTCGCCGCTACAGGCAAAGCCGTGGTGTGGATTGACGGTGCCCTGCATTCAACAGAAATGGTAGGTACCCATCAACTGATCGAAATGGCCTATCAGCTGACCAACAATACCGATGAGGAAACCCTCCGCATCCTGGACGATGTCATCATCCTGCTCACCCACGCCAATCCGGATGGGCACGAATTGGTCGCCAATTGGTATATGCAGCGTAACGATCCAAAAAAGCGGGCAATGGACATCCCGCGCCTATATCAAAAATACATTGGCCATGATAATAACCGCGATTTCTACATCGCCAACATGAAAGAGTCGGAAAACATGAGCCGGCAGCTTTTCCTCGAATGGATGCCCCAGATCATGTACAACCATCACCAAAGCGCGCCAGAAGGCGCCGTGGTGGCAGGTCCGCCTTATACCGATCCGTTCAACTACAACATCGATCCGCTGTTGATGACCGGCATTGATGCCGTTGGCGCAAGCATGATCAATCGCCTCAATGTGGAAGACAAACCCGGCTTCACCCGATTGAAAGGTTCGCCGTTCAGCACGTGGTACAATGGCGGCCTCCGCACGACGACCTATTTTCACAATGTGGTGGGGTTGCTCACCGAAATCATCGGCAACCCGACACCCATGAGCGTTCCGCTGGTACCCGAGCGGCTGGTGCCAAATGGAAACACCCCCAATCCGGTCACCCCACAAGAGTGGCACTTCAAGCAATCGATCGATTATTCCATTTCGTTAAACTATGCGATACTCGACTATGCCTCCCGCCATCGGGAGCAGGTGCTCTACAACATTTACAAGATGGGCAGAAACTCCATCGACAAAGGCAGCAAGGATTTCTGGCAGCTGACTCCCCGGAATATCGACCTGATCAAGGCCAATTACGAAGCGGACAAAGCCAGCGGAAAAGCGGAAGCATCCGCCGAGACTTTTGGCGGACGCATGCCCGGAAGCAGTCTCCCCGCGTCCTATTACGAAGGTGTCTTTGCCAATCCGGAAAAACGCGATGCCCGCGGATACGTTATATCCGCCGACCAACCCGATTTTCCGACAGCCGTAAAGTTCGTCAACGCGCTGATCAAATCCGGTATCTTCATCCACAAGGCAACCGCCCAGTTCACCGTCAATGGCAAGTCATATCCGGCGGGCTCCTACATTGTCAAGACCGACCAGGCATTCAGACCCCATATTATTGATATGTTCGAACCCCAGGATTATCCGAATGACTTCGCGTATCCCGGCGGTCCGCCTACCCGGCCATACGATGTCGCCGGATGGACATTGGCCTATCAGATGGGCATTGCATTTGATCGGGTGCTCGAAGGATTTGAAGGTCCATTCGAGCGGCTGCCCCACGGCGTTCTTGAAGTGCCGCCCACAGCTGCTGTGCCGAATTCGAACAGCGGATACTTGCTCAGTACCAACGTAAACAATGCCTTTATTGCCGTAAATGACCTATTGAAGGCGGGCATCGATGTCTATCGGGTCCAGCAGCCGGAGGGTGATCTACCCAGTGGCTCATTCTATATCCCAGCCAAAGGAGCAACAGTCCTCAAGCAAGCCGGAGTGGAATTGGGTGTTGAGGCCGTGGCCACGTCACGTGTGCCAGCCAACAAGGTGCAGATCAAGCCTTCGCGCATTGCGTTGTTCGACAGTTACGGTGGCTCAATGCCCTCCGGATGGACGCGGTGGATACTCGAACAATACCATTTTGCGTTCAGCCTTATTTTTCCGCAAGAAATTGACGGCGGAAACCTCAATGCCAAATATGATGCTATCCTATTTATCGAAAGCGGCATCCCGTCATTCGGAAGGAGTGTGGAGGGGCGCGGATATGGCGGTCGCCGGGGACCAGATGCGGCGGACTTACCCGAAGAATACCGCCACATGGTGGGGAGCCTGACTGCGGAAAAATCAATCCCCCAATTAAAGGAATTTCTCGAAAACGGCGGCACCATCCTGACCACCGGCAGCAGCACCAGCTTGAGCTATCACCTGGGACTGCCCGTAAAGAACGCGCTTGTAGAAGTGGTAGACGGCAAGGAGATCCCGCTTAGCGGAGAGAAATTTTACGTGCCGGGAAGCGTGTTGCGCATGAAAGTCAATCCCGAAGTAGACGCCGCCTGGGGCATGGCTCCCTATGCCGATGCCATCTTCAATAACAGTCCCGTCTTTGACCTCAAACCCGAGGCCAAGTTGATGGGTATCGAAGCGGTCGCCTGGTTTGATACCGATAAGCCCCTGAGAAGCGGATGGGCATGGGGCCAAAATTACCTCCAGGACGGGGTGGCTGCATTCAAAGCGCCGGTCGGAAAAGGGTACCTCTACGCTTATGGCCCTCATATCACCTATCGCGCGCAGCCACATGGCACGTTCAAGCTGCTGTTCAACGCGCTCTACAAAACGCTGTAATCGTTGCCTAGCCGATGAACATGGAGGGTATTGCGGACATCATCCGCAATACCCTTTTTTCATTAAATAAGTATTAATTTTCCATGATGTAACTGTTGCTTTTTTGGTTCGATTGATTATATTTGTCAGTACCTAACGAATTATTCCTCATATTAAATTGTCGGTTGTTTTTTGTGTACCCGCATGAACATAAAACAATGGATATTAAATTTGATGAGGAAGCTATTTTAAACCGGTTGAAGCAGGACGACAGCCAGGCTTTCGAAGCGATTTATAGGCGATATTGGGAGCGGTTGTTCAATCAGGCGTATAACCACCTTCGTGACGAAAACGACACCAAAGAGCTCATCCAGGATCTGTTCGCCGAGTTTTGGCAGCGGCGCCATACGCTTGATATTCATACTTCGTTGAGCGGTTATTTGCAATCGGCGCTGAAATTCAAGGTGTTCAACTACATGAAAGCAACCGTAGTCAGGGAAAAATACGCAACCACGGTCAAACAGCACAAATTCGTCTCGCACAGTCCGGTAGAAGAAGCCATCAATTACGCTGAATTACAAGTAGCGCTCCATACCGCATTGCAAATGCTGCCTACACAACCCCGGCGCGTATACGAGCTCCGCCAAGGAGATGGACTCAGCTATGCTGAAATCGCCAATGCCCTGCACATATCGATCAGTACGGTAGAAAAGCACATGATGAAGGCCCTAAAACACATCCGAAGACGGCTGAAACAATTTAATCATCGATAAATAGGCCGTCGGCAAGCGGCTGTTCCATCAAATTTTTACCAGCATTTTATGGATATGACAAAATTTAGCCCTACCTTAGCGCTAACAAAATAGAGGTATTGTTATGTTGAGTACAGTATTGGCATTCCTGAACATTGGGACAGGTGAGATGATGCTCATCGTATTTGCGGCGCTACTGCTATTCGGGGGCAAGAAATTGCCCGAATTAGCAAGGGGACTGGGTCGGGGCATCCGGGAGTTTAAAGACGCTTCAGAAAGCATAAAACGCGATATCAGCCAACAAATCAATAATTTCGAGAAGGATATTGAAGTGAAGGACGTGATCGTTGACGACGAACCCAAAAAGCTTAACGAGCACAATGCCGCTGCACCGGCTGGCACTTACCAACATGATCCCGGCCGTGAGCCGGATTATTACGGCAGCAAGGGTCCTTATTACAACGATGGCTATCAGCCCACGGCCGCAAACGAGGCTGCTGACAGCGACAGCGCAGATCACGAACCAACCGATGGAAGCGAACCGGTAATCCCGTCTACAGCGCAACAAGCGGAAAAAAACGCGTAAACGCAAGCAAAACCATTCATTCGTACACATGACGCACGAAATCCGCATTTCCAAGGAGCTTGCTTTGTCCGAAAGGCAGGTCGGCACGGCCGTTGCGCTCCTCAACGAAGGTGCTACCATCCCCTTTATTTCCCGGTACCGCAAAGAAATGACCGGTAGCCTCGATGAGGTACAACTGACGCAGGTACGTGACCGCCTTCAGCAGTTGCGCGAATTGGATAAACGCAGGGAGGCCATCCTCAAATCGCTGGCCGACCAGGGGAAATTGAGTCCTGAATTAGCGCAGCAGGTACATGCCGCCGAGACCATGGCCTACCTCGAAGACCTATACCTCCCGTACAAGCCCAAGCGTAAAACCCGCGCGAGCGCAGCCCGCGAGAAGGGACTCGAACCGCTTGCTGAATTGATCCTGGCTCAAGACGGCACAGACGTACACAGCGCTGCACAAACCTTTGTAGGTGCGGATAACGGCATCACTGATGTGGAGGAAGCCCTCGCCGGCGCACGCGACATCATTGCGGAAATCATCGCAGAAGACGCCTCCGTGCGGGCGAAAACCCGCCAAGTATTTTTGGAAAAGGGGACCTTCGTATCCCGGGTGATTCCCGGCAAGGAAGAGGCGGCACTCAAATACCAAGACTACTACGAGTGGTCGGAGCCTTTGAAGACAGCTCCCTCCCACCGTGTACTGGCCATGCGCCGCGGCGAAAAAGAAGAACTGCTGTACCTGGATATCGACGTGCCTGAAGGCGAGGTCTTGCCCTTATTGGACCACGCATACGTGAAGGGTGCCGACGAAGCCAGTACGCAGGTACGCATGGCGATGCTCGATGGCTATAAACGGCTGCTGAAGCCTTCTATGGAAACCGAACTCCGGATGCTTACCCGGCAGCGTGCCGACGAGGAAGCCATACGGGTCTTTGCAGAAAACGCCCGTCAGCTGCTGCTCGCCGCACCGCTCGGCCAACAACGGGTGATGGCCATCGATCCCGGTTTCCGCACCGGCTGCAAGACCGTATGCCTCGATGAACAGGGAACACTGCTGGAAAATACGGCGATATTCCCCCATACCGGTGCGGCCAAGGCAGCAGAAGCGGCCATAGCCCTCCGCCTTTTGGCAGACAAGCACCGGGTACAGGCGATCGCCATCGGCAACGGCACCGCAGGAAGGGAAACGGAAGATTTCGTACGCAAACTATCACTTCCCGACGTGAGCATTGTTATGGTCAATGAAAGCGGGGCCTCCATCTATTCGGCCTCAGAAGCGGCTCGTGAGGAATTTCCTGATCATGACGTGACCGTAAGGGGTGCAGTATCCATCGGGCGCCGACTGATGGATCCGCTGGCCGAATTGGTGAAGCTCGATCCCAAATCCATTGGCGTCGGTCAATACCAGCATGACGTGGATCAAACCAAACTCCAAACAGCATTGGATGACACCGTCATCAGCTGCGTCAATGCGGTGGGTGTAGAACTGAATACCGCATCGAAGCAAATCTTATCCTATATTTCGGGATTGGGGCCGTCGCTGGCCCAACAAATTGTCAATTACCGCAATACGCAGGGCGCTTTCCGCAATCGCGAGTCGCTGAAAAGGGTACCCCGTTTGGGCGAAAAAGCATTCGAACAGGCGGCTGGATTCCTGCGGATACGAAACGCCGATCATCCACTCGATGCCAGTGCGGTACATCCCGAACGCTATGCCTTGGTCGAACAGATGGCCGCCGACCTCGGTTGCGGCGTGGCCGACCTGCTGCGCGATGAGCAGTTGCGCAAACGCATCGACCTGAAACAATATGTGAGCAGTGCCGTGGGAATGCCCACCCTGCAGGACATTCTTGCCGAATTGGCTAAGCCGGGGCGCGATCCACGCGAACAATTCGAACAATTTTCGTTTGCCGAAGGTGTCAACAGCGTTGCCGACTTACGGGTGGGCATGCGCCTACCCGGTATCGTGACCAACATCACCAATTTCGGAGCATTTGTAGACATCGGTGTACATCAGGATGGCCTGGTGCACCTAAGCCAGCTGGCCAACCGGTACATCAACGATCCGAATGAAGTGGTAAAAGTACAGCAAAAAGTAATGGTAACGGTGACCGAGGTAGACCCAAAGCGCAACCGGATCAGCCTCTCGATGAAAACAGCCGAACAGCCCACCCCACAGCGGCGAAAGGATCCGGCAACGAATGCCGAAAAGCCCAAAAGAAAAGAAGCGGACATGACCTCCATGCTGGCCGCGCTGAAAAACAAGTTCGGCTCCTGACTACCCAAATAAATCGCTCGACAGGTAGCGGTCACCCCGATCACAGGCAATAAATACAATGGTGCCTTTATCCAACTTCTTTGCCAAGCGCGCGGCGCACGCCATGGCACCGCCGGTGCTCATGCCTGCAAATACTCCCTCTACCTTGGCCAATCGCCGGGCCATATCCGTGGCTTCCGCCTGCGAAACGTCCATTACCTGATCTACCCTGGCCGGATCATAGATCTTAGGCAGGTACGCCTCGGGCCACCGCCGGATACCCGGGATGGACGACTCCTCCGTAGGCTGGCATCCAATGACCTGTATAGCCGGATTTTGTTCCTTCAAAAACATGGAATTTCCCATGATGCTGCCGGTAGTACCCATGGCGCTGAGGAAGTGCGTGATCTGCCCTTGGGTATCGCGCCAGATCTCCGGTCCCGTCGTCTTATAATGCGCCAGGTAATTATCCGGATTGGCGAACTGGTTGAGCAAAAAATAACCGGGTTGATTGCCTTTTTCCTCGGCATAATCACGGCAAGCCTCGATGGACTCCAACAGGGTCACCTGCGCGCCGTACGCTTCCATGGTCAGCGTACGCTCCCGGGTTGAATTGGAGGGCATCACCAATTCGATGTCCAGCCCGTAGATACGGGCGATCATGGCTAAGGCAATCCCCGTATTTCCGCTTGTCGCCTCGATCAACCGCACGCCGGGTTTGATATCGCCCCGCTCCACGGCACTGCGGATCATATTGAGCGCCGCCCTATCCTTCACGCTGCCCCCTGGATTATTACCTTCCAACTTGGCATAAATCGTAACCGCCGGATTGGGATTCAGGCGTTGAATGGCCACCAATGGGGTATTCCCCACACAATCAATCAGTGTCTGCATAACCTAATGTGTTGCTTTGGAATCCACGATTTTCACGGTGGACTGGTGGTATACCATCGAATACGGCTGGATGCTTGATGTCAGCCACACATTACCCCCAATCACGCTATCGTGACCGATGACCGTATCGCCTCCCAAAATCGTCGCCCCGGCATAAATGATGACACGGTCTTCGATGGTGGGGTGGCGTTTGGTATTGGCCAAGATCTTCTCCACACTCATCGCGCCCAAGGTCACTCCCTGGTAGATCTTGACCTGGTTTCCGATGATCGCCGTTTCGCCGACCACCACACCCGTACCGTGGTCGATGCAGAAATGCTCGCCGATCACCGCCGCGGGATGGATGTCGATACCGGTCTGCGAATGGCCGTACTCCGTCAGAATCCGCGGCAATATGGGCACCTCCAAGCGCATCAATGCATGGGCTAACCGGTATAAAACGATCGCTAAAAAACCAGGGTATGTGCGTATCACCTCAAACTCGCTCGTTGCCGCTGGGTCTCCTTCGTAAATGGCCGCGGCATCGGTATACATGATGCGGCGCAACTCCGGAAGCGCCTGGAAAAACTGCTTTGCTACCGATGCTTGGTTACAGTCGCCACAAGCGGTAGTCCGGTTGAGGATATTTAGGAGTGCCCGTTCGCACTGGGCATATTGGGTTTTCAGTTCTTCCACCGTGCGGTTGGGGTGCGTCTGCCTTTCGGGAAACAGCAGATCCAACAAATCCAGTGCCCAGCCGGCGACGGCACCGTTGGGGGGTACGTCCGCTATTTCCTTTTGTTTGTCATGAAGCTGCTCGAAAAACTCCTCATTCATTGCTGACAATTTTCGTTTACACAACGAAGGACGCAAATTATTTGCAGGTAGCCAACTATATCGTTCAATTATTACAAAACCGCTACAGTACCAACTCCGCGTGTAAACGATCCAAGGCAGCCTCCGCATCCGCACATAAGCCCGGATGCACGGCCGAGGTCTGTATCACCGTACTTCGCTTGGCCGTCAGCCAGCGAAAGCGTTCGGCCACCGGCAACAGCGCAATGGGACCGCCTCGCGGATCTCCCTTGCAAATCAACTCGAAGGCGTGGAGATACGCCGCAAGCTCCGAAGACTCACATGAAGCGCAAAACGCCTGCAACTTAGGTGTATCCAACGTAAACCGCATGGCCAAAAAGCGTTGTCCACGGCAATACAGCACCAAACCGACATTGAGGAACTCTTCGCGCTCCATCCTCGGCACCAAACGAATGACCGCGTATTCAAACAACTCGTTTCCTTGCATCTTGCGCTTGGTTAACAAAACTATCCGATGCGGCCACCCGCATTTCCAAAAACTGCGTATACACTTCCCTCGCTTCTTCCGCGCTCCGTCCCTCCCCGTCGGTCAACCATTCATCCGGCACCAACTGTACAATGTGCCGGATGAACGGCTTCGTGAGTTTAGCTTTCAATTCGGCTCCGACTTCCTCCAACTGAGACGCCCGAGGCAGCAATACATGGTCTTTCACCTGTACGAAGGGCCTGACGGCCTGCTCCTGCCAATTGTCCCAGGAATGATGAAAATAAAGCGAAGCACCATGGTCGATCAGCCAGAGCTCCTTATGCCACATGAGCA
Source organism: Parapedobacter brassicae (assembly GCF_051400755.1). NCBI lineage: Bacteria > Pseudomonadati > Bacteroidota > Sphingobacteriia > Sphingobacteriales > Sphingobacteriaceae > Parapedobacter > Parapedobacter brassicae. The sequence continues at coordinate 111,984 of NZ_JBLFFL010000007.1, forward strand.
TATTGGTATTCTTAGCCGTCCGGTCTACATTGGTGAGCAGGCAATCCAACCACACGATGCGGGACGCCAACGCCGCATCCAATGCGGTAACCACTGGGTCAAACGTAATAGCACCTGAAAGGTAATGCAACGCCAGGTTGAGTCCCGTACTGGCGCGGAGCAGGTCCTGTATCTCCTCGTCCGGCTCCGTGCGCCCGAAGGCTTCGTCGAGGCTGGCAAACACAATTTCGGGCACCCTGAAGCCAAGCGCGCGGGCGATCTCCCCGCCGATGAGCTCGGCAATCAGGGCCTTGCTCCCCTGCCCTGCCCCGCGGAATTTGAGCGCATATAGAAATCCGTCATCCGCCTCAGCGATCGCCGGCAACGACCCACCCTCCCGCAGCGGCGTCACATACCGTGTCACCCGCACCGTCCGTATTATTGATTGATCCACCCCCAAATATCCATATATTTTTTAAATAGTCTATTGTCTGATGTCTAATGTCTGATGTCTAGTGTCTAGTGTCTAGTGTCTAATGTCTAATGTCTAATGTCTCCTGTCTCACATCTAATCCTTATCTTTGCCCTACCATGGATACATCAGCACAATACGACCGCGTCATCAAGCATTGCCAGCAGCTATTTACCAAAAAAAACGCCGACTATGGCACCGCGTGGCGCATCATGCGTCCGCCCTCCATCACCGACCAGCTGTATATCAAAGCCCAGCGCATCCGAACGCTCGAAGAAAAGAAAGTGTCCAAAGTGGGCGAAGAAATCAGCGACGAATACCTGGCCATTGTCAATTATTGCGTGATGGGCATCATGCAACTGGAACTGGGCGCGCACGGACATGAAAACCTATCGACCGAAACGATCATTGAAAAATACGAGCAGGCCATCCGAGAAACGAAAGAACTGATGTTTGCCAAAAACCATGACTACGGCGAGGCCTGGCGGGATATGCGCCTGACTTCGTTGACGGACCTGATTCTGATGAAGATATATCGCGTTAAACAAATCGAGGACAACCGGGGCCAAACCCTTGTTTCGGAAGGAGTGAAAGCCAATTACCAGGACATGCTCAACTACGCGGTATTCGCGCTTATCAAACTGGACATCGGCAGCGATAACATATAGACCATTATGCAGACCACGACTAATCAACCCCGTACCCACTACCTCCTGGCGTTTTCCCGCATCGTCATCGGGTTGTTGTTCATTTTCTCCGGATTGATCAAAGCAAACGACCCCGTGGGGTTCGGCTACAAACTGGAAGAATATTTCCATGTTTTCGGCATGCATTTTCTCAATGATTATGCAACAGCCATCGCGGTGGTAATATGCGGCCTTGAAATCCTGCTCGGAGCGTTGCTACTGCTCGGGTTTTGGGGAAGGAAAGTCGCTTGGGGACTCTTGCTATTGATCCTATTTTTCACCTTCCTCACCTTTTATTCGGCCTTTTTTGAGGTCGTCACCTCCTGCGGTTGCTTCGGCGATGCGATACCGCTTACCCCTTGGCAATCCTTCGGCAAGGACCTCGTGTTGCTGGTGCTCATCCTGATTATTTTCATCAACAGAAAGTACATTACGCCGATTATTGCCGACCGCTATACCCAATCCATCATCACCGTGGCGCTCATCATCGTGTCGTTGGGGATAGGCGTGTATACCGTCAATTTCCTGCCCTTCATTGACTTCCTGCCGTATAAGAAAGGGAATAGCCTCCCCGCGTTGATGACGCTGCCCGAAGGTGCGGAAGGTGATCAATATGAAGTGATCTATACCCTGAAACATAAAACATCGGGCGAGGAAAAAAAAGTGTCAGACAGTGTCTATCTTGCAGAAGAACTGTGGACAGACGAGCAATGGGAAATCATCGGCGACCCCGAAAGCAGACTGGTCAAAAAGGGATATCAAATACCCATACCGGATTTGCTGATCACCGATGCCAACGGCGAAGACTTCACACAGGAGATCATCGAAAATCCTTATTACAATATCGTGGTGGTTGCCTGGGATCTCACCAAAACCGATCTTGAAGCCCTGCAGCGGATCAACGCGCTGGTGATGAATGCGGCAGAAGCCTATAATGTCCGGACAGTACTGCTCACCGCGAGCAGCACCCAGGACGCCGAACGCATCAGCGACCAGCTGGACCTGCTTACGGAAATATACTATGCCGACGCCGTACCGCTGAAGAGCATGGTGAGGGCCAATCCGGGTGTCTTGCTGATGCAAAACGGTACGGTCATCGACAAGTGGCACTACAATACGCTGCCTACCTTCGATGACTTGGATAGCCAATATTTCAGTAACGCCCAATAGCTGGACAGCATGGTAAATACCCATCAGATGACCCATTCAAAAATCACGTTCTTGGTCGGTTTCATGGGAAGCGGTAAGACCACATGGGGGCGGAAGCTGGCCAACAAAACCGACCGGGTATTTATCGACTTAGACGAAGAAATCGAGAAAGAGGCTGGCACCTCCATTGCGGATTATTTTCGACTACATGGTGAAGCGTCTTTTCGTAAACTGGAGCGCCGGGTGTTGAAGCAACTGCCGCTGGACCGGCCTGCTGTCGTCTCGACGGGAGGCGGCACACCCTGCTATGTCGACAACATGTCGTGGATGAATAAAACGGGCGTGACCATTTATTTCCAACTCCCCCCAAAAGCCTTATGGGACAGGCTGATGCAGACCGATATCGCATCGCGGCCGGCGCTTAGGGGGCTATCCGGCGAAGAGCTGTTGGATTACATCACCACGAAACTGGCCGAACGGGAACCGTATTATCAGCAGGCTCAGCACGTCGTCAACCAGCTTACATTGGATTTGAACAAATTGGCACACCTCCTAGGATAGGATTTTACATAAAAATCGTTATCTTTATACCAAGTTTACCATTTAGCTAACATCCTTTTATGAATCAGCGTTTTATCTCATTCGCTATACTCATTGTTACTGCTATCCTCTTCGCCTCCTGCCTACCTTCCAACATCGGCGGTGGCGAGTTCCGTTATTCATCCCATAACATCAGTCTTTCATCCGTCGATGATTTATACCGGTTCCTGACCTATGACGAAAAACGCTACCCGCTGGTCAGCGCACACCGCGGAGGTCCCACCACAGGATTTCCGGAGAATGCGATTGAAACGTTTGAAAATAGCTTCCGCCAGCAACCCATTATCATTGAGTGCGATGTTCGCATGACTCAAGACTCGGTGCTGGTGCTGATGCATGATGAGACCCTTGAACGCACCACTAACGGCTCGGGGAGGCTCCACGAGTTTGACCTTGCAGCCTTGAAAAAACTACGGCTGAAGGACCCCGAAGGCCGTGTGACGGCCTACCGCATACCGACGCTCGACGAAGCGCTGCAATGGGGAGTAGGCAATGTAATTTTCACGATCGACGTTAAACGCGGCGTGCCGTACGCGGCCGTGGTGCGCGCCATCCGGCGCAATAAGGCTGATGCCTGCAGCGTGATCATCACCTATAGCGCCGATCAGGCGGCGGCAGTACACCAATTGGCGCCGAGCCTGATGATATCGGCGTCTATCGGATCGGCAAGCGACCTGCTCAGGCTGAATGACCGCAACATTCCCGACAATCGGCTGGTTGCCTTCGTGGGAACGCGCGAACCCAATAAACAGGTATACGAAATGCTTCATGACCATGGCATACTGTGTATATTGGGCACCATCGGCAACTTGGATAAACAAGCGGCCACAAGAGGCGGAGCCCTGTACACCGCATTGGTCGAACGCGGAGCGGACATTCTGTCCACCGATCGACCCGTTGAGGCAGGAAAAGCATTGGCAGCATATCGCAATACCCATAAATTAACATCGGCGTTCATCCATTAACTGCACCATGTCCATCGAAGTAGCTGATCTGCACAAATCATACGGCACCCAACCGGCGGTGAGAGACATTTCGTTCTCGGCCAAACCCGGAAGGATATTGGGTTTTCTCGGTCCGAACGGTGCGGGTAAATCAACCGTCATGAAGATCCTCTGCGGCAGCCTCGAACCCACAGCCGGCAGGGTTTCCATATTCAACGTCGACGTGAAGCAGGATAGCCTCGCGGCACGGCGGCGCATCGGCTATCTGCCCGAAAACAACCCGCTTTACTTGGATATGTATGTACATGAAACGCTGGCTTTTATTGCAGGGATACACCACATAGCCAATAAGCATAAGCGGATAGCCGAAGTCATTGCCCTAACCGGTCTGACTGCCGAACAACACAAAAAGATCAGCCAATTATCCAAGGGCTACCGGCAGCGTGTCGGCTTGGCGCAAGCCATCTTACACGATCCGGCGATACTGATCCTCGATGAACCGACATCCGGCTTAGACCCCAATCAACTGCAGGATATCCGTGCCCTTATCAAACAGCTGGGCAGGGAAAAGACGCTGTTGTTCTCGACCCACATCATGCAAGAGGTCGAAGCGATCTGCGACGACGTGATCATGATCAACAAAGGTAAAATCGTCGCTGACTTTCCATTGAATGAGCTTCCTGTCCGATATCCCGATAAAACCTTGGAGTCGCTATTTATCCGATTGACCACCAGCGGTTAGGTGCCCTTTATTGCTATTTTTAAACAATATGAAACCTTTTGTGTTTTATCAGATAAATAGTTGTATTAATTGATCATTAATTAAACGAAAAACCATGAAAAGCGTATTTTTATTTTCTGTCTTATTTTCAGCTGGTATCTTCGTTGCAAACGCACAGGATATCAATAAACCCCAGACCTCGGAAAGCGTCGGGATCACACCCGTGCAAAAGGGCAATTGGATCGTCGGCGGCAGCTTGGGTAGCTTGGGCTACAGTTTTGAGGGTGAGAATTTCAATATCAGTATAAATCCCCGCGCCGGCTACTTTATTTCGGATGGCGTGGCCATCGGTCTCGGATTGGTGGGTTCGCTGGCGACCGTGCCTGATGACGACGACGTTTGGGGATACGGTGTTTCACCATTTGTCCGCTACTACTTCCCCCAAGGTTCAAGTGCGACCGGCCGATTTTTTGCCCAGGGTGATGTGGGCATTTCAGGCAGTTCTCCAGGTTCCGGTGCTTCACTGGCGCTGGGTGCCAATGTCGGTTATGCGCATTTTGTCACCAGTAGTGTAGCGCTGGAGGTCACCGCGGGTTATAATTACAGCAAAGCCACCGTTTCCGGATCGACCGGACAAAGCGGCTTAGGAGTAGCGCTTGGCTTCCAGGTGTATTTGCCAGGGCAGCGTTAGTGCGCATAAACCCTATCGAAGGATCAAAACACCGGCCAGATTGGTCCGGTGTTTTTTTGTAAAAAGGTGTTTTTATGAAAGTAATGTGCCCTAAACCCTACCCGTACATTTTTGGCAATTCCATAAACAACTGCTACCGATTTTAAGTACTTTTTGTGGTCCAATTGTCAGCGCCTATAGGCACTCTGCAACGGGTGCCCAGTCGCCTTCCTGTGTTTACACCTTTTTTGCCTACAAAAAAACTAAGTTATTTAGTTTTTTTGTAGGCAAAAACTTATATTTGCTTCATGACCAAATTACAGCAACCTACCCTGGGAAAATTCATAGACCCTCTTACCGATTGGGGCTTTCGCCACCTCTTTGGGCAGGAGCCCAACAAAGACATCCTGATCGAGTTTCTCAATGACTTATTTCAGGGAGAAAAGCATATTACCGAACTTGAATACGCACCTAATCAATATGATGGTGATAACGGAGAAGACAAACGTGTCATTTTCGATTTGCATTGCCGTGGTGATAACGGAGAGTATTTCATTGTGGAGATGCAACGTATCCGGCAGGATTTCTTCAAGGACAGGGCGCTGTTCTACGTATCACGGCTCATCCAGCGACTCCTGCACAGGGGACGTGAGTCAAATGATTACCAACTACCGGAAGTCTACCTTATCGGCATCTTGGAATTCAGTATGGATACCGATGAGCAGGAGCGTTATTTTCATGATATTGCGTTGATGGAAAAGACTTCTGGAAAATTATTCTATGATAAATTGGGCTTTAAGTTTTTGGAAATCGTTAATTTTGTAAAGACGGGTGAGGCTTTGCTAAGCGATATGGATAAGTGGATGTATCTGTTGAAGCACATGAGCACCCTTGACAAGATTCCGACCTTTTTGGACAAGCGGGTGTTCCAGCTTATCTTCAAGATATCGGAAGTAGCAAAACTAAGGAAGGAGGAACGTATGGCATACCAAGCAAGTTTAAAAGCCAAATGGGATACGCAGAATGCGTTTGATTCCGTAAGGAGAGAAGCAAAAGAAGAAGCCAGTTTTCATTTTGTAAAAAACCTACTGTTCAACACTGATTTTAATGATGCCAAAATCGCGGAGTTGGCTTCCGTTTCTTTGGACTTCATTCGGAAAGTCCGCGCCGATTTAGCTGAGAAAAAGAAATAGCCTGCGGCTTGACGCCGGCAGCGATAGCGTAAAATGTTACTTGCTTAATGACCTGCCAAAGATGCCAATAAGTTTTGCTATTTTCGGAGCGTTAAAGCACCAAACAATTGCTGAGCATCTACAAAAAAGAAATCGCTGCATATTTCAATTCGCTGACCGGCTATCTGGCCATTGGCTTGTTTCTATCGGTCACCGGCCTGCTCCTGTGGGTATTTCCGGACACGAGTATCCTCTCCAACGGTTACGCATCGCTCGAAACATTCTTTCAGCTCAGCCCGTACCTTTTCATGCTGCTCATTCCGGCCATTACGATGCGGAGCATCGCGGGCGAAAAAAACGAGGGCACTTGGGAGCTGTTGCTTACCCGGCCGCTGTCCATGTGGCACATCATACTGGGCAAATACCTGGGTAGCGTCACCATTGTTGTACTGGCGCTGTTACCGACACTGATCTACAGCTATTCGCTGTATTGCCTGGCCCAACCTGTAGGCAACGTGGATACCGGAGCGGTGATCGGCTCGTATGTAGGATTGTTGCTACTGGGATTGGCGTTCACCGCGGTCGGCATATTTGCTTCGGCACTAAGCAAAAACCCCATCGTGGCATTCCTGATCGCGCTGCTCCTGTGTTTCTTGCTTTTTTATGCGTTTGATGCATTAAGCGGCTTGTCGCTTATTTCGGCGTATGCATATACGGTATCCTTACTCGGCGTGCAATCCCATTATGAGGCTGTCAGCCGGGGGGTGTTGGATACGCGTGATCTCCTCTATTTCCTCAGTATTACAGCGTTGTTCCTCTGTGCCGCCCGCCTGTTGGTGACGAGGTATCGAAAAAATAGCAGGCAGCTATGGTGGCGAGGCCTGGGTGGGATGATCGTCATACTACTGGCGAACTCCTTGGCTTCCTACTACTTTGGCCGAATTGATTTTACGGCTGAAAAGCGCTTTACACTGTCCCCTCTAGCGAAACGCACGATGAGCACCCTCCCGGAGGGCGTGCACATCACCGTCCTGCTCGATGGTAAACTCCCGGCGGGTTTCACGCGGCTGAAAAGGGCAACAACCGATCTCTTAAGCGACCTAAAGGCATATTCGGCCGGCAAGTTGACCTTCCGCGTCATCAATCCGATGGACGGCGATCCCTCACAGCAACAGGAAACTACCGAAGCGCTGGCCGAGCGGGGCGTACACCCGACCAATCTGAATGTCCGCACGGAGACCGGACTTACCCAGCAACTGGTGTTCCCGGCAGCGCTGGTCACCTTCGGTGAAGAGGAGATACCGGTGACCCTTTTGCAAAACCGCATGGGAGCATCTCCTGAAGACGTATTGAACAACTCCGTGCAAAACCTAGAATATGCCCTGATATCGGCCCTTCGTAAGGTTACATCCGGAGGCCGACCGCTGGTGGGTTTTACGGAAGGTCATGGCGAACTGGACAACCTGCAGCTCTACGACGCTACGCAAAGCCTGATGAACGGCTATCAGGTCGGATTTGTAAACCTCGATAGCATCAACCCCGAAGGGCTCAGCCAGCTGGACGCGCTCGTCATCGCTAAGCCGATCCAGCCGTTTACCGAAGCTGAAAAATATAAGATCAATCAATACGTGATGAACGGCGGAAGCGTATTGTGGGCGATTGATCAGGTCGATGCCGACTTAGATAGTTTACGCGCCACGGGCGACCAAACCGTGGTGGCAAGGCGGCTCAACCTTGATGATATGCTATTTACCTATGGCATACGGTTCAACTACAAGCTGATTGCCGATATGAACTGCGGACAAATTCCGTTGACGGTGGGGAACATGGGTAACCAGGCGCAGATCGAGTTAGCACCTTGGCTTTTTTACCCGATTTTTGTGCCCATGACCGCCCATCCGATACTCAAAAACCTGGATGGCATCCGCAGTGAATTTGCCGGCACGCTGGATACGGTAGCGGCGCCTGGCGTACGCAAGGAGATCATCCTCCATTCATCACCATTCTCCAGGTTGCTCAATATCCCTGCTACTATCTCCCTGCAGCTGGTGGAAGAGGAACCCGATCCGGCACAATTTAAGAACCAACCCTATCCTGTTGCGGCCTTGCTGGAAGGTAAATTCACCTCGGTATTTGCCAATCGGCCGGTACCGCAGGGAGTCGATGCCGCAGTAGCCGTGCCCGAATCGGGGAAACCCGCTAAGATGATCGCCATCGCCGACGGCGATGTATTCAAAGGGGAAGTCAACCCCACAGACGGATCGCCTTATCCATTGGGCTGGGACCGATATACGGGGCAGCAATATGGAAACAAATCCTTCCTGCTTAATGCCATAGACTACCTTGCGGATGATACGGGTATCATCGCACTGCGCGAAAAAGAAGTCAAACTACGCTTGCTGAATCCCATTAAGGTGAAAGAGGAACGCATCTATTGGCAACTGTTCAATGTAGCCGTTCCGCTTATCGTCTTGCTTTCGTTCGGATTGGCGCAGCAATACCTCCGGAAACGGAGATATGGCCGTATCCCACTGGTGAAGTAAGCAGGTCGACACTTATTGCATCAGGTCATTAATTTATTCAATTTAGACAACTAATTGCTTTTTCTTTTTATTTTCGCCATTATGAACGGTGCATAACGGAATGCAAAGCTACGTAAATAGGTATTACATTACAGAAGTTGACCGGTATCCGGATACCATTTATTGCCATCATGCGGTGATGGGCGAAAAATTTATTCCAGAGCATGAGCACAAGAAAGGCCAATTTCTCTACACGGAAGGCGGGGTCGTGTACCTCAATACGCTGGAGCACTCGTACTTCTTACCTGCGCGGCATTATATCTGGATTCCGGCAGGTGTACGGCACAGCATCCATCCCAGTTCGCCAGAAGTGATCATGCGCAATCTGTATTTTCCGGTAACGTTATGTGACGACCCCTTCTTCGCGCAAACGGCAATCTATCCGGTAAGTGACCTGCTGATGGAATTGATGATGTTTACCAATCGATGGAACGGCAATATCCGGCCGGAGGAAGAAAACCGGTATAGTATCGCTAAAGCCTTCAAAATGTTATTACCGGAACTCAGCAGGGGAGCACTGCCGCTAGCGTTGCCCTATCCGGACGATGCACGGCTCGTGAAAATCGTCGAGTATCTGGATAAACGCGTGGGGAATAATATCGGGTTTAAGCAGGTGGCCGACCATTTCGGGATCAGCGAACGTACCTTGGCCCGTCTCTTCCAAAAAGAGCTTGACATGTCTTTTATCCAGTACTTTACCATTCTGCGGATGTTGAAAGGCCTGAAACTGCTGCTTGATGACAAACTCAGTATAAACGAAGTGGCTTCAAAAGTAGGATACAGCAGCTTGCCCACATTCAGCAACACCTTCACCAAAATAGTGGGCGTAAGACCCAGTGAATATATCAAGCACCGCGGATTGTGGGACAAGTAAATTATGATTATCTTCATCACCTCGAACGAACGTTAACTATAAATAAATGAAAGCAACCCTTATCATCGCGGCGACAGTGGCCTCTGCAATTGCCATGTGTACCGACACGACCGACCGCCCGGAATGGATACAGCTCTTTAACGGAAAGGACCTCAATGACTGGACCGTAAAGATTGCTAAACACGAGGTGGGTGAAAACTATGCCAATACCTTCCGGGTGGAGGATAGCCTGTTAAAGGTGCGGTATGACGGTTATACCGACTTTGATTTCCAATACGGCCACATTCATTACAACACGCCTTATTCGGCGTACCTCCTCCGGGTAGAATATCGCTTTGTCGGCGAGCAGGCACCTGCCGGGGAAGGATGGGCATGGCGCAACAGCGGGGCGATGCTGCACGGGCAGGACCCTAAAACCATGTTGAAGGACCAGGACTTCCCGATTTCCATCGAAGGTCAGCTACTTGGCGGGGACGGCACCAACGAGCGGACGACCAGCAACCTGTGTACACCAGGCACCAATGTGTTCATGGAAGTGGACGGTGAATTGTTCACGCCTCACTGCATCAACTCCAATTCGAAAACGTATCATGGGGATCAATGGGTCACGGCCGAATTTCTGGTGCTGGCAGACTCGGTGGTGCACCATATCTTGGAAGGCGATACGGTACTCACCTATTATAAGCCGCAGATCGGCGGTGGAAATGTGTCCAATTACGACCCTGCTGTAAAACAGGATGGGAAACCGCTCAAAAGCGGATACATTTCATTGCAGAGCGAAAGCCATCCCATTGATTTCCGAAAGGTAGAGTTGCTGGATCTGGAGCCGTACATGCATGACCAAGCCAAATTGAGGCAGGTGCTCGAGCAGGTTAGCGGAGGTGAGTGATTGGTGATTGGTGATTGGTGATTGCTGACGGGTGGTTGGTAATCGACCAGATACAAAAAAACCGCCTTGGAGCCAAGGCGGTTTTTTCATGTATTGTATCTGTAGTATTATGACAAGCTATTCACTAATTTGGTCAGCTTCGACTTGTTGTTAGAAGCTTTGTTTTTATGGATGACACTTTTCTTAGCCAAACGGTCGAGCATGGAAATCACCCGCGGCAACAGGGTTTTTGCCTCTTCTGCGTTGGTTGTCGTCCTTAATTTCTTAATTGCGTTACGCGTTGTTTTCGCTTGGTAACGGTTCCTCAGACGCTTCGCAGCGTTGGAGCGAATTCTTTTTAATGCTGATTTATGATTTGCCATCTACTTTAGCTATTTTTTCCTTCTATATTTTTCAGACCGCAAAGTTACCACCTTCTTTTCAATATTCAAAACAAATCGCACAAAATTTCAAATTGCGATCGCTACCTTTGTCCTATGCACGTAAAGTTATCCATGGAGCAACTGCAGCGGCCATCCGTAGCAGATTTTAAAGCGCAGGAAAAACTACCGGTGGTGTTGGTGCTCGACAATGTACGGAGCATGCATAACGTCGGTTCCGCTTTCCGGACGGCGGATGCCTTCGCCCTTGAGCGACTGATCCTATGCGGCATCACGGGCACCCCACCCCACCGGGAAATCGAAAAGACCGCCCTTGGTGCCACACAGTCCGTAGCGTGGGACCATGCTAACGACACCCTGCATGCCATCAAGCAGCTCCGTGAGGCGGGTTATCGCATCCTGGCGGTAGAGCAGGCCAAGGGCAGCATCCCGCTCCAGCAATTTGCACCGGTTCTAACCGAAAAATACGCGCTTGTATTCGGCAATGAAGTACACGGTGTGGCCGAAAAGGTCATGGAAGTTGTAGATGGCTGCATCGAAATTCCGCAATCAGGCACCAAGCATTCCCTCAATATCGCAGTGTCCGTGGGCATCGTGCTGTGGGACATTTACGCCAAGCTACGCCTCCACCATACGCGAGGCGTTTAGTCTTGTTCAAAATGCGTTCACTTTTCGTCTCAAAGCCTTAAGTTTCGTCTGCACCAGCTGTCCTTTAGCGGTTGATGAGAGACCGATAAATTTGCATATAAATGCAATTTTATCTATGTTTGCGGTGCAAAAAACCAGAACAATGAGCGTATTAGTAAATAAGGATTCAAAAGTAATCGTACAAGGCTTCACCGGCAACGAGGGCACCTATCATGCATCGCAAATGATTGAATATGGCACCAATGTAGTCGGTGGTGTGACACCTGGTAAGGGCGGTCAGGCACACCTGGATCGTCCGGTATTCAATACGGTGCAGGAAGCCGTTGACAAAACCGGGGCCAATGTCTCCATCATTTTCGTTCCGCCGGCCTTTGCCGCAGACGCCATCATGGAAGCGGCAGCAGCTGGTATCGGGGTCATTGTGTGCATTACCGAAGGGATCCCCACCAAGGATATGATCCAGGTGAAGTCATACCTAAGCGACAAAAACTCACGGCTTATCGGACCGAACTGTCCCGGCGTCATCACCGCCGATGAAGCCAAAATCGGGATCATGCCCGGTTTTATTTTCAAAAAAGGCACAGTGGGCATTGTATCCAAATCGGGCACGCTCACGTATGAAGCGGTGGACCAAACGGTCAAAGCGGGATTGGGCATCACCACCGCCATCGGTATCGGCGGCGACCCGATTATCGGCACTACCACCAAAGAAGCCGTGGAATTGCTGATGAATGATCCCGAGACGGAAGGCATCATTGTCATCGGCGAGATCGGCGGAGGCATGGAAGCGGAGGCTGCCAATTGGATCAAGGAACATGGCACCAAACCCGTTGTAGGCTTTATTGCTGGACAGACCGCGCCTCCGGGACGTCGCATGGGTCATGCCGGAGCCATCGTTGGCGGCGCAGACGACACTGCAGCGGCTAAGATGAAAATCATGCGCGAATGCGGCATCCGCGTAGTCGAGTCTCCGGCTGAAATCGGCAAAGCCATGGCGGAAGAGTTGGCCGTAAAAGCATAGATTAGCACATTTTTACTGATGGATAAAAAGGCACCTCGAACAGGTGCCTTTTTGGGTTTAAGGAGAGAACGACAACTTGCTTGCATATGAACTGCAAGTTGTCTAAGTTTGCGGTTATGGTATCCGATACCGAGGAGAATTACTTGAAAGCACTGCTTCGTATTACCGGTGAGCAAGGCCGCGCCGGTGAAGCCGGCACCAACCAGCTGGCGGGCAAACTCAATGTACGTCCGGCCACGGCCACGGACATGCTCAAGAAATTGAAAGAAAAACAGCTGGTCAACTACGAACGGTACGGAAAAATATCGCTTACGGACAAAGGGCGCGACGTGGCTGTCGCCATCGTACGCAAACACCGGCTTTGGGAGACTTTCCTTTTCGATAAGCTGGGCTTCAGTTGGGATGAGGTACATGATGTTGCCGAGCAGCTGGAGCACATCAAATCCGAAAAATTGGTGGAACGGCTCGATAAATTCCTCGATTACCCCCAATTCGACCCGCATGGCGATGCCATTCCAACTGCAGACGGTGCCTACGTAAGCGAAGCCCGTGTCATCCTATCCGAGGCCGATGAAGGCAAACAATACACCATTGTGGCAGTGAAGGACAATACCCCGTCATTCCTGCAATATGTCAGTCAAATCGGGATCGGCATCCACAGCAAGATCGCTGTATTGGCAAAATATGCGTTTGACCATTCCATGGCATTGGAGTTAGAAGGCATCAAAATCAACATATCAGACAAGGTGGCGCAAAACATCTATTGCAAACCATTGTCAACAGACGAACAATCGCTGTAAGCATTACGAATACCACCAATGGCACTATCCTCAGACATCAACATCAAAAATAAAAAGGCGTCCTTCGAATACCAAATATTGGACACTTACATCGCCGGTATCGGTTTGCTCGGCACCGAAATCAAGTCTATCCGGGAGGGCAAAGCCAATATCAACGATTCATTCTGCTCCTTCTTTGACGATGGCCTCTACATCCGCAATATGCACATTGCTGAATATTCGCACGGTTCGTTTTATAACCATGAAGCCAAGCGCGACCGCCAGCTCCTGCTCAATAAAAAAGAGCTTAAAAAATTGAGGGGCAAGAGCGAAGAGCGGGGCTTCACCATCATCCCCCTGCGCATCTTTATCAGTAAGCGGGGCTTTGCCAAAGTGGAAATCGCATTGGCGCAGGGCAAAAAAGACTTCGACAAACGGGAGACCATCAAGGAAAGGGATACAAAACGTGAACTGGACCGCGTCATGAAGCGATGAGTCAGTCTACAATGTCGATGCCGATGTTTTTCAACAGCAACGAGGCATTGAAAATGGTGCACTCGCCTGTCTTCAACCGATAGTCAAATAGCATCTCGCCGCCGGTGACCTGGATGTCGAAATGGTAGTTGGCAAGTACTCCCGGGTACCCCTCAGCCAGCTTGGCCAATTGCAGATCATGCGTAGCCACCATGCCTACACCGCCATATGCAATCAACTGCTTGATGATGGCTTTGGAGCCGAGATATTTATCCATGGAATTGGTACCGCGCAGCATCTCATCGACCAGAAAAAAGGTGTTGGGCCGGTTTGTTACCGTCTGTAGCACCAATTGTATCCGATTGAGTTCGGCCTTGAAGGTAGAAGTACTCTCGCTGAGCGAGTCGGCAATGCGCATATAGGTGACCAAATGAAACACCGACAGCCGCAGTTCCTCCGCGCACACCGGTGCCCCACAAAACGCCAATACCGCATTGCTGCCTACGGTGCGAAGGAATGTGCTCTTGCCCGCCATATTCGAACCGGTGATAAGGGCCACACGGTGGTTTTCCATGCTGTAATCATTGGCTACCGCAGCCGTGGCGGGGATCAGTGGATGGGCGATGGCCCTGGCCTGTAAAATGGGTTCCGCAGATTCGACCACCTCAGGAAACGCCCATCCCGGATGGTTGCGCCGCAACGTGGCCAGGCCGATCAGTGCCTCCACTTCGGCGACGACGTCAAACGCCTTCAGCATATCCGCACCGTGATGCCTGCGCCAATCCAGGATGGCGAAGACCTGTTTGAAATCCCAAAGCATCAGCATATTGAGCACAGCTCCAATCAGCATATTCAACCGGTAATCAAGCCGGTCGATGAGGGCTGCCAATTCCCCGAAAATGGCTGAAATGGATTTAGCGTTCGTTTCGGCGGATAATGATGCCTGTAATGCCTTACCCAATTGACTTTGCCATGGACGGTTTTCGATCAGCGCAAAGGAAACCGCGAAAGCACCTAACAGCTGTCCCGCCCGGCCGACCTGGCCTGCGACGCGATTGACCCGATAGCCGAAACCCATCGCGGTCAGCAAATGAATCAATGCCAATGCGATGGCGATGCCGGAAAAAAACGGCACGAAAAAGGCCAGTCCGATCACCAATACCATCAACCAAGGAGCCACTTTTACATACCCGCGCAGCAGGGCATTGCCAAAGGTTGCCTCTCCCTTGTTCAGAAAGGCTGCAAATCGTTGTTTGAAATCATCCTTGCGATGGATATTAAACCACAGCTTCGCCTGTACCTGTTGGCACCAGTCCACCTCGCCAGCCAGTTCGCTCACCGCCTGTTGCCGCAGCCCAACGGTCGCGGCATCGGCGGCCGAAGATAGCCATTCGGCCAACAGCCGATTACCCTGTACCGTAGCGCTTCGATTGATCAACGCGAATAGTGACGAGGCGCCGAAAATGTCCAGATCGCCGCTGTAGAGATGCCGGCTATTGGAGAACCCTCCACCATGGTCGTATCGACTCGGCTTTCCGTCGAACACATCAAGCTCATTCTGGTTTACAGCCAAAAAATCTTCCAAGGCAGCTTTCCGCGCCTCCAATTTGCTTTGCCGCCAGACCAATCCGGCAAAAAGCACAATGACCGCTAGAAAAAAAGCCATAACCATCCACACACGTTCGGACTGCACCGCCATGAACAACACGGCTCCGCCGCCGATAATGGCCACCAAGCGCAGCAGCGAGTTGCGGTTTATGGATGTGCGAAGGGCAATGAGCTGTCCATCGGTTTCTGCTATATGTTTACGATAGGTGTCCAACATACCTTCTATTCAACTGATTCGTTTACCAGGCCTGATCACCCACGAGTGGAACAAACCGAAAGGTATCCAGCTCGATCCGTTCGTATTCTTGCTCGCCTACGCGTAGAATGGTTACCATCTTTTGGGTTTTTTCGTTCCCAACCGGAATGACCAAAACACCCCCCACGCGAAGTTGCTTGAGCATCACCTCGGGCACAAACGGTGCTCCAGCAGTCACCAGAATCTTATCATAAGGGGCGTGATCGGGGATGCCCTTAGACCCATCACCGAGGAAAAAGTGGGGTTTGTATCCCATATGTGGCAATACTTGAATCGTGCGATGATATAGATTATGCTGCCGCTCAATGGTATATACATCGGCTCCCAGTTCAAGCAAGATACAGGTCTGGTATCCGGAGCCGGTACCGATTTCCAGCACCTTATCGCCCGGCCTGATGTGCAGCAATTCCGTTTGGTAAGCTACCGTATACGGTTGAGAGATTGTCTGTCCATCGCCAATGGGAAAAGCAATGTCCTTATATGCCTGATTCCAAAACGTCTCATCAAAAAAAAAGTGCCGGGGTACCTTGCCAATGGCTGCCAGCACGCGCTTATCTTCAATACCCCGCTGCTTCAATAATTCCACCAACTGTTTGCGCGCGCCCCGCTCGCGATAATTATCAATAAACTTATATGCCATGCTCGTCAAACTTAGATAAACTTGGTTTGATATACAAATTAATCCACTTCCATTGATATATGATTTTATTTACTATTTTCGCACGTATAAACGTTGTTACAAATGAGGTATCTACTTTTATTTGCGTTTTTATGTTTCGGGGTCCATCAGCTGTCCGCACAAGTGACCAAAATCGATACTGTCAAATACCCCACTCCGGTCATCCCCAAACGAGCTCAATACAATTTCAACACCGATTTCTGGTATACGGTTGCCATACGCGCATACGCCCATGAACAATTTCCGCAGGTGCTCAACCAACCAGCGGGAGGGCCTTTTCAAAACTCTTATTTAAACGGTATTCTATTCAAAATCAACGACAATCAGGTAGGATACCGCCTTCAGGCCGCTCATTTTAATAACGAAATCACGTTTGATAACGAGTGTGACGGATGTCTTCCCAAAGTCACCGGAAAATTTCGGAATACCGCATTGAAAGTTGGTGTGGAGAAAAGCGTGAATTACGCTCGGTTCCAACCCTATTTTGGAGCCGATGTGGGCTTTATGATCCAAGAATTAAACACGAAGGGTTATGGCAACACCACGATATTCGCCGAAGACCATAAAAATGCTGGGTTATTTTCGCCGTTCATCGGTGCAAAACTGTATATCGTTCCCCGCGTGGCCGTTGCTGCTGAGGCAAACTTCAACATTGCCTATACCTATCAAAAGATAAACAATTACAGCGACGATTCTTTTACGGGTGCCCCTGTACAGACCAAACGATACCGTTGGGAGTATTTTTTCTCACCCGTAGCCGCGCTCACGCTCCAATATAGTTTTGGTTTGATCAATCAATAAGGATCGACGTCAACTTGCACGCGTACCCCTTTATTGCGCTTATCCGCTTCGAAGCGCAGCAGCACCGCTTTTATGAGTTCCTTTACCTTGACCACACTAACACCGATGCGTTCGATTTTGAGGAGGATGCTATAAATGTAATGGTTTCGCACGCGGCCGACCAAGGGGACTTCCGGTCCATATACCCGCTGTCCCAGTCCTTCCTGCAACGTAGCCGCTAGACGATGCGCTGCGTCATGTACCGCTTGCTGTTCCTTGTGTTTGACATCGATTTTAAACAGCCGATAAAATGGCGGGTACGCATACTGTTTCCGTTCTGCAATTTCCGCCATAAACATTCCTTCATAATCATTATCTTTCACTTGTTGAATGACACGATGGCTGGGTGTATAAGATTGCACCACCACCTTGCCGCCATCATTGCGTCGTCCGGCTCGGCCACTCACCTGGGCGAGTAACGAAAAAGCCCGCTCATACGCCCTGAAATCCGGATAATTGATCAACCCGTCTGCATGGATGATACCGATGACGCTCACCTTACCGAAATCCAGTCCCTTGGCTACCATCTGGGTGCCCACCAGTACGTCATACCGATGTTCATCAAAAGCCGTCAGCACACTTTCAAAGCCATGTTTTCCGCGCGTCGAATCCAGGTCGAGGCGGCCGATCCGAGCGCTGGGCAGCAGGGTCCCCAATTCTTCTTCGATCCGCTCCGTGCCAAAGCCCTTGTTTTCAATATGGGTGGCGCCACAAGCGGGACATACCTGTATCGGATCTTCCGAAAATCCGCAATAATGGCAATGCAATTTGCCGCTGCTTTTATGATACGTAAGGCTGACATCGCAATGGATGCATTTGGCAATGTATCCGCAGGTCTTGCATTGCAGGAGCGGCGTATGCCCCCTCCTATTCTGAAATAGAATGACCTGCCGCTGTTGGACCAATGCCTGTTCCATCTCCTTAAGCAAGGTATCGCTGAAATAGGAAAACATGTTCCCCTTACGGCTTTCTTCGCTGATGCTTATGGTGACAATCTCGGGCAGCTTCGCATCGCCGAAACGCTGCTTGAGCGCTACCAAGCCGTATTTGCCCGCGCGGGCATTATAATAACTCTCTATAGAAGGTGTTGCAGATCCCAATAATACGTTAGCACCGTGGATATGCCCCAGATAAATAGCTGTATCCCGCGCATGATAACGCGGTGCCGGATCAAATTGCTTATAAGAAGTCTCGTGCTCTTCGTCGACGATGATGAGTCCCATCGATTGAAATGGCAAGAAAACGGCCGATCGTGCGCCTACCACCACTTGATACTCATTGTTGAGCACCTTGTGCCAGACTTCCGCCCGCTCATTATCGTTGAAACGCGAGTGGTAAACCCCCAGCTTATTGCCGAAATGGACCCTCAGGCGCTCCGTAATCTGGGTGGTCAACGCGATTTCAGGCAGCAGATATAACACTGGGGTACCTTTTGCCACCGCTTCTTCCATCAGCCGGATATACAGTTGAGTTTTGCCTGATGCAGTGACACCGTGCAGCAACACTACCTCCTTTTTCTCAAACAGACGCTTGACTTCGCCGAAAGCCTGCTGCTGCGCATCGTTGAAAGTGAAGTCGCCCGTGATTTCAACATCTTCCCCATCCAGCCGGCTCACAGCGCGCTCATCCAGCACAAACACCTCCTTCTCCGCCAACGCCGCGATCACCGCTGCGCTGCAGCCGCTTGCCTCCATGAGTTCAGCTTTGGTCACCTTAGACTGTCGGCGCATCAACTGGAGATAGGCCAGCACGGCATCCTGTTGCTTAGGTGCCTTGCTAAGGGAATCCAACAGCAGCTTTCTCCCTTGATCGTCGGCATAATCAGTCTGTAACCGGACAAACGTCTTCATTTTGGGTTTGTACTTCGGGGCAAGCGCTTCCGAAATCAAAATCAGCCCTTTGTCAAACAGTTTTTTTAAGATGGGAAATACGGTTTTCTGGCCCAATAACTTTACAATATCGCTTACCTTCAGTTCAGGTGCAATATCCAGTGCATCCAAAATAAGAAATTCCTTGTCACTTAACGACGAACGGTCCACACCCTCGTGATCGGCAGCGATGATCCTCGTTTCGCTTGCGAGTTTCAGGGCCGCCGGCAGTGCCGCCTGCATCACTTCGCCCAATGTGCATAGATAATACGATGCAATCCAATCCCATAGCCTGAGCTGGGTATCGCCAACAATCGGTACGTCATCTAATATATCGAGGATGTATTTCGCTTCATATCGTTCAGGAGCCTGGTCGGTCACCCGGTAGATAACGGCAGAGTACACCTTATTCTTCCCGAATTGGACGATCACCCGTTTACCTATGTCGACCATCGCATCCCAATCGGCCGGAACCCGATAGGTATACGTTTTAGAAATGGCCAAGGGCAAGACCACCTCCACGAAACGTGTGGTCCGCATATCGGCGGTGCCTTCAGTAAATTCAAGCATGGTCACAGTAAGCAGGGAATCGTGCTATCCCTTATTTTTTATGGTGGCCACAAACAGTCCCAGCCAACCCAGTATGAAACATATCCCTCCTATCGGCGTAACGGGTCCTAACACCGCTGGATCTCCAAAACCCGTGAGCGTGCGGATGCTCAACAGATACAATGAACCCGAAAATAACAGTATGCCTAAGGTAAACGTAACGAAGGAAAATTTGATATAGGTGTTTTTAGCCCTGGAGAATGTAGCCAGAAACAATAGCGCTACCGTGTGGTAAAATTGATAGTCTACCGCAGTTTCCCAGGTTTTCAATTGGTCGTCGCTGATTTTACCTTCCAAACCGTGCGCGCCAAAAGCACCCAATACCACTGCAGCGAGCCCAAAGAAAGAAGCAGCGAGTATAATCCGTTTGTTCATCAGTGTATCAATGATTTATATAAGGTCAACGTTTGAACGTAATATTTTCCAAACATAGTCAATATCAAAGTCATATGCAAGGCTTGGAAAGTGGCACTTTTTATGTTAGGTTTGTAAGGGATGCGGAGCACGATTATCATCACGTCAGTATTATTCATTGCAGTGGTGGTTGCCTCTTTTTTTTATTTTTCGGATCTTAAAGAGGGCAACTCATCTAAGCGAAAGGCCCTAACGCATGTTCCAGGGGATGCAGCATTCCTGCTGTCCTTTACCAATGACACCCTGGTGGATGACTTATTTGCGCAGTTCGATTTGTTCCACGCTGTCCTTGGCCATGAGGGTATACAACAGCTTAATTACGTTCAAGACACGATTCTACGGCAGGAGCAGCTTGCGCCGTACATCGCCGGACAAGAGGTCTTCTTCTCTTTCCACGCGGGGGAAAACCGATTGGATTACCTCATTGCATTAGCGACCAACGAGCGACTGGCGGTTGATGAACTGTTCGAGGCCATTCAGGACATTGACAGTAATGTCACCGTGCAATGGGCAGACTCATCCAGGCACATATTCAGCCTGCAACCAACAGACCAGGCACCACCCTTGTATGTGATGGAACAACAAGGTGTACTATTGGCAAGCTTTAGCAGGCAATTAATCAGCCGTGCGATCGATGACAACACACCGAAACTCCCCTCCGATGCCACTGCACACTTCCGCTCGGTAGCCGATGACGAGGCTCCGCTGACCTGGTACATACGGCATGATCAACTCTTTGACTTAGCCGAGGATTTGATGCGCCGCGAGCCGGGCGACTTCGCGCAGTTGCTCCAAGGATTTACGGGGTATTCGACCCTCCGCATGAATTTCAAAAATGATGCTTTCATATTCAGCGGCGGCAGTACGTTAGCTACCGACTCCGCTGCCTACCTTTCGCTATATCGTCAGCAGCGACCGGTTGAACAAACCTTGGCTACCGTATTCCCCGTCAGTACAGCCAGCTACCTATGGTTCGGTATCACCGACTATAAGTCGCTACACAACAACCTCGTCGAATTATTTACCGATCGGCAGGAAATCGGCCAGATCAATGAACAGCACCGGCTTATCCGCCAATCGTCAACGGTATCCATAGCAGCAGATCTGCTGCCTGAATGGGACGACGAGTTTGCGGTGGTTGAACTGGCCAACAGGGAGAACGTCGCGGTGATCAAGGTGAAGGATTCGCGTTCATTTTCGAGTGTTATTCAGCGGATCAGTACGCGCTATCCTGAAAACATGCATCGGCTCAACCACTCCAATTTGCTGTATTACAGCTTTGGAGATCCGTTGAAACCTTTTACCCGCCCCTATTTCTTATTGATAGATGCCTATATGATTTGTGCCAATCACGCCAGCACATTACGGCAGTTTGAGGCGGCATACAGCACTGGGAAAACATTGGCATCCACGATAGGTTATATCAATTTTA
This sequence comes from Parapedobacter brassicae, assembly GCF_051400755.1. NCBI lineage: Bacteria > Pseudomonadati > Bacteroidota > Sphingobacteriia > Sphingobacteriales > Sphingobacteriaceae > Parapedobacter > Parapedobacter brassicae. The sequence continues at coordinate 133,730 of NZ_JBLFFL010000007.1, forward strand.
ATGCGCTGCAGGCGAACAAAGCCAATGTATCGCTCTTTGTCCACAATGAAAACGCAGGAAACACGATTGCAAGGGGACTGAAACCGCCGTTTGAAACGGCTTATATGGATACCACGAATTTCGGCTACCAGCGGTTTTACGGTTGGTCGGTGCAGCTCTCGGGCAATTCGGAAGGTTTTTTCACGAATGTCTATGCCGCATATCCCGATAATCGCACACCGGTCAGCGCTCCGCAGGAAACAGCTACTCAAGAAACCACTGTCCAAGAAACAGCTACCCCAATATCCGAATGGACCTTTACACTAAACGGCCAGCTGATCACTAAGCCTGTGGTGTGCCAATACAACGATACGGCAAACTATATCTTGGTACAGGATCGCAGCCATATCCTGCACGCAGTATCCGTTGATGGCCGAAAACTATGGAATGCTCAATTGCCCGGACCCATTCTGGGCAGCGTTCAGCAACTGGCCGATCGCACGTTGGTATTCACTACTGCCGATAGACTTTATCGCATCGACAACGAGGGTGATCCCCTGCCCGGCTTTTCATTGCAGCTACCGCTAAAAGCCACCGAAGGTGCCATCACATCGGATGAGAAAGAAGAGATACACATAACCGTACCGGTTAAAAACCGCATCCTTTCTTATGATGGCCGAGGAAGATCGTTACGAAGCAAAACCCACAACACAGCCGCAGAGCGCATCCGTCAGCAAGACACGGTCCAAGATCTAAACAGCGCTAACCCGCCCGTCGACCTTCCATCCGATTGCGGTCCACTTTTCTACATGGGTCCCCTGCGCGGCAATAATCCCACCTACTTGCTATGCAGCAAAAACGATGGAAGACTGCATTGTTATCGGTATGATTGACGTTTTTTCAAGCGCGACCGCCATCTCAAAAACGGGTATTCCACCACGAAATTCAACAACAACGCGCCGATTACCGAAACCGCGGCACAAATTAGTACGCGTAAGCTGCCATCACTGACCAATCCCCAGTCATCCAATGGTGCTTGCATGATATGATTCAGAAACTTATGGCAAAGATATATGCCGTATGACAATGCCGCAATCATCGTACTCACTCTCCACCTGACCCGGTATAAGATACAGGAAGGAGATAGCGCCCCGAACACCATGAAGCCATAGGCTACAGATAGTAAGGGGTACCCAACTAACGTTGGCCAAAGATCCAGCCGGTCGCCCCTCATCAAAAAATAAGCGCCTGCCAGCAGTAGCAATCCGATGACTAACAACTGATTACCCCGGGACGCATGCCATGCACGCCACCGCGGGCGATAATTCATGATTGCCGCAATCGCGACCCCCACTACCAATCCATCCAAGCGATTATATGTCGGATAATAAATCCATTTGTTATAGGTCACAAAACGATCGGCGGTAATACCGTTTTCATAAAAGGGCTGCATGAAATACAGCCAATTGATCCCCCTGATGAGCAAACCAAAGACCAGTATACCGGCAAAGACCCACACCCCTTGTCTCCAAGCGGCTGTACGCGCGATCAACCAAAGTGAAACGGGCAGCAAGAGGTAAAATTGCTCCTCTATGGCCAGTGACCACGCATGGGAAAACGTTCCTTCATTGCCAAAATCGAGATCAAAATTCTGCGTAAATGTCAAAAACTGCCACAACGGGGCAATGCCTTCCCGTTCCCGAATGAACGGAAAGGCAAAATATAGCGCCACCACAAAAAAGTATGCAGGGAAAATACGTAACGCCCGATGCGTATAAAATTCGGTGAAACCGATGGTGTGCTTGCTAATCAGTTGGCGCATCAGCTGGTCACTGATCAGGTACCCACTCAGTACGAAAAACAAGTCAACTCCGCTCCAGCCAAACAGCCCGATCTCATTCACCCAATCCGGTCGGTCATAGGCCCGGTAATGACACAAGAATACCAAAATGATGGCCAATGCCCGGAGGTGATCCAAGCCTGCCAAATGCTGGTGATCCGTGTCAAACAGCCGGTTCCAATACCTTTTCACGTTCGTTCGCGATAGCGTTTACCAAACGCTAGTTGGCCGCTGGTTTCAGCTTCAAGTCCACCGTTTTAGATCCTGTCAATGGGCGTATTCCCATACCGGGAGCATTCGTATACTGCGCGCTGAAACGCAGCACGGTCTCTTCGGCTGCGGCCGGCTTGGATACGATGCTTCCTTTGACCGGAAGCGATTTTCGTTTGGCCGATTGGTCATCTGCCAAAGACATAACCCACTGCACCATTTGCCTGGCCTCAGCCTCCTTCATATCCGGATGTGCCGCCATGGCCACTTCGCCCCATACCCCGCCCCCACCGTTGAGTACCTTATCTGCGAGATAAGTCGCAGCATCATCCTGCCCTTTGTATTTTTGGGCGACCTGCATAAAGGACGGACCGACACTCTTTTCGGCAATTTTATGGCAAGACTGACAATCGGATGCCATCATGAGACTGCGACCCAGAACAAGTTCGGATACCTGCTGGTGACCGAGGGAAGTCCCCGCTAGGTCGGTGCCTTTTACATAATCAACCGATACCACCAAATTGGCGGGATCAATTTCACGGCCATCGTCGGTTACCTTCACCTCGTATTCGATGCGTTCGCCAGGTGTATAAAAACCACTGGTATTGGACAGTACGATATCCACCACCGGCTCTTCATTGCCCGCATACACCGCTACCGGGTTTGACTCCGCACTGTTGTTTGATGCATCGCTCACGACAACACTGATCTCGTGTTCACCCGATTGATCAAACGTATAAGATAGCGAGGGACCCTCGGTTTTCTGGGTAATCGCTCCTATTTTCCAAGTATACGACAGCTTATCATTTTCATGATCGGTTGCTTCTACCGTGGCATTGACGGTAAAAGGAACCTTGCCGTTGTGTTTATCGACGGCAATTTCTCCTACTTGCGGAGGGAGGTTGCCTGCAATATAATCGATTCGCACAATGCCTGCATCGGCATTCTTGGCAAACCAGCCCTTGCCATACTCCAATATATATAACTTACCATCCTTACCTACTTCCATGTCAATGGGGTTGGCAAATGATTCGCCTTCCATAAACGGCTCCATTTTGTCATAATCGCCGTTTGGCAGCATGGTGACCGCCTTGATCCAGCCACGTATCCAATCATAGATGATCAGCTTGCCATTATAGTAGTCGGGGTACCGGGTCTCTTTGGGAAACATGTCCGTATAATAAACGGGACCGGCCATGGCGTTGCGGCCGCCGGTACCGAGCTGCGGAAAGTCCGGGGAAGCCGCATACGGATACCAGATAAATGCCGGTTGCACCGGAGGCAGTACCTGTAAACCGGTGTTGTTCGGCGAGTTATTCAGCGGACGCTTCGGGTCAAACGGCTCGCCGGACTGCCCTGTCTTGTAATCATATGCGCGGTATGGATAGCTATTGCCAATGAATAAGGGCCAGCCGAAGAATCCAGCCTGCCGGGCTTGGTTTACCTCATCGTAACCCCGTGGACCGCGGGTATCCAAACTGTCATTATTGGCATCGGGTCCCACCTCTCCCCAATAAAGGTAACCTGTTTTTTGGTCAACCGAGATACGATATGGATTCCGAAGGCCCATCGCATAAATTTCGGGCTTGGTCTTTTCCGTACCTTTGGCGAAAAGATTGCCCTCGGGCACCTCATAGCTGCCATCAGGACGTAGTTTTATGCGGAGGATCTTTCCGCGCAGGTCGTTTGTATTGCCTGAGGAACGGCGTACATCATACTGCTCGAACCCGGGACGGCTATCCAACGGTGCAAACCCATGATTCTTATACGACGGGTCAGGTTGATCAAATGGCGTGGAGTTATCACCGGTAGAGAGATATAGTAATCCATCCCCGCCAAAGGCGATCGATCCTCCGGTATGGCAGCAAATATCCCGTTGGGAATAAAACTGTAAGACTACTTTCTCGGACGAAAGATCGAGCTTGTTATTATCGTAAACGAAGCGAGACAAACGGTTTACTGAGGTGTCCGATGGACTATAGAAGGCATAGATGAACTTGTTTTTCTCATAATCGGGGTCTAGGGCCAATCCCATGAACCCTTCCTCGGCATTTACATTTGGCACGTCGGTCCGATGATAAACATCCAATAGTCCTACCTGCATCAACGAGTCGGTATCCTGCTTATAAAGCATGAGTTCGCCGCGACGCTGCGCTACCAAAATATCCAAATTGGGCAGTATGGCCATCTCCGTTGGTTCGAAGAGTTCTCCTTGCTGCAATTGCGTCTTTACAAAACGTTGCCGCTCCGGTGGAAGCTGCGTTTTCGCTTTGCTATAGTTGAGCTTATGGTTTTCGCCAATGGCGTATCTGATACCTCCAAGTATCAGGTTCAGATGAAGGGAATCACTGAAAGATTCCGAAGAATGGCCCAAGGCAGTATAAAACGAACGCCCCCCATCGTACTCATGATACCAGATCATGGGGTGATCGTCGCCATTTTTACCGCCTTCATAACTGCTCTCGTCGATCGTTATCAACACATTGTTATCGGGGTTGAGTTTCTTGAAATTATACCATTCATCGTGGTATTTGAAGGTTGTAGGCAGTCCTTTCGTAACCGGATGAAGCGAGTCTACCACGTGGAAGGTGGCCTCTTGCTGATGGGGATGGCTTAGAAAATAACCCCCAACCAGGCGACCGAACCAGCCCCAGTCGTATTCGGTGTCGGACGCCGCATGGATGCCTACAAAGCCACCCCCGGCTTGGATATACCGTTCAAATGCAGCCTCCTGATAGTGGTTGAGCACATCACCCGTGGTACTGAGAAATACCACTGCGGAGTACTTGGCCAAGCTATCTTCAGTGAACCATTCGGCGTTGGTAGTGGTATCAATATCAAAACCATTTTCATTCGCCAGTTTGATCAATGCTTCATTCCCTGTCGGGATAGATTCGTGGTAAAACGCGGCGGTTTTACTAAACACCAAAATTCTTGGTTTGCCGCTGCGCTTGTTGCAGGAGCTAATGCCAACGATGGCAAAGATAACGATTAAAATAAAAGGCAATCTGCCGTTAACTGTTTTAAGAAACTCTTTCATATTACGGTTTTATCACGTCAGCAATATCTGGGTTACAAAAATGATAATTTCTGCCACATTTCCGCGATAAATTTTAAACTTCATTCGGTAAGTTTTCTGGTACATTGGCCTTAACAGCATTCATTGACCTAAATTCCCAACTCTTTACAGATTTAGGCGGTTATTTCACCGCCGAGGATCAACATCTGTGAATGGAGGAAATGTGGAAAAACACCAGGACTTAGCGCTTGTCATCGCTTGGCCAGATAAAACTGCGCGCGGCGATGAGCGTTGGATGGCGTTACTTAAGCAGCTTGGCGTCGTCAAAAACCTAAATTTTAGAGTGGGTCATGCCGCTATTATATTGATCAATCGCCAAAGCGGTACGCTATCCTATTATGATTTCGGGCGTTACGTGACACCGCGGGGATATGGACGGGCCCGGTCATCCGAATCTGACCCGAGACTTGCGCTGAATACACAGGCACAGTTTGACAACACCGGAACCATACAGAATCTCCAAGCGATCACAGCCGAACTTCATCAAATGGAGTATGCCACACATGGAGGCGGTAGGCTGTTTTTTTCACTTGCAAAAGGCATTTCCTATGCAAAATCCACCCGATTTGCACGGCGTATTGTAGAAAGCGGTCCGGTCAAATATGGGGCGATAGCCAAAGACAATAACAGTTGCTCGCGTTTTGTCGCCCAAGTATTGTTAGCTGGCCTAACAGCTCGTCACCCCGCCCGGCGGCGGGTCGGCCTCCCAGAGAGTCTCAAGGCAAGCCCGATGAGCAATGTGGTCAATGCCTCACCAAATAAGATCATCTACCGTTACCATGAAGGCTCATTGGCCTCCTTCAAGATGAATCGCTGGCAATCCTTGCATTTTCAAGTAGACCTATTGCTGCACAACTTATCCACTACCAAAGCCAAAGCATTGCCATGTGACCGGGAACCCGGCAACATGGCCGAACCCGAAAGACCATCGAGTATACCAAAATCCGCGCAATGGCTGGGAGGCATTGGTGAGGGAGCCTGGTATTTCCTTGATCGGGATTTGGAACGGGGTTTGCTATTGGTTGTAAAATATGCCGTTGACGGAAATGAAGACTATCGCGCAAGCTGTATGGCTAATCAACAGATAAATTTGGATAAACCATACCGATTTACCTACCATTGCCATTATCAATGTCATCAGATCGTACAACACGAAAAGCAAATCAGGCTGGACACTATTGACGACCAAGACTGGAATATCCGTATCGCGTAAATAACGACTAAAAAACACACGAATAAAACCATGGAGTTAACTATTTTAAAATCGAAGATTCACACTGTAAAAGTAACCGAAGCTAATGTTGAATATAACGGCTCCATCACGGTAGATGCCGACCTGCTGGATGCCGCCCAGATAAAAAAATACGAGCAAGTATACATCAACAATGCGGTAAGCGGAAGCCGGATCATGACCTACGTCCTCCCGGGCAGGCGCGGAAGTGGCGAAGTCTGCATGAATGGTGGTGCCGCACTACACGCCAAAGTGGGTGATACAGTCCACATACTGAGCTTCTGCAATGTAAGTGAAGAAGAAGCAGAAACCTATCAACCCGTACTGGTATTTACCAAAGACGACAATCAGATTGCCTCCGTGGAGCGATATACGTATTAACCCGCGCGATATCGTCTTAGTCACGCACCTCAAAAAACCAGCTAGGTAATATTTTGGTAGCTCCCCGTTTGACATCGGCGACTTCCGTCATCGGTATCGATCGGTATGGCCACCGCAGACGGGTGCCAATATCGGCCCAACCGCCTACGGTGGCCAATAATTTGTCCAAAGCAGGATTGCTATACCCTTTTTGGGCGAAAGGAACGATGTAGCTCGAAAAAAAAGCGTGGATGCATTGCTCCACTTGAAGCGCTTCGCCGATGGCCGTTTGCATCATGTGCCACCAATGTTGTGCCGCCCATGGGTTGATGCAAGCCACATTGGAATACGCGCCGCTGGCTACTCCCCTATGCACCCCCGTTGCCAAATGATGGCCGGGCACAAAGACGGCCACCTTACCCGCCACGGGTTTCATGCGTTCATACCATGCCTCATCTCCGTCCAGCAATTTGATGCTGATCAGGGAGGGGATTTTTTCGGATAGCGTTAAAAGATCTTCGGGTGACAGCACTTTCTTGGCGTGGCGTGGGTTGTAGAGCACCAGCGGAATCGGATCGGCCACGGCAGCAATTCGATTCAAGAAAATCAGCGCTTCTTCTAAATTGACGGCCACCCAATCGGGCAAAATGACCTGATAAGCCGCAGGATTTAGCTTCTTGCTGCGCCGGATACGGTCAACTGCGGTTATGGGTACCGAATGTGATGCCCCCACCTGGAATAGCATGCCTTTGGCGCTGCATTTTTCGGCCAACAGCTGGTTGACGCAGTCAAATTCGTCTTCTGTCTGCGTGTGAAACTCTCCTGCCGTTCCATTGGAATAGATACCATCCACCTTAGCAGCGATCAACCGGTCAATCTCTTCGGATAGCCGGTAGAAATCAATCGAATCATCCGTATTGATAGGCAATAGCAGCGTACCCCAATTTCCACGGCATTTTTCGGCAGTCAGGGTCGTCACCATTCTTTCTTGATCTTGATGAAAAACAACGACCACGTGGCCAACAACAGCAAACCGGCCGCGATGAGGTATATAATGGACAGGTTTATCTGGGCATCTTTTAATGCACCGCCTACATAGACCATCAATCCGCCTGCAATGGTACTCAGGAAATTCAACACCCCATAAGCTGTGGCAGCATAGCGGCTATCCGCCACCTGCCTGACCACCGGCATGAGATTGGCGTCGTTGAATCCACGTGCCATTCCGAAGATAAACATGGCAACGATCGCTATTAGAAAAACCGGTGTCCATGACATCAGCATCAAAAAGGGTGCCCCCACCGTAAACCCGATCAGAATGACCAAAATGCGTGCCCGGGGATTTGTCCGAAACCACCGGTCTGCCCAGAGCCCCCCCAGCAATACGCCAATGAATGAACCGATCTGCGGATAAAGGGTGGCCGATATGCCCGCTTCTCCCAGTCCAAGTGCAAACTGATCCTTCAAAAAAGTAGGCAGCCAAGCATATATCAACCAGTTAGCAATTCCCAACACCACAAAATAAAACAGCAGTATGAGATAAGATCGCTCGGTCAGCAACGATTTAATCGCCGCAACCAGCTGAACCGGTTCTTTCACCTGAATATCATTTTCAGCTACCGATGCGTCCGCATCCCTACCCTTGTCCCGCAGAAGAAACAAGAGAAAAATAGCATAAATGCAACCAAACGCCCCGAATACCTGGAAGCCATAGCGCCATCCCCAAATTTCCGCGATATAGCCCCCGACGCCTCCAAGGGCCAGTCCGGCGTACAATCCACTGAAATGCAATCCGGTAGCCAAGGAGCGGGTCTTCCCCCGATGATAATCGGTGATCAACGCCAATCCAGCCGGTATGTAAAACGCTTCACTGACACCCATCACGATCCGGGCGGCGATCATCTCTTCAAAAGATGAAACCAGCCCGGTCCAGACGGTGGCCAGCGACCACACCGTGACACTAAATATGATGACGTTCTTACGGCTATACTTATCCGCGAGGAAGCCACCGAAAGGACTGAGTATCCCGTAAGACCACAAAAATACGGACGTCAGCAAACCAAACTGGGCATCATCCAACGTAAATTCGGACACAATGGGATCACGCATAGACGTGATCAGTATCCTATCCAGGTAGTTCAAAAACGCTACGATCCATAGTACTCCTACGATCACCCATGGATACCAGGTGCGTGCTGTCAGTCCCTTTTTCATTTTTTCAGTCATTTAGCAGTTTCCCGACCAACACCCTATTGGTGCGCACACCGGGTCTTACCTCGCCCATTGGCAAGATCACTTCACCATCCCACTCGACAAGCGGCGTGGTCACCGGAGCCCATGTACTGGCGTTGGGATTGTTTTCCGGATCAGGCTGCTGATCCGTTGGCATTGCGCCGCTGATTCGCCACGCATTGCGCCGGTTGTCATACACCAAAACTGCAGTATTAAATCCTGGGTGTTTGTCTTTCAGCGCCTCATTTTGTCCGGCCTTGCTCCCGTCATCTCCTCCAAACACCAGCAGTTGCTGACCTGTTGTGTGCACATAAGCAGGACTTGGCGCAGCAGCCACCGGATGTGGCAAATCGCTGATTTTTTCCCATCCTTTGTTGGGCATATATCGGAATCCGTCGGTCAGGTACTTCCGTTCGGCAGACGTGCCGCTTTCGTCCGGCGCTAACGACACGCCGCTGAATAGGTAAAACGCGCCGTCCATTGCACCGGCTACGCTAAGCATCCGGGGCTCCCCTGGCCAAGTTTCCAATGCCTGCCAGTGCCTTTCGTCCGGCGGCACGCCCATATCCAGCCTCCAAAACGTACTCTTCGCCGCTTTGGCAGTGGGCGAAGCAAGTCCGCCAGCGATATAAACCACGTCGCCAATCAGGGCACCACAGGCATTTGCATTCGGTTCCGGCAGGGATGGCAGCGTATCGATGTTGACTTGGCCATCGGCATAATGCAGCATATAGGCATCCTCGTAATGCCGTTCCTGGTCTGCACCGCCAAAGATCAGCACCCGGTCTTTCCAGGTGATCGACACCCCATAACCCATCGGCCGCGGCAGCTTGCCGACCTCCTCCCAATGGTCCGCATCCTTTCGCAATACATAGATGCCATCGTTCCAGTATTTCGTGCCCCCTGTCCATGGACGGGTACCTTTTGGGAAATTAGCGCCGCCCGCCACCAGCAGCTGTCCTTGGCTTATACCTGCAAATGCCCCAGCAAACCCGACTTCATCCGGCACCTGCGGCAATTGTCGCCAGGCGAGATCCGTCCGTTCCGAATCGTGGCAGGCCTGAGCAACCGCCATTGAGAAAATCAACATATACTTATAATTACTGGTCATCATGAATCATAGGTGATGGAAGCCTGAGCACTTTCTAGCGCTTCAAAAAAAGAAAGGTCATCCAATTCCTGCTGTAGTGCCGCTGCTTCATGCCCCGTAAGCGGCGTGAGCGGTAGACGGCATGTCCCCAGATCATATCCCAGCATCTTCATGATGGCGCGCTGAGAAGGTATAGGTGGATACTTCACCATTGCCCTGATCATCTTGACCAGCCGGAGCTGCAAGGATTGGGCTGCCGACATATCACCCGTATTGAAGGCCTTGATCACCTGCAGATACATTGGTGCTGCGAAGGTGTATGTACTGCCTATCGCCCCTTTAGCACCTACGGCCAGCGCACTGAGCAACAGCTCATCATAGCCGAACAAGATATCAAATTTTCCATTTGAGTAATCCAGACAAGCTTGGTATTCATGAAGCGTCGACGCCGTGTATTTGATGCCCGCCAGATTAGGAATCTGCGCTTCACCCAACTGCAAGAACTCCACCATATCCATCCCAACACCCGTAAGGGTCGGGATGTGGTAGTAATAGAACGGTGTATGGGGTGCTGCCGATGCGATGTCGGCCATACAAGCCACCAGATTGGCTACCGAGGTGGGCTTAAAATAAAATCCAGCCACCGCTGAAATCGCGTCCGCGCCTATTTTCTCGGCATGGGCTGCTAATTTGCGCGATTCGGCGATCGCAGCATGTCCTACGTGCACCAAGACCAGCAGCCGCCCCTTTGCCACCCGCACATATTCTTCGGCCACCGTCATCCGTTCCTCAATCGTCAGATTCGGTCCCTCGCCGTTGGTGCCGCAGATAAAGATTCCTTTTAGGCCATCCGCTACGAGCTTATCAACCAAGGGCGGAATGCCTTCGAGGTTGAGTGAGCCATCGGCATGAAAAGTTGAAAACGTGGCTGCTATAAGCCCATTAATTTTTACCATGTTATTATAAATTTACGAAACGTTTCTCTCCACTATTAGTTAACACCAGTCTGATCTTACCAGTCATCGGTCTTAAACGATGACGCCGGCAGCCCTACTGAATTGTATAAATCGCCGACCACCCAATCTTTAAATGCATAGCGCACGCTTACCGGTTTGGCAATCCGCTCGCAAGTCACCACGATTTCGTCCTTCGCTACAATCTGTGCTTCAGCCGGGTAAAATACCCGGTCCGCGCCAGCCATCTCAAAATGCAGCAATACCTGGCCGGACGCCGTCAAGCCCTCAGCCACATGATCAAAATAAAGCCGCATGGTCTCTCCATCAACCGTTGTACGTTTCAGCTCGGGACTGAATACTTCTCCGTGCTTCTTTTTATACGTTTCTGCCAACACGAGGTTGGATAACCGATTGGCAACAGTCGTTTTATCCGGCGGATGTATGGTGCTTTCCAAACCGACATCCATGGTGACCACCATCCCCGCATTCGGGATTTCATCCGCTGCGTCCGATTGCGCTTCACGCAGGTAGGCGGACTGAAGGCTGCCATCGTATTTAAACGGCGCAATCTGCATGTAATAGAATGGGAACTCGCCTTGTTCCCACCGTTGCCGCCAGCCGCGTACCATACCGGCAAACCAATCCGCGTACCGATCGGCTGTGCCGCGGTTTCCCTCACCCTGATACCATATCGCGCCTTTTATCCCATAACCCAAAATCGGATTGATCATGGCATTAAACAGCACTGTTGGAGTGTTTTTAGTGACCTTTTCGGGCACTGGTTGACCTGCGAGTTCCGGAAAGGAGTTTAGCGTGGTCGAATCCATCCACGCTTGGACCTGTGTGCCGCCATAAGCGGATTGGAGGATACCGACGGGCACATCAAGTTCCTCTTGCAATTTTAAGGCAAACTGATAAGCCACCGCGCTAAAGGCCGACACCGAGGCCGAGTCGGGCTGCGCCCACGTAGCATCACAGTCATCCAATGGATGTACCGCCTGCTTTACCGGTAATCTAAACAGACGGATAAGCGGGTTACCTGCTTCTGCCATGAGTTTAGCGGCGTGCAAGATGGTATCTTTAGGCGGGTTTCCCACTCGCATTCCCATATTGGATTGACCCGAAGCCAGCCACACCTCGCCGATCAGCACATCCGTTAATACAGATTCGGTTCCGTCATTTAGGTGAATCTCATAGGGTCCTCCCGCTTTGGGCGTTTCCACCAACAACCGCCAAGTGCTGTCACCGTTTACCTTGGCATGGTACTGCTTTCCATTCCAGGAGGTGGTGACGTTAACGGATTCACCGCCGGAGGTGCCCCAAAGCGGCACAGTCGTCTGTTGCTGCAGCACCATGCCATCGCTAAATACCGCAGGCAGCTTGATATCGGCATAGACCGAACCGAAAAGCATACCTGCCAACAACAACGCTATCAGCCTCCTATAACTGGTTGTACTGCTACTAAATGTTTTCATGTTGTTCATTTCATCGTGTCACTGTCCCTATTTAGCAACGCATGCATCTCTTGCCGTTTCTTCGTATATTGGGTTTGATTAGCAAGGTTTTCGGTCTCCGCTCCCGTACCGTCATAACGGTATAGTTCGGTGCCGACCACCGACGCATCGCTCAACTGCCGCCATTCGGTATACCGAAAATCTACCGTGCGTACGCTATATCCCATGACTTCAGGAGCACCTTTGTACATCCAGGGGCGAGGGAATTGACTGAATGCCTGGCTTTTCCATGGCCTATTGGGATGTGTCAACAAGGGCTTTAAACTGACACCATCCACCGCTTCCGGATCCGGTAAGCCAGCTAAATCGGCGAGGGTTGGATAAAGATCAACCAGCTCCACAACAGCATCCGTATGCATCCCTTTGACAGACCGGCTGGGCGCTGCGATAATCAGCGGCACTCGTGTATCCAATTCAAAGTTGGTGGTTTTACACCAAAGACCCAGTTCGCCCAAATGAAAACCATGGTCGCTCAACAGTACGATGATGGTTTCATCGAGCACCCCCTGCCGTTCCAGTTCATCCAGCACCCGGCCTATCTGCGCATCGATAAAGCTGATGCTGGCATAATAACCGTGGCGCAATTGTCGGATTTGCTCACTTGATAACGGTCCCATGTCCGGCATGTCGGTATATCCGCGCAGTTCTACACCATTGTGCAATGCAATCCCAGGTACATCCTTTGGGGGGATAGGCTGTGAAGGCATGGGGATATCCGCAGATTTATACAAATCCCAATATTTCTTGGGTGCCGAAAATGGCAAATGTGGCCGTCTGAACCCAACCGCAAGGAAAAAACTGGTGTCTTTCAGTTCCCGAATCGCCGTTATTGCTGCGTTGCAAACCCTGCCGTCTACATATGCACTATCCGGCACATCGGCACACTCAGTGGCCGCGGCTTTCCACGAGCCCTTTGACATCAGGTTTTCGCGGAGTACATATTTGCCACCGGCGTCATCGGTCACGGACAACACTGGAGAAACCGACCAAGAAACCGGATCTTGTGCATCCGCCGGATCGTGGTAGATTTTTCCAATGGCACGCGCATCATATCCATTCGCTTTGAAATGCTGCGGCAGTGTCACCACATTTGGAAGCGCCTTCCGGAAATGCGTTTGTAAATCCCATACCTTGGTGGCGTCAGGCCGCCTGCCTGTCAACATAGAGGCCCTGGATGGGGCACAAACCGCCTGCTGGCAATACGCGCGATCAAACACCACTGCCCGATCCGCCAATCGATCGATGTTCGGGGTGATTGCTACGGAGTCGCCATAGCAGCCGAGCTGAGGCCGGAGATCATCCACCACAATGAACAGTACATTGGGTCGCCGAGGGGGCGCACCCACGGCGGCTCGTGAGTGGCTCACCATGACCGTGAATACCGCCAGTAACCAGCCATATTTGATTTTAAATAGGCTCATATCCGTGCCCATCAATACCCGGGTGTTTGAATAATGTTGGGATTCGTATTGATCGAGTTGTTATGTACTGGCCAAAGCAAGATATTTTGCTCGCTTTCGCGACCCGCCAAACTCGACACCTCATCAAACACGACACCGAACCGGATCAAATCCCACCAGATCTTCCCTTCCGATACAAACTCTTTCTTGCGTTCGTTCAAAATATCGTGATCGATCTGCTCTGATGAGCGGCCTGTAGAATAGAAATTTGCGGTGCCATAAGCCCGCTCAGCGACGATATTCAACCGCTCCAAAGCCAAGGGCGAATTACCCAGTGCATTTTCAATCTCAGCACTCATCAGCAATGCATCCGCATACCGGTAGACGACAATGTCTGCGTCGAAAACGCGTGTTTGGTTCTGCCAGCTGCCCGCATATTTGTTGATCCATTGAAAGGTGGCATCCTTTGGCGCATCGAAAAAGGTTTCAAAACTGACGTTTGTCCGCTGATCATCTTCGTTTTCCGACAAAAACGCCTTGTAATCATCCGTCAGAAAAATCCACTGTTGGTGGCTGCCTACCTTGATCGGATTTTCCACGTATTCGGTCGATATGTACTGGAGCGGCACCAAGTGATCTGCCGGATATCCGCCGGTATACTCATCCATCACATAGCTCCAAGCAAATACGATTTCCTGATTGAGTTCGCTGCTAAACACACTCGAAAAGTCTGACATCAACGCATAATTTGGATTGTCCAGTACCGCGTCGACCGCCTGCTTCGCTGAATTTAAAGCAGCATCGCCCCCTCCCCTTACCTTAGCCATCCACAGATAATAATCGGCCTGCAACAAATTGATTGCCGCCTTGGATGCCAGATCGCGATCGGTCACCTCCTCGGGCATCAGGGAGTTTGCGGCCTCCAGGTCGGCTCGCACCTGCTCAAATACCAGATCAGCCGGGTCACGCGAAGGGTACAGATCTTCCTGTTGCCCGGACTCAAAACCGTTCAGTAATACCGGGGCGTCGCCCCAAATGCGGCCGATCCAATAATAGCAGAAAGCACGGACAAACAGTGCATTCGCTAATACCTTATTTTTATCAGCTTCATTGACAAACGAGATGTTCGGCGTATATTTCAGGATAAGATTGCAATCGTTGATCGTCGTATACAGGTTTTGCCAATTGGAATGGGCATGCGTACTGTTCAACTGGTTGGTAAACGGGTCGCTGTAAGTTGCATTAGTAGCCAGACCCCGACCCCATAAGCCGGAGCGATACTCTCCCCAGAAGATATAGGCATCCGAAAACGCGAAACGCATCTCGTTGTAGACACCATACATCGCTGCAGTAGCATCGCTTTCATCCGCCCACATGGAGTTTGCCGTAATGGCACTCTCCAGATCGACGTTCAACTTATCATGACACCCATGAGACACCAATGAACAAGCAAACACGCCGATAAAGAAATATAACTTGGTTTTCATAATTCAGAATCTTATAATGTGATTTTAGCTCCAAATGAGAATCTTCTGATCGGAGGATAATTGTAGTACGATGCATTGTAGGTGGTCGAAGCCCCCACTTCCGGTGAAATCCCCTTTCCCTGCACGGCAGAGAAATAATGCAGGTTGTTCCCAGATAATGTCAGTGTTAAATCCTTCACTCCGAGCTTGCTGAAAACTTTTTCGGGCATACGGTATTGGAGCGTCACTTCCCTGATGCAAAGGTAATCGCCTTTATAATTAAAGACATCGGATGTCCTGGAAAAATTCGAGTTTCCAGCATCGGGATCATTGGCCGTAAACCGGGCATACTTCGTATCGTCACCCTCCTGCTTCCAACCCTTCATCACTTCATCCACTAAGGTATAGTTATTGGCAAAGGTATTCATGAAGTACCGCATGTACGCATTATGATTGATGGAATGACCTAATGCCCAGTCTACAAACACATTCAGGCTGAAGTTTTTATACGAAAAGGAGTTATTCAACCCGCCTGTGGTGTGTGGTACGGTCACACCGAGTTCGAATTGGTCCATGCTGTTAATTCGTCCATCACCGTTTCGATCCATCCATTCGTAATCGCCCGGCAGCTTACGTCCCCGGATGCTTTGACCATCCGTTGGATCCCATCCTTTTGCACTCTCGTCGTACCGCGCATTGGCAGCCTCTTCTGCATTTTGCAGGATGTGATCTACCCGGTAACCCGTATACCGATACAGCGGCTCCCCTTCAGCGGTACCGCCGAAAGCCGTTCCATCGGCTAAAGTGATCCCACCGATACGATTCCGGTCGCGGCCATTATCAGGCAGTTCCAATACCTTGTTTTTGACAAAACTCCACGTCAGTTTGGATTCCCAAGAAAATGCGCTCGTTTCGATATTCCTGGAGGTGAGTTCAAGATCATATCCATGGAACCGGACTTTGCCGATGTTGGTCTGCACATTGTTGAATCCAGCAGTATTCGGCAACTCCATGCTGAATAGCAGATCTTCCGTGATTTTGTTAAAATAGTCCGCACTGATTGAAATCCGGTTATTGACAATATTCAGATCGAAACCGGCATCGAGTTGCGTTGAGGTTTCCCAGGTAAGGTCCCTATTCGGCATAGAGGAAGTTGCACTGCCCACGTTCCCAGGCACGATACCCGCATTTCCGTTGTATCGCGCGTCAGTGGCATACCTGCCTAATGCATCATATAAGCCGATCGAATTATTACCGGTCTGTCCATAGCTCGCTCTCAATTTCAAATAATCGACGACATTGCTATTCTCCAAGAAATGCTCATCCGAAACCACCCATCCCGCAGAAACACCGGGGAAAAAGCCCCAGCGATTTTCTTCTGCAAACAACGAAGAACCGTCGTACCGGAAAGTAGCCATCAGGAGGTATTTTTTGAGGTAGTCATAAGAAAGGCGACCGAAGTAGCCAATCAATACCTGCTCCTCGAAGTTGCTGTCCGCTCCGGTTTTATTAGGTCCTGCTGTGAGCGTCGGCACCTTATCCGAGCTGGCCCCTGTCGCACTGGCTGAAAAGGTCTTATTGTCAGTTACCTGATAGGAATATCCGGCCATCCCGGATAGCGCATGCTGGGTGCCAAAGGTCTCATCGTATGAGAGGTATGCATCTATTTTGGTTCTTCCCAATTCACCAAACTCAGATTCGGTGGTCCTAAGCCCGCTGAATTCATGCGCTTTTTCGAAATAATCAAATTGCGTCACATGATTATAATTCGAAACCTGGACATTCGCTTTCAACTGGTCCAAGATACGGTAGTCCAACCCGCCTATCAATGAAAGCCGCCTGTCCTTATTTGCTTGGTCTCTTGTATAATCCCACCAAACGGGATTAGGAGAAGACGCATTATAGCCTGGTGTTGGCCTCCCATCTGCGTAGTATATTTTCTGGGTAGCCGGAGTAGCCAGCCCCCGGGCGATCACGTTCATCTGGTTTTCGAACTGGCTTGATCCCGTTGAGGAAAAGTCGATGGCCGTGTTCACGTTTAGTCTCTCCGAAATTTTTACATCCGTTCTGGCGCGCGCGCTATACCGGGAATAACCGGTACCTAAGGCTACACCCGCGTCGTCCGTATAACCACCACTCGCGGCATACCGAAGATATTCATTGCCCCCATCGATGCCCAAGTAATAATTCTGCCAGAGCACATCGCGGTACATCAGTGATTGATAATCGTTATCTTGATAGATCAGCGTTCTGCTCGGGTCCAGCGGATCCGGCATCGAACCATAACCAGCCGGTACGGATTCGCCTTCGTTCAGGTAACGCGTCGAATAAATGGAATTTTCATCGTTCGCGGAACTGGCGGAATAGCCGGAGGAATTATTGTATTGCGGATTGGGACTCAACGCAACAGCTGGCCTCACTGTATTGATATAGTCCCGCGCATTCATGAAATCGATCAGGGTTTCCGGCTCCTGATGCGCAAGGCTTACATCGAAGGTGATCCGGGGCGCCTGCGAAGCCGAACCTTTCTTTGTCGTGATCAACACTACCCCGTTGGATGCGCGCGAGCCGTAAATGGCGGTAGAAGCAGCATCTTTCAGTACTTCAATCGATTCCACGTCGTTGGGGTTGATGCCGGAAAAAGCCCGCTCCACACCATCTACCAGTACCAACGGATCATTGGATTTATTGATAGACGACCCACCCCGTATTCGGAAAATGGCATCCGCCCCCGGTGTGCTGTTTGCCTGATACACCCGCGCACCGGCGATTTTACCTTTTAGTCCCTCACCCACCGTACTGATGGGTATGTCCCGCAGTGCCTCTCCGCCGATCTTGGTAATGGCCGATGTAATGGTTCGGCGCGACTGCGTTCCGTATCCCACCACGACGACTTCTTCCAAACTCTCGTTTGCCTCAGCTAGCGTAATGTTGACCTCGTTTGACGACGGTATAGCCGCTTCCGTTACTTCAAACCCGACGGTTGAAAAAACAAGAACTCCTCCCGAGGATGGAACACGGACCTGAAACGCACCGTTTTCATCGGTAGTGGTCTTCACCTCCGAATCTTTCAGCGAAACCGTCACCCCTTCCAGCGGCTTTCCGTCAGCTCCGCTGACGGTGCCTGCGACCCTCCTGTCCTGTGCGGAGACGTGACTCGAAAACACGATGCCGCACAGAAAAATAAAAAATAAAAAAATAGACCTCATAACTCAGTTAATTAAATATAGGAAATTGGTTATTATGTAGAACATATCAACAAATATAAAACTTGCAACGCGACAGTTCCAAATATTTATGCAGAAATCACTCTTTTAGCGCATCCATAGTCGTCCGCCTTAAGACAAGCGACCAATCATCGTCCGGAGATTCCTTTTTTTCAAATAAGCAATATATGGTGCCATCCGGCCCCACGGCCATATCGGAGTAACCAGAAATACCGTCATAAATCACCCGTTCAGTTCCCCATGCCTTGCCACTGTCCTCACTGGCCTTTAATGTTAGGTTTTGACGGGGGTGTTTCGGCAGGTGTTCACTATCCGGGTTCAAAAAGATCAAATAATCCGTTCCTTGATAATCAACCCCCAAAATACTCGACATGCAAATCGGCTCAAATAACGCTTCATCGTATGCTGGAGTAGTCCATCCCGAAATTCCGTCTTTACTGAAGCTGACGCCCTTACGCCTCTTTTCCGATTCGTTTCGGATGCTCAACATTACCGTCCCGTCCGGCAACTGAACAGCCATCGTCTCACTGGGGTTTTTGAAGCCTTCAACTTCAGGCACCATTGCCCCCCGCTGCCAGGTCTTCCCGCTATCATCACTATAAATGGTCGCAATACGCGAAGGCCGATGGCTCCGATGCGGCGCTAATTTATCGGAGTTGGCAAGCCAGACAGGCACCAAGAGTCGTCCACTTTTAAGCTGGATGCTATGACCGGGACCTGGAGCTAAGACTTTCCAATCGTAATCTGTTTTAAAAGCCTCAAAGGTTGGCGTAATGTTCAACGGTGGTGCCCAGGTAAGACCATCATCCGTTGACTGGGTATAGTATGCATAGGCATAGTCGCGCTGATAAAGCAAGTGGATGGTTCCGTCATCTCCCACTATCGGGGTTGGATTGTCTGTTGGTTTATTTCCAGCTCGTTCGGCAACGACCTGTATAGGGCTCCAGGTACTACCCCCATCCTCACTCCTCCGCAGCAATAAATCCATATCCGCCCAGTCACTCGCGCTTTCAATTCGACCCGCCGCAAACGCCAGAAGCGTTCCCTTTTTGGTAAGCACCAACGCTGGAATACGGGTAGATGAATACGCTCCGGCCGTGGGTTCAAATACAACCACCTCATTTTGTACAGCTTGTGCACTTTGCCTAATTTGGGCACTCGCAACAGGCACATGCAGGATGCACATTATCAAAACCGCTACTACCATCCATCCGATCTTATACGTCGTTATTTTCAACATGAGTTATTCAATTATTCAATTATTGGAAATCTGATCGATGTCAACCCGCTGGAACACCAAATCCGCTTGGCTGCTCTCATACAGGATGCCTACATGTCCTTCATCCACGGCTGTCAGGCATGAGTATCCCCTACTTCGGCCTTCGTCCAACAAAATCCAATGTTGCGCTGGCCAGGTCTTCCCACGGTCGTGACTGATTTTAATGGTCATGTCCTCACGGAATTGTTTCGAGTTCGGATTGGAAAATAATAAAATTGCTCCATGGTTGTACAAGCTCGCCATGCATACAGGCTCCGGCAGTGCATGAAACGATGATGAATGCATCGTCCACGAGTTTCCAAGATCGTTGGTTATCGCAACGGCCCGTCCGTTGTCGTCACCCGATTTTCCCTTGTTTGCACTGAACCGCATGTTCAACATCAAGCTGTTGTCCGTCAGTTGAGCAACAGCACACTCCGTTGTGCCCGAATATGCCGGATTACTTGTTTTCCAGGTGATCCCCCCATCCGTACTGTAGGTAATGTTTGAAAAGGATTCGCCGTTTTTATTCCGCCCTTGGGTAGGAAATACCAGCGTACCATCAGCCATCGTAATGCCATTGCCCGGGGCGGGCGCCCACAGCCACCATTCCGCTTTCTTGCACATCCGCGTCAGGTTAGTCGGCTTGCTCCAGCTTTTTCCGCCATCGGTACTCTTTACGATCAGGAACTGTGCGGTCTGCCGCTCGCCGAAGCCCGGCTGTGAACCTTTGTTGCGCCACTGGTGATTCCAATCGTCACTCTTCTCGGTCAGCCCTTCTATCCACTTGCCTGCTTCGTTGATCACGCCATGCATCCAGAGGCCGGCGATATAGATCGTATTCGTGTTTTTATCTACTAAAACACACGCATCGGACACGCCGTTGAATTTTTGAGGCAGGCCGTCCCATTCGTCCATGTCGAGAACGATCTGAAGGGGTTCCCAAGATTGGCCATTGTCGCTACTTCGATGCAATCCGATATCCATATGCCCCTGCAAATCCCGGGCACTTTCATATCGGGCATCAAAGATTGCCAACAACGTCCCATCATTGGTTCTCGCCAAACCAGGAATCCGCGCCGTATGCACACCATCTTGCATATGCTTCCGCACGGCCACCCCCACCCGCTGCCGGATCGGTTGTGCAGGCGGACTTACCTCAATCGTTTTTCCACCCACGCGCAGCGATACGCAGCGGGCCGCAACCAAATGGTCCAGGTTCGTCGACGGCGACAGCTCATACGATACCCACAGGTAATTATCCCCCGGCTGCAACAGTTGGCGACCGGTCATTTGTACTGCCTGCTCACTGAGCTTAGACTCACCGAAAAGCGGTTTCTGGATCTCGTTCATGTTTCCAGCGACTGAATCGGTTCCATAATAATAGACCCGTACTGCCGATATATCGCTCAATTGGGTAGTTCCTTCTGTCGTAAGTTGGATTTCCTCCAGCCAAGCGTCCTCAACCTCTTCCGGCACTGCTACCTTAATCTGCAATACCGGATTGTTGTTCTTATTAATTAATACAGGTACCTGCCATTGGCTTTGTGCCGCAGGAGGTAGTACATATGCTGGATTGATCGGCGGCATTTGCACGCCGGTTTCCTTGCGCCAGGTTTCCAGCATGCTCAAGAGCGCCGCTGCCGTGTCTTTGTTGACCGATGCCAAATTGCGCGATTCGGTGATGTCTGACTTCAGGTCGTACAATTCCAGCATGCCGTCTTCGAGCGATTCAATCAGCTTCCAGTCGCCATACCGGATCGCACTGAGCGGGGCAGACGGGTTGGGATGGCCGGTTCCGACGTAGTTCGGAAAATGCCAATAAAGCGCGTCCCGTGCCAGCGTCCCCTTTTGTTTAAGTACAGGGAGGATACTGATGCCATCCTTATGTTGATCAGGCAGCAGGGGCAATCCTGCCATCTCCAATATACTCGGGTAGAGGTCGGTCGTAATCACCGGCACTTCCGAAACCGATGCCTTGTCCGTGACCCCCGGCCAGCGGATGATCAACGGCACGCGGATCCCACCTTCGTAGAAATTACCCTTATTGCCCCTGAATGGATAGTTCGATGTCTGCCTGCCGAATCCGCCGTTATCAGAGGTAAAGATAATGATGGTGTTTTCGGCCAGCCCGGACGCCGCCAATTTTCCCATGACGGTCCCCATGCTGGCATCCACGCTTTCAATCATGGCGGCATAAGCGGGCTTCACGTGTCCTTTCAGCGAATCCGGAGTCTTCCTTTCATAACGTGCCTGAATGTCCTTCTTTGCCTGAATAGGTGTATGCACGGCGTAGTGAGACAAATACAGAAAAAAGGGCTTATCACGGTTGCTTTCTATAAAATCCACTGCTTCTGCGGTCAACCGATCGGTCAGGTATTCCCCAGGCTTACCATCGGGAAGTGTGTTCCATTCTACCCAAGGCTGCCCTTCTGCCATCCGCCACCGGGCGTGGTATGGATAGAAATGTTCGCCCGTATGCCCGTGGTGATTGCCCCCGATGCTGACGTCAAAGCCCTGGTATTCGGGGTAGTAGGCCGGATCATCGCAGACATGCCACTTGCCGATACTCGCCGTAGTATAGCCATCTGCCTTTAAGGCCTCTGCGATCGTCTCTTCTTCCAACGGAAGATTCATTACATAGTCCGCATCTTTCAGCGGTGTACCCTTGCCTTCGTCGATGCGTTTATAACCCTGGATCGGAATAGCATGGGTAATATGCAAACGGGCGGGATTTTTGCCGGTAAGCAAACTGGCTCGGGTTGGCGAGCAGAGCGTACTGCTCGCATAAGCATGTGTAAACCGCATGCCCGATTTCGCTAATCGGTCAATGTGTGGTGTTTCGTAATAATCACTGCCGTAACAGCTGACATCGCTGTATCCTAAGTCATCGACAAGAAAGACGATGATATTCGGTCTTCGCGGGGACTGGGTATTTTGTGCAACAGCGCAGGCTGAAAAGCACGCGCCATGGAATAGGCATAAAATCAACAGCGCTAACCGCATCGTGTTATAGAGTTTATGAATTGGTTCTACATTATTATGTAGAACATAACAACAAACATACGTGCTTTGCTTTTATATTTCCAAATTATTTTCAAAAAAAAATTCTTTGCTAACGAGTGCAATAACCCGTTGGGACTATAACCTTAAACCGATAAAATGGGGGTGTTTGGTTTAGCGCGTTTTATTTGCCAACGCGCTCAAAATGCGGACCGAGATGTTCTTTCATCCCCTGCCGGAAATCTTCGGGGCCACCGGTCTTTAATAATTCAAGCAGATCCCGGTGCGTCACTTTGCCCACTTTGGCTTCGCCGTTGATTTTGGCTTCCTCACTGACTACATATTCAAATACGGGCAGCAACATATTCTGAAATCGCCTGAAGGTATCATTTCCGGTCATCTGGTAAAGTTTGCCGTGGAAAGCAATTTCGTATTTGACCTTGAAAGGTTTCTGCACTTTATTCACCTCTTTATTGACAATCTGCTCAAGCTCTTTCAGGTCCTGTTCGGTCATTCGGGCGTATAGTACATCTGCTAACCCCATTTCGAGCACTAACCGTAACTCGAACAGGTCTTTTAAGGTCTTCTGATCCAATATCAGCGGGTCCATTACGCGTTCAAATCCCCCGAGGATATCGGGTTCTGCGAGCACCATGCCCCGCTTTTTCTTGGTTTCGATCATGCCGAGCATCCGCAGCCTGCTAAGCGCTTCGCGGACCACGTTGCGGCTTACATCCAGAGCTTCGGCCAGTTCGAGCTCCTTGGGCAATGCATCACCCGGTTTGAATGCCTTTTTTTTCAAATACTCGCGTAACCGTATTTCTACCACGTCGGCCATGGTGGTCGATGCAATCTTCGCTATATCTTTGCTTAAACTTTTACTCGGCATCTTTGGAAATGTGTGCAAACAAAAATGCACTATTTTTTTGTGATTATGTAGGACAAAATAAAATTCAGGACCTGTATCGCATTTATTAAAACGTTGAAATGCCGCTATTCATACGGTGATGGGCTCACCGAACTCCACCCCCCATCGATGACAAGTGTCTGACCGGTAATGTGTCTGGCCTGATCGCTGACCAAAAATGATACCGCTGCTGCGACATCCGCTGGCGTGCCGGCCCTGCCCATCGGCGTAATTTCAGCCCAAGTGGCGGCGTAGGAATCGTCTTCCGCTGTTCGCTCGGTCAGCGTAGCTCCTGGCGCGACAGTATTGACATTGATCCCATAGGGTGCCAATTCCAGCACCAGGTGTTTGGCCAGCAACTCCAATGCCGCTTTTGACATGCCGTAGGCCGCCAGGTTTTTGTGGGCTTGGCGGCCGGTCACGGACGACATAAATAACAGTGATCCACCGGTTCCTTGTTGGATCATTCGTTTTGCGGCTTCCTGCGCTAAAAAAAAAGTTCCCCCGAGGTTGACCTGCATCACGCGGTTAAACGACTCGGGTGAATAATCCAGAAAATCGCCGAATAACGTGATCCCTGCATTGGCGACGACAATATCCAAGGTTCCGGTCTCGGTTACTGCCGAATTGACCAATTGCTTAATGAACGCCAGATCGCCCGAATCACCGGGACAGGCGATGCAACGGCCGATGGCTTCGATGCGGCGCTGGGCATTTTCTGCCAGCGACTTGTCAATGTCGTTTAATAATACGGTCGCCCCTCCCGATGCCAATTGCCGGCATATTTCAAAGCCGATCCCCTGTCCTGCTCCCGTCACGATGGCGGTCTTACCGCTGTATGTTGCTGAAACCATTATTTATCCTGCTTAATATCAATGCGAATCGCGCGAAACTTCGCTTCCGGAACTGCCCTTCAAAAAGTCAAAATCCGCCCCGAGATGGGCTTGCTCCACATGGTCTACATATAGTTTGGCGTACCCCCTGGTAAACGGTTGCGTAGGATAAGTCAATGACACGCGCCGCCGTTCCAATTCCGCATCATCCACCAGCAGATCGAGTTGACGATTAGGGACATCCAACCGGATAAGATCACCATTCGCCACCAATGCAATTGTTCCTTGTTCGGCAGTTTCCGGCGAGACATGGAGTACGACTGTACCGAATCCCGTTCCACTCATCCGCCCATCGGAGATCCGCACCATATCGGTGATGCCCTTTGCAAGCAACTTCTTCGGCAATCCAATATTGCCCACTTCAGGCATGCCCGGATAGCCTTTTGGACCCACATTTTTCAAAACCAATACGCTGTTTTCGTCCACATCCAGGTCGGGATCGTCGATTTTCCTTTTATAATCTTCAATATCTTCAAACACCACTGCCTTGCCGGTATGTTGCATCAATTGTGCGCTCGCGGCCGAAGGCTTCAGCACGGATCCTCCTTCGCAAAGGTTGCCCCGCAAAATCACCACCCCCGATACGTGATTAAACGGCTGCTCGATATCCGAGATCACGGCGTTATTGAAACTCCGCCTATTGGCAATGTTCTCACCTAGGGTCTTGCCGTTCACCGTCAGGCAGTCGAGATGCAGGTGTTTGCTGATGGTATTCATCACTACCGGCAGACCGCCCGCGTAGTACAGGTCTTCCATGAAATATTGTCCAGACGGCTGCAAGTTGGCTACAAGGGGTATGTCGCGTGAGAACCTGTCAAAATCGTCGATCAACAGCGGCACGCCGATCCTGCCGGCGATTGCCAGCAGGTGGATGACGAAATTCGTCGAGCCACCTATCGCAGCATTGACCCTGATCGAATTTTCAAAGGCCTGGCGTGTCAGTATGGCCGACAATCGGAGGTCATCACGCACCATCTGCACGATGCGCCTGCCGGATAGCTGGGCAAGCACTTTCCGGTTCGCATCCGCTGCGGGTATGGCCGCGTTGCCCGGCAGGGAGAGCCCTAATGACTCGACCATGCAGGCCATTGAAGATGCGGTGCCCATAACGGCGCAATGCCCCTTGCTCCTGCACATGCCTGCTTCCGCCAGATTCAGCTCTTCTTCGGTCATGATACCGGAGCGTACATCGTCAGAAAACCGCCATACATCGCTCGTGCCGATGTCCCGGCCATTGTATTTACCCGTAAGCATGGGTCCGCCCGAGACCACCAATGTGGGCAGGTCTACACTGCAGGCACCCATCACCAACGAAGGGGTGGTTTTATCGCAGCCGCATAGCAATACCACCCCGTCAATGGGATTGGCCCTGATGGATTCTTCTACATCCATACTGACCAAGTTGCGGAATAGCATGGCTGTAGGTTTCACCAACGTCTCACCCAATGACATGACCGGAAATTCCACCGGATAACCCCCGGCTTCCAGCACGCCGCGTTTGACGGATTCGGCCAATTCCCTGAAGTGCCCGTTGCAAGGGGTCAGTTCAGACCACGTGTTGCAGATGCCTATGATGGGTTTTCCCCTGAATTCGTCGTCGGGTATCCCTTGGTTCTTCATCCACGCTCGGTAGATAAAACCGTCTTTGCCGGTTCTACCAAACCATTCCTGACTTCTTAATGGTGTTGACATTTGGAATGTACTAAGTTTATCATCAGTCGTACCGCCTTTAGCCGGATACGTGTCCAAAGCTATAAAAATTTGTTTTATTGAGAAACTCCAACACACAGTTGATTTTTTTCGATTTCACTTCCCAAAAATTCCTTAATCGATTTTTTTATTAGTAGGTTTGCACACTTTTAACAGTTGAATGTTTACACCGGAAGCGCTTAAGGGGGAACTGGCCAAACCAAAGCATATCGTTGTCACCACCCACCACAAACCCGATGGAGATGCGTTGGGATCTTCATTGGCCATATATCATTGGTTGAAGACCAAAGGTCACTGCGTACACGTGATTGTGCCGTCAGATTTCCCGGCTTTTCTGGACTGGATGCCGGGGCGTTCGGACATCCGGATATATACCGAAGACAAAGCGGCCAATGACGCGCTGATCGGCGGAGCTGAGTTGATTTTCTGCCTTGATTTCAATGGACTTCCACGCATCCATGCCATGGAGGAGGCTGTCAAGCAGGCGACCGGTATTAAAGTCATGATTGACCACCATCTGGAACCCGAAGGTTTTGACGACTATCGGCATTGGGATAGTCAGGCAGCGGCATCCGCACAGCTGGTCTATGACTTTATCGTCAATGTGATGAGTGATCACGCGGCCATTACGTCTGATATCGCTACCTGCCTGTATACGGGTATCATGACCGACACCGGTTCCTTCCGG
Source organism: Parapedobacter brassicae (assembly GCF_051400755.1). NCBI lineage: Bacteria > Pseudomonadati > Bacteroidota > Sphingobacteriia > Sphingobacteriales > Sphingobacteriaceae > Parapedobacter > Parapedobacter brassicae. Next base: position 160,773 of record NZ_JBLFFL010000007.1, read on the forward strand.
TTCCAGACCACCACCCCATCGGTGCATCTCATTATAGCTGACCTGATCACGTTGGGCGCCAAAAACTGGTTAATACATGAAGCGGTTTACAATAGTTATAGCGAAAATCGATTGAAATTCCTCGGATTTTGCTTACTGAACCGGCTCGAAGTGCTGCACGAGTACCGAACGGCACTGTTCAGCATTTCCCGTCAGGATCTCAACCGTTTTCAGATCACCACAGGTGATACCGAGGGATTGGTTAATTACGCATTAGCCATTAGTGGCATGAAGCTTGCCGCGTTAATTGTAGATCGTACTGAGCAGGTCAAACTGTCGCTGCGGTCTATCGGTGAGTTTCCCTGCAATGAAGTCTGCAAAAAATATTTCAACGGAGGCGGACACCGTAACGCTGCGGGTGGGAATTCCCACGATCCGCTGGACAAGGTGATCGCTACATTCAAATCGATATTACCGGAGTATAAAACACTTTTAACAACATAATTAATTAGACAAGAAAAAATGAAGAAATCAATTTTTAGTTTAGGTCTTGCAGCAGCTGTGTTGGCGAGTGCCTGCCAGCAGTTCAAGACGGGTGAAGGGGGCTTGCAATACAGGATCGTAGACGATAACGGACAGCCGAAAGCACAAACCGGCGACATGCTTTCCGTAAACCTGATCGTAACGACCGATCGGGACTCGCTGCTTTCGAGCACCTACGATATCGGGTTGCCTCAGATCGTCAACATCGCGGCTGATTCACTCCCAGGATTGTATCCCGGCGATTACAACTCGATGTTCAAGATGCTTGGTGAAGGCGATAGCGCCATCTTCAAACTCAACCTCGATACGATGGCAGCAAAGACCATGCAACCCAAGCCGGACTTTGCCGATCATTATGTAACGTTCAACATCAAGGTAAATAAGCATTTCAAGAAAGGCGAATTGACAGATAGCGCATTATATGCGGAAGTAAACACCTATTTCGACGCCGAAATTGAAAAGCTGAAAACTGCTGAAGAAGGCAAGATCAGCAGCTATGTCAAAAAGAACAACTTGGAGCCTATGAAAACGGCCTCTGGATTGCAATACATCATCACGGAAGAAGGCAAGGGCGAAAAACCGGTGGCAGGCGATACGGTAGCGGTCAATTATACCGGTACAATGATCAGCACCGGCAAGGTGTTCGATACATCTGTGAAGGAAGTAGCTGAAAAGAACAAGATATACAACGCAATGCGGCCTTACGAACCGGCTAAATTCGCGATTGGCGTACGGCAGGTCATCCCGGGTTGGGACGAAGGACTGTTGCTGTTGCCCAAAGGCAGCAAGGCCAAGTTCATCATTCCTTCTGCATTGGGCTATGGCGAGCGTGGCGACCCACGCGGTGTCATACCGCCCTTCGCACCGTTGGTGTTCGAAGTCGAGCTTGTCGACATCCTGAAGCCGGTCGCGCAGGATACTACTGCGCAGGACACTACCGCGCAGTAATCTTCGAGAACGCCTTCCCCTTGCGGAGGGCGTTCTTGTTTTATGTATATTTGGTCCATGAGACTGGTCGATACGCATACCCACATTTATTACCTATACGGTACCCCCGAGCTAAACGCCCAACTAGAGCGCTGCTTTGCCAACGGTGTGCAGCAGCTGCTCCTGCCCAATGTAGACAGCGCATCCATCGCTAAGGTACTGGGTACGGCCGCGCAGTATCCGGACAATTGCTACGCGATGATGGGGCTACATCCTTGTGATGTAAAAGCAAACTACCTGGAGGAGCTGGCCGTCATCGAAAAGACGATACCGGAAAACGGTATCCACGGCATCGGCGAAATCGGCATTGACCTCCACTGGGACAAAACGACTTTGGCGTTGCAGCAAGAAGCCTTCCGTATACAAACCCGATGGGCCAAGGAACTCGGTCTACCTGTTTCGATCCATTGTCGGGATGCCTTTGATGAGCTCTTCCTGTTGCTGGAGGAGGTGCAGGATGGCCGGTTGACGGGGGTGCTGCATTGCTTCACCGGAAGTACCGAACAGGCCAAGCGTGCAATCTCATTGGGACTCCACTTGGGTATAGGCGGTGTGGTCACCTACAAAAACGCCGGACTGGATGCCGTGGTGGCAACACTCGACCTCGATCACATGGTCTTGGAAACCGATGCGCCGTACTTAGCGCCAGTGCCGCATCGGGGTAAGAAGAATGAAAGCAGTTACCTCTTGCTTATTGCGCAAAAAATCGCAGATTTGCGGGGCGTAGCCGTAGCCACTGTGGCCGCGACCACCACGGAAAATGCCAAACGTATTTTTGGAATATAGACCTGCACCAATGAACGCATAATACCAAGGGGATGAACAATATTTTTGTCATTTATACAGGCGGCACCATTGGAATGGTCAAAGATGATCAAAATGGCACATTTATGCCGTTTGATTTCGACCTGATTGCCAAAAATATTCCTGAACTGGGCCGTCTGAACTACAACCTGAGCGTGCACTCGTTTACGCCCATCATCGACTCATCTAACATGCAACCCGCCATATGGGTTGAAATGGCCAACATCATCAATGAAAACTACGATGCGTATGATGGGTTCGTGATCCTTCATGGTTCGGATACCATGGCATTCTCGGCATCGGCATTGAGCTTCATGCTCGAAGGATTACAGAAGCCGGTGATCCTTTCCGGATCGCAGCTGCCCATCGGAGAAATACGCACCGATGCCCGCGAGAATCTCATTACGGCCCTGGAGCTGGCCTCGGCTAAAAAAAAGGGAAAGTCACTCATCCACGAGGTCTGTATCTTCTTTGATAACAAACTCTTCCGGGGCAATCGTTCGTTCAAATATAACTCGGCCAAGTTTGAAGCATTCCGGTCCCCTAACTATCCGGTACTGGTAGAAGCCGGCGTGTACCTCAAATACAACCGGGAGGCGCTGCTGGACAATAGCGATAAGGAGTTTACGCTGCATACGCGACTAGATAACGCCATATCCGTACTCAAGTTATATCCGGGTATCAGTCCGCAGGTGGTCAAAACGATCTTGGAATCCGATGCACGGTCGGTGATCATGGAGACCTTCGGCTCGGGCAATACCACGACCGATCAATGGTTTCTCGACCTCTTGCGCTCAGCGATCCGAAGCGGCAAAAATATCCTCGATATCTCCCAATGTAAGGTGGGCAGTGTAGAGTTAGGACGCTATGAAACCAGCACATACCTCAAAGAAATGGGCGTACTGAGTGGATACGACATGACCTTCGAAGCGGCTGTCACCAAACTCATGTACCTACAGGGAGAATTCGAGAGCCAACGTGATGTGGCTTATTGGGCCGAGCGGAACATACGGGGGGAGTTGACGGCTTAGCGGCCTTGCTTAAGCCGTTGTAAAACCCATGCTGGCCAGTGCATCAGCCACGACAAACGTACTTCCGCCGATGAAGATAAGATCTTCGTTCAATGCCTGCTGTTGGGCCGCCTGAATAGCCCCCGCCACATGACCAAAGGCTTCTCCGTCTAATCCGGAACGCGCCGCCGCCGCGCGCAGCTCAACTGCCGGCAACGCCCGCGGCATATCCACCGCACAAAAGTAATATCGGGCCGTATTCGGCAGCATCGGAAGCATAGTGGTCAGATCCTTATCGCGCATCACGCCGATCACCATATGGAGCACCCGATGATCCGTTGCCTCGATATTGGCCAGTACCTCCCGCCAACCGTCTACATTATGCCCCGTGTCGCAAATGATCAACGGATCAGTTGATAGCGTCTGCCAGCGCCCCATGAGTCCCGTAAGCCGTTGCACCTGCTTCAGGGCGCTTTTGACGTGTTTATCGCCGATGACGAAACCCATCTCCCGCAGTTCATCCACGGCACTCAGCACCGTAGGAAGGTTTTTGGCTTGATAACTTCCTTTTAGGTCCAGCGCGTAAGCCTGTTCTTCGGGCGCCTGCTGTCGGGCAGCTCTCAGCTGGAGCAGATCTGCCGACCGCGTGGCCGCCGTCACCTGCCAGCGATGCGGAGCATACGTGAGTATGCTCCCCCGTTCCCGAGCCGCACGCTCAAAAACACCCGCGACCTCGGCCTGCCATTCGCCTATGATCACAGGCACACCGGATTTGATGATGCCTGCCTTTTCGGCGGCAATCTCCGGCAAGGTATCGCCCAGCATTTGGGTATGGTCAAGGCCGATGTTGGTGATGATCGAAAGCAACGGCGTGATCACGTTGGTTGAATCGATCCGGCCACCCAACCCCGTTTCGACAACGGCAATATCCACTTCTTCCTTCACGAAGTAATCAAATGCCATCGCCACGGTCACCTCAAAAAAAGAAGGCTGGATCGCCTCGATCAGGGACTGATGCTGCTTGACAAAATCGGTAACCGAGCGCTGGGATATCATGACGCCGTTTACCCGGATCCGTTCCCGGAAATCCAACAAATGAGGTGACGTATACAGGCCCGTTTTGTAGCCCGCGGCCTGTAAAATAGCGGCCAGCATGTGGGAGGTAGACCCCTTGCCATTGGTGCCCGCGATATGGACGGCTTTAAAGCGCTCTTGGGGGTTACCTAATGCGCCGCAAAGGCGCAAGGTGTTGACGAGGTCTTTCTTGAACGCCGATGCGCCATCGCGCGTAAACATAGGCAAACGCGCGTACAGGTATTCGACCGCATCCGGATAGTTCATGCGCCTGATAACAAGAAATAAGTATCTATTTGAGTTTAAATCGCACGTGCACCACCGCCTTCTGCACGGTGGGTGCCCGCTCCAGCTCGTTGAGCCGGGCGCCGCGCAGCGCTTGCTCGCATTTTTCCCACAACACCCGGTCCGGCAAGGTCGTTCCTTTTACGCCGGCTCGGGCATACGTCACCGTGCCATTCGGCGCAACATGCACTTCCACGGCTACTACGCCCGCCTGTTGACCGTTATCGTCGATCCGGGGCGGCACCACCCATCGCCTATTGGCGACGGTAAGTCCCTCGTTACCGAAGCCGGAGCCCCCTTCGCCGTAGTTGGATGCAAGCGGATCTCCTTGTTCACTGCCTTGATTGCCGCCTTCGGTTCCCGTACCATCACCCCTGCCCGGTGCATTATTACGCTTACCCGAATATAAGGCATTTGGGTTGATGGCCGGTTTGCTATCCTTCTTTTCCACGGTCGCTTCTTCGGCATTGGCTTTCTTATTCTCCTTGGCCACCACGGCGGGTGCATCCTCTAGGTCCTGGGTAACCACGCTGCGCTCGGTGACCTGTTCAGACGGGGTGGGCTGCGTCTCTTGTTCCGGGTCGATCCGGTCCGGAGGAACGTTATTGGCGTTTTCATCCTTCGATGCCTCATCCACCGTCATGTAGTCGTCGCCCATCCCGGTTGGGTCCGTACCATAATTGACAATAATTCCGCCCGTCCCGATTTCCGGAAACGCCGATCCAATCATGATCAGGAAACTGATCAGCACCAATGCCCCCATCACAGCGCTCGAGATCCACAGCGCCTTGGGATAATTATTGTCTTCCTGTATGTGATAATAACTCATGGTATCAACACAAATATACGAAATATACCGTTTATTCTCGTATTGGTTCCGTAGCCAATACGAGTCGTATTTTTAATTTATTGGCCACATCCATGACCGAAATCACGTTCTGAATGGGCACCGTACTGTCTGCATAAAGCATGATGGTCAGTTCCTCACCCGGCTGCACTTGCGCTTGTATCGCGCTCAGCAGGTTATCATAAGGCACTTCCTGTTTATCGAGGTAGTACTTCAAATCCTCGGTGACCGACACGGTCAATGTCTTTTTAGCCACCGACTGCTCTCCGGCGCTCGACCGCGGCAGCAGCAATTTCACTACCTGGGGATTGGAAACGGCGGACGCCAGCAGAAAAAACAACATCAGGAAAAACATGATGTCATTCAACGAATCCGTAAAGACCCGGATTTCCGATTTACCTCGTTTTGCTCTTAAATTCATGGCACGATAACTAATTACGAGCCGGGCTCATCCAGCAGGTCAACAAACTCTATTGCATTGGTTTCGATGCGAAGAATCAAGCGCTCGAGCATCGTATTCAACACATGATAGCCCGCAAATGCCAAGATTCCGATGGTCAACCCGGCTGCCGATGCGATCATCTTCACATACAACCCGCCCGATACACTCGCAATATCGATGCCACCCGCAGCTTCCACATCCCGGAAGATGATGATTACCCCGAAGATCGTACCGACGAAACCCAACATGGGCGCAATGGCCGAAATGATGCTCAATAAGTTGAGGTTCTTCTCCAGCCGGGCCACTTCCAGTTTGCCCACGTTTTCGATGGCCCCTTCGATATCCTTGATGGGCCTGCCGATCCGTAGCAATCCCTTTTCCAGCATCCGTCCCAATCCGCTGTTACTGGCCCGGCAAATCGATAACGCAGAGTCCAGCCGCCCCGAAAGCACACTTTGCTTGACGTGTGACATCAGGCTCGGATCGTATTTAGAGGCCTTTTTGATGGTCAGATAGCGCTCAACAAAGATCACCAATGTGGCAAACAGCAACAGCGCCAGCGGAATCATGATCCACCCGGCCTTAAATAACAGCCCGATTAAGCTTATTCGTTCATCTGCAAGTGCTACGGTTTGCTGCGCAGCGCCTCCGAGCGTATCAAGCGGAAAAATAGTATCTTGTAATAGTGACATAAATGAATGGTATGATTTTTCTAATTGTTTTTAATCCGTATTTTCTTCGATCGATTTAGTTGTGCTCTATTTTGGCGATCCAGGCAGTCGGTTCGAAATTCTTCTGCACCCGTTTCAATTCCCGATAGGCCTCTTCCTCCGTTGTGAATGATGCCCAGCTTACCTTTTTCCGGTTGCCCGGCATCCGGCTCTCGAGGGCCTCAAGATCATATCCTTTGGCGTTCATTGTTTTCACATACTGCTTCGCTTCAGCCATCGTGTTAAATGAGCCCACAATAATTTCGTAGGTAACGGAGGGCTTCGGCTTCGCGGCCGGTGCAACGGTCGCACTGTCTGCCAACACCCGGCCGCCCGCCAGCGAATCGACGACAGCCGAATCGACGGCGATAGAATCGGTCGCTGTCGGAAGCCCCTGTCCGGTTGGTCCGTCGCCGCTATCACGGTTTTTTGGATCCGCCACTCCGCCTTGCTGTTCTTGGGCTACGCCTGTTTGCGCAGACTTTCCTGCTTTGTAATACCAGGCAACACCAACAGCGCTTATCAGCACCAACAATGCCGCAGCTGCGATCCACCACGCCTTGCGGCTTTTCGTTACATATACTTCATCCGATAGGACAGCAGCCGGCTCCACTTGCTCCGTTGCCCGTTCGGGCGTCGCTGTCACCTCTTCGCCCGGTGTCTCCCTTTCCGGTGCTGCTTGTTCCTTTACAGGCTTCCATCCGAAGCCACCCGTCTCGAACGGCTTCAGCACAAACGATGCTCCGTCCGCCAGCAGGTAACCTAACCCATCCAACAACGCTTGTCCACGGCGGCTGATCGTCTCCATGACTTCATCCACCGCACGTTCCAGCAGTTGCTTAGCCGTGTCCTCATCTACCTGACGCTGGACTTGCAGATACGTGATGAGGGAAAAGGCCTCTTGTTGCCCGTCCGTTAATTCAATGTGCGTCGCCGGCGGTAAAAAAGCCGAGGTATCCTGGTGGTATGAGGCCGGGATATGTCTTTTGGCGAACACGCCGATGCCCGGTACCGCTACAGCTGGGTATCTCCTCAACAAATTCGCTATGCACAACCCTAAATTCATCAATCTGCCTTCCCAATCGGGTACAAAAATAAAATTAATACCTTAAACGTTAGAATGAAAACCGTTAGAATGAAAAATTAACGCCACCAATGACGTTTAGGCCCAATCTCGGATAAAACAGGTAACGTTCGTAATTGGTGCCCAGCATATTATTCAATCGCACATAAATCCCGATACGGTCAGTCGCACGATATTCCGCGCCGGCACTCAGGTCGGCGAATGATGGAATGGTGGTCTTGCGTGCGCCCGTATCGCCCATTTCCGTGATCGCATACGTTCCAAGGTCCACATTCTCGTCGCGAACCAATCCATAGGTTTGCCCCTGAAACAGGAGTTCCCCATCGATATACAGCTTATCACTGATGTTAAAACGCGCATTGGCAGACAACCTCATCTTCGGCGTATACCAGGCTTCTTCTTCACGTTGCAGGTCAAATTCGTTAAAATTTACCTTCCCTCCGATCGTCACCACTTCCGAAACGCGCACATTCAGCTCACCTTCCAATCCGACGACGGTACTCGCGTTTTCACCATCCTCATAGATCAGGTTAAACGCATAGGGCGTACCCGGAGCGATCGCATAGAACGGCATGCTTTCAATACGCCTGTAAAAGGCTTTCACCTTATAGCCAAAAGTAGCTCCCGCATTACCTTTAATTCCTCCAAACACATGCATGCGATCGACGGAATTGCGGATGGGGCTCTCCCCGCCCAATGTGCCCAACCAGGGATTCTCCCTGGTCAGCTCCCGTACGGATGTTTTATTCACATCACCGGTGATCCCCCCGAAAATATGGAAGAATTGCGGAACCAATGCAAAATCGATTTCGGCCGAAGGAAAGATGTTTGTCCGCGATGAGTCGCCGAATTCGGCGACAAAGTTGGCTCCCAGCGTAATGTTATAGTTCGGTCCTTGAAACCGTATGTACGGATTGACCCGGGCAATATGGTTAGCAAGTTCATAAGAAGCATCATTCACCGACGTAAAGTCGCCTGAAATGTTAGCCCCGACATTGAACACGTTGATCTGCTTATTCAGGTAACCGGATAAGGCGAACGAATTTTCCTTCGTTTCATAAGCGTTGCTGTAGGCATACGCGTCGGCCTTTAATGAATAGCTAAAGGCATCGGTGGCTTGCTCATCATGGTTGCTGGTCAGTTCGCCCGTAAAATAAATATCGTTAAATGTTTGCTTGGCAGGGTCTGCATTCAGGCTGGCTCCGGTCGTGTCACTCACCAAGCCATAGAATCGGGTTCCATACCGGCTATACCCCACCTCACCATCCAGCGTGACCGGTCCCAAGATGGTGCGGCCAAACACCCCGATTTGCTGTGACGAAAATCGCTGCTGCTCAATCGTCCCCTGTTGGTTCAAATGCTTCACATATCCACCCAGTCGTGTATCCACCCAATAATCCGAACTCAAGTATACCTCCCCGAGCACGGTTCCCAGATTACCGGCCCCGATTTTCACATAGTTGTTCGTCAGCGTTTCCGCACGGGTAAACGGCATCTCTTGAATGGTCAGCTGTTTGGTCCCGGTATTGATATCCAGCTTCTTGTCCAGGATGCTATATGTCAATTTGGGCTGGTACTGGCGCTTGTTGCTCATATCTGGGCTACGCCGTATCTTTACCGCATCAGCCAATACGGGACGGTAATCACGTACCACCTCGATGGAATCAATAGTAGCAGGCTTCTCGTCCTTCTGTTCTTCCTGTGCATAGCCCATCATGAGCATGCCCGAAAAAACCCCTGTAAACAAATACCTGTAGCGCATTGATGTTTGAAAGATCATAAGTTATTTATTCCTGTTACTTATTGTTCAACTTTTGTAGCATTCAGCTTTTGCAACCGCTCCTTCGCGGAAATGATGATGCCATCCTCATCCGCTTCATAGTTTTCGATGATGCTCTCCAGCGTGCTCTTTGCCTGAAAATCATCACCTTTTCCAGCATAAGCGTCGGCGAGCAAGATAAAGCTCTTGGCCACCCAGTAGTCATGCGAAGCCATGTTATTGATCACATCGAACGCCGATTCGATCGCCTTATCATATTCCTTCCCTTCATATTGCAACTGGCCAACCAGATACCGTGCCTCGGCACCCACCGCAGTCTGGCTCTTCAATGCAGCCAGGTTCAGCTCTTTCATGGCAGTCTTCGTGTCTTTCTGTTTCAGCAGCGCATGCGCCGTATACAGGTTCGCCCTGGCGATGTCCTCCTCTGACAAACGGTCACTTTCCTTGATGAGTCTGGCGTACATCACCACCATTTCCTGGTCGCCGACCTCAGAATAGCACCTCATGAGATTAGTTACCGCATAGCCATAGTTGGCTTCGGAAGTGAGCTCCAGCTTCTTCAGGTGCACGATCGCTTCATTGTATTCTTTGAGCCCCAGATACAGTTCGGCTACCGTCAGCAAGGTGTTTTCCGTGTACTGGCTGGTCCAATCGTTCAGAATGATGTTCAGGTCATGCAAGGCCTCTTTCGGATGGCCTGTTTTGTACAAGCTTACCCCCCGTATGTACCGCGCATGCTTCTCCTGTATAGGCTTCGGAAATTTGTCAAAATAAGCGTTGATGGCCTCCACCGCGCCTTGATACTCGCCCCTAGCAAACAGTGTATGCGCCGCCTGGAAGGCCAGGTTATCCTGCTCCGCTGTCGAAAGATTACTGATATTGGTGCCGGTGGCGTAGTTGACATATCCCGATGCGTCGCCGCTGTCCAGATAAATGTTTTCGATCGAGCGCAGCGCCTGGCCGGCTTCATCCGTGGTGGCGTGCTCCTCCACCACCTTCCGGAAGGTGGCCATGGCCGCCTCCGTATTGTCCGCATTGTATTGAACGAGACCGATCGTCATCAGTGCCCTGGGGACATAGCTGCTGCGCGGATATTTCTCGATCATCTGTTGTAGTCCCTCAATGGCCGTATCGTAATCACCCATGGTGAAATACGTATAGGGCACTTCGAAGGCCACGTCATCTGCATAGTTTGAGTTGGGGAACTGTTCGATAACCGAGTGCAGGGTGGCGAGTTTCATCTCATTATCGCCCTGCAATCCCTGGATGATCCCACGCTGGAACAGTGCATAGTCCTCCTGATTGGGAGCCTTACTGTTGATCAGCTGGTCATAATACTGGTTGGCCTGGCCATAATTGCGCATGGATAAATACGAATCGCCGAGACGGGCGATGATATCATTTCGTACATTTTCTTCCATCGAACTTCCATCGGTAGACAAAAAAAGTTCAAAATAGCTGGCCGCTGTATTGAAACTGTTATTGCGGAATGCCGCATACGCCAGTGCATAGTTGGCATAACTGTACACATCGGTGTTGCGGGCAGCGGGGAGACGCAGAAAACGAGAGAAATTCTGCACGGCCTCTCCGTACTTGCGCACCTCGTACATGGCTTCAGCCTTCCAATAGGTGGCCAACGCAGCGATCTCAGGATCAATCGGATATTTCTCTGACCGCATGAACAGGGAGATGCTGTTTTCAAATGCCCGCTCGTTGTAAAACTCCAATCCGCGGTAATATGTCACCTTTTGGTAGATCATGTCGGTTTCCCTGTCCCTATTGCTGAACGATTCCAGCATATTTACGGCTGCCTGAAAATTGCTCGTACCCGATAGGATCTCAGCCAACAGGAGTTCGGGAGTCTCCGTTTTTTCAGCATCCGGAGCGGTATTCGCATATTGGGCAACATATTCCCGGGCGACTTCCAGGGCAACCTGGGCGGAGTCCAATTCATATAAGATTTTGGCATAATTAAACAGCCCATCCATTTTCAACGCTTGGTCAAAATCCAGTTCGGATGCTTTGACAAACGCATTCCGCGCGCGTTGTTTATCGCCGGTTTCCAGGAAAATATTACCCAAAGCAATCATCGAGCTCTGGTAAAAGGCATCCGAAGTCTCCAGTCGCTCTAAGATGGCTTTCGCTCTTTCGTATTCGCCATTCTGGTAGGCCAAGTGGCCGATGCGGTAGTTATCTATATTACTACGTGTTGCGTCCTGGTGCCGTTCTTGCAATTTACCGTAATAAGGTTTTCTGAATTCGTTCTTTGCAAAATAAGTGGTAGCGGCAATCCGGCGCAGCTCGGTCTCAAGCGCTTGCCGGTCGATACCCATATCCGGGCTTCGGCGAATCTTTACGGCATCCGCCAATATAGGCCGGTAGTCGCGTACGACATCGATCGAATCGAACGTGACGGGTTCTCTGTCCCCTTCACTTGGCCGTTGTTCTTCCTGCTGCTTCGGTTCCAGCTGTTTTTCTTCTTCCTGCGCATAACCTACAGCGAGTAAGACCGAAAAAATCCCGGTAAGCAGGTATTTATAGCCGATCGATTCTTGCGTTATCATCGTTCGTTTAAATTCCTATTCCTTATTATTGAGCTTTTGCAGACGCTCCTTCGCGGAGATGATGATGTCATCCTCATCCCCCTCATAGTTTTCGATGATGCTCTCCAGCGTGCTCTTTGCCTGAAAATCATCACCTTTTCCCGCATAAGCATCGGCAAGCAAGATAAAGCTCTTGGCCACCCAATAGTCATGCGAAGCCATGTTATTGATCACATTGAACGCCGATTCGATAGCTTTATCGTACTCCTTCGCTTCATATTGCAGCTGGCCGGTCAGGTAGCGCGCCTCAGCACCGACTACGGTCTGGCTTTTCAACGAGGCGAGGTTCAATTCCTTCTCCGCCGATGCCACATTTTGTTGCCGTAGCATCGCCTTTGCCGCATAGAGATGCGCCTTGGCAAGATCCTCCTCCGAAGAACGATCGTATTTCTTGATCAGCTCGGCATACTTGATCACCTGCTCCATGTCGTTGATCTCAAAGTAGCAGACCAGAAGGTTGTTTACGGCATAGCCGTAGTTTTCCTTATATTCAGAGGTAAGCTCCAGTTTTTTCAGGTGCACGATCGCTTCGTTGTATTGTTTGAGCCCCAGATACAGTTCGGCTACCGTCAGCAAGGTGTTTTCCGTGTACTGGCTGGTCCAATCGTTCAGAATGATGTTCAGGTCATGCAAGGCCTCTTTTGGGTGTTCCGTTTTATAGAGGCTCACCCCCCGTATGTACCGCGCATGCTTCTCCTGTATAGGCTTCGGAAATTTATCGAAATAAGCGTTGATGGCCTCCACCGCGCCTTGATACTCACCCCTTGCAAACAACGTATGCGCCGCCTGGAAGGCCAGGTTATCCTGCTCCGCTTTAGAAAGATCGCCAATATTGGTACTGGTGGCATAATTGATATAACCTGACGCATCGCCGCGGTCCAAATAAATATTTTCTATCGAGCGGATGGCCTGCCGCGCTTCATCGGTAGTCGCGTGCTCCTCCACTACCTTCCGGAAGGTGGCCATGGCCCCCTCTGTATCGTCCTTATTGTATTGAACGAGACCGATCGTCATCAATGCCCGCGGGGCGTAGCTGCTGCGCGGATATTTCTCGATCATCTGCTGCAGCCCGGCTATCGCTGTGTCATAGTCACCCGTGGTGAAGTAGGTATACGGAATCTCAAACGCCACGTCATCTGCATAGTTTGAGTTGGGGAATTGTTCGATAACCGAACGTAACGTACTTAATTTTGCTTCGTTATTGCCCTGCAACCCCTGAATAATGCCCCGCTGGAATAAGGCATAGTCCTGGCTAGGGGCCTTACTGTTGATCAGCCGGTCATAATATTGCATGGCCCGGCCGTAGTTGCGCATGGAGAAATACGAGTCGCCGAGGCGGGCAATGGCATCATTGCGCACATTAGGCTCGATGGCATTGCCACCGGTTGATAGGAAGCGTTCGAAATAATTAGCGGCTGTATTGAAGCTATTGTTGCGGAAGGCCGCATATGCCAATGCATAGTTGGCATAACTATATACATCTGTATTCCGGGCGGCGGGCAGCCGCAGGAACCGTGAAAAATTCTGCACCGCCTCTCCGAACTTGCGCACCTCGTACATGGCCTCAGCCTTCCAATAGGTTGCCAACGCAGCGATCTCCGGATCAATCGGATATTGCTCCGACCGCATGAAGAGCGATATGCTGTTTTCAAACGCCCGTTCGTTGTAAAACTCCAACCCCCGATAGTAGGTTACCTTTTGATAAGCCGCGTCAGCTTCCGAACCGCGATTATCGATCGACTCCAGAATATCGACCGCTGCCCGATAGTTGCTGGTCCCCAGCAAGGTCTCTGCATAAAGTGTCTTGGCCTCTTCAAGCCGTTTGTTATTCGGGTAGGTTTTCAGGTATTCGGTCACCGCATCCAACGCCACTTGATGAAATTCAAGCTCGTAAGACAGTTTCGCATAATTAAACAGCCCTTCCTCTTTCATCGACGGATCGAAATCCAGCTTAGAGGCCATAAAGAACGCATTGCGCGCGCTTTGCTTGTCACCCGTTTTCAAGAAGGCATCTCCCAGCGCGATCATGGCACTCTGATAATAGGCGTCCTGATCCTCCACCTTCTGCAATTCGGCGATCGCTTCCTCGTAATTACCCGTTTTATAGGCGATATAACCAATTTGGTAACTATCCTGGTTGTTTTGCGTCTTGCCCTGATCGGCCGCTTGGAACTTGTCGTAATATTCCTTTGCCTTCTCAAAATCATTCTTGGCAAAATACGTAGCCGCCACAATGCGGAACATATCGGTCTCATGCGCCTGATCGGTGCTTTCCAATATCGGCAGCGCATATTCCAGTACATCATCATACCGGTTGTCCAGGTAATACAGCGCGGTGATATAATATGGATAAGTAGCCTCGTAGGTCTTGGACCCCTTCAGTTTCTCAAATTCCGTCAATGCCGTTTTAAAGTCCCGGTCCAGGTAGCTTAGGTAGGCGTAGTAATAAATGGAAGCTTCCTGATAGGTTCCGTTTTCATCCTTAAGCTGCTCGAAAATCGGTTTTGCTGATGCATAATCATCCATCATGAAAAAGGAGTACGCCTGTTTGTACCGAAATTCCTTGTTTTCTCCCCCGGCCAGGTTGCGGCTATCCAGTCGACTGAACCACTCCAGTGTTTTCTCGTAATCCTTCTTCGCAAAATAAGACCGGCCAACCTGAAAATAGGCAGCCTTTGAATTTGCACTCGCGGGATAATCTTCTATATAGTTCAGGAATTGGCTTTCAGCATCTGACTCCCCAAGCTCCAGTGCACAGACCGCTTGGTAGAAGCGGGTGTTCTCCTTGAGCAGGGTCAATTCTACATGTTCATCCTTCTGTAGTGTCGAAGTTATCCGGATGTCCTCTAGCTTATCGAAATGCTTGGCAGCAGCAGCATATTTCCCTTTTTCATAAAGTTCCATCCCCGTTTTGTATGCCTGATTAACCGCCTGCCATGCGCTCTGCTGGGCCAAGGCGGATGATGCCAGCAAACTGAATCCTATGCTTAGCTGATAAATCCGTTTAAACATGCCGTCAAATTAGTCTATTGTTTTTTCCTCAATTTCTTACAAAGTTGGGGCCATAAAATACACCTACCCCAATTTAACTTGCTAAGTTAGCGGGAAACCGCAACGTTTTCCTCAAAAGTTGTCCACAAATGTTAATAACGTCCTCCAAGGGGGGATTCGCTTATCCGCGGCTACCGGCAAGCAGGTACAATACAGCCATCCGAATAGCCACCCCATTTTCCACCTGGTCGAGGATAATCGAATGGTGGCTATCCGCCACGTCGCTGGTGATTTCCACACCCCTGTTTATCGGACCCGGGTGCATGATGATGATTTCCTTATCAAGCGAATCGAGCAGCTGCTTATTCAACCCATAGAGCATGGAATATTCCCGCAGAGACGGGAAATAAGCGATATCTTGGCGTTCCAGTTGGATGCGCAGCATATTGGCCACATCGCACCACTTCAGCGCATTCATCAAATTGTATTCTACCTGCACACCCAGCGAGGAGATATACTTGGGTATCAACGTAGTGGGGCCGCATACCATTACCTCCGCGCCCAGTTTGCGGAGACACAGAATATTTGACAGGGCCACCCGCGAATGTAAGATATCGCCGATGATGGCTATTTTCTTGCCGGCTACATCGCCAAACCGTTCGCGAATGGAAAAAGCATCCAGCAATGCTTGGGTAGGATGTTCATGCGCACCATCCCCGGCGTTGACGATCTGGGCGTTCACATGCTTGCTCAGGAAGATGCCGGCGCCCGGGTACGGATGGCGCATCACGACCATGTCTACCTTCATCGCCAGGATATTGTTGACCGTGTCGATGAGCGTTTCCCCTTTGCTTACCGAAGAAGAAGATGCCGCAAAATTGATCGTATCGGCAGAAAGCCGTTTTTCCGCCAATTCAAAGGACAGTCGCGTACGCGTCGAATTCTCAAAAAAAACATTGGCAATGGTGATGTCGCGCAAGGAGGGAACTTTCTTGATCGGGCGGTTGAGCACATCCTTGAAATTGTCGGCCGTCTCGAAAATCAACTGAATATCTTCCTCATTGAGGTCCTTGATCCCCAGAAGGTGACGCGTATGGAGTTGCCTTGTTGCTGCTGTCATAGAATGCAAAAAAGATCCTATTAATTTTCTTATTCTGTCAGTAATGTAATCCGATCGTGCGCATCCACTTCCTTCCACCCCACCATCACCCGCTGGGAGTCTATCGAATCCACCTGTATTCCGATATAATCCGGTTCGATGGGCAGTTGCCGCGAAAAACGGCGATCTACCAGTACCAACAGCTCTATCTTCGCCGGGCGGCCGAATGCCTGTAGCGCATCCATCGCTGCACGGATGGTCCTGCCCGTCCACAGCACATCGTCCATCAGGATGACCCGCTTGCCTTCTACAATGAAATCGATGTGTGTACTGCTGGGCACCAATGGGCCGCTGTCTTTCCGCCGGAAATCGTCACGGAAGAAGGTGATGTCCAGTTCGCCATAAGCAACGGTGGATACCCCTTGTATCAGCTTCAGCTCTTCGACAATTCGCCTTCCAAGATAGATGCCCCGGGACTGAATACCGATAATGACCGAATCGGAGAAGTCGGCATGGTTCTCGATCAATTGGTGGCAGAGCCGCTGGATCGTGATCTGGAATTTTTGACCTTCCAATAATATAGATTGCTTCATTCGAAAATAACCTGTCTCTTATCCGCCTCGTGGAATCTTCGGGCACGGTATCCGGCACAAACCTACTACAATTTTTTGATTTTATATTGCCCCCGTATGTATATTTTTCCCTAGGCCAATCGATCCAATAGCCTCAAATCGATGTGGAATGTAGCGGGTTTGGAAAATTTTACCTTGTCGAAATCAGTCGCCTGTGGATTGATAATGACATTGCGTTCGGACGGCACGATGACCGAAGGAACCGAGAAGGCCAGAATAGAAGATTCCCCCAGTATCTGCTCACCCAACCATTGCGAATAGTCAATCCGCTGTGCCCAATTTTTATCGAGCTGGGCGGCGTCGGTATGGTATATATATCCCTTTCCTTCCGGCACCTCAATCTGCAACAGCATGAGATCACCCATACCTTCCCTACCACTGGCATGTACAAATTTCTCCAAAAGGGCCAACGAAAGATGGGCACTGCCGTATAAACAGGACACCCCTTTGGGATTCCAACGCCCGCCGTAAAGGCGAGCCCCTTCTCCGGCAGTATCCATGATATAATGACGATGGGCCAATCGGTAAACCTTCATGCTCAACTATATATCCCGTAGGCCATGCGGCCAAGCTCGTCGACGATGAGTTGCACTCCGCCAAATGAGCGCAGCGCAGCGAAATCAATGCTTTTATCCAAGATGGATTTAGGGACACGAAGCCAGGCCTCGAATGCTTCTGCACTGCTGAAAATCGACTGGCCGATGTTGGCCAAGGCATCGATTTGGCACAAGTGTTCGGCATGCAGGCCTTCAAACGGTTTTTGGTCTTTGAGGTACCGCTGCAAGGTGCGATGGCTGATATGCAGAATATCCGCCCACTCCTGCTGCGTAAATGGCAGTTTCCTGTTTAACGCTTCGAATTGGGGTATTGAAAATGATCCGGTTTGGGCCGAAGAAAGATAGATCATCGCCGGCTCGGCCGCGGTCAAGATATCAGGCTTATGACCTTGGGGCATGTCGTATCGGATATTGTTCATTTTTATTGCCTTTTGTCGTTCAAATATACGACAAAATTCCAAAGATTGAAATTTTTATTCTTGGTTATTCTTTTTGGATTTTTTCTGTTTCAGGGCTTTCACGTCGTTTTCAAATTTTTCACGGAGGGCTTTGTATTCTGGAGAATTGTAGTGCTCGGCTTCGGCCGCGATATCGTCCCACTGTTTCTTCCATTCGTCAGACTCAAACACCTTTTGCAGGGAGTCAGCCATTCCCTTGAATTTCCATTGGTTGGCCTCCCACTGTTTTTTCCATTCGTCAGACTCAAACACCTTTTGCAGGGAATCAGCCATCCCCTCGAATTTCCATTGGTTGGCCTCCCACTGTTTTTTCCATTCGTCGGACTCAAACACCTTTTGCAGGGAATCAGCCATCCCCTTGAATTTCCATTGGTTGGCCTCCCACTGTTTTTTCCATTCGTCAGACTCAAACACCTTTTGCAGGGAATCAGCCAT
>NZ_JBLFFL010000007.1:179102-214479 GCF_051400755.1 Parapedobacter brassicae
TTGAATTTCCATTGGTTGGCCTCCCACTGTTTTTTCCATTCGTCAGACTCAAACACCTTTTGCAGGGAATCAGCCATTCCCTTGAATTTCCATTGGTTGGCCTCCCACTGTTTTTTCCATTCGTCGGACTCAAACACCTTTTGCAGGGAATCCATCTGCAAGACCAGCTTAGCCTTTATTTTCGTCGTATCGATGGCCTCCAGGTCAACGGCTACCTTTGGCGAGTCAATCGCTACAATGACCGTATCCCTGCTGGTCAAGATAATCGTTTCTGTTGAATCCAGCAGCTCACTGGATGGCGTTATCGCATGGAATTCGTTATCATCCTTTCGGTCTTGCTTGTTTGTTTCAGGATGAGCAGACTGTACCCAGGCAACGGAAACAGCGGCCAGCACTGCAAATGCCAATACCAGCAGCTGCTGACGGAGGTTATTTACTTTTGTGTTCATATTCGTGATTCGTTTTATTCGGCTTAGTAATTGTGATTTCGATTTGCCGGCAGCAGCCATAGCCAATCCATTTGGAGACGTGCCCCCGGCCAGCACGGCTACCTGCAGCAAGGTCTGCGCATAATAGATCGGCTTACCGGTTTGTAGTACTACCATATCATCGCAGGCGTGTTCCCGCTCCTGGCTGATCATTCTGCCCAACAACCATACAAACGGATTGAAAAACATCAGCGTCTCCATGACCGTCTTGAACAGGTTGAGCAGGTAGTCGTTCCGACGGATGTGCGATAATTCATGGATCAGTATGGCTTCTACCTGGTCGGCATCCAGCTGATTGGCTACGGCCAGGGGAAACAATACCACAGGCTTG
Source organism: Parapedobacter brassicae (assembly GCF_051400755.1). Classification (NCBI taxonomy): domain Bacteria; kingdom Pseudomonadati; phylum Bacteroidota; class Sphingobacteriia; order Sphingobacteriales; family Sphingobacteriaceae; genus Parapedobacter; species Parapedobacter brassicae. The sequence continues at coordinate 179,922 of NZ_JBLFFL010000007.1, forward strand.
AAATAACCTACCACTAAGGGTACATTCACCCGCTCCGAAAGCCAAAAGCTCACCGGTTTGCGGACAGCCATGTATGACAGCGCGCTGCTAAAAACGCGCTCCCAGGTTAGTGGTACGGGATGTAAGCCGACACGGCGCATGCGGTTGAGCCGGAAATAGCCTATTGCCAATAATAACATTTGTGCAGCCACCCCCACCAGATATCCGCCTGCGAGATAACTGAACACCGCAGGTGTACGACTTTCAGGAGCTTCCAAAAAGAACGCCATGTCAAATGGCAAACGAATGTTCGCCCCTTCTCCAACATCAAATGAAAGTTCCAACTTACTGAAAAACACCGCTAAGAAGCCTATAAAAAGCACTACCAATGAAGAGAAAGACATCGCGTACCTGGTCCGCGCATCTGCTTCCGGGAATATCATATACAACAACAGCAGCAAGCCGTATACAAGTGCGCCGATCCACAAGGAATGGAGGATGCTCCATCCGATGGCTTCAATTAGATTATTCAATGAACTGATCATGGCTTCTATGATTTATCTTCTAATTCATCCAGATACCGTTTAATGGCCTCGATTTCGGCTTTACTGGTGTTGCTTCCGCCCAATGCCTGCATGACTAAGCGCGATGTCGATCCGGCAAACATATTATCGATCAACTTGCTCACCAGTTGCTGCTGAGTATGCTGCTGGTCTGCCTCGGCTTGGTAAATATGCGTCTTGCTGGTGGTATCCCGGCTCACCAATGCTTTCTCGTGCATGATCTGCATCAGTTTCAACGTGGTGGTATACCCGACGTCCTTATTCCTGGCCAATTCCTCATGCACCTGCCTCACCGTACTCGGTCCCCGTTGCCAAAGCACCTGCAAAATCTCCAGCTCGCTCTCTGTCGGTTTTGTCGTTTTCTCGTTCTGCATACTAACTACGATTTATTTCGTAGGTAAATGTACGAACACTTTCGTAAACTCCAACTATTTTTTGATTTTTTAACAAATAGGTTGATTAACCCAAGGCGATTATTCGATGACGGTCGCTATCCGTCCGCCGCCGCCGGCCAGCAACACCCAGGTGCCATTCTTGGCTTTCCGCACGGTGTGGTAGCTTTCTCCGGAGACCGGTTTCCATGTCCTGCCCCCATCGGATGACAGGTCCACTCCTGAAGTGCCAACGGCCATTAAACGCTGTTTTCCGATATACTCCACCGCAGAGCGGTATCCGTTGGTACCGATAGCAGGTTGCCGCCACGTTGCTCCTCCATTATCAGTCACCAAAACCGCGTTTTCGTTATCCCGATCCTGCTGATAGTCCCCTCCTACCACCACCCCGTGACGTTCATCCAAGAAGGCGACGGAAAATATCCCAGTTGACGCCGCGCCCTGGGCAATGGGACACTCCAGCCCTTTCCACGTGTTGCCGTAGTCCGCCGAGCGGAACAGCCGCGACCGCTGTCCGCCAGTAGCGATGAACGCATGTCCACCCGACAACGCCCGGATACCGGTACCGCTGGCGGCAAATCCCGCCTCACCCGTCGCCAACCTAATCCCAGCATTGCTGCTGATGTCGCGCCACGTTCGGCCCCCGTCATCCGTTGCCAACAGCTGCATCACCCCAGCGATCGGATCACCGTAGGCCAAGCCGCGGCCATCCTCCCAAAAATCCATCCCATCAAAAAAGATTTCGGGCCGTTCGTCGCGGTATACTTCTTGCCAGTTATCACCACCGTCGGCAGTGCGCAGGATCACCAGCGGCGAACCCGCATTGATAATCAGCGCTTCGGTGGCCGAAAACGCCTCAATATCCCGGAAATCCAGTGTATCATGGCCCGCTACCTGCTGCCAATGCCAGCTCTTCCCGCAGTCGGCCGTGCGCCCGACCCATCCATCGCTCCCGCTCACCCAAGCCACGGAGTCATCCAGCACCGAGAGGCCCCGGATGCTGATAGACCGCCCCTCTTGGAGCACCTTGAGGCTTACATCCTGCGCCGCACACCAAAGCACCGTGCCAGCAAATCCGATTATCAACAACGACCTGAGCACCATCTTACGAGCCAAAAAAATGCACCCGGTATTTATCATAAGCGGCCATCGCTTGCTCCTGCTGTTTTCGTTGCCCACGTTTTTCGGCGATATGTGCAAACTGCTCAAGGGCGATCAAGCTGTCGCGCACAGCCGCACCTTCCATATTGGGCTTGGTCTCCGCGACAGCGGCATAATACGCCAATTGTTCGTCCAAAAAGGCCACGTTCCGTTCCAGCAGCTCATTTCCGCTATCCGTTTCCCCTACTTCATAAAGCTGATCGGCCAAGACCGGGTAGCGTACCGCGATATCCACGAGATGCACCCGGTGGGGCAATACGTCCATCGCACGGTTCACCACCTCCTTTGCGGCATCTTTTTTTCCTTCTGCAATTAGCATTTCAGCCGTATCGGAAAACACCTTGACAGATTGCCCGATCATGGTATATGAAGTCGGATCGAGATAAGGGGTCTCCTTCATGTTGCCCCATGCATACCGGTGCATGATGTTTTCATGCACCGCATCCGCGTTTATCAAGCGCTGTTCGCCGCGCTCACCCGTTTCCGCAGCTTTCACCGGCATGAGCCGCAGGGCAAACCCTTCGTCCACGAGGTAATTGTCGAGCCCCAGCCGCTGACTTGATGGCACCGTCGTCGCAAAGTATATCGGGCGTTTCCACTCATTATGCACCAAGATGTCCATCATCGTCAGCTCAGCACGGGTCACTAGGTCTTCGTTATAGGTCCACACCATCGTATCAACGATGTCGTCATGCCACTTTTCAGGCACTATCCCATTGCGGACAACCTGCTCCTTGTTTACCGTTAGCTTAAATCGCTTGGTCGGCAGGAAGTTTCTCCGCGTCCCGTTGGAGTACTCCAGTTGATCCGAAGGATTGTCGGATAGCAATAACGCCAGCAGGGTTTCCAGTTCCACCGAATCCTGGATACCATAGTCGTGGTAATACAGCACATCGCGTTGTCCTTTCACAAATTGCCGGTCTTCCATGGTAATGGGCAGTGCCGCTGCTTCGTTTATGGGCTTCTTCATCTGCCTCACCTGCCAATCCATGCCCAGTAAACTCAGGTTCACCACCCGGACATCCGGCCGCACCCCTTCCACTTCTTGCAGATACCAAAGCGGGAAAGAATCGTTGTCGATAAAAGTGAAGAGGATAGCATTCGGCGCACAGGATTCGAGGTAGTTGCGCGCCATGTCCCGCGCCATGTATTTCTGCGAGCGGTCATGGTCGTCCCACCCCTCGGTACCCATCAGCACCGGGGCCATGAATAAACCCAGTGCTATGGCCACCGGTACCGCTATCCGCTGATACAAGCGCCTCTTCAGCAAATCCGCGAGTCCGACCACCCCCATGCCCATCCATATGGCAAATGCATAAAACGAACCCGCATAGGCATAGTCCCGCTCACGGGGCTGCAGCGGAGGTTGATTGAGGTACAGCACGATGGCCAGCCCTGTGAAAAAGAACAGCAGCCCCACCACCGCCATATCCTTCCTGCTCCGTTTCAGCTGCCACACCAGACCGATCACACCAAGCAGCAGCGGAAGGAAATAAAACGCATTGCGCGTTGGATCCGCCTTCATCGCTTCGGGCACCGCATCCTGCCCGCCGAGCCGCCACTGATCAATGAATTTAATACCGCTTATCCAGTTTCCTTCACTGTAATTTTCGAAAAGCGGCTGCCGATCGTTCTGGCGCCCGACAAAATTCCACATCAGGTAACGCCAATACATATGACCCAGCTGATAGGTGGTCAGAAACTTGACGTTATCGCCAAATTTCGGTTTTTCTTGTTCCGTCAACCCCAGCCAAACGCGGTACGCCTGTGGATGGAAGTCCCGCTGACTATAAATACGTGGGAGCCACGTATTGCGGTCATATACATACGTCATCTCCCGGCCGGCCACTTCGTATCGGGTATCCCCCTTCCGGTATTCGTTACTTTCCTCCTTCACATCCATGACCTGCGAATCGAAATACGGGCCATTGACCAGGGGCTCGCTGCCAAACTGCCCCCTATTCAGGTACCATAGGAATGAAAACGCATCATCCGGGTGGCTGTTGTTGAGCGAAGGATTGGCCTTCGCCCGGATCAGCACCATGGCAAACGAACCATATCCGAAGATGATAAACCCAAGGCAAACAAGCGCGATGTTGAGTATCGGCTTCGCCCTGCGGATGGAGTACCGTATGCCATACGCCATTCCACCTATTATCGAAAGCACGAAAACGGCCGCACCCCAGCCGAATCCCATTCCGAGCGTATTCACAAAGAACAAATCGGTAAACGCCGCAAATTTAACGAGGTATTGAATCACGCCCCACAGGATAACCGCCAATACCACACATCCGATCACCAGTGTCTTCACCACGCCCACAGCGGTCACGTTAGCCGTTCTCCTGAAGTACACCACCAGCGCCAGTGCCGGTATCGTGAGCAGGTTGAGCAGATGCACACCGATGGACAATCCCATGATATAAGCGATGAACACCAGCCAGCGGTCGGCACCCGGCTCATCCGCCTTGGCTTCCCATTTCAGGATGGCCCAGAAAACAACGGCCGTGCAAAGCGAAGACATCGCATAGACTTCCGACTCCACCGCCGAAAACCAAAACGAGTCCGAAAAAGCATAGGCCATCGCCCCGACCACACCCGCTCCCATGATTTGCAGCATGCCCATGGACGTAAGCATTGTTCCGGCTTTCCAAACAATTTTTCGCACCAGGGCGGTGATGGTCCAAAACAGGAATAAGATCGTCAGTCCGCTCGACAGTGCTGAACCGAAATTCATCCAATACGCAATCCGTTGGGGATCGCCAAACGCCAATTGCGAAAACACATTTTGCAGCATCAAGAACAGCGGCGCGCCCGGTTGATGCACAATCTGCATGCGGTGCGCCGCAGCGATGAATTCTCCAGCGTCCCACCAGCTGGTGGTCGGTTCCAGTGTCAACACGTAAGTGGCAGTAGCGATGGCCGCGCAGCCCCAACCGATCAGGTTGTTGGTCTTTTGGTAGTCCATGTTCATCCGGTTAGTGAATGTATCAATTATTCTCTAAATTTAGGCGATAACCGAATACCATGACCTTAGCCAACCCGGATTTAACATTTTTTAACACCGGGGCATGGGAGCTCCCGGCGGCGGGCTTCAATAATCCACCGGCAGCTGCTTCATAAACTCGCTGATGGGCGGATGGCTTGCCCGCTCGAAAGGCAATCCGGTATTGTGCAGGCTCGCGATGCGTGACACCTTGAAGTCACGGTAATCTTGCCTTAAGTGGCACCATCCGAGCACATGCCAGCTGAATGCGTAAAACACCAGACCCACCGGTTCGACCCTCCGCTTGCTGCGTTCGCCGTTTTCCTTGCAATAGACGATATCGATAATGGTTCTGGTGGTCACCGATTGCTGCAACGTAGCCAGGTATTCGTAATCCTGGTGCAACCGCTCTGGTAGCTGGAATTTAATCCGATCGGCCAATTGCTCAATTTTTTCCTTTTGGGAGGTCCGCATCACCGCTTTGACCTTATTGAGGGCACTGGAATAAAATTTTTGGATGGATTTATCCGCAAAACCAATCAACAGATTTTCCACCAGTAACAGGGCATTTGCTTCTTCCAAGCTAAAAGACACCGGACGCAGAAAGTAGCCCTCGACCACGAAGTATCCTTTGTTCGGTTCAAACCCGACCGGGATACCCTGTTCGTTCAGGGCTTTGATATCCCGGTATACCGTGCGCACGCTGATGCCAAACTTGTCGGCCAGCTGATCACCCGTCATATACCGCCGCGATTGCAGCAGGGTAAGGATACCAAACAAACGGTCTATTCTGTTCATGGGAATCAAGCTTAACTGAGCTCCTATTAAGCATTCTAATGCAAGTATAGGGCTATTTTTTTCCGCGGCACCCACCCTTCCTAATTTTTATTAAAATTCTGGTAAGCCCCTGTTCGTTGCTTATCTTCTCCGCAACGGCGCAAGCAAAAAAGCGATAACGCTATACCGGAAAAAGCTAAAGCTCTCTCAGGAGTAATTACAAGCTTTAAGGACTGGATCACATAGATAATCTTTAAACGCTTGGTTGTCTTCCGCCTCCGGTATCGGTCACTCAGCCGATTTGCGTATGTTGCATGACAGCAAATAATAATTCCTCAGGTCAGTATTTAATTGTCTTTTAACGTCTAAGAAATGAAATACATTTCGGAATCAGCCATAACATGACGCATGCAGAAATTAGCCCTATTGCAATATCCATTAATAGCTTTTCTGGAACTAGGCTGGTTACCATTGCGTCTCCCAAATCACTTGACAACGAATAGTACGTTAGATATGAAAACGGAAAGCCAAGCGTTATCGGTTTTGATTGGATAAGATGATCTACGCTTGGTCCTAGAACAATCAAGGCGATAGCTGTAAGTATAATATAGCGCAATGAAGGTTTCATTTTGACCAGTTGGTTTGATTAACTATTTGTGACTCGAAAAATAGCATTGTTAACATGCAAAAACCATTGGAGAACTTGGATAATTTCACTTTCGCTTCCTTATCAAACACCGGATAAGTTCCCATTTTCTTTCGCCATTCCTTAACAACCGAAATCTTGCTTTTTTTTTCGGAAGTATCTGGAATTTCAATGGCTAAACCTTGTTTACCAAAATGATAAGCTGAGTTGTCGAATATGGACATGTCTTTCGAAACAAATTTAATAATCAAAATGGGGTTGACAAACTCGGGGAATTCTTGTCTGCTAATGGTAATTGCTATTGACGTGAAAACATAGGTATCGATAACATAGCCTCCAATCGTATATATCCCATCGATCAACTCCGACGTCGATGGAATTAATAGCTTTATATTAACCCCAAGGGGATCCGAAATGACACTTGAAATAGCTGGATTCTCTATCAGTGACTTAATAAAAGGTGCTTGTTCCATTTCCAAAAACCCTAGTAGCAAGGGACTACCGATTTCGAATAGTCCTTAATTTTAGAGGTACCATAGTGATTGGTCTTTGAGACTCTTCCACCATGCTCGGCCATTTTACTTTGCAATATATTGTAGAATCGATCAATCATCGCGTTACTCTCAAATGTGTTTTTAGGAGGCGGCGATGCTTCTACGTGACTTTCCAATATTTCTTCGGCTACGTCCTTTATTTGAGCTGTCAACCTCGCAGCTTCTTTCTCACTAATAATTGAGCCATTTGCACGAACTCTTGGAAACTCAAAATATAATGTTTTTGTAAAAGTTCCTCTATAATATTCGATTTTTAGGTTATTGCCTTCCATGTATTCTGTTATGTAATCAAAACGCAAGTTTCGCACGCCACAGGCTTGATAAACTCCACCGGATACGGGTTGGTACTCCCAAGAGTCACAGTTTGACGGCAAATCAGGATCCGCATTGCCAATAGCGCCTGTTTCACCTATTCCATCTTCCCCGTTAAAGGATGTATTTCCTTCACCATTACTGCCTGTTCCGCCACCACTTCCTCCTCCACCACCAGGAATAGTACCGATGTCTGTTTCCTCGCAGATAATTTCATAATGAGGTGCGCATGTTGTGACCGGAGGAATGTCTCCGCTCGGCGCATATACGGTCACACAGGTTTCGTAATAATAAGGATAACAAACATAAGTATCAGGGTTCGGGTCCACAACCATGGAAAGCGATGTCCGTCCTGAGGGTTTAGTCAACAGCTGGCGCGTGGAAATTGGGTTACCGCCTTCAATAAGCGAAAAAGCTGATTTGCTAGTGAACCAATCTTCCACAATAGCTACACCGGTAAATGCCGTATTGGGAGTATCCGTAGGGAGCAAGGTAATGAGATGATGCCGCCAATCGCTACCCGCGGTCCTAGTTGCCCGAAGCCAGGTGTTATCATTGAAGGAAGTACCTTCGATACCGCCTGACTTAAGAATGAGATTTTCGGAAAGTACCACTGGGGCAAAAACAGTGAGCGTTTCTTCGGATTCCTGAGCATATGCTGCTCGCCACAGTACAGTCCTATCCAACTTTTGCCGATAACTCATACCGTCGGTATCAACGGGTACCGTTTTCAATTTATTTTCGAAGATTGTCTTGGCTTCAATAACTACGTCTGTTTTGTCAAGGAATCCAAGATTATCCTCTTTTGCACAAGAGATGATGAACAGCGCAACAATGGCTGTCACTATGGAATAGGTCGATAGTTTTTTCATCAATTTGTTTTTTTGGTCTGCAAGTATGTCAATATTAAGGAAAATCATCATAATATCCAATAGTTATCGCATTTTTACTGATATCGTAGCCAAGAGCTTGGACAACTAGGCGATCGATCGTGTTGTCATTTAACACAACTTTCTGACTCCGCGTTTAAGCATTATTCTAGTCGGTGACGGACATAGCTATTACACTCGCCGTTGCACGGTATGTCGGCTACTTTACGCTGCCGGAAACGGCAAAACGCTTAAGCGCTGTTTATGCAAATACAACAGGTGTATAAACGGATATTAGAAAAAAATAACGAACTTTATAAAAGGCGGAAATGTGTAATGGGTATTCCAGATAAAGAAAAGTAAATCAATAGCCGATCTGACGGCACAAGAACGCCAGGCAATTTACGATGCATCGCCTTATTTCAAGAAAAACATGAGGGAAGCGATAGAGTTTTTAAAGAAACATCCTATTCCCATAGAATACCTGCGTAAATAGAGCGGCCGGTTGTCTCATTCGGTCGGCGCTAGAGCCAACCCCCTGCTCCGGATTTCACCACGTTTTTTGACATTCTCCGTCGTCTTCGTCAACACCTTAATGAGCGGCAAATCGATATCCACATTCTATCGAAATATTAGCGATATAAATGGTCAGCAGATTTGATTCGTCAACATAGAATTGCGTATAATCCTCCTTAACTACCTCACCATCCACCGTGATAATCGCCATCCCCTTCGCCTCCGGCACGTATTTCGATTTGAGCTGGTCAAGGGAAATGAGGTTGGAATGATATGATTCTTTCATGGTAATCAAGACCTCCCCGTTATACGTCGGATCGCCCCGCTTCAGCGAATCTTTAAGGACTGTAACCTCTTCGATCTGATTCTGATCAATAGTTTTAATAAAAGACTGATGGACATGCTTTCCGTTGACAAATACAGCTGGGCTACTGTTTTTCTTTGGCTGCTCAAGACGGATCACCCTTAACGCCGTATCTGAGTGAGGATTCGGGGCCGCCGGTGTCACACCCTGACCAAATACCGCAATAGGGAAAGCAAAAAGGAACAGGAGTGCAATTTTCATAACGCTAGCTTTACATGGAATCCAAACGCTATCCAAAACTAAGGAAAAAAATCGATATGCAAAGCAGCGCTCTACTACCCGCTCTGGCTCCGACAGCCTCCGTGCCGAAGTTCCCTTCTCTGCCCCCCGTCAACATGCGAGGAGCCAAAAGCGTGAGGGCATTTGAAGCCGGAGGCAGTATCGGGCAGGAAAGCATAAGCAGTGCCAGTCAAATCGGCAGCGAACCAAGTGTATTGCCGAAGTGCAGCGAAGCGGAACGGCTTCAATACACGTCATGCAATGCTTTCCAACTAGATGCAACGCAGGCTTCCAGTCCGAGCGCTTTGGCTCCTAAGCACCTCAATTCCCTGCCGCACCACCGAAGAACTGCGTCTCATATTGCCCGAAAACCTTCGAGATGCGCGCAGCCAGCTCGTCCTGCTTGTACTTTTTGCTCGCCTCGGCAAACCGATTCAATGTAAACATGGCATACTGGATATTCTGCATCTCCAGGTTGGGCTTGGTCTCGGTAATCGCAGTGAAGTAACGGAGCTGCTCCTCTATATACTTGAAATTTCGTTCAACCAGTGCATTCGCCTTCTCCGTCTCACCAACAGCGTAGAGGTTATCCGCGATAAACGAGTAGCCGTACGCATCCATAATGCGATACAGGCGCTCCGGCATGATTTCCAATACGTTATTCAGCAATTTTTTAGCCTCTTCCGTCCTGCCCTCCGCGATGAGTGCTTCCGCCGGCGCGGCGTAAATATTATTCAAGATCAAGCTGATCATGCGGTACGATTCCGGGTCCAGGTAAGCGGTGTTCCTGATATTTCCCCATGCATATTTCTTGCTGGTTACATGATCATAGATCGCCTCTGCGTTGACCAACCCTTGGGCAGTATTCGGCTCCATATTAATCGGCATGAGCCTGAGCGCGAACCCTTCAGATACCAAGTATTTGTCCAGCCCCATAAAATTGTCGCTCGGCACAGTCGTGGCAAAATAGATGGGTCGCTCCCAATTATTGTTCACCAGGATATCCATGATGGCCAACTCGGCGCGCGACACATAGTTGCGGTTATACGTCCACTGCATCACATCGGCTATACTGTCCTGCCACCGTTCGGGCACCACCTTATGCTTGATGATATCGTCCCGGTTGATGGTCAACTGGAGATTCTTCGTTGGCAAGAAATTCTCGGGCTGCTCACTCTGCACCTGCCGCTTGTCGTTTGGATTGTCCGAAAGCATCAGCGCAACAATGTTCTTCAGTTCTACAGCGCCGGGGATCTTCGCGTCTTGGTAATAGATGACATCCCGTACACCTTTTACATACTTCTCATCGGGTATCGTTACCGGCAATGGCGCCGCTTCGTTCACCTGGTCTTTCATTTGCCGCACATACCAGTCGGCACTCAGCAGGCTCAGGTTCACCACACGCACGTCCGGCCGCACATGCTCCACTTCCTGCGCATACCACAGTGGATAGGTATCATTATCGCCATAGGTAAATAAGATCGCATTCGGAGCGCACGATTCCAAGTAATCTTTAGCAATATCTCGCGCAAGGAATTTCTCCGAGCGGTCGTGGTCGTCCCATCCCTCTTTGGCCAGCAGCACCGGTGCCGCCAGCAAGCCGATGGCCGTTGCCGCCCACCCGGCTGTTTTGGCATTGAGTTTCTTGCTCAGCCACTCCGTAATACCCAGCACGCCCAAGCCGATCCAGATCGCAAAGGCGTAGTAAGAACCGGCATATGCGTAATCCCGCTCCCGGGGTTGCAGCGGTGTCTGATTGAGGTAGAGCACGATCGCCAGCCCCGTCATGAAAAACAATAAGCCCACGACCCCGGCATCCCGTTGGCGGCGCTTGAAATGCCAAAACGCGCCGATGAGCCCCAAAATCAAGGGCAGGAAATAAAACTTGTTATAAGAAGGGTCCGTTAGCTGTGACTCAGGCTGCGCATCCTGTCCGCCCACATGCAATTGATCGATGAACTTGATGCCGCTGACCCAATTACCAGTCGTCAAGTCGCCATGCCCCTGCTGGTCATTCTGCCGTCCCACAAAATTCCAGAGGAAATACCGCCCATACATGTGACCGATCTGATAGCTAAAGAAAAAGCGCAGGTTATCGCCAAAGGAGGGTTGCTCGCTCTCACCGAGATTAAGGTAGCTGCGGTAATATTGGGGATGTCCATCCCGATTGCTATAAATCCTTGGAAAAACGGTTTCCCGATCATATACATAACTGAAGTTCTGTCCCGCCACCTCATATTTTTCTACGCCCTGCCGATAGATATTGCTACCGTAACTGACATCCATTGGTCGCGAGTCAAAATAAGGCCCTTTGAACTTTGGCTCGTCACCATATTGCTCACGGTTGAGGTAGCTCAAGAACGAAAATGCGTTGTCAGGGTCGCTGTTATTTAAGGTAGGATCTGCCTTGGCCCGGATGAGGATCATCGTAAAGGAACTGTAACCAAACACCACGAATGCGAACGACAGCAAAATGATATTAAGCAGGGGCTTGGCCTTTTGTATCGAGTATCTGATTCCATAAACAGTCCCGCCGATTATCAGCAACGCGAATATCACGGCACCGGTGCCGAAGCCCATGCCCAAGGTATTCACAAAGAACAAGTCAAAATAAGCCGCAAACTTGATCAAGTATTGGATGACACCCCAAAGGACCACGGCCACGACCACACAGCCGATCAAAAATGCTTTAATAGCCCCATTACTCGTCGAATTGGCCGTGCGCCGGAAGTAAATAAGCAACGCAATGGCCGGAATGGCCAGCAGGTTCAGCAAGTGCACGCCGATGGAAAGCCCCATAATATACGCGATGAACACCAACCATTTGTCGGCACCGGGCTCGTCCGCATGCGCCTCCCATTTGAGGATCGCCCAGAATACCACCGCTGTGCAGAGGGAAGACATGGCATATACTTCCGATTCCACCGCTGAAAACCAAAAGGTATCCGAAAAGGTGTAAGCTAAGGCCCCCACGGCTCCGGCCCCCATGATCTGGATCAACCCGCCCGACGTAAGTTCGGTCCCCGTTTTCCAGAGCACTTTGCGGGCAAGGGCCGTAATCGTCCAAAAGAGAAACACAATGGTCAAACCGCTCGATATCGCCGAACCGATGTTCATCCAGAAGGCGATGCGTTCGGGATTACCGAAGGCCAAGTTGGAAAACACATTCTGCAACATCAGAAACAAAGGTGCACCGGGTTGGTGGACGATCTGCATCTTATAGGCCGAAGCGATAAACTCACCCGTATCCCAAAAGCTCGTCGTGCGTTCTGCCGTCAATACATATACCGTAGTTGCAATCAACCCACACAACCAACCGATGATATTGTTAATCTTATTGTAGTTCATAACGTCTCGCGCGTATCGTTCACTATAAAAATCACGCCCCGAAAATAAAGAATAGTATGGTAACACAAACATAATATTTGGTTTTTTAACACATTAGGCATGCTATCAGTCCCTTGCAGCAAAAAATAAAATATTTTTGCAATTATTAGGCTATCCCCCTATATTTGCAGTCCCATTCGCAGGGGTGGCACAACAACATACGGATTGCCCGATAGTATAATGGTAGTACGACAGATTTTGGTTCTGTTTGTCTAGGTTCGAATCCTGGTCGGGCAACAAAAAAGAATTACGGATTGTCATTTGGCAATCCGTAATTTTTTAATGTAATTTAGCGTAAACATTACAATACCCCAATCCATTTGCTAACCCACAAAACAACGAGAAGACCATGCCTTTGCAATTCAACCCGGTAAAGCTTTTTTCCGGCTCCGGCTCGACGGAATTAGCCCAAAAAATCGCACAGTCTTACGGGAGAGACCTTGGCGAAATGACGATTTCGCGTTTCAGTGACGGGGAGATCCAGCCGTTCTACAACGAGTCTGTCCGCGGTTGCGACCTATTCCTCATTCAGTCCACCAATCAGCCCATGGACCACCTGTTTGAGCTCCTGCTGATGATTGATGCAGCCAAACGGGCCTCCGCACATTACATCACCGCCGTAGTGCCCTATTTCGGCTTTGCCCGGCAGGACCGCAAGGATAAGCCGCGGGTGGCCATCGCCGCCAAGATGATCGCCAACCTGATCACGGCCTCTGGCGCACACCGCATCATGACCATGGATCTCCACGCGGCACAGATCCAGGGTTTTTTCGATATTCCGGTTGACCACCTGGATGCATCGATCATTTTCGTGCCGCACATCAAATCGCTCAACCTGCCCAACCTGACCATCGCTTCCCCCGATATGGGCGGATCGTACCGCGCACGCGCATTTGCCAAGTTCTTCAATGCCGAAGTGGTCATTTGCGACAAGCAGCGCAAACGTGCCAACGAGATCGAGTCCATGTCCATCATCGGAGATGTCACCGGGCAGGACATCGTGCTCATCGACGATATCTGCGATACGGCGGGCACGCTATCTAAAGCGGCCTCGCTCATCATGGAAAACGGCGCCTCCAGTGTTCGGGCGGTCTGTACGCACCCCGTACTATCGGGAAAAGCCTATGAAACCATCGAAAATTCTGCGCTCACCGAATTAATCGTTACGGACACCATCCCACTGAAACACGCCAGCCCCAAAATCAAGGTGCTTTCCACGGCCGACTTGTTTGCAGAAGCCATCAAGAATGTCAATGAACACGGGTCAATCAGTAATTTATTTAAAGTGAATTAGGAAATTACGATTATTTGAAGTACTTTTGCGGCCTTAAATTTTACATAATTTATTACTCATGAAATCAATTGCTATTAGCGGTTCTTTGAGAAAGAACGTAGGGAAAAGAGATGCGAAAGAGCTACGCTATGCCGGCAAAGTACCGGCAGTGCTCTACGGTGGTCAAGAACAATACCACTTTGCCGTATCCGCAACTGATTTGAAGCCGGTCATCTATACGCCGGACGTTCAATTCATCGATCTGGATCTTGAAGGCCAGCAATACCGGGCCATCGTACAAGACGCCCAGTTTCACCCACTGACGGATCAGATCCGGCACATCGACTTCCTTCTGTTGGACGACAAAAAGGAAGTTTCGGTGAACATTCCGATCAAATTGACCGGTACATCCCCCGGCGTAAAGATGGGCGGCAAACTGGTACAGAAACTCCGCAACCTCCGCGTAAAAGCGCTTCCGAAAGATTTGCCTCAATACATCGAGGTGAGCATCGAAAGCCTGGAAGTGGGCAAGTCCGTAGGCGTAGCCGATGTGCAGCTGCAAAATGCAAAGGTGCTCAACAATGCTGATGACACCATCGTATCGGTGACCATGTCACGTGCGTTGCGTCAAGCCGAGCAAGAAGCGGCTAAGGCTGATAAGAAAAAATAACCTATACGGCAATAGCCGTGAGCAACATAAAAAGCATCAGCCCATTCAGCTGGTGCTTTTTCATTTCGGTATGCTAAAATCGTTATACACGTCATGGCAAAAAAACTGTTACTAGTAGGGCTTGGCAACATCGGCGCCGAATATGCAGATACCCGGCATAACATCGGCTTCATGGTAGCCGATGAGCTGGCTAAACAAGCCGGGGCAGCCTTTTCTACCCTGCGCTATGCTTACTATACCGAATATCGCCAGCGGGGCAACAGCATATACCTCATAAAGCCAACTACGTACATGAACCTGAGCGGCAAAGCCGTCCATTACTGGATGCATGAACTGAAGATCTCCTTAGAAGATGTGTTAGTGATCGTAGACGACCTGGCCTTACCCTTCGGCAAGATCCGGCTCCGGTCCAAAGGCAGCAGCGCAGGGCATAATGGCCTCAAAAGCATCGAGGCCCTATGCGGCGGACAAGCGTATCCCCGCCTGCGGTTTGGCATAGGCGACAATTTTCCGAAAGGCCGCCAGGTAGATTATGTGCTGAGCGGGTTCGATCCCGATGAACGGCCGGAATTGCCCGCCCTCATCGAACGTTCCGTACAGATGGTCAACAGCGTCATCCAGGCAGGCGTAGAATTGACGATGACGCAGTTCAACCGATAGGCGCGGACACGAGCAACCCCCTATTTCTTTTTCTTAGTTGTGATTTCGATCACCCCCTTCTTTCCCTTGTCGCCGTATTTTTCGATCGCCGGCTTCATTTTCCACACGTGTATCGCCTCGATGTTATTCGGGTCGAGGTGGCTGAGCGCCGCAGAATCACGCTCCTCACCGTCAATGACAATCAACGCGCCGTTGAAGTTACCTGACGGATCGGTCCGACCTAGCTTCACGATTACCGTATCGGACGTTCCTGTTGTCACGATATCTCCGCGCTCAATGACCCGCAACGTCACCGGTTTGTCGGATGTCCCGTATCCTATTATACGGATTGCGGAGTCCTGTTCCACAGGTGTGTCACTCCTCAACGTCACCGTCGGACGGTCTGTGGTATCACGTGACCGCAACGGCCTACCTTCGACGACCACTTCCTTCAGGTCATCTCTGGCTTTCGCCTTGGTCGTAATGATCACGACCCCATTTACACCGCGTTTGCCATAGAGCGCCGCCGCGGAAGCGTCCTTGAGGACGTTGATCGACTGAATTTCGTTTGGATCCAAATTGTTGATCTCGCCATCATACACCTCCCCGTCCACGATCGTTAACGGCAGTGCCGAAGACGATAGTGTATCCTTTGCCGAGCGCTTGATCACGATGCCAGTTCCCTCAAGGCGAACGTTGGCCGGCTTCGTCGTATCAGCCGACAGCCCCTCTTCTTTTACTGTGTCGGGGGTGATCCGTACCGCTTTCACCGTATCTGAAATATCCCCGAGGATAATGGTGTCCACACCCAAGGCGCTCCCCTTGTTTTCCTCTTGGTAGGCCCTGGTCACTGTCACCACCAGCACGAATGCTGCAATCACCGGCACGGCCAACAGGTACTTCCCCACGTGCAGGGAAGACGATCGTTTCTTATTCATCATCATGATTCTACGTTTTAGACTTTTCAGATTGAAATTATTCGCTAATGCCGGATTCTGGGAAGCTTGCCCAACTACTTTCAACAAGCTATACTGATAGGTCTTTTTGTCGATACCGCTTTGCAGTACCCGCCTGTCGGTGATGAATTCGAGGTTTTCATAGATCGCATGGCGGATCAGCCAGGCGCCGGGATTGAACCAGCAGCACACACTGCTCAGCTCAGCCAACAGTACGTCCACCGTGTGCAGCTCATTGACGTGGATCTGCTCGTGCTCAAAAATTTCGCCCAGCTCGTGTTCACCGTGATTATACACATTGAGGTAGATGTTCCGCCAAAAGGAAAAGGGCAGCACGTTGCCGAACACCTGCCGGTAATGAAACACCCGCCATGTCGCGGGCCGCGACCTCCGGTGGATATGCCAGAGGCTGCCCAGCCGCATGAGTAAACGCAATGCGCACCCGATCATCCCTGCCCAAATAGCAGCGATCACCAGAGGCCACCAATCGAACGTGTCAGCGGGCATCTGCTGCCAGTTCACCAATAAGTGAGCCATCTCCACCGGCATTTCCTGTCGCGCCGCAAACAGGCTATCCACATCGATCAATGGGTAGCACACTGAGAAAAACAAGGCAAACAACAAATAAAACCGATTGAGGTTATAAAAGGTCAGTTTGCGCAATAGCCAACGGTATCCCAGATAAAACAGGACAATGGAAAGATTGGCTTTTAGCAGGTATATGATGATCTCCGGCATGGCTATTCACTTTTATCTTCCTTAATCATCCGGATGATCTCGTCCAGCTCATCTGCACTGATCTTCTCCTCTTTGGCGAAAAAACTCACCAGTTCCTTGTATGAATTCTTGAAGTAATCACTCACAAATCCATTCATAAACAGCTTCTTATAATCTTCCTCCACCACATTTGGTTCATACCGGTAAGCATTAGCGTATTTCACCGCCTTGACATATCCTTTGCGCTGCAGATTTTTGATGGTCGAGGCCAAGGTGGTGTAAGGCATTTTCTCACCCGGCATGCTATCCAGCAATTCCTTGATAAATCCGCCCTTGTTTCGCCAGATCAACTGCATGGCCTCTTCTTCTTGAATCGTTAATTTTTCCATGGATTTACGTATTTAACGTAAAGGTACGAAAAAAACGTAGATATCCAAATTATTTTTTTTTGAGAATCATTTGCCGCCTTAACCAAGCTATGCAGGCGATTGCAGACAAAACCTAGGAGACGGCAGCGAAGCGAGCCGGATCCAGTTTTGGAGCAATCACCTCTATTTCCACCCACATAAATTTAACATTAAAATGGTATCAATAATGCTGCTAAACGCTTTTATATTTTGCCAATTTCATTACATTTGCAATTCATCCGATTAAATTATGTCAGATACAGCTTCAATATCATTAAACGGTAAGTCATATGAATTACCTGTTATTACAGGTACAGAAAACGAACAAGGCATTGATATATCCAAGCTCCGCGATGTGTCAGGAGCGATCACCGTTGACCCAGGATACAAGAATACCGGGGCAACCAAAAGCGCCATCACGTTTTTAGATGGCGAAAAAGGCATCTTGCGTTACCGGGGCTATCCCATTGAACAGCTGGCAGAACAATCAACCTTTTTGGAAGTTGCTTATTTACTCATATATGGCGAGCTACCGGCTGCCGATACCCTGTCGGATTTCAGGAAGAAAATCAGCCGCCATACGCTCATCCATGAAGACATGAAGAAGTTCTTTGATGGATTCCCGTCAAAGTCCCATCCCATGGGTCAGCTGTCGTGCTTGGTAGGGGCACTATCGGCCTTCTACCCCGAATCGCTCAACCCCAATCCCAGCGAAGAAGATGAAGACCTGACCATCATTAAGCTGTTGGCCAAAATGCCGACAATCGTCTCCTGGATATACAAGAAGTCGCTCGGCCACCCGGTTATCTATCCCCAAAACGACCTCAACTACGTGCACAACTTCCTGAGCATGACCTTTGGTCAGATCACCGAAGATATTACCATCGATAAGTCTGTGGTCAGCGCCATGCATAAATTATTGATCCTGCATGCCGACCATGAGCAGAACTGCTCCACGTCCACCGTACGTATCGTGGGTTCGTCCAATGCCAACCTTTACGCATCCATTTCCGCAGGCATTTCGGCACTTTGGGGACCGCTGCACGGCGGTGCCAACCAAGCGGTCATCGAGATGCTCGAAAACATCAAGAATGATGGTGGCGATAGCGCGAAGTGGCTCGCTAAGGCCAAGGACAAAAATGACTCGTTCCGCCTGATGGGTTTCGGACACCGCGTGTACAAAAATTTCGACCCGCGTGCCAAGATCATCAAGAAGGCCTGTGACGACGTACTCGATAAATTAGGGATTAATGATCCCGTATTGGACATTGCCAAAGAGTTGGAAGCTGCGGCGTTGAAAGACCAGTATTTTGTAGATCGTAAGCTTTATCCCAATGTAGACTTCTATTCGGGTATTATCTACCGGGCATTGGGTTTCCCGACGGATATGTTTACGGTATTGTTTGCCCTCGGCAGGTTGCCTGGCTGGATCGCTCAGTGGAAAGAAATGAGGTCCAATAAAGAGCCCATCGGTCGCCCACGGCAGGTGTACACGGGCAGCACCATCCGCGACTACGTGCCGCTTGACCAGCGCTAGCAATCTGTGCGGTTACCACATCTGCGATTTAAAGCAGTTGCGTGTCGTTCTTGCCGAATCGGTAACTAAGTCCGATTTCATGCGTTGTATTATTGATGCGGCGGTTCAAGGGCGCATTACCCGGATTGAACTGGTAGCTATAGCAATCCCTGAGGCAAATAATCTAGTAACTCACTATATATTATCCCATCAAATCCGTATGTTTGCACGATAGTTTATCGTGTAAAGCAACGTGATTTTTTACCTCACATATATTGGTATCGCCATTGCATTATTTGGGTTCATCGCCCTTTTTACGCTGTTCGCGGTGTATAGTGAGCGCAAGATAGCGGGCTTTGTCCAGGATCGCCTCGGCCCGATGGAAACCGGCAAGTATGGCAGCCTGCAAACCCTCGCTGATATCCTCAAACTTATCCAAAAGGAGCTGATCACCCCCTCGGCGGCAGACCGGGTATTGTTCCGTGCCGCGCCCGTCATCATCTTTGTGGCGGTATTCCTCGGTTTCATCGTGATGCCATGGGCGCCGGGTATCGCCCCGGTTGCGCTTCACCTGGGGCTATTTTATGTCATCGCGGTCATCTCCGTGGATGCCATCGGCCTGCTGATGGCCGGATGGGGCTCCAACAATAAATTTTCCCTGCTCGGCGCCATGCGGGCGGTGGCGCAGATCGTTTCCTATGAGATCCCGGCAGGCATTGCACTGATCGCTGCGATTATGGTGGCACAGTCGCTCGATATGCAGGAAATCGCACGCAATCAAGGTACCGAAACGGAAAATAGCCTGCTTTTCCTGGGCTTGTGGGATGTCAGCCGCATCGGCGGGATACTCGCTTGGAATGTCTTTCAGGCGCCACACCTGCTGCTCGCCTATGTCATTTTTTTCATCGCCTCCCTCGCGGAGTGCAACCGGGCACCGTTCGATATCCCGGAAGCGGAGTCGGAATTGGTGGGCGGCTTCCACACTGAATATGGCGGCCTGCGGTTTGCCTTTATTTTTCTCGCAGAGTATGCCATGATGTTTCTGGTAGCAATGGTCGGCACCGTGGTCTTCCTCGGTGGCTGGAATACACCCCTGCCCAATATCGGAGCAGTGAAGCTGGCAGACTGGACCACCGGAGTCGCTTGGGGGATTTTCTGGACGCTCTCCAAGACCCTGCTCATCGTGGGGATACAGATGTGGATCAGGTGGACATTGCCCCGCCTGCGCGCCGACCAGCTCATGTCGCTCTGCTGGAAGGTCCTCACGCCATTGGCATTCCTCTGCATGGCCATCTCGGGCATCTGGCGGGTATGGGTGATGACGTGATTTTAAATCGGAGGAAGGATTAAGGAACAAGGATAAAAAATGTTTAGAACAGCCTTACATGCATTCATTACCGCAGCGAAGGGGTTAGCCATTACCCTTGCGCACCTGATCGGTGCCCGTAGGTCGCGTCATGTGCTGGATGTGCGTAAGGCGGAATATTTTGACAAGCAGGAAGGGGTTACCACGGTGCAGTTCCCCAAGCAGAAAATGCCGATCCCCGAAGTAGCGCGCTATCAGCTGGATGTCGAAATTGACGACTGCATCGTCTGTGACCTGTGTGCGAAGGCGTGTCCCGTGGATTGCATCACCATTGAATCGGTCAAAGCTACTGGGGTCATCGGTAAAACCTCCGATGGCAGCGTGAAGCGTCTATATGCCGCGCAATTCGATATCGACATGGCCAAATGCATGTATTGTGGCTTGTGCACCGTCGTATGCCCTACAGAATGCATTACCATGACTGATCAATACGACCGCAGCATGACGAACCTGGCGGAACTGACGTATGCCTTTGCCGAGATGACACCCGAGGAGGCAGCGGAAAAACGACGGGAGTGGACACAATTCCAAGCCGAAAAGGAGGCGGCGAAGCGAAAATAACCAGACATGGAGGCACTCGTGTTTTACGGCATTGCAGCGGTGGCGGTTAGTTCAGCCGTCTTATTGGTCAGCATGCGCAACATCGCCAGGGCGCTGTTCCTATTTTTCATTGTCCTTTTTTCCATGGCCGGACTGTATGTGTTCGCGCTGGCCGATTTTGTGGCCATCACCCAGATCCTGATCTATGTGGGGGGCGTACTGATCCTCCTGCTGTTTGCATTCATGCTGTCTAACAAAGAATTGCTCCAGCAGCTCCAAGATAGCACAGCGCACTTCTTCGCCCTGCCCGTTTGGCAAGCGTTACTCATCGCCGTTTCCTTTCTTGCCATACTGATATATGCTGCTACGCAAATCGGCGCGGCGGAGCCCGCTTGGATCGCGGATTCCAAGACGGCGGGTACGGCTATTCAGCCGACAGACAATACGATTCAGCATATCGGCGTGCAGCTCATGACCCAATACCTCCTGCCATTTGAGGTAGCTTCCGTGCTGCTGATGATGGCGTTGATCGGCGCCGCCCACCTGACGCGGAAGGAGGGCAACCGGTGATTACGCTCAGCCATTTTCTGATCGTCGGCGCCTGCTTGTTTTCGATCGGCCTGTATGCTGTATTGGCCCGCCGCAATGCCATCTTGGTGCTGGTGGGGATTGAGTTGATGATCAATGCCGCGATATTGAATCTGGTCGCCTTCGGCCGCTATGACCGGTCGCTCTATGGCGGACAGGTATTTGCGTTGTTTGCCATTGTGCTGGCAGCCGCCGCGGTGGCTGTCGCCTTAGCCATCATCCTCAATGTCTACAAATTTTACCGATCGGTCAATCCCGAAGACATCAAAAACTTAAAAGACTAAAAAAACGACGTTGCCTGCATCCACGCTGACATATCCGCTCCTGGCTGCCCTATCGGCGGTGTTGTTGCCGTTCGTTGGCTTCTTGCTATCCATCCTCTTCGGCAAGCGGGCCAGCCATGGTTCCTTTGCAATCGCCGCCATCGGACTGAGCTTACTGGCCGCCGCCTATACCTGCACGCAGGTATGGGGACAAGCACCCATCCATATGCAGTGGCATTGGTTTTCGGTCGGTCGGCAAACATTTCATGTGGGGTTGTTGCTCGACAGCATGGGCGCCTTGATGCTGGTAGTGGTCTGCCTCGTCGCACTGCTGGTGCACGTTTACTCGGTCGCCTACATGAAGGGCGATCCCGGTACCCACCGCTATTGGGGCTACCTGGGCCTCTTTTGTTTTGCCATGCTCGGATTGGTGGTGGCCGACAATCTGCTGCTCCTGTACATCTGCTGGGAACTTGTCGGATTTGCTTCCTACCTCCTGATCGGCTTCTGGTATACCAAGGACGCGGCCGTACAGGCCAACAAAAAGGCATTCATCGTCAACCGCATCGGCGACGTGGGATTCCTCCTGGGCATTGCCATCCTATATGGCTATTGCGGCACATTGGATATCCAAACGCTTTTCGGACCGCAGGGAATGTTCGAGACCCCCGGTGCGGTCTCTGCCGGTTGGCTGACGATCACCGGACTCGCCTTTTTTCTCGGTGCGGTGGCGAAATCGGCTCAGTTCCCCTTGCACGTCTGGCTGCCGGATGCGATGGAAGGCCCTACGTCGGTATCCTCCCTCATCCATGCGGCCACGATGGTGGCGGCCGGGGTATTCCTGCTGGCCCGCATTTTTCCGATATTTGATGAAACCACCCTGCTCGTGATCGCTACCACAGGTGCTGTCACGGCCTTCATCGCTGCCTATTTCGCGCTCACGCAATACGATATCAAAAAAATTCTGGCTTTTTCCACCATCTCCCAGTTGGGGTTCATGATGGTGGGCGTCGGCATCGGCATGTATCATGTCGCGTTGTTTCACCTGGTCACGCATGCCTTCTTCAAATGCCTGCTCTTTCTTTGCGCGGGGGCCATCATCCACCAGTTGCAGCATATTAATGAACAACACCGGCTGGACATCGACCCGCAAGACATCCGCAACATGGGTGGATTACGCAAGCAAATGCCGGTCACGTTTATGACCATGCTTATCGCCTCGCTGGCCTTAGCCGGATTCCCGCTCACGGCCGGTTACCTCTCCAAAGATGCGCTGCTGGTACATTCCTTCGAGTGGGCCGCCTTGCAGCAGGGCCCGGCCAAGACGATCCCCTATGTGCTGGCAGTGGTCAGCATATTGACCAGCTTTTACATTTTCCGCCTCCTGGCCAGCGTATTTTTCGCGCGGCGGACCCGTTTACGCGCCGATCTCCGCGTGCATGAGGCCTCGCGTTGGATGCTGATACCGATGGTTTTGCTAGCCATTTGTTCGCTCTTTCCGCTGTTTACCTTCCACCCGTTGAATGACGGACAGGTATGGCTATTGCAGGAGATCGTACCCGAAATGCCTACATTACCGCCCCTGCGGCTGTTGCACCTGTTCATACCCGCCTTGGCTACGGTGGCCACGGTGGCGATGGCTGCCCTCGCGTGGCATTGGTATGTCCGGAGGAAATATCCGCTAAAGACATCGGGCGTGTGGTATAGGTTATCTGAGCACCAAGGATACCTGAATGCCTGTTATGACGTTCTCATCGTGCGCCCGGTTCTCGGATTATCGCGCGCGTTGCTATGGCTAGACCAGCAATTGGTCGATGGGGCCGTCAACGGCTTGGCCTCGGCCGGGCGCCGGATATCGGCCCTGGCCGCCTGGATAGACCAGCGTTTGGTGGATGGCATCGTCCGTCTGGTGGGTAAGCTCGCCTGGGGGCTTGGCAACGTGATGAGGCGCTCGCAGACCGGGCGCATACAACATTATCTCGCCTTGTTGTTTTTTGTTGTGCTGGTGAGTTTGCTTTACTTTATTTTTGCGCAAGGATGAACCTATTGACCATACTGATTTTCCTGCCGCTGGCTGCCGCCGCGCTGATGTTTCTGGTGCCGTCTGCCAAAAAGGCCAGCTATAAATACCTGGCGCTCGTCACCGGCATATTGCAACTGGTGTTAAGCGGTGCCCTGTATTACCTTTTCCGTCCGGAAGAAGCAGGCATCACGGACGAAAAACAGTACCAGTTTGCGCACCACCTATCTTGGATACGGTTGGATATGGGCAGTCTCGGCCGGTTGGAGATCGATTATTTCGTCGGCGTGGATGGCCTTTCCATCCCCTTTCTTTTCCTGACGGCGCTCGTGATGCTCGTCGCCATCGCCGCTTCGTGGAATATCCAGAAAAGCGCAAAAGGCTATTTCATCCTGCTGATGATCCTCGATATGGCCGTGATGGGTGTCTTCTCCGCGCTGGATTTCTTCCTGTTTTACATCTTCTATGAACTGATGCTGCTACCCCTTTATTTCCTCATCGGTATCTGGGGCGGGGCACGGCGCGAATATGCCGCCATCAAATTCTTCCTATATACGTTATTCGGCTCCGTATTCATGCTGTTGGTCATCGTGGGACTGTATTTCTCGGTCGTCAATCCCGAAACCGGCGCACATACGTTCAATATGCTGCACATGATGGATGCAGCTAATTATATCCCGGGCTCCGTATTTTCGGCCCTGGCCCAGCAGGACCTGTTCGGCATCCCTGCCCGGATGCTGGGCTTCATCGTCCTGTTTATCGCGTTTGCCATCAAGGTGCCCATCGTGCCGTTGCATACCTGGCTGCCCGATGCACACGTCGAGGCCCCTACCCCCATCTCCATCATCCTCGCCGGCATCCTGCTCAAAATAGGCGGTTATGGTATCCTGCGCGTCTGCTTCGGCATTTTTCCCGATGCTGCGCAGCAAGCATCGTGGTGGCTCGGGCTGATCGGCGTGGTGTCCATCATCTATGGAGCCCTGGTCGCCCTGGCCCAGCGCGATCTGAAACGCATGATTGCCTACTCTTCGGTATCCCATATGGGCTTCGTGCTGCTGGGGGTGGCCTCTCTGACGGTGGAAGGCATCGCCGGGGCAGTATTCCAGATGATCAGCCACGGCTTCCTGTCAGCCGCCCTGTTTTTCCTTGTCGGCATGTTATACGACCGCGTGCACGACCGCGATATCTACCACTTCAGGGGATTGGCGAATGTGATGCCCCGGTTTACGGTGTTTGTAGCGATCGTTTTCTTCGCATCGCTGGGGCTGCCCGGATTTTCGGCCTTCATTGGCGAGGCCTTCGTGATCATCGGCGCCTTCAATGCGCCCGCCGTACACGGTCTGCTGCCGCGGTGGATGGCCATTGCCGGTTCCATCGGTATCCTGCTGAGCGCGGCCTATTTTCTGTGGACACTGCAACGAATGTTTTTCGGGCAAACCCGGCTCAAAGGGGGCGACAGTTGGACAGCAGCCCTCACCGATGCCTCACCGCGCGAAACGCTGGTGATGGTACCCCTGATGGCGCTGGCATTGGCCCTCGGTATCTATCCGGCCCTGGCATTTGATAATATCAACGCGGCTGTACTCGCGCTCGTGGAATTGGTAACGGGGAAATCATAAACCATGACTGAGCTACTACCCGATATAAGCAATAAACTCGATCACATCCGCACTGGGCTACCCCTGCTCATGCCCGAATTGGTGTTGGCCGCGACCTTCATTGCCAGTATAGGCACCGGCTTGTTTATCGACCGTCATTGGCGGCAGGGCACCTTTATCATTACCGCGGCAGGCATTGCACTCGCAGGGGTGTACAGCGCGCTCCAATTGGCGCTGCCCGTGGCCGATGGCCTCCTGTTCGGGATGCTGGATGTGGATACCTTCGGCCGGTACATCCGGATCCTCACGGCAGCCGTTTGCCTCCTATTTGTGCTGTTTGTACAAGCAAACCCCGGTTTCAGCACCCACCGCAAGAAAACGGCCGACCTATACAGCATCCTGCTGGCCATACACATCGGACTCAACCTCATGGCCATGGCCAGCAGCTGGCTGATGGTCTTCATGGCCATTGAAATGGTATCCATCGGCTCCTACCTCCTGGTCGGATACCTCGCCGGCGAAGCGCGGCAAACCGAAGCCGCCATGAAATACGTGCTGTTCGGCTCCGTCTGTTCGGCCGTCATGCTATACGGGCTGTCCTTCATGTATGGCTTTACCGGCGACCTTGATTTTACATCCGCAGCACACATCCAGGGGCTGGCCGATACCGCCCCGCTGCTATCCGCCACCGCCCTGCTGCTCGTCTTCACGGGCATCGGCTTCAAGCTGTCGTTCGTACCCTTCCATTTCTGGACGCCCGACGTATACCAGGGTGCCCCTACACCCGTGACAGCGTTCCTCTCCACCGCGCCCAAAATCGCAGGCATCGCACTGCTGGCACGCATCCTGCACGCTTGGCCCACGGACAGCGTTGCCTACCAACACCTGCACCTGATGGTGCTGGTGTCGGCCATCGCCACCATGCTGCTCGGCAACCTGGCCGCACTGCGCCAGACCAACGTCAAGCGCATGATGGCCTATTCCTCCATTGGGCATACCGGCTTCCTCCTGATGGCCGTACTGGCCTATTCGATGGGTGACTATACCATACTGCTGTTTTATCTTGCCGTCTACGCGCTCATGAACATGGGCGTATTCATGCTGGCCGATTACATCGAAACGCGCACCGGGGCCACCGACGTCGAGGAGTACCGCGGATTGGGCAAAGCGCTGCCTACCGCCTTGGTCTGTCTCGTCGTCCTTCTCATATCCCTGACGGGACTCCCCCCCACCGCCGGTTTCGTCGCCAAATTACTCGTGTTCAGTGCAGTGGTCAGCAATTGGCAATCCACCGGCAATCCCGGCATGATGGTGCTGCTCATCGTGGGCGCCCTCACCACCGTCATTTCGTTGTTTTATTACTTCAAGGTGCCGCTGAATGCATTTCTTCGGAAATCGGACCGGGATGAGAGCAGCCCTGCCCCCCGGCAACCAACGATCTTCTGGTTGGCCGTGTTGATTACCTTAACCGTATTGCTGCTGGGGGTATTTCCTGGATGGTTGGTGGAGGTGTTTTGAAGGTAACTCAATAACGCCAGTATATAAAGACGGTTAGCGGAAAAATCAAAAAACATTTTGAAAGTACCGCATTGATTTTTTATGTTTGGTAAAACTAAATCGTACAGAGTCAATTACATAAACCGGGTAAACCATGAAAAACATAACCAGCATCCTATACCAACACCTACTTTCTTATTCCTTACCCACAAAAAAAGCCCCCTGATTATGGACAAGGGGCGATCCAAATGTTTTCACAACGGAATAATCCTTATTGTGATTTGCTTTCAATAGCAAAGATATGATATGTTTTGACTGATGCAATACGGGAAACCGTAAAGGATTATTTTTCTTTCAAATTACTTTTAAACCTCAAAAGAATTGACATGACAAAAACAATACTTGGATTAGATCTTGGGACTAACTCTATCGGTTGGGCATTAGTTCAACGCGACTTTGAAAATAAACAAGGAGAAATTCTCGGCATGGGAAGCCGTATTATTCCAATGGATCAAGGGACATTGGGCGATTTTGGAAAAGGGGTTAGTGTTTCTCAGACTGCGGACAGAACGCGGCTTAGAAGCATAAGACGTTTAAGAGAGAGATATCTGTTAAGACGACAAAGGCTCCATAGGGTTTTGAATGTTTTGGGGTTTTTGCCAAAGCATTATGCCGGACAAATAGATTTTGAAAATCGCTTGGGTCAATTTCTGGAAGAGAAAGAACCTAAACTCGCCTACCGACCCGTTTGGAATGGCAATAAAGAAAAGACGGAGTTTGAATTTGTCTTCAAAAAATCGTTTGAAGAAATGCTGAAAGACTTCAAATTGCATCAGCCACAACTTTTTCTGAACAGGAAAGGAGGGTCCGCTTTAATACCTTATGACTGGACTATTTATTTTCTTCGCAAAAAGGCTCTCGTACGGAAATTAACAAAGGAGGAATTGAGCTGGATTATCTTGAACTTCAATCAAAAACGGGGTTATTATCAATTACGTGGAGAAGAAGAAGAAAGTTTAAAATCTGTCAACGAATACGTGGTCAACTTAAAAGTTGTTCAGATTGAGAAGGGAGAAGTCGACAGGAAAAATGATAAGAGACATTGGTATAATGTTGTTCTTGAAAATGGCTGGATTTACACCGCGACTTTTACGGCTGAGCCGCAGTGGCTTGGCGTTGAAAGGGAATTTCTGGTTACAGAAGAATTGGATGACGAGGGGAACATTAAAATTGTGAAAGATAGAAGGACCGATACAGGTGGCAAAGAAAAAAGAAAAATTACGCCGCTTCCAAGTTTTGAAGAAATAGATTTAATGACAAAAGCGGAGCAAGATAAAATCTATAAAAAAATAAAAGCCAAAACCGAAATAACGATTAGCAATAGTGGCAAAACGGTAGGAGCTTATATTTACGACACGTTATTGCAAAATCCCAAACAAAAAATAAAGGGAAAGCTTGTCCGTACGATCGAGCGGAAATTTTATAAAGAAGAGCTGATCGCTATTTTAAAAAAACAAATGGAGTTGCAGCCGGAATTTTTTTCTGATGATTTATATAACGACTGCGTAAGGGAATTATACAGAACAAATGAAGATTACCGCGATTCTTTAGGCAAAAGAGATTTTATTCACCTGTTTGTAAATGATATTATCTTTTATCAACGTCCTTTGCGAAGCCAAAAATCTTCTATCGGCAACTGTCCACTCGAATTTAGGACTTACAAAATCAAAAAGAAAGACGAGAGGGGAAATTCGGTTAAAGACGAAAATGGAAATGATATCTATGAATTAGATGAAACCGGAAAACCTAAAATCAAAAACGAATATTTGAAAGCTATTCCAAAATCAAATCCTTTGTATCAGGAGTTTCGGGTTTGGCAATGGTTGTATAACCTTAAAATACTCAGAAAGGAAGACGACGGAGACGTTACCAATGAATTTATCCAATCGATCAAAGACTATGAAAAGCTATTTGCTTTTTTAATGGGGCAAAAGGAAGTGAATCATAGGGATATTTTAAATCATTTTATTGCTCCGATTTTGCAGGAAAAATTTCAAGGGGCTAAAGCAACTGCTTTAAAAAAAGAAATAGAAAAGGAAATTGCTAAATACCGCTGGAATTATGTTTTTGACGACACAAAAGAAAAGGAAGATGAAAAATCGAAAAAATATCCGATGAATGAAACGGGGTACCTTATCCGCAAGCGATTGGAAAAAGTCGAAGGTATCTCTGAAAATTTTCTGTCTTCCGAAATCGAGTATAAGCTTTGGCATGTCATTTACTCAGTTACGGACAAAATTGAGTACGAAAAAGCGTTAAGGACGTTTGCTCAAAAAAACGATTTGGACGAAACATCATTTATAGACAATTTCAAAAGTTTTCCGCCATTTAAAAGTGACTATGGTTCTTTTTCTGAAAAAGCAATAAAGAAACTATTGCCTTTGATGAGAAACGGGAAGTATTGGAAATGGGAGGACATTGATACAAAGACACAAGACCGGATTGGCAAATTGCTTACAGGTGAATTTGACGAAACCATTAAAATTAGAGTACGGGAAAAAGCAGAAAAACTGCAATTACAGACCGAAATGGATTTCCGTGGGCTGCCGCTTTGGTTGACTCAATATGTGGTGTATGATCGCCATTCCGAAGCTGAAATCACGGGCAAATGGGATTCAGTAAACGATTTGGAGAAGTATCTGGAGGACTTCAAGCAGCATTCGCTTCGTAATCCAATTGTGGAACAAGTTGTTACTGAAACTTTGCGGGTGGTAAAGGATATCTGGAAGAAATACGGTAATGGAGAAAAGGACTTCCTAAGTGAAATCCATATCGAATTGGGGCGGGAAATGAAAAATACCGTAGAGGAAAGAAAGCGTCTGGCAAACCTTGTGTCTGACAACGAGTCTGCTAATCTTAGGATTAAGGAATTATTGATAGAACTGAAAGAAAATTCAGACGGCAAACTTCACGTGGAGGATGTTCGTCCATATTCTCCCATGCAGCAAGAAGCATTAAAGATTTTTGAAGATGGGGCTTTAAGTACCGACGATGTGCCGGAAGATATTCTGAAAATCAGTAAAACGGCACAACCTTCTAAGTCGGAGCTGCAACGTTATAAACTTTGGTTACAGCAAAATTATCGCTCGCCTTATACTGGAAATCCCATTCCGTTGAGCAAATTGTTTACACAAGAATACGAAGTGGAACACGTTATTCCTCAAGCAAGATTTTTTGACGATAGTTTTAGTAATAAAATTATCTGCGAATCGGCTATCAACAAATTGAAGGATAAACAACTTGGATTACAGTTTATTAAAAGCCATGGTGGCGAAATCGTGCAGGACGGCAGCAAGCAGTTTAAAATTTTTACAGAGACAGAATACAGGGATTTTGTCAAAAATAATTACGCTAAAAATCCAAGTAAACGCAAGAAATTGCTGATGGAAGAAATTCCTGACAAGATGATTGAAAGGCAATTGAATGATACCCGATATATCAGTAAGTTCATTGTAAATGTATTGTCCAATATTGTC
Source organism: Parapedobacter brassicae (assembly GCF_051400755.1). Lineage (NCBI taxonomy): Bacteria > Pseudomonadati > Bacteroidota > Sphingobacteriia > Sphingobacteriales > Sphingobacteriaceae > Parapedobacter > Parapedobacter brassicae. The sequence goes on from NZ_JBLFFL010000007.1 coordinate 210,230, forward strand.
CGTGCGGACGACGGGAAAGACGAAGAGTACAATTCTAAAAACGTGCTGCCTGGCAATGGAAAGATAACGTCAGCACTAAGACAAGATTGGGGATTGAATGACGTGTGGAATGAACTTATTTTGCCACGCTTCGAACGGATGAATTTATTGACAAACAGTACTGTATTTACAGCTTGGAACGACAATCACCAAAAGTATCTGCCAACTGTTCCTTTAGAATATGCTAAGGGATTTTCTAAGAAGCGTATTGACCACAGGCATCATGCTTTAGATGCTTTGGTAATAGCTTGCGCAACGCGAGAGCATATTCAGTACCTCAATAATGAAAATGCTAAATCACAAAAACACCATTTACAGATAGGACTGGCAAAGAAACTTCGAAAGATGGAAACCATGGAAGTAAAAAGATGGAAGCAGGACGTAAATGGTGTTTGGAAAAAATCTGACGAAACCGTAAGGAAAGAAGTTCCGAAAGACTACATCAAGCCTTGGGGGACATTTACTATTGATGCCAAAAATGCTTTGGAAAAAATAATAGCCAGTTTCAAACAAAATCTCCGTGTCATTAATAAGACCGTGAACAAGTACGAGAAATATGTAGAGAAAAACGGGAAATTGGTAAAAGAGCTGGTGCCGCAAACCAAAGGAGATAGTTGGGCAATAAGAAAACCGATGCATAAGGACACTATTCTCGGAATGGTGAAATTAAGAAGGAAAAAAATGGTTTCGTTAAGTGTTGCACTAGATAATTACAATGAGATTGTAGATAAAAATTTACGGAAACAAATACGCTCCTTAATTGCCGTTAAATATGACAAAAAACTATTATCCAAATTTTTCAAGGATCATAACAACAAGTGGAATGACAAGGATATTTCAAGAGTTGAAGTGTATTATTGGGATAATGACAATGTCGCTTCCCGAGTTACTCTTAACACCTCTTTCAGTGAAAAAAGGATTATAGATACCATAACCGATACCGCTGTTCAAACGATTTTGTTGGCTCATTTAGATAAATACAAAGGTGTTCTGGACGAAAAGCGAAAAGAGATAGCTCCGGAAACGTTAGCGCTTACACCAGAGGGAATAGATGAGATGAACAAAAATATCATTCAACTGAATAACGGGAAATTTCACCAACCTGTTTATAAAGTAAGGACATACGAACCAAAAGGGAATAAATTTAATGTAGGTAATGAGGGAAACAAATCGTCAAAGTATGTAGAAGCGGCTAAGGGGACAAATCTGTTTTTTGCCGTTTATCAAGATGGTGTAGGAAAAAGAAATTTTGAGACCATTCCATTGAATGTCGTGATAGAGCGGCAAAAGCAAGGTTTAGGGCCGGCCCCTGAAACTAATGAAAAAGGTAATATGCTGCTGTTTTATTTGTCTCCCAATGATTTCGTTTATATACCGACGAAGGAAGAATGCGACGATAACCAAGGACTTGATGCCGCTCATTTGGACAATAAAAAATCTGGGGATATTTATAAAGTTGTGAGTTTTACTGGAAGCAGATTGTCGGTAATTCCACCGAACGTGTCTACAGTAATCGTCAATAAATTAGAATATACACAGCTTAATAAAATAGAGTTAACAACTGAAAAAGAAACTTGTGTTAAACTGCGGGTCGACAGATTGGGGAATATTATTGCCTTTAGTTCTGACAACGTACGACAGATTTTTAATAACAAATATGTATAGAATGTATGCTCTTGATACAAATATTTTAGTGTATGCTTATGATAAATCTGAAAATCTTTCAGAACAAGCGATTAATTTGATCAATCCAAACGCATGCGTATCCAATTTTGTTTTTCAAGAGTTCATATTCCAATTGACAAAACGTAAGGTCCCTAAAGTTCATTTAATGAAAGTAGCAATAGATTTGTTGGATATTCTGTGGTTAACAAGGGTGGATAAGGATATTTACAGGCATGCTTATTTTTTGATTAGAAGATGTGATTTCTCTTTGGAGGATGCAATTGTTGTTGCCGATGCTGTACTTAACAATTGTAATGTTTTATATTCAAGGGATATGCAGAACGGCCAAATGATAGATAAGAAATTGAGAATTATTAATCCTTTTAGATGAAACGCACAGCTTTCCTAAAATCCCTCGGTCTTGGAGCAGGTGGATTGGTTCTTTCATCCCATTCATTTTTGCAGACCAAGCCTGTCAAAATCTATGATAATTATGTCCGAGGGCTAATGCATTACGACTTTAGAGAAGTCGAGGACATCATTAAAGAAGGCGACGAGGTACAACTCCTTCGCGAGCCAACGAATCCCTATGATAGTTTTGCCATACAGGTCAATATTGGCGAATGGCGGGTGGGGTACATCTCCGCCTATGAGACCATTGTTATCGCCAATATGCTTGATACAGGCGTTTATCTTACAGCAAAGGTTAGTCAGAAGGATTTAAAACGGAGTTTGACCGAATGTCTGGCCATAGAAATTTTTGCCGAATTGGTCATTCCCAGCCCGAAATTTATCGATCGCATGCTTGCGGATAACCGTGCGGATGATGCGCCGGATATTTATCGATTGGGAGAGGTGTAGTTTGAAGGATGTTAAACAAAATGATTCAATATGAATGAGGTAATAATATATCAAACAAAAGACAACACCACTCAAATTGATGTTAGATTTGAGCAGGAAACGGTTTGGTTAACTCAGCAACAAATGGCTTTGTTATTTAATCAAACCAAACAAAATATTAGCTTACATATAAATAATTGCTTCAATGAAGGTGAATTAACGCCTTCCTCAACAGTCAAGGAATCCTTGACAATTCAAAAAGAAGGCATCAGGAATGTTAAACGGAAAGTTCTATACTATAACCTTGATGTAATCATCTCTGTTGGCTACCGGGTTAAATCGAAACAAGGCACCCAATTCCGCCAATGGGCCACCCAGCGCTTAAAAGATTTTTTGGTAAAAGGTTATGCTGTAAACCAAAAGCGTTTGGACGAATTGCAGCAAACCGTTCAGCTCATCCAAAACGCTATTACGGATGATACCAATTTAAAAGAGGCCAAAGGATTGCTCGAAATCATCAGCCAATACACCCAAAGTTTTATATTGCTTAACCAATACGACAGTAATTCCATCGAGCCGCAAAAATTAAATGAGCATATCACCTATGAAATCAGTTACGAGGAAGCTAAATCGGCCATCGTAGAACTCAAAAAACAGTTAATCGATAAAAAAGAAGCAACAAAGCTGTTTGGCAATGAAAAAGACAACAGTTTCGAAGGAACACTGCAAAGTGTGGTGCAGACTTTTGGTGGCCAATACCTATACCCTAGTATAGAAGAACAGGCGGCACATTTGCTCTATTTTATCATCAAGAACCATCCCTTTTCTGATGGAAATAAACGAATTGGAGCATTTGTGTTCGTTTGGTTTCTGGAGAAAAACAGGCATCGCTTTAAGCGGAACGGTGAAGTGAAAATCAATGACAATGCGCTCGTGGCGCTGGCACTGTTGACGGCACAAAGTGATCCTGCGGAAAAAGAGTTGATGATAGTGCTCATTACGCAACTCATAAACAGCCGGTAATATGATCAAACGCACCTTAATATTCTCCAACCCTGCATATTTGAGCCACTCCAATAAGCAGCTGGTGATATCCTTTCCAGACAAGGAAAAGGAAGACCGGACGATGCCGATAGAGGATATCGGCGTGGTCGTATTGGAAAACCAACAAATTACCATTTCGCATGGATGTATTGCCACGCTGGTACAAAATAATGTCGCATTGATCTCTTGTGATGCTAACCACATGCCTACCGGGTTGATTCTACCATTGGACGGCGGGAATACGCAAGCAGAACGGTTTCGGTACCAAATCGAGGCATCAGTTCCATTGAAAAAACAATTGTGGCAGCAGACGATACAGCAGAAAATCTACAATCAGGCACGTGTACTGGAAAAGATTGGAATAACCCCGGACAACATGTACCGTTGGTCCAAATCCGTCAAATCCGGCGATCCGGACAATTACGAAGGAAGGGCCGCTGCTTACTATTGGCAGAATATATTCAGTGCATATATGAACTTCAACAGACACCGGGGTGGTGAACCGCCGAATAATCTATTGAACTATGGATATGCTATTCTGCGGGCGATTATTGCACGTAGTCTGGTGTCTTCCGGATTGTTGAGGGAGAGTGTAACTTAAACTGTGTCACTGGATAACCGGATAAAAAATAATAAATTCGAATATCCAAGTGACATGTTAA
>NZ_JBLFFL010000008.1:0-97090 GCF_051400755.1 Parapedobacter brassicae
GTTTCGGGGGTCATGCCGTTGGCATAATGCTGGTAAATGGTTTCGCCATGGCGGGCGATGATGATCGCATCGATGCCCGGGTATGCACCGCGTTCGACATCGTGCATCGCCTTTTCCAGCGAAACCCGACCGGTTTGTGAACAGGAAACAAAGGCAGCCATCAGAAACATGCAAGTGGTTAGGCACCGGCTGTTGATTGCTGCAATCAGTTTTCCCATGTGATGTTGTTTTAAATCCATTTGCCGTCTGAGATTGCTGTTCCATGAGGCCAGTTCCTAGCGGCACCTTCATGCAAAGATACTACGCTGAATCGAGAAAAAATTCTTATTCCTAAGGTGTATTGATTTAGAAAATTTGAATATCTTTGCAACCCCGTTCCCGTAGTTCAATGGATAGAATTTCAGATTCCGGTTCTGAAGATAGGGGTTCGAATCCCTTCGGGAACACTAAAAAGGCCTTAAATGGCCTTTTTTCGTTATATCGTTGTCGGTTTGATTAATGGAGGTCAATTTGGCGATAATTCCGTAACTTGGGATCATGGCCCGTGAGGCTGTAAATTTTAACCACATAAAAACCTCGAAATGAAAGTGACGGGGTTTTGTATTTTTCCAAGGGTTCTACCGGGGTCACACCTCTATCGAAATCTTTACTTTACCCCCAAGCCCTTTTTCCACTATGTCGTATAACGTTTTCAGCGTAAGGTTGCTGCCGTTGTTCTCGATCCTCGAAATGTATTCCCTTTTCCGATTCACCAAATCCGCAAGCTCCGCTTGGGTGAGTTGTTTATCCTCCCGCGCCTTTCGAAGCAACAGACCGACCTTGAACCCCTCGAAATCCCTTTCCAGCGCATCCCTTCTTTCGGTACCCTGGGCACCGTATACGCTATCCTTGATGTCTTTCCAGCTTTTTGTTTCCATCATTTGCTCTTTTTCTGTTCATAATATTCGGCCATCAACCTCAATGCCTTGTCAATTTCTTTCTTCGGGGTCTTCTGCGTTTTCTTCTGGAAACCGTTCAGCAGTATTACCAATCGGTCACCGTCGAAGAAACAGAAAACACGCCAAATGTTCGAGCCAAGCTGAATCCTTGCCTCATAAAGCCCATCCGTTCCGACCATCGCCTTCAGGTAATTCGACGGCACCCGCTCCAGCGTTTCAATGGCCTCGATTATCTTGAAAATCTTGTCCTGCACCTTTTCTGGCTGGCCTTTGAGGAAATCCTCGAAGTAGCCCCTGAATGCGATGACTTCCCTGACTTTCATTATGCAAAGGTAACTTATAAGTTACTATCATGCAAGTTATTTTTGCCAGTGCTGTAAAATAGGCTTGGATGATGCGTTATTCCAGCCCCCCATTATCGGGTTGATGGGGGGATATTGTCAGCAAATCCCTTCGGGAACACAAGAGGCCATCGATCGGATGGCTTTTTTATTTTTTACGGAAATATTTTTGTAAACTTGGCAAACAAATATAAACGCCTACAACTAAAACCAATAACATGGATACTCAAAAAGTCGACCTATTCATCATGCTCAACAGCAAGTATTTTGAAAGCCACTATGTCCCCCAAATCAGGGAACGTCTTTTACAATTAGACGACTCCAAATGGGGATTGATCTCAACCTTGCAATTCAAGGACCCAACAATAACCCTGATCATTTCGTTGATTGGCGGCAGTTTGGGAATTGATCGGTTTTTCGTTGGCGATACGGGCATCGGCATAGCCAAACTGCTGACCTGCGGTGGACTTGGAATCTGGGCCATTGTTGACTGGTTTTTGATCATGGGCGTTGCCAAGGAGAAAAACGTCGAGAAAATCCATCAAGTGTTGATCTAATGCACGCCAAACGAATCAGGCTATATGTAATGCTATCCATTGCCTGTGCAGCCGGATATCTTTGGCTTTTTTATATGGTGAGCACAAGTGCATCGGTTCACGGAGCCGTTGGCGTTTGCCCGATCAAACATGCCACAGGTGTACCGTGCCCTTCCTGTGGATCTACGCGGGCGGTGCTCTCCCTGCTGCATGGTGATTTTTTGGATGCATTGTATATCAATCCTTTTGGGGTCGTTGTGGCGGCGCTGATGGTCATCGTGCCGCTTTGGTTAATCGTAGACCTCGTGGTCCAGCGACCAACGCTATATGATGGCTATCGGCGAATCGAGGCATTCATCAGAAAGCCAGGTGTAGCCATACCGCTTGTCGCATTGGTGGTGGCCAACTGGATCTGGAATATCGCAAAGGGGCTATGATACAGACCACGGATTTCGACTATTTGCCGGCCGAACATGAGGCGGAGAAGGCCTCCGCCAGTTACCTGATGTCGCTGGTGGCCTTAATTGCGGGATTGCCCTTCCCGATCATCAACCTCGTCGCAACGTTGATTTTCTATCTTGGGAACAAAAGGGGTACGCCGTTCGTCCGTTGGCATTGCACGCAAGCGCTGCTCTCTCAATTTTCCTTGTTTTTTATCAACAGTTACGGTTTCTGGTGGACTGTTTCCATCTTGTTTTTCTCCGAGGCCGTCAGCAATTCGTATATCGCATACTTATTCGTAGCGCTCTTTTTCAATTTAATTGAATTTATCGCCACCATCTATACGGCTATCCAAACCGGAAAGGGAAAACATGTCGTGTGGTGGTTTTATGGCGACTTAACCGCGTTGCTCAGCAAACCAATACCATGAACAAGGTAGTACTCCGAGGTATCTCCATCGTCGCTTCGTTTTTTGCTGCTTGGTTTGTGTTGAGCCAAGCTGATTGGCTGTCTATCCTCCGTGTGGAGCAGGTAAGCAACAAAACGGAAGAAAAGCTAGGCGATTTGTTTTGGGAGGTGTTTAAAAAGGACGCAGCAGAAAACCAAGACCCGTTCGTGACGAGCGCTGTTGACAGTATGCTCGCGAAGGTGTGTGTGGCCAATCGCATCGATAAGGACAAAATCAAACTCCATATCTTGATGAAAGACGAGGTCAATGCATTCGCCTTGCCAGATGGACATTTGGTATTATATAGTGGGTTGATTACTGCCGTTGATGAAGAAGGGGAACTGAGTGGGGTCATTTGCCACGAAATCGCTCACATCGAGCTCCGTCATGTGATGAAAAAATTAATCAAGGAGGTGGGGTTGACCATGCTGATCTCCATGGCGACCGGAGGTAATGGAACAGAAGTCATGAGGGAATCAGCCAAACTACTGTCTTCCACGGCATTTGATAGAGCCCTGGAAAAAGAAGCCGACATCCAGGCGGTTGAATATTTGGCTCAGGCTCATATCAGCCCCAGGCCTTTTGCAAATTTCCTAAACAGGCTCGCGGACGTCGAATCTGCACCATCACGCTATTTATCTTGGATCAGTACGCATCCGGCCGCTGAGGAAAGGGCGGCTTATATCCTGGCGCATACGGAAGATAAGGCGATCAACGATGAACCCATATTAACATCAGAGACCTGGCGAAAGCTGAAAGACCTGTTAATGGAATAAACGGGCCTTCACCACCCGATCCACCCGGTACATCAGAAAAAGGCCCAATAGGGAGAATCCCACCACCACATAGCCCAATACGTCATAGTTTTCAAGCGGACTGAAACTGGTTTTCTGAATGACGATCTTGCCGGCAAGGGCGGCGGCGATGCCTCCTGCTAATTGCTGCAGCGATGCGTTGATGCTCATGAAGGCCCCACGGTCTTTGAGTTCGGGCACGGCGCTGGTCAGCGCCGATGAAGGCACCATCCGGCTGGTGACCCCAGCCATCATCAATACATTGATGACCGCCGCGATCCATAATGGGGTGATGGAAAGGTGGGTATACCAGATGCACATGGCCATCATCCAAACCGAGGCCATGACAAAGAGCTTGTATTTATCAATCTTGTCACTGAACCGGCCCACGAAGGGCATGATCACCAACGTGCTCAGTCCCGAGATCATAAACAAGATGGGCAGCTGCTGCTCCGTGATGTGCAGGTTATTGATGGCAAAGGCGCTGCCGAAAGGCATCATCATGAATCCTCCTACGGATAGCAGGGCGGTAGCCGTGAAGCCTATGCGATAGTTGCGTTGACTAAGGGTGTGCCACAGATGGGCAAAGGCGGATCGGTCGCTTTTGACGCCTAAGTGACTGTTAATGGGTTTGACAAAGCCCATGATGGCGATCATAATGGCGATGGCTAATACGGCCACCATCATGAATGGCATCTCCCACCCCCAACCATTTGCGATGTATAATCCAATGGGAATGCCCAGCACTTGGCTTGCCCCAAAGGCCATTTGGATGAATCCCATTACACGTCCCCGTTGCTGCAGTGCAAATAAGTCTGCCACGATGGCCATCGATATCGACCCGATAACCCCGCCGAACAGGCCAGTGACGACGCGTGCCGCAACCAAAAAGAGGTACGTGTGGGCTATTCCGCACAGGAATGTGCCGACAATGAAGCCCCCATAAAAGAATAGCAGTAACTTCTTCCGGTCGAACCGGTCGGAAAACCCTGCGGTGAGGAAACCCGAAAGGCCAGCACTGAATGCATAAGCGGATACTGCCAGGCCAAATTCAGCCGGCCGTAAGTGCATGGATTTCATGAGGATATCGCCCAAGGGCGACATGATCATGAAATCGAGGATGACCGTAAACTGTGTGACGGTTAAAATGAGTACCACCACCATTTGGTAGCGGCTAAAAGCCTTTGTCAATGCTGTTGTTTCCATCGCTGCAAACTTAACGATTCGGATGTTAAGGAAAAATTATACCTTTGACTATCGCGAAACGCGTGTGCCATTTATTAAACGAATAAGCATGAAACAAACTACCCTGTTAACCATTTTACTGTTGTTGACCCACGTGCTATCAGCCGATGTCCGATTACCCAAGATTTTTGGCGATGGCATGGTCTTGCAGCGTGACCATCCCATTGCCATATGGGGATGGGCGGATCCGAATGAGTCGGTATCAGTGTCGCTGAACAAACAAACCAAGCAGGTGACGGCGGCGGGCGATGGCAAATGGCAGCTACAGCTCGATGCCGAAAAGGCCGGAGGGCCATATGAGCTGGTCGTCAAGGGGAAAAACACGGTGACGCTTGGGGATGTGCTGATGGGCGACGTATGGATCTGCTCCGGTCAGTCAAACATGGAATGGCAGGTCAAAAACGTGACCAATGGGGAGCAGGAGATCGCCGCTGCGGACTATCCGAAAATCAGGCATGTGAAAATACCCAATACCATTGCCGGCGAACCGCAACCGGATATTGAAGGCGATGTGACCTGGCAACCGGCGAACCCCGAGACGGTGGGCGGATTTACCGCGGTGGGTTACTTCTATGCCCGCGAACTCCATGAAACATTGGATGTACCCATTGGCCTCATCAATACGTCATGGGGCGGCACCATGGTAGAGACCTGGACGAGCAGGGAGGCATTTGAAGGGGAGCCTGAGTTTGCTCCGATGATCGCAGGGGTGCCCCGTTCGGGCATCGATTCCCTGCCCAAGGGTACCCAGAAAAGTGTAGGGCCGAACGACTACCCGACCCTGTTGTTCAATGCGATGGTCAATCCGCTGATCCCGTATACCATAAAGGGAGCCATTTGGTATCAAGGCGAAACCAATGCGGGCAGGGCTTATCAATACCGCAAGGCATTCCCTTTGCTCATCAATGACTGGCGGCAGCGCTGGGGGCTCGGCGATTTCCCGTTTTATTTCGTGCAACTGGCCAGCTTCAAAGCCCAGGGTGGTACCAGCGCAAACGGAAGCTCTTGGGCTGAGCTCCGCGAAGCGCAAACGATGACACTATCCCTCCCCCATACAGGCATGGCCGTGACGACGGATATCGGCGAAACGGACGATATCCACCCGCGCAATAAACAAGATGTGGGCAAACGGCTGGCACTCGTGGCCTTGCATGATGCCTATGGCAAGCGGGTACCGTTCAGTGGGCCTACTTATGGTGCCTTCCGGGTACGGGGCAATCAAGCGATCGTAAAATTTGACCATACCGACGATGGTCTGACCGTCCGCGGACAACAATTGTTGGGATTTGAACTGGCTGGCGAGGATCGCCAATTCAGACCCGCTGAGGCCACGATTAAAGGCAACACTGTGGTATTGCATAGCGATGACGTAGCGAAGCCGGTGGCAGTGCGCTACGCCTGGGCGGATGATGCAGGCACCAGCAACCTCTTCAATGGTGCCGGATTACCGGCGGTACCGTTCCGCACGGACGATTGGCCCGGCGTGACCGCCTCGGTGAGCTATCAGCCCTAAAAAAGCAGAAGCCGTCACGTTGGACGGCTTCTGCTTTTTCTATTTCCCTTATTTCCTATTTCCCTTTTCCCTGTGCCATTGCTTTCACCGTTTGCAGGATGATGCCCATATCTGTTTTCAAGCTCATGGTGGACAAGTAATTCAAATCGTAATCCACCCGCTCGCACATCTGGCTCACGTTTTCGGCATAGCCGTAGTTGACCTGGCCGATGGAGGTGATGCCCGGTTTAAGGCGGAAGAGCTGCATGTATTCGGGCTTCTGCTCTTTAATTTCATTGATGAAATGGCGGCGCTCCGGGCGTGGGCCCACGATGGCCATATCGCCTTTCAATACATTCCAGAATTGGGGCAATTCGTCGAGGTGCGTCTTCCGCATAAACTTGCCCCATTTGGTGATCCGGGGATCATCATCGGAAGCCAACTGCGGACGGCCGTCCTTTTCGGCGTCGATGCGCATGCTCCTGAACTTGTATATATAAAACGGCCGTTGGTCCTTGCCGATGCGTTCTTGCCGGTAGAGTGCAGGGCCTTTCGAGGTCAGCTTCGTGATCAACATCAACACGGCATAGAGCGGCAAACCGGCTACCAATACGACCGAAGAAAACAAGATATCAAACACACGTTTCAAAAAAACGGTTTCTTGATACGCCAACAGCTTACTTTTTACGGCTTGGAAATCGATCCAGATGGCCGGCTGATAGGTGATCAACTCGTATAGGCTGTTGTCTACTTTATAAGCAATCTGCTGAACTTGATTCTCTCTTATCATGGCATTTTATCTTTAATTACAGATAGAAATGCCAATTGGGTGCCACAATCACCGGGCAGCTCAATTATGCCCTTCACCGTCTCCTGAGCGGCTTTTCACTAAAAAAAGCAACGACTTTAAGTGGGGAAAATTTCCACAATTTAGGGTATTCCACACCCCCCTTCTCAGTTCCAGTAGCCTTTGTACATGGATAGGGTTTTCCGAAGGCTGCGCGGCAATAGCCGGTATGACAGTCCCAATTTATAGCCCAGCCATTTAGCGCCGAATGAACAGCCTACACGCGGCAGCAAAAGCGGATTGCGGCGACCGACATAACCGATTTCGGATTTGGCGTACCGAAACCCTTCGCCGTCGGCACGGCCAAACGAGTCGAATATCCAAGGGTTATCGCTATGGAATACGCCGATATCAAAATAACGTTCTAACTCCTCCCGGAGGGTATAATTATGCGAATGGTATACCCGGGCATCACCCGCATAGGTCATCTTCCATCCATTCAGCAGCATCCGGCCCGCTACGATGACATCTTCGCCCATGATGGTACCCAAGGGAAAACCGCCGACCTGCTCGAAGGCGATACGGCGATAGGCGGCGAACGAATTGGAACAGGAAATGGTTTTGATGCCATATCGATCGGCATCGGCCACGCTCCTCACCTGCGTACCCTCGGGATAATTGAACAGCCGGGTATGGCGTTCTAGAAGGGTGGCGCCGCGATGCGGAAGCTGGCGGCCATAGGCCATGCCGATGGTCGGATCGTCAAATGCACCGACGATGTTGCCTAACGTGTGTGCATCGGCAGGAATCGCATCTTGGGTCAGAAAGATATAAATGTCTGCCTGTGGGTTGGCCTCTATCGCCTGTTGGCGCGTACCGCCATGGTCAAATGCCCGGCCGCCCAACCCCATCACCTCAAAACCGCTGGCCCGCGCCGCTTCAATCGTGCCATCGGTCGAACCCGAGTCAATCACGATGCGTTGCTGCACCTGATAGGCCTGCTGCCCCAGTGCAGCCAAGAGTTCCTTGAAACGTGCCCCTCCGTTTAATGTCGGTATGTACAGGTTTACCTTCATTATTGTTTGCTTTTCGCTACCCGCTCCTGAACCTTATTTTTATTGATCTTGATGTTCGGCGGTCCAAAATTATGAATCCACGTGCCGCCGGAGGTCACAAAATTGCTATCGATGCGGACATTAAGCGCGGTCTTCCTGACCGTGATCGCGGCGTTCTTGGCATTGTCGATGTGATTGCCCAATAGCGATGCGCTGCCCACATTCACCAGGAGTAAGGCGCCTGCATCATGTGCGCTCTTCAGGCGATTGCCCTCAAATTTCAGACTCCCTTCCATATTGAAGTTTACCGGTCCGCTGTTGATCTGATTTTCGATGATATTCAAGGAGTCGATGCGAATGCCATTGGGTAATTGCAGGCTCGCGATCTCGCTATGCCTGATATCCAGCAGCCGCCCCTCGGCATTGGACAATACGCGCAGCGTGTGGAACGTGTTGCCCTGCATTCGTATATTTTCCCATTGCCCTACCAATTCGAACGCTCCATCCGTGACATTCCTATTGGCGGTAATGTCCCCGCATCCTTCGATATACAGCGCCGGTCTATTATTTTCAAATGCCCGGTTTCCGCTCAACGTCACGTCGGATACGCCGATCAGTGTACCCATACCGGAACCATCCGGGGTGGATTCGCCGTTGACAAAGCCATTGGCCCGGCTGTAGTTGCTGGCGATGAGCGCGTTGATCGCCACTACCCGACCGTGCGCCCGGTTGTTGATATCGATCGCATCGGCGGCATTGTATTCCAGCTGGTTGTTGGTGATGCGATAGTTCGTCACGCGATCCGCCGTATTGAATGCGATCTGGATACCGCTCATGCCATTGTGGTGAATGTAATTGCCATCGATTTCGACATCCCCGCTGTCGTGGATGAAAATACCGTTTTCGCCGTTGTGGTGCAGGTGATTGCCGGAGATGGTCACGCCGCTGCTGGACAGTACGCGCACGGCGGTACCGGGATGGTAGACCTTTGGGGACTCGCGCGCACCCCCCACCTGGCTAATCGTGCTGCCCACGACCCGGCAAGCGGAACAGCTGTACCACAAGACGGCCGGGAAGGGGCGTCTATTGGTAGAATCTCCTTGTATGTCGCTCTCGGCGATGGTGATGTTGCTGCTTTGCGAGGCATAAATGGCCTCATTAACCGTTTCGGCACGGAAGGAAAGATATACATTGGATACCCGGTGGGCGCGGAAAAGCGGTGCATCCGAGTGTTGCTTTTCGATAGCGAACTGCCCGGCCAACGCTTTCGGCTGTTTCAATACACCATCGGCCACGAGATGCACATTGGGCACCAGCCGGAGGGTATGCACCAGATAAGTCCCTTTCGGGATATAGACCGTATCACCCATTGCCGCACTATCCAGCGCGGCTTGGATCGCCCGGCTGTCATCTGCCTTGCCGTCGCCTTTGGCGCCAAACCGTTTGACATCGATCCGGCGTCCCGCTTCCTGGGTTCGCTTATCCGCCCCACGGGGCGTTTCGGCGCTGCACGCCATGGCCATGATGGCCATGTATATCCAAACGATGTGTCGAAAATTAGCTGTCTTCATGATTTCTCGTGCTGATCAAGTATCACCTTCCATGTCTGCGTTGCCGCATTATCCCACGTAAACTGTCCGGCCCGCAGGGTGCCTTTGGCTTGGAGCGATTGGTAGTACGAACGATCGTTTACCAAGGTCTCCATGCCGCTGGCGATCGCCGCTACATCGTATGGATCCACGCACAAGGCGGCATCGCCTGCCACCTCCGGTAACGGTCCGGTTGTAGCGGTGAGCACCGGTGTGCCGGAGGCCATCGACTCGATGATCGGCAGGCCAAAACCTTCCATGAGCGAGACGAACAGTGTTGCGTAAGCTCCCCGATATACCGCCGGCAGTTTCGCTTCGGGAATGCGTCCCAAAAACCGGACCCTATTTTCGATGCCAAGCTGTTTGATCAGCGTGGACAGGGCCTCGTCTGCGTGCCCTGAGAGAAACACCATAAAATCCGGGGGGATGGCCGCGCGGGCAAATGCCGTCAACATCGCGGGGATATTCTTGTTTTTCCGGCGGTTGCCTACGTACAGAAAATAGGGCCGTTCCGAACGAAAACGCTCACGGTTGCTGTGGTATATTTCGTCCACCCCGTTATAGACAACAGTAATCAAGCGTTCGTCGATCCCCAATAAATCAACCAGTTGGGTTTTGCTATAATGCGATACCGTAATGATCTGCTTGGCCCTCTCCGCCAAACGCGCGATCACCTGCTCATAATATACGCGGTGCCACCGGCTGTAATAGAATAAGTGCATGAGGTCGTGGATGGTAAACACGAACGGGATGCGGCTGTACAGCGGCGGCATAAAGGACGGACTGTAGAACACGTCAGCGTCAGTCTTCCGGATTTCACGGGCGAGCATCAGCGGGGTAAGCAGGCTTCCCAGATCCATCCGGCTGTGGACAAACGAAGGCACCACATCGGCGGGCATACGCGCCATCACTTCCCGGTACAGCTTGCCGATACCGGTATCGCCATCCCAACGGCTGTCGATCAATACGCGTTGTTCCATCAAGCAATCCTCCCCTTCACCTGTTTGCCGTCGACCAGCTGGCCGCTCCCCAACAGAAAAATCAACACGAGGTAAAGCACAATATCGTTGTCATATCCCGAATACAGAATCATCATAATGGCCAATAAAGGGATGAATGCTAACATCCAGAAAGCGGCATTTCGCTGCGTGCTGAGGCAAAACCGATAAAAGTAAAAAAGAAACAGCACATACGATAGCAACCCGATGATACCAAAATCAAGGTAGCAACTCAGGAAGGTATTGTGGATATGCGGCTCGCCATGGTAAAACCGGGCATATTCAGCAAGAAAATGCTGACCGCTCATGAACCCGTTGCCCAATGGCGAAATCGCCGTGAAATGCTCGAAAAATGCCCTCCAATAGGCTAACCTCACGCCCATGCCATCGTTGGAGGCCGTAATGCTGTCTATCCGTACCACCTTCTGCGCCACCACGGGTATCGCCAATACCGCTGCTCCACCGAGCGCCCATCGCCAGGGCTTGGTGGAAGCCCACCACAGCAGGCAGCTTACGCCGATAAGCAGCGCCACCATGGGCGTGCGCGACAACGAGAGCCAGGCAAGCAGCATGACCAAGGCGATGCGCCACCATACGATGGTTTGCTGCCGCACCACCGGCAACAACACATAGACAAACCCAAGCAGGGCGATGCGCGCACCGAACATATTCTTATCATCCAGTCCCCAGAAATAATGGCTGGCACGGTATAAAGCGCTCCCCTGGGCCGAACTGGGCGCACCGCCCACCCATCGAAACCCCGCCGCTTGGTGGTATAGCAGCAATTGCAGCAGCGTAAGTACAAGGGCGAGGAACAGCGTGAGGTCTACCCACCGCAACAGGCGTGTATTGTCCCGTTGCGCCATCCACCCCACCGAAAAATACAAAAACGTGAAATTGACCGGCAGTTTGAAAAAGTTCGTTACTTCCCGGTAGTCCGCCGGGAGGTCGATGAGGAAAATGAGCGAGGCATAACCGGTAAACACCAGTAGGAACACCACCCAATGATGCCGGAGCAGCTTCGGGGTATCCAAGAAAAAAAACAGCGATGCCAATAAGAAGACCAGCGGATAGATCTTGACCGGGAAAAAGACCGCCAATAGCGCGAAGCAGAACACGGCCTCGCAAAGCGTAGCCCGGTGATTAGCGATGGTCTTGAGCGTCTGCATGATCCGTTATTGTTTGCAATACGTGTTCATATTCATTCACCATGCGATCTACACTGAGGTATTCGTTTACCGACGGTCTTGCCGCTTCGGCCATCTGATTATACAGCTGCACATCTGTCGAAAGTGCAATGAGCGCTTGCCCAAGGGAATTGGGATGATCAGGGTCGCAAAGGATGCCATTTTTGCCATCGACGACCGATTCCCGCAACCCCCCTCGGTTGCTTGCAATCACCGGCAAATTGTTTGCCAAACCCTCAACGGCCACCATGCCCAGGGGTTCTTCCCATCGGGAGGGGACCACGAGCACATCGATACCCGGATAAAAATCCGCCGGGTCTACATATCCGGCAAAGGTGATGCGGCGATCATCACCAGCCACGCGTTTAAAATGATGCAAATCCTCCTCCTTGCCGCCTCCGGCAATGGTTAAGCGGCCATCAATGCCCGATGCTTTAAACTGGGTGATGAGCCACTCCACGCCCTTGACGGCGGACAGCGTGCCGATGTAGCCCACATGGAGCGGCTGGCCTGCTGAGCGCAGTTCCAACGGCTTCACCGCGGGAATACGGCGAGCATTGTGGATGACATATTGGGGGACACCGCTAAAATACCCATGTGCTGCAAAACGCTCCAGGATATGCCGACTGATGCCAACCACCGCGTTGAGATCCCGCGACTTTTGCCGGTGCCGATACCGTAATAACTGGCCGATCAGGCCTTGGCGCGTACGGGGTTTGCCGTTCTTGAACATCGTACTATCCGGACTCAGGAGATACATGTCGTGCAAGACCTGTACGAGCGGGATGCCTGCACGCCTTACCTCGTCCCATGCCGCGATCGACCAGCCCACGAGGTTGTGGCATGACACCACAATGGGTCGTTCAAGCCGAAGCACTTCAGCAATATAGGTGCGCATGGATGCGTTATACCGATCGCGGACATGCCAGGCCAGTCGGCTGACACTGCCGGGGCGATCGGTTGAAAACGGCCAATAATGATTGTGCAATCCCACGCGGTACACCTTCACGCCATCTACCCAATCGCTATGCAATCCGCCCGAGGGCACCAGGCTCAGCACCGCCACCTCATGCCCCTTTGCCTGCATACCCTCCACGATGAGCTTGAGCGATATCTCAGCTCCCCCGGCCACATAAGGCGTATAGAGTGCATTGATGTATAGGATCTTCATACCGCCCTCCGCAATAATTCATGATATACCTCATCCAACGCGGCCCCCGCGCCGCGCCGGTCATGTGCCGCAGCCATATGGTCGTATAATTGCGCGCCCATGCGTTCCAGCGCCGCAGGGTCCTGCCGCTTCCTGTCCACCGCCTGCGCGATTTGCGCCTTGAGCGCTGTGCGGTGTTCTTCCCTGGTGCTATACCGATAATGAAATACCTGATCGCGGTGAATACCCAGGTCTTTAATAGTACCGATATCCGGACAGATGACCGTCCGTTTGTACGAAAATGCCAGAATAGCGGTTCCCGAATTGAGACTGCTGGACAAATCATAAGGCAACACCAATGCGTCAGCGCTGGCGAGCAGGGCTGCCATTTCCCCATCCGGAACGAAATACGGCAACAGCCGCACATTGCCTACATCCGCCGCCTGCGATGCGATCTGCCGCTGGTACTGTTCATCGACGGCCTTGCCGGCTATGGTCAGTTGCACGCCCGCACCGAATTCTCCCACCACATCGATGAGCAACTCGAGGTTCTTATAGGGTTTTACCATCCCGGTGAACAGCAGGTGTAGGCCCGCCACCGGGCGGGACAACGGCCGATGCACCGCTCCGTATACACCTATAAAATCCGGGTGGGGTATGTAAACCGCTTTCCGGGGGATACCGGCACCGTAAGCGACAAGGAGGTCCGCCGATTGCCGTGCATGGATGACGATCCGCTGCGACCAGCGCACTAATAACCGGGTGATGACACGGCTAAAAAACGTCAACCGACCATCGTGCGAAACGCGGTTGTGCATGGTCCACACCAGCGGCTTTCCACTCAGCCGGATGACGGTCAGCACCGCCAGCTTCCGTATAAAACTCCGCAATGCAACCAAAAAACTGCTATCATCGATCACCTCAAACCAATTGAGGTGGACGAGTTTGATGGACTTAAAATGTTTAGTGCTCGAAAAAAGGGTATCCAATGGATGGATCCGATAACCCCTGCTGCGCAACTCCCCCACCAATAGCTGGATATATTGATTTTCTTCATTGACCGGTGGATTGAAAATAATGTTCATAGCTGGTTAACTCGCGTCTCCATTTTGCTGTCCACGTGACTTTAGCGCCGCGATGATGATATCGCTGATACGCAAGCCAAATTCCCTTCGATGTTTGAACCAAAGCCAACCCTTGCTGACCATGCGGCGCTGCATCGACAAGATCATCGTATAGCGTTTGCGCCGTCGCATCAGCACCTCTTGCTGTTCGCACAGGGTGTTATATACCACGCGCTCCGTTTCATGCGGCACATGATGCTCCAGAAAAGATCTCAGCCAGTCGGCATACGACAGGTTGGCCCGCATCTTTTCCAAGTCGTTGCCCGACGAGGTGATGGACAAGCTATTGCTCCGGTAGTGAAACACCGGCTTATAGGTGTGGGCGACGCCTTGCTCCGCGCTGGCAAGGTAGGCCGTGATGTCATCCGACCCCCACGCCAAGGGCAAGGGGTAAAAACCGCCTTGTTCCCGCAACGCGTCCGTGCGGTATACAAAATCCGAGATGTATTGCGACCGCCATTGGTTGAGGCGGTGCCAGATGCTGTCACACACCCGCTCAAAGGAAGGGTGAGCCGGTGTCAGCTGGCGTGGCTGGCCGCGGTCATCAATGACGAGGCTCCGGCAATGATAGACCGCCAAACCGGGGTAGGTGGCGATCAACGCCGAAAATTCTTCCAGGTAATCCGGTGCCATGCGGTCATCATCGCCCATCATCACGAGGTATTCCCCTTCGGCCAATGCCAGGCATTTATTCCAGTTGTCGGTAAGCCGCACCGCGCCTACATTACGTTCATTCTCGTGATAGCGGATACGGCTATCCGTAAATGCCGCCACGAGTTGCGCCACCGGTTCCGGCGAGCAGTCATTGAGGATAATCAGCTCAAAATCGGCAATGGACTGTGCAAGGATACTCTGAATGCATTCCTGCAAAAACCGGCTTTTATAGGCCGGGATACAGACCGAAAACTTAGGCATTGCCCTTTCCTTTCCCCATAAGTGTTTGTTTCAGGTAACGGATGTCGGCGGCCTTGATCACAAATGCAAACAAATACAAGCCGTATACCACCGTAAATATAACCGTACTGGCGATTACCGTGCCATATCCGCCGGATATCGGCAGCAAGCGCACGATATAGCGACCGACAAGCAGCGCCAGTGCGCCCCCTGCAGTGGCGGGGAGGAATGCCCGGGTAAATAACCGGAAGCCGTTTAATTTCAATACCCGGGGAATGTAGTACACATAGAAAAAACCGATTTGCAGCACCATATAGACCAGGTAGCCTACCACGGCCGCCCCTACCTGTAACGTATCGGCAAAGATGACGGTGATGGGCAACGACACGATGCAGGCGATCGCTGATGAATACACCAAAAATCGTGTCTTGCCCGTAGAAAGCACTAAGCTGGCCACGGGGGTATTGTGCATCGACAGCAACACCGTGAGTAGCCACAGCGACAGCCACAGCGATAAGTGGGCATATGCTTTTCCCATGTACAGCAATAAAATATCGTCGGCATTCAGTATCAGCACAAACACCATGAATCCCAAGAAAATGGATATGTATTTAGTGGCTTCGAAGACCATGCGCTCGATCCGTTCCTGATTGCCCTCCGCATAGGCTTTTGCCGCCGAGGGCAGCAACACCTGCATAAATACCCCGCCGAAAGCGACGATGAGCATGGCGATGGTTTGAATGATCCGGTAGTCGGTGAGCACGGCTGTACCGTCGGCAAATTTGCCCAATAGCAGCGGACGCAGGTTGTTGGCCGTCAGCTGAAACAGGCCCATCACGAATATCGCCAGACTGTATGTCAAAATCTCCCTGAACGCGCTCCCATGCCACCGTGGGGCCAGTAAGGTGCTCCGTGACATGGGAAACACCCCCAATCGCGCCACATAAAACGGGATGGGCGCCAGGGTGGATAGCGTATACCAGATAAAATACGTAATGAGGGTCCACTCCAGTTGGATGGCTAACAGGGCAACTGCAAAATTCAGGACGCTGCTGATTACCGTTATCCGGTTGACATAGCCCAATTCGTCCTTGGCGCTCAGTAACTGTACCGCTACACTGGAAAGCCAGTTGACCACGGTAGAAAACGACAGGATATACATGATCTGCCGATACAGCGGCACCTGCGTATCGGTGAGGTTGAATAGCTGCTCGCCATAAGCCGACATGATGAGGAATAACACCGCATTGGCAATACCGATAGCACCATAGAATACGATGCTGGAGCGGGACACCTTGCCGATCTTCTCCCATTCGCCGGCAGCGGTCCACATGGAAAAGTAGCGCACGGCCCCCACATTGAATCCGAGGTCCATCAAACGCAAGTATGCATTGAGTGAGAACGCCAGGGCGATCAAGCCATAATCCGCCTTGCCATAGAAACCCACCAGCAGGGGGATGGTGACAAACTTCGCCAGCGCATCGAGGATCTTGGCCAAGATACCCCATAAAGAGCCGGAAAACACCCGTTTCGCATGGCGTGAGCTTGTTTCTCGGGATGATGCAGTACTGTTGGGATGCATATACAGCCGCCTAATATCGGCAAAAACACCGACCGGCCAAAATGCCCTATTCCACAATCCGCTCCACAATGGTTACATTGCTATCAGGGCATACCGAATCCTTTACTGCGCAATAACCTGTCGCACCGCGCAGGATGAGATAGCTCCCCACCGCCACTTCGGCCAATGAAGAAAGGGGAGTTCTGAATAGGCCGGTGATGCCGGTATAGAGTACGAAAGCACCTGCCCCCACGGACAGTAACCGCTCGGAATTGGCAATGTTTTGATGCTCGCTGGCTTCTTTAAGCCGATCTTTGACATCCTCCAGTATTTCTTTGGTCTTGGTGTTCATATTATCTGATTGCTTGAAATTCACCTGTTAATGCTATACAAACAATTGATGAGTCATTTGGTTTTTGGAAAGGTATTTTAACACGCGGCTTGATAGCGTTGGCAAATTAACCGTACTTTGCCAGCGAGACCCAACGCACCATTAATGGAGATCATCGGCTATATTCTGTCTGTTTTCATCGGCATTTCCCTTGGCCTTATCGGCGGCGGCGGCTCCATCCTCACGGTTCCGGTGTTCGTTTACCTGTTTCATATCGAACCCGCATTGGCCACTTCCTATTCCCTGTTTATCGTCGGACTCACCAGCCTAGCGGGAACGGTATACCAGTATAGCAGGGGGCATGTGAACATCCGGGCGGCGCTGTCGTTTGGCATTACGTCGGTAGCAACGGTTTTTGCGGTCCGGAAATACCTATTGCCCGCCATCCCGGATACGCTGTTTCAAGTAGGTGCCGTCACGCTTACGAAATCCACCGCCATCATGGTGGTTTTTGCCGCGCTGATGCTGGCGGCATCGGTATCGATGATCCTCGGACACCGGGAAGATCTCGCCGGACGGCAAGCCCGTTTCGTCACGTTGCTGGCCTATGGCTTCGCGATCGGTTTGGTCACTGGCCTGCTGGGGGCGGGGGGCGGATTTCTCATCATCCCGGCACTGGTGCTACTGGTCCGTATTCCCATCAAGGAGGCCATCGGCACCTCGCTGTTTATCATCACAATCAATTCATTGGTGGGATTTGCCGGCGATGTAGGACACGTTTATATCGATTGGCCCTTCCTCTTGAAGATACTGGGCATAACCATATTCGGGGTGATCATCGGCGGGATCATCGGCCGCCGTATACCGGGCGAGCGCCTGCGAGCAGGCTTCGGCTGGTTTGTGCTCACCATGGGGATTTATATCCTAAGCAGGGAGTTGTTTTGAGATGGAGGCGGATGTGTTCTATTTACTTTTTTGATTACATTTGTTTGCATGAAAGTCGCCATCAAAAACATGGTATGCCCCCGCTGCATCCAGGCCGTATCGGATGTCTTCGCTTCGATGGGCATCACGCCCTTGGATGTAAGGCTTGGTGAAGCGATCGTGGCCGAGCCATTGACGCCTCAGCAGCATGCGGATCTGGAGCAGCGGCTGAATGCCATCGGTTTTGAATTATTGAATAACCAGCAGCAGCAACTGGTCGAGAAAATCAAATCCGTCATCATCCGGCATATCCATGAGCTCGAGGACAATCACTTCGCGTTCACCCATGTGCTGCAAGACGAACTCAACAAGGAATATTCGCAGCTGAGTAAGCTTTTTTCGGAGAAAGAGGGCATCACCATCGAACAATATGTCATCCTCCAACGTATGGAGAAGGTGAAGGAACTGCTTTCTTACCAAGAGAAGACGCTGAGCGAAATCGCTTACCAGCTGGGATATAGCAGTGTGGCATACCTCTCGGCACAATTCAAAAAGGTCACCGGCCTCACCCCTTCCCAGTTCAAAACGCTTGGCATCAATCTCCGTCGACCCATCGATCAACTGTAACGCCGTGACCATGTTCAAACAACTTATTGCCGTAGGAATAGGTGGAGCCGTCGGAAGCATGCTCCGGTTTCTGGTATCGGTTTTGACCAGCCGGTTCGTTCACGGCACGTTCCCGCTTCCGATATTGCTGGTCAACCTTTCCGGTTGTTTCCTGATCGGGTTATTGGCAGGCCTGTTCAACCAGGCCCCATCTGCCAGCGGCAATCTCCGGTTATTGCTCATCACCGGCTTCTGCGGGGGTTACACCACTTTTTCCACCTTCGCCCATGAAAACCTGCAGCTGATCGAAAGCCAGCAAGTGTTCACCGCGATTGCCTACACCCTGCTCAGCGTGGTTTTGGGCGTGGCCTTGGTGTGGGTGGGAATGGAAGTCAGTAAGGTAGGCTGACCGGTTGTCGCATTTTCCCCGCCAGTTTGTCCTTTTTGCTACCCACTTTTCTACAGCCAGCTACTTAACTTTGCGAGTAACCAATATTGCAGCTGATGTTACTGAAAAACAAACAAGCAATCGTTTATGGAGCAGGCGGGTCCATCGGCAGTGCCGTTGCGAAAGCCTTTGCCGATGAGGGCGCGGTGGTACTACTTGCGGGCCGAACCAAGGAGCCTTTGGAAGCCGTGCAAGTCCGTATACGGGCGGCAGGCGGCAATGCCGAAATAGCCGTTGTGGATGCCTGCGACGGACAGGCGATAGTGGACCAACTGACCGGGCTGATGGAGGTGGCCGGTCAGATTGATATCTCCTTCAATGCCATCGGCTTGGAGGATACCCAAAACATACCGTTAGCGGATATGGCACTCGACGACTTTATGCGGCCCATTACCATCGCCATGCGCTCCCACTTCCTGACCGCAAAAGCGCTGGTACCGATCATGTCAAGGCAAGGCGCGGGTGTGATCCTATCCATCACCGCTACGCCCGGCGGAATCGGCTACCCACAGGTAGGTGGTTTCGGTCCCGCTTGTAGCGCCATCGAAAGCTTTTCCCGGGATCTGGCAACCGAAGTCGGGCCGGCCGGTATCCGCGTGGTCAACATCCGATCCGCCGGTTCACCGGATTCCAGGCCCTTTGTGGAAGCGATGAGACATGACCCCGAAGTGGCTAGCCTGTTTATCAGCAAGATAGCGGGCGACACCATGCTTAAGCGGCTTCCGCTGATGGATGAAATTGCGCGGATAGCGGTATTTCTCGCATCCGATCATGCAAGCACCATTACCGGTGTCACCATAGACGCTACGTGCGGTACGACAAGCGGACTGAACGCCAATACCGTGACCATCCCCTTCTAATCGGACCATGGCTGACCCATGATGAACAGCACCATACAACAGCTTTTTTTAATCGCTTTACTGCTGTCTTCTTGTACAGGCAGCAGGGATGCAGAAAACCATTCAAAAACTACTGAGATGGATCGTATCACCTTTAACAGCGGCTATTCCGACGTGAATGGGCTGAAGATGTATTATGAGATTTATGGCAAGGGCAAGCCACTGGTGTTGATCCATGGCGGAGGATCCACCATACAGACATCCTTTGGCCGGATCATTCCGCAGCTTGCCGCACACCGGCAGGTGATCGGTGTCGAACTGCAAGCCCACGGCCGGACAGGCGACCGGGATGCCGACCTGTCGTTTGAGCAGGATGCCGACGACGTGGCGGCCCTTTTGCAAGCACTGAAGGTGGCCAAGGCCGATATCTTCGGTTTCAGCAACGGGGGTACAACAGCCTTACAGATCGCGATCCGCCATCCCGAAACGGTGGATAAACTGATCATCGCGTCAGCCATGTACAAACGCGACGGTGTGCCTGCTCAATTTTGGGAGTTCATGAAGCAGGCTTCCATCAAGGATATGCCGCAGCTATACAAAGACGCCTATGCCGCAGTTGCCCCTGAGCCCGGAAACCTCCAAACCATGCATGACAAGAGCGCTAAGCGAATGGTCAACTTCCAAGACATCCCTGACGAGCAGATCCGGTACATACAGGCCCCGACATTGATCGTTATCGGTGATGCCGATGTGATGACGCCTGAACATGCCGTGGAAATGCATCGGCTGATTCCCAACAGCCGTTTGGCCATCATTCCGGGCGGGCATGGTGCCTATATGGGCGAAATTACCACGCTGCGCCCCGGCTACCAAGACACGGATTTCATCGTGCCGATGCTCCTGCGTTTTCTTGACGATACGGCACCCTAAACCAAGTGAAATACCGTATGAGAAATATATTTTTAATCAAATGATTAAAATAGTTGGTTAAATCAAAATCACCTCTTATCTTTGCCTCGTAAACGATACAATGGCAACGATCAAGAAGGTAAAAGGGGACCTCAGTACGGAGGAGAAAATCAAGGAAGCTGCCCGCAAGGTATTCACGCAGAAGGGTTATGCAGCCACGCGCACACGCGACATTGCTGAAGCCGCGGGTATCAACCTGGCCTTGCTCAATTATTACTTCCGCAGCAAAGAGAAACTCTTCGAAATCGTGATCCTGGAAAAGATGCACATCCTGCTTGGCAAAATCGCTCCTGTTTTGATGGATAAGCAAACCAGCATCGAGCAGAAGGTGGAGCGCATCGCGGAGCATTACATCGACGCCTTACTCGAAAATCCGGATATCCCGTTATTTGTATTGGGCGAGATCAAATCCAATCCTGATCGGTTTGCAACATTGATCAACACCAAGACCAAAATCGTGGATTCCGCCTTTTTCAAACAATTGCAGGAAAGGCGACCCGATTTGAACCCCATTCATTTTATTTTCAATATGCTGGGGTTGATTATTTTTCCGTTTATCGGCAAACCCTTGCTGCAACTGATTACCGGCATCCGATCGGAAGAAATTACCGCGATTATGAAGGAACGAAAACAATGGATTAAAAAGTGGTTTGCAGCGATGCTGGAAACAACATGAGCTATTTTTTTGCATCAATATTAATCAAATGATTAATTCAAAAAATAAAAACAAAATGACGCGCTATCTCCTACTGATCGGTTTTTGTGTCGCAATGCTCTTCCATTTGACAGCCCACGCACAGACAGCAAGGCTGACCCTCCACGAAAGCCATGCCCTGGCTTTTGAAAATTACCCGTTGGTGAAGCAGCGTAACCTGATCAGCCAGAGTGCCGCGTACTCCATCGAGCAAGCCAACGCGCGCTACCTGCCCCAGATCAACATCAATGGACAGGCCACGTACCAATCAGCGGTGACGCAGATCCCCATCCAGGTACCGGGCATAGATGTGCCTGCCTTGAGTAAAGACCAATATAAGCTGTATGGGGAGGTCAACCAAAGCCTCTACGACGGTGGCACCACCAACCTGCAAAAGCAAGCCATTGAAGCCCGTGCTTTCGTGGAAGAGCAAGCGCTGGAAGTCGAGCTGCATAAACTGAAGGAACGCGTGAATCAATTGTTCTTCGGTATCCTATTATTGGACGCCCAACTTGCGCAAAACGACCTCGTACAAAAAGACATTCAGGCGGGCCTCGCCAAAACCCGGGCCGCTATCGCGAACGGTGCGGCGTTAAAAAGCAGCGGAAATCTGCTCGAAGCCGAACTGCTTACTGCCCAGCAGCGTGCCGTGGAACTGCGGGCGTCAAGAAATGCCTACCTGCACATGCTGAGCCTATTCGTCAACCAAACGCTGGATGAACACACCGTACTGGAAACACCGGAAACCGTACAACCCTCGCTGGACATCAATCGTCCGGAACTGGAGTGGTACACGCGGCAGCAAGGCAGCATCGCGGTTGAGCGCCGGTTGCTTTCGGCCAAAAACCTGCCTCAGCTCGGGCTATTCCTACAGGGTGGTATCGGGCGCCCGGCGCTGAACATGCTCAGCAACGATTTAGATGCTTACTATTACGGCGGTATCCGCCTGAGCGTCCCTTTGTCGGGCCTCTATACGCTGAAGAAAGAAAAGGCATTGCTGGACATCAGGCAACAGGGCATAGACGTGCAAAAGGAAGCGTTCTTATTCAACACCGACCTCTCGCTCAAGCAGCAACATACCGAAGCAGCCAAATGGGCGGAACTGCTGGAGCACGACGATGAGATCATCCGCCTTCGCACCTCGGTGAAAGCCGCTGCCCTCGCGCAGCTCGAAAACGGCGTGATCAACACGGCCGACTATATGCAGGAGGTTAACGCCGAAGACAATGCCAAGCTAGCCAGGATCCTCCATGAGATTCAACGATTGAAAGCCCTGTACGACATGCAATACACCACCGGAAATTAATATGAATATGAACAATGTAAAGACCTTAGCGATCGCCTCCCTCCTCCTGGCGGCTTGTACCAATAACCAGCAGGCTTATGACGCATCGGGGACATTCGAGGCCGTAGAAACCATCGTCTCCGCCGAAGCCACAGGCGCAATCAAAGCGTTGGCCATTGAAGAGGGCCAAGTACTCCAAGCGGGGGCAGCCGTGGGCTATATCGACACCACCCAGCTTTACCTCAAAAAACAGCAGCTTCAGTCGCAAATAAGCGCCGTGCTGAGCAAGCGGCCCAACACGGCCGCGCAGTTGGCCGCCTTGCAGGAGCAACTTGCACAAGCTACCCGCGAGCGGCAACGGGTGGCTAACATGGTGAAGGCCGATGCCGCCACCCCTAAGCAATTGGATGATGCCGAGGCGCAGGTAGCGGTCATCCAGAAACAACTTGCCGCGCAGCGGTCGACATTGGGCATCACGGCATCCAGCCTGACCCAGGAGGCATCCCCCCTGGAAGTCCAGATCGCCCAATTGGAAGACCAATTGGCCAAAAGCCGCATCACCAACCCCATAGCGGGCACGGTGCTGGTCAAGTACGCCGAAGTGAACGAAATGACCTCGGCAGGCAAACCGCTCTATAAAATCGCCGACCTTTCCAGTATCATTCTCCGTGCGTACGTCACCGGACCGCAATTTGCGCAGCTCCGGCTCAACCAGCCGGTAACGGTACTGGTGGACAGCGCGGATGGTCAATACCGCGACTATCCCGGTGTGGTGGAATGGATCAGCGACAAGGCTGAGTTTACGCCCAAGACCATCCAGACCAAGGATGAACGGGAAAACCTCGTTTATGCGACCAAAATCCGTGTCAAAAACGACGGCCTGCTGAAAATCGGCATGTATGGGGAGGTGAGGTTTGATAGGGGGAGTAAGGAATAAGGAGTAAGGAGTAAGGAGTAAGGAGTAAGGAATAAGGAATAAGGATACGCCGATAGCTAATAGCCAAAAAGCTGATCAGCTGACAGCCGAGAAAAACATGGTCACGCTAAACAACATCACGAAGACATACAACAAGGGCACGGTGAAAGCAGTGGATCGCGTGTCTTTTTCCGTGGAAAAAGGTGAACTATTCGGGCTCATCGGTCCGGATGGCGCGGGCAAAAGCAGTATTTTCCGGATGCTCACTACGTTGTTGGTTCCCGACAGCGGCACGGCCACAGTGGATGGGCATGACATCGTAAACGATTACCGGCAGATCCGCAGCAAGGTGGGGTATATGCCGGGCCGGTTTTCGCTTTACCAGGATCTCAGCATCGAAGAAAATCTGCGGTTCTTTGCCACGGTCTTCAACACGACCGTGGAAGCGAACTACCACCTCATCGAAGACATCTACGTGCAGCTGGCTCCTTTCAAAAAGAGAAGGGCGGGCAAACTCTCCGGCGGGATGAAACAAAAACTGGCGCTTTGCTGCGCCCTGATCCATAAACCCACCGTGCTTTTTCTGGACGAACCTACCACCGGTGTTGATCCGGTATCGCGCAGGGAATTCTGGGAGATGCTCAAGCGCCTGAAACAGCAGGGCATCACGATGGTGGTTTCCACTCCCTACATGGACGAAGCCACCCTGTGCGACCGCATCGCGCTGATCCAAAACGGGAAAATCCTCTCCATCGACACCCCGCAAACGATCGTCAGCAATTTTGACAGTCCGCTATATGCCGTGAAAGCCGGGGATATGCCGCGTCTTATCCACGTATTACCCACGTATGCTTCGCCTATTAATAGCTATTTGTTTGGCGAGTATATCCATGTGGATGCGCGGGGCATGGATGGGGATCACTTCGGGGAAGACCTGACAGCATTCTTGGTCGATAAGGGTTTTGAAGGCGTCACGGTGATCCCCATCACGCCCACCATCGAAGATTGCTTCATTAAACTGCTGACGATATGAACACGGAAGAAGCGGTCATCAAAACGGACAAACTCACGAAGCGATTCGGCGATTTCACCGCCGTAGACGAAATCACTTTTGAGGTGCATAAAGGCGAGATATTCGGGTTTCTCGGTGCCAACGGTGCCGGCAAGACCACCGCCATGCGGATGTTATGCGGCTTGTCGACCCCGTCGTCGGGCCATGCCAGCATCGCCGGGTTCGACGTCTATCGGCAGACCGAACACATCAAACGTCGTATCGGCTACATGAGTCAAAAGTTTTCCTTATATGAAGACCTCACCGTGCTGGAAAACATCCGCTTCTTCGGCGGCATATACGGATTGGGCAGTCAAGCACTTCGATCGAAAAGCGAAACGTTGATTGAGCGCCTCGGCCTGCAAGCGGAGCGGAAGAAGCTGGTCGGCGAGCTGCCGCTCGGGTGGAAACAGAAGCTGGCGTTTTCGGTGTCGATCTTGCATGAACCCAACATCGTGTTCCTTGATGAACCCACTGGCGGCGTAGACCCGGTGACCCGGCGGCAGTTCTGGGCGATGATTTACGAAGCGGCGTCAAATGGTATCACGGTGTTTGTCACCACGCATTACATGGACGAAGCGGAATACTGCAACCGCATATCCATTATGGTAGATGGCCGTATTGCAGCATTGGGGACTCCCGGGGAGTTGAAACAGCAATTCAACGCGGATTCCATGGACGGTGTGTTTTATCAGTTGGCCAGGGGAGCGAAAAATAACGAATAGGAGTAAGCGGACATGAAACAGTTCATCACATTCATCAGGAAGGAGTTTTACCACGTGTTGCGCGACCGGCGGACCTTGCTCATCTTATTCGGCATGCCGCTCGCGCAGATCCTGATCTTCGGATTTGCACTGACCAACGAGGTGAAAAACGCCAAGATCGTCGTGATCGACCAGGCCCGGGATGAGGCGTCCCGGCACGTCATCGACCGCTTGGCAGCCAGCAGCTACTTCGAGCTCCGGGAGGAGGTGATGGACCGCAATCGCATGGAGGCGGCCTTCAAGGAAGGCCAGATTAAACTGGCTATTGTCTTTCCCAGCGGCTTCCAAGATGACCTCTACCATCAAAATCACGCCCAGATACAGGTCATCGCCGATGCGTCAGACCCGAACCAGGCCACTACGCTGACCAACTATGTATCATCCATTATCCAGGATTACCAAACGGAATTAACCGGAAATGCCGACCTCCCCTACCGGATCACGCCCCAGATACGGATGCTATACAACCCGCAATTGAAAGGGGCTCCCAATTTTGTGCCGGGCGTCATGGCGTTGGTGCTGATGCTGGTGTCTGTAATGATGACGGCCATTTCCATCGTCAAGGAAAAAGAAATGGGCACCATGGAGATCCTGTTGGTATCGCCGTTCAAACCCGTATGGGTCATCTTGGCAAAGGCGGTGCCGTATCTGATCCTTTCGCTCATCAACGTATTGTCCATCCTGCTGATGAGTGTTTTCGTGTTGCAATTGCCCGTGGTGGGCAGCTGGGTGCTGCTGTTTGCCGAAAGCACCTTGTTCATCATCACCTGCCTCACATTGGGCATTTTCATCTCCATCAAGACGGGATCCCAACAAGTGGCCATGCTCATTTCGCTGATGGGCATGATGTTGCCCACGGTGATGTTCAGCGGGTTTATGTTTCCCATCGAAAACATGCCCATACCGCTGCAAATCATTTCAAACATTGTACCGGCGAAATGGTTTTACATCATCGTGAAATCCATCATGATCAAGGGGGTAGGCATCGAAGGGATCTGGAAGGAAACGCTCATCCTCTGCGGCATTACCCTGTTTTTCTTCATCGTGAGCCTCAGGAGTTTTAAGATACGGCTGGAGTAATGATAGAACAAGGACAGAAGGAATATGGATAGGTAGCTTATAGCTATTAGCCGATAGCTAATGGTTGATAAAAAAATGAGAACGATTAGATTTTTATTGGAAAAAGAATTTCGGCAGATCTTCCGCAATCGGGCGATACTGGCGCTGATCTTGGTGATGCCGATCATGCAGCTCATTATTTTGCCGCTTGCGGCGGACTATGAGGTCAAGAACATCAATCTTTCGGTAATCGACCACGACCACTCTCCGTATTCCCGGAAACTGATCGATAAGATCACGGCGTCGGGTTATTTCAGGTTGCAGGGATATCATGCTTCCATGAAGGAGGCCTACCGCCTGATCGAACAGGACCGGACGGACGTTACGCTGGAAATACCACGTGATTTTGAGCGCGATCTGGTCCGCGAAGGAGAACAGTCGCTATTCCTGGCGATCAATGCCATCAACGGTACGAAGGCCGGCTTAGGGGGCGCCTACCTGTCCAGCATCCTGCGTGACTATAACCAAGATATCCGCATGGAATGGATGACGGTGGACCGTTTCCAGTCCTTACCGTCGATCGAGGTGGTTTCCTCCAACCGTTTTAATCCCCTGCTCAGCTATCAGTTCTTCATGGTGCCGGGCATATTGGCCATTTTGGTCACCATGGTCGGCGGGTTCCTCTCTGCGCTCAACATCGTCAAGGAAAAAGAAATCGGCACCATCGAACAGATCAATGTGACGCCGATCCGGAAACATCATTTCATCCTCGGCAAACTCATACCCTTTTGGGTGTTGGGCAATGTGGTGTTTACCCTTGGCTTATTGGTTTCTTGGCTCATATATGGCATTGTACCCCAAGGCGACATGCTGGCCATGTATGGGTTTATTTGGGTGTATCTGCTGGTCGTCCTGGGCTTCGGACTGCTGATATCCACGTATACCGACACGCAGCAACAGGCGATGTTCGTCATGTTTTTCTTTATGATGATCTTTATACTCATGGGCGGACTGTTCACCTCCATCGACAGCATGCCCCCATGGGCCAAAGCCGTCGCTGCACTGAATCCAGTCGGCTACCTGGTGGAGGTGATGCGCATGATTGTGCTGAAAGGCAGCGGATGGGACGCCATCTTTCCGCACCTGGGCATCATGCTGGCATTTGCTGCCGTGCTGAATGGGTGGGCGATCTTTAACTACCGAAAAACCAGCTGAAAAACAAGGGCTTATAACTATTTATACGGAGGATTGTAATTTATTGGTCATTATTCTCGTCTGCTGACAAAGCGGGATCGAACGACCGGATTATTTTTTACATTTGACTTATTAAAACAAAAAGTCAAAACGAATTGTTAACTACGCAACACTATGCAAACAAGAGGTATTCTATTGAACTACGAAGGCACCATTGATACGAATGGGCAACATTGGGGTGCCATCTTGTGGCACAAATTCCAAAAACATGTCATCGGCTTGGATAAAGCGATGTTCAACAGGGCGTATACCCATTCGGAAAACGTATTGGCCGCCCAGTCGTTCATCAAACCCACCCACGTGTTTCTGGATGTGCTGGTGCACAAGATCACGCAGCAATTCGATTACCTCGCCGGGCAAGGGTATCAGGTAGACTACAGCAGCGTCCAAACCATTGCCAAGGAATGCAATAGCCTGGCGCTCCGTACGCTCAGGGGTACGAAACGGATCCTGGAAAACCTGTCCAACACCTTCCCGATCGTGCTAGTGTCCAACTTCTACGGCAATTTGAATGCGGTACTGACCGAATTCGGCATTAAACAGTATTTTGCCGATGTGGTGGAATCCAGCACCTCCGCGATGCATTTCAATACCGAGATTTACGAAAAGGGCGTAAGCCGACTGGGGTATCCCCCGGAAGAATGCGTTGCCGTGGGCGACTCTTATAACCGGGATATCTTGCCATCAAAGGCCGTCGGCTGCAAGACCATCTGGCTGAACGTCATGGGCTGGGAAGAATGGGGGATCGATGAGCTGGAAATATCCGATGCCGAAATCGGGGATTTCAGCCAGCTACCGGCATTGCTGGAGCGCTGGCAACCCCGGCCCGCCGCCGTGTAAAACCAACATTTGACATCCGCATAAAAAATATGCATATTGCCGCATAAAAATATCCGGCTTATGCATGTGAAGAAACACTCCGGTGAACTGGTTGAATTCGATCTAAATCGTTTGAAAGGTTCGCTCTCCAAATCAGGCGCCTCCCCCGATGTCGTGGACGGCGTGTGGAATACGATGAAATCCATGGTCTACGACGGGATGCACACGCGCGACCTTTACAGGCTTGCGTTCCGCTTATTGAAGCGGGAAGCAGATTCCTTCGCGGCGCGCTACAGCCTCAAACGGGCGTTGAAAGACCTCGGACCAGCGGGCTACTACTTCGAGCAGTGGGTGGCCAAGCTGTTCCGGCATGTAGACTACCAGACCATCACCGGCCAGCTGCTTGTCGGCAATTCGGTCACCCACGAGATCGATGTAGTGGCCCAAAAGGACAACGAGATGCTCTTGGTGGAATGCAAATTCCGAAACACCGAAGAGGCCAAGATCACGGTGACGACACCCATGTATTTTCTGTCAAGGGTGAAGGACTTTGAGGGCCGTCAGTTTTCCTTCTTCGGCAAAGAGCTGCCGTTTACCGCCGGTTGGCTGGTCACCAACGCGTACATGACCTCCGATTCCATCCATTTCGCGCAGCATTACGGACTGAACCTGCTGGCGTGGGATTATCCCGAGGAGAGCAGTATCAAACGCCGCGTGGATAACGCGAGCCTATACCCCATCACGTGCCTGACCACCCTCAACAAATCAGAGAAAGATAACCTGCTGACGCGTGGGTGCATCTTGGTGAAAGACCTGCTTGATGATGAAACCCAGCTGGAGGCGCTCGACTGCGCCCCCCGCAAAAAGAAAAGGATCATGCAGGAAGCCACCGAATTGGTAAACCAGCAAAATACATAACCATGAATAACGCGTTTTTCAGGGAAGAAAAGAAATTCTTGGAGGGTGCGCGCGCCCGCTGGAAAGAACTCAAATACGTCGGTGGCGTGGTCATGCAATTCATCAAAGGATTCCGGGGACTGCATTTCATCGGTCCCTGCGTCACCGTATTCGGTTCAGCGCGCTTCAAAGAAGACCATCCCTATTATGAACTAGCCCGTCAGGTATCGGCAGAGATCGGCAAATTGGGCTTCGCCATCATGACCGGCGGCGGTCCGGGCATCATGGAAGCGGCCAATCGCGGTGCGAGGGATGCCGGGGCACTCTCCGTAGGATGCAACATCATGCTGCCCCATGAACAGCATCATAATCCCTACCTCGACCGGTTTGTGACCATGGAATACTTTTTCGTCCGCAAGGAACTGCTGCGCAAATATTCCTTTGCCTTTATCGTGTTGCCGGGAGGTTTTGGCACCCTGGACGAGTTTTTTGAAACCCTTACACTGATCCAGACCGGCAAGATCCAGCGGTTCCCCATCGTCGTGATGGGCGTGGGCTTCCACAAGGAGATCATCGCCCATGTGCAGCGCATGATGGAGGAAGAAACCATCAGTCGCGAAGACATGGACCTCCTCCTCTTCACCGACTCGGTAGAAGAGGTAGTCGCCCACATGCGCAAATATGCCGAAGGCTCGCCCAGCATCAAATTAGAGCCACCGAAAAAAGCAACCTGGATGCTTGGGGAGCGGAAACTCAAGCGGGCATGAAGATCCTTTGGAAATACCTCAAGCCACAGCGCGGCCCCATCTACCTCGCCTTGGCATTGGCTGCCGTGGCCCAGCTGCTATCAATGATCGATCCAATCATTTTTGGCAAAATCATCGATGACTATGCCAACAACATGGGCGGCCGCAGTGAGCAGGAACTGGTCAAGGGCGTACTGTTCTGGTTGTTCGTAGCCATTGCCATCGCGCTGCTCGCTCGCCTGAGCCGGTCGTTTCAGGAGTATGTGATGCGCCTGGCCGTGCAGCGCTTCGGCATGCAGATCTTCAATGATGGGCTGCGGCAAACCCTGCGCCTATCGTTTCAGGAGTTTGAGGAGCAACGCAGCGGCGAGACGCTTGCCGTCTTGCAGAAGGTGCGCACCGATACCGAGCGGTTCATCAGTTCAGCCATCAACATCCTGTTTTCATCATTGGTGGGCTTCGGATTCTTGATCTGGTATGCCATCACCAAGCATTGGGCTTTGATTCCGATCTTTGTCATCGGCTTTGTGGTCATCGGTACCATCACCGGTATGCTCAGCCGCAAAATCAAGACCACCCAACGGAGCATCAACCGCGAGACGACCCGGATGTCGGGCATTATCACCGAATCATTGCGCAACATCGAACTCGTCAAAAGCCTCGGGCTTACGTTTCCTGAAATCCGCCGTATGCGCGAGCATACGCAGACCATCTATGATCTGGAGATGACCAAAACACGGCGGGTACGCTTTCTCTCCTTTCTCCAGGGCACCACCCTCAATCTCCTCCGGCAATCCATTTTGTTCACGTTGCTTTGGCTGATCTTCCGGGAAATGCTTACCCCCGGCGAGCTGATTACCATGCAGTTTATCTCCACTTCCATCTTCATGCCGCTGCAAGATATCGGCAACATCATTGTTCAATACCGGGAAGCCGAGGTGTCCATCCAACTCTTTGACAGCCTGATGGACAAACCTATTGAACACCGTCCCGAAGACCCGGTGCCCATCGGTTCGCTGGATGAGATCGTCTTCGACCGCGTCGTCTTCCGGCATAAGACGGCCTCCCAAAATGCCATAGATGGCATTTCATTCACAGCCAAGACCGGCGATACGATCGCATTTGTAGGTCCGTCGGGTTCTGGAAAATCCACCTTGGTCAAGCTGCTGGTGGGATTATACCGCCCGATATCGGGCAAGATTTTATTCAACGACATCCCCTCCGAAGAAGTGCGCTTCAACGAAATGCGCCGGCAGATCGGGTTTGTGACGCAAGACACCCAACTGTTTGCCGGCACCATCCGGGACAACCTCGTGTTTGTAAAGCCTGACGCCACGGATGACGAAGTCGTCGCAGCCCTGCACAAAGCCAGCTGCACCCAACTGCTGGCGCGCAACGAGAAGGGCATCCACACGATGCTGGGCGAGGGCGGACTGAAATTGTCCGGCGGCGAAAAGCAGCGCATCTCCATCGCCCGTGCATTGATCCGCAATCCCCGCCTGCTGATTTTCGACGAGGCAACGAGCGCCCTGGATTCCATCACCGAAGAGGCCATCACAGAGACGGTACGGGGCATATCGGGCGAGCGTGAGCAGATCACGGTATTGATCGCACACCGGCTATCCACGATCATGCATGCCGACCGTATTATCGTATTGGAAAAGGGAGGGATTGCCGAGACCGGTACCCATGATGAACTCGTGGCGGCAAAGGGCCTATACTATGCCATGTGGCGGCAGCAGATCGGCGAGCGGCGATAAGTTACGACTACCGGCTCAAAATGCCCCGGGAAATTACGTACAGATACTTCAGCAGGTCACCACCATACAAACCGGAGCGGACAGGGGTATTCTCCGCACATTGGGGATGCATACCGATATTTCCCCTATCAAAATGGGCGGCACACCGGCAGATCTTATATCCCGGAGCATTCAGCAAGGTTGGGCGTGATTACCTAGGGTCATACATGTGAAAAAAATACGCCCTGTAATGCCCCACCCTATCCGCTGAGGTAAAGCAATTCCAGCCATAGTAACCTTCGTGTGCTTCCAGACAGACCCGTATCCAGCAGTCTTTCCCTTCTATCCAGTAAACCGCAGGTTCCACGTCTTCGGGGGAAGCAAGGTCAACAGCGGTTTCGCGCTCCCGGAAGTCGTCGTAAAAAGCCATGAAATGCTCGGGAGAGAAGTTGAGCTGCAACTCCGGTAGACCTGTTGAAAACAATTGCAGTAAGCCGTATACACCGGCGTAGTTACCATAGACTACCTGCAAGGTGGAGGTATCGGGCGGTGAGGGATATGTGTATGTAGCCATCAGTCAATCTTTTTGCCGTTGTTTGCTATCGCGTACCATGCGCGCAAAATCACGGAGGAAACTATCGGGGTGTTTAGCGATGAACTGCGAGATGGATTCGTGGGTCCCGGCTCGTTGTACCAATTCCTTCCAATCGGCATAGAGTCCGTCCAAATCCTCGCCTTTCGCCTTGTTTACCGCATGGATCAAATCCAGTAGGGCATTCATCAGTTTGCCGTCGGCGACGCCTTTGTCGGGATAGTAGAATAGCAGCCGACCGGGTTCCGGCCCTGAGAAATCTACGGCTATTGCCCCTGTACCGTCAGCTGAAACAGGCAACGGGTAGATGGAGGCGACGGTGGAGAAGTCGACCGTCTTATCGATGATTTCCAGCGGCTTCCCCTGTTTACTGAAAACGGCCCGGTAGCGGAACGTCCTATCGCCCACCGCGCTGAAATTGTCACCGGCAAACCCCAGCCGGATGGCATCTTCGCCCGCGCCGTACCGGCTACCGCTGGCCTGCCGTTGCAGTGTGTTTATGCTGTTCGCCAGCGAGGTCAGTGTATTCTGCTGGTTTGGGAGGGTGTTGCTGTTTGTACCTGCCCCGAATGCAGAAACGACGACCAGCAAGCATAACACCCCACACTTTACATCAGTCCAATTCATGCGCATGTTTTGCTCCGCGGGATTGGAGTATTGTGTATTTTCAAGATCATTTGTAAATACCTATTGGATTTTTCTTTGTAACGATTGATTTCTTTTGATACGTAGTCTATTTCGGATTCTCATAGCATACCGTCTCACCATTTTCAAGATAGCAATACGGCTTCACTTTGTTTTGAGGTGCGGGCGGTTCTGCTGGCTCACATGAACTAAATCCAACCATACTAACACAAAAAAATGATAAAAGCATAACCCTGAATAGAATTTTCATATTTATCTTGTTTTAATTTATTTGTAGTAAATATCATTTTATTCCCTTCGCCATGCGTATGATGGCCGCCACCACCATATCAGCCTTTTTCTTTCCTTCATCGCCAATGCAGCGCAGCGTAAACTGCGTGCCGTCACCTTTCGGATTTCTTTCGGTGACCTTGCCCGCTTCCCCTTCGCGGTGGGACAATACAACCTCTTCGCGCTGGTGGTACTGCGTCACGGGTATGTAAAGCTGATGGATGGAGCCTTCAGGATGCATACGGGTTATATCCGCGATGGAAGCGACGGAGTCATCGTGTAAAATATCCTTGTAGTACAGTGTGGAGGTCGTGACGTCTTCGTAGTATTTCTGACCCGAATCAGTCATCACACCCGAAAAAACGAGCTTTTCTTCCAGCCGATCGGGATAAAATGTGTAGGTATAGTCCCACACCATCTCTACCGGATCTTCGGCGGCCAGTTGCCTATCGGAAAAATGGAGATAGGTGTTGCCGTATTGGTTTAGCCGTGCAAGGGTCTCGTCTGTCGTCTGGGCCTGTAACAGAAAAGAACATGCGTGAACGGCAATCAGCGTAAACAGCACGTTTTTTTTGCTCATATACTTAAGTGGGTTTGATGACATTAATAACAAAGATAGGGTGGGCGATAATCAATTAAACAGAAACAGAAACCGATTGACCGTTTTCTACCCGTAACGTCAATGAAAGGCATCCATTTTAAGGTGAGAAAGATGTTTTCTACCTTTTAATCCAGCTATTTTTACTAAATAAATTATCATTCCATATGTTTGTGAAGCAAGTTAAACAATCAATCACTGTGAAAACATAATGCGTTGTCATGAAGCAGCCACCTATCGGAAGTCAGGATAGAGAACGCGCGGAAAGTCTCCACGTTGGTTGTTGTCGTGTGCCCGCGAATGATATTTAACGTCAAGAATATTATCAGAAGCATTGTCTTCATACGTTTTCGTTTTTAATCCCTAATAATGGGGCACATTTAGAGAAATCACTTAAAAAAAGGATCTTACTTGCTTAATATTATCCCGTACGCCCTTGGTGATGTTATACGATATCGCGATAAAAAATCCGGGCCTGTAGGATTTTGTTGTCACATTGTCCGGTGTGTAGGTGTCGGAGACCGTCTGTCCCACACGATAGTCCTTATTTAGTGTGGGCAGATTTCTGAATGATACTCCACTGGTTAGTGAAGCACGCTCGTATTTTCCTACAATCAAGCTGCCTCCTAGAAAAAAGTTATCGAAAGTAAATGTGCCCTCACTCGCGCTTATGCCTAAGCCTATACTCAACCCGCCTGTCCAATGGTTTGAGCTACGGTAACTAGTCGTAAAGAATCCCACAAATGACGGCGTGAACAGCGACTTATCTTGTTTGGTTATTTTCTTGTTTCCGAGGGAATCATATTGAAGATCGTAGGCATAGTTGCTACTATGAAAGCTACCGGATACTCCAACACTCAGGTCAAGCCTGACGCCGTGTCTTGTAAACTCCCGGTGTGTAAATTGACGTTCGTTGTAGAACAACGAATTATCTTTTTCTTTCTTTGAGATTTTAACATCAAATACGATAACATCCTTAGTGGCTTGGATAGGATTTGAAACATATTCAAATATCGACTTGCCTGCTACGTTATCATTTAGCAGATGGTGTATTTGCATCATTTCACCTTTTATCTTATCAAACCCGATCTTATCGACTTGTTCCTTTAAGGCGACCACTTCCGTATGCTGATGATCAGCTATGTATCCTAATTTTATGACACCTCCATAGTTGAAAAGCTTTCCCAACTCGGGGTTGGATTTCAATGCCTGATATAAGTTTTGAAATTGCCGGGTCTTGATGTTGAAATCGTGCATGATATTTTTATGTTGGTCAAACATCGTGTGTACAGCATCCAGTTTGGCTTTGATCGCCAGCATGGAATCTAAGGGCAGTATAGGCGAGTTGATAACCGTGCGCACATATAGATAGGTTTCACCAAATTCAATGAGCTGTCTGTGAAGTTTCGACAACTGTAGGTAAAGGATGGTGAGCTCTCGTTGTACCTCGAAATGGAACGGGAGGTTTGCGGCAAAGTTGGCATTAATGACACTGTCCTTATTGAGCAATGTATCGAATCGTATTTCTTTGTTATTTTTTATCGAATCCAATGCTTCTGAGATACTTTTTAAATAAGATGCGTTGGCCCCATTGATCTGCTTTAACAGGTCACCATTTTTAAGTCCACTGGTGTCGTCACTGGTTAAAGGCGGAGGGGTGGCCAAGGGAGGGGATGCGGTGGATTCAGCCGACTGCAGCTGTTGCGCGATTTGTTCCCGTTCTTCGCTGTTTATCAATTCATAAAGGCCTTCTAAATCACTATATCCGATGACTGAGTCTGCGGCGGTGATCTCCACTTTATAAGCCAATCTATTGATGTTTTTAATTTTGAAAACGACCGGTTTGTTTACTTTTATCTTCAGATTATTGCTGTTATACAGCCCGGTTCGGAAATCGTATTCAATCAAGTAGGTATTGGTTCGAGTGGTGTCGACACCTCTGTTGATTTTCGCACCTTTAATTGTGGTGTTGGAGTTAGAACCGGTCGTGTCGTTTTGATTATTTGGAGGTGTTGGAGCGTCTTGGGCTTGAGTTGCCATAACATACATCACAAACATCATAAAACCACAAATAGGAAGTGCCTTTTTCATATCGATCTGATTTTAGCTAGCCTGATGAAGTTATAGAACAAGGGACTCCAGTTCGATGGATTTTAGACGTCTTTACTCATACGTTGTCTTGTCCATCTGTGACAATGCTGTGATTAGCTGTTTGATTTCGTCTGTGTCTTCTGCCATAATATAAAGATCAATAGCAGTTGTTAAAAGGTCCTCTTCGATGAAATCATCATCAGAATATTCTTCTTTTGCTTCGTCCATTAAAGAAGAGATTTTGACTGTGTACCTGTAGTTCTGTATCAGTTCAGAAAAATGAATCTGTAGAAGTTTTAAATCTTCATTAGCTGGGACTTCATTTACATTGATTGAATGCAACGCGTACCAAGGGATTTTTGATGCTGTAAACAACTCCGGAGTACTTGATTCCGTTCCCTCGAAATGACTAGTATCTGACCTCATATGAATGCGTTCCTGCTTCTGCCAATAAAGTTCATTTTTGAGAATTTGCGTGAAGCTTTCACCGTATACATCCAATTCATATTCTATATTTTGGCCAACGGTCTTCTTTAATAGCTTGTTAAGCTTAGTGATTTTGGGATTATTATCGGAGACTTCAGTCAAAGACGGCTTTAGTGTATGCCAATCTAACCCCGATAACGCCGCGCCGGAATTTGCAGCAACAGTCCTTAGCGAATTAAGTAATCCGGTGAAATCAGTGCCTATTTTAGGGACAAGAACAAACTGTTGACCAGCCACACTCTTAAGAGCTATAGCGGGCATTGTCGTTTTTCCGAAGTTTGATGGTCTCGGATATTGGATTCTAAAGATATCCGTCAAATCTTTCCAATCAGCGGTCATCGAGCTGCTTTTCCCTGTCAAACGAATTGAATTCTTAGTAAAATCCTTAGTGTGATTTTGATGTTCTTCAGGAGTCATTTCTTCGTAATAAACGTAGACAAAATCTTCTGTATGTTGTTTCAAGTAATCCAAGTTGTTTTGGCTTTTTACTGTTGTCCACAGTAATATATATAAGATCGTTATTGGAAGCATTTTTTTCATAATTGCTTTTTTTAGGGTGTGGGAGTATTGTTCTCTATATTAATCTGTAAGGATATTTGTTAATCCCGAAATATCAGCTTCAATCCAACAAAGGGCAATAGCGTTTTGGTCGATATAGGCTTGGCATTAAATGAAAAGGATCCGGCTTCATCGGTATAATAAGACGAATTCACCTCTTTTTTTATTAAAAGGTAGTTTAACCCACCGATAAGGCCAATGCCAAATTCATCAGACAAGTACATTTCCAATCCTATCGTACCTTTGACACTAAACATGGGTTCCGCAACGAAATCGTCAAATGTTCGTTGAACAAAATTGTCACTTCCCTTTTCGCTCGAATTGTTGAAGAAGCCCATGTTTACACCCGCGTCCCAAACCACGTTAAACCCGTTATAGGGTCTGTTGGTCCAATCTAATGGAATCTCACCTTGAAAGCCGGCTGTTGCCGATAGGTTCGATATTGTTCCCATAGAAACGATGGTGCTGT
Organism: Parapedobacter brassicae; assembly: GCF_051400755.1. Classification (NCBI taxonomy): domain Bacteria; kingdom Pseudomonadati; phylum Bacteroidota; class Sphingobacteriia; order Sphingobacteriales; family Sphingobacteriaceae; genus Parapedobacter; species Parapedobacter brassicae. Next base: position 37,631 of record NZ_JBLFFL010000008.1, read on the forward strand.
CCCTGGGATATTCATTGGGTATATCAGTCAAAACACTTTTGTCTTTGTACGCAACTTGGTAATACGGTAAGTCAATCCAGCTTGCGCCGCCACCGATGTAGCCTCTAAAGGTTGGCGTTCCAAAGGTGTATCTTAAAAGCGCTACACTAAAAGAGGCTTGATCATATTCACCTTCTTTTTGGAAGAAAATATTGGAGATACCCTCTATTTCAAATTTGCCGATATCGTTGTCGGAGGGTATGAGTTCACCATGTGCGAAGGTATTCGTACCTATATAAACGCCACTTTCATTGAAAAAACGCCATTTACCATGCTTTTTGTCGCTTTTGAATTTACCTACCGCATTCAGATTTCCATTTTTGTGATATTCTTTCCATTCGCCTTCCCGTTTGAGGTTGATCATTGGGCCTTCAGCGAGAAGTTGTCCACTATTATAATAATAACGTTTGATATTACCCTCTTGTGCATTGGCGACCAAGTGGATAAAGGCAAATACAATGATCTGAAAGAGATCGATTAGGTACTTATTTTTCATTTCGTTTTTTTCAGTTTGAAGTAGAATGCTTGTCTATTCTTTTATTCAGTGGATGAGTGAAATGGGGTGGCTAAAAGTACTCACAAGTGAGTATTTTCTACCGCCTGGTTTCCGGCTTTTGGGCACGTTCTTTACACCGGCTATTTTTCATGAAAGCAAATTTTAAGTTGAATTTATGGACGACGTTAATTACACCAACAACACAAAACTTTCAATAACCCGGAAGAAATCATAGCAATAGTTTCCGAACAGGGCTGTCCGGTTTCCCAACGCTGATAATTTGATTCCCTTGGGGCGGTTAGCGAATAAATTGGATTTTGGAAAAGAAGTCGGCTTCATACGATTGGCCGATAGGCAATACAATGCCGTTTATGATTACGGTATTATGGTCGATAGCCTCCACAGCAACCGTGTTAATCACGTAAGAGCGGTGAATACGGACGAGATTCTCATGGGAGATTCTTTCCTGTAACTTATTCAGGGGTTCGGATAGCGTAACACGCTGCTGCCGGGTATACACATGGCAATAACTGCGATCTGCTTCCAGATACAGCAGGTCTTCCAGTGCCAACTTTTCGAAGCGCCCGTTTTCTATCCGGATAAAAAAATGATCGATTGGTTTGGGAGCATGCAACGCAGGGCCGTCCCGTTTTTCCCGATGCCGGGTAACGGCCAGTTCTATTGCGCTGTGAATATCGCGCTCACGGAAGGGTTTGGTCAGGTAGGCAGAAGGCCGGGTTTGCTTGGCGCGCTCCCACATCTGAGCGTCGGCATAGGCCGTCAGGTAAATCACCGGCACGGCATTCGTTTGATTAATCCGCTCTACGGTTTGTATACCATCCATTTTACCTTTTAAATGGATGTCTGCCATAACGAGGTCAGGCTCAATATGTAAGCATTTCGCAACTGCTTCTTCGCCGTTGTCAACCACCGCGGCCACTGCGTAGCCAGCCGATTCGAGCCGGGCAGCCAGATCTTGGGCAACAATGGCCTCATCTTCGATAATTAAAATTCTCACACTTTCCATTAGCTACGACTTAGGTACTATCAAATCGACCGATGCACCACCACCCCCCTCCCACCTGATCGTTGCCTGTAATTGGCGCACCAGTTCGGCTACGAGCTTCAGGCCAAACGACGGTGAACTCGTGATATCAAATCCTTCGGGCAACCCGGGGCCGCTGTCGGCAACCGTAACGTGGTAACCATCCTCCCGGTTATAAAGCCCTATCGACAATTGATCTCCACCCTTTTTCCCGATGCCGTGTTTCAGTGAATTAGTAACTAACTCATTAATAATCAACCCCAGCGGCACTGCGGTATCGATATCCATCAAAACGGCTTCGACGTCGATCTTCAGTTCGATATCCGCAACGCCAAAGCCATACACGATATGCTGGAGCAGATCGTGTATATAAGCTTTCATGTCCACGCCGGTGATATCCTCATGCTGGTAAAGTTTTTGATGGATCAATGCCATTGACTCTACCCTACGTTGGCCTTCTGCAACCGCTTGCCTGGCCGCCCCTTCTTCCATTTTAAGCGATTGTAAACTTAACAGGCTGCTTATTACCTGCAAATTGTTTTTTACCCGATGATGCAACTCACGGATGAGGGTTTTGATGCGGTCGTTTTTTTCTTGCAGGATCAGGTTGCTTTTCCGCCGTTGCAGGTTGCGGCTGTAAAGAAGTGCTATCGCCAATATCAGGACGGCTAAGACCGTCAGCCCACCTCCCCGTATCAGCCGATTCATCTGGTCATCGGTTTCCTGAATCTTCTTCAGATAAGCGATTTCCAAATCACGTTCCTTGACGTATCGTTGGGCTTGTATGTTGCTGATATCCCGCATTTGCCGGATGTTTGCGATGGAGTCTTTGATGCTGTAGAATGTTTTTAGCGCACCTGCATATGCCCGGTAGTTCTCTTTCCGGTAGAGCCAGTCGGCGTAGTATTGATAATGATAATAACCTGCGACAGAATACTCCCGCTGGTTCAGTTCTCCCGCAGCACGGTCAAAATAAACTCGTGCACGCTCATCATATCCGTTAAGGGCATACGCATGGGCAAACAACGTGGTTAACGACAAGGGAAGCACAGCTCCTACATACTTGGATTTCAATATTTCCAAACTCTTAAGCATTGCCGGGTATTGCGCGTTCATTTCATTCCACAGCGCGCGGGCAAGAAAATAGTTTATGGATGGGATATCCGTCTCGGGAAGCGGAGCAAAATACGCGCGGCAAGAATCCAGCAATTCGCCTGTCAACCGTTTGCTTCCTGCAAATGCCTCAATCACTGCCCGGTCTGAAACCAACATACCCAGACTCCTGTTGTTCAGTATCCCGGTTTTACGTTTGCGGGCCAGTAGTGTCGCTTCAATGACTTGATACATGCGCCTCGCGCTCGGTATATCCATCAATACCAGGTTCAGCCGCATCAAATCCAAGTAGATGGTAAAATCCGGTTTGGCAAATGTGAAAAAGGTCTGATCGTGAAAATGCTGTTTAATCAGCGACGAATCTTTGGATAAAGGGATGAGCTGTTCCAGCGCTGCCACTAACTTTGCCGGATTATTCACATAGGCGATGTGGGCTGCCGAATAAGACGAAGTAAAAAGCGCTGTTTTGTTGGTTAATCCTTTGGAAATTGCCTGGGCTTTCCAGGCGTATTCCAGTGCCCCGTTTACCGAATCTGCTTGCTGTTTATATAATAACTCGGCTTTGAGCGCATACAACATGGCTAAATTTAACGAGTCTTGCTGGGCTGTGCATACCTGTATACCCACCCCTGCGAACTCATCCGCAAGGTCTGGCGATCCGGCTTGCATATAGGCATGTACGCTATATACCATGGTTTGACGGAAAATGATATCCTGGATATCCCCTGCGTTTCGCTGAAGCTCACGGACGATTGCCGCTGCCGAATCCCGAAAGGGATAGACCAACTGGGCAACTTCATATTTATTGGTTAACAGCGCGTGCATCCATTTGCGGCGGTTCATTGGGCGGACGATGGCTATCAGCCGGTTTGTATACTTCATCCCGACGACAGCGTCGTATTCTTCCATTCGGTCGATCACCGAACACGTGGACTGAAAACGTTCCTCATTAAGCGCGGATGCGGTCAACCGGTCAAATTTCGCTATCAACGTTTCTTCCAACCGCTCCTGGGCTGTTACGATCTGGCTGCATATCAATAAGCACCAGCAAAGCACCGTATTATGCAGCCCTCTACTAATTGCGCCCATGATGTATAATGCAAGCAAGCTTATTCATGATTGACAACAGCCAGCCTTAAGTTGATTTGGCTAGCTTACCGACGAATATAAAAAAGAATTTGCAGCGGAAAGAAAAATTATTCTTCTTCCAACATCTCAGGTTGCCTATCTGGATAAACACCAGCATGTAACGGTTTATCAGGCCTCTGAGTGTCTGGGCATTCCGGTAGCGGAAATTTCCCGCTTCATGCACCGATCCTGACCCAGACATCCGGCAAAGGGTTTGCCGGGACAGCGAAAGATTTTATGGGAAAACCGTGGCGGTCGATTGCCGCCACGGTTTTTTTTGTACTAACCCGCCCGCCAAAACCGTCAATCCCGCCAAAACCGCCAATTCCGACAGAGCAGTTTGCAAATCCATAGATCTTTGTCTTGATATTTATTTTTTAACATTTTAATTTTTTAACAATGGCAATTAAGTACAACATTCTGGAAATCGGTAAGCCGGGGGACCCGGACGCACCGAAGAAGTTCTATGCACGGCCGGTCCATGCCGGCGAGATCACACTTGAAAACCTGGCGGCAGACATTTCGTACTCCTCATCGCTCACCGAGTCCGATGTCTATGCCGTATTGCAGAGCCTCGTGCGCGAAATCCCCCGCAACATCTCACACGGGTATATCGTACGCCTGGGCAATCTCGGCGCATTCCGTCTGGGCAGCAACAGCACGGGAAGTGAGACCGAAGAGGAGGTGACCGCGGGCAATATTTTCCGCAAGCGCCTACTGTTTTACCCCGGCAAGCATGTCAAAGCGGTGATCGATGGTTTAACTTTCGAGAAAAACCGGTAAAACGGATTCCGCAAATCGGATTCCCCAGCCGCCCCGATGTTCCGGGGCGGCTTTTTTTTGTTAAAAATCACCAAAAATGACGCTTGGTCACTTCAGAAACCGACTTCGGAGCGTCCGAAAAGTCTCCGAAGCCGGTTTAAAAACTTGCTTCGGACACTTCCGAAAGTGACTTCGGAGGTTTTTTGAGGATACTTCGAAAGCACGTAAATATCATATAAAGAAACATTATTTCCGATTAATAAGGTGGAAATAGCCGCAGTAGGTGCACCGGTATGCAGCACCAGGTCGGCTAGGGTCTCTTCAGGCGGGCATTCTCCCTGCGGAGCTCGGCCACTTCATCACTGGTCGCTTCACGGGTCTGGTCTCCCTCCCACACCGGAAGAAAGACAGCAGTTTTTGACAAGCAAATAGCCGTTTCGGCGCGACGGGTTGCAGAGGGCCTAGACGGCCGGGACATTTTAATTATTCCAACCCCAGGTTGAACGTTTTACGCAATACATCTAGCGTTGGGTTTTTCGCCGCCATGGCTTGATATTTTTCTTGAGCCGTATAGGGTTTGCGCGCTACATCGTTGGTCACTTGCTTGGGTACCAAGTCGATGGCAAAATTACGAAGCCTCGCCCGCAGCTCATTGAGGATATCAATCTTGGAGGTATTCAACAGCTCCTGCTGGATGGGATTTTCCACCACAACCCCTACTTGGGAGCCAGACAACAGTTCGGGCGGATTGGCGGTCATCAGTGTAAACAGGTTGATCTTGTTTTCCGCTTTCAGCTTATCGGCAAATGCATGCCAATGCGTTAGCAGGTCGTCGTAGGTGAAGGATTCACGCTCTTCCCCCGTGAGCAACTTGGGTTCGTCCGCTTGCGGAGCAGCCTGCTTGTCTTCGAAAATTTTAGTCAAATCGGGGATGACATTGCCGAGCTTCACCTGACCCCAGGAACGTTCGGTTGGTGTGGCCGGTGATGGGGGATCGGTGGCCGGTGATGGGGGATCGATGACCGGGGATTGCGGACTGGGGGACTGGGGCGATATGGATGCCGTAGCCACTTGGGCAGTTCCTTCAGGTGGTGTAGGCCGTGCAGTTGACGCAACCGGCGCGGGGGCCGCGGCTGGTGCCGTCGGCGCTGCGGCTGCTATGGATTCACTGGGCTTTTTTTTTTCGGCCACCTGCATCGTGACTTGGGCGGCCCCATTCTTTGCCAGCTGGATCGCCGAGGCGACATGGCACATCTTCAGCAAAGCCAATTCTACTTGCAGGCGTTGGTTTTTGCTGGTGCGGTAATTCATTTCTGATTGGCTGGCAATATTGAGTGCCGAGAGTAGCAAACCAGCGGAGACCTGCTGGGACTGCTGGAGATAACGCTGGCGGATGGTCTCACTCGTGTCCAGCAATTTCAGTGTAGCAGGTTCCTTCGCGACCAGCAGATCGCGGAAGTGCGAACCCAGGCCGCTGATGAAATGGCTGCCATCAAAGCCACGCGACAGGATCTCATCGAGAATAAGCAAGGCCGAGGGTGAGTCCTCCGCAATGATCGCGTCGGTAAGCCGGAAATAATAGTCGTAATCCAGCATATTGAGGTTGTCGATCACCGCTTGGTAGGTGACCTGCTTATTGGCGAAGCTGACGATCTGGTCGAACATCGACAGCGCATCGCGTAACCCGCCATCTGCTTTCTGGGCGATGATATGCAAGGCATCCGCATCATAGGACACGCCTTCTTCCTTTGCAATAGCGGCCAAGTGACCAGCCATATCGGCAACCTTGATGCGGTTGAAATCAAAAATCTGGCAACGGGAAAGTATCGTGGGCAGTATTTTGTGTTTTTCGGTGGTTGCCAGAATAAAGATCGCGTAAGCAGGTGGCTCTTCCAGCGTTTTCAAGAAGGCGTTGAATGCTTGCTGCGACAGCATATGCACCTCATCGATGATGTAGATCTTATACTTGCCGGTTTGCGGCGGTATGCGTACCTGGTCGATCAAATTGCGAATATCATCCACCGAGTTGTTGGATGCGGCATCCAACTCGTGGATACTGAATGAATTGCCATTCAGAAACGATTTGCAGCTTTCGCATTGGCCGCAGGCTTCAATATCGTTGGTCAGCTGGCTGCAATTGATGGTCTTCGCCAAAATACGCGCACAGGTGGTTTTTCCGACACCCCTGGGTCCGCAGAACAAAAATGCCTGGGCGAGTTGCTTATTCTTGATCGCATTCTTGAGGGTAACGGTAATATGCTGCTGACCAACCACCGAATCGAACGTGGCGGGCCGATATTTGCGGGCCGAAACGATAAAATTATCCATCGGTACGAAGATAGGGATTTCGAGTGAAACGGTGCAACAAAAGCCGAACGTCCGCGACTGTTAGGTATAACACGTGTAACAAATTTAACGGAGTTATGGAATAGGCGTAACATTCTAATCATTATCGTATCACACTTTAACGTTAATTAACAAATGCCAACGGGTTAAAAACTTTTCTTTGTATTACAGAACTAAAACAATAGTGCATACCATTTATCGAGTAAAACCTCATGACACGTAGATCGCTACCCTTTTTCAGCTTATTCCTACTCCTTTCATTTCTCACTTCAATGGCCCAGGAAACGACCTATGTCATCAATGGCCGGGTTGTAGATTCGGCGAGTACCCAAGCCCTGGAATACGTAACCATCAACATCCGCGCAGATAGTGCCGCGATAACATCCAAAGTGACCAATGCGAATGGCGAGTTTGAACTGACAGGATTGACGCCGGGGAAATATGTGGCAACCTTCATTGCCGTGGGGTACCATCCGAAGGAACTGCCCATTATCCTAGTTGACGGCACTCCCCTATTGCAGCTGGGCGATGTGCAACTCACCGCTGACGCGCGCGCGCTCGAGGAGGTGGTCGTCACGGCAGCCCGGCCCATCGTCAAACAGGATATCGATCGGCTGACCTATGATGTGCAAGCCGATCCCGAAAGCAAGGTGCTCACCGCACTGGATCTGTTGCGCAAGGTGCCGCTGCTCTCGGTGGATGGGGATGAAAATGTATTGTTGCAGGGCAATTCGAACTATCGGATCTTCATCAACAATAAGCCCTCCAGCATGATTGCGCGCAACCCAAAAGAGGTGCTGAAAGCCATGCCTGCTGGATCCATAGAAAAAATAGAGGTGATCACCACCCCTCCCGCGAAGTACGAGAGTGAAGGCCTGGCCGGCATCATCAATATTGTGACCAGCAAAAATGTCGACAATGGTTATCGCGGCTCGGTCAATCTCCGTTACCGGGCGCCGGCGGGCGGACCGGGAGCAGGCGGTTCGCTCACGCTAAAACAAGGGAAATTCGGTGCTTCTGCTTATTTTGGAGGCAGCTTATCCGAGCGCCCCCAGACCGAAAGCAGCTACGAACGGGTCACGCAGGGCAGCCAGCCCAATACGCTGTTTCAAAACGGCTTCACCGAAGGCGGAAGCAAATTTACCTATCTGGGCACCGAACTGAGCTATGATATTGACAGCCTCAACCTCATCACCGGCGAAATCGGATTTAACCTGGGCCGATTCGATAACGATATGAGCCAATTTTCAAATACGAACACCCTAGATGGTGCGCCATTGCAGGGGTTTGCCATGTATAACCGGGGCGAGACCCAATGGGATGGCTACAACGTTGCGCTCAACTACCAAAAAGGATTTCAGCGCAATAAAGAACAAATGCTGACCTTTTCGTACCGGTACGGTCACGATGTCGAAGGGCAGGACAACCGGATGCGCATTACCGACCGGATCAACTACGTGGTGCCGGACTATAACCAGACCAATGATGGCAGCCAAGACGAGCATACCATCCAGGCCGACTATGTACATCCGGTCAATAAGCTGAACATCGAAGGCGGTGTGAAGGGAATCTTCCGGCTGAACAGCAGTGATTTCCGTTCGGCAAACTTCGATGAGGCAAGCAATTCCTTTATTGAAGACCCTACGCAAACCAATACATACGAAAATAATCAATATATCCTGAGCGTCTACAATTCGTACCAGTATAAATTGGAGAAATGGGGCTTCAGCGCGGGGTTACGCGCCGAGCAGACGGTCATAAAAGCCGACTTCATCTCCAGCGACGCCAATGTGGACCAAAACTATTTTAATTTCATCCCTTCGGTGGCCATCAACCACATCCTCAAACAAGGTAAGACACTCAACCTGGGCTTCACGCAGCGGATACAACGTCCCGGGATCTGGAACCTCAACCCCTTTGTCAATCGGTCCAATCCGAATTTCGAGTACACCGGGAATCCCAACCTGCGCCCGGTGCTGAACAACACCTTCAATCTACGGTATAGCAGCTTCGGCAAGGCCAGCATCAATGTGGGCATGAGCTACTCCTTTGCCAATAATACCATCCAACAACTCATCAACTACAATGAAGAAACCGGTATCTCGCGGTTTACCTATGAAAATATCGGCGAGGATCAATCCCTGGGCACCAACATCAGCATCAACTATCCCATCACCAAAAAGCTGAATTTCAACCTGAGCGGTGATATAAGCTACATCTGGCTGGAAGGCGTGGTGGGTGGGCAAGAAACCAATAATTCCGGATTGCGCGGTTATGTATACGGGGGATTGGGTTATCTGTTTGACGACGGCTGGCGTGTAAATGGCAATTTCAGTTACAGCTCGCCATACATCACGCTGCAGGGAAAGAGCAATTCGTTCCCGTACTACAGCATCAGCGCCTCCAAAGACCTGATCAAAGAGAAACTCAGCCTCTCCGGGTCAGTTTCCAATCCATTTAACAAGTACCGCAATTACGTGAACGACATGAGCGGGCCGAACTTTACCCAATCATCGTTTTTCCAAAACTACTACCGTACTTTCAACGTGAGCCTCACCTATAATTTCGGGCGGTTGAAAGACCAAATCCGCAAAAACCGCCGCGGCATTAAAAACGACGACGTGTCGGGGGGCGGGGGCCAACAGGGCGGAAATTAGGGGGCGTTTTTTTCGGTAATTATGGATATTAATTTTAAGTTTGCTTGCATAAAAGTTTGATTATGCACGTTTACGGAATTAAAAATTGCAACACAGTAAAGAAGGCGCTCTCGTGGCTAGAAGAAAACAACATCGCTTATACGTTCCATGATTTCAAGAAAGAAGGGGTATCGGAAGAAAAACTGCAAGCCTGGGAACATCAAGTCGGCTGGGAACCCTTGGTAAACAAACGGGGCACCACCTGGCGGCAGCTCTCGCCGGCGGAGCAAAATGCGGTCGTCGATGCGGCATCGGCCAACGAACTGATGCAGGCGAAGACCAGCCTGATCAAGCGCCCGGTGATCGAAAGCCCCACGGGCGTCCTCTTGGGATTTGACGAAGCGGAATATAACAACACATTGAAATAATCAATACCAAACAAAACACATATGAATAAAAAATCGGCTATATCAAGCATTATCGGCGCCGCATTCCTGCTGGCGGTTTCGCCATCAACGGTGCGGTCGCAAACCACCGAAAGCAAGTATGACTACAAGGAAGCATTCAATCCATTTTTCTACAGCAGCAACGGCACCGAATACCGCTCAGCCAGCGGCATGCCGGGACCCAAGTATTGGCAGAATGCCGTAGACTACAAGATTGCGGCCCGGCTGGATGATGAGACCAATCGCATCACGGCCACTGTCACCCTTGAGTACACCAATAACAGTCCGGATCAGCTCGACTTCATCTGGCTGCAGCTGGATCAGAACATGTTTTCGCAGGAAGGCCGCGGGCACCTCATCGTGCCGCTGACCAAAAGCCGCTATGGCGATGCCCGATCGGATTTCGACGGCGGCTACGATATCAAGTCGGTCAAAATCGGCAACGGCGATGCCGAACACCTGATCACCGATACGCGCATGCAGGTATTTTTGCCCCAGCCCTTGGAACCCAATGGCGGCAAAACCACCATCAGCATCGACTACTCCTACGTCGTACCCACCCATGGGGCCGATCGTACCGGTGTACTGGAAACCCAAAACGGCAAGATTTTCGCCATCGCCCAATGGTTCCCCCGGGTGGCGGTATACGACGATGTGCTGGGCTGGAATGTACAGCCCTATACAGGTCCGGGTGAGTTTTACCTCGAATATGGCGACTATGAGGTAGACATCACTGCCCCGGCCAACCACATCGTGGTCATGGGCGGAGAGCTCCTCAATCCCGCCGACGTATATACGCCCGAGCAGGCAAAGCGACTGGAAAGCGCTAAGAAAAGCGATAAAACCGTCATCATTCGATCGGCCGAGGAAGTGACCCAACCCAGCTCCCGTCCGCAAGGCAAAAAAGAGCTGACCTGGAAATACCGCCTTGAAAAATCACACGATGTCGCTTGGGCTTCCTCCCCGGCATTCATCGTCGATGGGGCAAAGATCAATCTGCCCAGTGGCAAGACCTCCTTGGCGCTGTCGGCCTACCCCGTTGAAAGCAACGGCGGGAACGCCTGGGAACGTTCGACGGAATATACCAAAGCGTCCATCGAGTTTTATTCGAAGACACTGATGGAATACCCCTACCCCGTTGCCGTAAACGTAGCGGCCGAGATCGGCGGCATGGAATATCCGGCGATTGTATTCTGTAGCTATAAATCCAAAGGCAATGGACTGTGGGGGGTGACCGATCATGAATTTGGCCACATCTGGTTCCCGATGATCGTGGGCAGCAACGAACGGCTGCATGCGTGGATGGACGAGGGTTTCAACACGTTTATCAACGACTTGTCTGCCGAGGCATTCAACAATGGTGAATACTACCGCCCCATGGGCGACGCCAACCGCTTGGCACAAGCGTTGACACGCCCCGATCTTGAACCGGTAATGAGTGCCCCGCAAAACATGCAGGAGCGCAACATCGGATTGCTCGCTTACCTGAAACCCGGGTTCGGTCTCGCCCTGCTCCGCAATGAGATCCTCGGTCCTGAGCGCTTCGACCGCGCGTTCAAAGCCTATCTCCACCGTTGGGCATACAAGCACCCTACCCCGGAAGACTTCTTCCGTACCATTGAAAATGTAGCGGGCGAAAACCTCAATTGGTATTGGCGGGGATGGTTCAAATACAACTGGCGGTTGGACCAAGCCGTGCGCGCTGTCGCTTATCCCAACAACGATCCGACACAGGGCGTGCTGATCACGGTAGACAACCTGGAGAAGCTGCCCATGCCCATCGTGGCAGACATCACCACGAAAAGCGGCGATACCCACCGGGTCAAGCTGCCCGTAGAGGTGTGGGAGCGCAATACTTCTTGGACCTTTAGTTATCCATCGACCGAAGAAGTGGTGTCGGTACAGCTGGATCCGGATAAGGTATATCCCGATCACAATCCGGACAACAACCGATGGGAAGCTTCGGCCCAGCCGACGCAATAACATAACGAACAAGCATCAACGGAAACATCACATGCAGCGTCTATACACCCGTACGACACCGAGCGCCAAGCGGCTGATCAAGGCGCTGCATGTGCTGTTTTACCTACTGGCTCTTTCCTTCACCGCCCTCGCACAGCAGGATACGCTCACGGGATATGTCCTTGAGTTGGGCGATGGCGAGCCCTTGCAATATGTCGAAATCAAAAACCTGGAAACGGGGGTGCTGACAGAAAGCCAAGCGGACGGCAAATTTGCGATACCGGTCAAAAAAAATGAACGCCTGCAATTCGAATATCCCGGGTACCGCACAGACACGCTCGTGGTCACGGCGTTTGAGATCAAACGCGTGTATATGACCACCGATGGAAGCGCTATCCAGATCGATGAAGTACAGATACAGGCGATGACCGACTCCCGCTTAGTTGCGGAGATTGAACGCGCGCGAAAAGAAGGTCAAGTGGCCGAAGCATCGCAGCGCCGCGGTGGCGTACGCATCTCCCCCTCCCGCTGGTTCGGACAGCAAGGCAAGCAAGCACGCCTACGCTATAAGCTGCTGCTCGCTGAGCAGGAACGCCGCAAAATCGATGCCCGCTTCACGCCGGAAGCCGTGATGGCCGTGACCCCACTGAAAGACCGCGACCTCGAACTATACATGACCAAATACCGCCCGACGGTTGACTTTCTGTCCACCGCGGATGAAGCCGACCTGCGCCTCTACATCATGGATACCTATGCCAAATTCAAGGCACTGACGCCAGCGCAACGTGCCGAAATAAAAGCACCTACACGGAACCCCTAACCGGATTTGCCTGTACGCTCCACTCTGAACGAGACCTTGCAGATGGCGCCATAGGAGGCGATCTCGCCATCTTTCACATGCACCTTGAAATCTTTTACGTATACCGAATCAATGTTGTCTACCGTAGCGGACACTTCCTTTACCGCGTTGCGGATCGCATCATCGAAACTCGAATCAGATGAGGCAATCACCTCAATCACTTTTACAATAGCCATGGTATTTAATCTTTAGATTTTATAAATTAACGTTGGATAGTAACACCTATAAGGGGCGATTTGTTTCGATATCATTTCTGGATCATTGGGTAATTTATTAAGTTTGACCGTTATAAACCCCGAAACAGCATGACAAACGTTCAGCAGGCAACACGTACTATCCCCCTCATTGGCTTGATATGTTACGTTCTTTTTCCGCTATCGGCAGCGGCACAAGCGTCTGCCAACCCTCAAAAACCCAACATCATCATCATCATGGCGGACGATCTGGACTCCAGGCAATTGAGCTGTTACGGGGGAGAAAATATACAGACAACGCATATTGATCAACTGGCGTCAGACGGCCTTACATTTCATTCGATGATTGCTTCCGAGGCGATGTGCATACCGACGAGAGCTTCCTTATTCACCGGATTATACCCTGTCCGGCACGGTGCCTACCAAAACCATAAGCCCGTGTATAACGACCTGAAAAGCGTTTGCCATTACCTCGGGGAGTTGGGTTATCGCGTCGGCCTCACGGGGAAAGATCATGTAACCAAGCCGGCATCCGTTTTTCCCTTCGACATCGTCGACGGATTTGAACCCAACTGCGTTGCCAAGACCGACGACTACACCCTGGATAGTGTGCGACAGTATATCCAACAAGGCGATCCTTACTGCCTATTCATCATGAGCACCAATCCGCACGCCCCCTGGACAATGGGTGATCCGGATGAATTTAACCCCGACCAACTCAAACTACCTGCCCATTGGGTCGATACCAAGCTCACACGAACCCAGTTCTGCCGGTATCTGGCGGAAGTACGCAGGCTGGATAATCAAGTAGGCGATATCATGAACCTGCTTAGGGAGACTGGAGCGGACAAGAATACGATCGTCATTTTCTTAGGAGAGCAGGGGCCGCAGTTCCCAGGTGGGAAATGGACCCTGTTTGACAATGGCCAAAAAAGTTCCATGATCATCCGGTGGCCCAATACGGTACGTCCGAAAACAGAAACGGATGCGATCGTCCAGTATGAGGATATCACCCCCACGTTGATTGATATTGCGGGCGGAGAACCCATTCCTGGATTAGATGGTCAAAGCTTCAAAAACGTAATGGAGGGAAAAAAGACGACACACCGTGAGGTCGCCTATGGCATCCACAACAATATTCCAGAAGGCCCAGCCTATCCCATCAGGAGCATCAGAGACCAGCGGTATAAGCTGATCATGAACCTGCTGCCTGATTCGGTTTATCACATCAAGTACATGATGGCCCCTCAACGGAATGATCTTGTGTGGACCACCTGGGTTGAAAAAGCCTCCGGCGATCCTGCCTACAGCCCGCTGATAGCGCGCATTACGCATCGACCGGCCGTTGAGCTGTATGACATCCAGCAAGACCCCTACGAGCTGGAAAACCTGGCCGGGAAACCGGCCTACCAGGCGCTGGTCAGCCAATACACCAGTCAACTAAAACATTGGATGGAGGAGCAGGGAGACCGGGGAGCGGCGTTGGATGTACCGATAGCAAAGCAGTAACACCGCATCTCAGAGCTACAAAAAAAACCCTGCAAAAGCAGGGGCGCTATGTCGGCTGTGCGGAAGAGCAGATTGGCTGAGTCCCGCAATTCCCGCACTCAGACCAGCAGCCATCTGTGGATGGGGAGTTACAGCCAACACAGCGCCGGCACTACGTGCCGATGGTTTTGTTGTTTTACCGCTCGCACAAGCAAGCTTGACTCGCGTTAAAACAACAAAACCCCTGCAAAAGCAGGGGCGCTATGTTGGTTGTGCGGAAGATGAGGTTCCCTTAGAACTTTTAGAGGGGATTTTTCAGGTGGTGGAGGAGATTATAAAAAAATCCTAACCGTAACGTATAAAGTCTACACACATCTTATAACCACTAACTTTTCCAGTTTTAAACCCCATTTCAGTATCTTTGTTTACAAATAATTAGCAATGGAAAAAAGCGAGATTGGGAGTTATATTTTGGACACCCCAGCGTATAAATTTCATTATATCGATAAATTAGGTAAAAATATTGTAGAAGAGATTATTCTCTACATTGGTTCTATTGACTGTTATTGCACATCTTGCGGTAGCTATTCAGTATTTACAAACGATTTCGAATCGCTTTCAGACCTAAAACAGAAGAAGGTTAATTTACACTTAGGGTATGACAGGCCAGGCTCACGAGAAACATTCAAAATACCAATAGGGCTATATTCACTTGATTTTGCATGTACACGAAATAACAGTCATAAACTTTATTTTATCTTCAACGTAGAAGAAAATAGGTTTCGGAAAATTGGGCAATCGCCGTCTGCTTTAGAAATTAACCGTGGGAAAATTGACAAGTATAAAAAAATCCTCGGTGATAATTTTAGTGATTTAAACAGCGCCATTGTACTCCATTCAAATGGCTTCGGAGTGGCAGCGTTTACACATCTTAGGAGAATCATTGAGAATTATTTTATGAAAGATGCAGTGAAAACATTAATTGCAATAGATACTTCTTTTAACATTGAAAAATATAAGGCGTTACGCTTCAAGGATAAATTTCAAAAAGTAAAAGATTTTCTTCCCCATAACCTTACTGAAAATCAAAACATTTATCGTATATCTAGCAGTGGAATCCACAATTTAAACGAAGACCAGTGCCTAAGCTATTTTCCGGTGTTAAAAGAGTGCATTTGCCTGTCTTTAGATGAAAAACTAGAAGAAATAAAAAAGACTGAGGCGAAAGAGCGAATTAAGAATGAACTTTCTAAAATCGAAACCGCCATTAGCTCTACTTCTGACGAATAAAATCATCGATTACTAATTAGATTAGACACTCTCATTAACTAAATATAAAATCTTCTTTGCATGAAGGACTCATATGTTTACGAAGGTGTTTGGAGCTCACCATCCTCCGAATCCAAAGAAGTATCAGGAACCTTGACTTTCGACATCGATAAAAGCATAATCGAGCTTTCACTTGCGAGCACATTTGGGCAAACGCGTTCCTTGGAAGACAATTATCAAGAACTTATTATTGGTTATAACGATAAAGGCAAGGCAATCACCCTACATCAATGCCGCATGATAAGTTACCGAGAAACCGAAACCGGAATCAAAACTTGCAGATATCGGGCAAATGTCATATTCGTCGGAGCGCATTTTTCCTCCATTGAAGATTTAAAATTCGACACTATAAATGGGGACTTTTCTAATTTCTACGAATGGCTCGGAGTCTCAGGAATTATTGATGAAGAGATTGATTTTGACAAGATTCGATTTGAATATAGGCGCCCTGAAGAAATCACCTTTACGTTGTCAGACCACATGACGGGCAAATTTTCATTTGGCTTCAGATGTCCGTTTCCTGATCAAACTGTTTCATTAACCCAAACTGTTTCTTTTGAAATTCATTCAAAAAAAGAAGCTCCATTTAAGGACTTAGTAGGTGCCATGTTCCATTTTAAAGATTTTTTAAGTCTTGCTCAGTTTGAAAGCGTAAAGGTAACGTCGCTGGATGTCAGCAGTTCCAAAATCTATGAAGAACATGCTGGCGAGCGATATTCAAAAATAATTGAGGTCTATCTTTTTGGTAATTGGGCCAAGAGTCCGAAAAACAAATCTTGGCATCAAATGATATTTAGTTACAAAGACATTTCACTCAATTTTAATAGGATAATAAAAAAGTGGTATGAAATCAAAGACAGGCTCTCTCCTTCAATCGACTTTTTGGTTGACAGCGTGGCCTCGGATAGGATATTGTCTGAAAACAGCTTTCTGAACGTTGTTCAAGCGGTTGAAACCTTCCATAGACGATTCAGAAAAAATCAAGTACTGCCTACCGAAGAATACAAAGCAATGAAAAACAGCATCATTGAAGATGTTAGCAAAGAATTTAAGGAATGGCTGAGTTCTAAACTTCATTTTGCTAATGAACCGACCCTTCACGATAGACTAAAAAGCTTACTTTCGGAATACGATATTGACTTGTTAACTGATATTATTGATGATAAAGAACAATTTATTCGCGACATCAAGAATAGTAGGAACTATTACACTCACTATGATTCATCTCTTAAAAAGAAAGCTAAGACCGGAAGCGCCTTATTTCTACTAACAGAAAAGTTAAAAGTCCTGTTACTATGTTTAATTTTGAGAGAAACGGAATTTGACGACATTCAACTTAACCGGTTTCTGAGGGATAAATCTTGGATACTTTTCAATCACATTCTTCCCAAAAAACCTAAATAACGTTTAAACATCTCCTAAAGGCTCTTAGGAGCAAAAAATGGCCTTTAGAGGCCATTTCAGGACTTTTAAGCCCTCCTTTTTACATAATGCGAAGAAGTGTTTTAATCAAAAAAGGCGCTTACACGACCTGTAAACGCCTTTTTTGGATTTAATTGAGGGTTAATGCACTATCACCTGAACGGGCGAAGTCGGTGCATAAGGAAAAGGCTTTTTCCGACCGTTGCAGGGCGGTTCCTCCCATGATGGATTTGAATTTGGTTTCGTCATCGCGGTAGCCGCGGACATTCTGAAAGTAGCCGGTTACCCCGTTGAATGCGCCGTACAGGGTTCCCTTGGCGCTTTCACCCTGTTGGGTGGGGCTGGCCATGGCGTATTCAAAGGCATTATCTACCATGTTTCGGTATTGGGTGGATAGCGCGTCATCGTTGCCGGTGCGCAATGCTTCCATGGTTTCGGGATTGGGTGCCATCGCGATTTGAATCAGCTTTTTAACATCGGGGTCGCTGATGCGTACCCGTGACCACTGATTAAAGACTTCTTCCAAATCGTCCGCAAGGCGGTGGGTGATGCCGAGCAGCTTATGGGCTTCGTTGAGCCTGTCCTTTGCATTTGCGGTATGGCGTATCTTCACGCATTTGGTGGTGCTGCGCAATGCAGCGTTCAAGGTATTATTGCACACCACGCGGATGGGAGTAAATGCCGCGGTGATGCAGCCGTACCCATCGTGGGAGGTGGTGAGCAATAAATACTGCTCGATCAGATCATCCCTGCCCACACGCAGCATGTCGGGGAGTTTGGCGGTGATGAATACTCTTTCGCCTTTTCCGAGCGCTCCGGCGGTTTCGTATTTTATGCCGCCATTGCCGCCCACGAGGTTATCGAAAAACGCGAATGCGTCCGTGTTCTGTACGATTTCGTAATCCCTGCCCACCACGCCGAGCACTTCGTCCGTATCGGCGCGCACCGTGGCGAAATGGTCTGGTACGTCAATGCGCCATTCCATCACGCAATCGTTGTCCTCGGTTTCGGGGCATGTGTCGTCCCCATAGGTGAACAGGTAGCGCTTTTCGACCGTGTAATCCAGTCCCGCGTATTTGATGGCCTCGGCGCTCGTGGGGTATTCCTCCACGATCTGACCGAGGCCGTGCCAGGCCTTTTCCTTCACGCTGAAAAAACTATGTTTTCCTGTCCGTTCGTTGAAATTGATATTATGTGCCATGATTGTTGTTTTTGGGGTTACTTACTCTTGTCAACAGTATTTCGGTATCCAGTACCTTTACTTGGGGAGTGTCGTCCAAATGCATCCCGCTTCCGGTTTCCACCTCTTGCACGGTATCGGAAATGTTTGCGTGTGCGGTCTGCACCGTCACACGTACCATCAGATAAATGATTTCGTATTTCATCATGCTATGGAAAAGGGATACCCTCTGCCTATGTGCAAAGGGTATCCGGTTACCGGTTAATAGGGGATTTTGATATCGGCCTCGATTTCGGCGAGCCGTTGCGTACACATGTCGCGGACGAACGTTGCCACCGCCCCGATGATGACGGGGTTTTTGGTGGCGAACTGATTGCGGTTATCGTCCTCGACGACCAGTTTGCAGCCTTGGTAATAATTGCCGTCCGTTTCGTCCGATTCCTCCTGCTGCTCGACTTCAAAGGCTTCCAGATTGTCGATGGTTTCAATCAGCCTGTCGCGTTGGCGCTTCCTGCGGTGGAGTTCTTCCACCAGTTTCAGCGTGTTCTCAAGGTTTAACGCAGGTTTGGCCGGCTGGGGCTGCTCCGCGGCTTTCAGTTCCCCGGCCGCCGCGGGTTTGGCTTCCGGCTGCGTGGCGACCGCCGCGCCCACGGCCTTGGGGGCTGCGGAAGCCGCTGCCTTCCCGTCCTTTTCCGCTGTAGCTGCCTTTGCATCGAATCCCGTATTGGGCTTGATGCCCGCGGCCGCTGCTTTGCCGTCCATTGGTTTAACCGTGCTGCTGTTTACTCCGTTCTTGTTTTCCGTGGCCTTATTGGCCGTTTCCACTGTTTTCATAATGATTTAATTTTTGATAAAAAATTGTGTTGAATCCTTCTTCCCATACGCCCCGAATCGGGGAGCAAGGAGGGGGCGCCTTGTTCTTTTCCATCCGCATAGTTTTTAAAGAGCTTTTCCGCAAAAGTCGCTCGGCAGTAGCCTCGCCGGCTTTTGATAAACAGCCCCCCTTAAACACGCCCCCCTTAAAGGCAAGGCTTTCCGTAAAAAAATACGACCCCCAAGCGCAGCGCGGGGGGTGGAGATTTTTTTACGGAAACAAGCGGAACGCAGTGGAGCCGCCTTGATGTAAGGGGGGTGTTTGAGAAATTTGTTTAGCAAAGGCCGATGAGCCAGCTAATAGTCTTACCGGCGGTTTGGGGCAAACTTGGCTATAGTGTTAGATTCGGTACGTGAACAGTAATTTGGCGTTAACCGGTATTCCCGTCAGGTCATAGCCGCATCCCTATCCGGGTCCAACGTCCGCCTGCCGACCACCGGTACCGGGCGCCATGCAATGCTGTCGGCCGTTCTTTCGACACGTTGTTTTCGGCTTTGGCCAGGGTGAATATGGACAGGGATACCTTGGGGAAGGCCTCCAATAGGATACGGGCGATTTCGGATGCCGTGGCGCCGGTGGTCAGCACGTCATCGATGACCCAAATGCGGCGAAAACGCATTTCTGTATATTCCGGTGATACCCGGTATGCCCCGCGGACAGCCTCCCTCCTTTCCGTGCGGTTCATTCCGTTTAAGGATGGAACGGAATGCCGCTTTTCGAGCAGAACGGGCAGGTAACGGCTGTTGGAAGCATAAGCCATAGCACGGCATACCTCATCAAGCGAGTACTCCAAACCGCAAGCGGAAATTTCCGTTTCGAAGCTGCCCATCGGGCGGACAACGATGTCTCCCTTACCCATGCCCACGCTGCGCGCAGCCGACATAGCGCAGTCCACCCACGCGGAAACGGCGTCCGGATATCCCTGTTTGAAATGGATGATGCTGCAGGAAAGTGCGTCAAAGCCGAAGCGCAGGGTGCGGTAATGGCAAAGGTAATGATGCGGGACAATAACCCCGTTCACATCGATAGCTGCCCGGAACGTGCTGATATTTTCCATCGCCCTTAACTTTCGATGAATCCCACTTTGAGCGGTCCCTGGATGATGTTTACCCAGAACATGCGCTTTCCCAGCTCCATCGCGGCCATCACCGCACTGGCCTTCGCCAGTCCCATTCCGGTGAACCGCATGAACCATTTGTGGTCCGCCTGTCCGAGTTTGCGCAGGTCGTGGCCGGCCTCGCCCAGTATAAGGCTTGCAATATCCACGGCTGAATGCCACGGGTTGCCGCTGCCGATAAGGGTGGCCAACAGGTCGGTATCGGATAGTTCTGTCGGACCCAGCAGCTCCATGCGCTCGCATGGACGCAACCGTCCGGTATCCGGCGGGTTCAGACGGAAGCCCTGCTTGGCCTTCTTGAGGTTGGAAACCGACACCTCCCCTTCGTCAAGGTATGCCGCTGCGTGGAACAGCGAGGAGAATGCCTGGATGAAAAACTGGAAGTCTTCCTCGAACACCACCACGCTGGAACGCTGGTAGGTGCCGTCTTCCTGTGCATCGCTACGCGTTAGCCGGATATAGTTGCTGCCGTTTACGGCCCGCATATAGTCGAGGAAGTAATGCCGCTTGCCGGATGCGGACGGGAATGCTTCGGTGAGTGCCGATTTGTTTGCCATGATCGTATTCGTGTTGTTTACGGGCAAAGTTGGGAAGCGGGATAGGAAAAAGTCGGTACAAATGCACATTACCCGTTCACGAAAATGCATACCCGATTCGGAAAACGATTATCCGATTCCCGAAAAGTTTACGCGCTAATCGCTACCTTTGTTAGGACACCAATTGGACACCGATGATGGAAGACACATCAACCACCCGGGAACGGCGTTGCAAGGAATGCGATGAAATATTAAGGGGCCGTACCGATAAGCAGTTCTGTAACGATGGCTGCCGGAATAGTTACAATAGGAAGAAGCGGCACGTTATTGCAGAACAAATCCCGGAAACCTATCGCGAAATTTTCCGGATT
Organism: Parapedobacter brassicae; assembly: GCF_051400755.1. Classification (NCBI taxonomy): domain Bacteria; kingdom Pseudomonadati; phylum Bacteroidota; class Sphingobacteriia; order Sphingobacteriales; family Sphingobacteriaceae; genus Parapedobacter; species Parapedobacter brassicae. Next base: position 58,974 of record NZ_JBLFFL010000008.1, read on the forward strand.
ATCAAACAAAACCACCTTATTCTGCTCAAATTTCTTGGTTATGAAGACGAAGTTGAGCTGACTAAAAGCAGATTGGTGGATGCAGGGTTTCACTTCAAGTATTTTACCAGCACAGTTCCCGAAAAAGGTATGGTATGGCATTGTTGTTTTGACATCGGTTGGGGCATTACTCGCGATGATTTGATACTTTCCACTGACCGGATGGTTATCCGCAGGTTTCATAAAGAGGCTGATCCAAGTAATTTTCCGGATTTAGTTTTCGGCTGATGGTGTTACATAGGGAAGTGTACCCTTGTTTGGTAGTTCCAAACCAAATAGGTAATCGGCTTGGTCCGGAATAGATGGCATCAAAAAAATCCAAATCGCGAATTATGAAACCAAGAAATGTTGACGTATTAATCGGGCTGTTGGGCGAATACCGATGGCTTCATTTATTGAAGGGTCGCGTCTATGACACCCTGATCGATTACCTTATCCGGATTGCACCGGAATGGTTGGATGATAAAGCGGACTTTCAGTTCCCCACCATAAAGAAAATATCAGCCGATCTGAATGAGAAACGTATCCACAAGTGGCTTCCCATGATAGCCGATGACCTAATGGAACTTAATCAAGAGGAGCCGGAATTGTTCAGAACCAAGGAGTCCGATTTGCTTTATGCATTCCATGCTTCGGATAAATCAGAAGATGCGTGGCTAAGTTACCACATTTGGACGGATAGGCATTTCCATATTGGAGAACGGTTCCATTGGAGTTTTGCAAAGGTAAGATTGCCCCATAATTTCTTTTGGATCAGCGATATTGACCATAGCTACGGAAATGGAACTATAATAACGACCATTTTCCTAAAGTCTGGCTTTCCAAATATATACAGGGAACTACTCTTCCATCGAGCCTTATTTGAGAGGAAAATATCCTTTTTAGGGTTGAGAAAAACAACCGATTACCAATTGGATGATATACTAAGAGAGATTTATAAGTGACGCTAAAATGTCAACGACGGACCGTGAATGGTTTGTGTATAGATAAGCGTTTATCCAATAGGGCCAGGTATTTCAGTCCGCTTTGGTCTACGGTGTTTTCCGCCCGTTCAATTTGCAATGCGCCGTGCACGGCGTTGGCAAACCCCGGAAGTGCCCCTGCTATTCCTCCCCATGTATTACCGGAAGATATCAGACCCGTAAATGCCCCGATCAAACCGCAAACGGTACCGAACAATATTTTACCCAATTGGTTTTCGTCCATCCTGGCGGCCAATTCATCGCGTCTAATCGTCAACTCCCTTAACTGTTCATTGAAAAGATCGGTTCCTGCGACGAATTGCGGGTCAAGTGTAAGCATCTCAACTCGGTTTTTGAATGCCATAAGCAAATCGCGATGCGTGTCCTTGAACCTCCTTAATCTGTATAAATCGATGTTTTCGGGAAAAGGGATCAATTCCCGGAGTATTGTTTCTCTTTTCTGTTGCATGGCCGCCAGATTTCTTGGTGGACGGATTGGTCCCCTGACATCGGTAGTTGGCAACCTTTCCGTTTTTTCTCCGATAACCGATGCCAAAAACGCCATCATTGAACCCGCTGTCCGGGGCTCAACATGGAACCATCTGCCGGCTCCCCGCTCGGCAAGTCCCATCTCCTGCAATCGGTCAAAAAGATTGTCGCCGAATTTATCCCCATGTATGTGTACCCCTTGGAATTTGCTATCATGAATCGGTACACGCCTCGTGGCTGCTGGTCTAAAAGGCTGTCGCCTGATCCGTTGTGCATTTGCCGCAATATACTCCAAAAAGGAATCGGTGACCCTCCACGGATTATCCAGAACACCCAATGGGTTAATCGGGACGACCAACCGCTCCCTGACGAGCTCCAGCATAAAAGGGTCATAAAGCCGCTCCGGATCATAAAAATATTCTCCCGGAACGATTGAACCGACACTGTCATAGTATAACAGAGTTCTCAACGTCCATTGGGTTTTCGGGACGTTGATATAGGGATAGTAGAGAATGTCGTCCATTGCCGATAAAGTTACATAAGCCCGATTATTGTTTCAGTAATCTGAAACTGTTACTCGTCAAATATTCATAAATGGAAGCTGCGGTTTCCATATTGATCAATTTGTCCAATGTCAAATCTAATAATTTCCCCTTTAACAGTTGCGACCAGGTTTTTTTCGATATTTTGTGCTGCAACCCCCTGAGTTCGTCGATTTCGTTGAAAATGATTTCCTGGCCGTAACCCAACTTCGTCAAATGTTCGAGTATGTTGTCGATCTTTTTATCCAGCTCATTTTTAGCTTGGGAGTTTTTCCGCTGTTTATTCTTCCGTTCGATATAGGATGCCCCTTTTACGGAAATTTTTACATGGTCTGATTCACCGTACCGCCTCTCTAATATGACATAACCCCGTTTAGCCAAGTCCTCAGCGATTTCCCGTGGTTCACCATTTCTGAAACCTATGCCATTAAATGACAGGATCAGCGAAACGGAATAATTGTGGTCATCGAATAGCCCGTTTAATTTGTCCAGTATGAAATCATTTTTATCTATGATCGTTTCAATGTGGTTCTTGTACGTTTTGTCGAACAGCGTGTCTATGATGGACAGGTATTTCATCATCGACTTCAGGCTCCGGCGGTATCCTTCCAGCCGGTCAATCTCTTTCTTGATTTCGGGTTCCTTGTCAAAACCGTATAGGGAATAATCGATATCAAATACGTTGTTGCAGTGGTCTTGCAGCAGACTTAAGATATCGCTGGCATCGGGTTCTATATATTTGGAAACATGCTCTTTAACAGCTGTGATTTTCGTATTCGCGAATGTTTTGAAATCAATCACTGCGACTGCTTCGATATCGGGAGATTCGAGCATGGCTTCAATTTCTGCGGCGTACTTATCAAGTTGTTCAAAGAAATCGAAATGGGATATATCCGCAAGGTTTAGTGTCATATTATGTAGCAACATTTGACAGTAAATACGATGGCGTAATTTGATATGGTACGCCATCGTATTGGGATGGAAACGGTTGGGGCTATTTCCCTTTATTCTTGAGGGCGGTGACCTCATTGCGGATGTCCTGGGCGAGGGTCTTGGCTTCCTGCAACGCCTTGCGGAGGCGGGTGCCTGCCGCGGCATTGGCCTTGTCGTAGAATTTCAACGCGTCTTCCTCCGCGGAGGCGATGAGTTCCTTTAGCTGTGCGAATTTGCTCATGATGGTTACTTTTTATATTAAAGAAATGGTTAATTGGCAGTGTCGGTGATAGCTGCATTGCAAATAAACTAAAAAAACGGGAGTTTCCTCCCGTTCGTTTGGTTTTTTGGCTTTTATAACCGCATCCCTTGTTTTTGTTCGCGGTCCCAATTGCGCTTGAGCGCCTTCGGCTCGGAAAGGCTTTGGCTGTTGCGGTCGAAGAACTCCCGCATCAGGGGCTTGCCGTCACGTTCGTGGATGTTGATGTTCTTGAACTTGGGTGATGTTTCGATTATCACCTTGTAGCTTTTGCCGTTCTTTTCCATCGTCACTGGCACGCGATCGCCGTTGCGGAGCCTTTCCATGATGTCTTTCAGCTTCACGGGATCGTTCTGTTCCGGGATGCTGTACTGCCGAAGCGCCTTGCCCATGTCGAAGCCGTATTGGGGGTCGCGGAACTGGTAATAGCGGTATCCTGTCCCGGTGGAAACGGGGTCGGTGCGGTTGATGGACACCCATGCCTTGTAGGATTCCCCGTTCGCGGTGATCAGGTTATCCTTCAGGACACTGCGGCCCTGTACGAGGTTAAGCGCCTGCGGCAGCGTGAAGCCTTCGCCCTTGTTGATATAGAACGATTGGGTGAGCGGCTTGGAATGGTAAGTTTCATTGAACTCCGGTTTGACGTAGATCAGCTTGTCGTCCTCCTTGCGGACGAGCAGTTCACCGTCCGCGGCGGTCTTGCCCATGACCAGTTCCCGTTCCCCGTTTTTCCCGTTGAAGTATTCGATGGCCCTAGTAGGGCTGGTGAACGGGCGTTGCAGGTCTTCTTTCTTTTCGCCGTTCTTGGTGACCACGAAATACCGCTGGCCCTCGGGAAGGGGTTCAGCCCGGGCGTTGGTCAATTCGTACCTGTCGATGAAGTAGTTGCCGGACTGGCCGGACTGGCGCACGGGTACACTCAGGTCGACGATGCTTTTCCGTTCCCCCTCCCCGATGAACTGGTCCGTGATTTCAAATGCCGCGATGCCCTTGGCCATCTTCTCTTCCAGCTCCTTGATGTGGGTGGGGTCGAATTGCAGTTTGGCGAGGTATCCCTTGTTTTCCTCCAAATTGTTGAGATTCATGTTATCCTCCTTTTTGTTATGGGGTGTTTCCCCGGTTCGTATTGTTTGTTGGTGATCAATGTTTTCTTCCAGTTTGTGGAGCAGGCTGGGGATGGTGTCCACCCTCAGGTGCAGCGGATTTGCAAACCCTGCGTCCAGGAATGCGTGCGCATCGCGCTGCCGCCGGAAGCATGTGAAGTCCCACGCCCCGGTGATGTCCGCTTCGGATTCGTAGACGGCCCATTGCATCCCGCGTTCCTGCTGTCCGTGCAGGTACTCGGCTACCCTGGGTGCGATATCGGGTCTTGCCAGTTGCATGGTGCGGTCAGTTTAATGGCTCTGCGTTTTCGATGTGGTGATACCGTACCGTCAGGTACAGGTGCCTGCCCCCACCCTTTTCGTAGATCTCAATGGCCAGCAGTTTGCCGTCGGCGAGGGTGAATTTGCCGAGGGCGGCAGTGACGGTTTTGCCGCAGCGCCCTTCCACGCGTGGGTGTTCCAACCCGTGGATGTCCAGCGGCGGAAGTTCATGTTCCTGCGTGACGGTCCGCTTAGCGGTCTTCCTGTCACGGATGTAGAACCGGACAAAGTCGATGTCGAAGGCGATGTGGGAACGGTTATGCAGGAAGAGCGTGAAATAGAGCACGTCGCCGTGGATGCGGATGCTTTCGAGCTTGGCGGACATCCGGCTGTTGCGGTCGGCAATGCCCGTGGTGTTGCGGGGCATTCCCGCGGCTTCCCCGGTGCGGTACCGGAGCGGTGTTACCTGTGCGCTGCCCACGGTCCAAAGCAGGCAGGCCAATAGTGTCAAAAGGGTGGTTCTGTTCATCTTGCTGTTATTTTAAGGGTTAATGGATCAGCGTTGGTTGCCGTCGCGGAGCAGGACTTCGTAGCCGGCCTTGACCCTGACGCGTACCTGCCGGACTTTCCGGGACAGCAGTCCCTTGGCGGCGTTGACGCCCACTGTTGCGGCCTGGGCGGCGAGCGAAGGGTCCATGGACATGAGTTGCATTGACTGGATGGCGTCACTGCTTCCCTGCTTGGCGGCGTCGCGGGTCATCGCGCCGGGGACGCAAAGACCTTCCAGCCCGTCCATGTCATAGGCCGAGAGCGCCACGGGCAGGATGGCGTTGCCGTGGCGCAGTGTGCGGACGCGGATGGTAAGCCGCTCTCCGTCCACCTGGCAGGTGCCATGGACGAAGCTGTTGCGCGGCACGAGCCGCCCGTCGATGTATACGCTGTCCAGCAGGCGCAGCTGGACAGTGGCCCCGTCGGTAACCTCCGCGGCGCGGTGGATGGCGGCGCGGATGGCCGTGCCGGGCAACGTGTCTCCGGCGAGCGTGACGGGATAGACGCTGCTGCGATTAGCCAGGGACTGTTCCCGCAGCTTGTCCTGCACGCGCTCGGGGTGCTGGATATCGAGTATCCGTTCCAGCATGCCGTTGAGCTGCTGCATTTCAGGATCATCATCCGGTCCGCGCCTGTTGAGCTGGTCCATCATGCGTTCCAGCCGCTCGACATCGGCGGCGGTCTCCGGCATCCGCGGCACGTCCGGTGACGTGCGGTAACCCGCGCTGCCGCCATAAACGGGCGGGTTGTCGTCCGGCCTGGCGAGTTCGGCCTCGATTAGCGCGAGCTTCTCGCTGATGCGCTGTTCCTGCGAGCCGCTGCCTCCGGTGCTGTCGAAGCCGGGGATGGTGGCAATGCTGCGCTCGGCCTTTGCGCGCTGCGCGGAATCGCGCCTGGCCTGCTCGTAGTAGGCCAGCTTGTCGGTGGGCTGCTCTTTCCGGAAACTGGCCTCGGGCAGTCCGGTGTTGATGCCCGCGAAGGGCGATTCCTCCCGTAGGTTTCCCTGTCCGCCGCCGAGTGCGTGGAAGGCCAGCGCCGCAAAAGGCAGCACGAGGATGGGTAATGCAAGCAGGAACTTCCGTCGCTGCTGCATCTGTGGGGTGACTTTTGGTGTTTCCATTTTTTTGTGTTGAGATATGAGATAATAGACATCAGATAACAGACTATGGCAGGTTGGAAAAGACGAGGTAAGCGCAATAAGCCGCCATGGCGGCGAGAACGAGCGCCATGGCGATCAGTTGGGTGACCCTACCGAGCCGTGAAAAGGCGCGGTTCAGCCGTCCGGCGACGCAGGTCTGGGTACGCGTAATGCGGCCGGCGATGTTTTGCGCCAGCCGTTCACGTGTCGTATTGCTGGTGTTTTCGTGGTGTTGTTCCGGTGTTGCTGCCATTTTTATTTCGTTTGGATATCGCTGTTGTCGATGGTTTCCCAGCGCTGGATGAGGAAGCCGTGGGGATTATTGTCCGTGCGGGCCACGTCGCGGAGCGTGCCCGTGGTGACCAGTATGCGCGTGAGCGTGCCGCTGGAGCGGACGAGCCGCTGCGTGGCGTAACACCGGAACGCGTAGGGCTGACGGCGCATGTCCAGTTTCACGCTGTCGATGGCAATGCGCTGGCTGATGTTGCCGGAGATGAGGCCTGCGTAATAACCGCTCTCGCGCAGGTTATCATACTGCCGCTTGGCATTCCCGTCGGCAAGGTACAGCGCCTGGGTGACCGTAGCGGTGATGGCCTTTTCGTCCGGGTCGAGCGTGAAGAACAGGCGGTGGAAGTCGGCCACGTGGCGGCGGGCTTCCACTTCGAGGTTTTCCTTACGCCCGGCGGCGATCGCCTTGACCGCCCTGCCGTCCACCATCACCCAGATGCTGGACTGCACCCGTGCCGCGGTTTCGTAGCTTTTATAGATCGCGAAGCCGGAAATCAGTACACAAGCGACGATGACAGCGATGCTGAACGCCTTGATGTGCTTAAATGCCGTGTCGATGTTTCTGAGTTGCTTGAACATTTTTGAGACATTAGATATGAGACATCAGACAACAGACCCTTTCTGCTGGATCACTTGTCTGCTTTGTTTTATTTATTTACCCGAAATCCGGTCGTGCTGGTGGCCGCTGCCGCCGGACGGGAAATAGTCGCTGTTCCCCTGTGTAGCCATGCTCTGCCGGGTCTGCCGCGCCCCGTCGCCGAGCGCATCAGCGGCCATTCCCATGGGGGCGGCCACCGTGTTGCGCACCGCAGTGCCCGTCTGCACGACCAGCGTGTTGACCCGCTGCATCAGCGCATTGCTCCCGCCCGCGTGGACGATGTAGTTGGCCACCGAGGGGACGGAGAAGTAGCCGAGTATGCCGATGATGAGAAAGACGAGGTAGGCCGTGTCCGTCGCGCTGAAGAACGTGTCCCCCTCCTGCCCGATCTGCTGGATGTCGATTTTCAGCATCTCCTCCTGGATCTTGCCGATGATGCTGCCGAAGATGTTGGCCACGGGCAGCCACAGGAACACGTTGATGTAGCGGGCGATCCAGACGGTGAGCGTGTGCTGCAATCCGTCGAATACGGAAAGCCCCAGCACCAGCGGCCCCATTATCGCCAGCACGATGAGGAAGAACGTGCGGATGGTGTTGATGCACAATGCTGCGGCCATGAACACGACCTGCAATACCTCGCTCATCCATTTCTTGATGGAGTTACGGAAGTTGTAGGACTGCTTGTCCATCCAGAACTTGATGTCGTTGCCGATGCCCGCCCAGAATCCCTCGTCCTCGCGGCCCGGATCCTCGGGATGGGTATATTTGTACCATTTGTCGGCGTCGCCCGTGCCGCTCTCCCCGACGTACATCTCCCAATAGCGGGAGTTCTTCGCCGCTTCCTCCTTCTGTTTCAACAGTGCCGCGACGGCCCCGTCGGAATTCTCCACCATGCTGCCCGTGCCGCGCTCGATGGGGCTGAGCACCGCGTCCATGATGCCGATGACCAGCGGGAAGAACAGGATGGCGAGCCCGATGGCGAAGGGGCGCAACAGCGGATAGAAGTCAATGGCCTCGGCATGGGCGATTTGCCGCCATACGCGGCTGGCGATGTACCAGAGGGCGGCAAAGCCGGCCAAACCGCGGCCCACCCCGATGAGCTGTCCGCATAGGGGGAGCATATCGGCGCGGACGCTATCCAGCACGCCATGCAGGCCGGCGACCTCGCCCGCAAGGGATTGGGCGGATGCAGGGGACGGGGCAAGGCAGGCCACGGCAAGCGCGGCAAGGATGACGGGAGCGGCGGACAGGGCTGCAAAAGGGCGGACGGCCCGCAGGCCGGAACGGGCTGGTGGTGTATGCTTAATTGGTTCCATATATTTCGTTCATTGTTTCCGTTTCCTTTTTTTCCTTTTCGCGCTGGAGTCCCATCAGGCTGCCCTCGCGGTTGAAGTGCCGCAGGAATTGCAGTTTGTCCTCCATGTCGGCGAATATCCTGTCGATGGCGCGGAGCCGATCATCATCGGACATCCGCAGCTGGGAGGATGTGGTGACCATGAGCAGTTCGTCCAGGTTTTGCAGGCTGGCCTCGAAAAGCTGCCCGTACACCCTGCCGAGGTAGGCGATCTCTTCTTCTGTGAAATTACCGGAGCGCCTGAACCGTTCGAATGCCGTCCTGTATTCCTGCACGATGTCCTTCTGAGCGCGGATGATGTCCGCGATGCGGTGATATTTCCTGATTTCGGGGTTGACCAGCATCAGCCCGTCTATGAAGGTCTCGTGCAGGCTGAAATTGCCCTTTGCAATGCTGCGCACGGCGTTGTAGCCTCCGCTGATAATTTCATAGCCCCGCTTCATATCCGAGAGGATGCCTTTGAGCTGGCTGAGCTTTTCCACGTTCAGCAGGAGTTGGATGACCTCGTCGGTCTGCGCCCTTCCTCTTATTGGAACAAGGATGGAAAGAACAAGGAGCAAGGGTGGGATTGCGATTATGCTATTCATTTTCTTCATGGGTGAACCAGTTTTTGATGTTGTCGATCTGTTCCGTTTCGCGTTTCCGCATCAACGCCAATAGCCGCACGTCGCCGGTGAAGCGCTGGGTGAAGGTGGCTTTGTCGCGCATGGCAGTGCACACCTTATCCAGCCTCCGGAGCCGCTCGTCGTCGTCCATTTCCACCTTGCCGGACAGCACGATGTCCAGCAGTTCAGAGAGGTCAGCTGCGCATTCCAGCAACACCTTTTCTTTCACGCTGCGGATATAGCCGCTGTGGTGGCCGTTATCCGCACCGTTGAACGCCGCGATGATGGCCACTTGCAGGGCGACGATCTCTGCGATGCGCACATCACCGCGGATGGCGGGGCTGACGGCGGACAGTGAGGCAAAGAACAGGCCGTGGAGATTGAACTCGCCGTCCGTGATTCCCCGGATGAAGCCGAGGCCGGAGGATACCACGTCATATCCGGTCTTCAACACGGCCCCGTAGGCGTGCAGGGCCACGATCTGCTCGCCGAGGTATTGTTTCTGCGTCTTCTTCTGCTGGAACCATTCCTTCCACAGCTGTGCCTTCGCACTTGCCGGAGCAAGGAGTAAAGGAATAAGGATCAGGGACAGCAGGGATGATTTATTCGATGCCATAGAGGTCCTTCAGTTTTTTGGTTTCCTCGGATGATCTGGCCCGCTGGATGCTGAGCAGGCTGTTCTGCCTATTGAATTGCCGCAGGTCATTGTAATTCCCGTCGATCTTCCCACCGGCCTTCCTGATGGTTTCCAGCCGTGCGGCGTCGGACATCTGCATCCTGAAGCTGTTGACCACCAATAGCACCTGATCCAGGTTCTTCACGCTTTCCTCCAGTATGCCCGTGTAGACCTGCCCCATGTGTAGCAGCTCCTCCGGCGTAAAATTCGTGTCCTGCTGGAACAGGTTCCATGCCCGGCGGTATTCCTCAACGATGGCGACCTGCGTTTCGGTGAGGTCCTTGACCCGCTGGTAGTAGCTGATGGCCGACTTGATCTTCCACAACTCATCGTAGTATTTGCCGTACAGGTCGCGCTGCCGCTCGGTCCAGTCGGCGATTTCGTCCAGCTTAAGCTTGGAAAGCTGGTTTTCCAGCACCTTCTGCGCGTTCTGCAACCAGATGGTCCGGTTCTGCATCCGCTGGATCTGCAAATCGATGGCCTTGATGACCTTCTTGATACCCGCTTTGATGACCTCGGCAATGGCGAGCTGCGCTGTCGCACCCTCGGGCAGCGATACGAACAGCGTCACCGCGCTGATGGGCAGGATGAGCATGTATGTCCGGAGTGTTTTCTTCATTTCCTGTATCATGGTTAATCTTTTAGTTTTTCACTCGTGTCTGTTTTCATCGGTGTTCAAGATCACTTCGTTCGGAGTTTGACATATTCCCGCCGTTCGACCAGTATCCGCCCGGCATCGGGATAAATAGTAATCGTCCGGCCGCGCCGCGTTTCCTGCATGGACTTGGTCTCGGGGTTGTAGACGGCGGTCCATTCCTCCGTTTTCCGCTCCGGCGGCAGGAGCCTGCCGCTTTCGATGCGGCGGTAGCCCGTCTTGCGATAGATGCGGTAGGTGGCGGTTTTCCCGTCCAGCGGTTGGATGATGAGCGTGTCGTAGGCCACGCTGTATTCGCCCTCGGCGTGGTCGGTGTACGTGCCGGGGATGAAGTCCCTGGTCCGGTCGGCGCCGGTGTTGCAGGCGGCAAGCATAGTGGCGGCCGCAAGCAGCATGGTTAGCATTCGTGTTTTCATTTTCTCGTCGTATTACATTGTATTACCAAAATTTCGTATCTTTACATCATGACTACGCTGACACTTGAGGTACCAAAATCCCTGGAAAAAGACCGGGAGGATACCGTCCGTTTCATCGCGGCTAAACTGTATGAATCGGATAAACTGACATTGGGGCAGGCCGCACAGATGGCGGGCATGAAGAAATGGGATTTCGCCGAAATCCTGGTGGATTACGGTATCCATTATTTAGAGCCCGCCCTGCGTGAGGACCTGGAAGCGATGGAACGTGAGCGAAAATAAAATCGTTGTCACCGATACCAGCTGTTTCATCCTGCTTTCCAAAATCGATGCGCTGGATGTGTTGGGGAAACTGTTCTCCACGGTATTCACTACACCGGAAATCGCGGAAGAATTCGGTGGGCCTCTTCCCGAATGGGTAATCGTCCAGCCTGCCAGGGACCGGAAAATATTTCGTAACTATCTTGGGAAAGTCGACCGTGGCGAAGCCAGTGCCCTAGTTTTGGCGGGTGAAATCCACGCTGATCTGGTCATTCTCGATGACCTGAAAGCCCGCAAATTTGCCCAAAAGGTTGGGCTTACTTTCAAGGGCACGTTAGGGCTTTTGGTCATGGCCAGGCAACGGGGTATCATCCCCGAACTGCGTCCCTATCTTAATCGGGTCCAGCGCACCAATTTCCGTGTTGCCAAGTCCCTCATCGAACAGAGCCTCCGTTCAGCCGGAGAACTTTGATCCGTTCAACTTTTCCTATTTATCCGAACTTTCAAAGAACTTCTGCCGCCCGCTGCGGCCATATATTTTATGACCGGCCTTATGGCGGACCCTGCCCTGACCTCATGTCGTTTGCCAATGCCTCGATGCCCCGCCGGATGCTGCCGTACCTGGCGGCGTATTCCTGCACCTTGACCTTTTCGCTTTCCTCTGTGGAATAGCACAGGTATTCCTCCAGCGACACCTCCGTGCGGTAGACCTTGCTGTGCTGCCCGCCCAGGGAGATGAAGACCTCTTTGTATTTCCGCTTGGGATCGTTGGCCCGGTTCATCGAAAGGATCAGTGACTTCTCCTTATCGGTGATGCCCAGCAGCTGCTGGATGGCGTCGAACTTGTTCTGGTACTTGGATTGGTCCAGCAATATCTTGCAGTCTGCATTGTTGATGATGGCCTGCTTGACCACGGGCGAGGAGATGATGTCCTCGACCTCCTGCGTGACCACGATGGCCTCACCAAAAAATTTCCGGACCGTCTTGAACAAATATTTGATGTACTCGGCCATGCCCTCTTTCGCAATCGCTTTCCAGCATTCCTCGATGAGGATGGCCTTGCGCACTCCTTTCAGCTTGCGCATCTTGGAGATGAACACGTCCATGATGATGAGCGTCACCGCGGGGAACAGGATGGGATGGTCCTTGATGGCATCCAGCTCGAAGACGATGAAGCGCTGGTGGAGCAGGTCGAGGTTTTCCGTGGCATTCAATAAATAGTCGAACTCGCCGCCCTTATAATAGGGATTCAGCACGTAGAGGAAATTGGACACGTCGAAGTCCTTTTCCTTGACCTGGCCGTCTTCCAGCACCTTCCGGTAGACACCGGTGAGGTATTCGTAGAACGTATTAAAGCAGGGGAAGCTGTCCGGGTGCTGTTCCAGGTGCGCAAAGTATCCCGTGAGCGCATTGGAAAGCGCCACGTATTCCGAACGCGTGAACCGTTCATCCTCCTTTTTCCATAATGCCAACAGCAGCGTTTTGAGGCTCTCTTTCTTCTCCGTGTCCAGCACGTCGCCCTCGGTGAGGTAGAACGGGTTGAACCGGATCGGGTCCGCCTCCGAATAGGTGAAGTAATAGCCGTCCACCAGATCGCACAATCCCCTGTAGGAATGCCCGACATCCAGCAGCACGACGTGTGCACCCTGCTCGTAATAAGACCTGATCATGTGGTTGGTGAAGAACGACTTGCCGCTGCCCGAAGGCCCGAGAATGAACTTGTTGCGATTGGTGGTGAAGCCCCGCTTGATCGGCTCATCCGAGATGTCCACGTGCATGGGCCTGCCGTGCAGCCGGTCGCCGAGGCGGATGCCGAAGGGACTGATGCTGGAACGGTAACCCGTTTCCATGTTTAAAAAACAGGCGGCCTGTTCCAGGAAGGTATCGAACGTGTCGTTCATCGGGAAGTCTCCCGCATTGCCGGGGATGCCCGCGAACCAGACCTGGGGTGCGCCGTCCGTTTCCTGCTTAGCCACCGCATCGAGCTGCGCCATGGCGGAGGAGACCCGGTTGCGCACCTCGCTTTGCTGGGCGGGGTCGTCCGTCCATGCCAGCACATTGAAATGCGCACGGACGGGCATCCGCTGGTCGGTGATGGCCTCGTTCAAAAAATCGTTGGTGGCATCCCTTGCGATGGCATTCTCCCGCGAATAGGCTGACAGGGACTGCAACCGGAGCCGCTTGGCCTCCATCTTCTTGAGCGTCTTGCGCCCATCGCCGATGAAGATGTACTGGCTGTAGATGTGGTTGACATCGAGCAACAACCCCAACGGGCTGGCAAACCCCATGGAAAACCGCGTCCGGTCGGTGGAATAGCGGTCATAATTGATGCGCGGGCCGCACAGGGCCGGCAGATCCTCCGCATCGGAAAGCGTATATAATTGGCAGTGTTTGTCGCCGATCCTTAGTCCGTCTTTCAGGTGGATGTCGCGTATCATGGAATGCTGTTCCCTGTCCAGCAAGAAACAGTACCGCTCGATGATGCCGGGCTTACTCGCAGTACCCGCGAGTTCATCCCCGTCTAACCTGCGCAACGTAATGAAACCGCTGTCCTTCAGGATACGCTCCAACTGGCCCGCGCTGTCCAGGAAATCGCCCACCAGCTTTTTACTGATGCCCTGCTCCGGCACGACGGACTTGCGCAGGATGCCCGAAGTGGCTGACGTGGCAGGTTTGTAGTTGTCGGGCACCTTGGTGAGGAAGATGTAGCAGGCGTGGTCCAGATACGGCCGCTCGTTAAAGAACCGTTCGCTGGAACGGGACAGGAAGGCCTCCCCTGCCCTATCGAAATCGGCCCGGTGACCCGTTTCGGTGAACCAGTCCTGCTTGTGGAAGATACTGTGGGGCAGCAGCACCTTGATGGCCTTGGCGAGTGCTTGGTGGTAGGCTTCGTAGTCCCGTTCGCTCAGCGTGAACAGTTCGGGCAAGGTGGCCTCGTAGGCGACGGTGATGTCCCCGCGCACGGAGAGCACTAGGTCATTTTCGACCTTGTAGATGGGGAATATTTTTCCGATGTCCGTCATTTTTTCCGTTATCAAAATTTATCGGTATCTTTATGCCCATGATGGTACGCGAAATCATAACCCCTAAAAAACGGTCTGTGACCGTGCGTCTTCCCGAAGAGATGGTGGGCAAGACCGTGGAATTGCTTGCCTTTGAAATCAATGCCGGAAAAAAGGAATTGAGCCGCGCCGAACGCCTCCGCCGGATCGAAAAGCTGACCAAACCCTCGTTGGTGGACCTTAGCGGATTCACGTTCAACCGTGACGAGGCCAACGACTATGCGGAATAAGGCATTTGCCGTTGACACCAATGTGCTGATATACCTGCACGACCTGTCCGCGCCGGAAAAACGGGCGATTGCCAATGGGCTGCTTGCCGATACCCCAAAAATCCCTTCACAGGTCGTTTCCGAATACCTGAACACCTGCCGGAGGATACTCGATCTTTCCAAAGACCAGCTACTGAAACAATCTTCCGGATTGCTGGCGGGATGCGATATCATACCCGTATTGCCCGATACGCTGGCATACGCGGCCGAACTCGTATTGCGGTATAAATTCCAGTTATTCGATTCCGTCATCGTGGCGGCGGCCATTGGGGGAAAATGTGAGGTGCTGTACTCTGAGGACATGCAGCACAAACTGTTGGTGGACAAGAGCATCACCATCATCAACCCTTTTCTGTAACCCCCGTTTTTCAGTGCCGTGAACACCCGGCGTGAGCGGAATTTCAGGTAATTTGGCATCCCTTTGGCCGCAAAGTATTTCAACAGCCCGTACCGGCCGAAACGGTGACTGAGCCGATTCACCCCGATGAACAGGGCCGTGCCCAGCGTGCCGACCAGCGGCAGGATGACGTACAGTGCCGCGCCGATGAGGTACAGCGCCGCGAACAGGAGCAGCAGGCCCACGAGGCCGCCCGCGAGGTAGCCGATGTATTGGCCTTTGAGGCCCCTAAATTCGATGGGCTTATTGATGCCCTTGTTGATGTGATAGACCGTTGCCATTATGTATTGCGTATCGGTAGTGCGTATTGGGATTCCATCAGCGAATCCGTTTGTCCACGGTGCTGTCCTGTTGCTGCACCGTTCCTTTCGGTGTGTTGGCGATGGCCTTCCAGCCGGCGAATTTGCGTTCCATGCCTTCGGGATCCAGCTCAAACAGGCGCGGGATTCTCACGAGTGAAACATGTGCCCGACCGATGGCGCTGTCCAGGTCACCCCGGTATGCGCCGCGCGTGGAACTGTCGAAGGCCAGCTCGTAATGATCACCCTTGAACCGCAATTCATCGAAGGGGATGCGGTTCCCGGGATTGAGCACCTCACGGAACTCCCCGGCCTCCACGTCCACATAGAATCCCGTGCCGCCGATGTGGTGTATGGGCAGTTGCCTTTCCATTCGTCAGATGCCAAAGAAGGATTTGAGCACCGTGGCCACGACCACCAAAAAGATGCAGCTGCCGAACCATGCGGCTGCGACCTTTCCGGTATCCGGTTCACCTGCGTTCCATTTGTTGAAAACCTTGACCGCGCCCACCAGGCCCACCACGGCCCCGATGGCGTACATCAGGTCCGTACCCGTATCGAAGTAGCCCTTGACCTTATCGGTAGCCTCGCGGATGCCCGCTTCGCCGTCGCCGGAGTCCTGCCCCAGTGCAGTGGTGATGGCAACAAGAATCTGGTAAAGGGTGAAGGTCACCGCCGGTAGCCAACCCCTCACCGTTGGCCGCTGTCTGCTGGATGGTTTGCTGTTCATATCGTATTCTCTCTTTTTGCCGGTTAATCCCATAATGTCTGTTTTTCCTCCTCTGTCAATCCAAATGGAAGGTGGTCTTCCAGGTAGCCGGTGAGCGCCGCGAGCTGCCCGCTTTCGCGGATAGCCGGGTAGGTATTCTTGATGTGGCCGAACAGGCCATAAAACTCCTCTTTGCTGCCGTTTTCCCGCTGAAGCAGCATGACCATCGTCTTCAGCTCCTGCATCACGTCCGACACCACGCCCAGCCGTTTCGCATGAAAGGATGCCTCCGGCTGCAGGGCGGGCGCGAACGACAGGCCGTCCGCATCCACGGTGTCCATGCCGTGAGGCAGCACCGCTTTGCCCATCAGGTCATCCTCATTTTCCGGTTCCTCCGATGCGGGGCGGTGCTGCCCCGCGCCCTTTCCGGGCGGAGCGCCGAGCCGTGATAACTCGGTGCGGAAATACAGGAGCAGTACCGCGAGGTACCATACGGCGGCGACCGCCCCCGCCCCCATCCCGAATTGCTGCCAGGTGAATTGCTGTAACATACGTTCTTGATTTTGGTCCCGCCGCCCCATTGCGGCGGGATAACGGAAGCAAAGGTGGGAAGGCTGCCTACGGATGTTTGACAATCCGCATGCGGAGGCGGCATGATTTCCTCCGCGGCCGCCTCAATACGTTCCACGGGGCGTTTCCCGCGGCCTGTAGGCATCCCCTTCGTCGATCCTGCGGGTCACCGCATCGCGCATCTCATCCAGGAAGCGCGTCTTGCTGATGGTCTTGCGGCGCTTGATCTCGCTGAACCTGCGGTAATAGCGGTGCAGGCTGACCCTGAAGCTGCCCTCCAGCCACGCGATGATGTCACCGATGTCCACGCCGCCGTCATTGATCTGGCGGGTTTCATAAATGCCATAGGCCAGCTCGATCAGGTTGCCCGTCTCGCCCGTCCATTTCATTTCCCTGCCCGCACGGGTGGCTACACCCGCGGGACCGGTATCCGGCGCCCGGAGCAATTCAAGCAGCTGCGCCTGCAGCCGCTCATACGCCATGAATTTGGCGAACAGGTATCCCATCCTGGTGCCCGTGCGCCCGTCCACGTCCGGCACTTCCGGGATGAGGACATCCGGCACTTCCGCACCCACCGTGAAGTAGAGGTGATCCAGTTCCGTCGCACCCAGCCTGTAGTACTGGTAGTGGAACGGCTGCATGGCGAAAAAGCGTGAAATGAACGCCAGTTCCCGCTCCCAGTATTCCCTCAGTTTCCCATCGTTTCCGATGGGCTGGTTGCTTTCCATTGCATATCCTTCCACGTGCTGGATGTGCCAGCTTACGACAGCGGGCCATACCTCTTTGTACAGGTGAATCTCCTCCCCGGCGGTGGCGGGTGGCCGGGCATCCACCTTTTCACGGAGTTCCGCTTTCACCCTGCGGATGGTCCGCAGCGCCAGTTTGAGCCGCTGTAGCGGATCGGTTATCCCGTCAAGCTCCGATTCCAATTTTTCTGCCAATTCCGCTCCCGGATTGCCGTAGTGCATCACGTCCATTTATCCTCCTTTTTTTGGTTTACCTGTGGAAAGCTGCCAAAGGAAAGAGACAGAACGATACGGGTCAAGTAGATGTATATCACATATACCCTGCTGAAAAGCAATGCATATAATTAGTAGATGAAATGGGGTTGGTTGGTTGATTCGGTTTACGGAAATGCTGTTCTGGATGGTTTAGACGGAAGGGTGTCTACCGGTCAGTCAAACCCTTCGCTGAAAAATTCCTCGACGGTTACGCCGAGTGCCTTGATGACTTTCAGCAGGCTGGTATACCGCAGGTCCTCGCCACGTTCATAGCGCCCGTATTGCGCGCGCGGAATTTCGTGTTCATAGGCAAAGTACTCATAATTGCTGTAACCCGCCTTAGTCCGTAGCTCCTTGATCCGCTTTCCCAATTTGATTAGGTCTTCGTTGACCTGTTTTGAAACTTTTTTAGCCTCCTGAACCTTTTTTGCCATCGGGTAAAATAAATGAATACCCGTCTCTTATATTACTATGTAAAAATTCATACTTATTAGTAGTATTTGTATTTTTGCGAACTGAGACATACTATGGTATTATGATACATCAGGGCAAAGACATGTTGGGTAAGCTGATTCCTACTTTGGGCATGAGCCGCGAATTTACCGTGACGATGGAGATCCTCGGTTTCGATACGCTCGGCGACCTCGCCCGCCACAGGAGCAAGGATTTACTTGCCCTACCGGGATTCACACGGGAACTCCTCTACGAATACGTCCATTTCATGGAAATCCATGGGATGGGGAAACTCATAGATCCCTAACAAAAAAGGGCCGGTGAGAATCCCCACCGACCCGGCAAACACATGAAATAAAGCCCTGTTGTCCTTCGTTATCCGTAGTCATCCAAGTCCTTGCGGATATCATCGATCAGCTTGCGGATGGTCCTGATCGCGTCCGCATCCTTTGTATAGAACTTCGATTTGATGCTGGCGGGCGACAGTGATTCCTGTCCTTTAGTGGTGAAACAGTACGCCACCTTTTCGGACAGTAAGTCAAGGTTCGCCTCGTCATAGATCCCGTGGTCATACAATAATTTCTGCCAGAGTGCGAGTTGGGTGGCCTTGAACCTGGTGTTCAGCTTCATCATGTTGGGGTGCCGCTTTGCGATACCCGCCGTGCCGCCTATTTCCGCGTCCAGCCAGCGGATCATTTCCTCCGACATCGGTGGCGTGTCCCGGTCAAAGCGCAGCATCGTAAGGCGGTGCACCTGCAATACCCGTTGGCGTGTCCCGAGCAGGTATTCGCGGCGATCATGGCTGTCCATTACCGCCCCCCTTGACCGGATGCCCTGCGCGAGATGGGCCGCAAAACGCGCATGATTGAACCCCAGCCCGATGAGCCGTTCACCCACCAGCCAATCGTCCAGCACCCCTGCGGCCGTGAGTCCTTCCAGTCCCTCCATGTATTTCCGCAGGTACTGGAACGCCATCCACGTGGCTGTCCTGTCCTTATCAGCAAAACGTTGGAGCGGCACTTCCATGATGTCAAGCAATGCGGTATCGATACCCATATCCGCAAACTGTCCGCGCATCTGTTTCCATCGCCCCTCGAAATCCCTTGTCATGTTATTGCGGAACAATTCCGGCAGTGCCACTTCCTCCGGCAGCATTCCCGACACCGCCCTGCGCAGGGCATCCATGATGCCGAGCAGTGCCTCCGCATCGGGATTCGACGGGGACTGCGGATCGTACAGGCGATTGCACAGCGTGACCAACCGATTCAGGTGCGTTTTCAGGAACAGCCGCATCTGCGTCTCGTTATCCAACCGGAGCAGTTCGGCAAGCAATAGCGCCTCCAACCGCCTGGCCTCGGCAAGCAGCACAGTGTCAGGCTGGTCACCCTGCCTACCCGGTTTTATCCGCGTGGCTGCCAGGTTCTCCAGCAGTTCATATTCGTAATTGAGTTCTTTCATTTCCGTTCCTTTCTTGCTTTCGGCGGCTGCCCGCCATGCCCACTGGATGATCTGTCCGATGGTGCGCTCAATGATGTCCCGATCCCGGCACTGTCCGGTGTCCATTCCGCAGACCGGGCCGTTTCCCGCGCTGCCCTGCAGTATTGGAAAATACGTTCCGCCAAGCACGATGGCCAGCACCGCCCCGAAATGTACATCCGTTCCCATGAACCACTGGTCGGTCAGCCCGATGAGTTGCCGGCCTTCGGCCTCCCTGCGGGCTGATGCCGACCGCATCACCGGGTGGTGCTCCGATGCCTGCCACAGGATGACCTTCTGCATTTCCCGGTCACCATTGAAATGGCGGAAGTTTTCCTGCATCAGTTCGATGAACGCGGCCTCCACTTCCCTTGCCGATACCGGTTCCGTGGGCCTGAACCGCTCGAAGAACGGTGGCCAGTAATCCTTCTCGCGGACGTATTCCGAAAGCAATTGGCCGAGGCCGCCGAAATGGTAGCGGATGATGTTCTTGTCCCGGCCTACGCGCCTTGCGATGGCCGTAGTACGCAGTCCGTGAAATCCGGTTTCCCGCAGGATATCCCCCACGGCATCCTTCAATGCGCGCATGGTGGCATCCCTGTCCCTAACCTTGTATTTCTTCCGTGGCGTGGCCATTTTTAGACATTAGACATCAGACGATAGACAACAGACATTAGACGTCAAACATTTGATCCTTTACTATATTTACTCTTGTTTTTTCCGTTGCAGACCCGTTTTTTTGATGACCCATTCCCATGCTTCCAACACTCTGTCCAGCTGCTCCGTGGTATGCGTGGCCATCACACTCATCCGTATCCGCGCGTCCTTGCGGGCCACGGCCGGATAGTTGATCTGGTTGGCATAGATGCCCGTTCTGAGCAGCATCCCGCAGATCTGCGCATTCAGCTTGATGTCGCCGATCTTCACGGGAATGATGGCCGACTGCGTGTTGCCCGTTTCCAGCCCCAATTCCCGCAACCCATTACGCAAGTGATCGATGTTGTCCCATAGCTTGGCCATCCATCCCGGCTCATCATCCACCAAATCGATGGCCGTGCCGATGCAGGCCGATGCAGGGGACAATGTGGCCGAGAAGATGTGCTGGCGCGACTGGAATTTCAGGTAATCCACCAGTTCCCGGCTGGCCACCACGTAGCCGCCCACATGCGCGAACGTCTTGCTGAATGTTCCGGTGATGATATCCACTTCCCTGAGCAACCCGTAACGTTCCATCACCCCGCGGCCTGTTTCTCCAATGACCCCCGTACCGTGCGCATCGTCCAGCATCAGATAAGCACCGTACTGGCGGCACAGCTCCAGCATCCTGTCCAGCGGGGCAAGATCCCCGTCCTGCGAATACACCCCGTCGATAATAACCATCCGCGTACGGTACCGGTCCTTGGAAAACTTCAGCACCCGCTCCAATGCATCCAAATTGTTGTGCGGGAACGTCTTGACATTCGTCATCAGGCACCCCTCGTACACACTGGCGTGCACGGCCATGTCCAGGATCGCCAGATCGTCCTTCCGCAGCATGCACTGCAGCGAGGCGCTGTTGGCCGTGTATCCCGTGGAAAACACGATGGCGCTGTCCCGCCCGAAAAATCCCGCGATTTTCTCCTCCAGCCGCTGGTGGAAATCGTAATGCCCGCCGATGGCCGGGCTTGCACCCGCTCCCGATCCGTACTGCCGGATGGCATCCATCGCAGCCTGTTTTACCTTCGGGTGCTGCGTAAAGCCGAGGTAATCGTTTGACACCAGGCTCACAAAACGTTTGTGGCCGATGCCAGGTAAATCCAGTTCGATCTCCGGCCCGCAGCCGGAACGGTTCTCCTGCCGGTAATTCCATTCGCCAAGTTTCTTGCGACTCCCTACATAGGCCGCCCATAATGCAGCGCGACCGTAGGGGTCAACGCCCGGTATGTCCTCAAAGTCCTTGAAGCTCGCTTTCTCGAAATCCATTGTTGTCATAGGTCCTCCATATCTTATTGGTTAAACTATGGGACCAATATCAATGCTGAATTTGCCCTAGGTGGGGAGTTACGGGGTATTTTTTAAAAAATTGAAGCGGCCGAACCTCTCCCTATTGCACGATTGATTTTATGTCTTTTACTAAAGCGCCCCCGCGCCGGGGTTAGCACAGGGGGCTGCTTATGGTCAACACACATGAATTTCATAGGTAGTTAATTCTTATTGTTGCGACGACGCGCTGTCTGGCCACGTCTTTTCACCTCGTTTCATCTTTTCCAAAGTTTCGGCAAAAACATTTTCATTCAAAGCGCCCTTTTTCATTTGGACGGCTTTTTCCTGCCATTCGATGGCTTCTTGTTTGCGCCCGGCTTTGTAGAGTAAATTTGCATAGGTGTCGAAGGCGGTTGCCGTGATATCAAGATTTTCTATGTTGTATTTCTGCGTCTCGATTGCTGCCTCCAACACCTCCGGATCGCTTATCTGTTCGAATATTGTCCAACTGAGGTTATTGATATTATACTCTGAACGGGGAGTTGCTGTTCTGTAATAGAGCATATAGAATTTACCGAGATTCCGCCAGTCCTTCTTTTGAAAAGCCCAAGCCATACGTGCTCCGTTATATTTTTCTTCCCCTAATGCCCCATACTTTACCTTTAACGTCCGCCCTATAATTTCCCAATCCGGATCGGCCCCTTCCCCTTTTATATACGGATCGATTTCCTCTTCGCCGATAATCTTGCGGACCTTCCGTTCAGCAGCATCGTTTCCCAGCACGTTGTTTATTAGCTGGCCCTGTTCCCGATAAATGCTAAATCCGGCATCTTCGCTTCGCCGAGTCGTTGCATCCAAAAAAGATAGGTTTTCCCTGGTGAAAAGGTTGTTAAGCTGTTGCAAATAGGTAGTTGCAACTTTGATTGCCGCATTTTGGTCTTTTTTCCGCAGGGCCATCAAATTCAGCCGTCGCAAGAAAGCCGAATCCCGTCTTCCTCCCTCGAACTCCACCATGAATTCAGGAAAGCAGGTATCGGTGTCGTCTGGATCAATGCCTTTCACTGCAAGGGCAGCTGTTTTTGCCGCTGCGCCTGGATTCAGTAGGGCATGGATCTCGCGCAGCTTTGCCAGCGGGATTTTGATTATTTCCCGGTCGTAGGTAAGTAGCCCATTCTCTTCGCCTTCCACGTCGAACGGCTGGGTGTAGATGCTTCCACTCAAGCCCTGTGCTTCCAATTCTTTCAGCCGTTTGACCATGCCGTCGTACTTGCCGACCAGTTCCCTCGGCGTTACCTGCACATAACCCCAACCGGTCAGATCATCCCACTGATGGCCAGGTACCGGAACGCCGACCCCACCGAACTCACCGAGGACGCTCGCTTTTCCCGGAATGGCCTTGATCTCCATCGGCTCCGGGTAGGAATGATAATCCACAAAATCGCTGCTTACAAAGGGATCATTCGATGGCGCTCTCAGCTTATCGTTGACGTACAAAAGTTCTCCCGAATGACCATTAACCAATCTTGATGGATCATGAGTTTTCACCCATTCCGTCAGCCGCTGTTGGTCATATGCACCCCAACGTTCGTTGAATAGCACCCACGTAGTGATGGAGGGGTGGTTATATAATTGATCCATCGTTTCTTTTGCTTGCTGTTCAAATGCATCCTTGTACCCCTTCCGCCTACCTTGATTTGGGTTCACGAAATCCTGCCACACGAGGACGCCGATTTTGTCCGCGTGGTAATACCATCGGGCGGGTTCGATCTTGATGTGCTTGCGGATGGTATTGAAGCCCATTGCCTTAATAACCTTGATGTCAAAGGCCAGTGCTTCATCGGTTGGCGCCGTGTAAAGACCTTCGGGCCAGAATCCTTGATCCAGTGTACCGAGATTGAAATAGGGTTTACCGTTCAAGAAGATGCGGTCATGACCGCCGTCGGCCTTCTTCACTTCTACTTTTCGCATACCAAAATAGCTTTTCACCTTGTCAGTGCCCAGCGTTACCGTCAGGTCATATAGGTGAGGGTCTTCAGGCGACCATAGCCTTGGATTTTTTACCGGAAAGGTTATTACGGTATTGGATTCCCCGGTGATGCGCATCCCGCCAGCCTCCAGTTTGACGCTGGTTTGGGCAGCTGAGTTCACGGTTATATTGATTACAGACTTATCAATATCAGGTGTCATCTTGAGACTGGAAATGTAGTTTTCCGGAACAATTTCCATCCACACCGTCTGCCAGATGCCGCTGCTTGGTGTATAATAGATGTTTGCCGGGTTCAATACCTGTTTGCCATGTGGCCCGTAGCCGCTATCGGTAGGATCATAGACCTTAACGACCAGTTCGTTTTGGCCATCTATCCATACATCGGTGACATCCAAACTAAATGCGGTATACCCCCCTTCATGGCTGCCTATTTCTTTGCCATTCATATAAATCCAGCATTGATAATCCACCGCCCCAAAGTGCAGCAATACCCGATCACCGCCTTTTAACTTCGGCTTACTGACGCTGCGTTTATACCATAAGCGCTGTTCGGGAAGCAGTGTTTTCTTCACGCCCGAGAGTGCCGATTCCAACGGATAAGGGACAAGGATTTTATCCTCTGCGGCAGGCATGGCCGTTGTCATCGAATCGGTGATGACAAAGTCCCACAGCCCGTTCAGGTTCGTCCAGTTCCCCCGCTCCAATTGTGGGCGCGGGTATTCATCGAGGGGCTTCTCCGGTTTCACACCTTTTGCCCATCTTGATTGCATGTGTGTGGCCCTTGGCTTCCATTGTGATTGGGAATAAGACATCGGTGACAGGGCAAAAAACAGTCCCACTGCCAGCAACAAGGACTTTATTTGTTGTTTCATTTTATCGTTTTTTAAAGTTCAGAATTTAATCAATCGTTATAGTAATCGGTTTGCGTTGCATTAGAGAGTCCACTTTGCGTTTCTCTTCCGGGATTAGCAGCCCACCTTCGGGTGGAGTTTTGATTTCATTATCCAACTCCAGTCCGGTCTCTATCCCCTTTAATTTGGCTGGAATACCACGGGTCATCCATTTTGGTGCAGGTTTGCCTTTGAGGTAGTGGTCGAAAAACTGCATCATGCGTATGGTGAAATCTTTACCTAATTCGCCCGAGACACCGTGGTCTCCCTCATCATATTGCAGCATCCATACCCTTTTACCCAGTCTACGCAGCGATGTAAAAAATTCTACCCCCTGTTCAAACGGCACCGCAGTATCTTTTTTATTGTTCATTAGTAGAATTGGGGTGGTTACCTTATGTGCATTCATGACAGGGGATGCATTCACAAACCATTCCGGCCGTTCCCATAAATTGGCACCCAACCGGTGTTGTCCCCGTTCAAACTTGCTTTGGCCACCACTACCGTGACTTATCGCACCGAAATGGCTGATATAATCAGATGCACCAGAAGCCGCGCATGCAGCTGAAAACAGATTAGAATGTGTTACTAGGCCGTTGGTTTGTATCGCTCCCCAACTTATTCCTTGTAGGCCCATTTTGGTGGAATCCACGAACGGCATCCCGGAAAGGTAATTTGCCGCAGAAACCACGGAACTATAGATGCTTTGCATTGGGTCTCCGATGGTATACAGTATGTCCGGGGTGAATACGAGATATCCATTGCTTACTACTGACGGAATATTCAGTCCATTGCCCGATGTCGTGGGCGGCTGATAGCTGGTTAGCCTATCCGACATGATTTCATAATAATGGAAGATAACCGGATACTTCTTTGATGGATCAAAATCCTCCGGTTTATACAGAACCCCTTGTAGCTCTTTACCGTCCGGGGACGTCCATTTGTGCAATTCTACCGTTAACCAATTGTAGTTCTTTTCTGGCGCAACATTGCTTACCTTTGTGAATGTTTTGAAGTCGGTTGTCACAAAAAAATTAGGAGACTCGGTGGCAGACTCTCTTCTGACTAGGTAAGCCCCTGCATTTTTGGCCTTCTGGGGCAAAAAGCCGTCGTTAGGCGCTCGTTCTTTTTGGCGTGCATAGTAAGTATACAAACCGCTTGTCAAACAAACGGGATCGCCTTTTTTACCCATGGTTATTTCATAAAATCCATTTTCCTTTGTTTCACGGCTGTAACCTGTCAACAATACTTCCCCTTTTTCCGGAATGATTTTGTCACCATAGGGGTTAATCATTAACCTGAGCATGATTCGATTTTTCCTTCCGTAACTGTTCGTGAGATTGATTGGGGCTGTTTCCGTCTTCAAATCAACCAGCCAGATATCATACTCGTCATATATCAATACCTTTTCACTTCCTTTGATCCATCCAGCGATGCCAAATGTCTCTGAACCAAAACGGGAATTGAAGGAAGTGGTCAACTCCTCCGGAATGAATTTACTGATAATTATAACTTTGTCGTCGGATAGAGAGCGTGACATATAATGGTTACTGGACTTGTCAAAATATACTAGGCGTTTCCCGGTGGGAGACAACACGGAGCCTACTTCGATTTCTTTCCTTGAACTATTCTTTGTGTTAACCAAATAAGCTTTCCTCATCGCTGCTGTATTCCAATAATCCTCAGAGATATCCCCCCCACCATTAGTACTGCTATTTATTACGTAAGAATCATTCGAAGCACTGCTAAACATAGCAAACTCGTTCTCCTGTTGCAGTCGGAATATTGCTTTGTCCTCAATCTGGAGCATAGCTAGATAACTCTTTGGTCCTAAATCGGCTAATTGAGTATGTTGTAGTTTGGGGTCGAGATAGTTCCATACATCCACCATGATCGCATCATTGCCAGCCTTCGCGAGTGGTCCCTCATTCAGGTCAATAAAAAGCCTCGTGTCGTCGCTGCTGAATTGTCTGATACGGCCGAGCTGTAAGTCGCTGTCCACACCTGCGCTCCCGTCGTCCACCAACAAGGTTGCACGGCTATTTCCCATTGCATAGTGCCAAATTGCTTTACCGGCCAATTCAGTTGCTGGTTTTTCAGCCATAAAGACAAGCTGGTCTCCGGATTGACTGAAGACCATGTTGGTCACCCCCCGCCCTTCCCAAATCGGGACCGGTTGCTTCCGTTTAATTTCCACCAATTGCAATACTTGCCTAGCTTGCTCGGATTCTTTTAATAGCGCTACCGTTGAGCCACGGTCGTTTATCCAATGACTTTTAATATCGGAAAAACGCAACTCTTCTTTTGTTCTTAGATTTTTCAATACCAACAAATTTTCGCTTGTGTTTGATGCATATACAAGATATTCATCTTGACCGAAGAGCTGAAGGCTGAACGATTTTACGGAGGGTATATGAATGTTCCCCGATGTTCCCAACGCCAATAGGCACAACGTATCGCTTTTTATGAATACCGCTGTCTTACTGTCACCGGTGAATTGCATTTCAAATGCGGAAACACCCGGAACATCCAATTCCCAATCTAAATTGATCGAGCGTAGGCATAACGTTTTGCCCCCAACGGGTCGGTTCTTGATGGAATAGCAAACGAACTTGCCATCGGCTGAAATCTTTTCTCCATATTCCAATGACTCCCATGAATCATAGGCCTCTAAATCAATGGGGGGCTTCTGGGCATAGATTGAGGGGGGACTAAATAATGTGCCGAGCGAAAACAAAATAACTGCGTTAATATTCATACTTAAAGATTTCCTTTGTTAATTTTAAAATATGAGTGCAATTCACATTTCTTGATTTTGTAAACATCACAAAATGCGCTGTGTAGTATGACAATAGTTGAAAGTTAAATATTGCCTTTACAGATTTTAATGCAGTATTTAACTTTCCTGATAGCTGTCAATACCCGGGATTTTGATGCAGACTGGGGGCACTGTTTAATTCTGACTGTGGCAGTGGATATAGCTGATCTGTTGTCTGCCAGGCCGACCCTTTTTGGCTTAATACCTCATCCACTTTTCCCCACCGTTTTAAATCAAAAAAGCGATGGCCCCATTCGGTGAACAACTCCACACGGCGTTCCTGTTCCAGAGCCAAAAGTAGCGATTCAGCTGTAGCCGCAACTGTAGTGGGAAGGCCTGCCCGACTGCGGATGATATTTAGATCCGCCTGTGCGCCGGATATATCGCCCTGTCGCGCGCGCGATTCCGCCCGGATCAAATAGATTTCTCCCAACCGTACCACCATAGAAGACTCCGTCTTGGGTAACGGGCCCCACCCGACTTTATATTTATAAGCGTACACGTAGGGGGTCAGTGTCGAAGAAATCCCTTCTTTCACCCATGATGACCGACGACCATCCCCGTTTTCAAAGGCGTCCAATAAGCCGGTAGCTAAATCGAAGTTGGCCCCGTTTAGGAAATTCGTGTTTTCGTCAACGATAAATGCACGCCCTTCGTGTGTATTGGTAATATTGCCGCCACCCACAGACGGCAGTTGCCAGATGGCCTCTTGGCTGCCATTGAGGAACACTCCATCCAGTTCGGTCAATGCATATCGTTCATTGTCTTCAATTACGGCCGAGGCATAGTTTTCGGCACTTGCAAAGTCGTTGATGTACAAATGCGCCCGTGCTAACAGCGCCCGCGCCGCGCCTTTAGTCGGTCTTACTCTTTCTTGTCCAACGCCTTGGAAATTGCCACTTAGGTAATCTGCGCTCAATAGCTTCTCCGCTTCCAGTAGATCAGCTATAATTTGACCATACACTTCCGCTTGGGGAGAACGACTCAAACCCATTGTTACTGTGTAGTCCGTTGTCAATGCTAATGGGACGTCGCCGTAAAAATTGACGAGATAGAAGTAGTAAAATGCGCGAAGGAAAAACGCTTCGCCCAATAACTGTTGCTTGACATTGGGGTTCAATGTGTTGGAAGCCATTAATCCTTCAATTGCTGCATTAGCCCGATACACCTTGTTATAGAAGTTGTTCCATGAATTAGGCGATACCGGTGTCAATTCATTCGTAGCCAATGCTATCAGCTCAGGAGCAGTAATCCCGTTTGTTCCTTCAACCTTTAGTTCATCGGAGGATAATCCCGCTACTACTGAGGTTGATTTTACGCCCTGGCCGGGCAAAACGTCCTCCTGGCTCATCCTCATATATATGCCGGTCAGTACAGCGATTGCGGATCCATCGACTGCATATGCGGATTCCATTGTTTGGCTGGTTACTGGAGCTTCTAATTCAATGAACCTTTCGCAACTAACCATGAAAACAAGAAGGGGGATGAAATAATATCGTTTTATCATCTTTTTCATAATAGGTGATTTATAAAATAACTTGAAGGCCTAAGGTTAACATTCGAAGGGGCGGCAGCACCGCTCCCCTGCTTTCAGGGTCATAACCTTCATAATCGGTCAGTGTCCAGAGATTCTGCCCCTGCGTATATACACGAATATTTTTTAGTCCCGAACGTTGTAGTATTTTCTGGGGTATCTGATAGGAGAGCATTAGATTTTTCAGTCGAATATACCCTGCATTAGTGAACGCAGCATTACTGTAGCTCGCGGCGTAAAATGCGTTGTAAGCCTTACTAAGTGGGTCTAAGATGAAAAAACTTGTACTATAGCGCTGAGTCTCGGCGATGTCACCCAGTTGCTTCCAGTTATTATTAATTACCGATAATGGCACATTCTGACTAGGAGTACCAGCTGGATATCGACCAAAATAATAGTTAGCACCCAATTGGTTGACAAATTGCAACAGCAAATCAAGCTGTAATCCTTTGTAACTTAACGAAGTATTAAGACCCCCATAATATTTAGGATCGTTGTTCAACAGAATCGTACGGTGATCATTGCTGTATGGATCCAGATCGGACCTTACATTTCCTTCTGAATCCCTAAATTGGTACAGTCCCGTTTCGGGATTTACACCGGCAAAATCAAAATACCTGTTTGTGTTGATGGACCTCCCGATGACATAGGTTTGTGCATATGGTGATACATCCAAGTCTTCGAATGCCAGTAGCTTATTCCGTGGAATCGTAATATTAAAGCCCGTTGTCCACCTGAATTGACTGCTTTCTATATTGACCGTGTTGATCGTGATTTCCCAACCTTTGTTTTGTACGGTAGCCGGAAGGTTTGCCGACACCCCATTAAATCCCGTCATGGCAGGTAAGTTGAAACTCAATAACTGGTTGGATGACCGGTTATCGTAATAATCGAAATTGGCCAGGATCCGATCATTGAAAAAGCCAATATCCAATCCAATTTGCAGTTTACGCGTCTCCTCCCACTGCAGATAGGGATTGGCATGACCAACTGCTTCTATTCCGGTGGATCCGGGCTGATAGGGTACGGAAATGTCGATACCTGTGACGCTATTATACCGAGGCAAATACTGATAGTCCCCGATCTGGTCATTACCGGTGGTCCCGAAGCTAGCCCTCAGCTTTCCGAAACTCAGTAGCCCACCATCCTTATTGAAGAAACTTTCTTCGGAAAATAACCAAGCTCCGGCAACGGATGCAAAGGTGTTGAATCGGCTTTCCGGGCCAAACCGGCTGCTGCCGTCCCTCCGGATATTTGCATTTACGATGTATTTATTGTCCAAATTGTACTCCAACCGGCCAAAAATGGCGTTGTACCGATACTCGGAAATAAGGCCGCCGCCAGCTACTGAAACCGATGATGCGGCCGAGAGGTCCTCCATGACTACATCGCTGTTGAAACCTTGTGCTTCCAGCACTTTTCTGTTCCTTGAAGTCTGTTGAAACGTAGAACCCAATAGGGCATTCCACTGGCTTTTTCCCTTGGTCGACCGATAGGTTAGCTGTGGCTCAAAATTCCACGAATTGATACTTCCATCCGACACCCGTGTTGAACGAACGAAGCTGGGGAAAATTGGATCTGCAGGATTTATTACTGTGCTGGGAATGGTTTGCAATTCATTAAGATCCATTCTGTTGTAACCAACGAGTGCCTTGATATCCAATCCATCCAGTATTTGATAACCCACTGTTGCATTTCCGATTAGGTTATTCGTATTTGCCTGGTATTTTCCTTCTGTTTGGGCTAAGGGGTTGTCAAAAATAAAGGTGCCTAAATCGGGTTCCCATTGCCAGTTCAAAGAGCCATCGGCATTGTACAGCGCTGGAGCGTTGGGGGGTAATTCGAATGCTATGCCGGTTAGGTTCACCCTGGGCAGCGCATTCCGATCAACCAGATACTGGGCGGATAAACCAATCCGCAGTCGTTGGTTGGCAGACGTATTGTTTAGGCTAAACTGCACAGAACCCTGCCTGTCGCTGAAGTCGCCCGGTTGGACACTCGTCTCCCTATTGAAATTGCCTCCCAAACGATAATTGGTATGGTTACTTCCACCGGACAAATCCATCCGTACATCGGTATAATTCGCCGTGCCACCGATAAGCTCTTTCTGCCAGTCCGTATACCGTGTAGGATCGTAGAACAACAAGCTGACCAATGCGGCTCGCCGACTTGGTTCGGTCCAAGGCGCTTCGTCAAAATTGGTAACACCATCATTTCGGAAGGCCTCCCTTACCATTTCGAGAAACTGTTGCGTATTTGCCAATTCCATCGTGCGCGTCACTTTTCCCCGGCCGTTGTTTACATTCACGTCCAGTTGGGTGTTTCCCGGTTTTCCTTTTTTGGTGGTAATCAGGATGGCCCCATTGGCTGCACGGCTACCATAGATGGATGTGGCGTCCGCGTCCTTCAACACACTGATGGACTCTATATTAGATGGGTTTATGAAGGCTAATGGACTACCGCCGCCGGTGCGTATCCCGTTAATGTTGCCCAATAATTCTGCTGGATAGGGAACACCATCAACGACATAAAACGGAAGATTTCCGTTAAATCTCATACTGTTATCGCCCTGAACCCGTACCTTGAATCCCGAACCAGCAAAACCGGATCCCTGTTCGATAAAAATTCCCGGAATGCGGCCTTGAATCGCACTTAACACATTGGTCACCGGGGATTTTTCAATATCTTTTGCGCTGACCGAAGCTACGTTACCAGTGCTTAGCCTCCGGCTTGTTGTACCATAGGCGATGACTTGTACTTCATCAAGTGGCGATACCGAAGCTTTCAACACAATGGTCAGCCTGCTTTGCCCGTTCACAGCCACCTCCTGCGACTCAAACCCGACCATACGGATTTGCAATGTGGCATCTGGTGGTACGTTTTGGAGCATAAACTGACCCTGCCGATCCGTTGAAGTGGTCAGGTTTCCGTAACGGATAGTCGCGCCCTGCACGGGTTGGCCCAGTGTGTCAACGATCAGACCGGTTAGTGGCTGTTGGTTGTTTAGTTCTTTTGTTTCGGCTGAAAAAAAATCTTTAACCCGGTCCGTGATGGATTTCTCCCTTTCCTCAATCAGGATCGTCTTATTTTCTATCGTATAGCTTAGCGGAAGGTCTTTCAGCACCTGCTGGAGTACCGATTCCAGTGGCATATCCTGTGCCTTTACGCTCACGACCGTGGACGTCTTGACCTTATCGGCGGACCACAGGTAGTCGTATCCGGTCTGCCTGTTGATTTCCCTGAACACCTCCCTGAGCGTGATGCGCTCCTTGGACAGCGTGACCTGTTGGGCCAGTCCTGCGGCACTGACATGGATAAAAGCAACCGTCATCAAAATCGCCACCAACTGCATCATGAATAGGATTCTTTTGTAATGATGCACCCAAGGCGCATCCTTTGTATAACGTTTATACATTCCTGCGAAATTCGATACAACCGCGGGGCCTGTGGGAAGCCATTACTTGCATGGATGCACAAGATTGCCTACGTTTGTATACTGGTTAAAAACTAAAATTGATTCACTCTCATTTTTTGGTACCGGCCAGTTCTAACATTCAGGGGCGTTGCAACCGCTCCTGAATTTTTTGTTTTGGCTACATGCTTTTTTGTCTATCCTGCATAGGCTGTTCAGTTTAGTGGTTAGTCCGTGTTTTATTTCTTATTCTTTAGGCAATACGATAATCCTGCGATCCCGGATTTCAAACCGGACGCTTCCGACGCGCTCGAGCATCCGAAGGACGGCGGATACCCTGTCGTGGCGGGTCACTATTCCCTCAAATGACTCATTCCTGAGCGAAGGTTCGGTGAACTCCACGTCCACGTCATACCATCGCGCAACCTTACGCATGATGCTTTCCAGCGGTTCCTCACTGAAACGGAACATACCCGATTTCCAGGCGATCGCTCCGTCGACATCGGCTTCGCGCACCGTTGCCTCCCCGTCCCGCACGACGGATTGCTGGCCGGGGGATAGGATAACCGGTGATCGGTGATCGGTGGTCGGTGACTGGTCTAGCGTATTACCTATCGCCTTCACTTTCACTTTCCCTTCCACCAACGTGGTCCTGATATCCGGTTCATCCGCGTAAGCGGCAATGTTGAACTCGGTGCCGAGCACCTCGATTTCCTGCCCGCGGCTGCGCACCCTGAACGGCCTGTTGCGATCCTTGGCAACGGCGAAATAACCTTCGCCGGTAAGTTCCACAACGCGCTCATCGCCATCAAACCTGGAAGGATACGTTAAGGTGGATGCCGCATTGAGCCAAACGCCGGTGCCATCGGGCAATGTCACCCGATAGGTGCCCCCGACCGGGGTAGCCAGCTCCAGCGGCAGCGCGACATCGTTAAAATTGTCTGTCTGCAAAATCAGCCCTTCAATGGGCTGGCTGTCTGCATACCGGATGTTTTCGCCATCCATCAATATGCCGGTCTGGGCGGTATCCAATTGGTAAGACTGACCGCCTGCCACCTTCAATGTCGCGCGGTTGCCACCCGGCATAATGTCATGGGCACCGGCGATACCCGACCGGCCGTCAAAAAGCCGGTCCCCCAGGAAATACCATGTGCCGGAAAGCGTTATCAACAGGACGGCGGCGACGGCACCGATGCGGGACCAGTACCTGATGCGCTTCATCCTGGAATCCGGCTGATGCAGGCCGGCACGCTGCAGCGTCCCCTGCCAGATGGCATCTTTCAGGAACAGGAAATCCGCCTCATCCTCGGAAAGCCGCTGCGCGGCCTGTTCCTCGTGGTACCACCGTTCCAAGCGCGCCCGTTCTTCCGGAGTGGCCAGTCCCTGATTGTATTTTTCAACTAATGCTTTTGCCTCCTGCCTGGTCATGCTGTAACCTGTCTTTTGTTATAAAACAGTTGAGGACGTAGGTATAGGGTAGAACGGATATTACTTTTTTCGCATTATTTGTCCGCCTACGGGACAACCACCTGGTTACTAATGGATAAATATCAGGATGGCAATGCCCGCTCCGATGGCGTGAAGCTTCGGCTTCAGTATCCGGAGCGCGTTCTGCACCTGCTTCCTGACGGTCTGTTCAGAAATATTGAGGTGTTCGGCGATTTCCTTATGGGTCAGGTTATGCTTGCGGCTGAGCTCGAATACCTCGCGCATCCTGGGGGGCAGGTTGGCGATTTCGGCCTCGACCGCTTCGGCCATATCCCGCTGGTCCAATGCGTCCATTGTTTCGGTACCGGCCTCGGTCATGTACGCTGCCACCGAGCCGAGGTAGTCATTCTTTACTTTGTTCTGCTGGATGAAATTGAATACCCTGTTTCTTGCCGAGAGGTACAGGTGGCCGGACAACTTGGTTTCGGGATTGATATCCGCCGCTTTGAGCCACAATGCACTGAACATGTCCTGGAGGACGTCCATTGCATCGTCACGGCTGCGCAGCATTTTATAGACATGGATGTACATGGGGGACCAGTACCGGTCATAGATTTCGGTAAAAGCGGCCTGATCACCCGATTTCAACTGGGCAACCAATTCCCTGTCCGTATATTCCGCATATTCTGCCATGTCCGCATCATACTTCCGAACAAATGTATACAGAAAATAGCATTGGTTCCCAGTGGTGTGGAGAATTAAGGGGAATTTTTATGAACACCTGCCCCGCATCGCGGGATTCTGCCGGACGCCGCTCCGGTATTGGTTTTACCCCATTCACAATATGGAGCCTGCTTTTGCGTTAAGGATGGGTTTAGGTCGATTAAGAAAGGTCCGGCTAATCCCAAAATGCCAGGCTTATCGTTTTCATCCCCTGTGGTCACAGGAAGTTCCGGATTAGCTGTTCGGGACAAACGTGAAGGAAATATTGCCGGGAAAGTTTTTGTTCACGAAGGACGAACCGAAATAGAAATTGTACCCCAGACGGAAAGCCGACGATATGGCGATACCAAAACTGACCTGATGGAAATAGAAAGACCTTTTGTCCCCTTCACGGCCCAGGTTACTGTAAAACAGGCTGTTTCCGGAAACCTTGGCGAACCTGAAATTGCTGTAGAGCGTGAGCACCTCCAGCACGCCTGAGTAAAATACGGAACCTTCCAGCCCTGCGTTGATGTTGTAAGCCACGTTGTCGCTACTGGTTCCAAGCGTCGGAATGTCAATCCCTACCTTGGGAGCCGCATGCAGTTTGATGGAGAAGAGGTCGGTGGGCATTGCATCCAAAATGGGGTAACTGACGTTGAACACGCCGTTGCCGCCGCCCCCCAGCAGGCGTTGCGTAGCATCTTTCTTGGTTTCCTCGCTGTTCTCGTCTTCCCCGTTTCCGCTGGCTGCCTGCCTGTTGCTGATCAACGCGCCGAATCCTACCCTCAGAAATCCATAGTAGTCCGCATAGAGTTCGTTGAAAAGCGATGCGGTGCCGCCGTCGGGGGCGTACGTCAGCAACGAATTGCTTAGAAACTTTGCCTTGGAATCGGAAGCGGCGCCATTGTAATATACCTGTGCGGCAACCGCGTTCCCGACCGGAAAAAAGATCCGGCCTTCGGCCAGACGCTTCTGATACTCAAAAACCTTGACCTGCCGACGCAGGTCCTGGACCGTTTTCATCTTTCCCTTCCAGACCTCCGCCGCCTGTTCCGCCGCCAGACGGTAGGTCTGCAACTCATTTTCATCTACCGGAGCTACCGAAAATTCCACGGCATCCTTATACGCCGAATACGCCGCCGTTTTCTGTTTCTCCGCCTCCTCTTCCAATTTGGCTATCAGGTCATCGTAATCTATGGCTAAGCCGGCGACCGCCAGTTGTGCGACCGTGTCTGCGTCCCTGCCAGCTGAACCCGCGGAACGCGACCGTGGGGACGATTTGGCGAACCCAAATGGAATTGTCTGCGCACTGCAAAAGAAATACGGCCAAATGGCAACTAGGAATAGTAAAATTTTAGGATTCATTTTTTTGATTCATTTATGACGTGAGGATTGTACCGGATCATGCATCCCGGGAAGATTAAGCAAGCACCGCAGGTTAGATGGGATGAACATATTCCGGCCTTTCGTTGTGGTAAATTTCAGGATTCTGCGCGAAGCTGCAAATACCCAGTACTGGGTATTTATGTGTTTCCATTACCCGCCGGAAAACCGATTGGAAAGCGCTGTTTCGGGAATGTCGGCGGGGTGGCAACCGATCACGGCCGATGACGAGCCGGATAGCATTGTCGTGCTGCAATTATTGATAGCCGGGAGAAAAAAAACCATTCTGTGGCCGGTGTTATTCCCGGCTATCGTCCGGCTTTCCCGCTGACAGGCATACCCGCTAGGCCGCATAAATACCTAGCTCGGGCATTTGTCCAGATTCCGCTCCCATTCCCGCACAACTGCGGGGTTCATCTCCAAGAATCTGTCGGGATTGAGGATGGTTGTCCACCACGCAGATCTACGCCAAGATACTCAACGAGAAAGTGGGTAAGGATATGCAAAAGGTATCGCACAGATTTAAAGGTTTGGAACGCTCTTTTGTGGCAAGCCTGTAAAACAACACGGCCCACCGTTTTAAGCAGCGGGCTGTTTTTATGTATTCAAAATCATTTCGACAAACTTTTAAACGCCCTGTTCAAACTTCTTACCGTAACACCAAGATACGAAGCCATATCTTCTTTTGAAATGGATATTTCCTGTTTGGATTGCAGTTCCACAAGTTTACCCAAACTATGCTCAATGGTGTATAGCTGTTGATATGAAGCCCGACTTGCTGTATTGATAATACGTTCCGCAAAAATATCTAACAGCAGATTGTTCAGTTTAAGGTCGCCTTTGATAAGTTCCGAGAAATAGTCGGGAGCAATGGCATAAACTGTTACATCTGTCAACGCTTCGATATTGCATAGGCAGACGATTTTACGGATAAATTCAATTTCGCCCAAGATTTCGCCTTTGCCTAAAAATTCGAGTATATATTCTTTGTCGTTGTCTTCCGTAAAAAAGCATTTGGTAATGCCTTCTTTTATAAGCATTACTTTCGTTGCTTTTTCTTTTTGAAAAAATAACTTTTGTCCTTTGGCATATTGCTTTACGATAATGTTTTCCTTACGTTCCTGTTGTTCGTAAAGCTCCTGCACATAAGCTAAAAATGATTGGTTTGTTCGTAACATATATCAGTCGGGACAAATGTCCTTTTTTTGGTTTTTCCCTTTGTTGAGTTTTGCCAAAAATACAAAGTAAAGGAATGAAAGACAGCATAAAAACAATAGCGTTGGACGCAGACGATACTTTGTGGGTAAATGAGCCTTATTTTCATGAAGCAGAAAAACAATTCTGTACATTACTCGAAAATTATCTGCCTCAACATTCGGTGTCGCAGGAACTGTTTAAAACCGAAATGAAAAACCTGCACCTGTATGGTTACGGAGTGAAAGGCTTTGTATTGTGTATGATTGAAACCGCAAGCAGGATTTCCAATCGCACCGTCTCGTTGGAGCTGATTGATAAAATCATCGCCATAGGACAGGAACTTTTGCAGAAGCCTATCGAACTATTACAGGGCGTGTCCGAAACTTTGGAACAGTTGAAAGGCAGATACAGGTTGATAGTAGCCACCAAAAGCGATTTATTAGACCAAGAACGGAAGCTGAAAAATTCGGGATTGGAAAGCTATTTTCATCATATCGAAATAATGAGCGACAAGAAAGTAAGCGATTATCAAAAACTGTTAAAGCATTTGGACTGCAGGCCCGAAAATTTCCTAATGTTGGGCAACTCCATTAAATCAGATATACTGCCTGTATTGGAGTTGGGCGGATATGGCGGGCATATTCCGTACCACGTAACGTGGACACACGAACAACACGAACACAATCTGAAACACGATAATTTTGTAGAACTGAAAAGCATTGACGGCATTCTAAATTATTTATAGAAATGACAACATTAATAGATATTGAACAATGGAACAGAAAAGAACATTTTTTATTCTTTTCCCAATTTGAAGAACCGTTTTTTGGCGTTACGGTAAACATAGATTGCACACAAGCGTACAAAATTGCCAAGCAAAAAGACAATTCATTTTTTCTGTACTATTTATTCAGAGCATTGAAAACAGCCAATGAAATTGAAAATTTCCGATACAGGATTATCGACAAACAAGTTTATCTTTTTGAAAGTATAAACGCTTCGCCTACTATCAACCGACCAAACGGCACTTTTGGTTTTGCCTATATGGATTATTGCCAAGACGAAAACGATTTTTATGCAGGAGCGTTAAGAGAGATTGAACGAGTACAGCAGTCCAATGATTTAATACCCGCGGTTTCGGGAGAAAGCGTTATCCATTTTTCGGCTATTCCTTGGATAGACTTTACAGCTCTTTCCCACGCCCGAAGTTTTTCCTATCCCGACAGCTCGCCCAAAATCTCTTTTGGAAAAGTAACCGAGAATAATGGAATAAAAACAATGCCTGTTTCTATTCACGTACACCACGGACTAATGGACGGCTACCACGTTGGATTATTTGTGGAGAAATTTCAGAAGCTGATGAGAGTGTAACTTAAACTGTGTCACTGGATAACCGGATAAAAAATAATAAATTCGAATATCCAAGTGACATGTTAA
>NZ_JBLFFL010000009.1:0-88072 GCF_051400755.1 Parapedobacter brassicae
AATATCATCATGCTGGAGAGATTTCCAGAATTAAGTCAATTATCGTTAGCCCGGTTCAAGGTAGATACAAATCTGTACCGATTTCGGATTTCACGCATCGATAAAGATAAACATGCAGAAAAACAACTCTTTTGGCACTTGAACCACGGCCTTGTGAAATACATTACAGAGGAAGGTGAAGTTTGGAGGCGACAACTCGACAACTCGGCAGCCTTATCATTTTGAAATTTTTTTTGCTTTGAAATTCCGGATTATTCACGTAACATTACAGTGGATTGGGATATCTATTTTGGAAACTTGACAAACAGCCTAGACCGAACAAATTACTGCGAATTTCAACCGAACATTAAAGGATGGCTAGAATTTTACGTTTACCCCTGACCTATTGCTGCCTGTTTTTTGCGGTGGTGCTGATGCCCTTGGCGGGAATAGCCCAGCAACCGGATCGGATTGCTCAATTGGAGCAACGGCTGAATGATCTTTCGGTGCAATTGCCGGGGCTGGAGGAGAAGGTGACCCTTTCGGTCTCTGGAGCCTCGGCGCAGGAATTCCTGCGTGCGCTGGCGGAGGCGGCAAACCTGAATATCAATGTGGATCCGACCATCGAGGCCCGCATCTATAACAATTTCCAATCGGAGACGGCGCTGAATGTCCTGCTGTTCATCGCGCAGGAGTATAACCTGGACATCAATTTTATCGGCACGATCCTGTCCGTCCGCCAGCTGAACCCGCTGGATTACCGGTTGCCGAAGCCAATCGCGGCCGATTACAATGCGGACCTGGGCCAGCTGACGCTATCGCTGGAAAATGACAGCCTGGTGAGCGTGGCGCGCACCATCACGCAGAAGACCGGCACCAACGTAATCGTGACTAATGAGCTGAATAGCAAAACGGTGACGCTGTATGTGCAAAATATGGAACTCCCGGCGGCATTGCGCCAACTGGCGTTTAACAATCAATTGAAGCTCGCGGAAACGGCTGATGGCGCATTCGTATTCCTTCCGCTGGGCCAGCGGGAGGAGAATTTCATCAACAGCGATGCGGAACTGGCCACCCGCCGGATGCCGCTCTCGGCACCTGTGGAGGGGGGCATGGAGGGGCAGGGGGGTACCTTCTATGTGGAGGCTCGGGGCACGGAGGGACAGGATTCTATTCCCTTGCTGGATGTGGAGGCGAGTAATACACCGATTGAGGAGGTGATCAAATATGCGGCGGATCAGGTGAATGCTAATTATTTCCTGTTCAGCCCGCTGCAGGGTACCATCACCACGCGGCTGAAACAGGTGAGCTTCGACGACTTGCTGACGGCGCTGCTGCGGGGCACAATGTACTCCCACAAAAGGGAAAATGACATTTACCTGATCGGCGAGCGCCGATTGGAAGGGCTGCGGGAGATGCAGGTCATCCAATTGCAGAACCGATCGATCGATACGATACAGGCGATGATCCCGGCGGAATGGAGGCAGGGGATCGAGATCAAGGAGTTCCGGGAGCAGAATACGTTGCTGGTAGCGGGTCCGTCACCGCAGGTGAATGAAATTGCCGAGGTGGTGAGGCGATTGGATACACGGGTGCCCATGGTGCTGATCGAGGTGACGATGCTGGATATCCGCAAGGGGTATAACATCAAAACGGGCATCACCGCGGGAATTTCCGACAGTGTACGTACCGGGGGCACGATATTGCCGGGCGTGGACTATACGTTTGGCGCGGCGTCCATCAATGATTTTCTCTCCCGGATCGGCACGGGGGCATTCAATCTGGGGCGGGTGACGCCTAATTTCTACGTGACCTTGAGCGCATTGGAAGATAATAATAATGTGGAATTGCGGTCCGTGCCCAAATTGTCTACGCTCAATGGGCATACGGCCACGATGAGCATTGGCAGTACACGGTATTATCGCCTATCCACGCAAAACGTAATGGGTTCATTCAGCCCGCAGACGGTGGTGACCGAGCAGTATAATGAAGTCAATGCGGATATGACGATCGGTATCAAACCCATCGTATCCGGTGATGAACAGGTGACGCTGACCATCAACATCGACATCTCGGATTTTACACAGGATACGCCCATCGACGAGCCTCCGCCCACGACGACGAGCAAATTTGAATCGATCATCCGGGTGCGGAATGAAGAGACGGTGGTGCTGGGCGGGATTGAGCGTTCTGAAACGCTGGACAATTCGTCGGGTATACCGGTGTTGTCGCGTATTCCGATATTGAAATGGCTGTTTAGCAGCCGCAGTAAGGGGCGAAACAAGATTGTTTCGGTGGTATTCATCAAACCGACCATTATCTATCAATAAGTAAGTGATCATGATTGCCGCGGTAGGATCATACATGAGGCATATCCCGCAACTGGCGGGGGTGGAGCTGCTGCTGGCTGATGGGGAGCTGTTTGTGGCCAATGTGGTGATGGTGAAGCGGAGCGGGACGAAGGTAACGTTCGTCAGTGGTGAATACGGGTTGACCGATTTTAGAGCGATAACCAAGCATATACCGCAGGGGATACCGGTGGTGCTGACCGTCGGCGGCCGGGGGGTGATTCACCGGGCGCTGGATAACGGACATCATCAAAACGACTTGGATGGCCTGAAACAGGTATTGCCCAATGCGAAGGTGGATGACTTCTATGTGCAGCGGGCGGAGTTGGGGGGATGTACGATGGTATCCGTGGCGAGGCGGAAACTGATCGACGATATCATCGCGCAAATGGGTAAATGGGGGCTTCCGCTGCTTGGCGTAAGCCTGGGGCCGTTTGCCGTCGATCTCTTTAAGGGGTATCTTTTTCCCGACGATGCGGAATCACGGACAATTGGCCGGCATCGGTTTACAATTCAGCAGGGTATGATCGCGGCGTACAACCTGCTTGGCGAGGAAGCTGCGCAGACTGCCCGTCGGGTGGATATTGGCGGGGAACAGTTGAATGAATGGCTCGTACCCGCATTTGCGGCTGCGTTTGGCGCGATCAGTGAGATTGCGCTGTACCGGCTACCCATCTCCGCGATCGAGCAGCAGGCTGCGGATTACCGGCAGCGGTGGGCATTCCGGCGGTCGGGTACGGTGCTGATGGTGCTTTTCCTATTGGTACTGCTGGTAAATGCCTTCTATTTTATGGATTACTCGCAAAAGGTAGCGGGTTTTGCAGGTAGTGATGCGCTGACCATCCAGCAGGAAATCGATAAGCTGCGGAAGCAGTCTGCCGAGCGGGAGACCCTGCTGGAAGGGCTGTGGCATGACGATGCCGCCCGCTGGGGGATGGCCTTCATGGCCGATCGCATCGCGGGGACGCTTCCAGAGGGTGTGCGCCTCCGTGAGCTGGCCATATATCCCCGGGATGAGGCGCTGAGCCGCAAACAGCGGCGGCCGGTGCACATACCATCGGCCATACGGATCAGGGGGACCTGCGGCGACATGCCGCAGGTGAACGACTGGATGAAACGGTTGCGGTCGCTCGCCTTTTGCGAGGATGTGGAGATTGAGGAGTATGGGTTTGATGAGCAGGACAAGGTAGGGGTGTTTTCATTGCAGATGCGGTTGATGCCATGATGCAGTTTTGGGAGACATACGATTGGCGCACCAAAAACCGGCTGCTTTGGATAGCGGCGGTGTTGTTCGGGGTGGCATGCTACCAGCTGGCGCTCAAACCGACCCTGCGCCTGCGTGCGGAGTATCGGGAGCTGCGGACAGGGGAGGCCGCACGGCAGGCCAACATGCAGGTGCTGGCGGAGCTGCGGGCAAGTGCCAACAAGGCGGGGCAGCTGTTCGATCTGGACGATGCGGGAACAGCAGTGGATACCTTGCTGTCGGAACCGGAGCGGATAGCGCTCTTGGCCCAGCAACGTGGCGTGGAGGTACGTAGCCTGCCTGCA
Source organism: Parapedobacter brassicae (assembly GCF_051400755.1). Taxonomy (NCBI): domain Bacteria; kingdom Pseudomonadati; phylum Bacteroidota; class Sphingobacteriia; order Sphingobacteriales; family Sphingobacteriaceae; genus Parapedobacter; species Parapedobacter brassicae. The sequence continues at coordinate 3,876 of NZ_JBLFFL010000009.1, forward strand.
CCGCAGCAATTGGACGCCGAGCTGCTGCGCCTGTATTATACGGAATATCAAGTGGAGGGTGTATTTGTGAATGTGCTGCAAATGCTCCGCGACATCGAGCAACAGCAAGATATCCAGGTATTGAGCGCTTCTTTTGTGAAACAACCTAATCCCGCCACCCGGGCACCGGAATTGGTGCTGCACGTGCGGACGGTGAGATTAGTCAACGATTAATGGATGATGAAGACGATAATCCCATACTTATTTGCGGCGGTCACACTTGCAGTGTGCATGCTGGCCGCCTGCTCGGATTTTTTGGAAGAATCGATCGCCGATGGCGGCGTGGAACTGCTGTCGCCGGGTGCCGACGCACAGACGAATGTGTATGTCGTGAACTTCCTATGGGAGCCGCTTGACCATGCCCTGCAATACCGGCTGCAGCTGGCTTCGCCATCATTCGACTCGGTGGCGCTCTTCCATGCGGATACCACGTTGGAGAAAACCGTATTCAGCATCAGCCTGCCACCGGGCGAATACCAATGGCGGGTGAAAGCCCTCAACGGCAGCAGCGAAACGGCTTATACCACGCGGGGATTTACGATACACGAGGCGGCGCTGAGCACGCAGACCGTGCTGCAGGTGACCCCACCGGACAACTTCATTACCGCAGAAAGTGCGGTGGACATGAGCTGGCAGGATATTTTCAGTGCGACGAACTACCGCTTGCAGGTCGATACGAATGGATTTGCGGATGAAACGGAATTGGTGTTGGAGCGGGTGGTAGACGGTGAATCGTTCGCCTATGATCTGCCCGAGGAGGCGGTATACCAATGGCGGGTGCGTGCCGAGAACGACACGGCGCAGTCCCGGTGGTCTACTGTGCGCAGGGTCATCCATGATCGCACGCCGCCACCGCCACCCGTGCTGACCGCCCCTGCCAACGATGCGCAGGTGAACCGTCCGGTGAATTTGCAATGGAGCGGCGGAGAAGGGGCAGTTGCTTACCGGGTATATGTCTACAAAAGCGACTCCACGCTGTACAGCAACCAGTTTCCAGTACAGCAGGAAGCCACGTCCTACACCTTGGATGCCGGTGCCCGCGGCGAACGCCTGCTTTGGCGCGTGCGGGCCATGGATCGCGCGGGGAATGAAAGCGCATACAGCGGCTGGCGGAATTTTGTGATCAGATGAACAAGAAGCTGACCTATCCGCTGCTGGTGCTGGTGCTCATCCTTTGGGGGGTGATTTTCTATCGCATCTTCTCCGGATGGTCTGATGAGGAAAGCGCAATGCCCCTGCCGCAACGCCTGGCGGAGCGGGTGGCACCCGAGCGTCCGGTGGATGACAGCCTGTTGCTGGATTACCGGGACCCCTTTCTGGACAATGTGGACGGGGAGACGCCGATGATGACGGAAGACAGCCTGGCCATGGCATATGAATATGTCGAAGAAACGCCCTATGTCGACTGGTCGCAGGTACAGTATCTCGGTTCGGTAAACAGCACCGGAGGTAAGGCCGTTGCACTGGTGAGCATCAACGGAAAAGAATACATGCTCAAACCCGGGGAGACCGTAGACGGCTATACATTAGTGGGGCAAGTAGGGAGTTCAATTGCGGTGCGCTATCAGGGACAGGTGGGTACCATAGCCCTACAGGGACAATAATTGCTATCAGATGATGATGAAACGATATTTTTTGGAGAGGCCGCGGCAAGTGATGCTGTGGGTTTGCATAATGGCCAGTATATCCCTGGCTCATGAAGCCAAGGGACAACGCTACCTGGAGGAAGCCATTCCCTACCGCAATACAGCCCTGCTGCGGACAGCCGATGGCCTGATCGAGGTGACCTTCACGCAGAGGGATTACATCGGCCGGGCAACGCCGCAGCTGACCTACCATTCGTACTACCGCGACAGCATCTACCATACGCAGGGCGGATACCATGGTCATCCCCTGCACGGCATCTACGTGGAACGGTATGCCAACAGGAGCCCGAAGGTGCTGGGGCGCTATGCCTATGGCCTGCGGACCGGAAAGTGGCAGCATTGGGATGGCAACGGAGTGCTCCGCAAGGTATCCCGCTGGAAAGAAGGACAGGAAACAGGAGCGTTTGCATTATATAACCAATCGGGTAAGCCACAGCAGCGGGGCTATCTCCGCGATGGGAAATTTGACGGTATCGTCATTACCTCCCATTCGGGAGACAGCGTAAATCGGGAAAAGAAACGCTACCGGAAGGGGGAAGAAGTGGCGATGGATGAAGGCAGTTGGCTTGGTCGGATGTACGATAGATGGAGGGTGTGGTTTCAGTAAATTTCTTCTTGGATAATTCAAGTTATTTCATTAACATTACATGGATTAAGACATCAGCCTAAACAAGTGTAAGATTCCAGTAGCAAGGTATTAATTGGCTAATGTGTGTGGGTGCATAGGTGTTCGCCATCGTGTATTATGCGCCGTGGTCTCCTATGGGTTTCCGTAGACATCAATTTAATTATAGCCATGATACTTAAATCTATGATCGCCTCTTTGGCCATTTCCCTTACCGGCGCATGCTGTTTTGCACAGAACACATTTCCGACCTCAGGTAACGCTGGGATCGGGATCACATCGCCCTTGGCCATGCTCCACATCCGAACGTATACTGGGGCTGCTCCCACTTACCCCTCTACTACGAGTAGAGGAGATATTTTTGGTGTCCTGCAAGCGGATAACAACGCGATGGAATTGGGGGTTGCCAAGGGCTCCAACACGCGAAGGGCCTGGATCCTGGCCCGCCACGCCAGCACAGCAGACTTCGGACAATACTATGCGACGCTTCACCTGCAACCGGCGCTTGAAAGTACAACCCAGTATCGGGGTGTGGCCATTGGTTATCCCGCCTCTTCCACGATACCGCTACAGGTAGGCCTCGTCGTCAATGGCAATGTCGGTATCGGCACTACCGACCCCCAAGCCAAACTCGCCGTAAACGGCAACATCCTCGCTAAGGAAGTGAAAGTAAAGACGGATATCTCCGTGCCGGATTACGTGTTTGAGCCGGATTATGAGCTGCCTGCACTGGCCGACGTAGGGGCCTACGTAAAGGAGCATAAGCACCTGCCGGAAATCCCTTCGGCGGCGGATATTGAAAGGGACGGACTGGACCTGGCCGAGATGAATCTGCTGTTGTTGAAGAAGGTGGAGGAGCTGACGCTGTATTTGATTGAGAAGGATGAACAACTAGCAGAATTCAAGAAAATATTCATGGAGAAGCTAGAATCGATTGAGCGGAAATAATAAGTTATATACGGTTCTCTAAATTATATATAAAATGATAGTCAGACTTAAACTTATCCGGTGTGTATTGATGATACCCATTAATATCATTGTTCTTGGCGTCACCGACGGATTTTGCCAAAATACCTTAAGGCCAGCCCAACAGGTGATACCGCCTTCGCCGACGGCGGGGGAACTTGCCAAATACATCACCTATCCGGTGGATCTAAGCAATGGGTTGGTCAAGATCAGCATTCCCTTGTATGAAATAGTCGATGGCGATATCCGAATACCCATCACATTGAATTACCACGCGTCAGGCCTGAAGGCAAACATCAGGTCTGGCGACTGGATAGGAGATGGGTGGAGCCTGAGTACCGGACCGACGTTGTCGCGGAATATAAACGGAGGGCCGGATGAGCTATCTTATTACCATGACATGCTTCAAAATCCGCAGCCAACCTACCAGCAACTAAACCAGGTTGTCAACCAGGAAAAGGACATTGCACTGGATGAGTTCTATTATTCGTTGTTGAATACCGCCGGTCGGCTCTATTTCAAGCGGGTTACCAGCACGCAGCTGAAACCGGTTGCCATCCCAAGGGATTCGATAGAGGTCTCCCTTCCCCAAGCAAACAATCACACGAATTTCATCGATATAGCCGATACAAAAGGACTGCAGTATCATTTCGGGGGGACAGACCGAAAATTCAAAGATTTGATGAACAACAGCTACGGTGTATCCGCAACGGAAGTAGCAACAGCCTGGAAAATCAATGAAATCCATTCTCCGCTGACCAACAGGACCGTCACTTTTGAATATTCCAGCAATATCACCGAAGTTCCATTTTACCGGAATATCGATGACGTGATCATGCTGGATAACACATCCTGCCAGTGCACGAATACCATACCGGCCGTAAGGGTTACAAATGGTTCGAGTGAAAACTACTACCGGTTTAATTTAACCACAAACGAACTGGAACTTACGAATCCAGCTAACCTGTATTTGCCTCCGGGCTATCAATTTCCGATACGGGGAGTCCAGACAATCACGCAATACAATTCCTATATAAACACCATCCGTTTCGGCGGAGGCCGGGTAACGTTCACGAAGAGCGAAGGCGGACGTAAAGGGTTGACTTCCATCCGTGTTTACGACAAAAGCGATGCGCTGGTCAAATATATTGAGTTTATTCAATCGACTTCAGGAACCCCGGCTGTATTGACCTTGGATGAAATCAGGATCAATTCGCTTGAGACTTCGGAGGTCGAGAAATATAATTTTTTATACACTGGGTCGCTTCTGAACAGAGAAACACGTTCCGTCGATCGATGGGGGTACTACAACGGGGTCAACAATAGCACCTTGGTGCCTGCGATCGCTACCCAGGCAACCTTCAATAACTATCCAAGTGCAAGTACGCTGGTTTCCATAAACATACCGGGGGGCAATCGGGAGCCTAATGAGACCTCTATGAAACAGGGTGTTCTAACAGCGATTATCCATCCTACAGGAGGCAGAACCAACTTCGTCTACGAGGCTCACCGATATCAGGATAACGGGAATACCAAGTTGGCGGGAGGTTTGAGGATCAAACAGGTCCAGCATGTGTACGAAACCGGAAAGATCGTTTACCACAATTACAAATATAGTACATTGGGTACCTCGATTAACGGAGCTGGATTGCTGAATGTGGTCGAAACGGGGAATACCTATCCCCCTATGGATAACTTCTATCACTACGCCGAGACCAATTGCTTGCAATTCAGTGGATCCTCGTTGCTTTCATCCACGTTCAAGGAGCGGCGTTGGACCGAAAATTCCATGATCAATCTGTTTTCAGAAAATGGTTCCAGCGTAAGCTATCCCTATGTGACCGAGGCCATTTCTTCGGATGCAAACGGAAACAACGTAATTGGGCAAAAAAGACATATTTTCGATATTTCTCCATCCTATCCCATGAAATATCAGCAGACCAACATCATCCTGGATTCCAAGGATGGTTGGAGCAAAGGAAACCCACAATCTAACACCTTTTTTAAAAGCGGCAGTTCATTGGATACGGTCTTGCACAAAAACTTCAGCCATGACCGGGATTTCGGCTACGGGGATGCGGACAACAGAATAAGGCAGTACTACGTCTATAAATCCAACCGGATTTACGGAGCAAGCGAAGATGCCGTTGCAGAGCAGCATAAAAAGATAGAATTTGTTTGGAAAGATCTCAGCACCGGACATAATCGTTTGGGTGGAGAGGATGAACATACCTATAGCGCCAACGGAACCATCAAGGAGCAAACAACCTATGGCTATGACGTCTACGGAAATATCAGCAGTGTGACCAAGAAAACCAGCGGGTCGCTCAATGGAAATGAGGTCACAACGACGATCTATGCAAAGGACATGGTTGATCAGGCGCGCGATCCGAATGGGATATATGCAAGCATGGTGGGTAGCAATATCGTGGGCGTCCCGATAGAGGTGAAGACATACAGGGGCAGCGTTTCAAGCGCCAACCTGCTGACCACAAACACCACGCAATATGCTAGGTTTAACAATTTGTTTTTTGCGCCGAAGGAGCTCATCAGTAAGAACATAGCTGCTTCATCGGACCGGAAGACCTTGATGAATTCGTATGATTCATTCGGCAACCCATTGGAAATCAAAAATATGGATTTACTAAGCACAGTTTATCTCTGGGGTTACAATGGGCAATATCCGGTTGCAAAGGTCGAAAACGCTACGTATTCAGAGGTGCTAACGGCTTTGGGAGGAGGGACCACGGCGACCAATATCCTCAGCAGCCTGAATTCGGTAACGGTCAGCGACCAGACCATCAATACGCATATTCAGACGATCCGGACCAATCTGGCCAAGGCACAGGTAAGTACCTATACTTATAAGCCGTTAGCGGGGATGACCAGCGTGACGGACGCTCGCGGAATCAAGGAATACTACCAATACGATGGTTTCCAACGATTGCAGCGTGTGCTGGATTTCGAAAATAATGTACTGAAAGACTATCAATACCACTATAAACCTTGATATGAAACGCATATTGTTATATTTTTTGGGGATGTCCCTCACTTCGCAGTTGCTGGCTCAAGAGACGGACATCGTCCTTTCCAGCTATAGCGGGCAGACCACCATCACAGCCCTGAACAGTATCAGGCTGACAAACGGATTCCATATTCCCGCCGGAAGCAATGTGACCATTTCCATTCAGCTTATTCCTAATGTCGGGAGCGCAGTGAGCAGCAACCAGAATTACATCCTAACCCGAACATTCCGGGACAAGGTGCTGGAGGGAGCACTGAACAGTGTCTGGACGATAGACAAGGAAAACCAGACCATCCAATACTTTGATGGACTTGGCCGAGCCATCCAGACCGTGGAGCTCAAGGCCAGCCCGGGCTACAAGGATATCGTGCAACATATCGAATACGACGGATTCGGGCGCGAGGCCGTGTCCTACCTGCCCTATGCGACCAGTAGCAGCAATGACGGGAGCTATAAGACTACTGCCAAAACAGATCAACTGAATTTCTACAAGACCACCGGCTGGGACGCACACGTAGCCAAGACAGACCAGCCATACGCGGTGACGGTATTCGAGCAGAGCCCCTTGGATAGGGTATTACAGCAGGGAGCTCCCGGCAGCGTATGGCAGCCCGCAGGAAGCCGAACGGCCTCTACGGGCCGCTCGGTGGACACTGACTACGGAGCCAACTTGGGGAGTGGTACAGAAGCCGTCAAGCGATGGACGGTCAGCGCTTCGGGAGGGGCCAGCGGCACGACCAATTATGCTGCAACCACGCTGTACAAAACAATAACCAAGGATGAGAACTGGGTAACGACCAACGGAAAAAGCGGTACCGTAGAGGAGTACAGGGATTTTGATGACCGGCTGGTACTGAAGCGGTCATGGAACGGGAGCAGCCAGCTGAATACCTATTACGTGTACGATGATTTCGGAGATCTCCGTTACGTGGTTCCACCCGCGGTGACAGCAAGCAGCTTTACGGAGAGCGATGCCAATTTCACGAATTACATTTACGGGTACAAATACGATGAAAAACGCCGCGTAGTGGAGCAAAAAATCCCCGGAAAAGGCTGGGAATATATTGTTTACAACAAGAATGACCAGTCAGTACTGACACAGGATGCCAACCAGCGGGCCAAGACCACCAAAGAGTGGCTGTATACGAAATACGATGCCTTCGGCAGGGTGATCGAGACGGGCGTATTCACGTCGAGTGCCACGCGCGCCACGCTTCAAACCACCCTGAACAGCGAGGCCAGTACAGCACTCTGGGAGACCAGGAGCAGCGCAGACTACACCAACATCAGCTACCCACGGAGTTCGAAGACCGCGCGGACTATCAACTATTATGACGATTATACATTCAACGGCGCGTCCACGGCCGCGCTGCAGCCATCGGGCATCACGCGTAGCCAGAAGGTCAAAACCCTGCTGACCGGCAGCCGAGTCTACCGAACGGACGGTACGGCGCCACTGCTGACCATTAGCTATTACGACGACCGGGCTCGCCTGATCCAGACCGCCTCGCAGAACCAGTTGGGCGGCACAGATTATGTAACCAATACCTACAGCTTCGTCGGCGAGTTGCTTACCAGCAAGCGGGAGCACAAGGCATCTGCCAGCGGAACGGTCACGACCATATTGACCAACAACACGTACGACCACGTTGGCCGGCTGGCTGAAACCCGAAAGAAAGTCAATACCCAGGCGGAGATCGTACAGAGCAAGCTCACATACAATGAGATCGGTCAGCTCCGTCAGAAAAACCTGCACGTCAATAGCAGCACCGCTATGCAGGAAGTGCTTTATACCTACAACGAGCGCGGGTGGATGACGGGCATCAACAACCCGAACAGCGTGACGGACAAGCGCCGGTTCGGCATGCAGCTGGGCTACGCCAACAGGGCAGGGACCTATAACGGCAATATCGGCACGGCGGTGTGGAACACCAAGGTGGCCCCTTCGCAGATACAGCTCCCGGTACAGACCTACACGTTTGACTACGATCCGCTGAACCGCCTGAAAAAAGGAGCTTACAGCGCCACGGGTAAGGCGAATTTCTACAACGAGGAGCTGGTCTATACCAATATGGGCAATATCGACAGCCTGCGCCGCACCAACGGCAGCACCGGCTGGTACAATCGGTTCAAGTACAACTACACAGGTAACCTGCTCAACAGCGTAACCGATGTAGGCACGGCTACACTGAACAACAGCTACACCTACGATGGCAACGGCAACGTGATCAGCAATTCGCGTTTTGGTATCACCAATATCGAATACAATTACCTAAATTTACCGGATAAGTATGTCAAGGGTTCGCAGAACCTGACCTATACCTACGATGCCACCGGCAGGAAACTGACCAAGCAGCTGGGCACATCGGTGACCCAGTATGTGGACGGCATCCAGTACAAGGACGGGGCCCTCGAGTTCATCCAGACAGAAGCGGGCAGAATATTGCCCAACGGCAGTTCTTTCATTTATGAGTATTTCCTCACGGACCACCTGGGCAATGTACGCGCCATGGTCGACCATACTGGCGCGGTGAAGCAAATACAGGACTACTACCCGTTCGGCATGGAGATGAACCCGGGCAATGCATATTCCGGCTCACCGATGAACCTGTATAAATACAACGGCAAGGAGAAGCAGGTGGAGCTGGGCTTGGATCAGCTGGATTACGGGGCAAGGTTCTATGACCCGGTGATCGGGAGGTGGGGCGTGGTGGATCCGCTGGCGGGCAATCATCATGGGTTCTCTCCGTATGCATACGTACTGAACAACCCGATGATTTTCATCGATCCGTTGGGACTGGACACGATAAGCGTGAATAACCTCAGCATGGCCACGTATAAAGAGGAGGATGTCGTCCGATTGGATGAGGTGTTCCTTAACCTGGGAGACCGCAACCGAGCGAACGCTTTCTCGACCGTGTACAGTGAGGTAAAGGAATCTTACAGGAAGAATGCCGGAGGACTGTTTATGGGGTATCCGGATAACCTACTTAAGCGGGCTTCCGAAGACTTCTATCGGAAATACTATGAAGGCAATGAGGTGGATCCGTTCACCAAGCGGGCGATACCGGGGAGCGGCGCACTGGTGGATGCCAATTGGGTGATCGATCTGGGGGTTGGTGGGGTGACCGGTGGACTAAGGGCGCTTGCCGCGAGGGGAATTGCTAGGGGGACGAGTAACCTTGCGATACGCCCTGACATAGTGCTAAGTGGGGGAAGAAGCGGGCAATTAGTTAAGACGTTAACAGGCCCAGCAAATAGCGTTATAAAAGGAGGTCAAGGAAGAATTTTTATTACGGATAACTCAGGGAAAGTTGTTTGGGATATAACTAAAGACAGAGCAAAATCGGTAATTCCTGGACAGGGCTTCGGACCAAAAGTTACACCAACACAAGAACAATTAAATCTATTAAATCAAGTATGGGGGATTTGATCATGGGCGATAAGTGGAAAACATCCGTAACCGAATTAATGACAATATTTAGAGGGGCATTACTGTCAATCATTCCATGGCTTGAAAAAGCAAAAATCAAATGGAAAGAAAGCGAGGCTTACGATGACTGGGATAATATAGCAGAATCTCTTTATAAGAATATCGTCTGTTCTTCACTAACTGGAGAAGTTGCTTCGGAATATGGAATTGCTAAATACAATTTTAACTATGATAATTATGCATCAATAGATTTTATTGAGGTAAGGGTTGATAATTCTGAAAAGAAATTCGCATTCGTAGCCTTTCAAAACAACGCTTCTCCGTTGGACAGCGTTAAAGTAGCCGAACTCGATAAAACGAATACGGTTATTGATTATACTAATTTAAAGTTTGGTGGCTTAAGGTTTGTTTTTGCAAGGAATATTGATGGTAAACGGGAACTTGTAGGTAGTGTTGAAATTGAATTGTAGATAAAGGTGTTAAGAAGCCTCTGAGCGCATTAGACAAGTAAAAACGTATTCAAAGTATATCAACCAGACCTAAAAGCGGCGATACCGATTATATTAAGTGGGCGGATGATGAATTGATCTAAAGCTTAGGACATTGTAAAACGGCGGAAAAAACGCTGAGCGAGTTACCGCATTAGAAGACATACCAATTGCTATGGATTATGATGCAGTTACTTCCCACTTACCCTCATCCCAACAAAAGAAATCGCCGAAATTCTTGAGATTATAAAAGAAGAGACGAAGCCGGAGAAGGTGATCCTATTTGGAAGCCATTCTTTGGACAACTGGGAGGAGATTGTGGAGCGGATTTGTATTTGCTTAAGCACAAGAGTACGCTCGACAAGATTCCGATATTTTTGGATAAGCGGGTGTTCCAGCTTATCTTCAAGGTTTCGGAAGGAGCAAAATTAAAGAAGGAGGAACGTATGGCTATATGAAGCAAGCTTGAAGTGACCTCCTCCTGATCCCGAGTCATCCTAAAGTAGAGAATTCGGTGTTATTGACCTCCGGGGCTTTTAGTTGACGACACTCCCCTAAAACTTAAACCCCACCGTCAAAAAAACACTATTCCGGGAATTATTAACATCCACGATGGGGCTGTAATGCTCGTTGGCATCATCCAATACATACGGGTTCAGGCTGTACTCCTGCGATAGATTTTGGTAAGCCAGATCGAAGTATACATTGTTGATGCGGTAACCCAAGCCCGCAGAGACTGTCTGTGTAGTGGATTCAATGTCTTGATAGGGGCTGCCGGTATGCCCATAGCCCGCGCGCACCAATAGCGCCGGAGCGATCATGTACTCACCGCCAACCCTGAAGTTGACCGCGCTGCTATACATATCGCCGATGCCGCTGTTCATCTCGCTATCGGTGGTGGAGTTGACCGACGAAAACCGGATACTGGAGTAATCTACATATTCGACATCCGCGCTGATGAGGCCTTCGCCCAGTACGGCAGCAACGCCGCCGCTCAGCCGGTAGGGGGTACGCAGGGTGTAATCATAGTAGGTGGTTTCTTCGGGGTATTCCAAGCCGTCTTCTGTGCCGTCAGTATAGTAATTGGTCACCCCGAAATAATCGGTATATTCATTGGTGAGCTGATACCAGGTAGGGGTGGTGGCGGTGATGCCGATCTGCACTTGGCTGATGGGCCGGTAGATAACACCCAGCTTGGCGTTGAAGCCATTGCCGGTGGTGGTCGACCAATATTCCTCATCATAGGCATACTCCGACTCCAGTAAGGGATTGTATATGTCATAGTCAGCGTGTCCGGCATCGACAAACCGCGAATCAGGATTCATGTTGTAGATGTAATCGAAATTTTCGAAAGCCCCATCCTCCATAAACAGTTGATTGACATCATGGTTGATGCGCGAGAAGCCTGCACTTGCGCCTATATATAACTGATTGCTGTAGTTGGCGCCGAACGATACGTTGGTCTCTGACTGAAAACCGGTGGCGCGGTTGTAGACGGTCTGTACGTTATCCAGCGTGGTCATGGGCACATAATAACCTTCAAAATCTTCATCGATCATCCCGGATTGCCAGCCGAAATCACCGTGTACCGTGCCGCCCATATAGGTCATGAAATCGGAGATGCTGCTTTCGGAATTCACACCGGTATATCCTAAGGTGCTGTTGAAGTTATTCGTTTTGGTGTATCCGACGCCAATGTTAAAATTGAGCCACCCCGTGGTGAGGCTACTGCCCCGCGCTCTGCGCGTGGGGATATGGAAAACGGCCCCTAGCTGATCGAAACCGATCCGGTCTACGCTGTTTTGACCATTGGTGCCGAAATAGCTGGCTTTGTTTAAATCATTGATATAATCAAGGGATATACTGACATCGGATTGGCTAAAGAAGCCAAGGCCGGCGGGGTTGCCCGAAATGGAACTTAAATCGCCGCCCAGCGCGGTTTGTGCATTTCCTAAGCCTTTGAAGCGGGCCGTAGCACCCGATTGGGGCTGTGAAAACCAAAGGACATCCTGTAGGTACTGTGCTTGGACGGCCATACAAACTGCGCCTGACAACAATGCGGAGAGTACAATTCTTTTGATAGGTGTATTCATATTCATGGTTGGTTATGAGTGATGCCGATTATCCCCGGCCCCTGCCGCCTCCACGGCTGCTGCCTCCGCTGCTCCCGCCACTACTGCCTCGGCTGCTGCCGCCTGATGATGAACCAGAAGACCGCGAGGGGGGTGATACCGAACCGCCCCGGCTACCGGATGACGGCCTTGGCGCTACGCTGCTGGGCCTTGATGGCCGTGCTTGCTCAGCACTGGGACGCCGGGAAGATGATGGCTGTGCCGGACGGGCGCTGCTGCCTGTGGGACGCCGTGTTGATGTCGGTCTTGTCGATTGCCCGGCTGGTCTCGCCGTTTGTCCGGCCGGCCTGCGGGAAGTACCGCTCCTCACGCCCTGCGTAGTGCCACGGGTGCCGCTGCTTGGGCGAACGGCTTCGCCCGTGCGAACGCCCGACGAACGGGTGCCGCTGCGTACGCCAGGAGCTGCGCTGCCGCGTGTGGCCACCGTACGGGTAGATATGCGCCCGCTGGCATCACGGGAGATCGCCGTACGGGTAGACGAACCGGCCGTACGGGATGTACGGGTACCCATCCGATCACGTGATGACGAACGTACCGCCATCCGACGGTTATCAACATAGGCATAGCCGGGATAATAGCCGCCCATGCCGCCCCAGCCCCAATTGCTGTAAGCGTATGGTCCGCCAAAGCCCCTGCCGTAGTAGGGTGAACCCCAGCCCCAATACCCACCATAATAGGGGTTATACCAGCCGCTGCCCCAACCAAGGCCCCAGCCCATGCCAAAACCGAGATTCCAGCCACCGCCCCAGCCCCAGCCAGGACCATACCAGCTGTTGAATCCGTACCAGGGGTCAAACCAGGGATCATAGTATCCCAAACCCGGTGTGTTATAATAGAACCGGTTTATCCGGTTAGCATATTCGCTGTCGCTATATTCGTCTGCATAATATTCATTGTCATAGCTGGTATCCGCATATTCATCCGCATAGTATCCGTCTTCCGCGTATTGATCATCCTGTACCGGCTCCTCTTCGTAATAGTAATCCGGACTTTGGTAATTTTCTTCCACAGCCCGGGCGTCCGTATTATAGACATCGTCGCGGAATGCAACTTGCCGTGAAGTGCTACATGCCCCCAAGAACAACGAGATGCTTGATAAGGTCATTATACTGACTATCAATCTGTTGGTTTTCATGTTTATGTTCCTTTCGTTTGGTTAAAGCCCACTTTTTCTCTGTATAGACGCCATTTAACGCGATTGGTTTAATCCCGGCTCATTTTTTTGTTCGGTAATTTGACAAAAGGGACTACCTTTGCTTGGCAAAATTTTAGACGCGCTTCGACGGTGCGTCCATCCGCAAAAGTTAAACTTTTTTTATCAAAAATCCACTATGAGCAAAGGAATTACAAGCCGCGAAACGGATTATTCCCAATGGTACAATGAACTCGTCATGAAAGCAGACTTGGCCGAGCATTCCGCTGTAAGGGGATGCATGGTGATCAAACCTTATGGATATGCCATATGGGAGAAGATGCAAGCCGCGTTGGACAAGATGTTCAAAGACACGGGCCACAGCAACGCTTATTTTCCTTTGTTTATCCCGAAATCCTTTTTTTCGAAAGAAGCTTCACACGTAGCGGGCTTTGCCACCGAGTGCGCGGTGGTGACGCATTACCGGCTGAAGAATGATGGCTCGGGTAATATCGTGGTAGACGAGGATGCCAAATTGGAGGAGGAACTCATTGTGCGGCCTACCTCGGAGACCATTATCTGGAACACGTATAAAGGATGGATCGAATCGTATCGCGACCTGCCGATTTTGGTCAACCAGTGGGCCAATGTGGTCCGGTGGGAAATGCGGACCCGCCTGTTTTTGCGCACCGCCGAATTTCTATGGCAGGAGGGACACACCGCACACGCTACCCGGGAGGAGGCAGTGGAGGAGACCGAGCGCATGCTGGATGTATATGCCGACTTTGCCGAAAACTGGATGGCCTTGCCCGTCATAAAAGGGCGCAAGACCGAAAATGAACGGTTTGCCGGGGCATTGGACACCTTGTGCATAGAGGCACTGATGCAGGATGGCAAGGCGCTGCAAACGGGTACCTCGCACTTCCTGGGGCAGAACTTTGCCAAAGCATTTGATGTGAAATTTACTGCCAAAGACGGGAAACTGGACTATGTATGGGCCACCTCGTGGGGCGTGTCTACCCGATTGATGGGGGCGCTGATCATGGCCCATTCGGATGACCAGGGACTGGTGCTCCCCCCGAAATTGGCACCGATACAGGTGGTCATTGTACCCATCTACAAAACCGACGAGGAGCGACAGGCGATCGGCGCGGTTGCCGATGCGCTCATCGGTGAATTGAAAAGCAAGGATATTTCGGTGAAGTATGACGACCGCGATACACACCGCCCGGGATTCAAATTTGCCGAGTGGGAATTGAAGGGCGTACCGGTACGCGTCGCCGTCGGGACGCGTGACATGCAACAGGGTACGGTGGAGATCGCCCGCCGGGATACCCAAACCAAGGAGACGGTACCCCAAGCCGGCCTGGCCGATCGGATAGCGGGCCTGCTGGAGGACATGCAGCGCAGTATCTACGACAAGGCGGCGGTCTTTCGTGAAGCCAATACGGTGGAGGTCAATACCTACGACGAATTTAAGCAGGTGCTCGAAGGGCAGGGCGGTTTCGTATCTGCCCACTGGGACGGAACCGTCGAAACGGAGAAACTCATCAAGGAAGAAACCAAAGCTACCATCCGCTGTATCCCGCTGAATAACATAGCGGAAGCGGGTACCTGCATACGCACGGGGAAACCCTCTACACAGCGGGTGTTGTTTGCGAAGGCTTATTGATGGGTCACTTTGCCGCATTCCGCACATCAGAAATTTGCAATAACCATGGGATATAAATTCGCAACAAAGGCTATCCACGCCGGACAGCATGCCGACCCCACGACGGGAGCGGTGATGACACCGATCTACCAAACATCGACGTACCAGCAGGCTGCACCGGGCGATCATAAGGGATATGAATATTCACGGGGTACTAATCCTACTCGTAAGGCATTGGAAGATTGTATCGCGGCATTGGAAAATGGCCAATATGGCTTGGCGTTTTCCAGTGGAATGTCAGCTACGGAGACGGTGCTCAAATTGCTTAAACCGGGTGATGAGGTGATCACGGGGGATGACCTCTACGGCGGATCCTATCGGATTTTTACGAAGGTATACGAACAGTACGGCATCAAATTCCATTTTGTGGATGCTTCCGATCCGGAGAAGATCGCCGAAAAAATAACGGCTAAAACGCGCCTGATATGGGTGGAAACACCGACTAATCCGACCTTGAAATTGGCGGATATTGCCGCGATCGGACAGGTTGCCAAGGGCGCAGGGGTACTCTTTGCGGTGGACAATACCTTTGCCTCGCCTTACTTGCAGAATCCACTGGACTTGGGGGCGGACATCGTCATGCATTCGGTGACGAAGTATATCGGCGGGCACTCCGACGTGGTGATGGGTGCATTGGTCGTAAACGATAAGGCACTGTACGACAACTTGTTCTTTTATTACAATGCCTGTGGGGCGACGCCGGGTCCCCAAGATAGTTTTCTGGTATTGCGGGGCATCAAAACGCTCCACCTGCGCATGCGGGCGCATTGCGAAAATGGCCGTAAGGTGGCCGAATACCTCAAGAATCATCCCCGTATTGAGCACCTCTATTGGCCGGGATTGGAAGACCACCCCGGTCACGCCATCGCTAGGAAACAGATGCGTGATTTCGGTGGAATGATATCGATTGTGTTGAAAAACGCATCGCTGGCGGATACGTTCAGCGTAGCCTCATCTTTTAAGGTATTTACGCTGGCGGAATCGCTCGGCGGGGTGGAATCGCTCATCAATCACCCGGCCACGATGACCCATGGCTCGATACCTAAGGAGATCAGGGAGAAAGCGGGGGTGGTAGATAACCTCATCCGCATCAGTGTGGGCGTGGAAGATATTGATGACCTATTGGCGGATTTAGCGCAGGCGTTGGGGTAATGTCGTTCGATATCAAAGATTTTCTGGACCGCAAGGTAGACGAATACAACCGGCCGGCGTTTATTGATGGTGACCCGATATGCATTCCGCATCGGTTTACACGCAGGCAAGATGTGGAGATCATGGGGTTCTTTGCAGCGGTGCTGGCGTGGGGACAGCGGAAGACGATCATCAATAAGTGCACGGAGCTGATCGCCCGTATGGATGGTGCGCCTTTTGATTTTGTGCAACGCCATCAACCGCATGACCTCAAGCATTTGCTGGGGTTCAAGCACCGCACGTTTAATGACACGGACCTGCTTTACTTCATTCATTTTTTTCGCGCGCATTACGGGCGGTATGATTCGCTGGAGGATGCATTTATCCCCCGTGCGACTCACACTGAATTTCGGGAGGAGTACTTGGAGGTGTTTCCGGTGATTGAGGAGGGGATAGGGCTTTCCTCTTCGGTTTGCTATATGGACCGGCTACAGGGGGCTGCCTTCGGGGTGGAGCAGGCGTTGAATAATTTCCGTGCTTATTTTTTCAGCCTACCGGACTATCCCGCGCGCACACGCAAGCACATCAGTGCGCCGCAGCAACATTCGGCATGCAAGCGCCTGAACATGTTCCTACGGTGGATGGTCCGCCAGGACGATAGGGGGGTGGATTTTGGCTTGTGGACGCGGCTAACACCCGCACAGTTGATCTGTCCGTGTGACGTACACGTCGAACGGGTTGCACGGCGATTGGGGTTGATCCAACGGAAGCAGTCTGATTGGAAAACCGCGATGGAGCTGACGGAAAACCTCCGGCGCTTGGATGCTGATGACCCGGTACGATACGACTTCGCGTTATTCGGGTTGGGCGTCGAAGGAGAGATGTAAGGGAGATACGGTTTTTTTGCCTATGTTTGTGTTGACGAACCTGTATCATCGGTATGAAGAAGATTAGCGTTTCAACGATTGTCACCATTGTTTTGGGGTTATTCATTGTTGTGCTGGCATTGACGCCAGACACGCGCGCGTGGGTAAGCCGGGGTTTGATGGCCATGGGCCTGTATAAGCCCGACCTCACCGCCGGTGCGGATCAGGTGGCGCAGCCATCGGCCGGGGCAACAGGCAAGCCGTCCGTGTTTTTTACCGATGGTGAAGGTCATCGTATCGATGCGGCCAATCAGCAAGGAAAGGTGGTGTTTATCAATTTCTGGGCGACGTGGTGTCCGCCTTGCATCGCGGAGATGCCTTCCATCGATAAATTGTATCAGCAGTTTAAGGACAATGAGCAGGTCGTCTTCGTGATGGTAGATGTAGACAACCAATACGAAAAATCAAAGCAATTCATGGATAGCAAGAAATTGAGTTTACCCATACACGTTCCGTCGGGGGAAATTCCCGGAAATTGGCTGGGCAGCGCTATCCCCACGACGCTCATCCTCGATAAGCAAGGGCAGGTAGCCACACGCCATGAAGGCATGGCGGACTATAGTCGACCGGAAGTTGCGGAATTTATCCATAAACTGATTGCGGAATAACCCCTTATCGGCCGTATACTGCTGGATTGACACAGTAAGGCAGGGGGTTGCCTTGGAGACCCGCGAGGAGGTTTTCGACCGTGAGCTGCATCATTTTCATTCGGGTTTCAAGTGTTGCCGAGCCAATGTGGGGCAAGATGGCTACATTAGGCAGCTCGAGGAGCGGATGATCAGGGGCCATTGGCTCGGGATCTGTAACGTCTAGACCGGCACCCCAGATCATCCCCTGTTCTAATGCCTCGAGGAGGTCTTGTTCCTGATGCAAGGCCCCCCTTGCCGTATTGATGAAAATGGCGGATCTTTTCATGTTGGAAAACACATCGCGATTAAATATGCCTTTGGTCTCGCTGCTGAGGTTGGCATGTACACTGAGTACGTCGCTGTGCTGTAGCAATTCGTCAAACGAAACCCGACGAGCGCCCAGCGCTTTTTCGGCCAACTCGTTATGCCCTCTATTGTGGTAGATGACGGGCATATCAAAGGCATAATGGCAGCTCTTGGCCATTTCATAACCAATGCGCCCCAATCCGTATATGCCGAGGGTTTTGCCTTGCAGGTCTACCCCAAGATCGGCCATGGGGTCAAAAAACCCCCAATGGCCACGTAGAATTTCCTTGTGTTTATGGATGGCCTTGCGCGCGACATTCTGCATCAGCAGGAAGGCGGTGTCGGCCGTCGCTTTGCTCAGTACACCGGGCGTATTGCCGATCGGAATGCCAAGCATGGTGGCCTCCGCCACATCGACGTGGTCGTACCCTACGCTGCACACTGCAATGACGCGGAGGTGGCTGCAAGCCTTCAGGAAATGCTTGTCAATGCGATTCCCGCCGACACTGAATAATGCATCACTGTCCAGGGTATGCTGGATCAATTCGTCGGGGGACAGGTCACGTTTCGCTGTCCATTCGGAAAGGGTATAGCCGTGATCAGTTAATGCTTGTTTAATGATTTCGGGGACTGCTCGGGTGATAAAGATGTTCGTCATGATTGGAATGATAAATGTACGGTTTTTATTTTTTTAACAGCGACATTTGTCTTAGGTTTGCGCGAACAAACGCGTAAGTAGTAGCATGACCCGGCAGGAACTCATCCATCAAATCAAAACGAAGCGCTCTTTTTTATGCGTGGGCCTCGATACCGATATTGACCAAATCCCGGAACACCTGCTTGATGGTGAAGATCCGGTTTTTGAATTCAACCGCCAGATCATCGCGGCTACGGCCGATGTATGTGTGGCCTATAAGCCTAATATCGCATTTTATGAAAGTCGGGGCGTAGCGGGCTGGAGAAGCTTACAGAAGACATGGGCGGCACTGCCCAAGAACTGCTTGAGCATCGCCGATGCAAAGCGGGGCGATATCGGCAATACGTCCAGGCGCTACGCACAGGCGTTTTTTGAAGAGGAGGTATCGGGACTTGGCTTTGATGCCATTACCATTGCGCCGTATATGGGGCATGATTCGGTGCAGCCGTTTCTTGAATTTGCCGGGAAGTGGGCTATTGTATTGGCGCTTACCTCGAACGCCGGTGGACTGGATTTTCAGCCGATCCGGGATGAACAGGGGGCGCAGCTTTTCGAGCGGGTTATCCAACAGACCAATGCCTGGGGCAGCATCGACAACCTCATGTATGTCGTAGGGGCCACCCGCGGTGAAGCCTTTGCAACGATCCGCAAGCATGCGCCCGAACATTTTCTGTTGGTGCCGGGCGTGGGTGCGCAAGGAGGGAGCCTGCACGATGTCTGTCGATACGGAATGAACGCCGACTGCGGCTTGCTGGTAAACGCCTCACGGTCTATCATCTACGCGTCTAAAGGAGCCGATTTTGCCGAAAAAGCACGGCTGGAGGCATTGGCCCTCCAGCAGGAAATGGAAGCGGAACTGGCCGCCAAAGGTATTATTTAACGGAAGCAGCGGGTTTTAGCCGTTTATCGTGGCTACCCATGATGCAAAGGCTTCCATGAAATCCCGCAGGAATTTCGTGGTGGAAGCATTGACAAGGCTTCCGTCATCTCCGAAGAGTTTGTTTGCATGGCCGATATAGGCCTCGGGCTGTGCCATGGTGGGTACATTGAGATACGCCAGCGCCTGCCGCAGGTGATGGTTAGCGCCAAACGCGCCGATGGCGCTGGGCGATACACTCACGACTGCCGCCGGTTTGCCATTCCATGCGCTCGCGCCGTAGGGACGGGACCCCACGTCTAGTGCATTTTTAAGGACACCGGGTATCGACCGGTTATATTCAGGCGTCACGAACAAAATACCGTCGCAAGCCTTGAGCTGATTGCGGAAAAGTACCCATTCTTCGGGGGGCGAATCGTCAAGATCTTCGTTATAGAACGGTAATTTGCTGATATCCATGAGCTCGGGCTGGAGCGATTCTGGTGCGAGCGCGATCAGTGCGTTCGCGGTTTTCCGGTTAAAAGAAGCCTGCCTGAGGCTCCCTACATAAACTGCAATTTGATAAGCCATCATATACCTATAAGCATTATGGCGTCAAAAATGTTTGCAATTTATTGATTATCCGAGGAAGGTGACCAATACCTTGTCGATGCGGTTGCCGTCCATGTCCATCACCTCAAACTCATAGTTCTGCCATTGCATCCGTTCGCCGGCGGTCGGCATGTGGCCCAGTTTCAGGAGGACGAGCCCGGCGATGGTATTGATGTTTCCTAGGCCGTTTTCTTCTTCTTCTGAGGCGTCGATGTTGAGTACCGTAAACAGGTTGTCGAGTTGGTACTGCCCGTCGATGAGCATGCTGCCATCCTCGCGCGTTACCATTTCAGGTCGCTCGGCCGTGTCGCCGTCTGAAATATCCCCGACAAGACTGCTGAGTATATCATTGATGGTGACAATGCCTTGCAATGATCCGTATTCATCAAGTACGACGGCCTGGTGTATTTTGGAATCCTTGAATTTGTTGAGTATACTATAAGCAGAGCTATTTTCATGTACATAATTGACGGGCTGCGTCAGCTGCGTGAGGTTGATCGGTTGCTCGACCAGGTATTGCTTGAGCAGGAATTTGATATGCACCATCCCGATGATCTGATCCAGCCCGCCTTTACATACAGGGTACACGGTATGCCCGCTGTCCAGAATGGTTCGCTTATGCTCTTCATATCCGTCATCGATATCCAGCCACACGATGTTGCTGCGGTGGGTCATCAAATTGACCGCCCTTTTATCACCAAGACTGAAAACACGGTCGACAATTTCATGTTCAATGTGTTCAATCGCTCCAATATCAGCCCCTTCATCCACTAATGCCTTGATCTCCTCCTCGGTTACCGCGTGTTGGGACGTCTTGATGCGGAGCAATTTGACGATCCCTTCGGTGGTGGCGCTAAGCAGCCATACAAAAGGCGCGACTACTCGGCTGACAACATGCATGGGAAAGGCCACGACCATGGCGTATTTCTCCGGAATGGCCAGGCCGATGCGTTTGGGTACCAATTCGCCCAATACCAGCGTAAAGAACGTAATGCAGATGACCACGATGAGCACAGAAATCTGGGAGCTATAACCATCCAGCCACGCCACCTCGGAGAGGTGAACATCTAAGCGCTGGGCGATGGTGGTGCCCCCGAAAATACCGGTCAGGATGCCGATGAGCGTAATGCCGATCTGTACGGTTGAGAGGAATCTGTTGGGCGAATCCTTCAGCTTCAGGACCTGTTTGGCGGCGGCGTTCTTCCGGTCTGCGAGCACCTGCAGGCGCGCCTTCCGGCTCGATACAATGGCGATCTCGGAAGCGGAAAAAATGCCATTCAAAAGGATTAACGCTAATATAATCAGCGACTCTGTAAGCATGAAGCTAAGATAATAATTAATTTAGACTTCCGCCAACGCCAGCTTCTTCGGCTTTTTGACCTGTTGCTTCAGCAATGCAATATTAACCACCTCATGCATCTCGGTGACGTAATGGAAGGATAGATCCTTGATATAACTTTCTTTGATTTCGAGCACATCTTTCCGGTTGGCTTTCGAAAGGATCACCTCCTTGATATTGGCCCGTTTGGCAGCCAGAATCTTTTCCTTTATGCCGCCCACGGGCAGTACCCGGCCCCGCAAGGTGATTTCGCCGGTCATGGCCAGTTTATCCTTGACCTTGCGCTGGGTGAAGCTTGAAGCCAGGGCGGTGAGCATCGTAATACCCGCCGATGGACCGTCCTTGGGCGTAGCGCCTGCAGGTACGTGTATGTGCACATCCCACTTGTCAAAGACGGCATAGTCAATCCCGAATTCATCCGCGTTGGCCCGAAGATAAGCCAGGGCAATGCTTGCCGACTCTTTCATGACATCGCCCAGGTTGCCCGTGAGGGTCAGTTTGCCTTTTCCCGGACTCAAACTCGATTCGATATACAGGATATCACCGCCAACTTGGGTCCACGCCAATCCGGTGACCACGCCGGCCACTTCATTGCTTTCATAAAATTCCTTGTCGAATATCGGAGCACCGAGGATCCGCTCGACGGCCTCAGCGTCGATCTGTTTCGGCAGCGGATCCTCCATCACGATATGCGTAGCAATGCCGCGCACGATGGAGCCGATTTTTTTCTCCAATCCCCGAACCCCCGATTCGCGGGTGTATTCATCAATGATCTTCTCCACTACCTTGGGGCGGATCGAGACGTCGATGGCCTGAAGGCCGTGCTGTTCCCGCTGCTTGGGGATCAGGTGTTTCTTGGCAATTTCGATTTTTTCCTCAATGGTGTAGCCGTTGACCTCGATAATCTCCATACGATCGAGCAGCGCAGGTTGTATATTGCTCAATGAGTTGGCCGTAGCGATGAACAGTACATTTGACAGGTCATAGTCCAGCTCGACATAATGGTCGTAAAACGCATTGTTTTGCTCAGGATCAAGCACCTCGAGCAGCGCAGAAGAGGGATCGCCCCGGAAGTCGCTCCCTACTTTGTCGATTTCGTCAAGGACAAACACCGGGTTTGACGCGCCGGCTTTCTTCAGCGACTGGATAATGCGTCCGGGCATGGCACCGATGTATGTTTTCCGATGCCCCCTGATTTCGGCCTCATCCCGGATGCCGCCGAGGGCCATCCGTGTATACTTACGACCAAGCGCCTTCGCGATGGATTTGCCCAGTGATGTTTTCCCCACGCCCGGAGGCCCCACCAAACAGAGGATGGGCGCCTTCATGTTGCTTTTCAACTTCAATACGGCGAGGTATTCAATGATCCGCTTCTTTACCTTCTCCAAGCCATAGTGATCGCGGTCCAAAATGCGCCGTGCGCGGTGCAGATCGAAGTTATCTTTGGTGAACGCTTCCCAAGGCAGTTCGAGCAGCAGTTCCAGGTAGTTGACCTGCACGGAATAATCCGCGGCCGCCGGGTTGATGCGCGCTAACTTATCGAGCTCCTTGGTGAAATGTATATGGACGTCTTTTGACCATTTTTTGGCCTTGGCGCGCTTGCGCAGATCTTCCATCTCCAGGTCGGGCGTGTTGCCGCCCAGCTCTTCCTGAATCGTCTTCAATTGCTGATTGAGGAAATAGTCGCGCTGCTGCTTGTCTAAATCGCCCCTGACTTTATTCTGTATCTGGTTTTTAAGCTCCAGCAATTGAAGTTCCAGGTTAAGCTGTTCCAATACTTTTGATGCCCGTTTATCCAAGTCTGCAATTTCGAGCAATTGTTGCTTGAACTGCACATCCGTATTGAGGTTGGAGGAGATGAAGTTGATCAGGAATGCCGGACTTTCGATGTTTTTGATGGCAATCCCTGCTTCGCTGGGGATGTGCGGCGAAAGCTGGATGATTTGCAACGCCATCTCTTTGATGGATGAGATAAAGGCATTAAACTCCCTGGTGGATTTATGTTTTTTCTCTTCAAACCGTTCGATTTGGGCCTTGATGTATGGCTCAGCCTGGATCAGGCCACGCAATTTGAAACGCTGCTTACCCTGGATGATCACGGTGGTGTTGCCATCGGGCATTTGCAGGATCTTGATGATCATGGCCACCGTGCCAACCTTGTTGAGCTGCTCAAACGTCGGGTCCTCTATCGCCATATTTTGCTGCGACACCACGCCGATGATGCGATCGCCTTTATAGGCGTCCTTGACCAGCTTAATGGATTTATCCCGGCCTACGGTGATGGGGATGACCACGCCGGGGAACAAGACGGTATTGCGCAAGGGCAGGATGGAAAGCGACTCCGGCAAGTCGGCATTGCTCATCTCATCCTCATCTTGCTGGCTCAACAGGGGAAAGAATTCCGTGTCTTCATTGATGATGGGTATTGCCTGGTTAAAATCGAATGGATCAAAATTGCTCATGTATATCTTCTTATCGTTATTGGCGCCATATTGGCAGCCATCAATCGTGCGAACCTTAAACTATATGCGTTTACTATCAATCGCAATGCCTATGCCAATACCTCGCTTTCCAAACATTTCGCTAATAAGGCATGCTTGCTGAAAAAAAGTCAGCTGCTTGGGCAGCATATGGCACGTTTACGGCCGGTATTAATTGGGCAATATGAACGCTAATATATAAAAAGGCTTAAGAAAGCGGGGGCAGGAATAATAAAATAATTCTTTTCAAGTTTTAAGTAAAAGCGTCTACGGTGTGGCACCGGAGCAAATTGTATTTGAACGCAATTATGAGTATGTTTGTACGTAGGGCGATTTTGTAGCACGGAAATTGCAAGGGTGACCTCGTATTGGTGATGGAGCAGTCGTGCAGACCGGATTTTTTTATAATTTAAAAGTGATGAATAAATTGAACATGTTTCTTAAAAAATTTAATCGAAGTGTACTGGGCGGAGTCTTGTGTGTGACGGTATTGGCTGCGCACGGCCAGACAACAGAAACGGCCCCGAGCAATCCCAACGTGCGGTTGGGACAAAAAGCGTTGATCGATGGTGATTTTAAAGCGGCCGCCAATCATTTACAGAAAGCGCTTCCAGCGGAAGCGGGCGATCCGGACGTGATGTACATGTTGGGGTATTCGCAATATCAGATCGGGGAATACCGGAAAGCGTTGGAATCGTTTGGCAAAGTGGTGCAGTTGCTTCCGGATCATGAGTCGGCATATTACTATCGGGGGAAAGCCAGTAATATCCTGGCGGTAGAAACCGATATGAAGATCAGTTCCAGCAGTCGGGAAAAAATGCTGACGGCGGCCATTGCCGATTATACCAAAGCCATTGAGCTAAACGCGGGTGACGTGAAGTATTATCAAAACAGGGGCATTGCCTATCGCGACTTGGGTATATTGCTTGGAACCTCCGGAACGGCCAATTACGATAAAGCGGCGGCGACATCGGCTTATGACAAGAGCATCGCGGATTTCGAACGGGTGCTGGGCATGACCCCCGGCAAAAAAGATATCCAAACGGAAATCAAGAAGGCAAAAATATACCGGGATAACCTCAAATAGATCTTCCCCGTAAAAAAAAATAGAAAGGCTTCGGCAGATGTGTCGAAGCCTTTTTTATGGCATCTGGCCGATCACGGTGTAATCGGTTTTTCCAATGATGCGTACCTGTTGCTGTTTGCTGATGCGGTACAACGAATCGGGATAATAGTCGAGTTCTTCCAGGGTGTTGTAAAGCATGTTGTCGACCCGATTGGTTACATGGATGTGCTTGACGGTACCATCGGTATGCTTTTCTACGATGATCCGTTCGGTACGCAATGCAGGGTCTATGCGGGTATAGGTAAGGGTGGAATGGGTGCTATCCCGCTGATAGCTGCCCTGCCACGCTGGCTTGTTGATATCTGCATCACTAAATAAGGCGAGCTCCTTTTGCCAGTCATCAATCCGGATATCGCGGCTTTCGGCCTCGCCGTTTTTGGATACGGTCTTGTGGATCTGCGGTGCCTGCCGGTCTAATCGCTCCGCCTCTTGGCGGAAATAGTTTTCCAGGCTGAAGTAAGGAGCTGTTTGACGGATACCCTCCACATCCGGTGGTGCACAGGATAAGCTCCAAGCCAAGATGGCGCCAGCCGAACATGCGCCGAAAACCGTGTCGCGATAGCGCATATCCTGATTTAAACCAATGTGTTTCCTGTCATCTCCGCGGGGATGGGCAACCCCATGATCTTCAGTATCGTCGGTGCGATATCGCCTAATTTGCCATCCGATACAGCAGTGTAATCGTCGTCAATCAGTATACACGGCACCAGATTCGTGGTGTGTGCGGTGTTGACAGACCCATCATCATTGATCATGAATTCAGCATTGCCGTGGTCAGCGATAATGATAAACGTATAACCCGAGAGCAGTCCGCATTCCACCACTTGCCGGGTGCAGCGGTCTACCGTTTCCACCGCGTTGACCACCGCCTCGAATACGCCGGTGTGCCCCACCATATCGGGGTTTGCAAAATTGAGGCAAATGAAATCCGGTTTCCGGTTGGTGATATCCTCACAGATGGCATCTGCCACGCCCTGCGCGCTCATCTCGGGCTGCAGATCATACGTGGCCACCTTGGGCGAGGGAATGAGGATCCGGTTTTCATCCTGGAACGCCTGTTCGCGTCCACCCGAAAAGAAAAATGTCACATGTGGGTATTTTTCGGTCTCGGCAATGCGCGTCTGTGTCCGCTTGTTGGCTTCGAGCACTTCACCCAGGGTATTGGACAGGTTATCCTTGACGAACAAGACCTGGACACCCTTGAAGGTCTCATCATAGGTGGTCATCGTGAGGTAATGCAAATCCAATGGATGCATCCCGTATTCGGCAAATGCCTTCTGTGTGAGTGCGAGCGTAATTTCCCGGCCGCGGTCGGTGCGGAAGTTGAAACAAACCACCACATCTCCGTTTTTGATGGTGGTGAGCGGTGCGCCATACGGGTCTGTTTTGACGATCGGTTTTACAAACTCATCGGTGACACCGGCATCATACGAATGCCGCACGGCACTGGCCAGATCCTGCGCTGACGTGCCGATACCGTGTACCAACAGGTCATACGCCTGCTTGACGCGCTCCCAGCGGTTATCGCGATCCATCGCGTAGTACCGGCCGATGGCCGATGCCAATCGCCCCGTACTGGTTTGGAGGTACTGTTCTAGATCGTTGATGTAGCCGATGCCTGAGTGAGGATCGGTGTCACGTCCATCCAGAAATGCGTGGATGAATACCTGTTCGCTGCTCAATCCGGCATTCCTCGCAGCATCACACAGCCCCTTCAAATGCGTGGTATGGGCATGCACCCCGCCGTCGGATAATAAACCGATGAAGTGCACCTGTTTTCCATTGGCTTTTGCGTATTGAAAAGCGTCTTGTAAGGTCTTGTTTTCGTTAAACTCGCCGTCTTTAACCGCTTTGTGGATGCGGCCAAGCTCTTGGTAGACCACCCTTCCGGCACCGAGATTCATGTGGCCGACTTCCGAATTGCCCATTTGCCCTTGCGGAAGCCCAACGGCTTCTCCGGAGGCTTCGAGCGTTGAATGGGGGTAACGGGAAAATAATTCGTCAAGGTAGGGAGTATCTGCCGCGAGGACGGCATTTGACTGATCTTCTTTGCCATAACCCAAGCCATCTAAGATTATAAGCGCTACTTTTTTGTTATTCTTCACAACGGCAAACTTAGCTAAACTTGGTTTCATATACAAGTTTGTCTACCGGTTAGACTTGCCGAAAAATAACGGTATATCGGATTTCGGCGCGCGGAAGCCGGGCGTTCGGGCGGGAAACCGGAGCCCGTGCGATGGGGTGCCTTGACTCCGGCGGACTGGCCGTCGGTAATATTCATGATGAGATACGGCTTAGGAAATATGGCATGTTTTTGGCTATACGTTATCTGTAATAACAAAAGGTTTGTAAAAAAAAGCTTCATGTAGAAAAAAAGCTACATTTTTTACCGCCGAAAAGGATAACATTGTTGAATATTAACTACCGCTAACATTTGAATAAACAATTACCGTGAAACTGAACAAAATCAGATGGATCAAGAAGGCAGGGATGGCCGGGATGATGTGTTTATTGATGGTGACAAGCCTTGCCCATAGTACGGATGTAATCGATGACATTGCATCTTGTATACGAGGAGCCAATACCAAGGAACTTTCAAAATACTTTTCTTCGAGCGTGAACATGACCTTGCTGAACGACGAAGGCATCTACTCGCGCGTACAGGCTGAGATCATCCTGCGTGATTTTTTTGGAAAGAATGCGCCCACAGATGTAAAACTTGCACACAAGCTGGACTCCAGTCCGAATTTCAGGTTTGTGGTGCTCAACTTGGAAACCACGAAGGACACCTTCCGTGTTTCCTACAAACTGACCAATAATGAGGATGTATTTCAGGTGACTGAATTTCGCATTGAACCACTTTACTAGTCTCCTCAATTTTTACTTTTATTCGCTTTATTTGTTTTTAAATAGCCATCTTAGCGGCGTTTTTGTGAGAACGCCCTGACTATGCACGCACTTATTTTTTTACTTCGGTCAGCGGTGTTGCATTTTAGTCTTTGAAGCATGACGGAAGAACAAAGCAAGCAATTGAACCAATTTATCGCCGCAGCGCTCGCCGAAGACGTGGGTGAAGGCGACCATACCTCGTTATCGACGATCCCCAAGGGGAAACAGGGGGAAGCCCAACTGATTATCAAAGCACCGGGCGTGCTGGCGGGGGTTGCGGAAGCCGTCGCCATTTTTGGTCAAGTGGACCAAACGCTGGACATACAACTTTTCAAAACCGATGGTCAAGCCGTACAGATCGGCGATATCGCATTGCTGGTGCGGGGTGATATCCACCATATTTTGATGGCTGAACGACTCGTGCTCAATATCATGCAACGGATGAGCGGAATAGCAACTGCTACCAGGCGTGTCGTTGATGCGCTGTCGGGGACAGGTACGAAGGTGCTGGATACGCGCAAAACAACTCCTTTATTACGGTTTCTGGAAAAGAAAGCCGTTAAGATAGGTGGGGGGGTGAACCACCGTTTCGGTTTGTACGACATGATATTGATCAAGGATAATCATGTGGACTACTCCGGGGGCATAAAGGAAGCGATTGAAAAGGCCGACCGCTATCGGAAAACGTTGAGCTACGCGATCGATATCGAAATAGAGGTACGTAGTCTGGCAGAGCTGAACGAGGTGCTGGAAATCGGCAAGGTAGAACGGATCATGTTGGATAATTTCAGTCCTGCCGACGTACGTGAAGCGGTAGCCCGTACCGATGGCCGATTTATCACCGAGGCATCCGGCGGGATTACAGAAAAAAATGTTCGCGCATATGCGGAAGCTGGAGTAGACTATGTTTCCATGGGAGCGCTCACGCATTCGGTAGACAGCTTAGACATGAGTTTGAAGGCCAAATTGCTCGATTAATCCGGGTGATGTGTTTTTGCCTTCTTTTTCGTTAATTTGCGATTCATGATATCGATATATTTGATCGGAGCGGTTGTATTAGCCTATTTATTTGGGTCCATTCCCACGGCTGTATGGCTGGGCCAATCTTTTTATGGGGTAGACGTGCGGGAGTATGGGAGCGGCAATGCGGGCGCTACCAATACCTTTAGGGTATTGGGAACGAAGGCAGGTGTAGCCGTGATGCTCATCGATATCCTCAAAGGGTGGACAGCCACTAATCTGGCCTATTTTATCGGACCCTCCGTCACGGGTCCGCTCGCTACTGCGCAGTTTGTCAACTACCAATTGGCTTTGGGCGTCATTGCCGTCGTGGGACACCTGTTCCCCGTCTTTGCGGGGTTCAGGGGAGGCAAAGGAGTGGCAACGCTGTTTGGGATGATATTGGCGGTGCATTTTCCGGCAGCATTGGTATGCGTATCCGTGTTTATCATCGTACTGCTGCTTTCCAATTACGTGTCGTTGAGTTCCATCGCCGCAGGGTTCGCTTTTCCGTTTAGCATCGTGTTCCTGTTTCAAACTTCGGTTAAATCGGTATTGTTGTATGGCATATGCATATGTGTGCTGATTTTGATCACGCACCAGAAGAATATTGAGCGTTTGCTGAAAGGCAAGGAATCGAAAGTCCACCTATTCCGAAAACGTGCAAAAGCGTAGCCGGCAATTCGGCATATATATTGCTTGACGTGCCATGGTATTGGCTGTCCAATTACTATATTAATTTGAGCATCATGAACCCACTCGCTAAAAGTACATGTATGATGATGATCGCTGTGGCGATCACATCTTGTGCAACCGTGCCGTTGACCGGCCGGCGGCAATTGAGCTTAGTCAACGAAACAGAAATTCAGCAACAGGCCGCGTTGGTTTATCGCGAATTTTTGGGCGACTCTAAAACCAAAGTCGTCAAAAGTTCATCACAGGCCCAGATGGTGCAGCGCGTTGGAAAGAACATCGCCGCGGCTGTTACCCGTTTCTTGCAGGAGAATGGATACGGCGATCAATATAGTTTTGCATGGGAATTCAACCTGATCCAGGAAGATCAAATTAACGCCTGGTGTATGCCCGGCGGTAAAGTGGCTGTGTATAGCGGTATCCTTCCCGTTACGAAGAATGAAGCCGGATTGGCTACTGTAATGGGACACGAGATTGCGCACGCAATTGCCAAGCATTCGGCCGAACGGATGTCACAATCGATCATCGCACAGGCAGGTGGGGTGGCCGTAGATGCCGCCACTGCAGAGAAATCCAGCACCACCCGCACCGTGCTTAATACCGCTTATGGGTTAGGCGGGCAGCTCGCCCTGCTGAACTATTCGCGTAATCAGGAGAGCGAAGCCGACCGGTTAGGATTGGTTTTCATGGCGATGGCAGGTTATAATCCGAATGAAGCCATCGGGTTTTGGGAACGCATGGCCCAGGCGAAACAAAGCCAGGGCGGCGGGGCTCCTCCTGAATTCCTGAGTACGCACCCCAGCGATGCACGCCGCATCAGCAACATTCAAAAGCTGATACCGGAAGCCATGGCTTATTATAAGAAGTAGCGGTTTTCGGGACGGTTTTTCGTATGTTTGTACAGTAAACAATACACATACGAAATGACGTCGAAGCAAACCGACATCGCGGCGATCCGGGTGACATACGAAATGGGGCAGTTGCATGAAACCGAGGTGGATGCAGATGCCATTGAGCAATTTCGGCGCTGGTTTGATGAAGCCCTTGAGAAGCAGGTCATGGAACCTAATGCCATGGCGTTATCCACCGTATCGGCTGATGGCCGCCCATCTTCGAGAATTGTACTCCTTAAACAACTGGACGAATCGGGTTTCGGTTTTTTTACCAATTATCAAAGCCAGAAAGGGGCGGAGTTGACCGACAATCCGTATGGTGCGCTGTTATTTTTCTGGCCCGAGCTGCAACGTCAGGTGCGGGTCGCCGGTCGGGTCGTGCGCATGCCGGAAGACCTGTCTGAGGCATATTTCCAGTCGCGGCCAAGAGCCAGTAGGTTAGGTGCTATCGCCTCACCGCAAAGCCGGGAGATCCAAGGCCGAGATCTCCTTGATGCAAGGTTTACCGATCTCGAAGAACAATACCGCGACACGGATCAGATTCCGAGACCGGCGCACTGGGGTGGATATAGGCTCGTGCCGGACATGCTGGAATTTTGGCAGGGCAGGGGCAGCAGACTCCATGACCGGCTGGTGTATGAAAGGCAACACGGCGGTTGGAAGATCAAACGGCTGGCCCCCTAATTTACAATAGATAAATGGAACACATCACGCGTATCAAAGCCCTATTGGATACCCAGTTCGGCGAACAGACGATAATTGCTGAGCAGCCAGGCCTGCAGCCGGCGCTGATCATAGATGCCGCATCCTTGCCCCAGGTATGCTTATTCCTGCGCGATCATCCGGAGACTTATTTTGATTTCTTGTCCTGCATTAGCGCGGTGGATGATGGGACCGCCGCCGGCACGTTTACCATCGTATATCATTTGGCATCGATACCGCACAAATCGCAATTGACGCTTAAGGTGGTTATACCAAATGACCGGCAATTGGACAATCTCCCCGTGGTGCCAAGTGTCGCAGCGGTTTGGCGTACGGCCGACTGGCACGAGCGGGAGGCGTTTGATCTGATGGGCATCTATTTCGAGGGACATCCTGATCTAAGGCGAATCCTCTTGCCGGAAGATTGGGAAGGATACCCCCTGCGCAAGGATTATGAAGAGGCGGCGATGTATCATGGAATAGCGATTAAATGAATCATAAACCCTATCAACAAGCGCAACGCGCCTACGAAGCCCGGTTGACAGCCATCGGCGCCGAGGAGATGGTGATTAATATGGGGCCGCAGCACCCTTCTACCCATGGCGTGCTCCGGCTGCAGCTGATCACCGACGGCGAACTGGTGAAGGAAGTCATCCCTCATGTTGGTTATTTGCATCGCTGTTTTGAGAAACATGCCGAGTCCATGAATTACGGAAAGACCATTCCGTTCACTGATCGGATGGATTACTTGGCTTCGATGAACAATAGTCACGCATTCGTAATGGGGGTAGAGCGTATGCTCGGTATCGAAAAGCTGCTGCCGAAACGGATTGAATACATCCGGGTGTTGGTATGCGAACTCAACCGCATTGCCTCCCATTTGATCGCAATAGGTACATACGGTATTGATATCGGCGCATTTACACCTTTTATGTGGTGTTTTCGGGACCGCGAACACATCATGAACATGCTCGAATGGGTTTCCGGATCGAGGATGCTGTATAACTATATTTGGGTGGGTGGATTGTTTTATGACCTGCCTGTGGATTTTGAGACGCGCTGCGGCGAGTTTATAAGGTACTTCAAACCCAAGCTGACTGAACTGGATGAGTTGCTGACCACGAATCAGATTTTTGTCTCGCGCACGGCCAACATTGGGGTATTGCCCGCGGATGTGGCGATCAACTATGGCTGTTCGGGTCCGATGCTGCGCGCCTCGGGCGTGAAGTGGGATCTGAGAAGAGTGGACGAGTATTCGGTATATCCGGAACTCGAATTTGACATTCCAGTCGGCCGGGGAGAAATGGGCAGTCTGGGTGATTGCTGGGATCGGTTCAAGGTTCGGGTAGATGAAATTAAGGAATCGGTGAAAATCATCGAACAATGTTTGGAACGACTAACCACCGCATTGAAACGCACCGCAGAATTTGACCCTCGGGCGCTGGTGCCTAAAAAAGTGAACCTAAAAGCGCAGGATTATTATGTCCGGGCGGAAAATCCAAAGGGCGAATTGGGCTTCTATTTTGTTACGCAGGAGAAATCCGACGTGCCTAAGCGCGTGAAAGCCCGCGGGCCCAGTTTCAATAACCTTTCGGTATTGCCGGAACTGGCCAGGGGTGTACTCATCGCGGATTTGATTGCAATATTGGGCTCAATCGATATTGTGTTGGGAGAAGTGGACCGATAAGGGCGTGAATAAAATATTTTAAAATAATTTTGCAGTGTGTAAAACAAACACTATCTTTGCATCATCATAATTTAGGTTTATAATTGGTTAGTAAAGGTTTCCATTCTCCCCGTTTGGAAACCTTTCTTTTTTTGTTGAACATCGGTCACGCCTTGAATAGCGGCCGGAAGGCGGGTCGCTAAGCATAAAAAAAACCACTCCGGAAATCCCGGAGTGGTTTTTTGCTGAATAAGCGGTTTGGTGTTAGAAGTAAAACTGCACGCCGATCCGCGGAGCCAAAGAGTTAGCATTCAACCCAAAGGAGTTAGTCGTGGTGTTGCTTCCTTCTTCTGGCTTGAGGCTAGCGTTTTGATAGTACAGACCTCTTACCGAAAACTCAACACCAATTTTGCTGGTCGGGAAGTAAGCGAACCCAGGAGCCAATTCAACACCATAGGATTCAATGTTGCCCAATTTGGTGTCGTCTTCTTTAGCGGTTCCCCATGCCATCGGCACGGATAACTGTCCGAAGAATTTGAAATCGCCATCACCTTTGTATACGCGGGCAAATGGGGAGACGCTGAATGCATTCAATTTGTTGCTTCCAAAGGCTCCCGTTGCGCCCGTGTTTTCTTCGTAAGAATACCCGAGACCTGTGCCTACCGCCACATTGTCGCTAACAAAGAATCCAACAGAAGGTAAAATACCCAAAGAGTGGGTTTCTGCGTCCGCATCTTTGACTTTTGAATAGTCATACGAAACATTTCCGCCAAGGATAACTTTTCCTTTTTCGGTTTGAGCGTTAGCAGCAAAGGTTACTGCGATAGCAGCTGATAAGGTTAAAAATAGTTTTTTCATGATGTATAAAATTTTGATTTAACATCCAGTCATCTAGCGATCTTTTGTTTTTAAACTATTTGACTGGTGAAGTCAGCTGTGCAATACAGGTGCCAAACTGTGTCATGGTTTTGTTGGGTCTGTCATCCTGATGTCTCTTTTGATTTTGAGCGCGATTTCAATGCTCATGGTGACCAAAAATGAGATTTTTAAACCTTGTTATTTGTTTAATGGATTTTAGAAACCCGGATTTAAATTGTTTTGGTCGGGTTGTATGACGGTTTTTTAATCATATTGACTTTTTGACACTAAATGTCAGTGACAAAAAAGCAAAGCCAAGCGGTGGAATGCTTGGCTTTTGTTCGTGGTGCCGATATCGATCTAATCCTACTCGAAATATTCCTTAATCCGTTCGAAAAAGGTTTTTTCATTTTTCCCCGGTTGGGGTTTGAAGTTCGGCGAATTGCGCAGGCGCTCGAGGAGTTCCTTCTCTTCTGACGATGTGGCTTTAGGCGTCCACACGTTTACATACACCAGTTGGTCGCCCTTGTGGTAAGCGTTTACCTCGGGTACACCCTTGCCCTTTAGTCGCAAAATTTTGCCTCCTTGGGTGCCGGGTTCTATTTTGATCTTGGCTTTGCCGTCAATGGTCGGAATTTCTGCGGCAGTACCTAATGTAGCATCGACGAAATTAATATATAGGTCGTAGATGACGTTGGTACCATCACGCTTGAGGGTTTCGTGAGGTATTTCTTCGATGAGAATGATCAAATCCCCGGGTACACCGCCACGTGGCGCCGCGTTCCCTTTGCCACTCATGGAGAGTTGCATGCCTTCGCTCACGCCTGCGGGTATGTTAATACTGATGGTTTCTTCGCCTCTTACCAAGCCGTCTCCATGGCACACGGCGCATTTTGCTGAGATCTCTACCCCTTCGCCGTTGCAGGTAGGGCAGGTGCTCGTGGTCTGCATTTGGCCGAGGATGGTATTGGTAACCCGTCTTACCGCGCCGGTGCCTCCGCAGGTATGGCAGGTGTGGAATGACGATTTGTCTTTGGCTCCGGTACCATCGCAGGTCGAGCAGGGAACCTGTTTATTTACTTTTATTTTCTTTTCAGCCCCGTTGGCAATTTCCTGAAGCGTTAGCTTTACCTTAATGCGGAGGTTGGTGCCTTTTGAAACGCGCCTGCCTCCGCGTTGGCTGCCCCCGCCAAAAAAGCTTTCGAAGGGACTGCCCCCGCCGCCGAAGATGTCTCCGAATTGGCTGAATATGTCTTCCATATTCATGCCGCCTCCGTCAAAGCCTCCCGAGGCGCCGCCTGAATGACCAAAACGGTCATAACGTTGCCGCTTCTCGGCGTTGCTGAGCACCTCATAAGCCTCGGCTGCTTCTTTGAACTTATCTTCGGCTTCTTTATTGTTTGGGTTTTTGTCCGGGTGATACTTGATGGCCAGTTTTCGGTAAGCAGACTTTATCTCTGCCTGATCGGCGTTGCGCGAAACCCCCAACACGTCATAATAATCTTGTTTTGCCATTACTTACTCCTTAACTGCCAACGACGACTTTGGCATGCCGCAATACTTTGCCATGTAAAAAATACCCTTTTTCGATTTCGTCGATGACCTTGCCTTTCAGGTCGTCGCTTGGGGCGGGCACATTGGTGATGGCCTCCTGCAATTCGGCATCGAATGGTTTTCCGATAGACTCCATTTCGGTTACGCCCTGGTGGGTCAATATATTCTTTAGCTTATGTCCTACCAGTGATACCCCTTCTTTCAGCGGCGCGACCTCGATAGCCGTCTCAAACGCCCTTAAGGCGCGCTCGAAGTCGTCTACCACGGGCAGCAAGTTAGCTAATATCTCTTTGCCTGCCGTCTGCATGAGCTCAATACGCTCTTTGCTGATCCGGCGCTTATAATTTTCAAATTCGGCATACAGGCGCAGGTACTTATCATTGGCTTCGGCCAGTTCAGCAGCCAGTTGCTGTCCGGCTGTTGATTCTTCCACCGCCGCGTCCGTCTGTTCAGCCTGGGTAGCTTCGGTTTGCATCTCCTCTGCCGCAGCGCTTTGTTTTTCTCCCATTATATCTTGATGTTTCTCTTTCTTGTGTTTAGCCATCGTTGTTCTACCTTGTCAACCGTTGTGTTGCTGCCGCAATTTCATTGCCAAGGGCGAAATATCCGTCAGCCTGTCAGTTTTCGTTGCGTCTACTTACAAAATGGCGCATCAGCCATGGACTTACCCGATTGTTATATTGACACGTTGTCGTGCAACGCGCCGTCGGCTGTTTTGGCAATGCGGGAGGGCATATTACGAATGATCTGATAATCGTGTGTAGCCATCAGGATCGCCGTGCCACCCCGGCTGATTTCCTTCAGCAGCAATACGATCCCTTCTGATGTTTCGGGGTCCAGGTTGCCGGTAGGTTCGTCTGCCAAGATGATCTCCGGATTGTTCAGCAAGGCCCGTGCGATGACGACACGCTGCTGCTCGCCTCCGGACAGCTCATGGGGCATTTTTTTCAGCTTGGAGCGGAGACCTACTTTCTCCAGTACGTCAAGCATCCTGGTGTTGATGAGCGCTCTATCTTTCCATCCGGTAGCCCGCAGTGCAAATTCCAGATTCTTTTCTACGGTGCGGTCGGTCAGCAAATGGAAATCCTGAAAAACGATGCCCAATTTCCGGCGCAGGAATGGTACTTCTCTGGTACTGAGTTTTTTGAGGTCGAAGCCGGCAACCATCCCTTCGCCGCTGGCGATGTGGAGGTCGCCGTAGATGATTTTCAGGAGACTGCTTTTGCCGCTCCCCGTCTGGCCGATCAGGAACACGAATTCGCCTTTATCGATTTTGAGGTTTACATTCGAAAGCACCAGGTGCTTGGGTTGGTAGATATCTACGCCTTTAAGTGTGATTACCGTATCGCCCATCATAAGCTACAAGTCTAATTTCTTTATTTGTCCGAAAGGTATTTCCTTGACAATGTCCATGATGTATCCGGCCTTATCGCCCAACCCCAGCTTTTCCAGGGACTTATCCGGGCGGTCTACTCTGAAGTAGGCGAGCAGCGTGAAGGTATCGTCACGTAATTGGACATAATCCGGTATTTTGGCTACGCCCTTGACCTTGATGACATACATGGTGTGGCAAAGTTAGCATTAATTGGGTGAAAGATAAAGGCTTTATCGCTGTTCGGCCAAAAAATCCAACGTGTTGACGCCATCTGCATAATCGTCAAGAGCGGGTTGTTGCGTCTGTCCGAAACCAACCACGGGCGTGCTAATGCCCAGTTGTTCGGCACTGGCCACGCATTGTAATTGAGGGGCCAACCCGGTCAGCCGGTCAGCCAGCGAGCCGAAGTCGTCGTATGTTTCCAAATAAAGCGTAGCCAACGGCGAAGCTGTGCGTTCATCAGGTTTTACCAGTAAAAAGCCATTGTCATAGTGCAGATCGCCGTTGATCAGGTAGATGGACTTATTATAGTCGTAGTTATTTGCGTATTTGTGGTGGTTGATGACATCAGCAAACGATGCTATACCCTCAAAAAATGCCGAAATGTCATACTCCGCGGGTATAAATAGCTTAGCGACATTGCGGCAGCCTAGACCGAAGTAATCGAATACATCATGGCCGAGCTGCGTTAGTTCGGCAGGGGACTCTTTTCCGGTCAGTACGGCAGCACTGTTGCGGTTTTTTCGAATAATATGGGGTTTATTGCCAAAGTAATAGGTAAAGTATCGCGCACTGTTGTCGCTGCCCGTTGCGATGACCAGATCGAAGTCCTTTAACCTGTCGGTGATGCGGATTTTAGAGGTGAAGCGGGGTTCGAATTCTAGTAACTTGGCGAGCAGATGCGCGGTAAGCTTAGGGTCGTCCGCCGAGGGTTTTATCTGCACGCTGAAGCCCGCACTAAGCACGCAAAGGATATCGTGGAAGCCGACCAGCGGAATATTTCCTGCCAAGATAAGTCCAACGGTCTTATCGGTTTCTTCATCAAACGGATAGGGGGTCAGCCAGTGTTCCAATTGGTCCTTCGATAGGTTCGCCGCCGTGGCATGCAATGCCTTGCGGACATTGGAAGGCGTAAACCAGGGGTTGTAATAGTGGGTGGCGGTTATCGTTTCCTCCAGCTGTTGATCACCGGCAAATAGGTATTCCCCCAATAAGGCAAACGCCTCGATACGTTGTTTCTGTGTCAAAATCTGAATCCTTGATCGGAGTTAGATAATATTATTGTATATTTGCACCAATTAACATTTGACAAAAGACGACTAAATTTGTAGTCAACTTAATTGTCGGGATTAAGGGTACAAAAATAGGTTTTTTATTTATCATAACAGGAAAAGAGTAGATGGCAATCAAGATAACTGATGAATGTATCAATTGTGGAGCGTGTGAACCTGAATGCCCCAACAATGCTATATATGATGCAGGGGTAAGCTGGCGATTTTCCGAGGGAACGGAGCTGAGCGGCGTAATCGATTTCGGTGACGGAACGACCCTCAATGCAGATGAAGAGCAAGCGGCATTATCCGATGAAGTTTATTACATCGTGTCGGATAAATGTACTGAGTGCGTAGGTTTTCATGATGAGCCGCAGTGTGCTGCGGTGTGCCCGGTAGACTGTTGCGTAGACGACGAGGATGTCCGGGAGACAGAAGAAGAGCTACTGGCCAAGAAAGCTTGGCTGCACGGGGAATAACCGCGCTGTCGCGATACGTTTCGTAGAAGATTTGAAGAGCCTTCCGTCAGCATACGGAGGGCTTTTTTTGTTGCTCCGGCTGACGTTTCAGCATTTGCTGGGTACAACCAATACCGGGCAAGAAGCTCTCCTCAAGACACTTTCTGATACACTGCCGGATATAAAATGATCAAATCCGGTGCGCCCGTGGGTACCCATGATAATGAGATCGGCCGCCCATTCGTTGGCCACGGTGAGGATCTCTTGCTTGGGACTGCCTATCCGGCTAAAGGTGAACACTTCTTTTACATCGTGGAAATCCCTGCTGATGCCGTCCAGCAGATTCTTAGAATTCTCCTCTTGTATTTCCGTGGTTTCGGGAATGATGATCGGCTGTTGGCCCATCAGGGGATCAGCACCATAGTTAGTGGGCGCAGCAGGCTCAATGACATGTATCAATGCCACGGATGACTCCATGGTCTTGGCAAGGCTGTAGCCATGCTGCAGCGCTTTCTTTGAGCATTCGCTATCATCGGTCGCGATGAGTATGCGGCTGTATTTAACGGGTTGTGTCTCCATGATCAGAGGCTTATGATGTTAAAATAGTTACCACATTAACAATCATTAATTGGTTTTAGTTTTTGCGGACTATGCAGCGGTACCGGTAGCTACGATAATTCCTGCATCAATTTGTCAAATTCGGCGCGCAGGGTAGCCAACTCGGCCTCCATTTTGGTTACGCGGGCGGTCAGTTGAGCAGTAGACCCAGTGTCATACGCCTCGATGTCAGTTTCATCCGGAATCGTGTCGCCACCCAACAAATGCATATAGCGTGCTTCTTTCTGTCCGGGACGTTTAGTCAGCTGCTTCACATAGGGCGGCTCGGCGTTGGCAAGGTTATCCAATAATGACTGCACCTCATCCAATGATTCAAACGCATGCATCCTGCCCGCATTGGTGTTCAGTTCTCCCGGGGTCTGCGGACCGCGTAACAGCAGGAGGCAGAGGATGGTTACCTCGGCAGGAATGATGGGATACAACACCGCAAAATTATGCTTGTATTTCGTCACCCGGCTGGACCCGCCGGTGACGGTTGACGCCAGTCCCTTCTTCCGGAGCACATCCAGCGTGGTGACGATGGTACTCTCGTCATAGTTGACCACAGGCTTCCGTGACGTTTTTTGGTTACAGGCAGCAAGCAGGGCGTTCAGCGTGAGCGGATAGTATTCCGGTGTCACTTTTGCTTTTTCCATCAGGGAGCCCAGCACACGCTGCTCTTCGGGTGATAAGATGGGGAGTATTGGTGTCGTATCCATGGCATGGTTCATTGAGCGTCTGTCGATTTCCAAAAGTGGAATTTTTATCCCATATAAACAACTTTGTGTAAAAATGGACTCCCCAATTGTTATCTTCGCAGCGACCATCCACCGATACGATTGAATCCATTTTACAGTAAACGAAGGACCATATGTTTTACCATACCGACGCCACCTTGGAGCAACTGGCCATCCATCGGGTAGGCAATAAGTTGCAGAACGAATTTTATGTGCTTAGCGAACGCCCGATGGTGTTAGCAGACGAATTATTGGCGCAACTGCTCCGGCACTATTTTCTCAGTCCGTTTGCCAAAGTCAATGAGGTGTATCGCTTATCCCATTCCAGCGGCACCCTCGCGCTCAATGAAGTGCATCACTTTTCCAATGCATTTTTCAAGGGCGAGCTGGGATTCCATGAATTAAGCCAACAGCTGTGTAAGCACCTGTTTGAGGTATCCAATCATCCCAATATCAAGGGTGGTGAACTCTACGTGGTGCACCTTCGGGATGTGCAATTAGAAGGTGAGCTGCATGAGGCCATCGGAGTGTTCAAATCAGAGAATAAAGAAACCTATCTCAAAGTGTCGCCGCAACAAGGCGCATTTAACATCGGCTATGAGCAGGAAGCCATTAACATCAACAAGCTGGACAAAGGGTGCATCATTTTCAATACGGAAAGCGACGAAGGGTACAAGGTGTTGGCCATAGACCAAACCAACCGCCAACAGGAAGCGGTCTACTGGAAAGACGATTTCCTGGGCCTGCGCGTACGTAATGACGCCTTCAACCAAACGGGTAATTTCCTGAAAGTATATAAACAGTTTGTAAACAAAGGGTTGGATGACGCATTTGAAGTGGAACGTACGGACAAGATAGACCTGCTCAACCGTTCGATGAATTATTTCAAAGAAAAGGAGACCTATAGGCAAGATGAGTTTGAGGAGGAGGTGTTGGGCAACCCGCAGGCGGTTAGCCTATTCAATAACTACCGTCAACAGTTCGAAACCGAGCATGATTCGCCGTTCAGTGATCGGTTCGATATTTCAGGCCAAGCCGTTAAGAAAGCGCAAGCTACTTACAAGAGCGTTTTGAAACTGGATAAGAACTTCCATATATACGTACATGGCAAGCGGGAGTATATCGAGAAAGGCTACGATGACGAAAAGGAGATGAATTACTATAAGATTTATTTCAAGGAAGAGCATTGAGTTTTCCAGATTCTTTCCAGAATGTGCGGCTACTTTGGTTGCCTCAACCGTGTGAAAAAGGCCGGAATAATTATGGGTAAAAACAAGGATAATGTGTTTAGCGAGGTAATCAAAAAACCCTCGGATTTTAAATTCGGCGCCACGGTAGCCAATGCGTTTGACGACATGGTAGAGCGTTCGGTGCCGTTTTACAACGAGATTCAGCGGATGATCATCGAACAGGCGAGCGAATTTGCGGTTGCAGATACCAATGTATACGACTTGGGGTGCTCTACAGGCACTACATTTTTAAACCTGGATGCCCTGGTGGATGAAAGTGTGCGTTTCGTTGGCGTAGATGATTCAAAAGACATGCTGGAGAAATGTGCCGAAAAGTTCAAACAAGCCAACCTCACACGGGCGTATGAATTGAAGAATGCCGACCTCCACCAGGATTTTGACATCAATTATGCCTCCGTTGTGATCTTATGCCTCACCTTGCAGTTTGTGCGGCCGATATATCGCGAAAAACTGATCAAGCGGATTTATGACGGCCTTATCCCGGGGGGTGTGCTGATCGTTGCCGAAAAGATTTTGGCAGAAGACAGCCTGTTTAACCGAAACTTCATCAAGTACTACTACGACTACAAGCGGCGCAACCATTACAGTGAGTTAGAGATTTCGCAGAAGCGGGAGGCATTGGAGAATGTGCTGATCCCGTATAAGCTCAGTGAAAACAGGAAGATGTTGATGGAAGCTGGTTTCAGCCATACGGAAGTATTTTTCAAATGGTACAATTTTTCAGGATTTATAGCCATTAAAGATTAGTTTGTATGGTCCGTATTGGTGATTTTTTCTTTAAATACCGCAATTACTTATTTATTTTCCTTTACCTGGCGCTGTTCATCCCATCGCCACCCATCTTCAGCGAGGCGGATTTCGGCCCTACGTTCTATCGTTATCCATTGATCGCCGGACTGGTCATCACCATCATTGGTCAGCTTATCCGGGGAATCACCATTTCGTTGGCCTATATCGTACGGGGCGGCAAGGACAAGAAAGTATATGCCGATCGGTTGGTTACGGACGGTGTCTTCGCCCATTGCCGCAATCCGCTGTATGTGGGCAACGTATTAATGTTGCTCGGCGTCGGTATTCTTGTCAATTCCCTGCTCTACCTGTTGGTTTTCATTCCGCTTTTTTTGTTTATCTATCAGGCGATCGTGTTGGCCGAGGAAAATTTCCTGCGAAATAAATTTGGCGATCAATTCGATGCCTACGCCAAGCGAGTGCACCGATGGTTGATCAATCCGGTTGGGTTGGGAAAAACCATTTCAAGCATGCATTTTTTGTGGAAACGCTGGCTGACTAAAGAATACAATACCCAAGTCGTCTGGCTAGCCGGTATTGCCGTGATCCTCTGCTATAAATACACCCATTGGCAATGGGATGCGGCTACCCGAAACACGTGGTTTGTAATCGTATTGGTGATCCTGGCGGTCTATTACATCACTGTCCGGTACCTCAAAAAGTCCGGCAAATGGGCGCTGTAACCAACGCGATTCAACCCAAGTGCAGTTCCTGCCGGCTGCCGGTGGCACAGGCGCGGTAGATGGCGTCGATGATGGTTAAATCTTTTAAGCCCTCCAATCCATCAACGGGTACCACAGGTTTATTGTCATCCAGAATGATCCCGGCCATTTCATCGAGTTGAACGGCTTGATGTATCGTGTGCGGCTGCGTGAGTTTGCCCTTGCTGGTACGGCCCTCGATGGGCCCATAGCCTGTGGATGGCTGCATTTCGGCAAACCCCTTTTCGCCATTGAGGAAAAAGCGGTCGAGGTGGTTCATCTGGTAGGTAGACAGGCACGACGCCACGGCACCGCTGGGGAAGCCCAGTTGAAATTGGATGGTCTCGTCTACCCCTTCTTTGAATTTGACTTTGTCGGTCTTGGTTTCCTGTGCGGTCACCCATACCGGGTCTTCGCCCACCATATATCGGGCGCCGTTGATTGCGTAAATGCCGATATCCATCAGTGACCCGCCGCCTGCCAATGCCTTATCAAGCCGCCATTGGTTAGGGTCGCCGATGCGGAAGCCGCATTGTCCTTGGAAGAACATGATTTTACCCAATTCGCCTGCCTTGCGCATGCGTATCACTTCCAGTGTTTTGGGTTCAAAATGCATCCGATAACCTACGAGTAATTTCACGCCGGCATTGGCGCAGGCGTCTACCATTTCTTTTCCCTCTTTGGCATTGAGTGCCATCGGTTTTTCGCAGATGGCATGCTTACCTGCCGT
Source organism: Parapedobacter brassicae (assembly GCF_051400755.1). Lineage (NCBI taxonomy): Bacteria > Pseudomonadati > Bacteroidota > Sphingobacteriia > Sphingobacteriales > Sphingobacteriaceae > Parapedobacter > Parapedobacter brassicae. The sequence goes on from NZ_JBLFFL010000009.1 coordinate 47,337, forward strand.
GGCGACGCGAATGACATGATCATGGTGAAGCGCGTTGGGTGTGATGACATAAACGGCATCGATATCCGGATTATCCTTGATGTTGTCAACATTTTCATAATTGTAACGGCTTGTTTCCGGCACGTTATACTTGGCTCCCCATTCTGCCAGCTTGGCCGGGGTGCCGCTGATCAACCCGGTGATCTTAGCCCGCTTGCAGGATTGCATGGCCTCCGCAACCCGGGAGGCATAGCCGCCGAGCCCCATGAGGGCTACCCGCAGTACCCGACCTTGACTGCCGGGGTAATGGATGCCTGTTTTGTCGAGTGCCGGGCGCGAAGATAGGAGGGGCATGACCATAGCCGAAGCAGCCAATTTCTGTAAAAAGTCGCGACGTGAGTTCATCATAATCGTATTGGTTTGTACGTTACAGTTAACAAAAATGATAACCGGTTGGTTTTGCCTTTTCAGACGGTATACAAACTTAGCTAAATTTGCTTTTATATACAACCGGGTAGCGGCCGGTAATTTTTTGGAAAAATTATTGTGCGTCACCAATCGGTATGGCTGGACAATCAAGTAGGGACAATTAAATTAACTTAGCAGTTATGGAAACGACACCATTAATAGTTGAACGCATCTATGATGCGCCCATTGAACGGGTCTGGAGGGCACTGACCGACAACGATCAAATGAAAGCCTGGTATTTCGATATCGCCGATTTCAAACCCGAGCCTGGCTTTGAATTTTCGTTTACAGGCGGCGACGAAAATAATCAATATCTCCACCGATGTCAGGTTGTTGAAGCCGATCCACTTCATAGGCTGTCCTATACGTGGGCGTATGAAGGGTATCCCGGGCAGTCACTGGTGACATTCGAATTGGAAGCATTGGCGCAGCGGAAAACCAAATTGACGTTGACACACGGGGGTCTCGATACCTTTCCTGCGGACAATAAGCATCTGGCCCCTTCAAGCTTCGACGAAGGCTGGACGTTCATTCTCAGCGAGTCGCTCCGCAATTTCGTGGAAACGGAGCCGTTCAGTCGGTCTATGGCTATAACAGCTAGCATTGAAGAGGTTTGGCCTATCCTCCTGAATCCCAATGGACAATGGGGCAATGCTTTCGGCGAAGGGGCATTATTGAACGATACCGATTGGCAGGTCGGGTCTCGCGTTATCTGGACCGATCTGGAGGGGAACGTCGGTGCCACGGGGAGGGTGACGACCAACAACAAGCGGGATTTGCTGGAAATGAGGTATTATGACGACCTCCACCTGGCGCCCGATGCGCAACTTGGCGAGTACATCGAGCGCTTCCGACTGGCACAAAACGAGGCCGGGCAGACCGTACTGACCATCGACATCCAGGGACTGCCAAAAATGCACATTCCCATGCATCAGGAGATGTGGGAACGTGCATTGCAACTAATCAAGAAAGCGGCAGAAAGCTAAGTAAGCGTTTCTTCGTCAGAAATACCCCGGATTCTGCGTGATTTGCGGATTGATGTCGACTTCCCCTTGGGGGACTGGAAACAGCAAGTGGTGCTCGTCGATCACATACGCATCTGACGCGAGGAAAGGTTGCTCCACTTTGATCCGCTCCCCGAAGGCGTTGATGACCTCCAACGCCCGGTCGGTCCTGACCAGATCGGTCCAACGATGGTTTTCAAAGGCTAGCTCAACTCTCCGCTCACGGAAAATGAGGTCGCGCAGTTCGACTTGGTCCGTGGTGGTGATGGGCGGCAGGCCAGCACGCGTCCGAACGGTGTTGAGCGGGGTCAGCGCTTCTCCCGATCGGCCCTGTTCATTCAAGGCCTCGGCCAGTAACAACAGGGCATCAGCATATCGGTAGATCGGAAAATTGTCACTTGAGCCCGTGATGGCAGGCAGCGGGGCATGCAGGTACTTTTTGATATAGGGCACTCCAGTCATACCCGGCGACGGCGTGTAATCGACTGCGCTCTTCACCGCCGAATAAGCCAAGTAATCGCTGGCATTGTAGATACCTTCGACAATCCCGATCGACGCATCGAGGCGCGTGTCTCCGGGTTCAAACGCTTCAATCAAGTCCTGCGAGGGCGTGTTCCACCCACCGGAACCAGTATTGTTGATGGATATCCCGGTGAGCAGCTGCGTGTTGGTGCTTCGGGGCAAGAAATGGAAGGTCAGCGGATTGGGCGTAGCGCCGGTTTCGATACCCCCGGCAAACTGGATATCGAAGATCGACTCGCGACTGCTTTTGTTGGTAGGAGAGAAGGCGTCCGCGTAATTGTCGTTCAACTCATACCCCATAGCGGGCAATGTGCCGAGCAACTCTGCGGCTTCACTCCACCTTTGTTGCACCATGTACACTTCCGCCAGCAGCAACGTGGCAGCGCCTTTGGTGGCCCTGCCCGTCTGGGGGAAAGCGGCCGGTGCGCTCAGCTCGCGGATGGCATCGCTCGCATCGGCAATGATCTGCTCGTAGACCTGATCGACAGATGCTCGTTCTTTAAACGCATCATCAGCCTTAATGATTTCATGAAGGAATAACGGCACGCCCCCGTACAGCCGCACCAGCTTGAAGTAATTCAGCGCCCGCAGAAACTTGACCTCCCCATCCAGCTCAGCCTTCACCGCGTCGGGTATACTGGCGGCAGGGAGGCGGTCGATGACGATATTACAACGGGCAATGCCGGTATAACTGTGCTGCCAGGTTGCATTCGCATAGGCATTGGTAGACGTGTTGGTAAAATCAGAGATGTTTTCCCGCTGCACCATCGCTGTTCCCCGGTTGCCGGGAATGGGCTGATAGACGGTATTATCGGAATGCATTTCGGATGTAAAATAATCATTGACCAGCACATCGCGGAGCGGTGCATAAGCTGCTATGACAGCGGAGCGGAATTGCGCTTCCGTTTTATAAAAGTTTTCAGCGGTGTATGCATCTTCGGGAGTCAACCGGATGAAGTCGCTATCGCACGAGGCGGCCATTGTTGCCGTCAGTGCCAGAATGGGAAGTAGTCTTTTCATATTTGCCGAGTGATCGGATTATTTAAATGTCGTTGTAAAACCAAGGGAAAATGTCCGGGGAATGGGGTAAGCGTTTTCGTCAATACCCACCCCCGCGGTTTGATCTGCGCCGCCCACGTTTACTTCGGGATTCATGCCGGAGTAACCCGTGATGACGAAAGCTTGCTGTACGGACAGAAAGAGCCGCAGCGTAGCGAGGACGCTGTTCTTCAACGGTGTCGCGTATCCCAGTGAAATATTCTTAGCAGCGAGGTAAGATCCATTTTCGATCCATTGGGAGTTGACCGAACGGCCGATCGCTGTGGTGCCGGTTTTGGTGCGGGGATATACACCCGAGCCGGGATTTTCCGGCGAGCGCCAGTAATCAAGGGCAGCGGCCAAGGGCACCCGTGACCCATCCATATTGGTTTGGTATGCCCATTTGGCGGCGTTCAGGATTTTGCCACCCACCGAGTACGTCATGTCGATATTCAAGTCGAACCCCTTATAGGAAAACCGATTTACCAGTCCGCCTGTAAACGTCGGGGTCGGATCGCCGATAAAGGTACGGTCGTTCACATCATCAATGACCCCATCGTTGTTGAGATCTTTCACCTTGATGGTACCCACATCAGAAGATCCGTTCGGATTGGCGGGGGTAGAGAGGTATTTGGCCGAATTTGCTAAGTCTTCCTCATCCTCGTATAATCCCAGGAACTCAAATCCGTAGAACTCGCCGAGACGGTGGCCTATGGCTTGACGGTAATAATCAGATGTGACCGTATTGTTCCGCCGGATGAAGCCCGGGTCGACGAGGTTGGTGATCAGGTTGCGGTCGAACGATAGCGCCAGGTCCGTATTCCAGGTAAAGGTCCCCGTCAAGTTGCGGGTACTGATGGTAAATTCATGCCCCCACATCTTCAATTCACCTACGTTGTAAATGATCTGGGAGAAACCCGAGGACACCGGGATAGCCCGCTGCTGGATCAGCCCATCGGTGATTTTATTGTAGTAATCATAGGTCAGGTTAATGCGGTTATTCAAGACCGACAGCTCTAGTCCCACGTCGAACTGATTATTGCGTTCCCAGCTCAGCTCATTATTGCCGAGCCGGTTGATGGTCTGCCCTTGGGTAACGACATCATTAAAATTATAGTAGTAGGTGCCGATCGTAGCCTGGGGATCATAGTTGCCGAAGAAGTTATTGCCGGTAACCCCATAGCTGCCCCGTATTTTGAGGAAATCGACCACCGGTACGTCCTGCATGAACGCTTCGTCACTAACCACCCATCCGGCCGATACCGAAGGAAAGTTGCCCCACTGCCTGTCTATCCCGAAGCGGGAAGAGCCGTCGCGCCGGAGAGCAGCGGAAAGCAGGTATTTTTTTCGGAAGCTGTAATTAATGCGGCCAATGGTAGACAGCAAGGAATATGCGCTGGCTCCGCTGCTTCCGGTGATGTTCGTCGCGTTATTCAGATAAGGCAGGTCATCACTGGCAAATCCCAGTCCGGTGAGGTTATTACTGTACGTGCTGAACTTTTGGGCCGAATAACCCGCCAATAGTTCGATGTTGTGGTCATTGGCGATGGTTTTATTGTACACCAGGTTTGCCTCGGCCGTCCACGAGCCATTGTCCACCGCAGCGCTGGTGCCGGTCGTCTGGCCTAGCGTGCCGGTGACCTCTCCCGACTGGAAATACTTCCGGGTTTCAGCTCCCTTATCGATACCCACATTGGTTCGGAGGGCCAGCCCCGGGAGAAACTCATAATTCAAGTAAGCATTTCCCAAGATACGCGTGGTGTAATAATCATCGTTGGTCAGCTCCAACGTAGCCAGCGGATTGATGTAAGCCACCATGCCCGGTGAGTACACATCGCGCCGGAAAGTACCGTCTTCATTATACGGCGACAGCAGGGGGCTGGCCTCGAAGAAGCGCTCGAAAAGTCCACCCACACCGTCCGTTGCCAGCCGGTTGTTATGGTCGATCCGGTAGCTCGGAGCGATATTGAAGCCCAGCTTAAGCTTATCGTTGCTGAGGCTGACATCCTGGTTGAACCGCCCTGAAAACAATTTCGTGTGATTGTTAATGATCACCCCCTGTTGTTCCTGATACCCGAGTACAACAGTAGAGGAAGAATGTTCCCGCGCCGACTGCACCGTGAGGTCGTAGCTTTGGATGGGGGCGGGGCGTGTCATCAGCTCAAACCAGTTGGTACCCTCGCCGTATTGCTCGGGGTTGTCATAGGCCGTCTTATAGTCGGCCGGAATCTGGTATCCCGTTTCGTATTTCAGTCGGTCTTCAGCCCGTTGTTTCATGAACGTGGCAAACTCCCGGGCATTCATCGGTTTAGGCAACTTGCCTCCGGGGATCCGCTGCACACCGTAATATGCCGAAAACGCTACACTCGAAGCCCCCGCTTTGGCATGTTTGGTCGTAATCAGCACCACACCATTTGCCGCACGCGAACCATAGAGCGAAGTGGCCGAGGCATCTTTTAGGATGCTGAAACTTTCGATTTCAGCAGGGTTAATGTTGTTGATACTACCGGTGATCGGTATACCGTCGATCACGAAAAGCGGTTGGTTGCTCGAATGGAAAGAGGCGGCTCCACGCAGAATGAATCCAACACCACGGCCCGGCTGTCCGCTGTATTGAGAAATCTGCACCCCCGCGACCTTGCCCTGCAATTGCTGCCCAAATTGCATAACAGGCATATCCTGCAGTTGCTCCGCTTCCACGGTGGCAATCGCTCCCGTTACTTCCCGGGCCTGCTGCTTACCATAGCTGACGGTAACTTCCTTGAGTTGTGCGTTTGCCAACCGGAGGTCAATGTCGAGCGCGGTGGAAGCACCCCCGCTGACCTTGATGTTTTGCGCTTCGAACGGACTATAACCCACAAACGTTGCCGTCACGGTGTAGGTTCCGGCCGGTACATTCATCCGGTACGTGCCGCTGGCATCGGTGCGGGCTCCATAGGGTGTGCCCGGTATCGAAACCGAAGCACCCGCAAGTGGTTCGCCTTCGCCTGTTACCTTGCCGGCAATTGTTCCCGCCTGCTGCCCCACGGCGGTTTGGCATAAAAACAAAATAATGAATAATTGCAAGGATTTTCTCAACGGATAAAAAAGGATGTCATAGTTGGCCATATTCAAAAGATACTGATTTGGTGAAGTTTTTACGGGGACAAAGGTGACTGCGTGATGTTAGGAATGTTTTATCACACAGCTAAGTTTATGTTAAGTTTTGAGAATGTCGCGCCTCTTATACCTTGGAAAGGCTGGTTTCAGAAAAACCATCCCTTGCCCGCGCTGTTAATTTAGGTAGATGACCCTCGAAGAAATAATCATTGACAAGATCAGGACGGACGGTGCCATCACCTTTCGCGAATTTATGGAAATGTGCCTGTATTACCCGGAAATGGGGTTTTACATGTCTCCAGATTGCCGTATTGGCAAAGATGGGGCTTTTTATACCAGCGCCTACCTAACCCCCGCATTCGGTGCCGTGATCGGCAGGCAGCTCGAAGAAATGTGGAAAGCATTAGGAAACGAAGAATTTACGGTAATTGAATATGGTGCTGGCACCGGTATGCTTTGCCATGATATCCTATGTTATCTAAAAAATAATCACCGTGAAATGTACGACCGGCTTTCCTACGGCATCATTGAGAAAAGTCCGGTCATGCGCGACACTGAAAAAAAGCTGCTAACCGAAAAAGTATCCTGGTATCAGTCCGTTGATGAGCTGCCCCAATTCCAGGGATGTGTCTTTTCCAATGAACTTGTGGATAATTTCGCCGTGCACCAAGTGGTCATGGAAAAAGAGCTCATGGAAGTATACGTGTCCTATGACCGCGGTTTTAAAGAAGAATTGCGGCCTGCTGGTCCGGAAGTCATGGAGTATATGGATGAATTACAGATCAACCTGCCAATGGGATTCCGGACAGAAGTAAACCTCGAAGCCAAGCGTTGGATAAAGGAGGTCGTCCATGCGCTCAAGCAGGGATACGTGATGACCATTGATTATGGCCATTTATCAGACGAATTGTATAAGCAATCCCGGAGTAGGGGCACATTGCTATGCTACCGGAACCACGACATCAATGAGTCGTTTTATGATGATATAGGCCAGCAGGACATCACCTCCCACGTGAACTTTTCAGCCCTGCGGTATTGGGGAGAAAACAACGGTTTGAAAGCACATTGGTTTACCGATCAATGCCAATTCCTACTGGCAATGGGGTTCAATGATTTTTTGAACCAATCCCTCTCACAGGAGAAGGACGTCTTGCTAGCCGCAAAGAAAGCGTCTGCGATTCGCCATACCCTGCTCTTCGATATGGGAACGAAGTTTAAGGTATTGGTGCAGAAAAAGGAATGAAATCAGTACGCGGCGATCAGCTTCATCAGACCCTCAGCGAGCCACGGAATCCCCTGGCAGCATAGTATGAGTCCGCTCCATTGTGATACATAAAGACATGGCCGAAGCGGCGATCGCAAAAGATAGCCCCGCCGAGCGCCCGAATATTGGCAGGTGTTTTCACCCAGCTCGAGGTTTTCGTATCAAAATCTCCAAGCTGCTGCAGCTCCCGATACTGTTCCTCCGTTAACAGTTCGATGCCCATATCCGTAGCCATATCCATAACCGTATCTGCCGGTTTATGTTCTTTTCTTGCCTCCCACGCATCCCGGTCATAACAGAGGCTTCTGCGACCTTTAGGACTTTCCGCTGCACAATCATAAAAAATGTATTCACCCGTCTTTTTATCATGACCCACCACATCCGGTTCACCGCCGGTTATTTCCATTTCATTGAGCGACCACAGTTTTTCAGTATTCGCTTCCAGCCGCGCCTGTACATTAACCCATTCAAGGTCTTTATGGCGGTTCATGTTTTTCTCAAATCGGGCTTTCAACACGCTGAGCAGATCCTCATGTTGCATTGGTGACAACTCTTTTTTAGTGCTTTTCATATACGGATATCTTAGCAATGTGATTATGATTAATTAACAGAACTCATTTTTCGGTCGGCCGGCCTGAAATACCACGATACCACCGTCAGGATGAGCAATAATGTTGGCCCGAGAAAATGTATAGTCTCATCTCCGCTGGCTAAATGCGAAAGTATCGCTCCCGACATCGCAAAGAAAAAGCCAGCATAAGCCCATTCCTTTACTAACGGAAATTTAGGGATAAGCACCGCTACCACCCCTAAGATTTTCCAAACACCGAGTATGGTTAAGAAATAGACCGGATAACCCAGTTGATTCATCACATCCACTTCCTCTTTCAGTTTGATCAATTGCACGATCCCGGTCGATAACATGCCTAATGCCAACCAAATGGTCGCAATCCAATAGATAATTTTATTCCGCTTTTTCATGATGTATTATTTTAGTTTACTTACGATTTCCTGCAAACGGTTATGCGCCATGTTGATGCCCTGAGCAAAGGGCAACCGTAGCATTTGGTCTCTGAGGGCCACTGTTCGGTATACGATGTGCATCGTGAGTTTGCTGGTGTCGTCGGTAAGTCTTTCAAATTCTAAAAACTCAAGCTGGGCTTCAAAAGGTGTATGCTCCATTTCAAACGTCCGGATGATTTTCCGGTCCGGCACAAACTCATGGATCACCCCGTTGAATCCATGTTTGTTTCCTTGAGGATCCGTTGTTTCAAATTGCCAACCGCCGTGCTTTTTATTTTCCAGCTTTAGCACACTCGTCCCCATCCATTGCTCCACAATTTCAGGCACTACATATGCCTTAAAAAGCAATTCCACAGGCAAATCAAATTCCCTTATGATCATCAACTCCTGCTTGCCGTCTTCGGCAAGTATTTTGGTCTTTTGCCCCATAATGCTATTTAGCTGGTTTATATGTTTTCATGATCGTTTCCAATTGATTAAACCGATCATCCCACAGTTGGCGAAACGGCTCAATAAAGTCGGCTATTTCCTTTATCTTTTGAGGATTTAAATGGTAGTATATTTCCCTTCCGTTTTGTTCTTGCGCAAGTATTTGACATTCAGTAAGGATTTGTATGTGCTTGGAAATCGTTTGTCTGGACGAGTCAAAATTTTCAGCTATTGCACTGGGCGTCATCGCCTGAAGCGCAACCAATGCAATGATCGCCCTGCGGGTAGGGTCGGCTATGGCTTGAAATACGTCTCTCCTTAATTCCATTAATGCAGCTATTTGACTGCAAATATACATGCAGTCATTTAACTGCGCAAAGTTTTTGACATTTTTTTAAAAAATCCGCATACCGAATTCTCATTTCGGCTACTACAATTCTCAATTAGGCTACAAGGGACGGAAGGGATCTGTTGACCTTTGTCGTATTGTTAGTCAAAATATTAAAAAAATGAAGAAGGCACTAATCACAGGAGCTAATAAAAGTATTGGCTTTGAAACCGCACGCCAGCTATTGCAAAAGAGTTATTATGTTTATTTAGGAAGCCGTGATTTGAAGAATGGTCAGGAGGCAGTAGAAAAGTTGAAGGCTGAAGGCTTGAATGAAGTGGAAGCCATACAGATCGATGTCAGTGATCAGGAATCGGTAAACGCAGCACGAGCCGAAATAGGTAAGAAAACCAACGTGCTGGACGCCCTGATCAATAATGCTGGCATCAATGGCGGATTGCCACAAACAGCACTTGACTCAGATATTACTGTTATGAACGAGGTATTTAATGTCAATGTTTACGGAGTGGTAAGGGTTACCCAGGCATTTATAGATCTATTAAGAAAGTCATCAGAACCACGTATCGTGAATGTGTCGTCCGGCGGATGCTCGCTCACCTTAAGCAGCGATCCTACCTGGAAATATTATCACCATAAAGGGGCTATTTACCCTCCGTCAAAAGCAGCACTCAATATGTATACGATTGTTTTGGCTTATGAATTGCGCGATACGGCCTTTAGGGTGAACGCTGTCGATCCGGGTTTTACAGCAACAGATTTTAATAACCATCGCGGAACAGGAAGTGTTGAAGAAGCTGGAACACGTATAGCAAAATATCAAACCGACAACAGAAAACGAAAAAAGCCGCTCTATTTTACTAGAACGACTTTCGGTGTGATCCCGCTGGGATTCGAACCCAGGACCCATACATTAAAAGTGTATTGCTCTACCAGCTGAGCTACGGAATCATCCTTTTCAAGAGCGCTTTCCGCTTTTGGAAAGTGGTGCAAAGATAGGATTATCGGTAGTATCGTCCAAAATAAATTGAAGATAATTTTCGCTATTCGTTAATCGGCTTGATTTCAGAGATTAAGATTATTCGTTGCTTTTTTTGAAAACGGTTTCCCCTGCAATAACGGTCTGCAATACGGCGATATCACGCAATGTTTCCATGGGAGCGGTCATGATGTCCTGCTCCAGCCGGACAAAATCGGCTTTTTTCCCCACCTCGATGCTGCCGCGTTCGGTCTCTTCAAAAAAGCTGTAAGCGGCCCATATGGTCATGCCGCGCAGGGCGGACTCGCGGTCTATCGTGTTCTCCGGTTGGAAGCCGCCGGGAGGATAGCCGTTTTGGTCTACACGCGCAACGGCGGCGTGGAAGCCCCATAGCGGATTGATGCCTTCGACGGGGAAATCACTCCCAAGCGCTAATAAGCCGCTTTGGTCAAGAAGCTGCTGATAGGCGTAGGCACCCTTGATGCGTTCGGGACCGAGCCGGTCTACCGCCCAGCGCATGTCTGAGGTAGCGTGTGTTGGCTGTACTGAAGGGATAATGTCATATCGATTGAATTTTTCAAAGTCGCTCGGGGCCACTACCTGCACATGCTCTATCCGCCAACGGCGGTCATTTTTTCCATTAAGGTACTTACCATAGTAGTCCAGTACGACCCGGTTGGCCGAGTCGCCGATGGCATGGGTGCAGACCTGAAACGGGCTTTCTGCCAGGCGTGCCAGCGCCGAATCGAGGTCTTGGTGTGTCAACAGCAGAAATCCAGATCTCGGACCATCGGAGTAGGGTTGGAGCAGGCAGGCCCCGCGCGAGCCAAGCGCCCCGTCGGCCATGATCTTGAACGAGCGGACGGTGAAGCGGTCACTCACATAGGGTCCTTCTTTGAGGTAGTAGTCTAGGTTTTCAGGCGAAAGCCGAACCATGGCGTGGTTACGGATATGAAGTTGCTCGGCTTTATATAGGCTGTCTAACAGTCCGATCTCAGAACGCCCCACGCCGGCATCGCTCACGGTGGTGAGGCCTGTTGCCACACAAGCGGTCTCTGCGCTTTGCAGCAGATGTGCCAGATCCGCGGCGGTGGTAGGAGGGATGACCGAAGAAATGCTGCCCATGGCATTATCTACTAAGATGCCGGTGGGGCGCCCGTCTTTTACTTCTACCAATCCACCTTCAATGGCCATTGGCCCATTGATTCCGGCCAATGCCAATGCTTTGCCGTTGGCTAGGGCCGCGTGTCCGTCCACGCGTACGAGGTATACCGGAATATCTGGAAACGCCTCATCCAATAGCATTCGATCGGGAAACGTCTTGGTCTCCCAAAGGTTCTGATCCCATCCGCGGCCCCGCAGCCAGGGCATATCGGGATTCTTGGCCCTGAATGCCTTGAGGCGATCGATGATCTCGTCAAATGAGGTTGCACCGGTCAAATCCGCTTGGCTGAATGTCTGCGCGAAGCCAAAAAAATGGGCGTGGGCATCATAAAATCCGGGATACACCGGCAGTCCCTGTGCATCAATGACCTCCTCCGCTTGGTAAGCCGAAAGAATCTCATCATTCGTGCCCACGGCGACGAATTCGCCATCGCGCACGGCGAATGCCTCGGCGGTGGTAAAGGCAGAATCGACCGTGTACACGACGGCGTTATGCACGATCAGGTCTGCTTTCTTGGTGCCGCTGCACGCAAACAAAGTGGCCGTAGAGGCGATCAGCACCGTGGTTAATACATTGTTCATCATGTGATATAGCGGTTAGTGATTATGCTTGGTTGCGTGCACCATGCGATCGGCCCCCTGCATGTCCCGGTGCAGTGCCACGTGTGGAAAACCCTTTTTGCGCAGGAGGTCGCACGTATCCTCCCCGTAGAGGCGGTTAATCTCGAAATAGAGATCCCCGTCCGGTCGCAAGTGTTTCATCGCGAACGCGGCGATATGCTCATAAAACAATAGGGGAGCGGGACCGTCTACAAACAGTGCGAGGTGCGGCTCGTGGGCCAGCACATTCCCATGCATATCGTGTCGTTCGGCCTCAGTAATATAGGGCGGATTACTGACCACGATGTCAAATAGCATGTCTTCTTGGAAAACCGCATCCCACTCCAGTATGTCCGCCTGGATGAATGCGATGTCTGCCGATTGGCGCTTGGCATTCTGTTTTGCCACGTGCAGGGCTGCTGCCGAAATGTCCAATCCGTAGATAGCAGCATCCGGAAACGACTTCTTTAATGCAATGGCGATGCAGCCGCTGCCCGTGCCGATATCGATGATGCGCAAGGGAGTATTCCGTGATTGGTGTTGACGGATAATGAGGTGGACGAGCTCCTCGGTTTCGGGCCGTGGAATCAGCACAGCTTCATCAACGGCAAGCTTCATGCCCATAAACCAAGCGTATCCGAGTAGGTATTGGACGGGTTTTGCTTCTTTCAACAAAAATAATGCATCGATAAGCCAGTTGATATGCCGCTCACCCAGTGGTTCGTTTCTGCGGATCAGGTAATCACGCTTTGTCCACCCCAGTCGATCTTCTAGCAATAGCATATAAAGCTGCCGGGCCTCATTGGCATCGTATAACGATGCCAACTCGTCTACAAACTGCTGTTCGATGGTCGCTGCGGGTTGCATAAGCACAAACATACAGGATTTTAATTAAGTTTGCATCATGCAGGAGCACGAGCAATACATCAGGCGCTGTCTCGGATTGGCCCGCTTGGGAATCGGATCGGTAAGCCCGAATCCCATGGTTGGCGCGGTGTTGGTTCACGATGGGCGTATCATCGCCGAAAATTACCATCGCAGATATGGCGGTCCGCATGCCGAAGCGTTGGTGGTAGAGGAGGTGCTCAGCCGGTATGGCGATCAGGCGGACGAGCTGTTGCGAAAGGCAACGATGTATGTAAGTCTGGAACCCTGTGCGCATGTCGGCAAGACACCTTCTTGCGCGCGGCTCCTTGCCGAATATGGCATCGGGAGGGTGGTCATCGCGTGCCGCGATCCATTCGAGCAGGTCAACGGTCAGGGAATCCGGATATTGGAAGAATCCGGAATCGAAGTCACCGAAGGAGTATTGGCCAAAGAGGCGCGCTGGCTGAACCGCCGGTTTATCACCCGGGTGAAGCATCAGCGCCCCTACATTATTCTCAAGTGGGCCCAGACAGCCGATGGCTACATGGCGCCTACGGATGGTACGCAACGGTGGATCACCGGTGCCGTGGCCAAACAGCTGGTGCACCGCTGGCGGAGCGAGGAGGATGCAGTACTGATCGGGACCAACACGGCGTTGGCCGATGATCCGCAGCTCACGGTGCGGGAGTGGCAGGGGAGAAATCCCAAGCGGGTGCTGGTAGATAAGCAACTCGCCGTACAGGCCACCGCCAAGGTGTTAGATACAAGTGCCGAGACCATTGTCTTCAATGCATCCAAATCGGATTGGGCAGGCAACATCAAGTACATCGAGTTGGAAGATTTTGACTGGTATTTGCCGCAGAAAATCGCCTACCAGCTTTATTTGATGGATGTGCAGTCGCTCATCGTAGAAGGCGGACGTAAAACGTTGGATCTTTTTGTTGAAGCGGGATTATGGGATGAAGCCCGTGTACTGACATCACAAGATGCGTGGGGCTCGGGCATTGCAGCGCCATTGTTGCATGCCGTGCCGACAGATAGGCAGGTGATCGGCGAAGACCGGTTGGAAGTTTATTATCACACTAGCTAATGGATTTTTACGTCGCGGCAATCATTCAGGCACAATGCTTCGGGCCGTTGGTCATCGGGTTGTTTCTCTCGATGAAGATATTCAATATTCCCGATATCACCACGGATGGCAGTTATACGCTTGGGGCCGTCATTACGGCCGTAGGGCTATCCAACGGCTACCCGCCGTTCGTGACCTTGTTGTTGGCCATGTTGGGCGGTGCCGTGGCAGGAAGCTGCACGGCATGGATCCATACCCGGTTGCGCATCCATGCGCTCTTGGCCGGTATACTGGTCATGACGGCGCTCTATTCCGTCAACCTCGTGCTGCTGGGACGGTCCAATATGCCCTTGATGGGGTTTCGAGATCTATTTACGGTGTTCAGCGCATTTGCCCATGCAGATTATAATACGCTGCTGATGCTGCTGGCACTGGTTGCCGTTTTGTTTTTGGGGATGAGTTACCTGTTGCGCAGCGACTTTGGCATCGCCATGCGGGCCACTGGCGACAGCGAACCCATGATCAGGGCCCAGGGGGTCAACACTGCGCGGATGAAGGTATTTGGTTTGGCAATAGCCAATGCGCTGGTCGCCTGGAGCGGGTCCTTGATGGCCCAATTCCAAGGATTTACCGACATCAACATGGGCATCGGTATTGTCATCAGTGGCTTGGGTGCGGTCATCATCGGCGATACGCTGATCAATTTTCTGAGCGTCCGCGCGATTCCGCTGATGCTGGGTTGTGTACTCTTGGGCGCAATCATTTTTCAATCTATACTGGCTACCGCCCTCCGCGTAGGGATAGATGCCAACCTGCTGAAATTGACGACGGCGCTCTTGGTGCTGATCATCGTGGCGTTGCCCCGTGTAGGCGGCTTTTTGCAGGTCAGCAAGCGCTGAATATACGATAACGACATGTTACAGCTGCAACAGATAACCAAGGTATTTAATGCCGGCAAAGCCACGGAAGTGGCCGCCGTGAGGAACGTGACACTTCAGCTTGCGGCGGGGAGCTACACCGTGCTGGTCGGTGCCAATGGTTCGGGCAAAAGCACGCTGCTCAACCTCATTGCGGGCAGCCTGCCTGCCGACAGCGGCAAGGTGCTGTTGAAGGACAGGGAAATCCAGCGGATGCCCGATTACCGGCGCAGCCCGTGGATCGGGCGTGTCTTTCAAAACCCTTTGGTGGGCACCGCAGCCTCGTTGAGCATCCTGGATAACTTCCGGATGGCTGCCTTGCGCCGGTCACCTAAACGGATGATATTGGGAATGGATACAAAATTCAGGCAATCCGTCGCGGAGAAGGTGGCCACCCTCGGCATGGGGCTCGAACAGCAGCTTACCCAACCCATGGGCACGCTGAGCGGCGGACAGCGGCAGGCACTCACCTTGCTGATGACGGTCATGGCTGGTGTGGATATCCTGCTGCTGGATGAACCTTCTGCGGCATTGGATCCGCGGTCCGCCCGGGAGGTGATGGAAATCGCCGATCGGATCATCCGCGAAAATGGCCTTACGGCCTTACTGGTGACCCACAACATCGCCGAGGCGCTTCGCTACGGTACGCGGCTTATCCAGATGGAAAGCGGCGAAGTGGTACGTGACTACGACCAATATGCTAAATCAGCGCTGAGCCACACCGATGTGGTATCTTGGTTTGATTATTATTGATCAAACGCCTATCTTTGGTGTATCATGTACCTAATACCGTGAGGGATGACCTTGCCAGAAGATATATTGCATTTTATTTGGAAGTACCGCTTGTACCATGGCCGCGATATCCGGACGGTATCCGGCAAAGCGCTTTCGGTCTTGGATCCAGGGGTGCATAACCCGGACGCCGGACCTGATTTTCTTGCCGCACGCCTGCGGATAGAGGAGACCGATTGGGCGGGGAATGTGGAGATCCACGTTAGGGCTTCCGATTGGGATATGCACCGGCACCACTTGGATAGGGCATACAACAATGTGATACTGCATGTGGTATACGAATATAACAAGGCCATCATCCGCGAAGACGGCACCTTGCCCGAAACGCTGGAATTGCAGCCACTGATCCCGCCGCAGGTCCTGCCGCGATACCGTGAACTCATGGGCGACCGATATTGGATACCGTGCGAGCGGCTCGTCCACTCGGTGCCTTCGTTCCAGGTATCCCAGTGGTTGTCCCGGTTGTTGATCGAGCGTTTTGAGCAGCGCGTATCCACCATTTTTGAACTGCTGGACCAGCAGCGGGGCAATTGGGAAGAGACCTGCTACGTATGGATGGCGCGTAGCTTCGGACTTAAGGTGAATGGTCAGGCGTTTGAGCAGCTCGCCCGCAGTCTGCCGCTAGCGCTTGTAGCGAAGCACCAGCACAGCCCCTTATCGGTAGAGGCACTTTTTTTCGGGCAGGCAGGCCTATTGGAGGAGGTCACCTTCGGCGATGAATATCCGCAGCTATTGCAACGGGAATACCGTCACTTACGGCAACTCCACTCGCTCCAGCCAATGGATGCGGCCACGTGGAAGTTCATGCGTACGCGTCCGAATAATTTTCCTACACTGCGCATTGCGCAGTTTGCGGCACTTTGTTTACGATCCGTCAGGCTATTTTCCGCGATCATTGATGCCGGCGATATCGGGAGCATAAAGCCGCTGTTTGAGGCATTGCCGGTGCATTCTTATTGGCACCATCACTACCGGTTTGATGCGCTTTCTTCCCGGCATAGCGGTCAATTGGGCAAGCAATCCATCGATATTTTGCTGATCAATACCATTACTGGTATTTTATTTGCTTATGGGAAATATGTTGACAAAGAAGTGTATATTTACCGAGCTATAGCCCTATTAGAGCGTCTGAAAGCGGAAGATAATGCGGTTTTGAGGCGTTTTTCCGCTTTGGGTGTCCGGGCGCGGCAAGCGGCTGAGTCGCAGGCATTGTTACACATGAAGGTGTCCTATTGCGACAAGAAGAAATGCTTGGATTGTGGTATAGGGCTGCAATTGATTAAACGCGATGATGATGATTAAGCGAATACTTTGGTTCTTTGAGCAGCGCTCGTTTGGCGTATGCACGTACATCGGTGAGCGCTTGGGCATTTCGATATCCAAGCTCCGCTTATTCTTTATCTATACATCCTTCCTCGCCGTGGGTTTTCCGATTATCTTTTATTTTTTGGCAGGGGTGGTGCTAGACTTTCGGAATTACATCAAGCGCATGCGCCACCGTACTTGGGATGCTTAGACCTTCAGGATCGTAGCGATTTCGGCATGTCCCTTCTCGGCTGCCAGGTCGGCCGCCGTTTTGCCCATGTCATTTTTAATGTCTACCAATGCACCGTTTTCCAGCAGCAGGATGATCAGATCGATATTCCCGTTTTGGGAGGCCACGTGCAGCGGACTCGTGCGCGACGCTTGAAAAACATTCACCTCGGCTCCCGCTTCAATGAGCATCTTGGCGATGCCATCGAACCCCGATCCGATGGCGGCATGGAGAGGATAAACGCTATACCCATTTTGAGATTGAATATTCGGATCTGCCCCTTTCGCGAGCAAGAACCGCACAATGTCTTCATGCCCAAAATGGGTGGCCATGCCCAGCGGTGTGAAACCATGGTCCGAAACCTCGTCCAACGAATCAGGATGGTCTTCAATCATCGCCTGCACCTGTTCCAGCAGGTTAGCAGCGGCTGCTTCGTGGATGGTGAGTTCATCGATGTGTTTCAGCAATACTTTTACAATTTGGGGTTTGTTATAATAGCAGGCCAACAAGAGGGGCGAAATATCATGACTTGTTTTTTGTTTGCTCAGGGTTGGGGTTCCATTCAACAAATCATCGATGGCAAGCGTATTGCCTGTTTCGATGTATTCTTCCAATAAACTAAGGCTCATATCTCCAGTTTGGGTAATTCAACAATTCACAGGGACGAATTAACTAAAAAAATATCAAACCTGCATGAATTGTTCATTTCTTGTAGTATTACATCTACAAAAATGTTTTTTAACATTTTATTTATTTTGTTTCCTCATTTATAGATGTACTTTTGTAATGCCCTCCCAAAGGGCATGTTTTTCATAGGTAGATGTAGGGTCGAATATTCAATTATTCGGCCCTTTTTTTATTTTCCCTTCCAAATGTTAAAAAATGTAAAATGTTTTTTTGAAAATTTCATGAATTTATAATTTTGCGCACGTACTGTTTATCATTTCTAAATTAATACAATTTTTTTATGTTAGCACGTGCTCATTCTTTACCTATTATCGTTTTATTTTTATCTTTTTGCGGAGTGGTTCCGATCAGCGGAATCCAACAAACTTCTTTAGCACAAGGTGTTACGCTCTATACCCCGTACACCAAAATTTCTGTTCCACCGGGTGAATCCATTGATTATTCTGTTGACGTCATCAACAATGGCGCCGGCGTGAAAAATGCGGAGATTGCCGTTGTCGGCCTGCCCGAGGGTTGGTCTTACGAACTGAAGTCGGGCGGGTGGACGGTCGAGCAGATCTCGGTACTGCCCAGGGAAAAGAAGAATTTTTCCTTTAAGGTACAGATTCCCTACAAGGTAAACAAGGGTACTTACCGTTTCCAGTTAGTTGCCAAGGGGCTCAGCCAACTCCCGCTGACGGTGGTCATATCCGAGCAGGGCTCCTTCAAATCGGAATTCAATACCGACCAGGCCAACATGGAAGGCGCAGCCAACACCAACTTCACGTTCAATTCCACGCTCCGGAATCCATCCAGCGAGGAGCAGGTCTATGGGTTGAGGGCCCAGGTTCCGCAAGGATGGAATGTGCTTTTCAGGGCAAACGGCAAGCAGGTGTCCTCGGTAAATGTGGGTCCCAATCAAACCCAGAACATCACCATCGAGCTGGATCCGCCGGATCACCTAGGCGCCGGCAAGTATAAGATACCCGTGGCCGCTTCCACTAGCGGGATGTCGTCCAATCTGGAGCTGGAGGTAGTCATCACTGGTTCCTATAACCTGGAGCTGACCACGCCCTCGGGCAAATTGAACACCACCGTCACTGCGGGTGGTCATAAGAAGGTCGAGTTGATGGTGAAAAACACAGGGTCGGCGCCGCTGAAGAACGTCGAGTTGAAGTCTGCGGTTCCGGTAGACTGGACGGTTGAGTTTGCACCGAGTAAGCTAGATGTCATTGCCCCTGGGCAACACGCGCAGGTTTTTGCAACGATCAGGGCCAGCGGAAAGTCCGTTGCCGGTGATTATGTGGCTAATTTGGAAGCGAAGACAGCAGAGAAATCGTCCACGGCCGCTTTCCGGATATCTGTCCGCACCCCCTTACTGTGGGGATGGCTGGGCATGATGATCATTCTGGGTGCGTTGGGGGGAGTATATTATTTGTTCCGCAAATACGGAAGGAGGTAATCCATGGACCGATCCATTATCGATCTTAACGGACTGACCAAACGCTATGGCGATTTCGTAGCGGTAGACCACCTCGATCTTTCCATTTCGAAAGGGGAGATCTTTGGCCTTCTTGGTCCGAACGGTGCCGGCAAGTCGACGACGATCCTGATGATGCTGGGCCTTACTGAACCCAGTGGGGGTGAGGTGAGGGTGTGCGGCTTGGATGCCACCGTTAATCCCATTGCGGTGAAGCGGCGTGTAGGATACCTGCCGGATGATGTGGGCTTCTACGATCAGTTGAGTGGCCGCGAAAACCTGTTGTATACGGCGCGGCTCAACCGCCTATCCTGGGCAGAAGCGGAGCGCCGTGTTGATGCGCTTCTTCAGCGTGTCGGATTGAATGACGCGGCGGAAAAAAAAGCGGGCAACTATTCGCGTGGCATGCGCCAGCGCCTGGGGCTCGCCGATGTATTGGTGAAGCATCCGGAAGTGATCATTTTGGATGAGCCGACACTCGGCATCGACCCCATCGGCGTGCGTGAGTTTCTGGACTTGATCGTTGCCCTCAGCCGGGAGGAGCAGATCACCGTATTGCTTTCGTCACACCACCTGCACCAGGTGCAGCAGGTGTGCGACCGCGTGGGGATATTCGTGGCCGGAAAGTTGCTCGCGCAGGGAAATCTGGCGGAATTGTCCAAGGCCTTGTTTTCGGATCGAGAGCCGTACATCGTCGAAGCGGATGTCGATATTGGCGCAGGCGGAGAGCACGCGATAGGTATTGATCGACTGACCGCACAACTGCGCGGCTTGGATCACGTGGTCGCCGTACAGTATGATGGCGGCAAATTCCTCATCGGCAGCACGCAGGACATGACGGCCGCGGTAGCCCGTACGATCGTTGCTTCGGGGGTTGGACTGACCCATTTGCGCATGAAAGTATATGGCCTTGATGACATCTATACCAAGTATTTTGAAGGAGGTGACGTATATGGAAAAACTGCATAATACTGTCCGCCACTTGAAAGGCCTGCCATGGGTAATCAAGCTGGCCGATACGGCTAATCGTTCGATGGCAATGATCAGGGAACGCCGGATGCATGCGGTTACACATCCTTTTTGGGTGATCGTGCAGAAGGAAGTATCCGACCACGTGCGCAGCTGGCGCTTCAATGTATTGCTGTTTCTGATTTTGCTGACCTGTTTCGGGTCGCTCTATACCTCGATTACCAACCTCACCGGCGAAACGGCAAAAACCAATGATGCCGACGATCCGTTTTTCTTTTTGAAGTTGTTTACCCTGTCGGATGGCTCGTTGCCTCCGTTTCATGTCTTTATTGGCTTCCTTGGTCCGTTGCTGGGCATCGGTCTGGGTTTTGACGCCATTAATTCAGAACAAAATTCCGGTACGTTGAGCCGCATCATGGCCCAGCCCATTCATCGTGATTACCTGATAAACGCCAAGTTTACGGCCGCACTTGCCGTAATCAGCGTCATGTTCTTCTCCTTGGGCTTCTTGGTCATGGGTTTGGGCATACTCATCATCGGCATCCCGCCGACGGCCGAGGAGTTTTTGCGTGTCGTGTGCTTCTTATTGCTGAGCGTATTGTATGTGGCATTTTGGCTCAATTTGTCGGTGTTTTTATCCATACGGTTTAGGCAGGCCGCCACTTCGGCGCTCACGGCCATCGCCGTCTGGTTATTTTTTACGGTGTTTTATCAGTTGATCGTCAACCTGGTTGCACGGGCAATGATGCCCGGAGAATTGGCCTCGCCTCAACAGTTGATCGGCTATCAGCAGGTTGTCCTCAACCTGATGCGGGTAGTGCCCAGCCAGTTGTATAGCGATGCGACCACCACATTGCTGATGCCGGCCGTACGAAGCTTAGGTCCTTTATCCATCGAACAAACCTATGGAGCCATTCCCAATCCCTTGCCGTTGGGCCAAAGCCTGATGATCGTATGGCCACAGCTGACCGGGTTGATTGCGGCTACGGTGGTTTGTTTCGCATTGTCCTATATTTCCTTTATGCGCAAGGAAATACGGTCGAGATGATCCGTGCGGCTCGCGAGGAAAAGCCAGCGGATGTCGCTTCGGCTTTTTTTATGCCAAGCATTTTGGTTATGTTTGACCACGACTATTGTGCATGAAACCAACGAAAATCATCGTAGCGATTACCGGGGCCAGTGGCTCCATTTATGCCAAGGTATTGCTGGACAAGCTGTTGTCCTTGCGGGGGCAGCTGGAGACAGTAGCCGTGGTGATGTCGGATAACGCCAAGGATGTTTGGAAGTTCGAGCTGAAAAACGAAGCGTATACGAACTATCCGTTTACCCTGTACGATAAGCGTGACTTCTATGCGCCTTTTGCTTCGGGGTCGGCTAAGTTTGATACCATGATCGTATGCCCATGCTCCATGGGTACGCTGGCGCGCATTGCGAGTGGCACATCGTCCGATTTAACGACACGAGCGGCGGATGTCATCCTGAAGGAACGGCGCAAGCTTATCCTGGTGCCCCGCGAAACACCGCTTAGTTTGATCCATTTGCGTAATATGGTCACTATCACCGAAGCCGGGGGCGTTATTTGTCCGGCAAGCCCCTCATTTTATAGCCTACCCGCAGATTTTGATGGATTAGCAGCTACGGTGGTCGATCGGGTGCTGGCGTTGGCCGGACTGGAAGTTGGCGGATACGAGTGGGGTACGTGAATATTTCAAAATAAACAGTTATCATTCCTGTTGATTTTGTACTTTTGTTTTTTAATGAATGCGCATACTGCCATAAATCCATTGAAAATCAGCTTTCCAATTCCATTTAACGCCTTTTTCCCTTTTTATATCCATGGATAACGTACTGATCAAAGCCGCCAAAGTTGTTTTCCCCGACACGCCCTTCTATAATAAAGAAGTTGATATCTTGGTGGAAAATGGGATAATCGCTCAGATTGCTACCCGAATTGACGTTGACAGCAACACGGCAGTTTTTGAGGCAAAAGGGCAGTACCTTGCTCCCGGTTTTTTTGATATGAACGTCAATTTCGGTGAGCCCGGCCTGGAGACCAAAGAGGATATCCTGTCGGGATGTGCGGCGGCTGTAGCCGGCGGATTCACGGGTGTCGCTACGCACCCCAATACCCATCCACCGGTGCATAGCCGGTCGGAGGTCGCATTGATTGTGAATCGGGCGAGACCCTTGCCTGTCGAGGTGTATCCGGTCGGCGCGATCAGCAAGTACCGCAAGGGAGAGGAATTGGCGGAGTTATACGATATGAAGCAGGCGGGGGCGATCGCCTTTGGCGATGGCAATAAGGCGGTGCAGCAGGCGGGACTGATGAGCAGGGCACTGCTTTACAGCAAGGGGTTTGACGGGGTGATCCTGTCCTATCCCGAAGATGCTTCGGTCGCTGCTGGGGCGAAGATGAATGAGGGGGTTACCAGCACATACCTCGGCATGAAAGGCAACCCCAACCTTGCCGAAGCGCTAATGGTGGCCCGCGACCTCTATTTGGCCGAATACAATGAAGCACCTATTCATTTCACGACGATCAGTACTGCCGAAAGCGTTGAGCTGATCCGGAGAGCAAAAACCAAAGGCATCCGCGTAACGTGTGACGTAGCGGCACACCATTTGGTCATGACCGATGAGCTGATAGCCGGTTTTGACAGCAACTACAAAATGAGTCCGCCGTTGCGTACCAAAGTCGATGTAAAGGCATTGCGCAAGGGGCTGAAGGACGGCACGATCGATGCCATCGTATCCCAGCATACCCCGCATGAAATCGAATTTAAGAATGTGGAGTACCAGATTGCCGCCGATGGGATCATTGGGCTGCAAACGGTATTGCCGCTCGTGTTGCAAGCGGGACTGCCGGTGGAGTTGTTCGTGGACAAGCTGGCCCTCGCGCCAAGGCGCATACTCGGACTGCCCATCCCTGTACTCGAAGAGCAGGCGGAAGCCAATTTCGTCGTGTTTGACATCGCCAGGAAATGGCGGTTCGATCGACACACCAATCGCTCGAAATCCAGCAACAGTCCGTTGTTCGGCCAGGACCTGGAAGGTCAGGTAACAATGGTAATCAATAAACGTCAAATCATAAACACACTCCGATAATATGAACCACCACGTGCACAGCGCCCTTGAGGCCAGCCTACAGACGTATGGCGACATCGCGCAACTTGATACCGGTGCGCTGTTGCCGCTATTGGAGGATGTCTTTGAACAGGATATTCCCTATCTCGAAAAGGTGTCGCGCATGGATGCCGCTTTTGACGACTATCCCGGTGTTGAGGAGTTGCGCGAGGTCGTTTTTGATTTGCTGCTGATGAATTTCTTTGCCGCCGATGTCGAAAAGCTGGAAGGGGATTACCTCGAATCAGCGGAATGGGACGCGATAGAAGAACAAACCATTGACCGGGGAACCGAATTGCTGAACCTGTTGCTCTATTTGCGGGAGTGCATGGACGAGGAGATCGAACCCCAGCTCGGTGATTACCTGAAGGAGTTTTTGCTGGTGGACGAAGATGAATTTCAGGATGAGCACCGAATATATGAACCGATGATTGCCAATCAGTTATTGGCAGACAGCTCATACGATGAGATCGCGGCGGTGGCCGTTAAGATCCCTGATACCCAGGAGCTGGCCGAATTGTTCTACGCGATGATGGGCTTCTTTTACGAACAACAGCCCACTGCGCAGGATCTGGCTGAGTATACGCGCGAGAGCCCAAATCCGGCTTTTGACACCGCCGTGTACCGCTTATTAATTGCTTATAATCATTAACCCTAAAATACAGAACCATGGCAACAAATCTAAACACGGAAGAACACACCGACGCCAAGAAAGCGGCGATCAGCAATGGCCTTATCTGGGCGGTCATCAACATCATCATTTTTCTATTGGTCTATTATGCGTCACCCACCACATTGGCCAGTCCCGCATTCGGCTTCGTAGGCATCGCGATCGGCATCGGCTTGGCAGTCTATTTCACGCTTGACCTCCGCAAGAAGATCGGCGGTTATTGGTCTTTCCGCACGGCATTAGGCCATATCTTTCTGATGTTTTTTGTGCAGATCGTGGTCTATACGATCTTCACCACCATTTTTGCGAAATGGATAGAGCCTAACTATGCGAATATGATGCGGGAAGCGACCTTAAATGCCACTACGCAGATGGCCGAAGCCTTTACCTCTGATCAGGAGCAGATCGATAAAATGATAGCAGATGCGGAAAAGCGTATAGAAAGCCAGGTCAATCCCGGATTCATGGATTTGCTTCAGGGATTAGCAATTGCCGCGATTATCTATTTCATCGGGGCGTTGATCTTCGCCGCTATATTTAAGCGCAATCCGCCCATATTTGCCCCGGCTGAGGAAGAATAGCCGATATATCATGCGATTTAGCTAAGTTTGCAGCCTTGCATGATTGATCAATATGGATATTTCTGTTGTCGTTCCCTTATATAACGAAGCCGAATCCCTGCCCGAACTTGCGGCTTGGATTAGGCGCGTGTTGGATGAGCATCAGCTCAGCTATGAGATCATTTTGGTGGATGACGGCAGTACAGACGAGTCGTGGATGGTGATCGAAGGGCTCAAGGCCATGAACCCAAAGATTACTGGCGTGAAATTCAGGCGCAACCACGGCAAGTCGGCGGCCCTCAACGTGGGGTTTGCCGCCGCGCAGGGCGATGTGATCATCACGATGGACGCCGACTTACAGGATAGTCCCGATGAGATTCCGGAACTGTATAGGCGGATCATCCAGGAAGATTTCGATTTGGTGTCGGGTTGGAAGAAGCAACGTTACGATCCGCCAAGCAAGACCATCCCGACCAAGGTCTTTAATTCAGTGACACGGTCGATGTCGGGTATCCACAACCTCCATGATTTCAATTGCGGCTTGAAAGCCTATAAGAAGGAGGTGGTCAAAAGCATTGAAGTATACGGCGAAATGCATCGGTATATCCCCGTACTCGCCAAGTGGGCCGGATTTAAGCGTATCGACGAGCAGGTAGTGCAGCATTATCCCCGCAAGTATGGCAAGACCAAGTTTGGTCCCGGACGGTTTATCAAAGGGTTCCTCGATTTGCTGTCTATATTTTTTGTCGGCAAATTCGGAAAACGCCCGATGCATTTCTTCGGAACCATGGGGGTGTTGAGCTTTCTGGCCGGGTTTGTCATCGCCATTTGGCTGATTGCCGAGAAGCTCATCAGCATCGCCAATGAAAGTCCCTACCGTAACGTGACGGACCAGCCGCTATTTTTCTTTGCGCTGATCGCGATCGTCATCGGCACGCAATTGTTCCTTACGGGCTTTATCGCCGAGTTGGTATCTCGTAACAGCACTGATCGCAATAATTACCAGATAGATAAAGTGATTTGAACTATTTCTTCTCGATCATCATTCCGCTTTATAACCGCCCGCAGGAGATTGACGAGCTGCTGGAGAGCCTTACGCACCAGACGTATACCGCTTTTGAAGTATTGGTCATCGAAGATGGTTCCACCCGTGATGCGCGTGCCGTCGTAGAACGCTATCGGGACCGGCTTGATGTCCATTATTATTTCAAACCGAACGAAGGGCAGGGATTTACCCGCAACTTCGGTTTCGAGCGGGCCAGCGGGAATTATTTTGTGATATTTGATTCCGATTGTTTAATACCGCCGGACTACCTGACGCGTGTCTCCCGATTTTTGGAGACCACGCCGTTGGCTGCCTATGGCGGTCCCGATGCCGCACACGAGTCGTTCAGCCCTACGCAGAAAGCCATCAGTTATGCCATGACTTCCCCATTCACCACGGGCGGCATACGCGGCAATAAGCAGCATATCGGCACGTTTCACCCCCGCAGCTTCAACATGGGGGTATCCCGTACGGCATGGGAGCAGGTTGGCGGGTTTAAGCTCACCCGCCTCGGCGAAGATATTGAATATAGCATCCGCATTCAAGCGGCGGGCTTCGCGATCGGGTTGATCCCCGAAGCCGTGGTATACCATAAGCGGCGGACAGATTTTGGGCAGTTTTACAAGCAATTGCATTTTTTCGGCCGTGCCCGCATTAATATCTACAAACATTTTCCCGATGAGCTCAAAGCGGTACATTTTTTTCCGGCGGCTTTCGTGTGCTTTCTGCTTGTCCTACTGGTGCTGAACCTATGGGCGATGGTTGTCACCAGCCACCGACCACCAATCACCCTCATAGGCAATACGATACTGCTCGTTTACACCCTGCTCATTTTTGTTCACGCATGGATCAAGACGCGCAGCCTCCCGGTGGCAGGGCTAAGTGTGGTGGCCTCGTTTGTCCAGTTGGTGGCTTATGGACTGGGTTTTATACAGGATTTTTGGAAGCGGGTGGTCCTTGCCCGCGGCTAAGGGATTGTGGATAAAACACTTTTGCGATTTCATCGGATGAATCGTATTTTGGCACACCAAAAGCATAGACGCCATTGTTACCCAATACAACACATAGCTTGGATAAACTGGAAGCCCTGCTGAAGGACCTGGGATACAAGGTGCGGTATGAAAAAGGAAATTTCAAGACGGGAGCTTGCCTCTTGCAAAGCAGCAGGATAGTGGTGGTCAATCGGTTTTCCAACTTAGAGATGAAAATCAACGCGCTCATGGGCTTACTGCGGGACATGCCGACGGACAGCGGGATGCTCGACGACAAGCAGAAGCAGTTTTTACGAAGTATCAAACAAACGAAGCTAACGATTTGACCATACGATTTTTAGGAACAGGAACATCCCAAGGCATCCCGGTGATCGCCTGTGATTGTGCGGTGTGTACTTCTGTCAACGTTAAAGATAACCGCTTGCGATCGTCGGTATTGATACAGGTAGGGGGGCGAAACATCATCATCGATACGGGACCGGATTTCAGGTGCCAGATGCTCCGTGAACACGTTACCCATTTAGATGCCATCCTGTTTACCCATTCCCACAAAGACCACGTGGCCGGATTGGATGACGTGCGCGCATTTAACCGCCAACAAGGGGAGGCCATCGATATCTATGGCACCATGGAGGTGCATGAAGCGCTGCGGCGGGAGTTCTACTATGCGTTCAGTGCCAAGAAATATCCGGGGGTTCCGCAACTGGAGCTGCACGAGATCACTTCAGCCCCGTTCGGGCTATTTGACATGGAAGTCGTCCCCATTGAAGTGATGCACTATATGATGCCCGTACTGGGGTTTCGGATCGGTGATTTTACCTATATTACCGATGCGAAAACCGTGCACGATACCGAGATCCACAAGATCATCGGGACGAAAACCTTGGTGGTCAACGCCCTGCAGCGCGAATCACATATATCACACTTTACCTTGGATGAAGCTATCGCCTTTGCCCAGCGCATCGGTGCCGAGGATACCTATTTCACGCATATCAGTCACCGGCTCGGCTTGCATGACGACATCGAAAAGGAGTTGCCCGAGGGGATCCACCTGGCCTACGATGGCCTCGTGTTGGATATCGGCTGAAACTTCCCACCCCATCCAAAACATTTTCCAGCAGCGCGTGTTGTACTCGGTATAAGTAATTGTTAATCATTAACCTTATACAGTTATGGGAAATTTGCTTTATATCATCGCCGTGATTTTGGTTATCATATGGGCGATCAGTTTTTTTGGGGGATATGTTACCGGCGGGATTATCCACGTCTTACTGGTCATCGCCATCATCGCCATTTTATTGCGCGTCATCAGAAGCGCCGCCTAAATTCGTTATTCCCCAAAGTATTTCTGCTATACGTAGATCTTCGGGAAAGGTGATTTTGATATTATGGGTATCGCCATCTACCAGTGAGATGGGATACCCATTTGTTTCGACCACCGATGCGTCATCCGTGAAGGCTTCCTGCTCAGGCTGCTCATAGGCACTGGCCAGGACCAAACCGTTGAACGTCTGAGGGGTTTGCATGAGGTAAACGTTTTCTCGGCGGTGCGCATTGTTTTTCAAGCCATTGCCACTCACCAGCCGGACCGAGTTGGTGCTTCGTATGGCCAATGCGGCGGCGCCTGTGCGTGATGCCTGCTCATATGTGAGGTCTATCAAGGCTGGCGTGATCAGCGGCCGTGCGGCGTCATGTATCGCAATGAGGCTGCTGGATAAATCGGTTTGTTCAGCCTTGATCGCCGCTATACCGTTCTTTACGCTTCCAAACCGGCTTTTCCCGCTGGCAACGAGCATATGCGGGATATCGAACCTGTAGGTATCGCAAAGGGCTGTCCAGCGGCTACTCATCTCCCTGGGCAATACCACGATGATCCGGGGCGCACTTTCGCATCGATGGAAAGCGCGGATCGCGTGCATCAGGATGGGGGTATCGTTCAGGAGCAGAAATTGCTTCGGCGTATCCCTGTTCATGCGACTCCCCGTGCCCCCGGCAACGATGATGGCGTAGTTCATTTTGGAGGCGGGGCTAAATGATTAGCATCGCGTCGCCGTAACTGTAAAACCGGTATTTTTCTTTAACGGCCACTTCGTAGGCGTTCATCACGTTTTCATACCCGCCAAACGCGGCGATCATCACCAATAAGGTCGATTCGGGTGTGTGAAAATTAGTGATCATGCTATTGGCAATACTGAAATCGTAAGGCGGATAGATGAACTTGCTCGTCCATTCGTTGGCCGGCTTGAGGTGCCGATCTGCGGACACCGAAGATTCAATGGCCCGCATAGAGGTCGTGCCGACGGCACATACCCGTCTTTTGGCGTCAATGGCCTTGTTGACCACTTTGGCAGCCTCGTCGGGGATAATGAACTGCTCAGAGTCCATTTTATGCTTGGTCAGGTCTTCCACTTCGACTTGGCGAAAGGTGCCTAATCCTACATGAAGGGTCACCTCCGCAAATTCCACGCCTTTCAGTTCCAATCGTTTCATGAGTTCGCGGCTGAAGTGCAGTCCGGCGGTAGGTGCCGCTACTGCGCCCTCGTGCTTGGCGAAGATGGTTTGGTAGCGAAACTTATCTTCGGGGGTGGCTTTGCGCTTGATGTATTTCGGAAGCGGTGTTTCGCCGAGTATCTCGATGTTACGACGGAACTCTTCATCCGTACCGTCAAAGAGGAAGCGGATGGTGCGGCCCCGGGAAGTGGTATTGTCCACGACTTCGGCGACCAATAGGTCGTCATCACCGAAATACAGCTTATTGCCCACGCGAATTTTCCGGGCTGGATCTACCAATACATCCCACAGCCTCAACTCTTTATTCAATTCACGCAGCAGGAATACTTCAATGGTGGCCCCGGTCTTTTCCTTATTGCCATACATCCGCGCAGGAAACACCTTGGTATTGTTGAGGATCATCACGTCCTTGTCATCGAAGTAATCCAAGACCTCTCTGAATATTTTATGTTCGATTTTACCGGTTTTACGGTCGAGCACCATCAATCTGGATTCGTCGCGGTTTTCAGTTGGCTCGTATGCAATAAGGGATTCGGGTAAATTGAACTTAAATTGTGATAGCTTCATTGTTGATGAGAAATTTTAGATATCGGCACAAAATACATGCCCAACGTATAAATTAGCGTGCAAAGTTACTAAATTATTTGATATGGCATGTAGACGATTTTTGCATTATATTGAGAAAAATAGTTTACCTTAGCTCGTAACTTACAAGACAATAATCCGTCTTAATAGCATATGATGTTATTCCTGAAATTAATCGGAGAGAGCTTTAGTTTTGCGTTTTCAGCGCTACGCGAAAATCGTACGCGGACATTGTTATCGCTACTGGGCGTGACGATCGGTATTCTGATCATCATTGGCGTGTTTTCGGCGGTGGATACCCTGCGCGCCAACCTGGAAAGCAGCGTAGAGAAATTAGGAAGCAAGACGGTCTATGTGATGAAATGGCCCTGGGATGGCGGCCCTGATTTCCCTTGGTGGAAATACGTCAATCGTCCCGAACCCGATATCCGCGATTATGAGGCCCTGAAGGAACGGATGACCACCGCAGAAGCCGTTTCTTTTTCCATCGACATCAGCGACCGGACCGCGCAATACCTCAACAACAACGTTTCGGGAATAACGGTGACGGCGACCTCCCACGAATTATATGCGATCCGGAACCTCGAAATTGTGGATGGCCGCTACTTCACCGAATCAGAATCAAACCGCGGGACCAACGTAGCGGTTATCGGCGCTACGATTGCTGAGGGGCTGTTTCCCGGCACAGAACCCATCGGTAAGTCCATTCAGGTATTGGGACGTAAAATTATGGTCATCGGTGTGTTCAAAGAGGAGGGAGAAGGGATGATCTTTGATGTATCCATGGACAATGTCGTGATGATACCGCTGAATTTCGCACGTAATGTGGTAAATATCCGCAGATATGGTCCGGCAATCCTCGTGAGCGCATCCCCGAACATCTCACTGGAGGAAACGGAAAGCGAATTGCGTGGCGTGATGCGATCCGTCCATCGACTCAGCCCTCAAGAAGAAGATGATTTTTCGCTCAATAAAACAACCATCATCACGGCCCAACTGGATTCCATGTTTCAAGTGATCAATACCGCCGGGGGCTTCATTGGTATCTTTTCCATATTGGTGGGCGGTTTCGGGATTGCCAACATCATGTTTGTCTCGGTCAAGGAACGGACGCATATCATCGGTATCCAGAAGTCGCTGGGCGCAAAGAATTATTTCATCCTCTCGCAATTTTTGATCGAAGCCATTGCGCTATGCATCATCGGTGGACTGATGGGCCTCTCCATCGTGTATTTACTCACGTTTTTGGTTAAGCTTATCTTTGACCTGGCCATTATCGTCAATGTGGGAATGGTGATCCTCACCATCGTATTATCCACATTGATTGGCCTCATAGCCGGCATCGTGCCGGCGGCCATGGCCGCCCGGCTTGATCCCGTAGAAGCGATTCGGAGCAAATAGTTACGCCAATTTTCCCAGCGCTTCCTTTATCCGCCGCAGCGCTTCCCTGAGGCTCTCATCGGATGCCGCATACGAGAGGCGGATATAGTTATTGTTGCCGAACGAATCCCCGCCTACGGTGGCCACATGCCCTTCGTTTAATAGATACAGCGCAAGATCGGCTGAGTCCCTGATCACCTGGCCCTGGGGGTCTTTTTTGCCGAAGAATGAGCTGATGTCAGGAAAGAAATAGAACGCCCCCTGAGGCAGGTTCGTCTTCACACCGGGTATCTCTTTTAGGAGATTGTATACCAGTTCCCGTCGCCGGGCAAAGGCTTCCTTCATGTCCAACACCGTCTCCAACCCTTGCTCCAATGCTACGATGCCCGCACGCTGAGCGATCGAGCAGGTACCTGAGGTGGTCTGTCCCTGGAGCTTATCATTTGCGGTGGCGATCTCCTTGCTCGCGGCCAGGTAGCCAAGTCGCCATCCCGTCATCGCGAATGCCTTAGAGAAGCCGTTGATGAGAACAACACGGTCTTTGATGCTTTCAAATTGGGCGATGGACTCATGCTTGCCGATGAAATTGATGTGCTCATAGATTTCGTCGGAAATGATGTAAATAGCTGGATATTTTTCAAACACGCGCACCAGTCCCTCGAGTTCAGCCTTGGTATATACGCTGCCTGTGGGATTGCACGGCGAGGAAAACATGAATAACTTGCTTTTCGGGGTGATGACCGCTTCCAACTCTTCCGGAGTGATCTTGAAATCGCTGTCGATGGTGGTGTTGATGAATACCGATTTGCCTTCGGCCAGCGTCACCATCTCCGAATAAGATACCCAATAAGGGGTGGGGATGATCACCTCATCGCCCGGATTGATCAATGTGAGGATGGTGTTTGAAAGCGACTGCTTCGCACCCGTGGAAACCACGATTTGAGAAACGTCATAATCCAGCCCGTTTTCGTTCTTCAGCTTATTGACAATGGCTTTCCGCAGTTCCGGATACCCCGGTACGGGCGAGTAGCGCGTAAAGTTGTCGTCGAGCGCCTGTTTAGCCGCCGCCTTGACATGTTCGGGTGTATCAAAGTCGGGCTCGCCTACGCTCAGGCTAATCACGTTTACGCCTTTAGCGGCCAATTCGCGACCCAATTTGGTCATTTTGAGGGTAGCAGATTCAGACAGGTTATTGATCCTATCGGAGAGAATGGATGGTGTATTCATGGTGGGCAAAACTAGGTAAAATTGTGGATTTCGCAAACAAAATACCGAGCCGCGTTTAAAAATTCAAAGGGGATTCAGGCAGTTGCTCCGAAACTGGAATCGGTTCGCTTCGCTCCCAATTCCTAGGTTTTCGTCTGCAACCACCTGAATCCCTATGGTTAGCCGCAGGAACCCTCCGTACACCTTAAAATCCCGCCTTGAAGACGCTGCGGTATGCACTGGGAGGCACTACCGACCATAGCAGCGGATTCCAGCGGGGAGTTTATTCGCTTCTTGTCTATTTTCAGCAGCGCTCATGAGCTCCCTTCGGTCGGTTTTTGCCTACTTTTTTGCGATCAAAAAGTGTCATGCCCGGCCGGCATAGCGGCCAAAAGCCTCCGCGGCTTGAGCGGTAATCCAAATTGCTTATCTTTGCCAATTACCGTAAACGCATTGATTTGAACAGACAGAAAAACATCATTCTTCTTGCGTTGGTTATTGGCATGCTGCTGATGCTCACCAAGTTTGCAGCGTATCTGCTGACCAATTCGAATGCGATACTGACCGATGCGATGGAGAGTATTGTCAATGTGGTGGCGTCGGGCTTTGCCTATTACAGCATCCATTTGTCGGCACGCCCCAAAGACCAGAATCATCCCTATGGCCATGGGAAGGTCGAATTTTTTTCGGTTTTCCTCGAAGGTGGACTGATTTTTATTGCCGGATTGCTGATCCTCTGCAAAGCGGGTTATAATATTTTCTTTCCGGAGACCGTCGGCAATCTGCTGGAGGGTATCGGGCTTGTCGCATTTACGGGGGTGGTCAATTTGGTCCTCGGTACCCGCATGATCAAGGCGAGCAGGCAATTGAATTCGCTCACCTTGCATGCTGATGGCAAACATTTGCAGACCGATGCGTTTAGTACGGCTGGCTTGTTGACGGGTTTGCTGCTCATGTACTTCACGGGATGGGTGTGGATTGATGTGGCATTGTCCATCGGACTGGGACTGTATATCTTGTACACTGGCTACAAATTGCTGCGCAAATCGATTGCCGGATTGATGGACGAATCGGACATGCAGCTGGTGGGACAGATAGCAGCGATTCTACAGAAACATCGGAAAGACGATTGGATCGATGTGCATAACCTGCGTGTACAACGGTACGGGCATGAACTCCACATCGATTGCCACGTGACGCTGCCGAACTATTATGACCTTAATCGGGTACATGATGAGGTATCGGCCGTGGACACGCTGATCAACGAGCAACTGCACGCCGATACCGAGTTGTTTGTCCACGCCGACCCCTGCATCCCAGCCTGTTGTCAGTATTGCCGGATGCCAAACTGCCCCATCCGCAGTGAAATCCAGCAGAAAGACATCGTTTGGGATAAAGGGATCATCAGCAAAAACGAAAAACACTTCTAACCGTTAATCCCTAACTTTATATCTTATTCATTTTCAAGCTTCTCCTTGTATTCCGCAAGCTTGACTCGCTGCACCTCAGGAAGCGCCGGAAACTCCGGTTCCATTTGCGCCAAGGTCTCCACAATGATCTTGCCTACGGCATACCGTGCAAACCATTTTTTATCCGCCGGGATGATGTACCAGGGAGACGCCTCGGTAGCGGTAGCGGCAATGGCCGCTTCAAAGGCATTCATGTAGTTATCCCAATACGCCCGCTCTTCGACATCCGAAGAAGAAAATTTCCAGTTTTTATAAGGGTCTTCTATGCGGTCGAGGAAGCGGTCCCGCTGCTCGTCTTTGGAGACGTGCAGGAAAAATTTGATGATCTTCGTACCATTCCGGCTAAGGTGCGCTTCAAATTGCCGAATGCTTTCATAACGCGCTTCCCAAAATGCCGAATCGAAACTTTCCACGGTTCGGTATCCGGGCATGCGTTCGGCCAGGTTATATTCGGGATGTACCTTGCACGCCAGCACATATTCATAATGCGAGCGGTTGTGTATACCGATGCGCCCCCGTTCGGGCAATGCTTTGTAATGCCGCCACAGGAAGTCATGTTCGTAATCGTTGCTGGTGGGTTGCTTGAAGCTGAACACCTGACAACCCTGCGGGTTCACGCCGCTCATGACATGCTCGATAGCCCCATCCTTGCCAGCCGCGTCCATGGCCTGGAAGATGATGAGCAAACTCTGTGAATCTTCGGCATACAGCCGCTCTTGGTATTCCTTGAGCTCGGATTGAAAATCGGCCAGATCAGCGATCGCTTCCTCTTTTTTCATGTCGCCGGGTTGGTCGGTCTTATATTTTTTCAGTTTGAAAGACTTGCCCGAAGTAACTTCAAATTTTTTGATGATGCTTGCCATTATATCAAGTAATTAGGTGATGAATATACGAAAGGCAAAATAGAATTTATTGTTTATATATCACACAAGTTGTAGCGTAAAACGTTTATCACACGTACGCAATATCAAAACATTTCATCATCTTTACAGGATGTTTAAGGAGATACGCAACCGTTATATTCGCTATACCGTTATCGTCATCTGTGGGATTATTCTCTTGATCTGCATGGTAGAACTGAATTTCCTGTGGTTATTTGGTTACTCACCGACATCCCAGGACATCAGCAAACCCATCCAAAGCGTGGCGTCGGAAGTGTACACGGCAGACGGGGTACTGATCGGCCGTTATTTCGAAGAAGACCGGTCCCCGGTAGCTTATGACAGCATTTCGCCGAATGTCGTCAATGCGCTCGTTGCCACGGAAGACATCCGTTTTTTTAAGCACCATGGGGTAGACTATTGGGCAGTCTTTTCGAGCCTCGTTTCCACGGCGCAGGGCGAACGGAGAGGAGGCAGTACCATTACACAGCAGCTGGCTAAGAACCTCTACCGGACGCGATATAATCAGTCCGTCGGACTCCTGGACCATATTCCGGGCATCCGCATCGTGGTGATCAAACTCAAGGAGTGGCTAACGGCTTATAAGCTGGAGAGCAAATACAACAAGGAGGATATCCTGACCATGTACCTCAATACGGTGTCATTCAGCAACAATGCCTACGGCATTAAGACGGTGGCCAAACGATATTTCAATAAGGAAGCAAAGGACCTTACCGCCGCTGAATCGGCTGTGCTCATCGGGATGCTGAAAGGTACGACCTTATACAACCCCATCCGCAATCCCGAACGATCCTTAGAGCGGCGGAATGTCGTACTGGATCAGATGCATAAAGCAGGGTTCCTTTCTAAGGACGAGCACCAGCTGGCACGAGCCGCCGGGCTTGGATTATACATGGGCGAAGTGGAAGAGCCGGGCAAAGCCGATTCCTATTTGCGGGCGGCGGTGGAGCGTTGGCTGGCCACCTGGTGCGAGGAAAACGGCTATGATATGTATGTTGATGGACTGAAGATTTATACAACGATTGATTCACGGGTGCAGCGTCATGCGGAGGAGGCCGTGGCCGAACAGCTGAAACCCTTGCAGCGGCGGCTGGAAAACGCTTGGCAAGGCGATGTCCCTTGGCGCGATTCGGAGGGCAATGTCATCGAGGGATTCCTGGAAAGCCTGGCGGAGCGAACCGCATATTACCGCCAATTAGACACGAAATACAAGGGCAATAAAGACAGTATTTTCTACTATCTCAACCAGCCTAAATCCATGAACGTATTTACATGGGACGGTCCCAAAGAGGTCCAGTACTCCAGCATGGATTCATTAGCACATTATGCGATGATGCTGAATGCCGGACTGATGACCATGGATCCGTATAATGGGGAGATCAAAGCCTGGGTTGGCGGCATCAATCATCAATACTATCAATACGACCATGTGTTTCAGGCCAAGCGTCAGGCGGGTTCCACTTTCAAGCCTTTTGCCTATCTTGCCGCATTGGAAGCCGGCATGTCTCCCTGTGATAAATATGTGGATCAGTTCGTCCGCATCACGTATGCCGAAAACGGGGAAGAGAAAGTATGGGAGCCTAAAAATGCCGATTGGGTATTCAGCGGCAGGGAGATGTCTTTGCGATGGGCCATGGGGCGGTCCGTCAACTCCATCACCGCCCAGATCACCGAAGAGGTAGGGTGGGATAAGGTGGTGGATGCCGCACAGCGCTGCGGCATTACCAGTCCACTGGCGTCCGTTCCTTCGGTAAGCCTCGGCTCCAACGATGTCAGCGTGTTCGAAATGGTCAACGCCTATGCCACGTTCATGAACAACGGGAAACGGGTAGAACCCATACTGGTGTCTAAGATCGTCGACTTCAACGGAAAGACCGTGGCAACGTTTAACACCACCGCTGAGCGGGCTATCAGCGAAGAAGTGGCTTGGCTGATGGGATACATGCTCCGGGGGACAATGGAAGAACCCGAGGGTACTTCTCAAGGGCTTTGGGAATGGGATTTATGGAAGGAAAATAACCAGATAGGCGGAAAAACCGGCACCTCTTCAGACTACGTGGATGGTTGGTATATGGGGTTGACGAAGGACCTGGTCACCGGCGTGTGGATCGGTTGCGACGAGCGGAGCATTCATTTCAAAAATTCGCAAACCGGGGAGGGGTCGCGCACGGCCTTGCCGGTCTTCGGAAAATTCATGGAGAAAATTTATCACGACGATTCCCTGGCATATGAGTACGGACCGTTCCCTGAACCGGGCGTGCCCATAAACCGTAAATATAACTGTCCGAGTCCCCGTATCATCCGTCCCGATACCACCTTGATCGATAGTATCGTACCGTTGCAGTTACCGGATACGCCCGTGCAGATCCCATTAGATATCGGAGAAATCAAACAGCAATTGCAAATTACGATACCGACTCCCGAAAAAAAATCGGGAAGCGATGAGCAAAAATAATATACCGAGGATCATTAAACTTTTTCGTCGACATGCGTTCTAAGTTAAACATATACACCGATTTTTCCATGACTTACCTTAATCGATTCATGAGGCAGGGAATGCTGAATGCATTTTTTTTGTTGGTGCTGATCTTGGCTGCTGCCACCGCGCAGGCCCAGTATTTCGGCCAGAATAAGATGCGGTATAAATCGCTTGATTTCAGCGTGTATGAGACCCCCCATTTTAGCCTCCATTATTACCTGGAAAACGATAGCCTGGTCAAATGGCTGGCCAAGGAAAGCGAAGTCTGGTATGAATTGCACCAACAGGTGTTTCGCGATACATTCCTGCGCAAAAATCCCATTATCCTGTACAACAATCACCCCGAATTCCAGCAGACAACAGCCGTACAGGGCGAAATAGGAGTGGGCACAGGCGGTGTGACGGAAGCGTTCAAGCAGCGGGTCATCATGCCGGTCATGCAGATCAATCACCAAACCCGGCACGTCCTGGGGCACGAATTGGTGCATGCATTTCAGTACCGGGTATTGCTGGAAGGGGGCGATTCCACCCGTTTAGAGAATATCGGAAACATTCCGCTGTGGATGGTCGAAGGGATGGCCGAATACTTTTCAATCGGAAAGAAAGACGCGTTTACCGCCATGTGGATGCGTGATGCGTACCTGAATAACGACATTCCTTCGTTGCAGGCCATGACCGAAAATCAGAATAAATACTTTCCATACCGTTTTGGTCAGGCATTCTGGGCGTACATCGGGTCGACCTATGGCGAT
Organism: Parapedobacter brassicae; assembly: GCF_051400755.1. Taxonomy (NCBI): domain Bacteria; kingdom Pseudomonadati; phylum Bacteroidota; class Sphingobacteriia; order Sphingobacteriales; family Sphingobacteriaceae; genus Parapedobacter; species Parapedobacter brassicae. The sequence continues at coordinate 85,220 of NZ_JBLFFL010000009.1, forward strand.
ACGGTGGTCATGCCGCTCTTTAAGGCCACGGCCATGTACGGGTATGAGATGGGCATCCGGCGCGTGTTTGGCTATGACGCTCAAACCCTATCCAATCTTTGGAAAAACAGCATGGAGAATGCCTACCGCAATCTGCCGATAGACACCTCGAAGGCTCCTATCGGCCGCTCCATTATCAACAGCAAAAATTCGGGCCAGTTGAATGTTTCCCCTGCAATTTCCCCCGACGGCAAATACGTAGCGTTTCTGTCCGAACGGGACCTCTTTAGCATTGACTTGTTTCTGGCGGATGCTAAAACAGGAGATGTGGTCCGGAAGCTATCAAGCAGACTAAGCAACACAGATATCGATGAATTCAGCTACCTGGAGTCGGCGGGAGCGTTTTCGCCGGATAGTAAGCGGTTTGCTTTTAGCGTATTCAGTAAAGGCAAGAGCAAGCTGATGGTGGTCGATGTCTCCAACGGGAAAACACTTTCGTTGGAGGCGATGGGCGATATCTCCGAATTCGCCAACATCGCCTGGGCACCGGATGGGGAGACGGTGGTGTTTTCAGGGTTGCAAAACGGTCACAGTGACATTTACATATACAACCTGAATACCAAAGAGGTTACGCAGCTTACCGACGATTGGTATTCGGATTTTCAGCCGAGTTTTTCGCATGACGGCCGGCACATTGTATTCAGTACCGATCGCGTATCGCTCCAGTCGGATGCCCGGAGCGTCGACATTCCGATGAATATCGCAGTTATTGATGTAGAAACCAGGGAAATCAACAACTTGAATGTATTCCAGGGGGCCAACAATTTGAATCCACAGTTTTCGGCTGACGATAGCCAGGTTTATTTTCTTTCAAACTGCGATGGTTTCCGGAACATGTACCGGTACACCCTGGCCGATAATAAGGTGGAGCGGATGACCCAGTACTTCACCGGGATCAGCGGCATTACCGAGTATTCGCCGGCGCTGAGCCTCTCGGCAACGGGTGATGTGGTGTATTCGTATTACCGCCGTAACGAGTACAGCGTGTACAATGCAAGGGTAGAGGAGTTTGAGCCGGTGGAAGTAGACCCGTATACGGTTAACTTCGAAGCGGCCATGCTGCCGCCACCCGATAACCTCGGGGTCGATGTGGTCAATGCGAACCTGAGCAACTTCAATCTGTTCCAACGCATCGGCAACAGCCAAATCGCATCCGTAGGCTACAAGCCCAACTTTAAATTGGATTATTTGTCGAACAGCGGGATGGGTCTGTCCGTGGGCAGCCGTTACGGCGCGGGTATCGCAAGTGGCATACAGGGCATGTTTTCGGATATTCTTGGGCATAACCAGATCTTCGCGGCATTGTCCATCAATGGCGAGATTTATGATTTCGGCGGCCAGGTAGCCTACATCAATCAGAAGAGCCGCATCAATTGGGGCGGGGCCATTTCGCATATTCCATATATGTCTGGCTACTCTTTTTATACCGAACGCGATGTAGGCAACGGTCCTGAACCCATTTTGGATACCTATATCATCCGCACGTTTCAGCAGCAGGCGGAAGCATTCGGTGCCTATCCCTTTTCCCGGCATCACCGTTTTGAGTTAGGCGGAGCGATCGCCCGGTACAGTTATCGGGTAGACCGGTGGTGGCAAAGTTATTATTATGGATATGGCGGACGGGATAAGGTGCCGAATGAGGAGGCGAGTGCGATATTCGGCGGTAATTTTAATGCCTTTACCATCCAGCAGGTGAGTACGTCGTTTGTCGGTGACAATGCGGTATTTGGAATCGCTGCGCCCTTGCAGGGGTTCCGCTATCGGGTAGGGGCCGAGCAGTATTTCGGTGATTATAACTTCACCGCCTATACATTCGACCTGCGCAAGTACAACCGGTATAGGCCCGTAACCATTGCGGCCCGGGCGTATGCCTATATGCGGGCCGGTAAAAATGAGAACGCATTGTACCCCCTGTTTTTGGGATATCCGCACTTGATACGGGGGTATGAAAGTTCGTCATTCCGGAACAGCACCGGAAGTTTCAACTTCAACAGTTTGATGGGCACACGCATCGCCGTATTCAATTTTGAGCTGAGATTGCCATTTACCGGTCCGGAAAAATTGGCTGTCATCCGATCCGGCATGCTGTTTTCGGATCTGAACCTGTTTTTTGATGCAGGCTTGGCATGGGACAGCGAGTCTACGGTCGCATTCAGGAGCACGCCACGATTGATCGAATCGTACCCCAATCCAAATGGTGCAGATCTTCCACCGATCGACGTATACGAGCGGATTCCGGCATTAAGCGCAGGTATATCCCTGCGGGTCAATCTATTCGGTGCGATGATACTCGAGCCCTATTACGCCTTTCCATTTCAACGTACGGATGTGCGTTTCGGGACGTTTGGGTTGAATTTCGCGCCGGGGTGGTAGCCAGTGAAGACCAACTAACTGGCCCCTTTCTTCCCCCTTTCTCCCGCCATCTCTCGGGTGCCGCTTGGGGCTGGCGCAAGGCGTATCTGTGAAATTGTCACATACGGGCCGCATACAGGCCGCATACGGCACGCATTACGGTAGAAGAACGGCAGAAGAACGTTGGGAGATTGTCTTATCCTGATATAGCTATACAGGTTAATAAATAAATCCTGAATTAATTATACACTGAGATCTGTTATTCCTGCTTGGATTATACCCTGCAATTTGTTAATTCTGACTGAGCTATACAAGAGTAAATTCCTTCCTTTTGTTTTTCCACCGTTTGGGCAGGGTCCCTGCCCTGAGATGTGCCTGCCGGGGGGTGAGGTAATCACAACTGGCATGGGGTCTTACTTCATTGTAAACCCGGATGCTTTCTGCGATCTTCCTTTCCGTCTC
>NZ_JBLFFL010000010.1:0-83990 GCF_051400755.1 Parapedobacter brassicae
GGTGACAGGCTGCGCCTGAATCAAAATAGTGTTTAGGAATAGGTTGATCCGGATGACACAGTTCACGTTACACTACCATTATTTGCCTGCATAAACCCTTCTTTTGTATGTTTGCAGCAGGTCAACTTGACACTATTCGAAATGACGTCACCCGTAGCGAAACTAAAGAATACCAATATTATAAGTGGTTGGTTTATTTTTATTATTGTATTGAATCTTGCCGTTTCGGCAGCATTGGTTTGTTTTAATAATCATCCTAATTCATTTACCCATTTCAAATGGCTTTCAACCACGAAATCGCCAAACTGGGATTCCTGGAAAGCCATGCATTACGCCATCAGCCATATAAAGGAATCGCCCGATGATCTAATTTATCAGGAATTGCTAATAAAGCGAGGCATAAAATTCCAATACTTACCCACGAGTCTATTAATCTTTGATATCCCGCAACAGGTTACCGGATTGAGTTATTACCAAGTTGGGCGCATACTAGATATTATTTCATTTGTCTCCATTTTCGTCGCTGTTCTAGTTTGCTCAAAAATACTCCGTATTTTGTTGTCACGATATCATTTTGAAGCGTCATATATCCCAAAACGGCCCATCTATCAGCATTTGCTCATTCTAGCTTTAACCGTTCTTTTCTATCCGTTAATATTTTCCTTCCATATTGGCCAGATCCAAACACTTTTAACGTGTTTGACGTCCATTGCGTTATTACTATGGATAAAAGATAAACGCGCTTTTTGTGGCGTATTGCTTGGATTCATCTGTCTTGTGAAGCCACAGTTGGGCCTTGTTTTTGTTTGGGGAATTATTCGCAGGCAATGGAATATGGTAATAGGGGGCGGTATCGTGATCTGCATTGGACTTTTAACTTCAATTGCGCTTTATGGTTTCGATAATCATATGGATTATTTGGCGGCATTATCTTTTCTCTCAAAACACGGGGAAGCATATTTCCCCAATCAGTCGATTAATGGGTTAATGAATAGGCTGTTATTTAATGGCGACAACTTGACCTGGCAACCTAACGCCTTTCCGCCATATTCTCCCGTTGTGTATTTCACTACACTCATTTCCTCATTGATTATTATTACCACAGGCTTATTATGGAACTATAAAAAAAACACCCCGAATGTCGTAGACTTATGCTTGATGCTGCTATGCTCAATAATTGCGTCTCCCATTGCATGGGAACATCACTATGGCGTTATATTACCTATATTCATCATTCTTTCGCCCTTTAGCTGCCTATTTTATCGCAACAAAAAATGGAAACTTTTACTATTGGCGATCGCGTATTTGCTTGTCTCCATAAATTTTAATTTTTTAAACGTTTTTGCTGGCACCTGGTTGAACATCTTTCAATCTTACCTGTTTTTTGGGGCCTTGTTATTTTTGTTCTTTTGCTTACAATTAAGTAAAAAATTGAACATGGAATCAAACCTCAATTTAATACGAAATGGAAACAAATAAACGACGCGTATCGCGGGTAGAAACGCTATGTTCGAAATCAGCTAAGCAGGGTTTATAATCCGCTCTTTGCAATCTTTAAAAACATGTTTTTAACCTTATTAACCACCTTGCGTTTATACCGTTGATTCCCACTCAAGGGTTTAAAGTTTTTCCATGGTGTCATCGCTAAATACCGGAAAAACTCATCCTTGAATGCAGGTTGCGAATTATACGTTTTAAATATAGGTTTGATATCCAAAAAGTGAATAATGTAAGGCTCCTCGCGGGCTGCAAAAGCAAACCAATTCCAACGCGGATCGAGTTCTAGCCATTTCTCGGCAAATACCACATTTAATCCGTATTGATCGGGTAGCCTCACATATTTCCTATATTCACTCAGCGTTTGTATCACCTTTTTAGAACGGTTTGTTTCACGCCATTTCTTAGCATTAATGAGTAATACACCTGAATTGAAATATTTTGTGTCCGCAGTGAGCCCAAGTTCCAAATAGTTAGGTATTCCGCCCCACTCACACGCCACCGTTTTGCCGACATCCTGGACGGCCCCAATAGTAAAGTCACCTAAATCGGTATTCCATAATGCCGAAATATCTTGCTGTACAATGGTATCCACATCCAAATAAATCAGCTTTTCCACTTCCTCGCCCACGGCATGGGGTCCAAACAGTCTCAAATAGACCGTCATGGGATATGCTGAGCTATCAACGGGAATCGTCACGCCCGCCGGCACGATTCCCTTGCTTTTAAGCCACATCAGGGTAATCCGGCCTGGGTCAACAGTTTCAGCGATTTTTGTTTTATTTTCTTTGGAAATACCATCATCGATGATATAAAAATCAATGTGCTCCTGAGACTCATGATTAACGTCAATGGATTTTAAAAGCGCAGCTATAAGGATAGCATAGTGGTTGTCACTAGCGACAATGACTGAAATATGATCTTTTTTACTTCCCATGATAATAACCGGTATGATTTTGTGTCAGGCAAGGATATTACCGACCAACGTTAAATTTTATCTTCTGCAAAAAATTCTTGACCTTTTTCCAATACCTGGTGGTCTCACTAATCGGTTTAAAACCCTTCCATTCGGTTTGATTTAAATAAGAATAAAACTCATCCTTATAGTTAAATGAATAACTTTTGTAAATCGGCTTTCTATAAAAATAATGAACTAAACTCGGATCAGGATCGTCATTTACGGAAAAACAACTCCAGCTTGGATCGATCTCAAACCAACGTTCCGCCAATGCAACATTCAACCCGTATTGATCACTCAAGGCAGCATATTTTTTATTTGTCGAAATTATCTTCAATGTATTTTCAGTAATATTGTTCGCCTTCCACCGTTCAACATCAATAACTAATAAACCGGAGTTGAAATACTTTGCATCGGGATTCAGCCCAAGCTCCTTGTAATTTTCGATACCATTTCCTATTGTCTTTTCAATGGGTCCTATGGTATCGCTTACGGCACCGATAATCTTGTCTTTGATATCAATATTCCACAAATTGATAATGTCATCAAGCATGATCATATCGACATCAAAATAGATGATCTTTTTAATATGTGCAGGAATAAAGTGAGGTATAAATAAGCGAACTAAGATATTCAACGGGTATGCATTATTGATGAAAGGCAAATTTATATCGTTCGGAATGGCTTCTTCCATCCTAATCCAATGCAATATCAATTTACTGGTATTCAGCGAATTTACAATCCGGTTAAAATTTAGTTTTGATATGCTGTCATCAATGATAAAAACGTCAATAATTTCCTCTGACCGATGATTAATTTCAACCGACTTTAGAAATGCCGCAAGCAATATGGCATAATAATCGTCACAAACCACAACAATACTTAGGTTTTTCTTTTCCATTAAATTATTGGCTAAAAGTGAAAAGAAGTCCTAAGCATGAGGTTTGCACTAATCTGTTTATGTTGATAAAAGAACATAATATGTAATGAGGATGTGGCTGCTCAAAGATAGTTGATTTAGATCATATTACTGATAAATAATTTCTACTTTTGTAAACGTAAAATTAACGCAGAATAGCACCACAAACCTTCTTAACTTTAAATTAACCGTTCGTGTCTCGAGTTAGCGTAATTATCCCGGTCTATAACGTTGAACAATATATCGAAAAATGCATTCTGTCCGTGTTAAGCCAAACTTACCGTCACTTCGAGATCATCGTTGTCAACGACAAGACGCTCGACCAATCTATTGAACTAGCCAATGCCATTCTCTCGAAACAGGTAGAAATTCCGTACCAGATCATCCATATGCCTGAAAACAGTGGTATATCTGCCGCCCGCAATACAGGTATCGAAGCGGCAAAAGGAGACCACCTGCTATTCATAGACAGTGATGATTGGATCGAACCGGAAATGCTACAAAAACTGGTTGGGGCATCCGAACAACAAAATGCGGATATGGTATTTTGTCGAGTCAGACAGGTCTATGAACAATCGGACAGGTTTGAAGTCCTGAAGAGCCTGCCCGAGGGATTGTGGAACAAACAAGAATCATTGTTAAGGCTGTTTAAGGGTGATTATCCCACGCATATTTATAAAATACTTATCTCAAAATCGTTGTTCGACGGTATCAGGTTTCCCATAGGTATTGTTTATGAAGACGTCCTCACGCTACCGTACCTATTGGATAATGCCAACACTATATATTTTATTGACGATGTGCTTTATAACTACTTACAACGGCCGGGATCATTAACGAAGAGTTATAATGCAAAACTGGAGGGTGTAGTCCGAGAATTTACGGCAATGGATAGGTACTTTCAAGATCGATTGACTGATAAAAAACTGAAGATTGCTTATAGACGATATGTTTATTTGACTTACCACGTTATCGCATGCCACGCGATTTATTTTTCGCCGGACAGCGAGCAACTAAATCAGATTCTGCGTAACTGCTGCAATGCGGTAAGTTATCGAACAATCTTTCGACTGCTCGCCAGCCACCCGTCAAAAACCATCGCTCACCTCTTGGTCCTAAAATTGAACAGGCAATGGTTTCAAAAGCTTTATAGCTAATGGCGCGTTAAAAGTGACGCCACATATGGCTAGTCTGGTTGTTTTCATTTTTCTTTTTTTGCTGTTTTACTGATGAGCATACTCATCAAAAGGCACGATAATATGGATAATCGGCTATTCCCAAAAGTTCCTTATCCCCATTAGAATCTCCATAGGCATATAATTTGTATTCCGATCTTTCTGGACGAAATGCCAACAAACGGTTGACTTTTTCAGATCCGTAACAGTTTCTGGACAGGAATTCACCGGTTATGAATCCATCCTGCACCGCTATTTGAGTAGCCAAAATTTCTGTAACGCCTATGGTATTACTCCAGGGAGCTATCCAGTTTTCAATGGAAGCACTGATGATAATGACCTCATGTCCTTGACTGACGTGCCAGTGAAGCTTTGCTAATGCGTTCGGCCTGACCATTTTTGTCAATTCTTCGCGAAACTGAACACAACGATTGTTAAATTCTTCAATTGACATTCCCCTAAAAAATAGGCTAAACAACTTTTCTTTGGCCGTATAATTAGGCATAAGTTTCAGTTTGTAAAGCAAAAAATAGTAAGAAGATGGAATAGCCACGCGGAGCAACTTGCCCACTTTTAACCGAAACAGTAAAAAATAAAATAAACTATCTCCTTTTGTGATGGTGCCATCGAAATCAAATGCAGCTATCACCTTTTCGTTTGTACCCTGCATCATAGATTGAAATAGATAATACCAATGAACGACAGAATCCAACCAAAAATAATCACTTGAAGAAATCGATTTTTCAAAAGCACTGCAGTAGGGCTACCACTTATCAACCATACGAACGTGAGTTGCAAATAGCGTAACACACCCAATATAACAAAGAAAGAAGTGATATATACGTGGTTATTAAATCTCGAGATGACTTCATCCGATGTACAATACATAATATAGCATACAATGACAACAGTAGCTAAGCTGGTAATGACGACATTGAGAAACTCCAGGTTATAACCGTTCAAATTCTTTCTTGCGCTGACTCCGGTTCGCACATGGTTAAACACGTCATCCCTGCGTTTTGCGAACGCGAGAAACAGCGCCAGCACAAAGGTCATTAGGACAATCCAATGCGACAGGTCGGTACCCGATACTACACCACCAATGATCAATCTAATGACAAAGCCCACAGCGATGATAAAAACATCCAAAATGGATATGTGTTTCAATTTGACGGTATAAAGAATATTTTGCACCAAGTAGAAGCATACAAGCAAAAAAGCGTAGAGATTACCAATAAATACGTAAAAAGTGACCAAACCGGCAATCAGCAAAATAACGATTAACACAATCCCTTCTTTTATCGAAACTCGGTTGCTTGCGAGGGGTCGGTTCCGTTTTGTGGGGTGTAGGCGATCCTCATTGATGTCAAGCATATCATTGAAGACGTAAACAGCACTGGCTAATAATGAAAAACCAAAGAATGCCAACACAAGGTGAAGCGCGACCCCAGGATCGTCAATTTGTAGGGAGAAAAATGCTGGAAGCAAAATAAAAGTGTTCTTCACCCACTGGTTTGGCCGCATTAGTTGAAGGTAGTAGCGCATATTATTCATTCAGACGTTTGTTTTTAGTAGATGATTAAATGTGTTGCTCATGTATTCCATTTTTATTTATGAAATACGATATATTTTTTGGTTAAGAAATTGAAGGCAGACACAACCAAAATAGCGATTATCTTACACCAGAGCACTTGATCTACATGGATTTTTTCCACCAAGCACCATAGGATGAGCTGATTAAGAAAAACAGCAGCCATGGAGAAGGAAATAAATGACACGATTTCGGTGACCATGGTGTATTTGCTTCGTTGAAATACAAATTCCCGGGACAAAAAGTAATTGAGCAAAATAGCAACCACAACGGCAATCACATTGGCCACTAAATAATCAATTTTGAACTGCGTATATAAGAGGGTGAACAGTACAAATTCGACCACGGCGCATACCGACCCTACCAAAATGAACCGGAACACCTGACCGTTTACCATATATTTGATACTTTTATACTGCATATAGCGATTGTTTTCCATATAGAATTCAGTATTTAGCCTATAGTTCTCCTCGTTTCAACTGGGCAACTGCATAATCGCACGCCCGTGCCGTCAATGCCATATAAGTCAATGATGGATTTTGACATGATGAGGAAGTCATGCAACTGCCGTCCGTGATAAAAACATTGGGAACAGCATGCATCTGATTAAATCCATTTAATACCGCGGTATCGGAGTCCCTTCCCATCCTCACGGTTCCCATTTCATGGATGGTTGAACCTCCTGGCTTTTCATGAAGGAATGATTGAACAAAACGGAACCCCGCGCTCTTAAGCATCTCCTTTGCATTAGTTTCGATGTCTTTCATCATACGATGCTCGTTTTCCCCAAACGTAAAATTGATTTTTACCAAGGGAAGCCCCCATTGGTCTCTCTGATCTTCGCTTAATGAAATCCGGTTATTGTAATAAGGCAAGCACTCTCCCCAACCAGCCATCCACACACTCCACGGCCCCGGAGTGGTAAGGTGTTCTTTAAACCTCACACCAAACCCTTCTTGTGACTCACCGACGTCCATCCAATCCTGGCGTTCGCCCACGCCTTGGATATTGTAGCCACGGATAAAGTTCACCTTTTCAGCGGACTGCAAATTTCTGAACCGCGGTATGAGAAAACCGCACGGTCGACGACCTTTGTAATAAGAGGTCTTGAAATCTTCATGAATTCCGTAAGCTCCGGCGGACGAATGATGATCCATCAAGTTGTGACCAATTTGCCCGCTATCGTTTCCGAGTCCATTTGGAAATCTAGGTGACCGAGATTGGAGGAGTATGGCTGCCGTATTAATCGTCGAGGCGTTGAGAAATATAATTTTTGCGTGAAACGACAGATCTTCTTTTGTAACCGTGTCCACGATGCGAACGCCAGAGGCCCTACCTGTATGGTGATCATATATTACTTCGGATACTACCGAAAATGGCCGTAACGTCAGGTTACCGGTCGCCATGGCGACGGGAATCGTTGCGCTGTTGCTGCTGAAATAACCGCCGTAAGGGCAACCCCTCATGCAAAGGTTCCGGTAGACACATGGTCCGCGTCCCTCCCACCCCTTGGTGAGATTAGCCACACGAGCAATAGTGAGTATTCGATGATCGTATTTCGTTTTTATCGATTGCGCCAGGTGTTTTTCAATGCAGTTGAGTTCCATGGGCGGCAGAAAGTTCCCATCAGGCAGGTGCGCCAATCCTTCCGTCTGACCACTGACGCCCACGAAAGACTCTACATAATCGTACCAGGGAGCGATATCTCGATATCGGATGGGCCAGTCTACGGCTACGCCGTCTTTGAGGTTGGCTTCAAAGTCGACGTCGCTTAACCGATAGCATTGCCTTCCCCAGGTCAATGATCGCCCGCCAACTTGGTAACCGCGGTACCACTCAAATGGTTTTTCCTGGATGTAGGGATGATCTTCGTCATTGGCGAAAAACATACTCGTCGACTCGTCGCCAAAACTGCTCTGAACGGGATTTTTCGCCCGATATGCTGTAGTAAAATGCTTCCGATATTTAAAATCCCATGGATGTTTAAATGCAGTCGAATAGTCCTTTATATGCTCTACGTTCCTACCGCGTTCCAGCAATAATGTTTTCAGGCCCGCTTTGCACAATTCCATAGCTGCCCATCCACCGCTGATGCCTGATCCTACGACTATCGCATCGTAAGTCATTGTCTCCGTCACCTCGCCAATCAAATTTGCCATGACGTTATTTTATTGCCCAGGCACGCTGACCTGGTGTTAAAGAGATACAGGATTCATAAGTAATCGGGACGAAGTCATAGGCAAGCCCCTGCGTGGCTCCAAGTAACGACGTACAGTAGCCTTCTACAGTCAGACGCTTTAATTTAATAATGAACGGTTCGCCAAAAAGACGCATTTTCAGTTTGTTAAAAATGGGATTACGATAAACATCGTGTTTCTCAAAATGGGTTAATACCGCAATCTTATCTACTAACGAGCATGTGACGAACGGGCACTGATGTTTCTTGATGGTGTATTTCTCCAAATTATGAAGACCACTTAAAAACATCTGCTGCTCTTTTGGAGCAGTACAGTCGCAGATCATATCAATTACAAATTCGGCAACACCCGATTCTTTTGCTCCCGGCGTATCGGTACGTGGTATGATCGTAGACACTAACTCTTCGATAAGTTGTTTTTTTGCCGTGAGCTCATTGATATCCAGCCGACTTCCGAAACCAAACTTTCTGACAAACAGCATTATGAGCATTGAAAATGCCCCTAAAGTGAAGATATACTTGACAAATGCTTTTCTGTCCACGGGAAAAAACCTTACGACGCCAAAACTAACTAAAAAAGTAATTGTTCTTGGAAATATGATGGGATCCGGTGTCGCGTTTCCACTACATTTCTGGATTTTCTTTAGTATAGACTCGATAATTGAAGCTCCTAAAATATCTCTTGCAGTAGACATGCCTTATCTTTGGCATCAATCATCACAGTAGATATATGGGAAGACTTGACACACCGCACAAATGCTATTTCCTAATAGGCTTTTTCTTGGTCAATGTTTTGGGATCAACGCTGGTCATCACCGCTTTGGCCATGATAGTTGGTTTTTCGGTTAGTTATTGGCAATTCCCGGTGGCCATTGTCCTTGCATTGAGCATAAACGGCTTCCTAATATTTAAAAGAGGTTGGCTTAATCAGACGAAAACTAACTACAAATACTATACACTCTACGTGCCGTTGCTAGCAATACTTTTTTCGCTTCTTGTAGGTGATTATTTTTTTGATGTATCTCCCGACGGACAAGAATATCATCAGGAAGCAATTATTCAACTGCATAACGGTTGGAATCCTTATCACATCGCCCTGTCTGAAAATACCAATCAAGCCATTTGGATAAATCACTATGCCAAGGGAATGGAAACCATTCAATCGTCCATTTATTATGCAACAGGCAGTATCGAAGCAGGAAAATCAACCAATTTCATCCTCGCTATAGCCGGTTTTTTTCTTTCCGTCGCCGTGATGCTCACCCTCGGGTTATCACGTGGAAAAGCGCAAATACTCGGACTATTGCTAACGTTAAATCCCGTGGTCGTCAATCAGCTGTTGACCTTCTATGTGGATGGTGTGTTAGCGTCTTTGATCATCATATTAATTTCCGCACTTATATTGGCAATCATCGAAAAACAGTTGACATATTATCTCCTGCTTGCATTTACCGTTGTGCTTGCGTTCAACGTAAAGTTTACCGCCATTGTATATGTGGCGATATTTGTGTGCGGCGCGTGGGTATGGCTTATGCAAAATAAGCAGCTTATACATCACAAGCCGTTCATCATTACCTGCGTATTGGCCGTGATCTCCGCAATCCTAATCGGATTCAATCCTTACGTTACCAATACGATCTGTCATGGCCACCCACTCTACCCGCTGTTTGGACCCAATAAGGTGGACATCATGACCCATAACCTTCCCGGAAATTTCAAAGAAATGTCTGGCATAGCGAAATTCGGTGTTTCTCTTTTTTCGCACACGGACAATACGAAAGCAATAAACAGCGGCGTTCCCGAGCTCAAGATTCCCTTTACGCTGAACAAGATCGATATCGGGAGTGCCGGAAAGGTAGATACGAGGTTGGCAGGTTTCGGACCGCTATTCAGTGGCATCCTTCTCCTCGCCCTTGTATTGCTAATCTTCCTACTCTACCGATTGCGTGCAAAGCATGAGGTTAAATACCTTGCATTTCTTTTGGGCGTTATGGGCGTTTCGATAGCCATCATCCCCGAGGCTTGGTGGGCGAGGTATGTGCCCCAGTTATGGTTTATTCCTCTTGTCATCTTATTGGGCATGGAATGGTTAGCTTCTAAAAAACATCGAATATTGAAATACATAATATATATAGCCATAGTAGCAAACATCAGCTTCACGGGAACGGGAATCATCTGGAATCTTTTAATTACCAGCCATATTGATTATCAGCTTGCTCAATTAAAGGCATCTGGCGAAGTCATTATAGTCGAATTTAGAAAGGCGCAAAGCAACCGGATTCGATTTAAAGAAAATAATATCCCCTATATTGAGCGGGACTTGGAGGGAGACGAGCGAGCTAAGGCGATCGTACGTTCGGACTCGCGGTTTATACCGCCGAGAAACCCAAGCAGCCAAGTAAAACCACCATTCGTTATTCGGCTTGCCGACCGTTTTAAAATGAACGATGACTGGGTCGGTTATCAATTGTAATTATGGTGTTATAACGCCTTACGTAATTCCTTTAGATCAGTAAGCGAATATTTGAAGGTGAGTACCAGCGAAAGGTACACCAACGCCCCGATGCAGATTTCCGCGATGGCATGGCCCCAACCTTCATAACCCACCCAATTCTTATATACTTGAACTGCCAGGGTCATGATGATGCAAAAAAGAATCGGTTTACCCAACTCTTTCATCATTGAAATAAAATAGTCTTTTATCAGCATTTGGGTAATAATGAAATTCAAAAACAGATGAATTGCACTGGATAACACCAAGGCATATGCTACGCCGATGACACCCCAAACATTACCAAACAAATAAACCAACGGCACCTTAACTGAAAAATTAACCAGATTGAGATAAAACATGTACTTCGGCTTGCCTTTGGAATAGGCCAATGTAAATAACGGATGTGTCAGGCAACCAATCGCGCTGACGAACACGAATATCCTCACCAGCGGAAAGGTTTCTTCCCAACCGGCACCATAAAATAGTGGCACCACACTTTCAACCATAACGTATAATCCAGCCAATAAAGGAAAGTTGAGGTAGCTCAATAGCTCAATGACCTTCAAATAAGCCCGCTTAAAAAGTGCTTCATCATCTTTTATTTTGGCAATTACGGGATAAACGACCTGCAAGATCAGCGGATTCAGCTTAACGATCGGATATACCGCTAACTGCATAGCCAAGGAATAAATACCTAAATATTTCGGCCCAACGATTTTGCCAATGATGATATTGTCCCAATTACTTTGGATATAATTAACAAAATTTTCACCAAAGTTATACATGCCAAACTTAAGGTGGTCCTTTACCTCGCGGGGTTTGAAATGCCATGTAGGTCTGAATAACCAGCGGCCGAAATATATTTCCAATAAGGTGCGACATATATGCATAACAAGCCCGCCATAAACCAAGGACAGTTCCTCATAACCACTATAAGCTAAGTAGATCGTGATCGCCGAGCCGATTAAGTTGCCGAAGATATCGATCAGCGCAACGAATTTAAACTGAAGTTCCTTTTTTAACAGGATAGTATGTATTGATCCAAAATAAACAAATAGGAAAACAAAAGACGAGTATCCAATAACCTTGATTAAGCGTGGCTCATCGTAAAATGACACAATAAATGGAGAGGTCACCTGAACGATCAGAAACAATGCGACTCCCAGTAGAATATTCAAAAAATAGACAGTGGAAAGTATCTTTCGATCACTCTCCTGATTATGAATAATAGAATTAGTAAAGCCAAGATTTGCGAAAATGCCAAAAAAAGCAATAATCAAATTACTGATTGCCACGATGCCAAAAACCACGGGATCCAAAAGCCGAGCGAGTACGGCGATCTGAACAAATTGTATAACCGTCTGGAACACCGTGGATACGGTCAACCACTTGCCGCCATTTATTGCTTTAAGTTTAAGGCTCATTTTGCTCCTTTCGTTTCAATCAACTGCTGTCTGTTCTGCCATTAAAATCAGCTTGACGAGTCGAGCACAAATATACTGTTGCGTTGATTACCTTTTTGTAGCTGTTTTACTATATAATGGCACTTTTTTCTGGCTTTTCCGCCTATTGTTTTTTTTATCGCATACATTTGCACTTGCTAATAACAGAACAAATGAGACCCATTGAAATTCCTCCGTCCATTCAACGATTTAACAAGGTAGCCGATGTGTTAAAACCCGAAATCGATTCAATCGCGGATAACTTCAAAAAACTAAACGCAGACCTGCCTGATATCTCCATCATTATACCTGCATATAACGAAGAGGAAAACATTCTCAAAACGCTGTATTCGCTTTCAACAACCGTCACCAAGAAAAGCGTAGAGGTTATTGTTGTCAATAACAATTCCACAGACCGAACCGACGTGCTGGCTACGGCTGCAGGTGCCCTATGCATCACTGAGCCAAAACAGGGGATTACCAACGCGAGAAACGCGGGGCTTCGTATTGCGAAGGGAACATATATCATCAATGCCGATGCCGACACCGTCTATCCTGCCGGCTGGATAGATGGGATGGTTGACCCGCTTGTGGCCGATGAGCGAATTGCACTGACTTATGGCCGGTTTTCCTTCATACCGTTGGAAGGCACTTCGCGGTCTCTATATTTCCTTTTTGAATACCTAGCAGACTTTAACCGGTTTATAAACAAATCGTTCCGGGAGGAAGCATTAAACGTATACGGTTTCAATTCGGCATGCCGCAGGATGCAATGCTTAGCTGTGGACGGCTTTAACCATCCGGAGGGCACCAATGAAGACGGCTGGTTGGCGGTAAAACTGAGAGATCGGAATTTCGGCAAATTACATTGGGTCACCGATGTTAGCCATATCGTTTGGACCACGGATAGGCGCCTGCTTATCGATGGTGGTTTATGGAAAGCAACGTTAAAACGCTTCAAGAAGAATCTTACCTAAAACTAATCAAAAACAAACTATTTATATGGAGAAAGCAGGTTCTTCAATATTGAAAAAGCGTATACTGTGGATTGATTACGCAAAATTTATATGCATATGTTCGGTGGTGGCCGCCCATCAAACGGACCGGCTGGCTTGGACCAATTTCATTTCGGCGTTTGCTCTGCCGACCTTCTTCTTTTTATCAGGTTTTTTGTTTTCATTCAAAAAATTCGACAGTTATAGCAAATTTTTAAAGGCGCGAGTAAACCAGCTTGTCGTACCTTATTTTTTGCTGAATCTGATAACATATACGCTGTGGCTGATATTTTTCAGAAATTTTGATGCGTACTTCGCTACTGATGATCCATGGTATACACCGTTTTTTGGAATCTTTTATGGCAACGGGACAGACAACAACCTGATTCATTGCATAGCGTCCTGGTTTATTATTTGCCTGTTTGTTGTCGAGAATATTTATTTTTTACTTTTCAGGAACGTTAAGCAACTTTGGACAGCGTGTGTGGTCATACTTGCCATTTTCATATGCTGCATTTTTGATCGGCGATACGACCCTGTAAGGTGGCCATGGAGTCTTAACATAGCGCTAATAGGCGTCATTTTTTACGCTATGGGCAACTTGTTCAAGGTGCAGGTTAGCAAGCTAATGGAAATCCATTGGCACGTTTTAGCGCTCATTAGCAGCTGCTGTCTAGTCCTGATCTATTATGTTGCCTCAATAAACTATGCGGATATGAATGATAACGAATACCAAAATCTCCCCCTGTTTATATGCGGGGCTTTCATCGGTATCTTATTCATCATAAGTCTGAGTCGGGTGTTAGAGGTATTGATGGGTCCAGTTTCGCTTTTCCTGTATATCGGACAAAACACATTGGTCATTCTTGCCTTTCATCTAATGGTTATGAGTTTAGTGAGAAGGTTTTTCTTGTCCGTCCTTGAGCCATCTCCAGGTCTGATGACACATAATGCATATGTAAGCCCACTGATTGTAGCAAGTACAGTACTAATGTGCATACCGCTTATTCACCTCTTTATTAGGTATCTACCGATAACCGTGGGCACAACCCGGAAAAAAAACAATGCCATGATATCCCCGGGGAATGCTAAAGCGCCTCAACGAAAACCGGCGTTTCCGTAACACGTATCATCAATTTCCCGTCTGAGATAGCGGAATCCGTTGATACTGTCTTTTCTTTGCCGGCTTGAAGATAATGGATGCGGGCCATGTCAACATTCGGGATTTTTAGTTCGTAGTCGATTTCCCGACCCTTTTCATCGGGTACCAAAAGCACGTACATCCGTTTTCCATTGAGTTCATAAACGTCTACGATTGGATCCTCGTTGATGGTGCCAAAGTAGAAATAATCCCCTATCAGATTCTTCGCCTGCATGAAAAAATCAGCTGCGGGCCGACGCCCTTCGCCGTCGATGAAACCCGAAGAAGCAAATTGTACTTCGCTATAGAAATCTGCATCGTTAAGCATATAAAAGAACAATCGCTTGACACCGTTTCTGGCGTAAAGCAAACTGGACCGCAACAACCAATCCGCCTGGGTAACGAGCGGGGACTTCTCTTTAATAGGAATTGCTCGCAATGGGCTTTCCTGATGCACGTCATACCCCAATTCGGTTACCCAAACTTCCAATCCCGTTGTTTTTTCTTCGGCCAAACGGACTATCTGCCGCGCTGTTTGAGCCGCTGTTGATTTTTCAGGCGCGACACCCCTTGCGTTTTTACCAAATATCCCCTGCTCGGAAAACGAATAATGATGGTAATTGATAACGTCGAAACAAAGGTTGATTGTCCCGTCCGGGTGCAGCCCTCTGTTTTGCTTGCACCAATCGATCATCCTGCCGATATAGTCCGGATCTCCCTCCGCCAAGCCGCCCATCACGACCTGCATTTCGGAATCGGCATTCTTTACGCCGATACCCGGACCCAATGTACCGAGATGTCCGTCGTAAAATGCCGACAGGTTTGCCGCATATTCCTCCGGTGTCTGATGGGGATTCCGGCCCTTCCAGGTACGATCCGGTTCGTTGTTGCATTCGATATACCTGATCAATCCTAATCCGACTTTCTTTTGGTTCGGCTCCCAATGCGGTTCGGGTGTGATGAATACGAGGCTGGTATCTACCTGCTTATTCCGGCCATAGCGGGCTGCAAACTGAAACCCTAATTTTGCAAATTGCATATAAGACGCAGGAGCGAGTCTGTCCAATCCGTAGGGTAGCGGTGCGTTCTCTTCATCACGTTCGTCAGGAGGATAGGTATCGCGGAGCCAGTCCGGTATGGTTTTAATGCAGGCAAGGACGGGGATATCGTTCGATTTGCACCATTGGTAGATATCGTCATAACGCCACAGTCCGCTCAGCGAGGGTTGGAATGCATAGCTGTTTTCCGCTGTTTCCAGTCTGCTCCAATCGAGATAATGCCTGAACCCACCGAATGGTTTAATCAGCGCTGTCTTGGCATCGGAAACTTCATTGTCAGCACCGGAAAACTCCCATTCAAAACCATTTATTCCCAGCAGATACTTGAATTTAATTCCATTTACCGTATCGGCCGACTGCATCGGAGCGTCACGCTGCACAGTTCCTTTTGGTTTGGCACACTGCAAATGCAGCATGGCGACCAGCAAAATCAGTGCAATGTTCAAATTCCGACAAGCAGTGGTGTGGTTGAAGCAAATTTTCTTGTTTTTCATCATCTACCTGAATTAGTTGTTGAATTCTTCTTTATTGTGCTTTGTCGCTACCGATCGCTTGTTGGCATTCGGGCTGAAAAACAACGCAATAAACTGGTAATACATGAAAATGGGCGCCCGGAGCAGCGATCGGTAGATTTTCTTATCGGCGTTGCTATGCAGCAGTGCAACGATAAAGCCTAAGGTAAACATCACAAAGGCAAACAGCCAACCTATACCATAAGCGGGGTGCAGCGCAAATCCGGCAACCATAAACAGTGCCCCTACTGACAAAAACATAAAAAGAGGCGGTCGAAGTAGAATAAACCCAAATAAAAGCTGATTTAAGCTGCCTTTCCGAAGCCCCATCCAGAATACCTCGAAACCGAGTCCGACATATTTAAACCATGAATTTATCCAGCGTGCACGTTGATTGACCAGTTGATCGCTGTGAGCTGTTTTTTCGTCATAAACGATTGCATGCCGATTAAAAGCAATGCGGTAACCTTTCAATACAAGCTGCGCCTGTAGTAATTTATCGAAACCTGCTCCCCGACTTGTAACAGCCGACATACAATCGACATACCGGGCTGTTGTAAATGCCATTCCGGATCCAGCGAGTGTGGCGGACGAGCCCAAACCGAACAGCACTTCACCATCGTAAAAATGGTAATAGTTATCCCGGGCGGCATCAAGTGAAGCATACAAGGTATCGGTTCTTTTTGCGGCCCGCAAACCTTGTACAGCGGAATATCCCTTATCAAAAAGACGATTGCATTCATTTAAAAATTCCGGATGTACCAAGTTGTCGCTATCGATAATTGCGAGCACGTCGTGAGGTCTGCGGTAACGATTGATGGCGTAAAAATGTGACGCCACGTTGTTTGCCAAGGTGGTTTCGGGCCTTAAGACCACTACATGTTGATCACCAAATTGAAGATCGGTAACATCACACTTATCTGCCACGATGTATATCATGTAATTGTGATAGTTGAGCTGCAGCAACGAGTCTACGACAGCTGAAATAAGTTTGGTCTCTTCGTAGGCCGTGACGATGAGCGCATAGTCATATTCCTTTTTTGTGCTTGGGCGGTCAGGTTCCGACGCCTTGCTTCGCAGCTTGAACGCCAGAAACATCAGTATCGGCGCAACATAGTAACAGCCGACCAATATTTGTATGACTAACCATAGTGCTTCCATGTGTAATTGTATTTTGGCAATTAAGCCCTACCGTTTGCAAATTCATCAATGTGTTGATACATCTCATTCACCGAATTTTCCCAGGTGTGTGATGCAACAAGCGCCTTTCTTGCCGATATTGCTGTATCGCTGTCCTCCCCCAGGGCTCTTTTCAGGCAATGGATATAATCTTCTTTGGTTGACGCTAAATATACCACATCTTTAAAAATCTCCATCGTCTCGGTAGCTGTTGCAACGACAGGTTTGCCGAATACCAGATATTCATCTATTTTACGGGGATAATTCCCGATGGTGATTTCATTAACGAGCTGGGGATTGATACACACATCGAAAGACTGGATGTACGCAGGTAGGTCTTCGACCGGTCGCTTTCCAAGAAAACACACATTGTTGTACTGGTGTAACCGACAGGACCGGAATGTTTCGTCTTCAGGCCCGACCAATACAACGGCATGATCCGGAAAATTCAAAGCGATGTGCTCAATGATTTCGATGGATAGGCGGTTGCTGTCTAAGGAACCAACATATCCGATTATTGGGGCTGTGATGCGGGAGGCTTCCCGGACCATCTCACGACAATCTGGCGACGTTTCGACTGCAATGTCGCAACCCTGACCCACGTAAAAGGATTCCGGATTGTACTGTGCACAATAATTGCGTAAGTACGTAGAGTTGCTGAAACACAAGTCGCTTTTTTCAATCAGCCGGGGCTCCAAAAGCATGCCGTGCCTTTTCCAGTAACTTACTCCGAGCATGTAATCCCTGGAATAGTATATCGCAACTCTTGGATTTAATAATTCCCTCAGATAAAATGCTTTAAAAATTTCATTATCATTGAATAAAATTACATTATCAAAACCCAGTATTCTTATCGCTGAACGGATGGAATCTGCGAAAAGCCGATTATTCCGCATATTAAATAGCGTAAACACCCCATGCGTTCTTATCCAATTAATCGATTCAACCAAGCGATCGGGGTATAATGTCCATAAATTGCGTTGGATCTTTTCCAGCCCATTTGCTTTGCCTTTGATAACGGCCAATCGCTTCTTTACCTTCGCATCTGTTTTGTTGCGCCATAGCGTAATCCGGTCCAAAGGAGAGTTTACGTATAACACGGGGTGCTTTTTGCTGATTTCCAACGCGATGTTTTTGCAATTGCTACCGATTTCCGTATCCCAAGGTTGCTGTCCGACGATGACAAAGCATTTTTCTTTCATGAGGTATATAGGGTCGTCTGGTTTGTTTATGGTAACCTAAGGGATTTCCCGAAGAAATAACCGAAGTAAAAATTGATATATCGATATAGCGTTCGCGCTGCTACAACAAATGGATTTTCACTATTCCTCAGAAAGTCCCGCTTCATCGTGCTCGGTTCAGCAGCGGAATTTACTTGATCAAAAACAGCCTTATGATCCTCAAAAAAAAGTGCTTTCCCGCCTTTTCTTAAGAAGGACATCATCATCCGGAATTCTGTTTGGTCTCCCGATATGCCTTCGGCATAAGGCCCGAATTTCTCAAGGAAATCACTTTTACGAAGGTGCGGATGATCACTATAATATGCAAATTTACCGAGCCCGGGAGACCAAGGGCTAAACAGCATTTCCGAAAACCCGTGCTTAAGAGGAACCAAGTACGGGTAACGATTGTAGGCGTAAAACCGGACCATATCAAACCGTTCGTTTTCCTTCAGCAGTTCCAATCCCTGCTGCAAGTTACGCGGCGCATCAGCGGTCGGCACAAAATCTTCCTGTACATAGAGGGTATACCGAGTATTGACAACTTTTTGTCCTTTGTTCAGGTTATTCCCTAAACCTCCATTCACCGGCGAAGTGATGATACGCACCGGATACTTAGCCGCCAGCCCCGTGATATAGTCGAGATGATCTGATTTGCTGCTGTCATCTGAAACTACGATTTCGGCAAAAGCACATCCGAGTTCATTAAACTTAGCAAGCAACCTTTCCAACGACCTACTTCGGTTGTGATGCGTAATTAAAAGGGTCACGTCGTTAAACTGATACATGGCATTTAGTTGGAATCTTCGGAAACACGAACATGCAACCGTTCCCAATTGCCGCTCTCCGGATTAAATTGCTTAATGACTTTTGCTGGATTGCCCACCGCTACTGAAAACGGAGGAATATCCTTTGTTACTACACTACCCGCACCGATTATTGTGTGTTTACCCAACGTGACCCCCGCAGTAATGACGCTATTTGCTCCTATCCAAACGTCGTCCGAAATGATTATTTCCGCGCGCGTTTCCTTTTGCTGGCTGGGAGGTGTGTGCACATCTTCATACCCATGGTTTAAACCTGAGATCACGATATTCTGTGCGATCATTACATTATTTCCGATCTGCACCGGGCCAATGATGACGCATCCCAATCCTACGATCGTATTATTTCCGACCACGACAGCGCCCACCGCATTATTTACTGTCGCAAAATCTTCGATAACGCTCTGCGATCCTATCCGAAAATCATTGTAGGGAAATACGTCCATCCGTGTGCTCCGCCTGATAATTGACGCGCTGCCCCGCTTGTGTACAAACGGGTTATAAAGCAACCGTACCCAAAGCCGTGGGCGGTAGTCATTTCCGGGCTTCAGCATCCACAAGGCAAGTTTCTTTAGGGTGTCATTTGATTTCAAAAAAGCCGTAAGCATAGCTGAGATATCGTTAAGTATACGCTTCAATTATCCGGGCCTACCTCCTGATTGGATTTCAGTCCAATAAGGAAACCGATTACAAGGCAAACAATACCGGGGAGAATAAAAATTTCAAAAGGCATAAGGACGGTTTTTTTTAAAATTACGAATTGCCTGATGGTTTGCCATCGAACTGATTGTCATTTTTTAACTCTTTATCCCAACGTGGCCCGAGCAGCACCAGCACCCAAGAAAGATAGATAACAAAAGACGATGGCTGGTTATTGATGACTTCGTTTCCGTAACTACTAACCAAGATCCCGGCATAACCCGCAGTCAGGGCCAGCAGCTTTACTTTCAAGCCTTTGTTTTGAATACGCCAAACAATGCCACAGCACTTTCCAAGAATATACATCATCATACTGAACCACAGGGTGAGGCCTACAATTCCATACATCGCCCACACTTTTACCCAATAGCTATCTGGCTGAACACTCGAAAGGAAGGTTCCTTTGTTGTATTCCATTCCGAAATATCCAATTGTGCCTAAACCATCTCCAAATGGCTTATCACGCAGGTAATTCCGTAACACCCGTTGGCTATGTAGACGAACGTTTAATGACGCATCTTCGGGGTCCAAAGCAGTCCTTAATCGGTATATGTCGTAATTGCCATTTCCGATGTATGTAAACTTAAGTACCCCCAGCAGCCCGATAAAAAGAACGGTGCCGACTCCAATCGCTTTATAATTTTTACTGAGTAACAATGCAAAAAAAACACCCACAATGATAACCGAAAGCGATCCTCTTGTACCGGAAATCAACATTCCATAGAACATCATCGCCGCAGCTGAAAAAAGAAGGATTCGCTTCCATAATTTATAAGGTCCAAATGCTAAAATCAGTGCAATTAACCCGATATGTGCCTGTGATGCACCAAATTGTCCGGCATCACTATAAAAGGAAAAAACACGCAATCTGGAAAACACGATGTGCGTAATGTCTCCCCCCTCATCCAGAAATTGCTGCTCGCCGGGGAACAAGCCGATATGTTTCTGTTTTACACCATTCAAAGCAGCGATAAGCGAAAACGCAATGATTGCGATGATAAATACATCTACAGACCTTACCTTGTCAACCACCACAAAAAAAAGGGGCACAACCAACAAGGGGTATAAAGCGACGGTTCGTAGTTCTCGGATTGCTCCCGCAAAATTGGCAGTAGGATTGAAGACCTCTAAAACACTAATTACGAACCAAAGCAACATGAGCAAATTGACGTCATTGCGTATGCGTGCCCAATGTTCTTTCTTATAATGATATAGTGCGGAAAACCAAGTAAGCACTAGCAGACACTCCGGTAAGATCCCATAATTGAATCCACCTATTTCCCGCCCAATGGTCGTCAAAAAGAACCCGAAGCAGATGAAAAGAAACGCGCTGAATATGGGTTTCTGAAAAACCGCCAATAAAAAGAAAACGGAAAAACAAAGAGCAATAACAAGTATCGGGAAAAAGACATCATAGGTCACTGTAAGCCACCCAACAACGAGGGGTATGAGCACACCAACAACAAATGACAATAAAAATGCTTTCGATTTACGTTGAACAAGTGTACTCATGGCACTAATCGAAATAAGGAATAATCACAGCAACGCTAAACATACAAAATCATGCAACCCTTACCATGTTAAACACCCAACCTAAAAAACCAGGTTGTTTTCGGAGATATTCAATATATTCTTGATCTTCATCGCGCACGGTGCTGTCGGCTTTGAAAACCGCAATATTCTTATCCGTAAACATCAACCATTCTTTCACCTTGTTAAAATCTTGCAAGCAGTCAATATCGATGATAATGATGTCAAACTGGCTTCTTAAAATATCAAAACCGGCAATAAGGCTTTTTGTGTCCTTTATCTCAAGAAGCGAGCCTCTGGACGTGTTCTTGCTTAATACCGTTATTCGATCTTCCGTACGGATTTCTTTTAAGGTTAAGAATGTTTCGAAATTCTGCTCATTCGGTATTTTTTTATTAGTGATCAACGTCAATAAATCAGGTGCATGTTCACAGATAAGCAAGACTTTTTGGCCTGTTAGCGCAAATGCATAAGCAAGGCTTGAAGAAACAAATGTCTTGCCTTCCCCGAAATGCAGACTGGTAATTCCCAATACCTTCCCCTGATCTTCTGCGAGCGCAGCACTCAACTCAAACCGAAGTGATCTTATACAGTCTTTGTAAACTGAATAATCAACTACACCACCATCGTCAGCCCAAATATTTCTTAAATCTTTATCGTCCTCGCCAATGTAATTTACTGTACTTACTACTTTACCACGTGTTAACTCGGTCAACTGTCTAGGCGTTCGTACCTTCTTATCCAGCAAGAAAATAAAAAATAGTGCAGAAAAACATAATGCGGAGCTCGCAACTGCTGACAGCGCGAGATAAATTCTCTGCTTCGAATCTTCTCCTTGGCCCGGTATCCCCGATTCTACCAATGTAAGTATCATACCGCTCGTATTGTTGGCGATAGACGCTTGATTATAGCGGTCCAGTGCTTCGGTATACTCTTTCGTTGCCAAATCAGCATCCCTGAGCAAACTTTGGGCGCCTACATCTGCCGGTATCATCGCATTGTATTGTGCTCTTCGCGTACTTATTTCGGTCTGGATCGAAGAGACACTGTTTTCTGCTAAAGCCAATTGCGTTTCAAGCCGCATGCGTTCAGCAACCAGGCTTTGCCGGTTGGCTTGCGAATTGCCGGTATTGCGAGTCGATGAACTGGCGACCTTAGCCGATCTTAAGCGCTGTAAGGAATCAACTGCTCGCTTATCTTCTGCATTAAACCCATTATCAATGTACCGCTGATTAGCAAGCTGGAGTTGATTTTCCAAGTTAATGAGTTCATTGTTGCCAGCCGAAGAAGGCGAGTTCAAGTCGCGGTCATTGGGGTTCTCGAGTTTGGAGTTAATACTAGCGATTGCCCCTCTTAACGATGCGATCTCCCGCCTCACTTCGGACTCACGATTCTCATAAGCGAGTATCTGCTGATAAAGCACATCAGATTGGCCGCCCTTGCTACTTGCCCCTGTATACGATCGATAGCTGGCCAGCTGTGCATTTTTTTGATTCATAATCCGCTCCTTGTTTCGTATAATAGAATCAAGCAACGCCAACGATTTCTTGCTCTCTGAGGAACTCGCGCTATTATACCGATAAATAAAGTCAGAAGCTAACGTATTGACGACGTAGGCAGATAGATCGGGGTTTTCAGAGCCAAATTCAGCATAAATGTAGTCGAGTTCTTCTTTGACATTAATATCCAATTGCTTCGACAGGTTTTTATCGTCATATTTCATTGAAGTTACCAAATCCATGAGTCCGAGCGCTTCGTTGTCCTTAACGGTTAACAACGATTGGTTCGTTAACTTGCTTTTGAATGCCTGCAAAACGGTTTCCTTTTTTTCGTGAGAAAGGTCATTGAGTAATTGAGAATATGGACGAAATGGCTTTTCGGGATGTTCCAGATCGTAGATAATCAGCCGATAAGATAACGCATCCAGTTCCCGTTTCATCCGCATCATCTCAGCGATGCGGTACAACTGTTGCCAAACATGGTGACGTTCCGGATTGGCCGATAGCAACTGCTCAGAGACTCCCGATTCAGCACCGATCATTGCTCGAGATACATATTGTTTGGGCAAATCTTTGACCAAGAAATAGGTGATTGCCAAACTGGCCAGCGGAACCATGATGATTAACCATTTATACTGCCAAAGGAAAGAGAGTAATTTCTTAATATCCATGATGTTAATCGTGATAAACTATTGTTGAACTTCGTTAAGCGTCGTGCCTATAATCTCTTCTAATGCGTCTTTAGCTTTTAAAAAGTTTACCTCGATCTGGGAAAGTGCTGTAGAAGCCGCTGTGAAATTGGTTCGTGCACTACTGTAAGATTCGATCTGGGCTTCGCCTCTTTCAAATTTAAGCCGAGTATCCTCGAAAAGTGCTTTGCTTGCTTGAGCTTCTTCCGTTTTCACCTTTATCTCGTTTAGTAAAAATATGTAGTCGTAATACCGACTTTTCACCTCACTTTCGAGCACACGTTCATAGTCTAACCGCTGAAGTTTGGCGATTTCATGCTCGGCTTTCGCTTGTTTCACTTCAAACGGCTTCTGCAAAAAACTGCCCGGGCTCAATGTTATGCCGAACTGAAATCCATTAAATACAAATGGATTGTCTGGATTCAGCGCAGCACGATCCCCAGGTCGATAGTAATAGGATACATCGACGAAGTCTAAATAGGAAATCTTCGCTGCAGAAACTTGGCTCTTACTTCGCTCTTCTTCAACTTTTAGAATTTTGCTTTTGGGATAGTTGCTTTTTGCTAACTGGATATAAGATTCCAGCTGGCTGTAATTAATCTCTCCCATTATTGATTCCTGTGCTGATGAACCAAGGCTGACAGCCAAAACAGGCAACAAAAGGATGTAACGTACTTTTTTCATAGACATTATATAAATATTAGTATACCACCTACGCACACATGTAGTCCAATTCGAACGTGCTTGCATCAAGCGAAACAAAAGTGATACTATTTCCAGTGTTCTAACTCCAAGATCATACACAATTTCTTTTTTTGTAGTTGTACACCTACAACTTAGGGCCAACGACAATATCTTTTTGAAACAAAACTTGTTGACTAAACCTGCTCGCTTTGGATAAGTGCGGGGATTGTCTTCAAAATGATCTTTAAATCCATCAAAAAAGAATAGGATTCAGCATATTGATTGTCTAATTGCCTACGCTCTGCATCCGACATCTCATTCCTCCCTCGCTTGCTTACCTGCCACAACCCTGTGATCCCTGCTGGCCCAAGGAAACGCATAGCCCATTCATCAGAAGTGAGCATCTGCGCCTCATACAACGGCAGCGGCCGGTTGCCGACCAGTGACATATCGCCTCTTAGCACATTAAACAATTGGGGCAGTTCATCCAAACTGGTATTACGCAGGATGGAACCAAGTTTCGTCACCCTTGGGTCATGCTTTATTTTGATGAATGCCGAAACACCTCCATTTGACGCATATTGATTGAGAATAGCCAGTTTTTCTAACTCCCTATCTGCATTCACTTTCATCGAACGGAACTTATAAAAGTTAAATATCTTATAGCCCAAACCAGCCCTTTTACTTTTGTATATAACAGGACCTTTTGAATCCAGCTTGATTAAAAAGGCAATGAGCAAAAGCAACGGCGACAGCATTAATAAGGCGGTACCGGCCGCTATAACATCGAACATGCGCTTAAAAAAAGGCATCTTGTATTCCTGCGTTGGCCGCTTATCTGGTGATGCAAACGGCTGATGTCCTAGCATCTTAAATTTGAACAAAAATCTAAGGCGCTCTTGGATATTAGCAATATTGAAAGGATAAAAGTAGATATCGCTTACATGAGACACAAAAGCACTTGTAATCGCCTTTTTATTATTTTTAAAGCCAAGGAGAATGATATTAATGCCGTGCGTCATTGGGTTGTTCCGGAGAGACAGCACAAATTTCAATAATTCAGCTGCGTCGTCTTCGATTTCCAGCAGTATAATATCTGGTATGGACAGCACTGACTGCGTCTTGATATGCTTCTCAAGCGCTGAAAGCTTTTCAAAACGAAGCACATCAATATCTTCATTTAGACCAGCATCTAACTCGTCGACAAACTTGGTACCTAAATATGCAATTGAAATGGTTAAAAACTTATGCTCTTTTTTAGGTTCAGTTAATAAATCCATAGGTGTTCGCATTAAATATGTTTTCAATGGCTTTCTTTAAGAGGGTGGGATCAAAAGGCTTATGAAGGCAGTTGTTTACGGGGTGTTGTACATTGCTTACTTCTTCCAAAACATTTTCAGAAGCCGACAATACGATAATAGGAATCTCGCTATATACTCCACTTACTTTAATGCATTTGAGAAAGGCCTTGCCATCCATGTGGGGCATCACCCAATCCATAATAATCAAATCCGGGATTTGTCGGCTTTCCAGCCAAAGGAATGCTTCATAGCCATTGGCGGCAACCTGCACATCAAATTCGGTTGAAAGTATGAAACTTAACAACCGCTGAATGGTAGGTTCGTCTTCTATTAACAGTATTTTTTTCTTCATGCCCGATATGATGGATGAGGCGTCTAATTTTCACCAGCAAATCTCCATGATTTCTCATAAAAACGAACGAAAAAAACCTGTAATTCAGTCTATTTGTAGCGATTCCGCTACAACTGGGCAACCAATGTACCAAAAACAAAAAACCGGCAAAGCGCTGTAAGGCTTTACCGGTTAGGATGCTGCTGTGGTTGAAAAATTTTCGAAGCTATAACCGCTTTACCCGTATATTCCGAAAATGAACTTCTGACCCATGCCCGAGGAAGGCGATGTGGCCGGATTTCCGTTTTAAGCCTGGGTGATCTTTGTGGTCCAATGGGCCGTTTTTAGTGGCTTCCGCTAAGTCGCCATCTACGATAACCGTACCGTTCAAGGTCACGCGGATTTTATTGCCTTTGATGTATATCTCTTCTTCATTCCATTCGCCTACTGGTCGTAGGTACCCCCGCTTGGCTGGGATAATTCCGTATACAGACCCATGATATTGATATTGGGCCAAGTCTTTATACATATCTGCCCCATCGTCCAACACCTGTATTTCCATACCTGCATAGGCGGCATCGCCCTCTGCCGGCGCGCGGATACCGATCCCATTATTCGCACCGGGTGTCAACCGGAATTCAAACCGATAAACGAAATCAGCGAATTCCTCCTTGGTGTAAAAGTTGCCTCCCGATCCTTCTGTCGGATAAATGGCTAAGGTACCCTCCTCGCTCACTTGATAGGCCGTGGTGCTACCCGTCCACGCGTCTAAATTGGTGCCGTCAAATAACACCTCGAATCCTGCTTGCTTTTCTGTTTCGGGTAGCGTAAACACCTCCTTGCGCGGCAGTTCGCGGACATAAATGTCGCGATAGGATACGTGGGTTCCGTGTGCTTGCAATTCAAGCTGTTCTGTCGGAAAAATCGGGAGATTTCTGTCCCAGTAATTTTCGAGTACCACGCTGTCCGTTACCAACTCCCCATTGAGGTACACTGTCACCCGATCGCCCACCATGGTTATACGAAACGTGTTCCATTCTCCCAACGGGTTATCGGCAACTTTCAAGGGCTTGCTTTCGTGCTGTTGATTATTGTATAGGCCGCCGGAACCGACCTGCGCCCCCACGTTTACGCGTGAAGTATCCCATATCTGTACTTGGGGTGTGCCCCTCAGGTAGATGCCCGCGTCGCCTTCTTTACCCTCTTTGGCCAATTTCCAATCAACTAAAAGTTCGAAATCTCCATACTGCTTGACTGTGGCGATGTTATCGCCCTTACCGTTGAAGTGCAGTGCACCATCTTTGACATACCAGCCCAGCCGCATGGTCTCGTCGGCCTTCACTTGTGCTTCAGCTAGTGTTTTGGCACTCATCTTGGCCCGTTTAATGGGATCGGCTACCAATCCCTTCCAGCCTTCCAAATCATGCCCATTAAATAATGGCGCATAGCCTGCGCCTTTCGGCAATTCATTGATGTGTTTTTGGACGGCCTCGCGCAGGTAGCTGCTTTCACTTCCCGATAGCAGGGTAATCACCTTTTTTAACAGGTTCTCTACCGCTGCACCGTAAAACTGTTTGCTATCCAAAGCAATATTCATGACGGTGTTTGCGGCGGTGGATTTCAATTGTTCATCGTCCAGGAATCGGCCGGCAAACAATAATGCATTGTAGGTTTTGTTGGCTTCCAACGCGCGTAATATCAACTGTTTTTGCGCAGCTGTTCCTGCTACTTCGAATGCATCGCGTAGGTACAGCACTTTTTGCTCCGCCGGAATATCGGCAGCACCTACGATGCGTACCAGACCTTTTATCACCGCATCCAATGCTGCGGCATCTACCGTCTGCTTGCGGCTCAGCGCCACCAACTCCGGCAATGCTTCTGCGGATGTCCAATTGGCCAATGCAGCGGTAGCGGCGGCGCGTAGTGCAGGTTCACCCTGATCGGTATAACCGGACACCACCGCCAACGCTTCTTGGCCGCCAACCCCTGCAAGGATCGGAAAGAATAGCGTGCGGCGTGAAGCATCAGCTCCTTGTATACGTGAAATGACCTGTTGTGTCTGCGCTCCCGGGTCGTCGCTGCGACTGATCGAAGCGACCGCAGCATCTTGAATAAATGTGGCATACTCGGCTTCTGCATCCGGCAGCAAGTCGAGTATCTTTTCCAGATCATCCGGCCGTACCACCTGCGGCAATGCGGCATAAGCCGCATCCTTCACGGTCTTAGGAGCATCACCGCGGATGATTTCCAGCATGATGGGCACGCTTTCGGAAGCTCCTCTCTGTGCCAGTACGTCAATCAGCAAGAGCTGTACCTCGGCGTCCTTTTCCTTGGAGAGGGCCGTGCTCACCAATTGAGGAAGCTGTTCGTTTTTGGATATGAGCAACACCTGCTTAATCGCTTCCCTCGTTATCGTGTCGTTTTCTGCGAGCAAGCCGATCAGTTCCTCTGCGGCCGCGTCCCCCATCAGCTTGTGCGACGCTTCAACCGCCGCCACGCGAACCCCTGCCGACTCTGCGTGCCATGCGTCCTTGACTTCCGGAAGCGCTACGGCTTGATTGTGGTCCCCGACGTAACGCAAGATATCCGCCTGAGCCTGTTCGTCCGCCCGCGATAAGCGCTTCACGAGTTGAGCGGAAACACGGTCATTCAAATAAGGTGTCAGCAGTCGCAACGCAGCATTCCGGTACTTGCCATCGGTATCCTTTGATGCCTTGACAAGCGTCTTCACCTGTTTTCCAGCGTTAATATCGGTAAGCAACCCCAATGCGGCGACATGCGTGTGTACTTGTTCCGCCTGATTGGTCGCTTTGAATAGCTTAGTGGCCATTTTTTTGGCCCTAGCCGTTTCGTCATTGGCGATTAACCGGTGCAAGTAGTTTATGTACGCTGCTGTTGCTTCGGTGGGCTCGTATACATAGCCGGCATCTGCTGCAGCACTCGCCAGCGTTTGTCCCGCCGCGTTGCCGCCGATCCGTGAAAGGGCATACAATATAGTTCTACGTGATGCAATGTCTTCCGTATTTGCTTTGGCCAAAATGGACTGTTCAGCAGGTGCATACGCCATAAATCCAAGTGCGTTGACAATCTGGATTTCCGCGTCGCCGGAAGCGTTGGGCAAGGCCTTCAACAGGGCTTCCCCAGCATTCGTGGTGCCAATCCGCGCGAGGGCACGGGCGGCTTTTTCACTCAGGTATTCATCCGAGAGGTACGGACTAAGTGCGTCAACCGCGGTGTCATCTCCCGCATTTTGGAGCATTTGGATAATAAACCCTTTGGTATCCTTATTGGCTACGGCAGCCAATGCGTCTACAGCACCTTTTATAAAGGTGGCCCGTGCTCCTTGCTTTCCGCTCAGCAGCACATAGTAGCTATAACTATTGGCCGCATATTCAACACCTGCGTTATTGCCGGTACCCGGAGGAAGAAGTTGTTGGAGCATTGCCGAAATGTCGGTCGCGCCGAAGCGTTCCAGCTGTCCCAACGCATCCTGAAAACGTTCGGGTGTTTCAGCGGGCAGCAGGGCAAGCAAATCGGCAATTTTGGTCGTCGTTGTTCGTGTATCGCCCTGTTGGGCAGATACGGGCAATTGCAATATGAATAGTGCTAAAAGCGTATATATCGATTTGATCATTAGTTCATTAACGTTTATATGAGCAATTATATTGACCACGGACCGCGCATCGGCTGGTCAATCAATCTGTTGGCGGCCTCGTCGTCCACAAATACCTGATTTTCGGGATCGAATTTGAGTGACCGACCCAGGCGCAAGGCCACCAATCCCATATTGACAATGGTACATGAGCGGTATCCGTTCTCTTCATTGAGCGCAAATTTCCGGCGTGTCTTCACCGCTTCTACGAAGTCTGTCATCTGCGGCTCAGGATCGGGGAAAGCAGCCAATTTACGCTCCATATCGGGAATATCCGACTTAAAACCTTTGAACAATTTGCCATTAGGACCTTCGATATAAGGCATTCCTACATCCTTGCCCTCACCGTCGAGGACGATCTGGCAGCCATCCGCATAGGTATAGGTAATCCGGCGCCACGTCCCGACCGCGTCGCTATGCTGTTGCGGCGCATCTACTTCTACCGATACCGGACTTTCATGATCCTTATTTAAGAAATACTGGACAGGGTCGATGTAATGCTGCCCCATATCGCCCAATCCACCCCCGTCATAGTCCCAATACCCTCGGAACGTCGTGTGCACGCGGTGCGCACTGTATGGCTTATACGGTGCGGGCCCCAGCCACATATTGTAGTCAAGCTCCTTGGGTGTTTCCTCCACTGGCAGATTCTCGTGGCCTACCCAATAAAACTTCCAGTCGAACCCAGTATGTTTACTGATCGTCACCTTAAGCGGCCAGCCCAGCATGCCGGAGTCCACCAGTTTCTTGATGCGTTTTACCGGTACATCCATGCCGTAAAAATTGGCATCAAAGCGGAACCACGTATTCAACCGGAATATATTTCCATACTGTTTGACGGCCTCCTTCACACGCTTTCCTTCGCCGATGGTCCGCGTCATCGGCTTCTCGCACCAAATGTCTTTGCCCATCCGTGCGGCCTCGGCTGCCATGAGGCCATGCCAGTGTGGTGGTGTGGCGATATGCACAATATCGACTTCAGGCAGTTGGATGAGTTCGCGAAAGTCAGCTAATTGTTTTACGCTGTTATCGCCAAGCTGCTTCATGGCAATGGCGAGATGACGCGTATCCACGTCGCAAATCGCCACGGTCTTGGTACCGGCATAGCCGAAGTGGCCCCGACCCATCGAACCCACTCCTATCACACCTTTGGTCAGGTGATCACTGGGGGCCAAATAGCCCTGGCCTCCCAACACAAAGCGGGGGACGATGCTAAATGCTGCAGCCCCCACCAATGACTTCTTGATAAAGTCCCTGCGGGATGTGTTTGTCTCTTTCATTCGTTTTATTCTGGTTTTATATTTATAATCTTTGGTCGCCTAAATTAACGCATATTCCGCAAAATACCTATTCAAGTGTGGGGTTAAATGTGCCTCCCCAATTATTATTCTGTTCAATACTCGGATTCTTGTCGATGACGCTTTCCTGTATGGGGAAAAAATAATACGTATCGGGCAGCGAATTGACCTTGACACCTGAAAGCGGTACCTGCAGCAGGCTATATTTGAAGTCGTCTGCCTCCAGTGCATAGGATGCCGCTTGTGCCCTCGCCTGAGTAATAGACATTTCCGTTCCATCCGGATTAACGGCGATGGCTTCTACTCCATGCTTGGTGGTACCATCCAAGCGCTCGAGCATGCGCAACCGCCTCAGATCCCAGAAGCGGTGACCTTCAAAGCAAAATTCGATGTTCCGCTCGGCTAGAATGGCTTCCCGCATTTCAGCACGTGAAGTGGCGTCGATTCCGTAGTTTCCATCGGCGCCGGGTTCGATGCCTGCCCGTTGCCTGATCTGTTTCAGGATCGTTAAAGCTTCAGCTGTCCTTCCCGTTTCATTTGCCGTCTCTGCATAATTCAACATGACTTCGGCAAAGCGCATGAGCACGAAATCCACGTCATATTGCTGCACTTCCTCCTGCGTAAGCCGTAGCAAGCTGTTCTTTTCGATAAAGAAACCGCTGTACCGATCGAGATTGGTAGAATTGACTCCCGCCCGAGGATTGACGCCGAAGTCATCCAGCTCATGGGCGACACCCAATGCCGTGTACTGACGTCGACCGCTTTTGCCGGACACTTCATAGATCTTGCCGTTCCAGACTACTGACTTATCAAAGCGCGGATCCCGATTTTCCCAGTAGCTTTGCAAAAGTTCCGCTTCGGTTTTATAGTAGCTGCTTCCGGGATCGTCGAAGGCTTTGCCGTCCTTCATGGGAAACATCTTGATGTATTCCCAAGTGGGGCATGCGTTCGCTGGACCGCGGCTTTCCGATCCCGGACGTACGCCATAATCCCAAACGGCAACCTTATTAGGATACGCATTGACAACCGCAAAGACCACCTCCGGACCGCGTTCGGCCAATGCGATGTCAGCATATTCGGCTGCCAGCGTATACCCGCTTGCGGATAGTTCCTCATACGCCTGCTTATTGACCGTATAGGCCTGCTCCCAATACGTATTGTCGAAGGGGTTAGATGGGTTGAATTGAGGGGATGCCATGTAAAGCAGTACTTTAGCCTTGAACGCTAAAGCAAATTTCGCGTCAATCTTGCCATAATCCGGCGATGCCTTCGCAATCTGCTCGGGTAATTTCGTGATCGCCTCATCCAGATCTTGGAGAATAAAATCGAAACATTCCCTGGTGCTGTTGCGCGGAACATACAGGTCATCTTCATAGCGGTCCTGCGGCACCGTGATATACGGCACGCCACCGTGATACATGACCATCTGGAAGTATGCGTAAGCCCGCATAAAGAGGGCCTGCCCGGTAATGTCGTCCTTTACCGCCTGATCCAGCGATCCGGCGTTAACATCCTGGACCGCTTGGTTGATCAGCCGGATACGGCTATAATCCCAAGACTTGTATTCACCATTTGTAATGGTGATCCGGTCTGGATAAAAATGAATCCCAGTAAGCTGCTCGCTCCGCTGTTCAGCCCCCGTGCTCCAATTGCCAAACATATTGTAAATATTGGCCATGTAGGCATTGGCCAGGTTGGCATCGTTCCATACCTGTTCGGGGTCATAACTAGACAAGTCCTCAATATCCAGCACCTTGTTGCAGGAGGCAAAGAGTCCGGCAAGGCATATCGTTAAATATAATATCTTTTTCATCATCGTGCATTTAGAAACTAACATCTAATCCAAAGGTGAAGGTCTTCATAACAGGGTACGAATCGTAGTTCTTTTGTTCGGGGTCATGAAATTCTTTCATTGCCGATAGGAAGAACAGGTTTGTCCCGTTGAAAAACAACTGTGCACTACCCAGGTGCATGGCCGATTGCCAATTCTTCGGCAGCGAGTACGCCAGGTTCAGCGTGCGCAAGCGTAGATAAGCCCCATTGCGGATCCAGAATGAAGAGGCTTCTGTACCCGACTCATACCAATTCTGACCGATCGGCCGTGGGTATTTTCCGTCCGGATTTTCCGGCGTCCATACCTCATCTGATGCCCATATGGGATAGTAAGGCCGGATCGCTCCGCCGTGTTGCCGCATACCGGGCCCTTCCTGATTGCTGATGATGTGGTCGTAGTTGGCGACCCCTTGAAAGTGCGCTTGCAGCGTAAAATTCTTGTAGGAGAAGTCGAAACCGAACCCATAATTGATGCGAGGAGCACCATTGGTAGACAGCAGCTGCATATCGTTTCCGTCAATTTTACCATCGGGTCCGGGGGCATAGCCATCTCCCCTGACGTCCTCAAAGTACAATCCGCCGAGATAAGGGTCACGTCCGTACTGTTTGAATCCCGTTGCCAACAGTTCATCCAATTGTTCCTGTGTACGGACAATGCCGAGGGCCTTCAACCCGATGATCCGATCATGTGGCAATCCGATACGGGATTCAAAATGCCGATACCCCTCTGGTCCGAAAGCAGCACTCTCGTCATAGATATCCCAGCGATCCCTGGCATACCCGAGGTTAGCGTTTACGGAATAGCTGATTTCATTATTCGCCGCCAGGCGATCGTTCCATTGCAGGGCCAGCTCCCCGCCGCGCCAAGACCGGGCGGCATAATTCTCCGGTGCCAATGCTTGGCCGTAGTTATCCGGTACAGAGACCAAGCGTGGACCGAGAATATCCGTCTCTTCCCTCAAGAACACATCCAAGGTACCGGTCAATCTGCTGTTGAAAACACCGATATCCAATCCGGCATTATAACTGGTCGATGTCGCCCAAGTCAAATTGGGGCTGGGTGTCGGACCGGGTGCAATTGCGCTGTAATAGCGGTCGCCAAACATATATCCACCGGCGTTGACATACCTGTTCACGTAGGAGAACGCGGGTATCCGATCAGTCGTGCTGATCATCAGATCATTGCCCGTGGTACCATAGGATGCCCGTAGCTTCAAGTCGTTGACTGCCGACTCGCCATGCTGGAAAAACGCTTCTTCCGAAATCCGCCACGCAGCGGAAACCGATGGGAAGAATCCCCAACGCTTGTGTTCGGGAAAGAGCGTATTGCCGTCATGCCGGAAGGAGAACTCCGCAATATAACGATTATCGTAGTTGTAATTCACGCGGCCAATATATGATTGTCTCGCCCCGATCTCTTCCCAGCCATCCGCTTCGCGAAATTGGCGGTCGGTCGGATACGCAAACATCTGGTCATAATCGGTAATCGGGTTTTCGCCCCGGGCATACGCACCGAATAGGCCATCTTCCGCCTGCTCAAAAACAAGCAGCGCATCTATCCCATGCTTACCGAATGTGTGATTATAGTTGAGAAACCAATTGAATTGATACGCCCAATTGTTCTCAAGCTCGTAATCGAGAAACGGCTGGTTCTGACTGAAATTGAACGTATTCGTCCGGTTCGGATCGGGAGGAGCCGGAATAAACCGGTTACCATCCGGATCAGCCGGGATAAACTGATAATTGGTCTGGAATGTCAGGTACTTTTTGCGCATGAAGTCCTCGCCCAGGTAACTGCCCACCACTTTGGTCGATAAACCAGGAATCACTTTATCCAGGTTGAAATTGAGCGAAAGGATGGGATTGAACTGCCGTTCCCGCGTTTTGATATAGCGGTCGCCGATCACCTGGTCGATCACGCTCCAAGCCAACCAGCTACCCATGGGGGTTTGGACGGGATAATCCGTCACATAATCGGCAGGCGTACCGTCCGCTTCGGTATAGAAAGGGTAGGTTTTGGGCCAGTTGAAGGTAACGCGGTAGAGATCCGAAACATCATAATCATCATCTCCGGTAAACGGCCAATAAAACCTGTCGCCACTTTGCTGATAAGCCGATAAGTTAAGATCAATCGAAATACTCTCATTGATCTTGGCCGATACGTTGCTGCGTAGATTAAACTTACCGTGGTCCACCGATTTATACGACCCTTGTTCACCACGGTAGCTCAGCAACGAGTAATAGGTGACCCGCTCGGATCCACCGGACACGCTGAGTGATTGCCGATGGCTGGTGGGGTTGCGCCAGATAAAATCATGCACATTGTAACTCTTATCCTGAAAATAGGCAAACTCCTCCTCTCCGTTGGGCAGGGGCGTACCATTGAATTCGGCCACGCGGTTTTGATAGATCAATTCGTCGGTAGCCGTGGTAAGATCAGAAAGCAGGGGCATGGTGGGCGTACCGATGGTATAATTCGATTGGAACGTAAAGGTAGGTTTCTGCTGCGTACCCTTCCTGGTCGTCACCAGCACGACACCGTTACCGGCTCTTGAACCGTAAATAGACGCCGTCGCCGCATCCTTCAAGAAGCTCATCTGGTCCACTTCAAATGCCTCCAATGCATCGAACGCCGCTTTGTCGCGCACAACCCCATCGATTACGTATAACGGTTCGCCAAACCCCCCGCGGATGCGGATACTCGACGTCGCCCCACTTAACCCGGATGTATTAGTGACATTCACCCCAGGTGCCCGACCCGCCAGGGTGTTGGACAAGTTGGAAGGTGAAATGTTAGTCAGCTCTTTCGCGTTGACGGCAGACACCGCGCCCGTAAGGTTTGATTTTTTCTGCGTGCCGTACCCCACGATGACCACCTCTTCCAAATCCGTCGCTCCGGCCGCCAGTAGGGTCACCAAAACCGGTTTGCCATCGACCACCGCCGTGGCCTGCTGGTAACCCAGGAAAGTAAATGTCAGCGTATCACCTGTCACAGCGGCAAGCCTGAATTCGCCCCTGTCATTCGTCGCCGTCTCCGCGCCTGTGGACGACGCCCGCACGGAAACACCCATCAGGGGCTGGTTGGATTCATCATACACTGTGCCCTGGACCTCACCCTGGAAGGCCATGCTACTCAGTACCTGAAATACGCCTGCCAGGCACATCAGCATCGCGCGAATGGTCATTCGCATCGTTGGGGGGAAACGCCGACATGTGCCGTCCGGAACCCCGATTAATAAACATCTCAACATAGTGGTTTGAATTAAAGAATAGTTTTATAGTGCTTCATTTTTATAAATCGTTCTTTAACGGCAACGAAGCCTGTATGAGCTTCTCTGCATTTTCTTATACCAGCCTTAGCTGGGTCGGCAAAACCACTTCCTCGATCTGATAAGCAAAATTGGTTTTCGTGGGTAACGAACGATGACACATTGTATCACCGGCTCAAAACTACAATATTGCAATAAACATAGGAAACTTTTTTTATTTTTTTATGAAAGAGGCGGGTGTTCATGCTATTTTTATAATAATCATTGTTTTTCACTGAAAAGCAAGTAAACCGTTCCATTAGCGGAACGTTTACGTTAAGCTGCTCAATATGGCAAAACTAGTATCCGGGATTTTGAATCAAACCTGGTTCTACCTTTAAGCTATTTTCATGAAATGGCCATAGGTAGTTGTGCGAGGTAAACGAGCGATCCTCTATTTTGAGTGTACGTTTCTGCCCGTCCACCATGCGGGTATGCCCCAATGCCGGTTGGTTCAAGACACTTTCCGCAATTCCCCAGCGTAATATGTCGTCATACCTAAGGCCCTCACCCGCAAACTCAATCCTCCGCTCGTTCCTGATCAGTTCAATCCATTGCTCTTGGGTGTAGGCATCATATTGTGGCAACGTGACATCGGCCGCTGACATATCCAGACCTGCCCTTGTCCTTACCTGGTTGATGCAGTTTTTGGCCAGGTCGTCAATATCATTCATCATGATTTTGGCTTCTGCGTAGGTCAGCAGGACTTCCGCGTAACGCAACAGGCCGAAGTCAAAATTTCCACCATTCCGGAACACATCCGTCTCGGATACAAACTTTTTGAACCAGTACCCGGATTTGCTCGCGCGCTGATTTTCATAGTACATGGGATTGTTCGTGTTATAGACGTCTATTTGCTCTCCGTAGAACATATCGCCATGGCCCATGATACTCGCCTCGTACCGGGGATCCCTGTTCAAATTCGGATCAAGCTCGTACTCTTCCATCGTATGGTAAGGACAATTGTCAATCGGGTTGCCCTGCATGGTCCAATATGAATCCACCAGGGATTTCAACGGCACAACAAAGGATTCCCCATTCCCCGTCCGGAAATGCGGCCCCAGATCCCTGAAGCTGTTCGTTGCACTGTTGTCATGGCTAGACATATCAAAGTGCATGATGAACTCGTTGTTGGAGGAGGCACCTTCATACTGGAACAGGTCTTCATAATTGGGGTACAGGGAGTAGTTGCCACTATCCATGATTTCCTTTGCCAAGCGCGCAGCCAGTTCATATCGTCCGTCATAGAGGGCATATCGCATAGCCAATGCCTTGAGCGAATACCGATTGAACATGTATTTATCCGATGTATATTCTGCTTCAGGCAAGCGACCAGCTATCTCGTCAGCCAATGGAAACAGGACATTCAGAATTTCCGCTTTGGGTGTCGGGGGCTGTACGGCATCGGCAATGCCGGCCGGTTCCAAATAAAAGGGCACATTGCCCCATCGGGAAGACAGCTTGAAATAGTGCCATACCCGTAGCGCCTCCAATATACCTTTGTATTTGGTCCGGACGGATTCGTCCTCCACATAGGGCACATCGACATTGGCAATGAATGTGTTCAGCCGGCCCAGATGCTTCATTTGTAACTCATAGTAATACAAAAACGCCTGGGTATTGCTGTTGATATTGCCATTTGCAATACGTTGATGATGATGCCCTTCTACCCTGCTATAGGCATTATCCGATTTCCCGTCTTCCATGTAAAACAAGGTCTGATGGACACCGGGATTGGTGAAAACATCCAGGTAGCTGCTATAGACCACGCGCCGTAAATCCTCTTCCGTATTAAAAAACTCCACAAATGAGGTAGCCGTAGGGTCTGTTTTATCCAGAAACTCCTCACATCCGGTCATGGTGGATGCCGCAAGTACTAAAATCAATAATCGCTTCTTCATGAGTATTCGATTTAAAATGCAATCAATAAATAGAGGCCTTCAATCCAAGGCTGTAAATGGCCATTCTCGGGTAATTACCGTTTCCTCCGTCACGTTCCGGCTCCAGCCCTTCCCAACGCGTAAACGTGATGGCATCCTGTGCATTGACATAGACATTCAGATTCTGGATACCTTTGCCGACACCGGGCAATGAGTAGCCCAGCTGAAGCGTTTTGATACGGAAGAACGATGCGTCACTCAACCAGACATCACTCAGCACCGCGTTCGAGCTGGCACCAGTCCAAACCCTCGGAAAACGGTTGGCCGTGCTTCCGGGTGTCCACCGATTATCGGCATAGTATTGCCTCGGCGCTCCCAGGCTATTGTTAGAGCCGTCCATCAGTACCGGGTATCCCTCCATCCCATTCAATCTGCCAGTGCGCTGGCCTACACCCTGGCCCAAGACGCTGAGATTCCATCGTTTGTAAGTGACGTTCATATTGATGGAAAAATTCATGTGGGGAAACGGATCACCGAGATCTACCTTATCTTCATCGTTGATGATCCCGTCTCCGTTTTGATCTACATAACGGATGTCTCCCGGGAGCGTGTTCGGCAATTTAGCTGCGGTGTTGTTTACCTCTTCCTGGGTCTGAAAGAAGCCATTGCTTTGGTAACCATAGAAATTGTCGATTGCGATACCCCGATACCAGATCTTGTCCGTGTTGTCTTTGAAAATGAGGGTATCTGAGGTCGTATATCCCGCTTTCAGTACCCGATTCCGATTGTCAAAGAGCATTCCTCCAATGGTATAAGAGAAATCGCCTACCTGATCACTCCAAGAAGCCGACACCTCCCATCCTTTGTTTTCCACCTCTCCGATATTGATCGAAGACGTCAGGTAGTAAGATCCTGTCAAGGGCGGTACGGGAAATTCAGAATAAATCAAGTCATACGAATGTTTGTGATAGACCTCGGCCGTCAGATTCAACTTGTTGTTTAGGGCTGTAACATCCACACCGATATTACGCTGCTTTTGCTTTTCCCAAGAAAAATCGGGGTTGGGAACCCGCATCATCCATCCCCAGGTATTGACGATTTCCTGCCAGAGATAAGGGTTTACGTTTTCATTACCGATGAGTCCGTATGAAAACCTGAACTTCAGGTTC
This sequence comes from Parapedobacter brassicae, assembly GCF_051400755.1. Classification (NCBI taxonomy): domain Bacteria; kingdom Pseudomonadati; phylum Bacteroidota; class Sphingobacteriia; order Sphingobacteriales; family Sphingobacteriaceae; genus Parapedobacter; species Parapedobacter brassicae. The sequence continues at coordinate 39,076 of NZ_JBLFFL010000010.1, forward strand.
GTTATCGCTCCATTATCCCGCAAGCCCGAAAGAAACCCTTCATTATGTGCGTTCCAGGCAAATGCTGCGGAAGGGAAAAAGCCCCACCTGTTTCCGGGTGCAAATTTGCTGCTGCCATCACCCCGTGCGGTCACCTCCAACAGGTAACGGTTGTCCAGGGAATAATTCAGTTTTCCAAAAAAAGAAGCTTTAGCTATTTCCCGGTAATCCGTATAGTTGTAGTCCATTACTTCGGTTCCGGCAACTAAATACAGTTTATCCTTGTCTTTGCGGAGGTTTCGTTCGTAGTTGATATTCGCCCGCGCGGTGATCTGGCTTTCGCTCACGCCTTGTGTCGCCCCAACGGCGTTCCCCCAGGTCGTGACGGGTCGGCCATCACCATCAAAAAACTTGAATGTTTCCCGCTTGAATTTATCCGCTGATTTGTTGATGAGATAGGACACATTGGCATCGATATGCAGGTTATCATTGATGTAATACCTCGGCCTCAAATTGATCGTACTTCTGTCATGCAAGTAGTTCTGTACCCCACCGCGTTCGATGGACGCCATCGGATTCAGGTTGTTGTGCAACATGTAGTGATCAGGCAGATCCGACTCGTAATAAATGGATTGAGTTGGGTTCATCCGCCAGGCAATCTGATACAAGCCATGTCCGTCGTTATTCGCATATAAACGGTCTACCTGCAGACGATGCGCATAAAAATCGGCCAGCAAGACAAACTTGTCCGCAATGTTTACATTGGTATTAAACCGGGCGCTGAATTTATCCGTTCCTTCAACCGTGTTCAATCCATTCTCCGCAATATAACCCAGCATCAGATTAAAGGTGCCTACACCACCCCCGCCGGAGATACTGGCAGACAAGTTGTTGGACGATGCCCGGCGTTGCATCACTTCATCCAGCCAGTTTGTGTTTGCATACTGGCCCTGTTCGGCATTTTCGATATCCGAACCGGTGTACAGCAGCGATTGCCCTTGCATAGTACGGGCTTCATTATTAAGCCGCATATAATCCGCTGAACCCACGAAATCAGGTAAGTCGATGGGATCATTGACTGCACTCCAAGCGTGGACATCCACTTTGAACTGGCCGGTGGTTCCGCGCTCGGTTTCGATAATGACGACCCCGTTTGCACCACGTGAACCATACATCGCCGCCGATGCGGCATCTTTCAATACGCTGATGCTTTTGATCTGATTGGGGTCAAGGTCTGTCAGGGACTGCTCCATCCCATCCACGATCACCAACGGCGCCGCATTTTGCAGTGTACTGATCCCCCGGATGGAGATGGTACCCGGCACACTGCCCGGCAAATTGTTGCCCTGCATCAACGTGACGCCCGGCAGCGTACCACTGAACGCCTCTTCCATTTTGAAAATCGGCCGTGACTTGGTACGGGTCATATCCAGTTCGGCAATGGAAGACGCTAAGTGCTGCCGCTCCACCGTGTTATAACCCACCACAAGCACTTCATCAATGGTCTCGCTCTCTGCTACCAACACGACGTCGATACGGGTCTCGCCTTTTGTGGTTCGCTCCGCATCTGCATAACCAATCATACTGAATATCAGCGTGGCTTCATCGTCGAGAGTCAGTTGATAGTGTCCATCGTCGTCGGTAGTGGTACCGACATTCGACCCTTTGACCAAAATATTAGCCGCGGGAATTGGTTTTCCATCGGCATCTGAAACCGTTCCCTGCACAGTCCGCTGCTGGGCATGTGCTATGGCCGATGAAAATAAAACAGCCAACAGGGCTGTAATCATAAATTTGTTCATAATCAATGTATAACTATTTTCATATTAGTATCTTAGGTTACTTGCCTTGAAGCAGGCAATTCAACCGATTAATTTTTCCTGGTGAGTCATGCACTAATACATACAGCGGCCTCCTTTCTTGTTAAGCAACCAACATACCCATCCCATCCATTACGATGGTATAGATTGAAGACATTCCTGCCTTCGCTATATTTTCCTCAAGTTAATCAGGGTGATTCATTGGTTTTGCCAGACTACAAGCACGACACGAAGCTACAATATTGTTATAAACTACAAAAACTTTTTTTATTTTTTTATAAAAGATTATACAATTAACACCATTTAAAATAATACACACACTTCTTTAATAAAAATATAATGACGCTTTACGGATAGGTTTACCGTAAATGATTAATTTGTAATTAATCAAAGAATTTCGAGACCCGCAATATTATCGTCCTAAGAAAGAAAAAAAGCAGATCAAAAACGCTCCGAAGTCTCTTTCCAAACTTTCCGAAGAAACTTTGGAAAGTTTCCCCAGTGAAAATTATTTTCCACCCCGGTGAGTTTTCGGATTTTGCCCATCATTATCGGCCCGGAAGCGTGGAGGTTTCAGGCGCATCCTTTTTTCGGGGCCAAAGAAGCGCTGTGAGTCCTTTAAATTCTAAGTGGTTAAAACCTTCACTGGAAAAATGAAATCAATACACGAGATGTGTTTATTTTTTATCCTTATATGATATCTGCATTTCGCAATGCAAACTAAAAGGCCATCCCGAAATATTTCGGGATGGCCTTTCAAATATACTGGCCTACCGACTATCGATTCCCAGCTACTCCTTCGTAAATCGGAAATTGGCAAAATAATAAACCATGTCACTGGGCGGTTCGAATGTCAATGATGGTTCCCCGCCGACATTTATGACGATGACCCTGTTATGCTTACCAAGTGCAGTGGACAGATCAATGGTGACCTCTGTCCACTTTTGAAGGTCATTATCGGCTATTTTGAAGTCATCAGCATTAGGCGCCCAATATTCCTGTCCGAAACTGCTCTCACTGCCAAACGCCCACGGTAGCACAAAGGTAAACGACGACCAAAACTTTTTTTAGTCGTTTTGCGAAGAAAAGTTTATTTCATGTTTTTTTTATATAAGTGCGGTTATTTTTATGTTAAATTATGTAAAGTACCTAGATTAGCCACCCTATAAACTTCGTTTACCAGATATTTAACTATTTTTACCTGCCAATCTGAAATCCATATGAAATCTCTTTTTTTTGATAAGCAACGCTTGGACAGCATGTCCAAATTAGAACGGAAAAACTATACCTACCGCCTGAAGCTGGTCAAAGCCATCGTTGAAAATAATGGCATGACCAATTCAGAAATACGCGACGAACTCAATATCAGCACCCCAAAATTGTTGACCTTAATTAACAAGCTGGTGGCCGAGGATATCCTTGAACAAAAAGAAAAAGGGAATTCCATCGGCGGGCGAAAGCCTGTATTGAATAAGATCAAGGATAGTACCCTGCTTATCCTGTGTGTAGAGGTTGAGCGGTTCAAGGTCAAAATATCAGTGGTAGACAATAACAACAATGTTAAGAACCCGACGATCTACCCATTCCTGTTGACTAAAAATCAGTCCTCGATTGGCGACCTTAATCAACTTATTTCTGCTTTTGTCGATAGCCATGCGATCGATTGGGCGGCTATTCTCGGTATCGGAATCAGCATGCCGGGCCTTATCCACGACAAGGCGGGCAACAACTATACCTACATGATTGGTCAACAGGGGGATACTCCCCTAAACGAACTGTTTTCAGCCCATTTCAACAAACCCGTCGTCATCATCAACGATGTAAAAAGTGTGGCAACCGCGGAACTGAAGTTTGGCCTTGCGAAAGAACGGAAAGATGTGCTGGTCATTCTCATGGATTGGGGTATTGGGCTGGGCATCATCATGGACGGACAGTTGCAGGGCGGAACGGCTGGCTTCTCGGGTGAAATAGGTCACATTCCTTTTGTAGAAGATGGCATGCTCTGCTATTGCGGCAAGCGGGGGTGTTTGGAGACGGTTGCGTCGGGCATCGCACTGGCCAGGATGGCTAAGGAAGGCATTCAATCGGGACAAGATTCGCTCTTAAATGAGCTTTCTGACCGCGAAATCGAGAATATTGAGCCGCACTTGATCATCAATGCCGCTAAACGGGGCGATCAATATGCGATCAGTATCCTATCGTACCTCGGCGAAAAGCTGGGTAAGGGAATGGCAACGCTGATCCAGCTATTCAACCCCGAACTTATTGTTTTAGGTGGTAAGATTGCCGAAGCCAAGGAATATATTACGATCCCGATTCAGAAGGCTATCAACACGTATTGCATGCAACCGATACGGGATCTCGTGCATATCGAACTTTCCCAGTTTGGTTCTGAGGCGGGGGCCATCGGCACGGCGCATATCTTTCTCGATGAATTATTCGATATGCATATTAATCATGTCAATCAAAAGTGACGACTATGATGACGGAAATAACCACCGCATGGATCAGCCATATCCGGTGGATGAACGGGTGGGATGCATTGGAAAGCGCGGCAGCCCTTGGTACTCCGAGAGTATGGTTGGTCAATACACCGGATGCCCATAAACGGTTTTCCGACGATCGGTATCAAGGTATCTTGAATGAACACGAATTACAGCGGGCGGCTAGGTTCCATCAGGCAACTCATGCTGCGCGTTTTGAAACTGCCCGTATCTTGCTTCGATTGCTGATGGCGCGTTCGACAACCGCTGATCCAAAAGCGATCGGTTTTACCGATGGATACCATCATAAACCATTCCTCTCCATGCCTGAAGACACCAATATCGAGTTTAATGTGTCTTACACCGAAAATCGGGCGATGATTGGTCTGGCTAGCGGTTATCCCGTGGGGATAGACATCGAGTGGCTGCACCGGCCGTTGGACATTCAGGATATGCTGGAGGCGTGTTTTTCCGACAACGAAATTGCCTTCATTACTTCGCATAAGGAGTCGATGATTTATCGCTTTTTCACGTTATGGACACGAAAAGAGGCGATCCTAAAATTAACAGGTGAAGGAATCGGAGAGCACCTTCCGAGGTTTGAAGTACTGGATGGCGCCTGCATGGCCGACAGGAGTATCACCGGCGAGCATTCGCCCGATCGCATTTACCTGTACTCCTTTCCGGTAACGGATCAGTATATCGGGTCCTTTGCAACACCCAAACCGGTCGCCGATGTCGCTTTTTATGTCCTGTAACTACGCGTTAATCGGTTTCCGATTCGCTTTCTCCCAAGTCACGCTTTGCGTGCCTTTGAAATAGCGTATCATGCCCGCCAATACCGCATAGTTCATCACACAGAAATAATATGGGATAAAGGCTGCTTTCAGTTTCAGCGCTTTCCGTTCAAGCAACAAGCCTAAGACAGCCAAGGAATAAAACAGCAACTGACCATAGAAGAGCGCCGTATACACGTCGCCCGCTCCCCTACTGTACAGCGCCGCATTGACGACAAATACTACTACTAACAAGACCGGCGTGATGGTCCACCGCAACACCCGATGGCTGACGTATTGAAAGGTCAATATCGGGTGAATAAACGGATTCAATAGCCGGTTTAGCCATACAATGGATTGGATTCCTCCGGCTGCTATCCGGATTTTCCGTTTTAACTCCTCGTTCACATTTTCAGAGGCCATTTCGGTTGCGTATGCATTTGGTTCATACACCACGCGATATCCTTTTTCGGCAATGCGCATCGAGATCATGAAATCATCCAAGACCGTATCCGGCGGTACCGCTTCATATAGGCCGCTTCGGATGCTGAATAGTTCCCCCGCACTGCCCACCACCGAGTATAACTCGGAGTCCCATTTTTTCAATGTCGATTCATATTTCCAATAAAATCCTTCGCCCGCCGAGCTTGCATCTGCTGATTCATCGGCATGTACCCGCTTTTCCCCGGCTACAGCACCGATTTTGTCGTCCGCATAGTGCTTGCACACTTCCATTAGGGCTTCTTGGTTAAGGAGCGTATTGGCGTCCGTGAAAACCACCACATCGGTCGTCACCTGACACATGACCCGATGGATCGCTGCAATCTTGCCCAGCCGTTCCTGAACATGCAGCAGGCGGACCTGCGGATAGTTTGCAACAAGCCGGGGGGATTCATCGGCGGAGCCGTCGGTGACGACATAAAAGTGAATTTTTTCTGGTGGATAAGTTAAGGCAAGCGTATTGATTATCTTCTGCTCAATGATCAAGGCCTCGTTGTATGCCGCAACGACGACGGAGCAGGATGGAAGCTCGGCAACAGCCGCCGCAGGCGTTTGTCTTGCACGGACAAACCATCTTTTAATCGACACTAACCCATACAATACCATTCCATAACCAACGTATGTGTAGAAAACAATAGATAGGCTGATCCAAAAAAATACTTCCATCGGTTGATCCTAAAACTCGGACGAATGTAGGCAATTATCTTCTGCCCAATATCACGATGGCTATGCAATTGGCCTCCTAAAATTTCAAACCGTGGCTTTTTTCCGACATCAATACGCGCCAAGCCGCTCTGTCCATCTCAAAGGTGAGGTCTTTTTCGGTCAACTGATCGACCGGTATCCAACGAAAAACCTGATCAAGCTCCTTGCCGTCCTCAAAATCGAAAGGCCGGTCACTAAACCGGCAGGCCAAGGAGGCTTTGGTATGCACCAGGTAATACACCGCGAGCACTTGGGTATCGTCAAACGCTGATTTAAAAAATGTATCAGTCGTGTGGATGTGACGTGAGATGTCAATCGCAACACCGCACTCTTCTTGAAACTCACGCTCAAGCCCTTCCAATAACCCCTCTCCATATTCTAACCCACCCCCTGGAAACTTGCTGAACTCCATGCCATATTCCCGTTCGTCACTGATCAACACCTCTTGCCGATCGTTGATCAGGATACCGTATACGCGTACATTGAATTTACTCATCTTATTAACATTTCACGTTTATACATGTGAGAAAACAATCCCCATGATTCAAGCGTTAACCGAAAAGCGGTGTATAACTGGGGCTTGCAAAGCTACTTTCAAAAATATGATTCTTGTCATAATTTAAATATAATCGGATTGATAAAAAAGATTGTCGGCACATTTGACTACCTTTGTGGGACATATGCAAACGCTAACACAACAAATACCTGAAGGATCTCGGAAAGAGGTAATGGCTTATTTGGAGCCTTTTATGCTGGATGAAATGAGTGAATACCTGAAGCCCGTGGAGGAAATGTGGCAACCCGCAGACCTGCTACCGGACGCTTCGCGGGATACCTTTTTCGAAGAAATAAAAGATTTACAGGAAAGTGCTAGGGAGCTGTCGTATGATCTGGTAGCCGTATTGATCGGCGACACCATCACCGAGGAGGCCTTGCCTACGTATGAATCGTGGCTGAGCATGGTGGAAGATGTCAACAAAAATCAGCAAGGCGGCTGGATGAGGTGGGTACGGGCATGGACCGCCGAAGAGAACCGGCATGGCGACTTGCTTAACAAATACCTTTATCTTTCCGGCCGTGTCAATATGCGGGAAATGGAAGTGTCCACCCAATACCTGCTTCAGGATGGTATTGAGATCGGTACGGGCAATGACCCCTACCGCAATTTCGTTTACACGTCTTTTCAGGAACTGGCCACGAATGTATCGCACCGGCGAGTTGCGGGACTGGCAAAGAAGGACGGCGACAAATTATTAGCCAAAATGTGCGGTGTCATCGCTGCTGACGAGGCAAGGCATGCCAAAGCGTATATGTCTTTCATTTCTAAAGCCATGGAAGTGGACGCCAGCGAAGTCTTGCTGGCTTTTGAAGACATGATGCGCAAGAAAATTGTCATGCCGGCTCACTTGCTGCGGCAATCCGGCGAACCGCAAGGTGAGGCGTTTACGCATTTTTCCGATGCTGCCCAACGACTTGGGGTGTATACCGCCATTGACTATGTCGACATCCTGAAAGAGTTAATCCGCGAATGGAACGTTGAATCCATCCGGGAGCTCAATGAGGCGGGTGAACGCGCCCGGGATTACTTAGTGCGGTTACCCGATCGTTTGCTGCGCTTAGCCGACCGGATGAAGGTGCCTGAAAAGAGCTATAGCTTTAAGTGGATACACGCTTAAGGGGCAGGAATACCTCAGCCATCATGCATCGGGCGCTGCCTCCCCCATGCTGTTCAATGGTTTCTAATGGGGAATGGATGATGGGATTAAACGCCTCCAATTGTGCTATTTGCTCCGGTCGAAGTGACTCATATGCGCGTGACGACATGACCAGATAACGCTTTCCCCGTTTGTTTTCAACTTGCAGCATATTCCCAGCAAAGGCCATCAGCTGTGTCCAGGTAATTGGTACAACCACTTTCCCCGAACCTTCCAACGCATCGACCACCCTTATCCGGTCCGCCTCCGTCATGCACGCCAAATGTATAACCGCATATTGATCCGCTAGACACATCATTACATTGGTGTGGTACACCGGCATCCCCTTGTCGTCTTTGGCGTCAAAGATCACCGGCCGGTATTCCAATTGCTTGCAAAAGTCCAGAAATAGTGCTTCATCCGTACGAGGGGATCGACAGGCATAAGCCACTTTAGCTACACGATCGAGCACCATGCTTCCCGTTCCTTCCAGGAACACGCCCGTTGTTTCATTCATCGTATAGTCTATCCGGTGGCGGATGATGAAACGATTGGCCACCGCATCCAATACCGATTGCTTCCGTTCCAAGCGCCTATTCGCTGCAAACATCGGATATAACACCATGGTGCCGTCCTCGTGGAATGACATCCAATTGTTCGGAAAGATGCTATCCGGCGTGTGGGGGTGTGCCGTATCCTGTACAACCACCACGTCGATGTCGTGCTTACGCAGCTTTTCGACAAATGCATCAAACTCCTGAACAGCCTTCCGTTGCGTCTCTTCTGCACGTTCCGCAGTTTGCACCTGAAAGGCATTGTTTACGGCTGTCTGCTCGTTATAACCAAATTGTACCGGACGGATCATCAACAGCGTCATATCTCGTCCCTCCGCAACGGCATGCTCATGCAATGAAAGCCTCCCCTCGCGCGGGACAGCTCAGCCGATGGCATCAGCACCAACGTATCGGTCAACTGATGCGCCTGTATGCGGTCGGCCTCCAGGTCGGCAAGCAGGTGTTTCACGTCGACTACGTTGAAGCCCGCTTTTCGGAACGCCGCTGTCGTGCGGTCGTTTCGGTCGTAGCCCAATACGACTCCTTCTTGAATGGCCAGCAAGTTGCAGCTATCGGTCCATTGTTCCCGCACATCATACGGAAACTCATTGTTGCCGGATAGGATGATCCGTACATCGTCGGCAGCACATCGCAAATCCGTCACACTGATATCCACGAGCAAATCTTCCAAGCTGTCGAAATAACGAGGTCGGGCGATGTCCGCCTTCTCAAATTGGATAATTTCCAGTTGGTCCGCGTTGTTCGCATGGATATGCAAGGCCCGGCGCACATTGTCCGTCTGCAGTCCTTCAATGCGTTCGCGGGAAAACGCGCCCAACATTACCCATGTATCTTTCTTTACTTGCGTAAACACCGTATCAATGTGCATGTAATCCCGTTTATTGGGGATCTTCACCATTGTCGCTTTGTTGACCACCTCGCGCTCAAACAGTTTCGTTATCGCCTGCGCTGCGGCTTCCCGGCTGGTGCGCTCACTCACACCGATCAGCACGTGATCTTCGCTGACCACCATTACGTCTCCCCCCTCCAGTGTTACCTTCTCCGAAGCCGCATCGTTGGGCAGCAAAAAGTGGTGCGGCGAGTCGGTCAATTCAATGATGTTATTCCGGTATCCGGCAAAGATCGGATGGTGAAAAAAAAGATACTTTGCAATCAGCGCTTCGCGTTTGCGCGCTTCCTTCTTGGGTTTATTGAGCAGGATGTAATCCTTGATGACAATGCCAATGTCGCGGGTGAAAATAAAATTAGGGATCGGCGGAAAAATCAGCTCGGTTTCGTTGTAGGTGCCGCTGAAAAAGACCCTGGCCAGCGTAGACGGCGCATAGCCCATCAATTTCTGCTGGATCTCGTAACTGCACGCCTCAATCGCACAAACCGAGGCGACCAATTGGCTTTTTATGGACTCGTCTTCCAGTATTTCTGTCAGTAATACCTGCAATTCGACGACCTTTTTCGAACGGTAGAAATCCGCATGCCCCGGCTTATAGAAGTCTCGATGGCGCAACGGGTCATCGATGTCGGCTAATTTGCCTTTGATTTTCTCTTCATCCAGAAAGTAGAGCAACAGCTTAATGTAATAATCATATTCATTGCGCCGGATGGTATCCAAGTGCACAATGTCTTCAAACAGCCAATCCTGTGCTTTTGAAGGGACCACTTTGCCTAATCCGCTATCCGGACTATGCACCAACACGCTTCGTAATTTGCCGGTTTCAGAAGACACATAAATCGGATCGTTAATCGTAGGCATATCCTGTTATCAAAAATGGCAATATACATAATTATGGCGAAAAGCTTACTTTTGCAAAAATTCGTTAGAGAAACCATGAACTATCCTACATTTGCCGGCATCCTCGTCGCCATCCTATTCATCACCGCCCCCGCTCCCACCCAGGCCCAAGACCCTCAACCGGATGCCAAGCTCCAACGAGCACTGGAACAAGCCGTTGATGGCTTTGCTGGCGATGTGGGCATCTATGTGCAACATCTGCGGACGGGGAAAGGGGCTGCTATCCATGCCGATACGATTTTTCCTACGGCGAGCATCGTGAAGGTGCCCATACTGGTGGGCTTGTTTGACAAGATCAACAAAAAGGAGCTGGACTACCGGCAGGAGTTGGTGTATGACGACTCGATGTATTATGGCGGTTCGGGATTGATGCAGTTTTTTAAAGACAGCGCCAAAACGGATGTAAGCGTATTGGCGTCCCTAATGATCTCTTATAGTGATAATGTCACCGCCCTTTGGTGCCAGGCGCTCGCAGGGGGCGGCCAAGCCATCAACGCATTGATGGAAACTCATGGCCTGAAGCATACACGGGTCAACTCCCGTACCCCGGGGCGCGAGGCAATCCGGGAGGTGTACGGATGGGGACAGACCACTCCTCGGGAAATTGCCTTGTTGGTCACCAAAATCCGCAAGGGAGCGCTCATCAGCGAAGCGGCAAGCGATCGGATGTATCGGCTCATGGCCAACATTTATTATGATGAAGGGGCGCTGTCCCAGATTCCCCCTACGGTGCAGTCAGCCTCCAAACAAGGCATGGTGAATGACTCGCGATCTGAAGTAGTGCTCGTGAATGCCCCCAGCGGCGATTACGTCTTCAGCGTCATGACAAAAAACAATCAGGATCAACGATGGGAATACAACAATGAGGCATCCGAATTGATCCGCAAGATCTCCTCGCTTTTATGGAATTACTTCGAGCCGCAGCAACCCTGGAAGCCGTTTGAACAGCGGTTTTGATTGATAGCGTTAGCTGATAAGTTCCTCCATTTCCCGGATGATCCGTTGCGCGACGGCTGCGGCTTTTTCAGGTGTCGGTCCTTCGGAATAAATCCGGATGATCGGCTCGGTATTAGACTTACGCAAATGCACCCATTCCTGCTCAAAGTCGATTTTCAACCCGTCGACAGTGCTGTGAGGCACACCGGCATACCGTTGTTCCATGGCTGCCAATAAGCTGTCGACATCCAGTCCGGGTGTCAATACGATCTTGTTTTTGGACATGAAATAGGGCGGATAACCTGCTCGCAGCGCCGAGATACGCTTACCACTTTTAGCCAGATGCGTCAGAAACAGCGCAATTCCGACCAGGGCATCTCGTCCATAGTGCAAGGTCGGATAGATGACCCCTCCGTTGCCTTCACCGCCGATTACCGCGCCTACCGCTTTCATCTTGGTCACCACGTTGACCTCCCCCACCGCCGCCGCATGGTATTGCGATCCGTGGTTGACCGTCACATCGCGCAAGGCTCTCGTCGACGACAGATTGGATACCGTATCACCGGGGGTATGCTGGAGCACATAGTCGCTCACGGCCACCAAGGTGTACTCTTCGCCAAATAGTTCCCCATTTTCCATCATAAAGCAAAGCCGATCGACATCCGGATCCACGGCGATACCCAAATCGGCGCCTTTCTCGACAACGAGCGCGGACAAGTCCGTCAGGTTTTCGGCCAACGGCTCCGGATTGTGCGGGAAATAGCCATTGGGTTCGCAATAGATTTTATAGATGGTCTCCACACCCAGCGCTTCCAACAACGCGGGCACGAAGATCCCCCCGGTGGAGTTAACCGCGTCTACCGCTATCTTAAATCCAGCTTGCCGTATCGCTCCGACATCTACCAACGGAAGTGCCAATACCTGATCGATGTGCCGTTGCAGGTATTCGTCCGTTGCCTTTACCGAACCCAATTGACTCACGTCTGCAAAATCAAAATCCAGGTTTTCAGCAATTGTCAACACTTCCTGTCCCTCCGCATCGTTGATGAACTCCCCCTTATCATTTAATAACTTGAGCGCATTCCATTGAATCGGATTGTGACTGGCGGTGAGGATGATCCCTCCGCCTGCACCTTCCGCCGGCACAGCGATCTCCACCGTGGGAGTGGTCGATAACCCCAGATCAACGACGTCCATACCAATGCTTTGAAGGGTGCCCACCACCAAATTGCGCACCATTTCGCCTGAAATGCGCGCATCCCGACCAATGACGATTTTATTGTTGCCGGTCTTGTCACCGATAAATCGGCCAAACGCCGCGGTAAACTTTACAATATCAAGCGGGGTAAAGGCCTCACCCGTTCTACCGCCTATGGTGCCCCGTATGCCTGAAATGGATTTGATTAATGTCATGTCTATGCGCTAATTGTTGAGCCGATAAAAATAGAAATATTGTTCAGCATTTTTAAATTGATCATCATTTGATTGAAAATTCAAATTTTTGCTTACTTTTGTTGCAACTTTGTTTAATTTACATGATCGACCAACTCGTTTCGCTGGATCAGGAGGTTTTTCTGGCCATCAATCAGGGGCTAAGCAACTCCTTCTTTGACTGGCTTATGCCGATGCTACGCAATCCCTACACATGGGCTCCGCTATACCTCTTCATCATTGTTTTCTGCATCCGTAACTACCGGAAAAAAGGCATTCTCATCGTCCTGTTCATCCTGATCACCTTTGGCGTGGCAGATGCGCTTTCCTCATCGGTGATTAAAAAATCAATTAAGCGGGTCAGGCCATGCAACGACATTGAGTTTAAGGAGGAGGTCAACCTATTGGTCAGGTGTGGCAGCGGTTACAGCTTTACCTCTTCGCATGCCACCAACCACTTTGCCATCGCGATGGTTTTGGTCATGATTTTCTATAGGCGATGGAAACACATCCTATGGCTCGGACTTTCATGGGCCGCCATCATCAGCATTGCCCAGGTATATGTGGGCGTGCACTACCCCTTGGACATCATTGGCGGCGCGTTATTGGGCAGTTTAATCGGTTATTTCAGCGGTCTCGTGTTCCGTTTCATCTCACCTAATTTTACACCGGCAACTAACACCTTATGAGTACCATGCTGATCATTGCCATTTTATTCGTTTCTGCATTTGCCAGTGGAATTTCCGTTTTTTTTGTAAAGCGCGACAGCACCAATGCCCTGAAGCTGACGCTGTCTTTCAGTGGGGCCTATCTATTTTCCGTCACCGTTTTGCACCTCATCCCACAGGTTTATCATACACATAGCACATCACATGAGTACATCGGCCTGTTTGTGCTCATCGGGTTTTTATTCCAATTGGGCTTGGAGCAATTCTCGCATGGGATTGAACATGGGCATATCCACCATTTGCACAAACCCAGCGGGGTTTTCCCATTGGGCATCATGATCAGCCTCTGCTTGCATGCATTCTTGGAGGGGATGCCCTTGGCTTCTCACCACCAAAACGAGCTGACCTTTGGCATCGCGCTGCACCACGTGCCCGCGGCTTTTGCGTTAGGCAGCCTATTGTTGCATGCTTCACTTTCCAAACGGTATATTATCTTGTTATTAGCAACGTTCGCATTGATGACACCGCTCGGCTATATGGTCAGTAACGCCATCAGTACGGGAGAAATTGGCCGTATCGAGCAGTATTTCGATCGGATGATGGCGGTAGTCATCGGCATTTTCCTGCACATCTCCACGACCATCTTATTTGAATCGGGATCTGCCGACCATCATCAGTTTAACAGGCGGAAAATGGTTGCTGTGGTCTTGGGGATTGCCGTGTCGTTAGTAAACTTTCTGTTCGACTCACACGGGCATTGAGGGTGTGGTGGTCAGTGATCGGTGGTGGGTGATCGGTGGTTAGTGATGGCCCCGTAATTTGTCGAGCAATTCATTCAAGATGCGGCACTCATCGGGCGTAATATTCTTTTCGAGGATATCCAGCATCATCATACTTTCTTCCAATTCAGCCAATGTATCGAGGCCCTTTTGTGTGATTTTTACATCAACAGCCCGCCTATCTGTATTGCAAACTCCCCTCGAAACCAGCTCCTTGGTCACCAAACGATCAATAATACGCGACACATCCGGCATTTTGTCGAGCATCCGTTCCTTCAGCATGCTGTTGGTCGCCGGATTGGGGTGCTGTCCCCTCAATATCCGCAATACATTGAACTGCTGCAGGGTGATCTGCTGCGCACTGGCCCGTTTCTCCAAGATGCCCGTAATCCAATTACTGGTAAAGACGATGTTTATCGTCGCCTTATGCTGTTCATTACGGAATTTTCGCGTCTGGATTTCGTCTTCTATCTTCATTCGTCTTCTGTTTTCAATGGCATTTTTTGATCATCAAGTCAAGCGGTCGAGTGCCGCGTGATCCAGCGTTTTCATCAGCCCCAAAAATGTCCTCACGGCCGTCTTTTTCGCGTCGTCATAGTGGTAGTCGATATGTTCCATCAGGTATTGGCGATAGTCAAAATCCAGTCTCTGCGGAAGCTGTTCAATCAGCGCCTCCCGATGGTCCAGACCATAGGCCAGGGCTTCGTTAAAAGCTTGAATAAAGGCAGTTGGAAGTGGCTTGTTGGCCACCCAGGCAGCAAACGTAAAGGGCAATCCGGTGAGCTTTTGCCAGTACAATGCCAAATCGTAGGCATAAGGGTGCTGATGCTGTTTCCCGAAGGTACGGTCACCGATCTCCACATAGGCATCGGCCTCAGCGGCTGTCGTCAACGTCACTTCCCTTTTCCAATAGTCCCGCAATAATATCTGCGCAAGCTGGTTTGACGTTCTCGACTGACCATCCAGCCGGAGTGTGCTGATCTCATTGATCGGTCTTTTGCTGAAAATAAAGACTGAATTAACCGCTCCCGTGGCGCCCAAGCAATAGTCAGAAACGATTTCGGCGTTGGGTATATCAAGCAAAGCAGCCACCGGGACAATCCCCAGATCCGCTTCATTGTTGATTAACTTATCGGCGCACCGGCTTGGAATGTCCAAGCTCAATGTCAGTCGATCGCGGATGGATGAATGCTGCAAGCCATAAATAAATGGCAACGTATTGGTATATGATACCGCCGAAACGTTCACTTTTTCCATGGCTAATATTCCGTCAGTAACCCTTCCAAATGCCGAATATTGTAGGCGTCGTCAATGGAGAATCCGCTGCCGTCATACGACACTTTATAAAGCGCCGTATTCGTGTGCGGAAAGTCATCCATCAGCGCAATATCGCGGTTGATAAGCAAGCACAGCAATACCCGCATCGCCCGTCCATGCATGCAGACCAGCACCTTCTTTTCGGTTGGGAACGAAAGCATGTAGCGCACGGCCGCGCGCTGCCTTTCGGCCAGTTGGTTCGGTGTTTCGCCTCCCTCTACGCATGCATCCAGCTCCCCGTTTCGCCAGCGTGCAGTCAGGTCTGCAAAACCTTCCATGATATCGGGTGTCTGCTCCTTCCCTTCGTAGACACCCCACCCTATTTCGTCGAGTCCATTCAATTGCTCCGCAGGGATTCCTTGATTCATAAAGGGTTCCACCGTCTGGTGCGTACGCAGTAAGGTAGACATGTAGATCTTATCGAATCCTGCGTCCTTGTAATAATTGTAAAATGCATCGGCCTGTTTTCTCCCCATTTCATTCAGTGGAGAATCAACACCCCTGCCTTGCACAATCCCTTGCAGATTAAGATCGGTTTGTCCGTGACGAATGATGTACAGTGTTTTTTCCAAGAAATTTCGTTGTTTACTTATCGTTTAATACGGGCAATTGGTAATACCTTGATTGATTGGATAGTCCATCTTCAAAAACCACGTCTTGATAATCCGTGATGACACGGTAGCTGGTATCGCGCTCAATGGGATGCCTACCGGCATTCCGGATCAGCTCGACCAATTCCCGCGTAGTCATGGCCGGATGCTGTTCTTCAGCCCCCGCCATGGAATAGATCTTGGTGGTATCGTCAAGAGTTCCGTCAATGTCGTTCACGCCAAAGGCCAGCGACAGTTGAGCCGTTTCGCGGCTGATCATGGCCCAATATGCTTTGATGTGGGGAAAATTGTCCAGGTAAATCCGACTGATCGCGTAGTTCCGCAGGTCTTCTACCACGGTCGACTCGGGAACGTGCGCCAGCTGATTATCCTTATTCCTAAACTTAAGGGGAATAAAGGTCTGAAATCCACCGGTTTTATCCTGCAACTGCCGCAGCCGTTCCAGGTGGTCCACCCGGTGCCGGTATTGCTCGATATGGCCGTATAGCATCGTGGCATTCGAGTGCATGCCCAGCTTGTGCCATGCTTCATGGATTTGCAGCCATTGCTCGGCATTGCACTTATCTTTCGCGATCTGATCTCGGATCTCCGGATGAAAAATCTCCGCACCGCCGCCCGGCATGGAGTCCAGGCCCGCATTCTTCATCATGGCCATGCCGGTGGCGTAGTCTACCTTCGCTTTCTTAAAAATATAATGATATTCCACCGGCGTAAGTGCCTTTACATGGAGATCAGGACGGTGTCGCTTGATTGCCGAAAACAACTCCATGTAAAACGGCATATCATATTGCGGGAGCACACCGCCGACGATGTGGACCTCCGTTACCGGTTCATTGTCGTACGATTTCACCAGATCGAGCATTTCGTCCATGGTTGCCTCCCAACCATCGGCCCGATGCTTGATCAAGCGCGAGTACGAGCAGAATTTGCAATCATAGACACACAAATTGGTCGGTTCGATATGAAAATTCCGATTGAAATAGGTGATATCGCCATGCCTTTTTTCGCGGATAAAGTTTGCCAGCACCCCCAGATATCCCAGTTCACCGCGCTCAAACAATACAATCCCTTCCTCTTGGCTTATCCGCTCGCCGCGATATACCTTAGCCGCAATCGCTTTGAGGTCAGCATCAAGATGTTTATTTTCAAGCAGGAAAGTAAGTTTTTTTTCGGCATCCATATCTTGAAATGTTAGCACGCAAACTTAGCTAAAATTGCGATTATTTGCAACGCAGGCGTCGTTACCGACGGTTATTCTCCAAACTGTTGCATATCAATTAATTTTCGGTATAATCCGTTATGGGTCAATAGCTGTTGATGGGTACCCTCTTCGACAACAACTCCGGCGTCAAGCACGACGATTTTGTCTGCATTCTGTATCGTGCTCAGCCGGTGGGCGATGACCAATGTCGTGCGGTTCTTCATCAACTTCGCCAGGGCGTCCTGCACCAGTTTCTCAGATTCCGTATCCAATGCGGACGTCGCTTCATCAAGCAGCATAATAGGTGGATTTTTGAGCACGGCCCTGGCAATGCAAATGCGCTGACGCTGACCGCCGGACAGCTTGATTCCACGGTCGCCAATAAACGTCTCGTAACCCTTTTCGGTTTGCAGGATAAATTCGTGCGCATTTGCGATCTTCGCGGCGTCCACTACATCATCCAATTGTACCCGATCTGCCGAAAACGCGATATTGTTGTAGATCGTGTCATTGAACAAAAACGAATCCTGATTTACTAGTCCAATTAACTCCCTTAAATCAGTTGTTTTTAGGTTCTTGATATTAACACCATCAATCATGACTTCACCATCATGAGTATCCATGAATCGGGGGATCAGATCCATCAAGGTCGATTTCCCCCCACCGGACGGTCCCACCAACGCGACGGTCTTGCCTTTGGGGATTTCCAGGTTAATTTTCTTGAGCACCTGCCGCTCGCCATAGGCAAAGCTGACATTGACCAGGCGGATACCCTGATCGAACGAAGCAATGGTCTTGGCATCCGGCGCGTCCGGCACTTCATTTTTCTGATCGATCAGGTCGAGCACCCGCTCACCCGCGGCAATGCCCGAATGGATGTTGCTGAATGAATCGGTCAGTGCCTTTGCGGGACGCATGACCTGTGAAAAAAGCGCGATATAGGCGATGAAGTCCGCTGCGGACAATTCTCCCGATTCACTCAATACCAGTTTACCACCATAGAGCAAAACCACCGCTACCATGGCTACCCCTAGTAATTCCGATACCGGCGAGCCCAATTGCTGACGCCTGACCATCCGCCGGCTTATTTTTGAAAACCGGATGTTTTCATTGTGGAACCTTTTCTTGATAAACTCCGTACCGTTAAACGCCTTGATAATTTTTACACCGGCCAATGCTTCGTCCAGGTAGCTGATCATATTGCCATACACCTGTTGGGCCTCGGTCGCTTGCGCCTTCAACCGCTTGACAATAAGGGATATGACAAACGCCGACAAGGGAATGACCAACACCGCAAACAGCGTCAGTTTTGCTGAGATCAAAAACAGTGCAGCAATATAAAACAACAGCGTAAGCGGTTCTTTAAACACCACTTGCAATGTCGCGGTAACGGAAAACTGTACCACCTGCACATCAGACGCGATCTTGGAGATGATATCCCCTTTTCGTTGGCTGTTGAAATATCCGATATGCAACTCCATCACATTGTCAAACACCGACTTCCGCAAATTCAATAAGGTATGAATACGCAGGTTCTCCATGATGCGCTGTGATAGGTATCGGAATAAATTGCTGAGAAATACCGACGCGATGATAATCAGGCACACCCGCTGCAAGGCACCATAAGGGCCATAAAGTAAACCAGCTTGGGTGGCATAATAATTAAAATAATCCGGCGCATCCAGCCAGTTTTCGGGCTTCACCAGTTTAGTAGTCGTTTCACTCGTTTTAAAGAGGGTATGTAATAACGGAATAATCAACGCCAGATTAAGCGTACTGAAAGCAACACTCAACAGTGTGGTGATCGCGTAAGGGATCGCAAATTTTTCAATGGGCTTTGCGTACGCAAGTAATCGAAAGTAAGTCTTCATCAAGAACTAAACAAGCTGCAAAGTTATCAAAAAAAGAAAGGGCAGCCGAAAAATACGATCCCTATTATTAGATGGATTTGCTTATTTTAGTCGCCTAAAAGTAAAAAAATGCAGATAACGACTGCCAAACGGCTACAACATACCGAAGAGTACTATTTTTCAAAAAAGCTACGGGAGATTGAGGCGCTGAATCAAACCGGCGCAAAAGTCATCAACCTAGGCATTGGCAGTCCGGATCTACCGCCTCACCCATCGGTTATCGAAACCCTGCATCACTATGCCGCGCTTCCGGATACGCATGCCTATCAAAACTACCGGGGCGTCTTACCGCTGCGGCAGGCCATAGCCGACTGGTACAGCCGGTATTACGGGGTTTCGTTGGACCCCAATGCCCAGGTGCTTCCGCTCATCGGCTCCAAGGAGGGCATCGTGCACATCTGCATGACCTACCTGCAAGAGGGTGATGAGGCCCTGTTGCCCAATCCGGGCTATCCGGCCTATGCAGCGGCTGTGCGGCTGAGCGGAGCAACCGGCGTTCCATATCCGCTGACCGCCCAAAACGGGTGGTTGCCAGACCTGGAGGCCTTGTCCAAACGCGACCTCAGCAAGGTTAAGCTCATGTGGCTCAATTATCCGCACATGCCTACGGGCGCCCCTGCCAATGCCGCATTTTTCAAGGAAGTCGTCGCATTTGCTCAGCAGCATCAAATCCTGCTTTGCCATGATAATCCATACAGTTTCATCCTCAACGACCAGCCACAAAGCCTGCTGGCTGTCGAAGGAGCGATGGACGTGGCCATCGAGCTCAATTCGCTGAGCAAGTCGGCCAATATGGCCGGTTGGCGTGTAGGTATGCTCGCCGGTGCGGCCGAACGGGTCAACGAAATCATCCGGTTCAAAAGCAACATGGATTCGGGCATGTTCCTTCCCGTGCAGCTAGCGGCCGCTAAGGCGCTATCACTGGGACCTGAATGGTACGATGAGCTCAATAGCACGTATCAAAAGCGCAGGACGAAGGTGTATCAGCTGTTAGACGCACTGGGTTGCACCTATGACCAGCAGCAAGTGGGCCTGTTTGTCTGGGCCAAGATCCCTTCCGGCTATCCCGATGGCTACGCGCTGAGCGACGAGGTACTCCAGCAATCGCGGGTATTTATCACGCCAGGCGGTATTTTTGGCGATCGTGGAACAGGGTATATCCGCGTAAGCCTATGTGCTACCGTAGAGACACTGGATGAGGCAAATGACCGGATCGCAAGCCGACGGTAAAAAGGGGTATTTACAAATCGATAGAAGTAAGCAACATCATATGAATATAGCCATTGTTGGCGTGGGACTCATCGGCGGGTCCATAGCCATCACGTTGAAAGAAAAGAAAGCGGTGATAAAAACCGTGGGGGTAGATAAAAGCGAGTCTAATCTAAAGAAGGCGCTTCAACTGGGTCTTATCGACGAGAGCGCCTCATTGGAAGAGGCGATCAACCAGTGTGATGTGATCTTTCTGACCATACCAGTGGATGCCATTCTCGGCCTTTTACCCGCTCTGCTCGACCAAGTGACCCATCAAGTGATCGTAGACATGGGCTCTACCAAGGAGCGCATCCTGCAATCGATCGCGAACCATCCCAAACGCGGACGGCTGGTTGCGGCGCATCCCATGGCCGGAACGGAGTATTCCGGTCCGGAGGCCGCCGTTCCTAACCTATTCAAGGGTAAGATGATGGTGTATGTAGATGCCATGAACAGTGATGAGGATGCTTTTGAAACCGTGGATGCGATCACCGAACAGTTGGAGATGCACACCACCTTCATGAACGCCCGTGAACACGATGTGCACACGGCCTATGTGTCGCATATTTCGCACATCACGTCCTTTGCATTGGCGCTTACGGTATTGGAGAAAGAAAAATCACAGGGCCGGATCTTTGAGCTGGCCGGGTCGGGCTTCGAATCGACCGTTCGGCTTGCCAAAAGCTCTCCGGATATGTGGGCACCCATTTTTAGACAAAATCGCGACAATGTACTTGAAGTACTAAGCGAACATATCAGGCAACTGCAGCAAATCCATGATGTACTGGAAAACGAAGACTACGAGACGTTTTATAAATTAATCAAAAAATCAAATAAAATCCGTAGAATTTTAAAGTAAGCCGCCGGCATTAGAAAAAGGGTAGCACATTCGGCTACCCTTTTCAGTTTTGAGGTTGATGGGAATCGTTAATATTCCAATACGGTAACTTCAGTCCGCCGATTGGCTTGATGCTCGCTTTCCGTACAGGACACCCCATCGGCACAGCGATTCACCAACCGCGATTCGCCGTAACCCTTGGCCACCATCCGCTCGCGGGCAATTCCCCTGCTGACCAAATAATCCACCGCCGATTGGGCTCGCCGTTGCGACAGTGTTTCATTGTATGCATGGCTTCCCCTGCTGTCCGTATGACTGGATAGCTCGATCTTCAAGGTCGGATTGTCGCGCATGGTACGCACCAGCTCATCCAATACCGCCGCAGCGTCGGGCCGGATCGCATATTGATCAAAATCGTAGTAAATATTTTCCAGCTCAAACGTTTGGCCGACTTCAAACACCGGTTCCAGCAGCAGGGCTGCGGCAAGCGTATCGGACACCACCATGCCATGCGTGCTTACTTTCGCAGAATCCGCGTGGTAGCCCTCCTGCTGTCCCAACACCGTGTAATCCCGGTCGCGGTCGAGCATGAACGTAAAAATGCCCTGGTCACCGCTGTTCATCTTCGCCACGATGGCCCGCTGTCCATCAAAGAGCGTCACGGTTGCGGGCATCCGTTCGCCTGTTGTCTTGTCCGACGTGGTGCCCTCCAGGACAATGACCATCTTCGGTTTCTCGAAAGCAAAGGCGTAAATATCATCACTCCCTTTTCCTCCCCGTCTGTCCGAAGACAGGAAGCCCCATTGTTCCGCCTCGGTCTCTTCGGTTACGGAATAAGCAAAATCATCTGCAGCGCTATTAATCGGATATCGAAGGTTTTCGGAAGTCAACCAAGTGCCTTTGCTTCCGGTGGATTTAAATACATCAAGTCCCCCCATCCCCGCAAAACCATCACTGGAATAATACAATGTGCCATCCGGAGCGACATTTGCAAACAGCTCATCGCCCTCACTGTTGACGGACGCTCCGGCATTGATCGGTGCGCTCCAGGAGCCGTCCGCATTCCGCTCGCAATACCATAAATCGGCTCCCCCATGCCCACCCGGCATATCACTAGAAAAATAAAGCACATCGGCGTCAGGTGACAATGCCGCATGCCCTACCGAATATTCGGCTGCCTTGTTGTAGGCAAAAGGTTCTTCAACCCAGGTTTCGCCCGTCCGACGGTAAATGTATAGTTCCAGCCGATTCGTACGGAAGTTCGTTCGCCCCTCTTTTTCCACTCCCGCTTCCTGTCCGATGTGCGTGCGCGTGACGTAGAAGGTATTACCATCTTTTTCCGCTGCAGCGGGACCGATGTGATACTTCGCGTCATTGATGTCCGCCTTCGCCAACATGGGAGCGCCAAGTGTACCGGCCGAAGACCGCGCAGCCGTATAAACCCGCAGGAATCCCCTACCTGTCCAGCCGTATGCATCGCCTGTGGATGCTGTGGCCGGCTCGCCCACATAGTATACGGTGTCACCTGCGGACAACACTGAAAATTCGGCATTTTCCGTGTTGACCGTTTCTTCATTGCGCAGTCGATGCTGGGTCGGTGCGGCCATCCAGCGCAATGCCGAATCACAGCCCGCCAGTTGTACCGCCACGGCCGAAGCATTGCCCGTATTGGTGGCGTAAGCTTCCAATTGGGATTTGGCCTCCGCATATTTTCTGTTTATTTTGAGTACTTCGCCATACCGGAGCAGGTTTTCTGCCGGACTATCCTCCAGCTGAACCACCCGGGCGTACCAATTTTCGGCCGACTCATAATCGTTCATCTTGAGGTAACTTTCGGCAAGCCGTTCCATATCTTGCAACCGGGGTGTACGGATATCTACGAGCTGGGTATACAGTTTCGCCGCATTCGCATATTCATACCGCCTATACAGTTCATCCGCCCGGTCCCTCAAACTGGGCTGTTCCTGGGCCGCAGCAAAATGGCTTAGCAACACCATGACACCTATGAACATACCTGAATAGTTCTTTTCCATGTTTTTAGTTAAAAGGAAGATTCGTTAATAATTTGTCTATCCATTTATATTATCAGCTGCCTGTGTGATCAAAAAAACCTCGGGCTGAGCAACCGCTGTGCCGGACGACCAAAGGTGACCCCCAGGGTCACTTCATGAGATCCGTTCTGCACACTGGACAGTCGACTCACGATATGGTCATACGAATAGCCGATGCGTAAGGATCGGGTCAGGTAAATCTGCGTGATGGCCGAAAATGAATTCCGCCCATTCAAGCTATTGCCACTGACCCGATTGTATGTTCGTTCAAATACCGTCACCCCGGTGCGCCATCCCGCACCTAACCAAAAGCGCTCTCCGAAAATCAACATGGCGTTCAAATCCAAGCTTGTAGGTCCCTTGAAGTCCTCCTTCACTAATATGCTCGGCCGCAATTTCAGTCCCTGTGAAAGGTCGAACAACGCCCCCCCGATAACATACAGATGCCGCTTACGGCGAATATTGTCTGTCGTGGTATTGTCCCAACGGAAAATATTATTGCTCTGATCGCCCGAAAGCAGGTCCATCATGGACAAACCTGCATACCATTTTGGATTATAATAATATACGCCAAAACGGATGTCGGGCACCCAATTGCTGATTTTGCCTGCGGGAACCACCTGATCGTCACTTTGAATCGGATCCAAGATCGCCCCATCAAGGCTATATTGCGTTACGCCAGCCCCCAAGCCGAAACTGAGCCGCTGCGTGTCTTCCTCATTCAGCCGGAGGCGAAAGGCATAATTCGCATAAGCCGACGTCGCCGACTGAGGTCCCAATTCATCCGCCGTAAGCTGAAATCCCAACCCATGGCGTTTATTTAGGGGGTCGACAATACCATCAATGGACAGCGCGCCGGTCTGCGGCGCCCCATCCAGTCCGACCCACTGGCTTCGCAGCCCCAATTGGCCGAACCATTCCTCCTTATATCCCGTGTACGCGGGATTGACGCTCATTGAATTGAAAATGTACTGCGTAAACTGGATATTTTGCTGGCCATGGACTTCCCAAATGGGACCCAGGCTGATGATTAACATGACTAATCTAAACGCGTGTTTCATAAGATCTTTATTTGGATTTGACATCCATCGTTGTGCTGAATGATGTTGTTATTGTCGCTTGATCAGGACCCAGCCGGCGTGCCGTTCTCCCTGCCCCCCGCCATGGGTAATGATGACATAATAGTAAGTCCCCTCATTCAGTCCCTGTCCGTCCCAGTCGTTTTTATAGTTACCGTTGCGGTATACCTCATTCCCCCAGCGGTTGACCACCGTGATTTCCACGCGGTCGAACCCTTCAATGCCGACGATCTCAAACGCGTCGTTTCGTCCATCCCCATTCGGCGTGAACACATTCGGGATCTTGAACGGCCGGGCCTCGATATTCACGGTGATCGTCGCCACATTGGAAACCAATCCGTTTTCATCACTTACCTCATATTGGGCGGTGCTGACGCCCGAGAAACCATCCACCGGTGAAAACGTGACGGAACCCTGTGCGTCTACCGCGTATGTCCCCTCGCCAGGGATGGCTAATGTGGTCACCCGGTTACCCGATCCATCGATCAATCGAACCGTATTGGGGATGATTGCGCTGCTACCTGCAACGTCGTTATCCAACACCGCTATCGTCACCGGTTGTCCATATGTGGCTTCCTGCGTATCATCAACCGCCGTCGGCGATACTTCCGCCGCCACCGCCTGCACGATGATGCTGATCGTAGCGGCATTCGACCGTATGTCATTCTCGTCGGCCACCGTATAGGTCGCGGTACTGTTGCCGACAAACGATTCCGTCGGCGTAAACCGTACTTGTCCGCCTTCATCTACGCGATAATCCCCTTCTCCGGCGATCGTCAGGGCAGTAACCAACGCGCCGTTGGGATCGACCAAGCGTACGGTTCCCGGCACCAATGGGCTGCTGCCGATTACGTCATTAGCCAACACGTCAATGGTAAGCGGCACACCTTGATCGGTCACCCCTTCATCGTCATGGGTGGTAGGGCCGGTAATCAAGGGAATCTCCACTTCTGGATTTTCTGGATTTTGATCATCGCCCGTCACCGAGGCTATATTTTTTATAACAGTGTCGTCACCTATCTCATCGTTCACTCGTACGTTGAAGCTCACACTGACCTGCTGTCCAAATGGCACATCGATTACCCACAGCAGCCTTCCATTTGCAAATTGGGCGCCATCACTGGCGCTGCCATCAACATATGTGGTACGGTCAGGGATCTTATCCGTTATTGTAATGCCAGTTAAGCCTTCATTCCCCGTGTTTTCAACGACTATGGTATAGGTAAGTTCCTCTCCTGCCTCCGCCTTATCATTGCCATTTGCATCCACCACAACCTTAGTGGCCGTAAATTTCTTATTGGGATCCACAGGAATTTCGACTTCCGGTTCCTCGGGGTTTTCAGGGTCATCGCCCGTCACCGCCGCAACGTTGCGGATGGAGGAGACATCCGTCAGGTCGTCCGCGACGATCACGGTGAAGCTCACCTCCCGGCTATCCCCGAACGGGACGTCAACCGTCCACGAGAGTTCGCCGCCGCTGAAGCTCGCGCCTTCACCCGCGCTGCCTTCCTTGTAGGATGTGTGCGCGGGGATGGCGTCGGCCACCGTGATGCCGTTATAGTCCACATCGCCTGTGTTCGTCACCCTGATCGTGTAGGTCACTTCCTCACCCGCCTTCACCGACTGCTTGTCGGCGGTCTTCACCGAAGTGAACGACTTGGCCGGGTCCGTCGGTATCTCCACTTCCGGTTCCTCGGGGTTCTCCGGGTCATCGCCCGTCACCGCCGCAACGTTGCGGATGGAGGAGACATCCGTCAGGTCGTCCGCGACGATCACGGTGAAGCTCACCTCCCGGCTATCCCCGAACGGGACGTCAACCGTCCACGAGAGTTCGCCGCCGCTGAAGCTCGCGCCTTCACCCGCGCTGCCTTCCTTGTAGGATGTGTGCGCGGGGATGGCGTCGGCCACCGTGATGCCGTTATAGTCCACATCGCCTGTGTTCGTCACCCTGATCGTGTAGGTCACTTCCTCACCCGCCTTCACCGACTGCTTGTCGGCGGTCTTCACCGAAGTGAACGACTTGGCCGGGTCCGTCGGTATCTCCACCTCCGGTTCCTCGGGGTTCTCCGGGTCATCGCCCGTCACCGCCGCAACGTTGCGGATGGAGGCGATACCTGTCAGATTATCAATGACTTCAACAATAAACGACACCGCAATCCGCCCTCCGGCAGGAACAATTAGGTCATTCCAAGCAACATTGTTATCTACTGAACTATAGGTTCCACCAGTAGCATTGCTTATATATACGGTGTGAACAGGTATTTGATCAGCGATGTCAACCGCGATATCTCGGTCATACGTGTTATTTACTGCAATAGTATAAGTTAATTGTTCCCCCGCCTGCGCCAATCCATCACTATTTGCGTCAACTACAGTTTTCTCACTGATGATGTTGCAATCTGTATTGACAGTAATTGTCACTACATTAGCATATGCTTCACATTGGCTTCCGTCTACTGTTGAGATTGCCACCCGCCTAAAGAAAGTATTTTGAGACAACGCAGGAGCCGAGTAAGTTTCACTCGTAGCACCAGCTATCGTATTCCAATCCTGTTGATTCGTACTGCTTTCCCAACGGTACGTAACCGTTCCTACACCACTTCCACCTGCTACCGACGCGATGGTTGCGGGCACCGTACCCAAACAAACCGTCTGATCCCCAACTATACTACCTGCGTCAACGGCGTTGACTGTTACGACCACCTCTTCAGAAGTAACTTGACACCCTTTTTCGTTCTGAGCGACAACCCGGTAGGTACCTGCATCTGCTATTGCCGCGTTGTCTTTTGAAAACACACCATCAGAAAATGTAAAATCAGCGACAACGACCCAGGCATCGTCGACTTGTTTTTCCAGTGTGTAAGTGATTTCAGGTGACGAATAGTCGGTTATTGCAATTGACAAATCATTGCCAGCGCAGGCGATCACATCGTTTACCATGGGCAGATCAGGAAGTGGGTTTACCGGCACTTCCAATACCGCTGATGCTCCTTTACCAGGACAGCCACCTTCACCATCGATATAAGCGGTCACCCGGTAATAGGCTGTTTGCGTTAATTCTCCAGTATTTAGCGTTTCTTGTGATTGTCCTCCAATCACACTCCAATCCGTTTGGTTTGACGATGTTTCCCATATAAAGAAATAATCAGGGTTATCTCCTATGTTTCCGGTTACCATGGCTAATAAGGTAGTTGCCTCTCCGACACACACTTCATTAACACCGCTAAATGAGATAGCGGGTTCGTGGTGATACACCCGTAACGTAAAGGGTTCGGAAGCAACCCTGCAATTTTTATTGGTCAGCGTCGACGGGTCTCCAGCCACGATAACCCGATACTCGTAATTGTCGTCATCTGCCGTAACCGGATTAATCTGAAAAACGGCGTCGTCGGTCCCTATGGTAGTAACAATGTTATTATCGACATTTATGAAATCCTCGCCCAAGGGATCATTCCCTTCGGGATTGATTTTTCGCTTTTGCAGTAAAAAATGATTAAGAACGTACGGATTGTCTAGCACCCTCGCCCGATAGGTAACACTGCTGCCTACGCAAACCGGACCGTCTGGCTCTACTTGAAAGGAAACTGGGGGACCGACTGGACGCAGTGTAATGTCATCAATGGCTAAATCGTTTCCGATTTCTTGAGCAACTGCGTTCTTAATTTGAAGTCTAATGTTATCTACCCCCTGAGGCATTGTGAAACTCATTTTGACCTCATTCCATTGATTTACTGGAGAGACATCATCGTCGGTACTTGTATATGATGCCAATAATCCGCTCGATGAATTTTCATCCACATACAAATCTGCGTTGTATATGTTGAAGGTAACACTAGGCTTGATATAACCTTCTGCATTAATGTCTTTTATCCAAACAGCAAATTGAAATTGGGTTCCGGCGCAAAGCCCGTCAATCGCTCTATCAAAATATAAGCCCGTGGATGCATGTGCATCCACGAGCACCATAAATCCGCGATCATTTCCCGTATGGTCTCCACCATCATGGAAATAGGGATTATTATATCCTTTGGAATTTGTAACAAGCGAATATCCCCCTATTGCTAGTGGCCAATCGCTGATGTATCGAGGGCCCCAATTATCGTCAGCTTCCGAGCCGTACTCGCTCGGTGGATTATTAGGATTGTAAAAAAGCAGGGAGCTTATGTAAGGCAAATGATCGTTTTTAAAATAAATACCATCCCATAACGAACTGTTGCCGTCATCACCTGTTGTTGCTTGTCCGAAATCTTCCTTGAAAATGTTGTCGCCCAAACTCGACTGCTGTCCATACGTTTCCAATAAACCAAAAAGGTTTATTAATATAATGAAAACTGAAGCCTTACTCAATATGAAATGTAAAAGTCTATTTTTCATAAAAATGCGCTAAATCATATCAAAAGATTCTCGTGTGGCGGTCTGTTATAATCATTCGCTCTCGCTGAATAGTCCCATTGCGCCATGCAAAAAATCCATGTATCCTGCTATAAATTAATAGATGTACTAACTGATTTGTCCGCTGAATTCGCCATCCATTGGACACACAAAAAGAAGTATTAATCGGACGACCCGCAATTAGGTGTACACGAACGACAGGAAAATGTGTATAAACGGAAAAATATGTAGAAGAAATGCTACGCCGAATAAATGGATTTAGATAATCTGGGATTCCCAGCGAGATAGTCGGAAGAAAGTGCTTCTGGAATAACCTACTGTTAGGTGGTTAAACAGGTATGGGAAAACAAATGAATGCGAACGACGGAAATGTACACAAACGACAACATAAAAAAACCGCGCTTTGGGGAAGCGCGGTAAAAACAATAATGTTTTTTATCAACCTAAACCTAATGCTATAACGTAGGTCTGATTATTTTGTTTTACAAGCGATACATTTTTTTAAGATATTCGCCTTTTTAAGATATTCGCCGATCCGTGCGGACTAGGTAGCCCAGGCCTTGTCCCCTTTTTTATAGGGATAATCCCCCACATACTTGCCGGGAACCTGCACATAGCGCAGCGCCTTGGTGGCACCCAGTTCGGAAGTAAAGAATCCCAGCAGTGTCAACTGCTTCACCAAGTGGAAATAATGGTCGGCATCTTCCTCGGATTTGCTTTTTTGGTATTCCTTGGCTTCCTTGTCTACCGCAGCCAACAGCTCAGTACGTTCCGTTGCGTTCAATTCCTGGAATTTTCGGCCAAACTTCTCGTTAGCCGCGTCTTCCAACTTGCCTAACCCCTCCATGAAGGTTTTTTGCTGATCCGCCGTATAACAGTCTTTCACCATCACGGGAATAAACGCACCTACACCTGCTTCTTTTGCTCCAGGACTGCTGGTCGGCGGCAAGATGGTATCCGCAATGTCTCCAAGCAAATCAATCGTTTCCGGCTCAAACAGGCTTTCAACGTCTTTTGTCACTTTCCGGGTGCACCCCTCTAAAAACAGATTGGCACCCACCACCGTGCCGCCCATGATCCAGGCGACCCTAGCCAAAGCTTCTCTTCTATTCATGATGTCTAATGCTTTTAAGTTTAAATTTGTAATTAAGTTCCCAACCTTTCCGGTATTCCCGGCGCACGAACTGGTTTACCTCGTCAAAATTGGTCACTCGCATGTCTCTATGATCCCAAAGTAGTTTGAAATTGCGTCCCGGATACCGATCGCCTACACGGAGATCCGCACCACGGATCGCCAGATTGGCCATCAGCAGGGCCTCGGTGAGCGGACAGGAAATCTCAAAAGGAGCACTCACCGCTTTCTTCCGATACCCGGCGAGGCATGCATCTACCCATTGGGCATAATGGCCCTCGATTCCACCCGGCACACGGTCATATTTCTCGGGTATGGCCGCCACTTCGGCCATCAAGGTAGTTGGAAGAAGTCGGGGATTTTCCCCGAAAAGATCGGCCAGTATCTTCCCTTTCGTACCGATGAACAGGATGCCGTTACCGCCGTCGCCGAAGGGTTCATTAGGTCCCAGTTCATCTGGGCGCTGGGGCTGTATACCGCCATCCATCCAGTGGACGGTGACGTCTCCAGCGGTTCGCCTGGTCTTCGGGAAGGTCAAGATGGCATAGCTGGATGGCGGGCAGCTCCTTGGAAAGTAACCACGTTTGAACTCGTCAACATAAACCGTTCCTACGCTTGCCTGCACATCCTTTACATATTGCAGCCCGAGTATGCTGAACGGCGCCTCCATGATATGGCATCCCATGTCGCCCAAAGCACCTGTACCATAATCCCACCATCCTCTCCAATTGAAGGGGACCAACTTATCGACATAATCAACGAATGGAGCGGTCCCAAGCCAAAGGTCCCAGTCCAATGCTGCCGGCACCTGTGCTTTCTGTGTAGGCCATTGAATGCCCTGCGGCCAAACCGGACGATCCGTCCAGCAATAGACGGTATGTACATCACCGATCAAGCCAGTATCCACCCATTCCCGGAATCGCCGTACGCCATCTCCCGATGAACCCTGATTGCCCATCTGGGTCACTACTTTATATTTTTTTGCCGCATTTGCCAGCACACGGGCCTCATACACATCGTGTGTCAGGGGCTTCTGTACATATACATGCTTGCGCAGCTCCATGGCGGGCAATGCTTGGATGGCATGATTATGATCGGGACTTGACACGGAAACAGCATCGATATGTGCATGCTCCTTGTCGAGCATTTCGCGGAAGTCTTTGTAATACTTGGCCTTCGGAAACCGCTTCACGGAGTTTGCCGCCCGGCGATCGTCTACGTCGCACAGGTAAGCGATTTCCGCTTTGCCGCTATCGTGGATGCCTTTGACATCCACCTCGCCCTTACCGCCTACCCCAATACCTGCCACCACCAGCTTATCGCTCGGAGCGGTATAGCCTTTGCCCCCCAACACGTGACGGGGCACCACCGTGAAGCTTGCCGAAGCTGTCATAGGTTACCTTTTTTCAACTCGCCAACGGCAAAATCCACCGCCCGCGCGGTCAGTGCCATATACGTAAGCGATGGGTTCACGCAAGCAGCAGACGTCATGCAAGCGCCATCAGTCACAAATACGTTCAACGCATCCCACACCTGGTTATTGCCGTTCAATACCGAGGTCTTCGGATCCCTGCCCATGCGGGCCGTACCCATCTCGTGGATGCCTTGGCCGAAGCCGTAGCCATTGTCATAGGTATACACATCTTTCACGCCCGCGACCTCCAACATCTCCTTGCAGTCTTCCATCATGTCCTTGCGCATCTTCAGTTCGTTTTCCTTGATTTCCATATCCATGGCCAGTACCGGCAGCCCCCATTTATCCTTTACTGTTTTATCCAGCGAAATCCGGTTTTCATGATAAGGCAGTGTTTCACCGAACGCCCCAAAACCAACCGACCAATCGCCCGGCTCGCATAGGGCATCCTTCCATTCGTCCCCGATGCTCATTTCTGCGATCTCGCCGCTCCACCGGCCCCGGCTGGCAGAGCCCTGATAACCAAACCCACGCACATAGTCGCGCTTATCATCGCCCACGTTCCGGAACCGGGGTATGTATAACCCATTTGCCCTGCGGCCGAAATAATACTTATCCTCGTAGCCTTCTACCCGTCCCCCCGCACCGCAGCGGAAGTGGTGGTCCATCGCATTGTGGCCAAGCTCACCGCTGCTGCTGCCTAATCCGCCCTCCCATACATCGGTTGCCGAATTCATCAGCACCCATGTAGAGTTGAATGCCGATGCACATACAAACACGATTTTGGCAAAATACTCATAGGTCTGATTCGTTTCCGCATCCAGTATTTCGACGCCTGTAGCCTTTTTGGTATCCTTATCATATAGGATCTTGGTGACAATGGAAAATGGGCGAAGGGTGAGATTACCCGTGGCCACCGCCGCGGGCAGCGTGGACGACTGTGTACTGAAATACGCCCCGAAGTTGCACCCTAACCAGCATTGATTCTGGTACTGGCAGTTGACCCGTCCCTCGTGCGGTGCCGTCAGGTTGGCTACCCTGCCCATGATAAAGTGCCGTTGTCCTTTATAATGCGATTTTATCCGCGCCGCCAAATCTTTCTCCACCACATTCATCTCCATTGGCGGAAGGAAATCACCGTCAGGCAGCACATCCAATCCATCCCGATTGCCGCTGATACCTGCCCATTTCTCCGCATAGCTGTACCAAGGAGCAATGTCCTGATAGCGGATCGGCCAGTCCACGCCGTGCCCATCTTTCAGATTCGCCTCAAAATCCAGGTCACTGAACCGGTAGCTCTGACGGCCCCACATCAGCGAGCGTCCGCCAACATGGTACCCGCGGTACCAGTCAAAGCGCTTCACCTCTACATAAGGGCTCTCTTTCTCGTTCACCCAAAAATCGAGATTCTTTTCATTAAGCGGATAATCCCGCTTCAAGACCGGATAATCTTCAATCATCTGCTGCGTACGTCCTCCCCGGTGTGGAAATTCCCACGGGTGTTTGGTCGCCGCGGGGTAGTCTTTCACATGCTCCACATTGCGTCCGCGCTCCAGCATGATGGTTTTTAGTCCTTTCTGGGTCAGCTCCTTTGCAGCCCATCCACCGCTAATCCCTGATCCGATCACGATCGCATCATATACATTATCTGCCATAGCTTGTTTTATCGTTTTATTTAGTTATACGTTAGTTGTTCCCTTTAGCTTATTAAAGGTACTATTAATGACGTGATTGTTCAACATTTATTGTTCAATATCACACTTTTCCGGCCTGTTGCCTGTCTCGAAAGAAAAGTAAGAACAATAGCGTCACGAACAATGCGATCCCGGCTGGGATCAGCCAAATCGTTTTCCAATCGTGACCATCCGCAAGGGCGTAAGCGTCCACAATCGGTCCCGAAACGAAGGCACCGATCAGCATGCCCAATCCATACGTGCCCAGTGTAACCAATCCTTGTGCTGCGGATTTAAACTTTTCACCCGCCAGGTTATCGGTATATATTTGACCGGTAACAAAGAAAAAGTCATAACAAATACCGTGCAAGGCAATTCCTATAATCAACATCCAATAGTTTGCACCCGCATCGCCATAAGCAAAACACACATAACGAAGTACCCACGCAAACATTCCGATGGCCAACATCTTCTTTACGCCCAAACGGATAAAAAACACCGGAATTAACAACATAAACAGTGTTTCAGAAACCTGCCCCAACGATTGGACACCGGCGGCGGCCTTCATACCCGCCTCATTAAAGAATTGGTTAGCGAACGTATAATAAAATTGAAGCGGGATACAAATTGCAATGGAGGAAAGAAAGAAAAGCAGGTAAGACTTATGTGTAAGCAAACGCAGCGCATCCAACCCCAAAATTTCACTGATGGAAGTTTTTTCACCTTTTTTCAGCGGAGGCGTGGCCGGCAACGTGAAACTAAATAAACCTAAAATGAGGGATGCAATACCGGCCATCTTAAACGTCAACGCCAATTGGTCTGATTGCTCCCACCCCAACCAGCCGATGGTCAGCCCTGCGATAACCCATCCAATGGTACCTAATACGCGGATCGTGGAAAACTCCTTGCTTGGGTCTTTCATCTGGCGAAACGAAATGGAATTGACCAATGCCAATGTAGGCATATAAAGGATCATATACACGACAATCAAGGGGAACAGCGCGTCAAAAGTGGACGTCGAAGCGGCCATCCAAAGTAACATGGCTCCAGCGAGGTGAAGTACACCCAGTATCCGTTGCGCCGGGAAGAATTTATCGGCGATCAAACCAATAATAAAAGGTGCGACGATGGCGCCGATAGACTGTGTCAGAAACGCTAAACTCGTTTGAAATCCGGTGGTCCCCAGATTCTTGCTCAGAAACGTACCCAACGTCACAAACCATGATCCCCAAATAAAAAATTCGAGGAACATCATGAAAGACAACTTGACTCTCGTGCCTATGTTCATGCGTCCAAAAAGTTATCGACCTCCCGGTAAGCTGCGATCAATTTGAGTTCTCCTTCCTTGCCATCCACAGACTTGCCGTGCTCCATGCCGACAACTCCCCGGTAGCCCTTATCGTAGATGTGCTTGAATAGGTTTTTGTAATTGATCTCCCCGGTTGTGGGTTCTCTCCGTCCGGGATTGTCCCCCGTTTGAAAATAAGCGATCTCATCCCAGCAGCGATCGATGTTGGCAATCAAATCACCTTCGTTGCGTTGCATGTGGTATACATCATACAGGAGCTTGCAGGAGGGGCTGTCTACCCCCTTGCAGATCAGGTAGGTTTGCGAGGATGTCCGCAGGAACAGGTCCGGCGTGTCGCTCAAGGGTTCCAATACCATGATGATCCCATGCGGTTCCAAGATCTCGGCACCGCGTCTCAATGCCTCGATGACATTTGCCGTCTGGATGTCCAA
The DNA here is from genome assembly GCF_051400755.1 of Parapedobacter brassicae. Taxonomy (NCBI): domain Bacteria; kingdom Pseudomonadati; phylum Bacteroidota; class Sphingobacteriia; order Sphingobacteriales; family Sphingobacteriaceae; genus Parapedobacter; species Parapedobacter brassicae. The sequence continues at coordinate 73,821 of NZ_JBLFFL010000010.1, forward strand.
CGGCAGATTCCGCGCAAAATCACCCGGTACCACCGTGGTATGTTTGCCACCGCACCGCTTGGCCAGTTCCACTGCTTCTCGGCAGCCCTTTAAAAATACATCCACATGTTCCTGTTTTCCAGCGGCCAGGGTATTCGCTCCGTTTCCGCCCTTGTCAAGCACGAAGACCCCCATGGTCATTCCCAATTTTGCCAGCAGACTGCCGATGCGTTCTTGTTCCTGCACGGGCCGCCCGGAAAAGCCATTATCTTCAATACTACGGAATCCGTGGTCATAAGCAAACTGGATCTGATCGAGGATGTCCTTGCCCGCATGGTGCTCGAAATGTCCCTGATGCGGACCATAATTGAGGGTAAATGGTTTGTTTTCTTGTTTTGGCGCACCATCGCTTCCTCGTACGTCAAGCGATCCGCTGGTGACTACGGCTCCAGTGGCCAACAATGAATTCCGAATAAATTGACTTCTTTTCATTCCTAAGATTTTTATGTTTATTGGGTGGTTATCAATTTTGCAAATCCGCTGCTCATGGTATCTCTCACTTCACCGCGTTCATTCCGGTAAATGACAAAAACTTCCATATCGTTGTGGCGGTTCACAAATGTTATTGCCTCATCGGCTTTCATGGCCATAATGACATTATCGTATCCATCAGCCGTCATCGCATCCTCCGCATAGATGGTCGCACTGATGATCCCCGTATCAAACGGATAGCCCGATTTGGGATCGATATGGTGCGATACCCTTCGTTCGCCGTCCTGCAAGAACTGGCGGTAATTTCCCGCCGTGGTAACGGCTCCTTTCCGCACCTCCATCACATCATTGATGACCGTCGCCTCACGCCCGTCACGTTGAGTTGCCGGCCGCTCTATCCCGATACGCATCGGCGTACCATCCGGCTTGGGTCCCTTTACACGCAACTCACCGCCCAATTCCACCAGGTAATGGGTTATTTTTTTGCGATCCAAATAATCCGCCAATGCATCTACGGTATACCCCTGTGCGACGCCGTTCACATCCAGGTGCACACAGGGTTCCTTTTTTGTTAATCGGCGCCCCCTCAATCGGATCTTATCCATTCCGACACACGCAAGCGCCCCGCGCACCTCGGTACTATCCGGAAAATGGCTTATCGGTTTCGCGCCGAAACCCCAAAGCTGCACCAGCGGGGCCACGGTAATATCAAAGATCCCTTTGCTATCCCGATAAATCGTTTCCGATTTAGCCAGTACCTTCCGAAAGTGTTCATCCACCTCATAACGCCCACGTCCGCCTGCATTGATCTTATTGATCAGCGAATAGGGTTTGTATAACGACATGGAACTGTCGATAGCCGATAACAGGCTATCGACAGCCACTTTTGACACTTTGTTATCCGTTGCGTAGTATGTAATGCTATAATCGGTGCCCTGGGCATAGCCTTTAATGGAATATTGCGTTAGCCCGGTATCAACGGATTCGGCTCCTATCATCATGCCCGTTACCCACAACAGCCCGATCCACCGTTTACCGATTGCCACTACAACACCACTGTTTGCCCTGGGATCGCGTAAGGGTAAAGTCCATTTTCATCAGGCAGCACTTTCGGCTGCGCATCCCATGCGAAACGCTCAGGCATGAGATTCACATTGGATTTCAGGGCGTCATCCCATTTGATCACCTGTCCGGAATACGTGGCCAGCCGGCCGATGATCCCCGTCAATGTGCTATAGGCACCATATTCGGCGTTATCAAATTTATATTCCCCCTTGCTGATCGCATCAAACAGCTCTACATGCTCATGCTGGTAAGGATTAGCATTCCCCCGTTTCGGATGGTTATAAAGCTCCTTGCCACTGGCATCCACCATCACGGCATCATTGCCAGCCGATAAATAGATCTTGCCCTTCGTGCCCTGGAAGGATTCGTCGACCCGATTGGATGTTCCCTCGAAATGCCGGCATTGGCTGTATATCACCGAGCCGTCGGCATAGGTGAGTTCCACCGCATGGTTGTCGTAGATCTCTCCATGTTCTTTGCCCGTGCGCCAAGCTCTGCTGCCGGTTCCCTGGATGGATACCGGATAGCTTCCCTTCACCCAGTTGGCCACATCGATATTATGCACATGCTGCTCGACGATATGGTCGCCGCACAGCCAGTTGAAGTAATACCAGTTGCGCATCTGATACTCCATTTCCGTCTGGCTGGCTTGGCGCGGACGCACCCATACGCCGCCGCTATTCCAGTATACCTGGCCGGATACGATGTCGCCGAGTGCTCCATCCTGTATCCGTTTGATCGCCTCGCGATAGTTGGCCTGATAGCGGCGCTGTAAGCCTACCACCACGTTGAGTTTTTTGCGCTTGGCTTCTTCCGCTGCCGCCAGCACCCGGCGTATACCCGGTACGTCCGTGGCTACGGGTTTTTCCATAAATACATGCTTACCCTGCTTCACCGCCTCTTCAAAATGAATGGGCCTGAAACCCGGTGAGGTAGCCAAAATAACCACATCAGCAAATGGAATGGCCTTTTGATAGGCGTCAAAGCCCACGAATTTGCGGTCTTCCGGCACGTCCAGTTTATCCGCATGGCGTTCCGATAACTTGGTGTATGCCTCGTCCAGCCTGTCGCGGAAGGCGTCGGCAAGCGCGACAATCTTGAGGTTTGCTCCAGATGCAATCGCATCGAAAGCCGCTCCGGTGCCCCGACCGCCGCAACCCACAACAGCCACCTTGATGACGTCATTTCCACTTGCGTATGCACCCAATACGGGTGCTCCGCTGAGCATGGCTCCGCCTGCCAGCAGGGCCGATGTCTTCAAAAATTCCCGGCGTTGTTCGCCTGCACTTTTCGTGTTCATCTGTTTTGTTTTAGATTTATCCTTGTGATTTATTACTTAATTGGTCAATAATCCTGTATGGGTGCCTTATCATAATAGGCCATGATCTCGGCTTCTGATGGAGGATTCAATGGCCTCACCAGCCGGATACCGACGAACGGCGCCTCCGGAAACCACCAGTTGCTTTTGGGGATCTGCGGATCCAGCTGTTTCCACGATGGGTCAGAAGGCAAGCGCGATGCCGACCTGAGGTAGTCCGCATCGTCTTCAAACGACCCGCCACGGACACTGTGCGGATAGAGCTTCTCCGGAACAGCCACCGGGTTTTCGGCAACCGTCCCCTCAAATTGCTGATAGAAGTCGGCAATGTATTGGTCATACGTCCATTCCGCCACATTGCCATGCATATCATAAAGTCCCCACGCATTGGGCTTCAGCTGCCCTACCGGATGCGTCTCGCCTTCACTGTTGGCCCGATACCACGCATAGTCGCCCACGGCTGATGCATCATCACCAAATGAATACGCCGAGGTGCTGCCCGCGCGGCATGCATATTCCCATTCCGCCTCCGTGGGCAAACGATAGAACACCCCTGTACGTACATATAACCATTTACAGAACTGGATGGCATTATACTGTGTCATCGCCAGTGCCGGGTGCCCTTCCTTGCCCATGCCAAAGGTCATGTCCAGATAAGGCTTGGTCGGGCGGGTCACCGCATCCACTTCCGCCGGTATGGTGCCTCCGCTCCGCGACCGTTCGAAGTCTTTATACACGAACGGTTCATACACGTCCCATGTCACTTCATAGGTACCCATCCAAAAGGGGTCTACCTTCACTTGATGCACCGGCTTTTCATCGGCGTTGCCCGCTTCACTGCCCATCCGATATTCACCAGCGGGAATGGGCTGCATGGAGAAACTTAGATTAGTTCCTTCAAGACGTTGGGTATAGGGTTTGAAATCTTCTTGGGCGACGACAACGTTCAGCAACAGGGGACAAATAAACAATACGGATTTTATAGACATCTCAACTATGGTCAATCAAAATTTGGTGGCTCAATTTACTGCCTTTTTGTTTAAATGCAAAATATGACTACATAAAAAAACGTCCATGGTGTGTAAAAATTACACCATGGACGTTTCATTTGCTTTAACAACCGATTAAAGCAAACAAATATGTTACATTTAAAGCTTCCGTTTGATCTCTACCTGTTCGTAGGCTTCAATGATATCGCCTACTTTAATGTCGTTGAAGTTATGGATGTTCAATCCGCATTCGTAACCGGCGGATACTTCTTTTACATCGTCCTTGAACCGTTTGAGCGAAGCCAGCTGCCCGGTGTATACCACCACGCCATCACGGATGACCCGGATGCTGTGGTTACGATTGATCTTGCCGTCCAACACCATACAACCGGCGATGGTGCCGACCTTACTGATCTTGAATACGTCGCGGATCTCCACATTGGCCACGATCTTCTCTTCAAACTTCGGCGCCAACATTCCTTCCATTGCTGCCTTCAATTCTTCGATGGCATCGTAGATGATCGAATACAGTCGGATATCGATTTGCTCCTGTTCAGCCAGCTTACGCGCACCGGTAGATGGCCTGACCTGGAAGCCGATGATGATGGCATCAGAAGCCGAAGCCAACAATACATCCGATTCGGATATCTGGCCTACGGATTTATGAATGATATTCACCTGGATCTCTTCGGTCGATAATTTGAGCAGGGAGTCGGACAGCGCTTCTATCGAGCCGTCCACATCACCTTTGACGATGACGTTAAGCTCCTTGAAATTACCAATGGCCAACCGTCTGCCGATCTCATCCAGCGTAATGTGCTTTTGCGTGCGCAGTCCCTGTTCGCGTTGCAGTTGAAGCCTTTTATTGGCCACCTGCCGGGCTTCCACTTCGCTCTCCATTTCATAAAATTTATCACCGGCGGTAGGTGCACCAGCCATCCCCAAGATCTGTACGGGGGTTGCTGGACCGGCCTCAATGACTTTTTGACCGCGCTCATTATGCAGTGCCTTTACTTTTCCGCTATGCGAACCTGCCAATATCGGCGAACCCACGCGGAGTGTTCCCGAAAGAATCAACACCGTGGTCACAATGCCTCTGCCCTTATCAAGGCTGGCCTCGATGACCGAGCCGACAGCCCGCTTTTTAGGGTCGGCCTTCAATTCGAGCAATTCAGCCTCAAGCAATACCTTTTCAAGCAATAAATCAATATTTTGCCCCGTTTTACCGGATATTTCCTGGCACTGGTATTTACCGCCCCAGTCTTCGACCAGAATATTCATGGCCGAGAGCTGCTCGCGGATCTTGTCTGCATTGGCTCCTGGCTTGTCAATTTTGGTAAAGGCAAATACGATCGGTACGCCCGCTGCCTGTGCGTGATTAATGGCCTCCCGGGTCTGAGGCATTACCGCGTCGTCGGCTGCAATCACAATGATGGCGATATCCGTTACCTGCGCACCGCGTGCACGCATGGCAGTAAATGCCTCGTGACCGGGGGTGTCCAAAAACGTTATTTTACGGCCGTCATCAAGCTTCACTTCGTAGGCCCCGATGTGCTGGGTGATCCCTCCGGCTTCACCGGCGATGACATTCGATTTGCGTACATAATCCAACAGCGATGTTTTACCGTGGTCTACGTGACCCATTACGGTCACAATAGGCGCCCGGGGAACCAGGTTTTCTGCATTATCGGGTTCCTCAAGCTCAGCATTTTCCTCATCGTCAGGCTTCACAAACTCGATTTCATACCCAAATTCATCCGCCACGATGGCAATGGTTTCGGCATCCAAGCGCTGATTGATAGACACAAAAAGTCCCAAGCTCATGCAGGTAGCAATGATCTGTGTCACCTGTACCCCCATCATGTTCGCAAGGTCATTGGCCGTCACAAATTCCGTCACCTTCAATACCTTGGACATCATCTCTTGCTCAAGGGCGGCTTCTTCCGCCGAATGTGCGATATCATCACGTTTTTGGCGGCGGAGTTTTGCACGCTGTGCAAACTTGCCCGACTTACCTGCACCGCTCAGGCGTGCGAGCGTTGCTTTGATCTGGTCCTGTATTTCCTTTTCAGATGGCTCTTCCCGGCTTTCAGTCGCATGCCGCGGTTTACCCTTGTTGAAATCAGGGCGAGCCTTTGCCGGTCCACCGCCGGTCTGTTGGCCAGGTGCGTTCGGGGTAGCGGGACGGGGCGTACCCGGTTTATCCTTCCGTTTACGCTTCCGCTTATGGTCGTGCGAAGACACTCCAGACGCATTGGAAGACGATGCTACGGGCTTTTCCTTGGGTTGGTGCGCGGTCAAATCGATACGGCCCACCACATTCGGTCCTGCCAGGCGCTGTGCGCGTGCACGAATCACCTCCTGCTGAGGAGGTGCGGGCGTTGGTTCCACCTTGACTTCCGGCTTTTTATCGGCTACTTTCGGCGCCTCCGGGGCGGGTTCCGGTAATTTCTCGACAACAGGCGGTACGGACTCAACGACTGGGGTCGGCGGGGTCGGCTCCGGTTCGGGCGCCTGTTCCATTTCCACCGGCGGCGCTACCGGTATGTTGTCTTCTTCTTTTTCTATTGGCGTTTCTTTCGGTGTTTCCTTTTGAGGCCTTCCGCCTCTCAGGTTCCCCAAATCGATCTTACCGACGATCTTCATGCCGCCAGCATGCGGTTTCTCATCGGTCTTCATCGTTTCCTGCTCATTTTCAGGAACGCGTTTGTCCGCTACGGGCGCTTGCCGCACCTCCGGGGCAAACACGCCCGTATTCTTGATCAGGATTTCCTCAGCCTCACTGTCTCTTTGCGGTCTTTGCACAACAGGTTCCGAGGGAGATTCTTCCCGCCGGATTTTGCCAATGACAATTTGGTTGGCCTCCTCCTTGACGATCTTATCCCCCTGAAACTCCCTTAGCAGCACATCGTAGGTATCGCTGTCCAATTTGGTTCCGGGCTTAGACTCCACGTCATAGCCACTCTTGACCAGGAAATCAACAGCAGTACTGATACCAATGTTCAACTCTTTTGCTGCTTTCAGCAACGTTATGCTCTTACCTTCTGACATCTAATATTTCTCTCTTGTTATTGGTGCTGATACAAAAATATATTTTTTTACTCAAATTCCGCCTGCAACACCTGTATAATCTCATGAATTGTATTTTCCTCCAAATCGGTACGCCTCACCAAATCATCCACTGAAAGCGCCAACACCGATTTTGCGGTATCCAATCCCACTCGTTTTAACTCATCAATGATCCAGCCATCGATTTCATCTGCAAATTCCTCGATATCCACATCCTCTTCCACCTCTTCCGCTTCGCGGTATACATCTATTTCATATCCCGTAAGCTTACCGGCAAGCTTGATGTTGTGCCCACCGCGTCCGATCGCTAACGATACCTGATCGGATTTGAGGTATACCGCTGCGGTTTTGTGTTCGTCATCCAATTTTATCGAGCCGATACGTGCCGGGCTCAGCGCCCGCTGTATATAGAGCTGCGTATTGTTCGTGAAATTGATCACATCGATGTTTTCGTTCCGCAATTCCCGGACGATGCCGTGGATGCGGGATCCTTTCATGCCCACACATGCACCCACCGGATCGATCCGGTCGTCATACGATTCAACAGCCACTTTTGCTCGTTCGCCCGGTTCACGCACGATCCTCCGGATGGTGATCAACCCATCAAATATTTCAGGCACCTCCAATTCAAACAGACGCTGCAAGAATTCCGGTGCGGTGCGCGAAATGATGATGCGCGGATTGGCGTTTACCATTTCCACCTTATGTACCACCGCCCGGATGGAATCGCCCTTCTTAAAATAGTCGGCCGGTATCTGTTCGGTTTTCGGCAGAATCAATTCATTGCCGTCATCGTCGAGCACCAGGGTTTCTTTTTTCCAAATCTGGTATACCTCACCCGTGATCAATTCACCTTCCCGATCTTTGTATTTTTTGAATACCTCATCCTTTTCAAGTTCCAAAATTTTGGAAACAAGCGTCTGGCGGGCCGCCAATATGGCCCTACGGCCGAAGCTCTCCAGTGTGATCTCTTCAATATAATCGTCCCCCACTTCAAGATCCGGGTCAAATTTATGCGCCTCATCCAGCTCGATTTCCAGGTCATCGTCTTCGGAAAACCCGTTGTCCACCACTACCCTCGTGCGCCAAATCTCCAGGTCACCATTGTCCGGGTTGACAATGACGTCGCAATTCTCATCGGTGCCGTACTTCCTCCGGATCATGCTCCGGAACACTTCTTCTAACACGCTGATCACCGTAGGCCGATCGATGTTTTTGAACTCTTTAAATTCCTGAAAAGAGTCAATTAAATTGATATTGTTGCTCATTTTACTTAAATGAAATTAACACCTTTGTTGTTTTGATGTTTTCAAAGGGAATAGTAAGTTGACGTTCTACCGCCTTCTTCCCTTTTTCTTTTATTTTTTCGCTTATACTCATATACGCTTCCGCTACTTCTTGCAGCTGGCCTTCCTTCACCGCCCCGTCTTGTAGCGTCACCTGCACGTTCCGCCCCAGATTTTTGCGGTACTGTCTGATCGACGTGAGCGGAGCATCGATACCCGGCGATGATACCTCCAGCCTGTACGCATGGCCGATCGCATCGGCCTCCTCCAGTCGGAAGCCAACATGCCTGCTGATCTCCGCACAGTCTTTGATATTGATGCCATTATCCCCATCTACCAGCACCTCCAGCTTACCACTGGGATGCATCTTTACGCTCACCAAAAAAAGATCCTCCCGATCGGCAATCTTTTCCTCCACTAATGCGCTAACCTTGTTTTCTATTGAAACTGCCACCAGTAAAATTATTTACTATGAAAAAAGGGGACGATTTGCCGTCCCCTCTCTTTCAAGATGATGCAAAGGTAAGTAAAATCTTTGAAAATTAAAAATCGGTAGGGCAAACGAAATCGTTACCTTTTATCTACCACCGTGCTGATCGTCTTCTGCATCTGAGCCATCATCGAGGTGAGCGTTTCCATCGTAGGTTCAGGACTCGGTTCGGGCAGCTGGGTGCTGATATAGGCTTTGGCTTTCCATATTTCCAAAATGTCGGCTCCGGGCACCCAATAGGGTTCATAGGTCTTGTTATCAGAAACCAGCTTCAACCCCTTATCCTCTTTATATTTAAACGCGATCCGCTTATACACCACCCCATCATTACGGGAAATGACCACGTACGTCTGTCCGGGTTTCACCTCATTCCAATTCTCCACGTATTCGGCGATCACAATGCTTCCGGGTTGCAAAGGCAGCATCGAATCCCCTTTGATCTCAAACGCTCGGTACGTACCCTGCCGAAACATCGGCAGGTTGAATTTCGGCAATTCGGCGATATACTCCGGGTCGGCATAACCATTAAGATACCCCGCGCTGGCTTTAACCGGCACCAGCTCAATGTTCTCCCGGTCATCTTCATCCACCGTAATGCTCAGCACCCGTACATTAGCCGCATTGCCGCGGGGCGTGGGTCGCCACTTATCATTAATGGTATCATTGGCCAACTCATCCATGGTCAGCTCATAGAAATCGGCAATCTTCGTAAGCAACTCATACTTCGGTTCCGCCCTATTCTCTTCATAGGCGCCCACCGATGCCCGCTTAATGCCCATTTCGTCCGCAAACTGCTGCTGCGTAAGCCCCTTTTTCTTTCGGAGGTATTTAAGATTATTAGCAATGTTCGACATAAAAATAAAAATAAATTTGCATTCACTAAATAAATTAGTATAATTGTGCCAATAAAGTTAGCAATAGTTTTTTAATTGCCAAAAATAACATCACTTTAATTTTTCAACAAATGAGCTACTATGTTTATATCCTGACCGATTGCAACCGCACCTGCCTGCATGTCGGCATGACGGACGACCTCAGCAAGGCCATAAACACCTATATGGAAAGGATGGGGTCTCTTTTGGGTGTTGGCACAAAAGGTGGGCGGGTCGTGCACAAAGAGACGCTCCCTTCCGAGCAGGCAGCACTCCTTCGGTTCCGGGACGTCAGCCGGTATACCCGCATGCAAAAGGAAAAGCTCATCCGGAAGCATAACCCAAACTGGGTGGATGTCGGTTCGGCCACCCGTCTTTCTCCCCCTTTTCTACCGGCATTCTGTCCATTCCTAAAAAAGCTATACACAAATTAACTGTGTATGCAAGACAAAAGAAGTAAAGGGAAGTCGTCAAGAACGGACAAACATGTTCCATTCGACAAACGGGAAATCATTAAGATAGTGGGCATGATAGAATCGGGGGTTCCCCGTAGGGAGATCTTAAGCCAATATGGGATGCACCACTCGACCTTGACGCTCTGGATGAACCG
>NZ_JBLFFL010000011.1:0-72893 GCF_051400755.1 Parapedobacter brassicae
TAACATGTCACTTGGATATTCGAATTTATTATTTTTTATCCGGTTATCCAGTGACACAGTTTAAGTTACACTCTCCACCGCTAGGGTTTTCCGACGAGCTTACCTATGCAGCGTTACAAAAGCCGGCTGGATGTTCTCTCCGGTTACTCCGACCACACTGTTCTGCGACCCTAACGCAATTTTGATGATCGCGCGGCCGTTATAAAGCTGTACTTTACTGGAGCCGTCCGAGGTGCCCAATCTATCCAATAAGTAGCCGTCTCCAGCCAACGAAAACCGTACGTATTCCCTGGCGTCCAAACAACGGACTCCTTTGCTGTCTACGGCTTCGGCCTCTACGGTGGTCACCCCATCTTCATTCGTAATTTCTTTGATCAATAGTTTAGCCGGCTCTCCCCAAGTTGCCGTCTGGTATTGCTGTACCAATGAATCTTTTACCATCACGCCTTCTTTCCATGCAACCACCGTTAACTCGTTGGTTCCTTCCTTGAAATTCACTTCCCAACGAAGTCCTGCTGCGGGAAAATCTTGACTGTTCCTTTTCTTTATGCCTTGGCTTACCCCATTTAGAAACAATTCCGCCTCATTGCAATTGGAGTAAATCTTGACTTGCTTTTTCTCGTCGACGGCCCCCCATCGTATCGGCCAGCTGTGGCCATAAATATGGACCATCGGCTTCTCGGCCCAATATGACTGGAACACGTAATATGCCTCTTTTTTCTCCAGATTGCGTTCGACCACCCCTTTTTGATTCACATAGGGTATCGGATTATCCGGACGTAATGGCGTGGAAAAGTCTTTGAATGGCCAGTAGGCTGTGCCGGTAAGCCAGGGCATGGTTTCCTGTTCTTTCAAATGCCAATCAATCAGGTTGCAAATATAGCTTTCACTCCAATCACCGTCTTTTGATGCCCGTGCCGCTCCACCGAACAATGAGGCGTCTCCAAGTCGTTCGTCCGCACTATTCCCGGAGGCGATGCGCTCCAAACCATTGTCCGGGTTCTCGGCGTGGCGCCGTGCATGGCTATCGCCTCCCCATTCGACATGCAGAAAATGCTTTACTCGCTTAAACTCGGCAAACGATGCTTCCTTGTAGTCAGTATATATTCCCCGATACCAACCCGCCCAGATCGACGGTGAATAGACATCAACAATGTCCTTGCAGAAATCACAACGTCTAATGGCCGTTTTGCGATATGGATCAAGCCGATGTGAGAAGTCATTCAGCTCCCGCATGAACGCGCGTATCGCCTCTTGGTCGAACTCGGGGAAATCACCGGGCCAGTCGTTTTCGTTACCTAATCCCCAGATAATGACAGCAGGATGATTGTAATGCTGCTCGATCATGTTCGTCAACATCCTCCTCGCTTGCTGCTTATACGTGTCCCCCCCTAAACCTCCCCGGCACCAGGGGATTTCTTCCCAAACCAGGATACCGAGGCTGTCACAGGCGTCTAAAACGACCCGTGACTGCTGGTAGTGCCCCAGTCGGATAAAATTGACCCCCATCTCCTTCATCATACTCATCTCTTTCAAAATCAATTCATCAGCCATCGCAGCACCTACTCCTGCGTGATCTTCATGACGATGTGTTCCCCTTAGCAAGAGACGCTTGCCATTCAGCATAAATGGGCCTTGATCGACAAACTGAAAATGCCTGAAGCCTATTTTCTGCCGGTATACATACCTGGTGTTTTCTGTCGTCACACATATGTTTAAGATGTATAATTGAGGATGATCGGGATGCCACAAAAGCGGATTTGATACCGAGAGCTCTCCGAGTTCTTGATCCTGTCCGCTAAGCTGAATAGTGGTCTGCAAGGATGCCGCTTCCCGCCCTGTTGGTTCCAACAACCGTACATCTACTACTGCCTGCCCCAGCTCACCGGGATTATAAAACCTTGTGCTAAGCCTTACTTTACCTTCGCGGCCATGTTCATCAACTGTAACATCCGCAAACGCTTTATCCACGGATAGCTGAGGCACGTAAAGCAGGTTAAGATGACGGTATATTCCACCATACAGGTTAAAATCGGACATATCGGAAGGGATGAGTTCCAAATCTCGGGAATTATCACAGCGAATGACTAATGGAATTTTTCCCTCAAATTGTTCCCTGCAAACTGCTGTCAGCCTGAAGGCATCGACTGCATCGGTTATATCCACTGTCCATTCATCGTATCCCCCGACATGTTCCCCCACTTTGGTTGTATGTATGTATACTTCCGTTTTCTGCCCTGCACCTTCGAAATGGAGTAAGGTTCTCCCGTTTTTATAAGGGTTGTGGAGCGACAGTTGTGTACGGTACCACGCCGGTCCTTGGTAATAGTTTACGTCGGGGTCAACCGCGTCAAGCGCATTGTAGCAATGCGGTAAGGCCACCTTATCCCAAATAGGAACTGATTCGGGGCTACCGGCTACAGCAGGCCTCACGGCCTCCCAGACACCCCCGAGATCATGCTTGACAAACTCCCAACCCCCGCTCAACCGATGTGTTTCTTGTGCAAAGCCCAGCAAAGCAGTCAAAAGAAGCAGTAAACTTATAACGGGCTTCCCAAATTTCGTGCTTATTGTCTTTCTATTCTGCATCCAATGCTCCTGTTTTCATTTTCTTACCCTCGGAGGTGTCGCGTTGGTTGGCTATTTCCCCACGCAATTTCAGTTTAATTACGGAGGCATCGGAATCGGGTGCCTGTTGTGGAACGAAAAGGCGTATACCTTCGTCAGTTTGTTCATAACGGATGGGCCGCCCGTCTGCCAAAAGGACAGCCCCCAGCACCCCATTACTTATCGCTGGCAGGGTCAGTTGCTGCCCGGCGGGCCATTCGAATACATGCAGGTATAGCATGGTATGATCACCCTCTTTTTTCACCGTGCATCGCCCCCAATCCAAGGACTTTATCGGACTCATCTGTGTCCCGTAAATGGCTTCTCCATTCACTTTCATCCATTCACTTATCTGATGAAGCCGCTCTATGCTTTCCTCTGGAAAAGTACCGTCTTCTTTCGGCCCTATGTTCAATAGGTAATTCCCTCCTTTGGAGGCAATGTCAATCAGATTCCGGATGAGGTTTTGGGTTGATTTCCAATTATTATCCCAGCTTTTATATCCCCATGAGCCATTCATGGTCATGCAAGTCTCCCAATCCCTTCCATCCAACTCATCCGCATCAGGTATTTTCTGTTCGGGCGTACCGGTGTCTCCTGGAAAGTTAGGACGTTTCAATCGGTCATTTGTAATGATATGGGGCTGTAGTTTAAGTAATTCCTGATATTCTGCGGCCTGTTCATCAGTAATACTCATTGGCGTATCCCACCAAAGTACCGCAATATCGCCATAGTTGGTTAAGAGTTCTTTCACCTGTGGCAATCCTACCTCATTTACGTATTGGTCAAATGGTTTGGTTTGCTGCAGCGAATCCCAATGCCCTTGATTTGCTTTTGTATATGCATCGATTTTTACGCTGTCAGGATTAGGCCATCCCTCAGCCATGACCTTGCGGGCAGCCGCTCCACCTGGATTATTCCAATCCTGCGACTGCGAATAATAAAACCCAAGTTTCATCCCATATTTCCTGCACGCCGCCGCCAATGGTGCCAGGAGGTCTTTTCCATATGCTGTAGCATCCACTACATTCCACGGACTGGCCTGGGTGTCAAACAAAGCAAATCCATCATGGTGCTTGGCCGTTATAATCAGGTATTTCATACCCGCCTCCTTGGCCAGTTTCACCCAATAATCTGGGTCGTACTTTGTCGGGTTAAAGCTTTTTGCGCGTTCCTGGTATTCAAGCACCGGTATTTTGGATCGGTTCATAATCCATTCGGCACCGCCACGCGCTTGCCTATGCCCGTGGTATACGCCGCCCCATTGGGAATACACGCCCCAATGGATAAACATACCGAAACGGGCTTCCCGCCACCATGCCATGCGCTCATCCTTTGTTAGTTCTTTGGTTTGAGCCCGTGCAGCGGTGCTTCCGAATGCGATTAAGAGTATTAGACCCCCAATTACGCTTTTCATCTTGGTCGCCATCTGTTAAAATCTAAGCGTTACCGTTTCGCCTGTTTTCAATTCAACATCGTATTCCCAAACCGCTGCAAGGGGGAGTTGGGGCAACAATGACTCATCCCGTATCACAACGTTTATCGGCTGGGCGCCGGCTAAAAAAGAATTGGATTGCTTGTTCTGAACCCCCTTGAATACCGCATCCATGCCATCCACCGGTTGTCTGGTACGGATGCGGCAAGTGGACCCAGCCTCACTGCGTATCTTAGCTTCAATCAGCTTCCCGCTTTCCCATGTCATATCGACCACAAAGCCCCCCCGCGCCTTCAGGCCACTCACACGCCCATCCGCCCACGCATCAGGTAAGGCGGGTAATAGGTAAATCGTGCCATCATGGCTTTGGAGCAGCATCTCGGCAATGCCTGCCGTGACACCAAAATTGCCATCGATTTGAAAGGGAGGATGAGCATCCAGTAAATTCAAATAGGATCCGCCCGATTGCTCATCCACGCTGATTCCAGTTTCCGTCGTTAAAAACAGCTGCTTATTCAACATTTCATAGGCATGATTACCGTCTTCCAGCCGCGCCCACCAATTCACTTTCCATGCCTTTGACCAGCCTGTACCGCCGTCGCCGCGCAACAATAGGCTCTTTTTCGCGGCGGCGGCCAGCTTCGGTTGTGTTCGTGTTGCGATAAAACTGGCTGGGTGCAATCCGTACAAGTGCGACAGATGGCGGTGCTTGTCTTCAGGATCATCCCAGTCTTTATACCATTCCTGCAATTGGCCATATTGCCCCACTTGCAACGGATAAAGGTCCTTGAGCACCAGCTGCAATGAATCTACGAATTCATCGTCTCTATCCAATATTTGGGCTGCTCGGATGGTGAAATCGAACAAATCCTGGATAATACTCAAATCCATCGTAGAGGCCACGCTGACAGAACCGACTCGTTTACCGTTGACACGAAACGAATTCTCGGGCGAAGTTGATGGATTGGTCACCCATTTCCCCTGACCGTCCTTTACCAACCAATCCAGCATGAACGTGGCTGCCCCCTTCATCAAGGGATATGCCTTTTCCCTTAAAAACGTGGAATCTCGTGTATACAAATAATGTTCCCAAAGATGGCGGCAGAACCATCCTCCCGCCATCGGCCACATGGCCCACCGGGGTTGGGCCGCGGGATCCCCCCAATCGGCACCGCCGGCCGGGGAACTAATCGCCCAGATATCGGTATTATGATGGGCGGTCCAACCCCCGGCACCATAGTTTACACGGGCTGTTTCTTCGCCATTTTTGGCCAACTTGCCGATAAAATCAAACAGCGGCTCAGCGCATTCTGATAAGTTGGTCACTTCTGCGGGCCAATAATTCATCTCGGTGTTGATATTGGTGGTGTAATTGGAACCCCATGGCGGTTGCATTTTGTCGTTCCAAATCCCCTGCAAGTTCATCGCTGGCCCACCGGGTCTTGATCCGGCGATAAGCAAGTACCTGCCATACTGAAACAACAACGTAGTCAGCTGGGGGTCGCGGTGCCCTCCCGCAGCCGTATACCGTACCAAGCGGGTGTCCGTGGGCAGTGACGTAGATGAATCTGTCCCCAACTCCAGTCGAACGCGGCTGAATAACGTGTTATAATCTTTGACATGTCCGTCGCGCAATTCGTGATACGATTTCCCGTTTACCGCTTGTATATGTTTTTGTGCTTCCTCGGCCGGATTTTTTCCATCCTTTCCCGGATGGCGAAAGGGGCCGTTGTAGCTCGTCCCAACCGATAACAACAAGGTCACCGCTGTGGCATCCTTCACGTCCATTCCTTCCGCGTTCGTTACGACAGTTCCTTCGTTTAATATTGCTTTTACATGCAGTTCATAGTTTATTCCTTGTCCATCCGCATCTTGCGCGTACTCGATTTGCCGTTTGTCAAAGCTTCGATGTGCGACATATTCAGGGCATTTCCCTTTCATGATGAGATAATCCTTGGCCAAAGGCACAACTTGATGAGGCATCGGATTATCAAACCGTGTATTAAATGAGATGGCGTTGGGAGTAGAGGATGTCAAACGGACAACAACCAATTGATCGGGATAGCTGCTAAACACCTCCCTCGTGAAAACGGTTTCTCCCACCTGGAATGATGTGCTGGCAACGGCTGTATTCAGATCGAGCTGGCGGTTATATTTTGCCACCGCCCCGACCTGGACATCGTGGTCGAACAACAAGCTCCCCAATGTCAGGTACCGCGCACAATAGGGACCCAGCATGCTTTTAGCCAGGGAATCGCCGCGCATATACTCGTCATTAAACAGCGCTTGACGAATCTCCGGCAATACTTTTGCAGCTCCGGGGTTGTTGGTTTCCCGAGGGCCGCCGGACCATAGGAACGCCTCATTAAGTTGTAATTCATCCAGTTGTGCACCTCCGTAAACCATGGCCCCAAGCCTTCCATTGCCTATTGGAATTGCTTCATTCCAGTTTCCGGCAGGTTGTTTATACCATAGCCGGAGCAATGAATCACTCCCCTCAACACGATAGGCGACGTTGCCCTCTGAAGAACACCCGCAAATGATAGCCAGAAACAAAGAAGTAATGATTAACCAGTATTTCATAACTATTTGACTTTACTTTTCCGTATTGGCTCTTGTTCCTGTCAATACCATGGGCTTGGGTGATTTTCCCCACAAATCCTTGTAATACCGGCTATCGGTGATCTCGATTGCACTGGATTCCTCTGCTGCGATTGTTTTATCGTTGGCGCCCATTACTACCGTTTCAATGCCGGTTAGCTTCGCGTGGTGCACATTTTCGAAGAATAAAGGATATCTACCATCTTGTTGCTCATAATTAAACGTGCAATCCACCAATTCCAATCCGTTTACATGCCGCGCCCAAAAGCCATAAGCGGGTTGTACCTTCAGGTTGGAGACATTGTATTGGCCCACACCCAATTCAGGCGGGCGTTGGGTCGTATCGGAGAGCGGATTTCCTCCCTTGGCCAGAATATGCACATCGTTAAATGTCACGTTGGTTACGAAACCGGTGTCATAACCATTAGGTAAACGAAATGGCGTTCCATCTACAATAGATTCGGGACGAGGTAAGCGGTAACCCGCTACGATCGGTGCCGCCCTGCGTTGCGAGCCGTCGAACGGTTTCCATCGGATATCGCTATCCCGATAGGAACTGCCGCCATAGATTTCGGTCACATCCACGCCGTTGATCACAATGTTGTCAACCACACCGATATCCACGTTCGTCACCAACAACTCATCCCGCAATGTACCGTTCTCCAAGAATTTCTGCCGGGTCACTTTGGCACCCAGTACGCGGCCCCGGTTGGAGATTGAAAGGAAGAAAGGGGTGGTCGTCCGGCGCATGATCGAACGTGAATGAATGCGGCCTGTCCGGCCACTATTCAGGAAGATATTCCGCACATTGCCACCATCGTTGGTGGAAATGGAGAAGCCGGCTTTATTCGCTCCCAGCACATAAATATTGTCTACATATACGTCCGTTATATCGTCAGCGGTTTCCGACCCGATCTGAAAAAGGTTGCAGTTTGTGTCGCCAATTATATTCCGTACCCAGTAGTTTTTTGCTTTGCGGGTGAAGCCCAGCGAGCAGTCCGAGCCCAGCTTTACGATGTCGTCCGAACTCACTTTGGAATAGATATTGGTAACGGTCACCTCACTGCATCCCATGAAATCATAAATATCGCGGGCATTCCCGGTGTGATGTTTCGCGAAATACGTATCATGTACATGGACGCTGTCTGTGCCGGTGGCCAATAAAACAAAGTGGCCGCCTCGGTCGATATGCAGCATATTGCTTAGGTCCGTCCGTTTAACGCCTTGCTTATTAAAGTAGTAAGGTTCGTCCCGGGCTTCGTCATACCAAAGGTCATCGTCTGTGTATAGGCCTCCGATTTCGATATTCGTACAAAGCTTGAAAGTAAATAGTTTGTCGGCCCGGTTATCCGGTGCATTATTCATGACCCGGTCGCTGGTTACCAGATTACCATCTCCGGTAATCCGTCCATTCCCGATGATCTTTACGTTATCGAGCCGCTCTCCGAAAAATAGCGTATTCCGGAAATAGGTGTGCCCGACGTCCTGCTTGGTTAACCAATTTTCGGGTTCTTCATAAGGTCCTGTGTCGGTGGGGGATAATCCCGAACGATAGGCCCGGTCGCTGAACCACGTTGTCTCCGGAGCATCCGTGCCTTTCAGTGCCTTGATCACCGCCTGGGCGCTTATATACAGGTACACGTTACTTTTCAGGTGTACGGTCCGGATGGGATAAACCCCTTTGCTGAAGAAAATCGTACCGCCGCCCAGCCTGCTTACCGAATCAATGGCGTTGTTTATGTGTTCGGTGTCATCCTTTACCCCATCGCCCGAAACGCCAAAGCGCTTGACGTCCATTTTTCCGGAAAAGAATCGGACATTATTGGAAGGTCCGGCATGCAGACCGCTAGCTACTACCAGCCTGAACGTGTATAAAGTGTCCGGTATCAATCCTGAAATCTTAGCAGAACCCTTGGTCGCATCGATTTTGGCATTGGCTTTCTCCCACGTCTTACCGTTATCCAAAGATTGCATCAGCTGCACGGGTGTGCCTGCCGTTGCTTTCCAGTTGAACCGGGTCGATGTATAGGTGTCGGAGGTTTCTCTATAGGTAGGTTCCCGATTAACGACACGTTCGAAGTTGGTGATGGTATTCGAGACCACCAGCTCTGCGATTTCGCTGCCGATGCCTGGGCTACCCAGGTTATCGGGTTCCGTGACAAAGTACCCGGCCTTAATTTGGTGTTTTCCCAGTTTAGATACGTTTACGTCCGCTATTTTGAGGATGATGTCTGCTCCATTTAAAGGGCGCAGATCGAGATCTCCTACTATAAGTAGCTTTCCCCCATTGGACTTTTTACGGATAAAGGCAATTCCCGGATAATTAGCCGCCTTGAACCGACCCATACCTTCCGGTCTCAAGGACAAATTTCCGATACGGGTCGCAAGTGGAGCCATTAGTTCAGCCAGCGGAACTTCCCCCCGCCCGATGATATTGACGGTCACGTTTTCCACAGTGATATCCAGTTCCGGCGGAAGATGGAAATAGACCGTTGCATTGGGACTGCGCTGGCCTGCCGTAAAGGAAAGTACTACGTCTGCTGCGGTGTTGATGGTAATTTCCGGCTTTGTCAAACTCAGTATACCTCCAACCGCCCTATTTACGGGTTGGATAATAAACGTTTTTTTTAACCGACCGGATGCATCCCATACTTCCAACCGGTCGCCCGCCAGTAATTGGCCGTGTTTTTTTTCCACATTGTCGTTAGCTACTACCCGGTATTGTTGGTGGGATCCATCAGCCGAAACCAGTTGGTAAGGCAATTGCTCTACGGGTAAATCGATGGAAATCAAGCCGTCGCCCGCTTGGGTGTCCACGGTGTACGCATAAGTTCTGCCCGATACGACGAAAATTGTATCGTTGCGGATTTCGGCAATGTGGGTCGCTTGTTTTGCTGGCGCAATCATTTTGTTTGTGTGTTCCGGGAAGTTGGAACTAACGAGAGCGACCATCAATATCAGAGTATTCATCATGGTTAAGGGTTTTTGGGGCTGTTGCTGGTTCTGACTTTCTTCACCTCGGCGGGGGTAACAGCACTGGCCGTATTTCCAAAGCTATTCCGGACGTATGTAAGTACGTCGGCGATTTCCTGATCGGTCAAGATATCCAATTGGGGCATTGGGTTGGCATAATATTCCCCATCAATTTCCACCTCTTCATCCAACCCGTTAACAATTATTTTAATCAGTCTCACTTTATCGTCCAAAACATAAGTAGTCTTTATAAGCGGTGGATTTAGGTTAGGTACGCCACCGCCGTCCGCTTGATGACAAGCCATGCAATATTTGACATAAATGGCTTTGCCCGCGACCATCGTCTGCGGTGCAACGTCCTTCACCACGGTATCAGTCTTTCGCTGCGGTTGTTGGGCGAAGGCGAACATCGCAGCTGCCAGCAATACTGCCATACAACATGTTGATCGTTTCATTGTTGGGATTATTGATAGTTGATGCGATATATCCGTCCCTTTACATCGTCGGTAACATACAGGGATCCATCGGGCCCCTGGGCAAGCCCACATGGCCGGTACTTGGCATCGCGTGGAGACACGACCGCGTCCGTCCCTGCAAAACCATCGGCAAAGACTTCCCACTCACCCGTGGATTTGCCGTCTTTGAAGGGTGCAAAAACCACATAAAATCCCTCCTGGTTGAATGGCGTACGATTCCACGAACCGTGAAATGCAACAAAAGCTCCGTTTCGGTAGCGCTCAGGAAACTGATTACCGGTATAAAACAACAACCCATTGGGCGCCAGATGTCCGGGAAACGCCAATACGGGGTCGATAAATTCCTTGCTGGCCTCCTTTTTCCCATCTCCACCGTATTCAGGTGCTTGGATATTTTTGCCTTGCAGTTGGTCATAGTAAGCAAACGGCCAACCTGCATTATCCCCCTGCCCAATCCTGTACATGCATTCGGCCGGCACGATGGAAGAAGTCTTTTCATCGTACAGATCCGGAAAAAGTCCATGCAGTTGATCCCTGCCGTGCTGCATCACAAACAGCGTGTTGGTTTCCTGATTCCAATCCAGCCCCACCACATTTCGCAAACCGGTCGCGTAGCGTATTCCCTCGGCATAACTTTGGTTCAATTTATCGGTCCTGAACTGCCATATTCCGCCAGCAGAATCCAGTAACGGGCAGCCTTCCCTGCCCATCGAACCAGGAGTACGGTCCTTTTCTTGACAGGAATTTGACGGCGCACCGATGTTGACGTATATATTGCCATCGTTATCCAACACGATGGATTTGGTATCGTGCTGACGTCCCCTCACCAGTCCTGTAACCAATGTAGCAGGTTTTTCAGGGTTTACCACCTCATTCTTTTCATTCAATTGGTAGCTGAACACCTCCTCATTGGATGATGCATATAACGTCTTTTCTTTCAAATATATCCCAGTGCCACCATAATTTCCAAAACCCAGTTGCTCATCCATCCGCCCATCCGCATTGCTGTCTTTCAAATATAAGATGCCCTTTTCATCGACCGGTCTAGCCAACTTTACATAGAGGCTTCCATCTTGGGTTACAACGATATGGCGCGCTTTTCCCAGATTGTCGGCAGCAATCAATGCACCGAAGCCATCCGGCAACTTCAGTCCGGCATTACCATCATCCGGTTCGGGCAAATCCATATGCTGTTCTCCCTCTCGGCTAGTCCCGTTTTTAAATGCATATAACATCAAGAAACTGAGCCCAATGAAGGCAGCGACTAACACCATTTTTCTATTCATAAGGTAACTTATCGATACGGATGAATTTATTCTCATTGGGAAGCTAAACTAGCTGAAATAACCATTGCGTTTATATCATTAATTAGCTCACCTATAAACGATATTGGCAAAACAAACTGTGCCTTTGAGCCTCAATGCGATATCCTCCAACAGCCCGGTAAGGACAACCAGACGATGAATTATTGTCTTTCAAGATATAAGGTAATCACGGTATTGTCCGATATCTTGATTTCACCGGTTTCGGTGTTTTCATACTGGATATTGGAATAATAGGCCTTCCATTCCATCGTCGTGTCTGTAAACGATATTATTTTCCAGACATGCGACTCAAAGATAATGGCATCCAGCAATTCCAAGTAAAGTTCTTCATAATGCCTAATCATGTTGTATTCCGTTTGCAAGGTCTCGCCATTGCGCAATACTAATCTTGACCTCAGCTTAGGCATGAAGCTGACCTCATCCATCAAGTCTTCGGCTTCGATGACATCCTCAAAGTCCTTGGCTTCGCCGTCGAAGTATTCGATTTTGTTGGAAACAAGCACCCACGTGCCTTGGATACGGTCATTAAGCTTTTCGATTTCAGAGGGTTCCTTTTTACAGGCCGTCGCCACAAACAGGATGGCAATCCAGCCCAAGGCCGTGCTTTTCATCGCTTTTCGGATGATCACTGTCATAGCAGGTTTCATAAATCATCTATTTCGTTGGCAATGCCCGGATGTCGATTATCTTGAAGCACGGCATCGCGCCCCGTGTTTCCCTCGGTTTTGACGAATAGCCCAGCACTACCTTTTACTTTATTGCGGGTGATCAATGCCCGCTGCACACCATCCAGGCGGATAACCGCTTCGGCTCCGGATGTTTTCGGAATTAACCAGCCCTGTACCGTCAGGCCCCTGCCGTCTTCGCAAATCAATGCGGGCCGCAGCTCATTTTGTTTTAAATGAAACCGGATGTTGATCAGTTTCAGATCCTCCACGTGCCGTGCCCAAATCCCATATGCAGGGATGGTCGGCCCAAATGTCTTGACCTCCGGATACTGGTCCACAGCTTCGGGAACGGAATGCCGGGCATGTGCGGTCTCTCCGCCACCGGCCAAGGTTATTTCAATATTTTCCAAGGTGAGGTCTTTGATGTAATGACCGGGTACGCCGGTAATGAGAATCCCAGTCGGTGGGGTCAATTGCGCTTGGTCAGCCGCTTTGGCTTTGACATTTCTGATAACTACGTGCTCGAACGTGCCGGTTTCCTGTTGAGTATCCTGGCCTTTTCTGAATACATTGAGCCGCGAACCCAACCGAAAAAGCATGGGCGTTCGTACCTCATCCATCGTAATGTCACTTATTTCGACATTCCTCAGGTGTGCCCCGTCTACGGTTAGCAACTTGATGCCCCCATTCCGTGTGTCATAAATATGGCAATCTGTTATCCGGATATCTTCGAATGGCGCCATGGATTCGGTACCCATTTTTATGCCGGCCTGGTTGCTCTTAAGCCGCATGCCATTGACGCTGATATTTTTACAGGCCATCTTGCTAGACGTCGTCTTGAATACCAGCGCGTCATCGCCGCTTACGATATCGCAATCCCGGATAACCACGTCTTGGCAGCCATCGATACCGATACCATCATTGTGTGCAACACCGACACTGTGGATGTTGACGTTTTCAATATGAAGCTGCTTAGTCTGGAAATAGTGGGAAGTCCACGCTCCTGCGTATTTTAGCGTAATGTCTTTTACATGCACTCCGGTGCAACGCACAATCCGGAGCAAAAAAGGACGCAGTCCCCAACGTTCTCCTTCTGGCCTCGTGTCTGTTTCAATATGCTTCGCTTTCAATGCAGCCCCTTGCCCGTCGATGACGCCTTCTCCTTCGATCCCGATGTTTTTCTGATCGACAGCAACCAGCAAAGCCCAACCGACTTCAATACCTAGGCCTTCTGTAAAGGGATCCACATTTTTATAATCGGACAGGTAAATACTCCCTAACAATGTGCCTCCTGCTGCCACGTGCAGGGTTACGTTGTCTTTTAATACCAACGTGCCGGATAGAAAGTTGCCGACGGGGACAAGCACCTTTCCGCCCCCGGCTTGGTGGCACGCATCAATCGCCCGTTGAATGGCACCGGTGTTCATCTGTTCCCCATCGCCAACGGCTCCGTATTCAGTGATGTCAATTATCGTTTCGCTTCGATAGGGCAATGCACCAAACGCCTCAATGTGCCCCAAGCAGACCAGCCATATTGAAAGACAGATTATGCTCTTCATATTCATTTAATACCCAATATTAACCAACGCTTCCTCCCCCAATCGATCCTTCAATTGTGCCAAATACAGACTTTGAGGCGCAACGTGCGTACCGTGCGCATCGAATATGCCTTCGGGCAACAAGGGTGATTTGCCAAATGGCCGGGCCAGTGGTGTACGCTCACCCTTGCACCCAATCGCCCAGTTCCGCGTGCCGGGGGGCTGCTGCACCACGTAGGTTTTCGCGATGCAATTCCATGCCACCGACCAG
This sequence comes from Parapedobacter brassicae, assembly GCF_051400755.1. Taxonomy (NCBI): domain Bacteria; kingdom Pseudomonadati; phylum Bacteroidota; class Sphingobacteriia; order Sphingobacteriales; family Sphingobacteriaceae; genus Parapedobacter; species Parapedobacter brassicae. The sequence continues at coordinate 13,895 of NZ_JBLFFL010000011.1, forward strand.
CCGGTGCCCCATCCATGTCCCGACCCCATGGATCCCCTGTTCTTGAAATCGATACCGCCATCGGGCAGGTGACAGTTGTCCAATAAAATTCCCGTGGTCCACCGTTGGTGCCCTTCAATATGCCCGTTCCCGTTAAACATGCAGTTCAGCAGGACAATCGGTCCGGAAATCCCTGCCCCGGTAGCGGCAAACCAAACGTTATCCGCATCCACGGAACACCGGTCCAACAACACTTGCCCCGCGTTGGGTGCAAATTCAGCTGGCTTCGAGGACCCCTCGTGGAGCGCCTTGCGCACTATCGAAACCTCACGGAGGGTAATCCGTTGCCCGCCTACACTCACGCTGTTCATGGTTTCCGCTATATGTACCTGTCGCATCCAGCAGTCCTCTCCATTCAATCGTACCGCTGCGTAAAGCTGTTGCGTGTGGTTGACCGCTTGCGCCGGAGACAGGATGTGCAGTTTTTCGATGGCCGACTGGCGAAGGGTTTGTGTGCGGCTAATCTTAACGACCTCGGTACCCGGTGGATTTAAGTACTGGCCGTTATAGGAATCCGTCAGCGGCACGTCCACGGTTATGCGGTTGTTTTCGATGGCTGTAATCCGCCTTTCCGTTACGGTTTGGTTACCCTCACGAATCCATGTTTGCGGCTTCCCGTCCCGCACCAGATCATCCATCTGCATGAATTTGATCCAGGCTTGCGTCACGGGCCGCCTGAGTTGGATGGTGTCGCCAACGGCAAAACCCCGGACATTGTCAACAGTAAATGCACGACCGCCGGAAGGCACATAAGCATCTGCCAATATGGTACGTTCAAGAACTGTCGTGCCCACCCGACTCCGCTCCCTCAGCAAGCCTACGACGATTGCCGTATGCTTGTCCCCTGTCATGAAGATGGTGGTCTTCGGTGCGTTTTTATCCAACCCACTTCCGCTGCCTCGCAATACCACGCCGCTCGCCGTAATCGTCAAGGGTTCGGAACAGATAAAGATACCCGGTGCCAGTAGTACAGCTCCCCGAAATCCCTCGCCATCGGGTTCCATGGCCGAAACCTTGTCAATGGCATCCTGAACCAACCGGGTATCATCCCGTCCGCCGGAAGGTTTCACTGCTATCTTCACCTGGATGTCAGGTATCGCTACGCCACCCCCCTTGTACCCAGCGTGTGAAAAATCCATGATTTTATCGCCCTGAGGCAAGGATTTGTACACTAGCTTGCTTTGTGCGTTGTAGCCAACCCATTCACTACTTGCTGTCGCGGTTTCAGCAGCAGGTTGTGCTACGGCCACCGGGAGGCACAAGTTTAACCAACAGGCGATGGTTGTATAACATATAAAATCGTACATATTACGTCCTTAAGGGTTTTCGCGGGCCAATTGGCGAGTTAACCCGTCTTATTCAATGATGGCGACAAACCCGCCGCCTGGGATCAATTCGACAAACAGCGATTCATTTGCTGCCACGGTAGCCTTATCGATATCCACTCCTTGCTGACCACCGAAAGTCTGGCGCTTGCGTACCAATGATACCGTTGCCGAACCGGGCTTTTCATCACGCAGCAATACAGCTTGATGCTCACCACGACCAAGAAAGGAAAGGTCTATCTTTAGAAAACGGGCTCGTTCTCCATTCATCACCGAGATAAACCACTTGTCACCGCTTCTTCTGGCAAATGCAGATACCTCACCGATTTCGCTGCCCGGCAACACGAGGGTTTCATCCCATACCGATGGAATCTGTTTGATGAGGGCAGCTGCCGGGTGATCGATAAGTTGTTGCGGGTGTGCCGCATAAATCAATAATGGCGCCTGCAAAACGATCGCGCTGGCAACCTGATGCGCTTCGGAAGTCTCTGCACGGCGATCTCCAAAGTGAAGTGGCGTATAGTCGGCATGGCCGGCAAGCATCCGTGTAAACGGAAGAGTGGTGTTGTGTACCGACCAAGGGCCACGCATTTCAAAGCCCAAAACGGCTTCGCGTGCCATTTCATTTGGCCATGTCTTCGATTCGCCCGCAGGCTTGTATGCTCCGTGAAAATCAAGAATGAGTTTATAGGCGGCAGCCTCTTTCAGACAAGCGGCGTACAGGTCAATGATTTCCTTGGCCTCGTGATCAAAAAAATCAATCTTGGCTCCGGCCACGCCTAGTTCGTGAAGGTGCTTGAAAAATTCGTGTCGAGCTTCCGCATCCCTGAGATCCTTAGAATGTTTCCAGAACAGTAGTTTCACTCCGAGTTGATTGGAATAATCGACCAGTTCTTTCCGCTCCGCAACCGTCCACCGCTGCCAATGGCCCTCCACTACATGGTATTCGAAACCAAGCTCACCGGCCAGTCTTGACAATTCTTTCATGCCGGCCAGGGTTCTGGGTTCGTCCGTCAGGTAGCCCCAAACCGCGCGGCCCGGCTTCATCCAGGTTTCGGAAAAACCGTTCGGAAAAACCGCTGGGTCAGGTTCGGGTGCTACATGCTGCACAATATCGTTGTTAAAAAGCACGTTCAGGCCCTGTCCGATCATGATGATCCGCCAGGGTGTTTCAATTGTATCGTGCAACACCGGCGGCGCCGTTAACCGTTGATGGTCGGCCTCTCCATAACGCAGGACGTACGGATAGTTCGCCGGATGCTCATGGCCCAAACTCGCCCTGAACACCCGCCCCCCTGCCGCCTTCAGGGCCATTCCGGGGAAGTTCTCTCCCGACGCCCTGATGATGCCCGACTCGGTAATGGCGGCATAACCCCGACCATCCGGCAACTGTATCGTCATTGGCGGGGCCACCCAGGTTCCCCTCACAACGCCCGAAACATCGCCTTTCCGGTGTTTCTCTTCGTAATGCATATCCGTGATACCATGATGCCACACGGTACTGCCTTCCGGTATGGAAAAGGAAGTTGATTCAGCGGTAAGGTGCCGTTCACCTGCCCCCGGCAGGATGTACCGGAAAGCTACCCCGTCATTGAATACCCGTACATCAAGGAGGTAAGCGGATGCATAAGCGGATTGCCCGCTGACAGCTATGCGCGCTCCGTGATGACTGTCTTTTGCCACCGCGTGTTTACCGCGCATCGGATACGTCCTTTCGCCCGTGTATCGCGTTACGTCTCCTAGACGGACATCCTGTCCCAAATCCGCTCCGTCAACGATCATACCCATCGTTGACGGTTCGATCACTGGCAGCCCTTTATAGTTGACGGCATACGTAAGCTGTCCATTACGGTTCATCACCTGTAGCACCACGGCCGTATCCGGGCTACTGACCGTGACAGGCTGCGCCCTCGCCAGCGTAACGACGGTTGTGGCGATAAGAACGGATATCAATTTTAAATTGCTCATCGGTTTCATTTGGACCATTAGTAGCCATCATTCTGCTCCCACACTCCCTCCATAATATCCATTTGGGATTGAGGGATAGGCCATAGGTAGCCATCGAACACCCGTTTGACATCGGCACCGTTGCCTGGAATGGCAGGAATAATTTCCTCTGCAATTTTCCAGCGTTTCAAATCATTGAAACGCAACCCTTCAAAGGCCAGTTCCACACGCCGCTCATTGCGGATATTGTCCCGCGTCAACACGGCAACCGGAGGCATTTCCACACCGGAACGTGCGCGTATGTCGTTCAGCGCTTTCAATGCCCGGGGATCGGTTCCCTGCCCGCTTTCAAACATGGCTTCGGCATAAGAAAGCAACAGTTCCGCGTAACGCATTTTCACGATGTCATTGTCACTGTCATTGTCACGGGCCTCTATTAGCGCCGGGTTCACCCATTTTTTGAATGCCATATTGGTAAAATTGACATTGCCTTCCGATGTCCGACCGGCGTCTTCACCGAAAGCCGGAAACTTACCCGACGGATGCATAATCCACGGGTCGCCCACTTGGAAAATAGTCATTTTCAGCCGGGGGTCTTTCTCGCCAGTCAATGGATTGGTCTCATAAGCATCGCGCAGCTGTGTTGTCGGGAAAAAAGACATCCGGCTGCCGATATACTGATCCAATTGGTGGGCATCCGACGGTGCCTGGTACTGCACGGAAAACATGATCTCGGGATTATCGTCTTGCTCTCCAAAGAAAATACCGGAATAATTAGGGTGGAGACTGAACGGATTGGCCGGATCGCCGATTAAGCTCCACGCCGCATCGGCAGCTTCCTGCCAGCGCTCGTTATTCATCAGTATCCGTACTTTTAGCATGACCGCACTACCTTTGACCGCGTGGCCATCAGTAAAGGCGATGTTAGGCAAAAGGTCGATGGCCGCATCTATATCTTGTACCAAACGATCAGCAACCTGGCTCTTCGATACCCGGGGCATGTTCTTAAAAACATTGACACTGTCGATTGTCTGCGCACTCAGCAACAGCGGGACATCTCCATACAGCTGGATGAGTTCATTGTAATAATAACAGCGGTTAAATAAAACTTCGCCTTTATACTTGTTATAATTCTCTTCGCTCAGAAAATCTTTGGCCAGATCGATATTGTCAAGAAAATAATTGCAGTTGGCTATTCCCTCGAAGCACAATTCCCAAAAATCGGCGACAGCCCCACCGGTGCCCGCATGAATTCCCCCATGCATGATGCCCTGGATCCCGAAATAACCGGATTCGGAGATCGCATTGTCCGAAAGACATTCGATGACAAACGACACCCCGTTAGACCCCGGAACAGACCCTGCGACGTTAGTCCGGTACGTGGCATAAGTCGCTGCAAGTGCCGCCTGCACATCGCTTTCAGTTTTCCAAAACGTAGCCGTACTCAACTGTGCCAAGGGCTGCCTGTCCAAAAAATCCTCACATCCAACAAACAAAAAACAAACCCCCAAAAATAGGCTGATCAATTTGCTATACTTTTTCATCGCTAAATAAAGTTAAAAGATTGCCCTGACACCGAATGAATACAACGTCGCCTGCGGATAAATAGCCGCCCGGGCGGACCCAGAGGCCGTGCGTTCCGGATCCAGTCCCTGAAAAAACTTCGTGTGCGTATATAAATTGTCGGCCGACGCGTAAACACGGAAATGCTGGAGCTTGACTTGGCTGGTCCATCGCGTCGGAAGCGTATAGCCCAATTGCAGATTCTTGATACGGAGGTAGGATGAATTGCCCAGCCAAAAGGTGGAAACGGGATTGTTGGGTGCCCACCCATCGATAAAGATATGAGGTATCGTATTCGATGTCCCCTCGCCATCCCACGCGTCCCTCCACCAAACCGGCGGAGCGGCAGCCTGTTGAAAAGGAGCCACGCCCCATCCGGTGACATAGGTTTTGCTGCCCCCGACACCTTGGATAAACACCGTCAAATCAAACGACTTATAATCGGCGGTCAAGTTGAAGCCGTAATTGAATTTAGGGAAAACCCCATCCATGGGTACCCGGTCATATTGCAAATCGACCTGACCATCGGGCACGCCGTCAGGCCCACTGATATCACGGAAACGTAGCGAGCCCGGCTTGGGCTCCAGGCTGCCCGCATAGGCAGGAATGGGACCGTTATCAATTTCAGCCTGATTTTGGTAGACCCCGTCATTGATCAGCAAATAATATTGGTTATAGGGCAGGCCTTCCTCCCGCAGGTTCACACCACTGATTTCCCGTGCGCCAAATTTAACGAGCTCATTCCGGTAGGTTTCCAGGTTTGCGCTGATACCATAACCAAAATCACCCACGCGGTCCCGGAAGCCTAAGGTAAACTCCCATCCCATGTTATCCAATATACCATCATTGATGGTAGGAGCCCCAATACCAATATGCTGTGGTACTTGCAGGTCCCTTAAGATATCTTTGGTTCTCTTTTTATACCAGTCTACCGAACCGTTCAGTCTGTTATTCAACAACGAAAAGTCCAGCCCGATATCGGTAACCGTTGTGGTTTCCCAACGGATATTGGAATTGACCAGATCGCGCAACGTGATTCCTTGGACCAGCGTGCCTCCAAAATTATAGCTTGTATTGGATAAGCTGCTTTGGTAAGGATAGTTACCAATATTCTGATTACCGAGCTGCCCCCAGGACCCGCGGAGTTTTAACTCATTGATCCAAGCCGCCTCATCGAGAAATGATTCTTCTGATAGCCGCCATCCTACAGACACGGACGGAAAAAATGCCCATTGGCTGCCTTGAGGAAAGCGTGACGATGCATCATCGCGAAAACTGGCCTCAATGAGATATTTTCCCTTATAATCGTAATTTAACCTTCCGAATACCGAAATTAACGCCCATTCGTATGCGGTGCCCCCATTGTTTTGAACAGCCGGCGGACCGGCGTCAATTTCCCATAACTCCTTTGATAGCAGATTGGTACGGTAGGCATCCAACTGATCATTGCGGTAACTCTCCTGTTGGTAACCCAATAACGCGCTGAAATTATGCGAATCGGCAAATGTTTTCGTGTAGTTCAGCGTACCATACAACGTATACTGATTTTCACGCGTATTGCGCTGAAACAGCGAATTCGAGGGAGCTGTGGTGCCACTCAGGTTATGAGGGGCAAAAAATTCATACGTCTCGGCCACCGCGACAAAAGCCTTACCCATTTCTTCGTCAAAACGAATTGCTCCTTTTATCTCAGCAGATAATTCATCGAGAATCTTGATGTTTAAATAAGGGCTGAACAATAGATACGAACTGACCAGTTCCTTACCGCCGCCGCCGTTGGCGATGGCAATGGGATTTTTGTTGCCGCCTTTATTGTCCAGTACCAGCCCCGTGAAGCGTCCGCTTCCATCGGGCAGTACAGGCGTACTAAGCGGCGGCGCCGCGTAAGCAGCCAACATTTGGTCTTCCGATCCATTTGAGGTAAGCAGCGCCGATGGCGTACTTCCTGTCTGGAAAGCCGTATCGTGCCGTTTATCCCGTGCTACGGAAAGGTTGCTACCAAAGGTGACTCTCCCTCCCAGGTTGGTCTTAAAATTAAACTGGGCATCGTAGCGGGAATAATCTGTACCCAATAGGATACCTGTTTCGTCCAGTATACCCAGACCTGCGTTAAACGTAGTACCGTCTTTCCCCCCGTTTATCGTCAAAAAATGCTTTTGGAGGGGTGCCTCCCGTATGAGCCACTCGGTCCAATCGGCTGTTGGAATGTCGCCCGTACGATAAAGATCCATTTCTTCTTCCGTATAACGCCACTGCGGTTGGAGCCCTGAGTAGTCAATGGCTTTATTGACTAATTGCATGTATTCCAACGGATCGGTAATCCGCTCCGTTTTCACGGAGGGATTCTGCGTGGAAAAGCTATAGTTATATTCAACGGACATACGCCCTTCTTTTCCTTTTTTGGTGGTCACCAGAATAACACCGTTGGCAGCCCTGGATCCGTAGATAGCGGCAGAAGAGGCGTCTTTCAACACCGAAATCTCTTCGATTACATTGGGGTTTAGCATATCGAGACTCCCCTCGATGCCATCGATCAGGATCAGCGGGTTGCTGCCTGCCGAACTAAACGTACCCTGTCCCCTGATCCGTATCTGGTTGCTTTCCGAACCAGGTAAAGCCGAGTTTTGTTTGATTTGAAGCCCCGGTGTGCGGCCCTGAAGCAGCGAAACCGTACTGGGCGCTTGACGGGAGATTACATCAGCTGACGCAATGGTCCCCACCGCTCCGGTCATGGTTGTTTTCTTTTGCGTACCATAACCGACCACCACCACTTCATCCAAAGCCGTCTCGTCCGGCTCCATACTCACCCGCATTGCCGACGTAACCGGTACACGCTTCGTCTTATAACCCACGAAGGTAAAAACCAACACAGCCTTAGCTGGCGCCTTCAATTTAAAGTTGCCGTCCCCATCGGTTACCGTGCCGCCGCCTCGTCCCTCAACCGCCACGCTGACTCCAGCTAAGGGCACCCCCTCATCGGCGGACACCGTCCCCGACACCGCTATTTCATCCTGTGTCAGGCCATTGGTACCCGCCGCCGGATAGGCAGGTATAGCAAATAGCTTAGCGCAGAGCAGTAACCCTGCTAAAAGAACCCCATACTTTCGCCTGAACAAAAAAATCCCATTCCCTTTCTTCATAATTTCGCAGTTTAACTAATGCATGTCAATAACGCCATTTTTTGGATTGATGTAGTTTCTAAAATTGGCCAACTAATAAGCGTTTTGAGCACATGTGCATTTTTTTGTCGCCATGGCATTGGTTTTATTTCTTGCCGATTACAAAATCGGCAAATAGTACCTTTTCATCCCTCAGTCTTTCCCTATTGTTCAGGCTGCGGTAAATCCCCCATTTGGGCCGGATAAAAGTAGCGCCCGAACGCCAGAGATCGATGTCATTGTTTTCATACGACAGCAGCACGGTACCATCACTCACTTTCCTCAGCTCCAGCGCATACCTGCCATGGGTGCCGAATTTCACCTTTTCCACCGCTTCTACCCAAATCCCTTTAAATGCTTCGAGGTTAACCATTCGGGCTTTGTTTAACGAAGTTGCCCTCGTATTACCGGTATGGATGATTTCCAATTTATCCGGATTACCATATCGAGGGGTAATCGTGATTAACGGCGAACCATTATTGGTGCCGTCGCCCGCTTTGATCTGATGAATGTGGGTAAAAGCAGCAGACGGCTGGAAACCGTCCGCGAGCTTAAATTTCCATTTAAAAATCATTTCGTCGCCGTCAAATGCCTTTACATCGTCGGGAGAAGGGCTATACGTCTTTATTTCCGTACGCTGGCGATCGGTGGCACCACACCTGTCGTCGTCGAATACCACATGGGCAAAAAATGCGAAGACGTGCTTATTCAGCTCATCGTTGAACTCTTCGGTGATGTGCCTGCCAAAATCACCGTGACCGCAGTCCGGCGTTTCCACCGGTGATCCCCCCAATACACTTCCTAACAGTTCATAGGTGTTACCCGGCCCATCGGCGTCCAAATGTACCACCGTTGCATAGTCGTCCAGATCCCAAACGGGTGGAAAGTAATTTTCTGGAGACATGCTTATCAGGGCGATTATAACTAATACGTATATCATTTGTGGCCCGCTTAATCTACCAGCCTCAGCTGTATGGATTCCAAGACAATTTGATGAGCGCTTCCGTTTGCTAAAATGGAAAAGAAGAATTGGTTATCTCCTTGCGTTAGATTGATCATATCTATCGTATTAATAGCGAACTTATGACCTGCTGTGGGATCATCGTCAACGATCAGATTCGCTAAATACGGCGGATTGCTCGCAGCGCCCGTAATCAAGGTCTCTCCAATTTTATTTGAAGGGGCAATCGAACCCAAATATATATCCGCATTACCCCTTGTCCCTGTTTTCGAGACGACGTCAACTTTGTAATTGCCCGCTACTGGAACATTTGATGTGATGGCTACCCATTCTCCCGCCGCGGATGCATTATTAGCCGTTTGAAGGTATGCAAATTGGGGTGAACCAGTATAGGCGACATCATTAGACACGGAAGCACCCGAGCTTGCCGAAAAACTCACATTTGCATTAAGCGAGTTGACTCCGGCCTCGCTTCGAGATGCGAATTTAAATGCTGAGTACACCGATGCAGTTACCTCAACCTTATTCTCCTCATCATCGGGATAATAAAATACAATAATATCTCCGTCACGGATTAACGCATCGTCACTACGCGGAACCGCCAAGTCATCCGGCTGATAAACGCTTGAAGCAAATGTATATGCATTACCGCTAACTACCTCATGCTGCAAATCAGCTACGCGGATACCCGGCTCCATAATAAGATGCTCGCGGTTGACCCCATCGACAAGATACAGCTCCTTCGTTTTGATCAGGAGACTTCCCTCCTTAATCACAACGGCAGGAGGAGGTAGCGGAGGAATCGTAATGTCATCGGCAGATATAACCGTATAGTCGGTATAAAACGTGTCAATAGCCGTAACTTCGGGTACATATCCTGTTCGATATTTAAAGGATGTCCCCTCTTTGTAATTCGCTATCGTATCAGAGCCCGCCCAGATCGGCGGTCTGCTCGGATTAATCGGGTTAGGTACCTGGTAAATGATTGTTTCTATTTCTTCACCGTCAACATCCGTACTGATGATTTCCACCACTGCAACCTGTGTATTCGCACCAAACCAGGCAATACCTAGGTTCCCCGTTTCGGGAGTGTATGTTGCGGAATCGAGGGGTCGGTTGAGCAGCGTCTCCGCAAACGTAGGTCCATATACATTACCAATCACTTCGGCTCGTATCGAGGTATTGCCCCGGTCATCATACGAAAAAACTTCAAATGTGTAGGTGCCTTCCGAGAGCCCGTCAATAACGGCCTCAAATTGCTTTCTTCCGTTCAGATCCGCTATTGGCACCTCAACGGAATCCGCTCGATTATTCCAGAATACCCTGCATTTTGTGATTTTAGGGTCCGAAACCAAGTCCCATGATACCTTGATTCGTCCGTTACCAGCGAAGGTCTGAAGCGAGTCCGGTCTACCCGAATAAATTTTTTCTCCATCTTCCAAAAAATCAGCATAAGAAGAATTCTGCTTCTCACAGGAAACCAGCATTCCAGCCAGGCATGCAATTGCCAAGCCGCAACCGATATGTTTTTTCACATTCATCATTTTCAAGACTTTATAGTGTTTATTCCTGTATCTGGCCCCAGATTTTCATTTCAGCCATGTGGAGAAAACCTGTTGCCCCTTCGATGGATGCCCAGCTGTCGATATGCTTCCAAGCAATGTACCTGACAGGCGGTGCATCAATTGAAAACTCATATTCATGGCCGGCTTCGGCAATGGCGAGGTCATCGTTGGACAATTGGCCCAAGGGCAATCCTGATGGCTTTTCCATCACCCGGTGATCCAATCGCTCCCAGCTGTCCACGTCTTCCGGTGTATTGGTTCCCCAGATTTCCCATTCATGCGGATTGCCGTGTGAATAAAGGTAACCCCCATTGCTATTGCGCTGCCAAATCCTATATCGGCTTAATTTTACTTTAACCCGCATATCAATCGGTATCCAAATGGGCACATCCATCCGCTCTGTCGTGTGGAAGCCTGTATTGCCCAGTTCGCCATCCCAAAGCCTTGCCCACGGCCATGAACCCAAATTGCCAGGATGCTTAATCGGCTCGCCGGAAGCCGGCAGCGGTGGAATTTGCGGAATGGGGTATTGCGGGCTACCCGAACGCATATCCCGAAAGGTGGTTCCAATTAATTCTTCTTCATAAATAGGCGTGAGCTCCGTCGAGATGGTATCCGATTGGTTGTCCCATACATCTTTCACATAGAAACCGAACGTCCCTTTTACTGCGTCGAGGCCCCTTACCGAAAAATCCCCTTGCGCCAATCCGGTATAGTGCGCATCAATGTCTTCCCATTCTTTCAATTCATCATTCCAACGAACTACGCCAATGACAATGTTACTAGGAGTTTCCGGTGTGGACGCCTTATTCTCAAATGTCACGCGCATGCCACCAAACGACTCGACGATGTCAAGAGACTCCAATACATCTTCAATCGTCGGCGTGAGGGGTGTAATTCGAATCATCACGGGTGTCGATTCCACTTCCGAACGGCTTACCGCATACAGGGTCACTTCTCTTTCCTGCGTGTCGCCTAAACCTTCTACAAGCACTTGATCGTTGTACAATGACGATTTTGACACCACTTCCTTGCCGCCGCGTTCGTATACCGCCTTCACATACAGCAGGTTTTCATCCGCAGGCAAACCATATCGAATAATGGCGCCTCCGGGAATGGCTTCGGCCACTGGGTCACTGATTGGGCCGGGTGCGGCACTATCATCGTGAAGGATTTCATTCGTCTCTTCCTTGCAGGATTGGATCACGCTTACTACCAACAAGGCAGCCGTGAATATTTTCAATATTATCTTCATCCTTTATAACTATTTCATAATCAGATAAAACATCGTTTCTATTACCATCCAGGATTTTGCACCAGATTTTTGTTGATCTGCATTTCGGAAAGTGGGATGGGCGACAAATATTCGCGCATTGTGAATTTTTGGTTAAACAACAGCACTTCCCGGTAGTAGGATACCGCATCCTTTTGGGTGATATCCCACCCTTTTATCGGGCGATTAAGTTCTATATGTGCCGTTTTCCAGCGTTTTAAATCCCAATACCGATGTCCTTCAAAAGCAAGTTCAATGGCTCGTTCTTGTTGGATAATTTCCCTAAGGCCCTCTTTATTCTGGAATTTGGCTGGGTTAATGGAAAAATTCGTCCATGAATATTCAACCGATGGCAGTCCGGCCCGCGTACGTACCAAATTAATCCAATGCGTGGCTTCCTCGCTGTATCCGCTGATTTCATTCAACGCTTCTGCATAGAGTAGATATAAATCGGCGAGCCGAAATTCAGGCCAGGGGTATGGTGATTGGTTTCCTCCCGTTACGTTGCCATCCGCCGCCGCTACGGTCTCAATATTGACCAATTTCTTAATGCCGTAGCCGGTGATGGAAAAGTTGCTGATTCCTTGCCTTGCGGCGATTTCTCCAGCCCGGATCTGCACAGCGAACAGACTGTTTACATTGTAGTTGTTTACCCAGTTGCCAAACCATATTCCGCGGTCAAACGACACGCTTGCGTAAAACCGGGGTTCGCGGCTAAAATGCAGTTTCACGGTTTGCTCGCCCTCTTTTACGTAAAACCGCTCGTCAGCTGTAGCTGCCCGAAGCCCGTTTTTGTCGCTGTAATCCCAGGTCTTATCTTCCGTGATGGGTACACCGTTTGCAGAATAGTAACGTTCCACAGCCTTCAACGTGGGCGCGAGAATTCCTTTTGGCCCTGATCCGCTAATGCCCGCAGCAATCAGCGGCATCGCCCACCGCTGCATATCCGTGGCACGGCTATTCGTATTGGCCCAGATCACTTCCGTGCTGTTTTCCTTGGTAGTCAGCGCCGTACGGTAATCCAGCTCGACCTGGATCGTGTCGTTAATTACGTACCCCGGGTTGCCGAAGAAGGTATGTAAAGCAAAATTATTGGCGTGGCAAAAATCAATCGCTTCTTTGCATGCTTGTGCCGCCCGCTCCCATTTGCTGGGATCGGGATTGGGATTGAATAATTCGATACCGTCCTTGTTGCGAAAACTAGCATATTCCGAATTGCCATTATAAAGCGGGCTGGCCGCTGTGACCAGTACTTTAGCTTTCAAGGCAAATACCATCGCGCGTGTCACCCTGCCCAATTCTGAATTTTCCGTGCCCAATACCCTATCGGGCAAGTTGACATTCGCGGCCGCCTCATCCAGTAATTCGACAATGTAATCAACGACCTCATCCACGGGCTGCCGTTTTACCTGCACTTCATCCGGTCCCGCAGAAATCGGCAGATTCGCCTTTATCAATGGTATGGGACCATATTCCCTGAATAAAATAAAATGATAATATGCCTTGAGAAATTGTACCTCCGCAATCCAGCGTTGTCGTTCAAACTCCTGCAGTTCTTCTACTTTATGGATGTTGTCGAGAAAGATGTTGCAATCGCGGATAGCGGTGAACATTGGCCTGCCACTTCTTACCCCTGTCCAATAATCGCCGAATGGCGAAGCCTCGTTTTGCAATCCCAAAGCAATACTGTAAAAATCTTGGCTGATATCAATCGATGGATTGGGGTTCCATACCTCATCTGCCGTAAAAAAGCCGGGATTGGTATTGAAATGCCCATTGTCCGGCATATAGGAATAACACGTAAACAAAAACCGCTCGGCGGATGAACGTAAGTTGAATGCGTAGTCGATGGTGGCGATATTATCCGGAACTACGTCAAGATAGCTGTTACAGGAACTTAATATGGCAAAACCAATAAAGAATGCTATTTTAATCTTTTTCATCGTCATTTGCTTTAGAGACCTATCTGTACACCGAAATTAAACACCCGCTGTACCGGGTAACCCAACCCTTCTCCACCCATCTCGATGTCCCACAACTTAAACTTACTCCAGGTATACGCATTGTTTACCGTACCGTAAATACGGAGATTTGACACCCGGATATGCTCCATCAGATGTTGAGGAAATGTGTATCCTAATTCAACCTGTTTTAGGCGGACGAAAGCGCCGTCACGCATGAACCATGTGTTGTTCTGTGCGCTGTTTTCGTTGAGCACCGGACTCAGCCGTGGCCATAGTGCATACAAGTCCCTATTTTCTTCCGACCAATGATTGTCTGCATAAGCTTTTAACAGTTGATTCTGTAGGATGGTGCCCGCTGGAAACGATTCACCGCTGTACGTGTAGGGTACGAATGGCGAGGTCTGCGCTACGTCAATAAAGAATGATGATTGCGCGGACCCCTGGATGAATGCGGAGATGTCCACGCCCTTATAGGTAGCGGTCAACTGTGTGCCCCAAATAAGTTCAGGCCGTGTGGGGTGGCCTATCGGCACCATATCCAATGGCGATATCTGCCCGTCACCATTGACGTCCCTGAATTTGATATCCCCTCCCATGGTGCGGAAGCTTCCGAACGATTGCGTGGGTGAGCTTCTCACCTCTTCGTCATCCACGAACAGGCGTTCAGCAATGTAGCCCCACTCCTGCGCTGTTGGGTGGCCGACCCGGTATAGCCAAGGCTCTTCATACAGTGGTTCTTCATAGGCGTTATAGAAATTCCGAGCATACGTCAGGTTGGCCCTCGCCCCAAGGTATAATCCATTCATGAAGGAATGGCTGTAGTCCATTTGAAGTTCAAATGATTTTGACCGGGCCTTACCTACATTGGCCTTGGGTATATCGCCCTGTAATCCCATGGTTCTCGGAATAGACGCCCTATCCATCAAAATGTTATAGCGATTATCCGTAAAATATTCGGCGATGACATTCAGCTTATTCCACAGGCTAAATTCCAATCCGAACGTACTATTCAGCGAAGTTTCCCACGTAATGCCTAAGTTTTCGTAACGGCTTACCGAAATTCCCGAACGGCTGTATCCTCCGTCGGTTCCAAAGGAGGCTCCATTTTCTTCTTCAAACATGTTTACATTGGATAAATAAAAGAACCGGTCATCCTTATCACCAATCGCGTCTTGGCCCACCAAACCGATGTTGCCCCTGATTTTCAAGTTGGTAATGGTACTTGCCAGCGGTTTGAAGAAAGGTTCATTAGAAATTTGCCAAGCCAGACCTGCCGACGGGAAAAAACCATATCGTTCGGTCCGATAAAAGCGTTCGGAACCATTGTAGCCGAAGTTGGCTTCAAAGAAGTACCGACTGTCATATCCATAAGTGAATCTACCGGATACTCCCAGATTGCGTGATGGCAAGGCGGCTTGTAAATTATCCGCATTCCCGTCCAACCTGGAATTCATAATCAATACCGTCATCGCTCCCACGGTATGTTTTTCGCCGAAAGTCCGATTATAGTTGAGCGCCGACTGAAAATGAAAGACCGATGCGACTTCCTTGTCACCTGGTATGTAATTCAAGAAATCCGTACCCGTATCCGGGTTGATCGGGCTGATCGTCACTGCATCGGCAAGTTTGTCATAGAACCCGATTTGGTAATAAAATGGCACATATGATCGACGAAGGTCAAAGAAGGCCGTGCGGTTGATGTTGGTCATTGCATTCAGTGAAAGGCCGGAAGTCAAAAAAGCCAGGTCCTGTTTCAGTTCAAGCTGCGCAACCATCAGTGACCGTGCAGACTCTTTAAAACCTTGCACCATATCGGCATAAGGGTTGAGGTACCGCCCTTGATCAGCATTACCAAACATGATATGCTTGGAAGTGCCATACTCGGCAGGATAGTATGGCAGGAACATAGCAGGATTAGAACGCATGATTTTACGATACATTCCCTGTCCCTCATCGAGTGGTCCGTTATAATCGTCAAAGTTTCCGTTGAGGAAGACGGTTACCTTGCTCGACTTAGATACATTGAGCTCTACATTTGACCGCAAGTTGTAGCTAATCAGTTTGATGTTGTTATCAAAGTGATTTCGCGAATCTTGCTTCAAAATGCCATTGTCTTGGTTCATGGTTGCCGCTACGTAATAAGTGGCTACCTGCCCACCGCCGCTCAGGTTGAAATTCAGTCTCTGATTGATTGTCGACTTCCTCAACAATTCATCCTGCCAGTTGACGGTTGGAAACGCAACAGGGTTAGTACCCGCTATCGTGTTGTCGATCTTGCTCCTCGAATAAGGGATCGGTGTAAGCGGTTCCCTTGTTACATATGCTTCATTGTGCAGCTGCATGTACGTAATGGGATCCGCAAACTCCAAGTTTTGAGTGGGTGAGGAAATGGAATTTTCGTAACGCACGTTTATTCTTGGCTTACCCGCGACGCCCTTTTTCGTAGTCACCAAGATTACGCCATTTGCCCCTTTTGCGCCGTATAGTGCACTGGAGGCCGCGTCTTTCATGATGGAAAAACTTTCGATGTCGTCCGGCTGTAACCTTGCCAGATCAGTTGTCGTATATTCCATGTTATCGATCAGGATAAGTGGTGATGCTTTGTATCCAAATGTTGTGGCCCCGCGGATGAAAAATTCGGCATTGTCACGGCCCGGTTCGCCACTGCGTTGATAGGCGATGATGCCGGCCAAGCGTCCCGCCAATGCCGTAGTCAGGTTGCTGGAAGGTACCTTGAGTTCTTTGGGATTAATGGTAGTAATCGAACCGATTACCGATTCTTTCTTTTGTGTACCAAAAGCGACAACTACCGCTTCATCCAACTGATTATCAGATACTTTAAGTTCAACGTCGATAATGTCCGTACCCTTTATTGGGATTTCTTGGGTTTCGAAACCGACCATTGAAAACACAAGGATTGCATCTTCGTTCGGTGCCTCCAAAAAGAATTTGCCATTTAAATCGGTTGTGGTTCCGATATTCGGACTGTTCTTCACCGTTACAGAAACGCCGGGCATTGGTCCATCTGCGTCTGTAACTGTGCCCCTGATCTCTTGCTGTAACGGCGGATTGTTGGCCCCAAATCTTACGGTCTGGGCTGGCCTATCGTCGAATCTCTTTGTGCTATCGTGCAGCGAAAAAGAACTATGTCCGCAAAAAACAAGCATACACAGGCCCACACCCATTTTACAATGAAGTGAAAGAATTTTCATAGCAATACCTTAAATTTTTAGATTAAGTTTAATAATTGGTTAAATATAATTGATTCAGGATCTTTCGATCAGGCTAAGTAAATTCATCATTCATAAGCATTCGTTAAGGTTTATTGATCATTATTCCAAATTTCCATTTCACTAAAGTACACGTAATAAACCCCATATTTATATCGCATATTAGCTTGATAGTAAGCTTCCTTGGCAAAATCGCCGACCCTCTCACTCCTTCTCCATTGCTGCGCGGATAATAGCTTCCAAATAATAATAGTCGGCATAGATGATCGGTACATCCACCTCGCTACCGGATGGTTTGGAACCCGTACTATGCCCTAAAATAAAGCCGCTGTTGCTGCCGGGCTTAGAAGCATAGGTAAGCGCAATGTTCATCATGATGGTATCCGCCTTTGCACAGTATTCGTTGCTATTGTCACTGAACGTGCTTAATTCATATAGCGCTGATGCAATGATTGCAGCAGCTGATGCGTCCCTTGGCTCGGCAGGAATGCCGGGCGCATCGAAATCCCAGTAGGGTATCAGGTCGTCGGGCATGTTGGGATGATTGAGCATATATGCCGCTATCTTTTCTGCATGATGCAAGTAGCGCGGATCGCTGGTTTCGCGGTAGCACATGGTAAAACCATATAATGCCCATGCCTGGCCCCTTGTCCACGACGAGTTGTGGGCATATCCCTGATGGGTGTGTCGATGTACAACCGCTCCGGTAGCCGGGTCATAATCGATGACATGCCAACTGCTGAAATCTTCGCGGAAATGGTTTCTCATCGTCGTATTAGCATGTGTTACGGCTATTCTGTAGAATGAGGAGTCGCCCGTAAGTTTCGATGCTTCGAACAGCAACTCCAGATTCATGAGGTTGTCGATAATGACGGGGAAACTCCATTTATCCTGATTGTGATCCCAGGAACGGATGGCGCCCACTTTTGCATTGAAGCGAGTGGACAATGTTTGAGCGGCCTTGATGATGATATCCCGATATTGCGAATTGCCGGTAAGCCGATAAGCATTTCCAAAACTACTATTGATTTTGAAGCCCATATCATGCGTACCTGCGTTGAATTTTTCCTTTTCAATCTCGCTGGTATAAGCTATGGCGTGCTCCCGCCAGGCTTCCTTGTTGGTCAGTTCATATAAATACCAAAGGCAGCCCGCGAAAAAACCACTTGTCCAGTCCCGGGAAGGGACAAGTTTCAATTGACCGTCTTCCATTGTGCGTGGTGCCACTAAATTCGTCTGCGCTTGCTCTTTTTTCATGGCGCTGATCGTTTCCAGCATCAGATTGGTTTGGGACTCCGCTTTGCTGATACGCTCATCCACGGGGAAGTGGGCCGCACAACCGGCAAGGAAATGAAGGACAACAACAGCGGCAAAGGGCAGTTTCGAGTATTTCATAAAACAACGAAGAGAAAATCAGTAATCTATGTATGGTTCTGTATTTAATTTATCCAAATCAACGGGTGCTTAATCGGGAGGTTCCGGATGACTTCATCAACCTCGGGCTGATGTTCAAGCTTCCTCCAGGTCCTGAACCACCTGTCGTTTCCGAAAGCACAAGCTCCAAACAGCAAAAATGGCTGAGCGACTGGCCAATTATCCCAGTACATTACATCCGATGGAAACGGCCACTCCGCTTTATCCCTGATAAAAGGGAACAGGTAAGCAATCCCTTTACCGATGGATTTACCATCTGGCGTTACGTATTTCCATAGATTGTCTTCCGGCGATGCCAATATCTGGCAAATCGCAGCCATTGCATCAAGGTTGAATATGGAATATCCGTAAGGCTTGGTTCGGTTAATTTCCCGTGGGAAACTGCCATCTACTGCCATTTGGTTTGGCAGCAACACGGACTTGAACCGGTCCTTGCAAAAGGACAATAGCTCAGCGTTTCCGGTCAATGTGGCAAAGGAAGCAACCTGCAGAACGAAACATGTGCCGTGATTGTTTTCTGCATTCATCTCTGCTTGGCCATAAGGGTGGGTCATTAGCCAGTCCAAGTAGGCTTCAAACCACTGTTTAATGGAAGCGGATAACGTAGTACCCATAGCAGCTTCCATCACTAAAATCCCCTGTGCCACCTCTATAAGGTGTACGGTGTCGATGATACCGATACCGCGTCCCGTAAACCGCCCTTTGATCGCCTGTGCATACAATAACGAGGGGTTCATGCGGGTATCAGAATCGATAAACCAAGCCATCAAATGCGGAATCGCAGCACGCACATATTTTTCATCTCCTGTCAGTTTATAAGCAGATGCCAATGCTCCGATTATCCCGCTGAGGCGGATCAACGCTAAGCGATGTTCCACAAAATTATCTGGGTTGGTCAGACCATCCCGTTGAATATAGGGCCCTTCGGGATCTTCGGGATTGGGCCACCAATAATCGCCTTCGGAGTAAAAATCATGCTTTCCGCCCGCACTTCTGGAGGAACGGCATGCCGTTATGGTGACAGGTGGTTCCTGAGCGGCTCGCTCGGCCTCGAGCAACACTTGCCTTTTCAGGCGCGCTGCTGCTTTTTCGTAGATATCGGTAGCGTCGCCACCGTCCAAACTACCACGTGCCATACCGCTAGGGAGTATAGCAAGAAGTAACCAGATGATATAAATTTCCGCCTTCATGGATCTCAGCTTATTTCGTCATTGCGATGAATTTGACAGACGCAATCGTGTTGGGTTTGCCTTGCTCGGGTGGTGAAATACTGGCTTTCAATGTGCCATTGTTCTGTTTGGCTATCCGTATTTCACGGAACGTGTACCTTCCTCTTTCGTAGTCATAGGTTTCTCCGTCGTCATCATACAGCCTATAGTTTCCCGGTTTATCTCCATAATACCTGACTTCCAAATCGATTTTTTCGTTCGGCTTGGGTGCGTGCATCAGTGCAGGGCCGAACGGGACGATACCCCCGTCTTTTACATAAACAGGTATCCGGTCTAAGCCTGGGGTCACGGAAATCACTTCGCCATTGCCAACGTATTCACCGGTATAGAAATCAAACCACCGGCCTTTCGGCAAAATCACTGTCCGAGTCGGTTTGCCCGCAAACATGGGTGCTACCAAAAGGTATTGTCCCGCCATGTATTGATCTTTAACTTCTTTGCTCACTGCCTCAGCATAGGGATTTTCCTCCAGATCGGCAGATTTCCGCTCTTCAGCGACCTCCGAATGGAAACCTGGTTCCAGGTTCATGGCCCTGAAAGGAGGTATTCCCTCAAAATGGTATTTCGCAAATTCGCTGTACCAATACGGCATCATGCGCATGCGCAGCAGCGCCATTTCCTTGACCCCGCTTTCCACTTCAGGGTAAGACCAGGGTTTGGTGCTACTTGACCAGGCATTAATCATAGCCATGGGCGAAAACACAACAGACTGCATGCGTCTTAGCCATTCCTCAGCAGATTTTGAAGCGCGCACTTCGGGTGTCCATAGCACTCCTGAGAATCCACTATTGATCAACGCCGTTATAAAATCTTCGTGGTTATAATAGTCGTTATAAATCACATACGGGTAAGACACTCCTCCGGCATTGGATGCCCGGACAAGGCCGAATGTCCGTTGATTGCGTTCCCGGAAGAGCGCTGTGCTATACCGTTGTATCAACAAGCCATAGGTTTGGCGCATTTGTTCAGCACTTTTCCCGGAAGGGAACGCAGCCACATCAGGCCACAGGTAATGGTCATAGCCGTCAACCTCGTCAAACTTGTAGCCACTCACACCGATGGCTATTTGACTTTTCCTCAATTGGTCAAAGAACAGGGTTCTTGCCCCCGCAACGGTAAAATCCGGAACAGCTCCCAGCCATACCGTATGTGACCCGGTAAACGGCAGTATTGACTTATATATGGGCGATTGGGGGGACACGTAGGGATTGGTCCAGAGATTAATCCTGATGCCTCTGTTAAGCATATCGTTAACAAATCGCTCCGGATTAGGGAAACGCCCGGTATCCCATTCGAACGTACATGGATACGCTTTGCTTTGCCAACCCGGTTCAAGTCCTACGAAATCGAGGGGAAATCCCTTGTCAGCAAAGGTCTGTACTTCTTCGGCCACGTCTTCCGCCGTATACAGTGTTCGGACCCGTTGTGTGAAACCCAGGCCCCACCGTGGCGGCAAACAGCCACCACCATTGAATAAATTGAAGCGGCTTACGGCCTCAAGCGGCGAAGGACCCGCGAAAACATAAAATTCTACCCCCGCAGCAGGCACCAGCAATTCCACCGCATCGGAATAGGGCCGCGAAGACCAGCTTTTATCCGTATTTCGATCTTTTACCTCCGGAAAATCATCACTATCCAGCCGAACCGCAGTGCCTGCATACACGGTTATGTAACGTGCTGCGTTGATGAACACCCCATATCCCTTTGATGACACGTAGAATGGAACCGGTGCATGCGTACGGCCATTGTCCTTGCCGCCATAATGATCTACATGCAAGTGCAGTACCTTTCCGCGCTGATGGACACTTTGGAAGTTCAATCCGAAACCATACAGTTGCTCGCCTTTCTCAAGCGGAAGGCGCAGGTAGGTTCTGCCATCCACCACAACTGCGGTTATCTTTTCCCTCGTAATCGGAAACGGGGCATCACCCATCGCATTGATGGCCGCCTCACGCGGCTGTGCATCCGTCGCTGTCTGGAAATTATATGCATCGGGGACCCCAATGCTTCCTTTCCAAATACCGGGCATTACCTCTTCCCAGGTAACCTGAGCGGTTGTTGCCAGGAAGGCTAGTACAAAATATACAAGTAGACTGATTTTTCTAAGCTTCATGAGTTGACAAGTCTTAGGCAGGTTATAACGTGTTCACGTATTGTTTTTGGTAGCTAAGCGGACTCCGGCCAGTGATGTCCTTAAAGCTCTTGTAAAAACTCGTAAAATTATTGAACCCACTGCTGAAACAGACCTGCTTAACATTTAGTCGGTTTTCGATCAGAAGCTTGCAGGCCTGCCCCACTTTAATTTCGGTTAAAAACTGCGAGTAGGTTTTACGTGTACGGGATTTAAAGAACCGGCAGAAGGAATTAGGGCTCACGTTGGCAACCTCGGCGATTTCATCCAAATGGATCTTTTTCCGGAAATTGCGATACGAATATTCATATACGTCCCTTAACCGCTCCTCTTCCGCCCGCTCCACCGTTGACTGGAATCCGACAGACGAAAGCAGCTCAATCTCGCTTTTTCCCGCAATTTCCACCAAGATCTGCGTTAAGATAATCAGCCGTTCTGCCCCATCTGCATTCAGCATTTCCGCCAACAATGACGCTATCGCCGCTTTATTGTTTCCATTGACTTTAATGCCTCTTTTCGATTTTTCCAGCATATCTTTCAGCGACCTGTTTTCCGGAAGGTTTAAAAAACAATTTCCCCATAGGTCTTCCCTGAAGTGAGCTACCCGGACATCCA
The DNA here is from genome assembly GCF_051400755.1 of Parapedobacter brassicae. Lineage (NCBI taxonomy): Bacteria > Pseudomonadati > Bacteroidota > Sphingobacteriia > Sphingobacteriales > Sphingobacteriaceae > Parapedobacter > Parapedobacter brassicae. The sequence continues at coordinate 36,329 of NZ_JBLFFL010000011.1, forward strand.
CATGGGCATTGCTGAGTTCCTCAAAATACAGGTCATCAAACCGCCAATGATGCGGAAGGTACGGCCCAACAAGCAAGATGTCACCACGGTCGAACCGCCTCATGCTATCCCCAATGAACTGCATGCCTTCACCTTGGTTGAAATGGATCAGTTCCAACTCCTGATGGTAATGCCACCTATTATTAATAGATGGTTCTGAATCCTGCCTAACACTGAATGATTGTGCGGGTCCAAATGATACTTTCAGTAATTGTGGTTTCATCGTTACCTTATTTAGTTCTAGAATTGGTTATACACGTCGCCAGAAGCCAGTGGCACTTGTACAAAGATGACTGCTGACGATAATGGTTATACTTGGCCGGGCGGAAAAACCGCCCTCTTTCAGGGGGTAAAATTGAAAAAGTTGAACGAGTTGCGAGTGCATTTTTTGACAAAAAAAGGGGTAAAAAATGGCTTTTCTATTTAAAACGCCCGATTGGCGTCGCAGGTAATAAAATAAAACTGTATTTTTATCCTGATTTGTAAACCAATTATATCCACAGCCCATGCTGTTCAGGAACTTCATTTTATGTTGTTTGGTATTATGCGTTTTGGCGTCCGAAACATCGGCCCAGCATCCCCACATGAAGTTTACTCATCTTGATGTGGTCGATGGGTTATCGCAGGGTACCGTATACGCCATTAATCAGGATTACTTAGGGCTGATTTGGGTCGGAACACGGGATGGACTGAACAAATATGACGCAGGGAATTTCACCGTATACCGGAATGCACCTGATGACACCACTTCGCTGAGCGATAATTTTATCCAGGCGATTTTCGAAGACCAATACCAACGGCTGTGGATAGGTACCAGCAATGGCCTAAATCTGTATAATCGTACATACGATAACTTTACCCACATCCCATTGCCCGGATCGCCAGCAGCGACAGACCAGGATGAGCCTTCAGTATACGCCATTATAGGAGACAGGCATGGGCATATCTGGATAGCCAGCAACGGCGGACTTTTCAAAATCGATGAAGGAGCAGTTCCCAGGGCCAAGCTGATTTTAAGCGCTTTCGAGGTAACCATTGGTACTACCAAACATATATTTTCCATTGTAAGAAGCTTATTCGAAGATTCAGAAGGCGTGCTTTGGCTTGGCACCGAAAATGGTCTGCTGAGCGCTATATGCGACGAAGAACTCCCCAATAAATTGATTGTAAAGGAATACTTTGTTAAAGGCGAAACAAATGTTTCGTTGAATGACAATTGGATCAATACCATATCCGAGGTCGAAAAAGGCAAATTATGGATCGGAACCAAAAATGGCGGCATCAATATCCTTGATAAAACAACAAGAACATTCACTTACTACAAACACCTAGCGGGAGATAAACACACGCTTCCTGACAATGATATACGATCCATCCTAGAAGATCGGAGAGGAAATATTTGGTTAGGGACATTCAATGGCCTCAGTCTTTACCAGGATGGCAAGTTTTTTACATACACCGACCAGCATTCCAATGGGCTTAGCAATAATTCCGTCAGACCCATCTTTCAGGATAGCCGGGGATCCATATGGATCGGCACTTACTTTGGCGGGGTCAATATTTTGGATCCGGATATACCTAATTTCCATAATTTCGATCATCGTCCAAACATCAACAGCTTGAGCTATAACGTGGTGAGTTCTTTTGTACATGATGAAGGCGGCAATTTGTGGATCGGTACGGAAGGCGGAGGATTAAATCATTATGATAGAGCAACGGGGAAATTCACCAGTTTCCAGCATCATCCTAAAGACAAAAAGGGACTTAGCCATAATCATGTAAAGACGCTTTTCAAAGATGATGAAGGGACATTGTGGATCGGCACATTTCAAGGCGGTCTTAATGCCCTTGAAAAGGGAAAACAGTCATTCAAACACTATAGGCATGATCCGCGTAATCCGAATTCCCTTTCCGACAATCGCATTTACGCTATCGCCCAAGATAGGCAGGGCGACCTGTATATCGGCACCTATGGCGGTGGTTTGAACATCAAACGCAAAAGCCACGCCAACAGCTTTGAAGCAGTTCGATACCCGCACATCAGTTCAGACCATATCCGGACGATTTTCGAAGATTCAGCGGGAAACCTTTGGGTAGGTACCCGAAATGGACTTAACCTAAAGCGTTTTGGTACTGACCAGTTTAAGGTGTTTAAGTCAGACCCCGCAGACAAAAAAACTATCAGCGGCAATCTCATCATCAGCATTTTTGAAGACAGCAGAAAAAACCTTTGGGTGGGAACTTACAACGATGGGTTGAATCGATATAATCCGCACGATGGTACATTTACCCGATATCATACAGACAATGGTCTACCCGGCAATAACATATTTGGAATATTGGAGGACAACTTAGGCAATCTCTGGTTAAGCACCAATGCAGGCCTATGTCGATTCAATCCCATGTCGGGATTAATCAGAAACTACAACTCAACCGATGGCCTGAACAGCAATGAATTTAATTTTGGTGCTTTTTGTAAATTGGAAAATGGCCACATGGCTTTTGGCAACGCGCGTGGTTTCACCGTATTCGCTCCGGACAGTATGAAAGTCAACGCCTTTATGCCTCCAATTATATTTTCAGATTTTAAGCTTTTCAATAAGTCAGTGGTTCCCGGTATCACCGATGTACTGCGCCAACATATATCCGTAACCAAATCCATTACATTGACCCATGATCAAGATGTCTTTTCAATAGCATTCGCTGTTTTGAATTACATCATGCCTAAAAAGAACAAATATGCTTATAAACTTGAGGGCTTTGACAATGAATGGAATTATGTAGACGCTCCAATAGCGAGCTATACCAATCTGAACGCAGGTGATTACACACTCTTAGTCAAAGGCGCAAACAATGATGGGGTTTGGAACGATGTTCCAGCGAGGATGCATATCAGCATACTCCCACCTCCTTGGCGAACTTGGTGGGCACATCTGATTTACGTACTGTTGGCAACAGCAGCTGTCTACGCATGCTTGAAATTCATCAGCGTACGCAACAAGCTAAAGCATGAGCTATTGGTTGAACATATGGCCCTCGAAAAACAACGGGAAATCCACGAAGAGAAGCTGAACTTCTTTGCCAACATTTCCCATGAATTCCGCACGCCGCTTTCCCTGATTATCGGGCCCATTGAACGATTATTGGATGAATCGGCCATGCCCGACACCTTTAAGGCTCTATTAGGCACGGCACAGCGCAATGGGCAGCGATTGCTGAGGCTTGTCGATCAGATACTGGATTTCAGAAAGCAAGAGAGCGGGCTTATGCGGCTCCGTGTCAACCGGATCGAAGTTGTGGGTTTTCTTGCCCAAATCACCGAAACCTTTGCGTACCATGCCGATGAAAAGCATATCCGCCTCTACTTCGATAATGAATGGGGCAAACCGCTAACCTTATGGGCAGATCCTGAACAGCTCGAAAAAGTGGTATTCAACCTCCTTTCCAATGCATTCAAATTTACACCAGAAGGGGGAAATATCCATGTGAAGTTAAGGAAAACTGCACCTTTGGAAGCATATCCCGATGGGTTGGTCCAAATCATCGTAGAAGACAGTGGTATCGGAATACCCGACGACAAATTGGATGCTGTTTTCGGCAAGTTTTACCAAGCGCATGATTCTATAAAGAATTCAAAGGGGCCAGCGGCCGGCTCAGGCATCGGCCTTGCTTTGTCAGAAGGTCTCGTCAAATTACACGGCGGTACCATTACGGTAGAAAGCAATCTTTGCAAAAAGACAACAGATGTACCTGAAATTAATACCCGCTTTACTGTTTCGCTCCCCGCGGGCAACCGCCATTTTGACCAACAGATCCTTATCGTTACCGAAAGTAACGATAAGCCGGCCATATCCTTGCCGGACGCGGCAAATTTCTCCACTGCTGAACATCTTGCTAAAAAAGATTCCCTTATCAAGGAATCTCCTGGCAAGGTACTTAACGGAGAAAAACCCCTTATTCTCGTCGTTGATGATAACGGAGAATTAAGGGCATTCATCGCCGATGGATTGCGCAGCAAGTATGCGGTCATTGAGGCATGCAACGGTTCAGAAGCGTGGGAATTGATCAAAAAAACGCAGCCCGATATCGTTGTCAGCGATGTCATGATGCCCGTTAGCAATGGAATGGAATTACTGCAGAAAATAAAATCAGAGGCTGAAACCAACCATATCGCAGTGGTCTTATTGACGGCTAGAACCGCCCCCGAACACGTTATCGCTGCATTGGAAACGGGCAGCGATGATTATATCACCAAACCTTTCAGCTTCGAGGCATTGATATTGAAAATCTCAAATATTCTGCAAACCAGGGAACGTATACGCAAGAAATTCATTCGGGAATATCTTCTCGAACCCCATGCAACTGCTCCCACGATAAAAGTCCATGATTTGCTATCGAAAATCATAACAATCATAGAAAATAACCTGGCCCAAAGCGAGTTTAACGTCAATGCATTGGCTACCAAAGTAGGCATAAGCCGCACCGCGCTGTATCAAAAGATAAAACAACTTACCGATTTGAATATCATCGAATTCATCAATTCAATCCGACTCCGAAAGGCTGCCCAGCTATTGGAAAACCAGCCCCATTCAACTATTAGCGAAGTTGCTTATCAGGTGGGCTTCAATGACCCTAAGTACTTCAGCCGGTCGTTCAAATCATTTTTCGGGATGACACCACGGGAATACGCGCAATCGTTCGACACCGGCGAGCGCATATTGGTAGAAAACGGCCCGAATCGATAAATTACTGTTAGCGGTTCGCATGCACTACCAATAACCCGACAAAATCATTGAATAATAAGCCAATAGCATAAAGTAATATGTGCTAACGTAATGTTACGTAGTGACTAATTTTATCTATTTGGGTACTTAGCCTGCACGACGTGACCGTACGTCCGGGTTTCAACAGTTCGCACGCGCCCCAAAGCCACCATGACACCTATCAGCCAAACCACAAGCTGCTTCTGGTGGACTATACCAATCCAGCCATCCCCTTAAGCCTGCATAATGCCTGTGGCGTTAATGTGGCCGCTGTGAAAGGCGGGAATCCCGTAACCGAAAATATGAACGGCTATCGGCTGGAGCGTCGGCCGCTGCCGCCAATTATATTAGCTTTATTCAGGCAAACTATCCAGTAGCGGTAATACAGCAATTGGAAAGTTTGGGTCTCCGTCCATAAATAAACATGTGAAGATTTTTCATGGTTTGATCCAATGGTCTTCAAATTGGGTCAGCGTTCTTTTTAGTTTCTGTTTTCTTTGCATTTTCCGGTGCTTTATCCACAAACTGTTGGGGAATTGTGGGTAACTTATATTGCATTCCATTGGTTATCAGCTTTATATTACTTATCTTAGTGCATAGCAAGAGGCAAGGCAACAACCGTGTATTCAAAAGCAACATGCGGGCATTATAGAAATCCACTATTTACGCCCGTTGATTCAGGGTGGTATGGTAAAAGGGCTGGAGAAAATGTTTCATGGTATCGCGGAATTTTCCATATAGGGCATCAACGGGTATATCCTCACTTTTGCGGAAGACGAGTAGACAATGTGAATTAAATCTAAAACCATGAGCCATACGACACATACATCATCACAAATCCTTTGGGAACTGATGCAAAAAATCAATCGCTGCTGGTATGAAAAGCGGTTCGAAGAACTTGACGATTATTTCCATGAAACAATCGTGTTCAACAGCCCCGATCTGAAGCATCAAGCGACCGGCAGGACCATGTGCATCCAATCCTATGTGGATTTTATGGAAAACTCTACCGTACTGCTTTACTGGGAAGGTAACCCCCATGTTCACATTTTTGAAAACACAGCCATCATAAACTATGATTTTGAGATGCGGTACGAACAACAAGGCAAAGTATTCCATGATACCGGCACAGATATCCTTGTATTCAACAGGCACGGGGATACTTGGAAAGCCGTATGGCGAACGATGACCAACTTAAAAAATGCGTAGCCAAACCGGTCATGATATAAAATACATTCCAATCACCCATGACAAATTTTGAAATAAACTTTCCCGAAATCAATTACACATTCCCAATGATATTTGTAAAGGGTACGGGAGATGCAGCCTATTCATTTGGTGAACGAGAAAAGATAAACATAAGCATTGCTGATTTCTGCATCTCGAAATATCCAGTCACCCAGCGGTTATGGGAATACATCGCGGGCAGCAACCCATCACGTTTTAACGGACAAAACAGGCCTGTGGAGTGTGTTTCATTCAACGACATTACATCCGACAAGGGGTTTTTGGATAAGCTGAATGCTTCCAATGGATCTAAATTCAACTTGCGTAATGACATATCCTTTCGCTTGCCTTCCGAAACCGAATGGGAGTATGCAGCAAGAGGCGGAACACATTGGCGTGATGGATTCCCGTTTAGCGGCAGCAACAATCTGAGCGAGGCTGGATGGTATGAGCAAAACAGCGGAAAGATCACTGACCCGGCTCTCCTGCACCGATTAAAAAACACGGAAAAGGGCACGGAAACCCATGATGTCGGACTGAAAGCTCCCAATCAATTGGGTATATACGACATGAGCGGCAATGTATGGGAATGGTGTCAGGATGATGCTCAAGACGATATATTTAAAATACCCAAAGACGGAACCCCACATTTAAGCGGGGCCAATGAACGGATTTTACGTGGAGGCTGTCACCATAATTGGGACATCCATTGCACGGTATCAAAACGGTATTCGATCGCCCTGGACGCTAAGGATGAGTGTATCGGTTTCAGAATTGCGGCATCAACTTAAAGTTAACCAAAACTTCATTAACAATGAATAACGAAGTAAAAAACCATTCGAATGTCAGGCAGGCCGTTCCGTTTTTTGTGTAACCCATTAATCAAAACGACCAACATGAAAATGATTCCTATTTTCCGATGCAGCGATATGAAAACTGCCATCCGGTTTTATACCGAAGTGCTGGATTTTCAACTTAGCGAGCCCGGAGCCTCGTCAGACGACTGGGTAGTTGCTTTGAAAAACGGAGATGCGGCGCTTATTCTGACAAGTTTGGAAGGAGACCAGAAAATAGGAATTGCAGCAAATGTGCTGGTTGATGACATTGACAACTTATTTAAAAAATATACCATGAGGGGATTGGATCAATCCCACAGAAAAGAATCCCCTGTACACTTAGGTCCCTATAATCAAAGTTGGGGCAACCGTGAATTTTATGTAACGGATGCCGATGGCAACACCTTGAGATTTATACAACCGATTGAATAGTGAACCTTAATCATCACAATACTATGAGCACTGATACGTTCCCGAAAATTTCGTTGACATCCACCCGTAGGATACAATCCGTTGACCTTCTCCGCGGATTGGTTATTGTACTGATGGCCATTGACCATGTGCGTGTCTATTCAGCCGTTCCGGCTGGCGGGCCCGAAGCCGGTGTATTCTTCACGCGATGGATCACCCATTTCTGCGCGCCTGCTTTTGCTTTTTTTGCTGGCACCAGCGCGTTTCTTTATGGGGTTAAAATCGGTGGCAAATCAAAGCTTGCCAGTTACCTTGTTATACGAGGACTGATGCTGGTGGTGCTCGAAGTTACACTCATCCGTTTCCTGTGGGCATTTCATATTAACTATGCTGAATTTTTCTTGGCCGGTATTATCTGGATGCTGGGCTGGTGTATGGTGTTGCTGGCAGCGCTCATCTGGTTTAGTCCACGGGTAGTGGGTGTGGTTGGCTTGATGATCATTTTAATTCAATCCGTCTTCAGTAACGTGCCTTACCTCCTGCCGACAGGCAGTCAGTCTGCGTTCGCAAAGTTCTGGGAGTTTATCTATCCTTCCGGTTTTGAATCATACGAGGGTGTAGCCGTACTTTACTCGATCATTCCATGGATTGGCGTGATGGCTGCCGGCTATGGTTTTGGAACGATTTGCACGATGAGCGAAGAGAAGATGCGCAAAGCATGTCTTGCAATCGGATTGACAGCCATCCTGCTTTTTATCGTGATCGGCAGTATCGTCATTGCGCAGCAGCCTTCCGAAGGTGTTCCTTTTATCTTCCGGCTACTCAATCAGTCCAAGTATCCAGCCTCCCCGTTGTTCCTGGCCATGACACTCGGGCCAATTATTGCATTGGTGCCCTGGGCAGAAAAAGCAACCGGTTGGTTTGCCGATGCAATGAAAACATTCGGGCGCGTGCCTTTCTTTTATTACCTGCTCCACATCTTAGTGATTCACCTCAGCGCCCTGCTGGTTCAATGGATTAAGATCGGATACACGCCGCACGAATGGTATAAAACAGCGCCTTATACCTATGTTGAGGAATCTTTTCGCTGGAGCTTGCCCCTCCTCTACCTCGTGTTTGCCGCTGATATTGTTGTGCTCTACTTCCTTTGCCGGTGGTATGGCCGCTACAAGTCTGGTCATCCCGAAAAGAAATGGCTTCGATACATCTGATGCTTTTAAGATGGGAGATAAATAAAATGCAATGATCATGATACAACCCAATGAGCTGAAACTGGAATTGCCGATGAGTCTTTCCAATGGGGGCATCTCCACCACTACCGGGGTATGGGACATGCTCATCGCAAGCAAAGCGGGAGACATCAACAAAATAAAAGAACTGGTTGACCAATGTCAGGAATTGATTTACGCACAATACAATTATACCCCACCTATCCATTTTGCTGTCCGGGAAGGGCATACCGTTTTAGTCAGGTATTTGTTGGACAATGGAGCGCATGACCCGAGCTATAAAACATATCCCTTTTTGGACACGCTGCAAACAGTTGCACAAGACAGGGGCTACGATGAAATTTCGACTTTATTGAACGAGTATGCCACCGACAGCTCCCGGCATAAGTTCAAAGGGGATAATGGGAAAATTCATTTCAGCAGAACCGGATTGCAAAAAGAGTTTGAAAAAGCAGTTTATGATGAGGATTTAGGAAAAACCGAAAAAATACTAAAAAACCACCCTGAGTCCGCAAAAGACGAAACCTGTTTCTGGGGCGAAGGGATTTTGCTTTTTGCGGCCAAGGGAAACAACCGTACAATGATTGATCTTTTGATGCGCTTTGGGGCCAAAGTTCCGTCGATTCTCAAGTGGACCCAATTTTACTATTTCGAACGGTTAGACGGTGCCACTTATATGATGGAGAAAGGAATGAACCCGAATACGATGAGTTGGCATCATGTGACCATTCTTCATGACATGGCGCAGAAGGGCGATATACCCAAAGCAGAGCTACTGATAAAATACGGGGCTAATTTAAACCCTGTTGACGAAGAATACCAATCCACCCCGTTAGGGATGGCAGCAAGATGGGGACAGGCAGAAATGGTGAATTACCTACTTAAACAGGGCGCAGACCCCAACATGGCGGGAACACCGTGGGCCACACCTTTGGCGTGGGCAAATAAAAAGGGATATGTTGAAATTGAGGAGCTTCTGGTAAATGCCGGGGCAATTTGATTGATAGGAAGCATTATAACACGATAAAAATATGAAACCGAAAATCACAGACTGCAGGTATGTTTTGGCCGTAAACGATTTAAAGAGATCCGCCGGGTTTTACATTGACAAATTGGGCTTCCACACGTTATGGGAAGAAAGCGGATGGCATTTTTTAATTCGAGACAGCATTAATATGATGCTTGGTGAATGTCCTGACGACCAACCCGCTTATGAAATTGGCTGCCATTCATACGTGGCTTATTTAGAAGTGTCGAATATTGACGCGTTGTATGAAGAATTTCAGTTAAAGCAAGTCGAGGTGCTTAGTGAAATCGAAAACAAACCCTGGGGACAACGGGAGTTTTCAATCCGGACCATTGATGGACACCGGATTACGCTTGGAGAAGAAATATCGTCCTAACCCTTCGAGAACGCTGTGGAATCACAACCACGGCACACAATGAAACCTGCATGAGCTGCCGTTCAAAAAAGAGCATGAATAAATCCAGCTCGTGCAAGCTTCATCACCATTAAAAACGTAGCGTAGCGATCTCATTGATGCCGCGAAAGAACAGATTATAAGTCAATAAACAATTTATACTGATGAAAAATCTCACTTACATCATGCCCTGTTTTATTATTGCAGACTTGAAAATTTCGGTTTCATTCTATGTTGATAAACTTGGGTTTGAAATCCGATATATGGGTCCGGACGAAAACCCTTACTGGGCTATTGTTGGTCGCGACCATATTTCGATTATGCTTAAGGCAGTTGCTCCTGATATAAAACCCATTCCTAATCGTACGCGACACGAATGGGCACCCTTGGATGCTTATATTTCCGCTGCTGAACCAGACACGTTGTTTGAGGAATATCGTTCAAATGGTGTGACATTTAGCAAGCCTGTTCATGACAATGGCGATAATTTAAGAGGTTTTGAAATAGAAGATGCCGATGGATATGTGCTGTTTTTCGGGAGGCCCAAGTCATGACATTCATTATACCTGTTATATCATTGGAAGTAACCCAAGAATGGATAATATGGAACGGGAAAACGTAACCCAAAAGCCTGCCAAATGACACCAAAACCTACACCCGGTACCGCAGGCAAAGCACCCGCCAGATTTCCGGTGCCAGATTGTCATCCGCCCCCTCCGGCAATTCCGCAAAATGCCAACGCCCGCCTTTGCGTTCCAGCACCTGCACCCGGCCATCCAACAGGATTTCCAGGCGCTGGCAATCCGCGGTGATTTTCCGGGGTTCGGCCAATCGGACGGAATAGTCCCGCTTTTTATACGTTACCCGCAAGGGCAGACTTTGTGCAGCGTATGACGGTGACGAAAAGGGAGAGGATTCCATAATGGACACAAAGGCAACAATCAGGCCAATGCGGAAAGAAGGGAGCTATACCTGTCGCACAAACACCCCCCTACCCAAACAGCAGTTCCCCTTCAGCTTCCTTGGCCAGCACCTGAGCAGCGGTCGCAGCCGACTGCGGGTTTTGCCCGGTGACCAGCAAACCATCCACTTCCACGTGCGGGGTGAACGGGATAATGCCCTTGCGGCAGTCCGCACCCAGCGTTTTCAGGCGGGTCTTCAGTTCATAGGGGATATGATGGTGCCTTTTCAATAACGCCTCTTCCGTATTGCTGAACGCAGTAATCCGCCTGCCCTGCAAAAAGCCATCCCGGATGCCGTTGGCGGCGATCAGTGCCGCCGTGCCGTGGCCAACCAGCGCCACCGGTTTGCCCGCATCCTGGAAATCCAGCACAAGCTGTCCGGCGCGTCTGTCTTCAACAAAGTCCCACATCGATCCATGGCCATCCGTAAAATAGGCAGCATCGAAATCCCCGGCATGCACTTCGTCCAGCTTCCAGGTATTCCCGAAGGCCAGCTGCGCATCCACATCCGCTAGAAAACGTCCGTTCAGCGGGGTATCCTGCTCCTGTCGTTCGCTCATCGGATCAACCGGCGGCTTCCCGCCCTTCGGGCTGGCCAATGTGACTTCAAATCCCTCGTCAACAAAGGCATAATAGGCTTCCGTAAACCCCGCCAGCCAAACACCGGTTTTGCCGTCCGTGTTTTCCATATCCGGGTGCGAGGTAAGGATCATCAGCATCTTTTTCATATCCAGCAAACCATCAAAAAAGGTGCAATGTTTGGCCCAGACACGAAACGTTATCATAATTTAACAATTGGACTACCGACAACAACCACAACCGTTATTTCATCAACCAGATACTGCCAAAATTTCAGTTTCCATGTCGCCGACGATCGGTTACTGCCCCGAAGACCTATGGCTGATCAAACGCTGCACATACTGCTTCCGGGCCTCCCCTTCCCCATCCTGCAAATAATCCAGGAATGGTAGGATCCCCTACAATTCATCCAGGTCCATGCTATCCGATCCGCTGACAGGTACGATGAGTATGGGTGTTATTGCGAAAGGGATAATCCGGGAGGGGCTTTTCAACGGTTGGCTATTTTAGACCAGCGATTTTCCCTTTCGGACGCTGTGGTTTCTTCTATCCGGCTCGAAATCGTCCATACGTGCCCTTCGGGATCCAAGATTCTTCCGGTTCTATCACCCCAGAACCGGTCCTCCGCAGGACGCAATATTTTCGCGCCGGCAGCCACCGCTTTCTCGATGGCCGAATCTGCATCTTCCACATAGGCATAAATGATCACCGGGGAGCTTCCATCCGCTTGCGGTGGACGGCTTGACAGCGTTGGCCATTCACATTCAATCAAAACCATCGCCCCGTTGATCGCCAATGCGGCATGGGCGGCTTTGCCATCCGGTCCCGGTCTGCGCAGCACTTCCAACGCATTGAAAGTGGTTTTACAAAAATCTATTTCAGCGGAAACATCCCGGCATACCAACATAGGCAGCACTGCTGAAACTCCGTCGGGTATACTTTTTTCTTTGGCCATAATCTGAATAATTTACACGAATTCGTTCATACGCCTTTTCTTATTTTTTCAGGTAAGCACATGGCACATTTTTGGGGATATATTCCATTCCATAGGCATGTCCCAGCAACGTTGTGACGACTTTCGAAATGGTTACTTCATCCCGGTGCATTTGGGGAAGCAGGCCCATCATGGCATAGCTGATCGGGTTGACGGCAGGGATCAGTGTCTCCCATCCGTATCCCTTGCCCCATATGATTCCGGGAATGGTTACCTTCAAATCCACCCCTTTGGAAAGCAGGTAATTCAGCACATCCATGCTTTGATTGTGATTTTGATTAACGGTATGAAAAACGGGTGTTTGGCCACCGAATCCGTCCTCGTCGGTTCCTGCGCGCGCATTGACATCGGCACCGTGGCCTATAAGAACCTCAGCGCAGGACACGTGGTTGAATTCGGCACAGATATGCAATAGGGTCGCCTCATACAGGGGTGTATAGGCGCATCGAAGCGTGTACCGGTTGGAAGTGGTTTCCGGGTGATTGCCGATATAACCGTCAAGCAGGGCCGCATCGTCAAGCAAGACGGCCAACAGGGCTTCGTCTTCAAATTCCAACCCATGATCCACAAATGCCCTCACGCAATCCTTGAACCTTGGTGAACGGGTGTATTCGCTTGTCAATTCATAGATGAGCGGGACACCATTGAAATGGTCGTTCGGATTAACGCCCTGTGCGAAGCATCTGCGGATGCCCTCCACGGCGTGGAGCTCGATTTCTCCGATAATGCTGGTTAGAAGATCCATAATTTCATCCAAGTTAGCGATATTTAGTCGGAGTTTACTGTCTTTTTTGAAGATGCTATAACAGGTTCTGCCACACATAAGTCCAGGGAATGACCAAAAGGTCGGTCACGACGCCAATGGCATCTGCCTCTGCAAGACCTTTTGAAGCCGCGCCGTCCAACTGGTTTGCAGACCAAGTTGGTATAGGCCATCAGGCATTGATCAATGAGCGAGGGAGTGGATAGTTTTGAATTACCGTCTGATTAACAGAAGGTTCAAACTAAGCCAACATACGGATAACACCTTCGAGGCATCAAAAGTAAATTTTTGACTCATGCTGACCCTCGATTACCGATCACTCCTCACGCGGCGGCTCCACCCGATTGGATAATGCCACCTTGATCGCCTGCCAGCTCATCGTAAACAGGGCAACCGCCATTGCTGCCAGACCTGTCACGGCAAAATTCTCCAGCCAGCTGTTCATCATCCACCACGCGATGGGGGAGGCGATGAGTATGGCGAAAGAAATGCGATTCGGTAACGATCAAGTAAATCAATAGCGTAACCAAAGCCTTCGTGGAGAAAAAACTGACCACTGTGACCTATTGATATATAGTTTGAGGTTTTTCATGCCTGGCGAAGCACTGTCCGGAACTGTACACCTAATGTCCCGAAATGGACGCCCTACCAGACAGGGATCTTCCCTTTTTCTCCAATGTCGTACGTTTTCCGCGGTTGGCCGGTTTGTTGCAGCCGCAACGGGATAATGTAAAACCATGGAAGAGCAGGTCTGGCATCTGGTTGAAAAGGCACTCGACGGCGCGGCTTCCGCGGCAGACATCGCCACTTTGCGCAAGCTGCTTGCCAGTGACGGGATGCTGCGCCCGCAGGTCATGGAAGTTCTTGCAAGCTACCAAGATCCCGACCCGCAGATCCCGGCTGGGGATAAACGCCGGTTGCTCGCTCAACTGGTGGCCGGCAACCCATTTTGCTGGACTGCAAAGATTTGGTAAAGACCAGCGCTAGCGGATAATATAATATAAGTAGTAACACAGGCATCGATGCATGTTTCCTATGGTCATAGGCGTATGTGCTTGCCGGCATCTGTAAATCCGTGAAACGTTCCGGGCCTCCCAGCGACGGGGTTTCCTTCCGGGCCAGTGCATGCCCCGGGCTGGGCATCGGAATCATCCGCCTACCGGCAACGCGGCTGGACGATTCCGTCGACGGCGCGCAGCGGAGGGAGATCCGGGAGCATGTCCTTGGGTGTTTAAGGGATTGAACAGGCCAGCAGTTGGGTGAATTGGTGTGAGGAACCATGGCTGCTCGACCCACCCAACGCTTAATACTAATTTAAAACGGAAATCCATACCTTTGCCGGATATCGTTAAACTAAATCGTTCGCATTAGGGCATGACAGACCGCTCGGACCAGCAATTGATACAGGATATACGCAATTCGGATACATTCGCGTTCGAGGAACTGCACAGGCGCTACTGGCAGGTGCTCCATGCGCTTGCCTACCAACGGATTGGCGATTCCGAAGAAACCAAGGACCTGCTTCAGGAGCTGTTTCTCGAAGTCTGGGAAATCAGGGCTTCGCTGAATTTCGGCAATGCCCCGGAGCGCTGGCTGCGCAACCGGCTTTGGTTCAAGATCGGCCGTTATTTCCGTGAGAAGGGGGCCACCGAAAAGCACCGCCGGCATTTCCTGGCCTTTCTGGCCGACCAGTCCGACCAGGCCGCTGCCCCCAGCGAATCCGAGTTGCGGGATGAAGAGCGTTACTACCAGGAGATCTTCGACGCCCTTGACCGCACCATCCAGGCCATGCCCGGCCGTATGCGGGAGGTTTTTCTCATGAGTCGGTCCGAGAACCTGTCTGTCAAGGAAATCGCCGAGCGGCTGGACATCTCCCCCCAAACTGTCAAAACGCAGCTTGAACGCGCCATGCAGCGCCTGCGCAAGGCGGCCGAACCGTTCCATCCCACGGCCCTCGAGCTGCTGTACGTGCTATGGTTGCTGAATGGTTAAAGATTAATTAACATAAACTTCATCTGAAACCTGTGGGCCATCCGGCACTTCGCTGGCTATAACGTATAGTATGCAGCCCATGGAAGATCCCATCAAAAATCTGTTCCGCCGTATCCATGCAGGGACGGCCACCTTCGAGGAGAAAAAGGCGGCAGCCCGCTGGCTGGCGCGGTTGGACCTCCGGCCTCAGGCGCTTCCCGCTGGGGAGGTGGAGCGCCAGCGCCGTGAAATGCACAGCGCGTTCCTGGTACGCCACACGCACGCATCCCGCACATTCCCCCGCTGGGGGTGGGTATCGGCCATTGCCGCGGTGGTCCTGCTGGCGATCAGCCTGCTGTGGTTCTCGCGTTCCCCCGAGCGGATGGGGGAGCCTCCTGGCTACAGTGAGGTCGCTACTACGCGCGGCCAGCAGAAGCGGGTCAGGCTGCCCGACGGTTCGGTAATCATGCTGAACCACGCCAGCCGGATCAGGGTGCCGGATAGATACGGCCATCCGCGTCGCGAGGTATTATTGGAGGGTGAGGCGTTTTTCGATGTGGTTCGGAACGAGGCCAAGCCGTTCACGGTGCACGCCGGCGGGCTGGAGGTCAATGTACTTGGTACGTCCTTCAATGTATCCGGCTATGGCGACGATCCGACAGCCGAGGTGGCGGTGGTTTCAGGCAAAGTGAGAGTAAGGGCGGGATCTGCCGGAACGGATTGGACGCTGACCGATGGGGAGCAGTTGGTTTACGACAAAGCAACCGACCGCATCGAAAAGCGCTCCCTGGGTGCGGAAGGCCGCTCCGCCTGGCGGTTGGGGCAACTCCGGTTCAAGGAAGAGCGGCTGGAGGACATCTGCCGCGTGCTGGAACGCCGGTATGGTGTGGAAATACGGATCCGGGAAGCGGCCATCGGCGATATCCGGCTTTCGCTGGAACCCCGGGGCGAACGCATTGCGCGGGTGATGGAAATGCTGGCCATGGCCGGCGGCTTCCGCTACGAGATCCGGCAGGACACCATTACGGTCCACCGCTAAGCCAGTGTTATTCTGATTGATAAGAACGATAAGCAAGAAAGGAGAACCATGTAACATATAGACAAAACGCCTAATTAAAGCCAACGAAAAGGAACGGGGGTCTGCTACACCCCCGTCCGGATCAGCCTTCACAATTCCATTAGTAATAGAGTATGAAATATTCATGAAGAACTTATGTGCAAGTTTAATAAAAGATATATAAACAAACGATTAAGATTTATGTCAAGGCTTACGTTCCTGGTCGCCGTCATAACGATGAGTTTCGCGGGAATTTCATTGGCATCCGATGCAAAATCCCAGGGCATTGAATCGGTGAAGGTCACCATTGACCGGGACGACGCGGTGTTAAAGGACATATTGACGGAACTGACCGAGGCTTCGGGATTCACCTTTGTGTACAAAGAGGAGATCGGCGATAAGGAGGGTGTCACCGTCCGGGCTGCCAACCGGTCCCTACGCGAAGTGCTGGAGCGCATCGGCAGGGAAAACGGTCTCGAGTTCATTCCGTCCGGCTACCTGGTCGCTGTCAGGTTGGCCCCCGAACCCCAACCGCCGGGCTGGGTTTCCGGCAGGGTGATGGACAACCGGGGACAGCCCATGCCGGGCGCTTCCGTGCGGATTGCCGAAACGGGCAGGGGCGTGCAGTCCGAGGCCGACGGCAGTTTCAGCGTTCCCCTCCCGATGGGGACGTATACTGTCGAGGCCTCGTTTCTCGGGTATCAGCCCAGGCGCATCACCGATGTGACGGTGAAGGCCGGACAGACCACCCCGCTGGACATCGTGCTCACGGCGGCCACCGAGGAGCTGGCCGCCGTGACGGTAACCGCCGATTACCGGCGGGCGTCCATCGAGGGATTATACGCCCGACAGAAGAACGCTTCAGCGGTGACCGATGGCATCAGTGCCGATCAGATCGCCGTGACGCCGGACAATAATGCCGCGCAGGTGCTCAAAAGGGTGAACGGCCTGACAATACAGGAAGATAAGTTCGTCACCGTCCGCGGGCTGAGCGACCGGTATAACAACGTGATGCTCAACGGGGCGGGCATGACCAGCACCGAACCCAATCGTCGCAATTTCGCGTTTGACATCATTCCCAGCGGCCTAATCGACAACATCGTGGTGAACAAGACCGCCACACCCGACATGCCTTCGGAGTTTGCCGGGGGGCTGGTGCAGATCAATACACGTGATGTACCGGACCGTGATCACCTGAGCCTGACCGTGGGGTCGGGGGTGAACAACCGGAGTTGGGGCGGGACATTACTCAGTACCCCAAGGGGCGATCGGGACTACCTGGGCTACGACGATGGCAACCGGCAATGGTGGCGCAACACCTGGGACCGCTTCGAATATGCGGGCGCCATGGCAGCCGGTGATGCGGAGCATATGGCAGAGATGAACAGGCGCATCCCGAACAACTGGGGATTGCATGAATATACTTACAGACCAGCGCAGAACTATCAGCTGCTGGGTGGCAAGCGCATCGGTCTCCGCCAGGCCGGTACGATCGGCATCACGCTGGGGGCGACCTATCGGCACGATGAGCGCATAGACACGGAGATGCGCCGTACGTATGCCGATGAAAACTACGATTTCAACGGCAATGCGTTCCATTTCCGGTCCATCCTGGGCGGCACGCTCAATGTGGCTTGGCAGCAGGGGTCCAACAAGATCGTGTTGCGGAACGTGTATACGCACGTGTTCGACAACGAATCGAACAGCTTTGCCGGCCCGCTCACTGGATATGGCTCGGGTGATGCCGCCGGTTATATCAGCGTGACGCTGATCAATGATATCTGGCAGCGCCGCCTGGAGGGCGAGCACCGGCTCGGCAGCCGTGGTATCCGCATCGACTGGAGCGGTGACTGGGTCAGCACGGTGCGCGACCAGCCGGATACCCGCAGCTCCCTGGGCTTCCGTCAGCCGAACGATCCGGAGGGGTATGCCCAGTATGTGGTGTTCGACAACACGGGCTTCCTGGGCAACGGACTGTCAATCTTCAACTCCCGCTTGGAGGAGACCAAATTTAACTGGGCCGGTAATGCCACCTACCCCTTCATGGTCGCCGGCCGGCAGCAGCAGTTCAAGGTGGGGTACGCAGGCAGCCGGCGCCAGGCCGATTTCGGCAGCATCGGGCTGCTGGCCGTTGCGGGCGGCAACCAGGTGGCGTTCGACGAGGCGGCCTTCGGCCTCGCGGATTACGAGCTGCTGACATCCGACTTCATTTACCCGGGCGGCATCTATTACACCCCTTCGGGTGCCGCGCTGACCAGCGCCGCAGGTGACGACTATACGGGCACGCAGTACCTGCATGCGGGTTACCTGATGCTTGATGCCCTGCTCTCCCGCAACCTCCGGCTCACCGGCGGGATGCGCCTGGAGAACAACCGGCAGGATATCAGCAACGTCACCTATCAGCGCGCCACCGGACTTGCCGTGGATTCGGTGGTCCACTACGACCGGACGGACTGGCTGCCTTCAGTCAACCTGATCTATAGCCTCACGCGCGGGAGCAACTTCCGCTTGGCCTATTCAAAAACCCTCTCCCGGGCGGATTTCCGCGAACGGAGCCCGTTCATGTATTACGATTTCCGCGACCGGACGGTATTGAAAGGGGCCACGAGTGTTAAGGATGCGTCCATCAATAACTTCGATGTCCGCTACGAGCTGTACCCTGCACCCGGGGAGGTGTTCTCGGTATCGGTGTTCTACAAGCGGTTCGAGTCGCCCGTGGAGCTGGTGGCCAGCCAGAGTTCCTCGGGTCTGATCTATTATTACTTCAACCTCAGCAGCTCGATCAGCCGGGGGGTGGAGATGGATTTCCGCAAGTCGCTGGGGTTCATCCACCCGGCCTCCGGGTGGCTGTCCGACCTGTACATCAGCGGCAATGCGTCCCTGATGGCCTCTGATGTCCGGTACAACACCTCGGCTCTGCTGGATGCAGCGGGCGGGGTCAGCAATCCGGACAGCGATGCCCTGCCGCCGGATTCACGCAACCGGCCACTGCAGGGGCTGTCGCCCTATACGGTCAATGCCGGCATCGGGTATTTCGGCCGGGTATTCGGCATCAACGCCAATTATAACCGGTACGGCCGGCGCATCGTCGTAGGTGGTCTGTACCCCTTCCAGGACCAGTATGAGACTCCCCGGGACGTGATCGACCTCCAGGTGAGCGGCAAGCTGATGAAACAGCGGATGGAGATCCGCTTCAACATTGCCGACCTGTTGCAGCAGCCCTACCGGGTCTATGACAATGTGTCGACCAACGATGCGGGGAACATCTTGGTTGACAACGAAACAAGGAAGCTGGAGAATCCTAATGACGATCCCAAGGGCAAGCATTATAATCCCGACCTGGATTTCCTCCGCTACGAGGCGTTCCGGGGGATGAACTTTTCACTGAATATTACTTACCGTTTTTAACAACAAGTTGCCATGCATAACCTGATTCAATTTATTCGTTCCCGATACCTGCTGCTGGCAGCAGCTGCCTCACTTCTTTCTGCGGTCTCCTGCGATAAGGAGGGCATCCTCCGGGAAAACCAGTCCGTAGCCAAGATGTCCCTTATGATGGGGCTCCACGGCGAGCCCGGTCTGGTTGTGGATGTGCTCGTGGACGGCCACTTGGTGCAGGATAGCGTCGGGCCCACCGCCACGGTGACCGCTGTGGTTGCCAAGCGGGACACCTTGCAGCGCCTGGTGATCCGCCAATCCGGTACCGACCGTACGTTTGTCGACACGCTGCTGGATATTCCACAGCCCTATGCGAGCTTTTTTGTCCTGCAGTTGCAACCTGACCGCGCCCCCACGGTAATCGCCGGCGTAGCTGATGCGGGTGTTTCTCCCGATAGCTGCCGGATCGCCTTGTACACCGACGACCCGTATATTCGCGAAGGTGTTGATGTGCATGTGTATTTGTTTAACCGGCCAACTTATGAGATTTCCGAGGAGCCGGTAGCCATTTTCCACGACCTCCGCCAGCAGACCTTTACGGATTATCATACCCTGCTCCGCTTCACGGATAGCGGTCTGCAACTGGAATATCTGTTTGAACTTCGTGATCCCCAAACGGGTGAATTGGTGGAGGGCTTCGGCAACAACAGCGTGACCGCCTACAATCCCTATGACGCCCCCGGAATGCAACCGCCCGATGATTTCCGCACCTACATTATTCGGCTTCGGACCGATTCGGTGCGCGGGCAGACCTGGCTGAATGGACGGAGTACCCTGGTGTATTATTGAATTGGCAGACGTGAACGCAATCGACAAAAGGAAGCACCGGGTCCTGGTGGAGGCGCTGGACCGTCTGCACCAGCTGCTGGTGAACGAAGCGGGGGATACCGGCTGCATCATCCCCGTGCTGGCGGCGAGCAGCGGCAAGGATAAGATTGAAGTACTGTACGGGCGGTATGCAGCGCTGCTGGACGAGCTGGAGAGAGCGATCACGGAGTACGAGCAAGTGTACCGTCATCTGCGGGTGAGTGTGATCGGCACAGGCCTGCGCGGCCTGCGCAGAGTGGTGCCACCCGGGTCGGACACCCAACACCTTCTGCGCGCCGCCATAGACACCGCCAAGGCGGTTTAGTGCACAATTGGATCACATATGTTTGGAAAATCGATAGTACTGGGCCTGTTAGTATTTTTAGCGTTGACTGCCCAGGCGCAGGAGCGAACGGGAGCCGTGGCGGACCCGCGGACCGGGGTAGCCGCGGACGGGTTGTCCGATGCTGGGGTCCGACAACTGGTCACCGAGATGGCGCGCCGCGGGATTTCTCCCGATCGCGTCGAGGCATACGCCACCGCAAATGGGATGCCCCCGTCCGAGGCGGCCGGGCTGCTCCGGCGCATCCGGGAGCTGGGGCTCGACCGTCAGCTGCGCGCAGCCACGGTGCGGGATACCGCGGGCGGACCCTATCCGTTGGCCCAAGGCGACCGATCCGACAGTGCCGCGTACTGGCAGCGGCAATGGATGGAACTGAAAAGCCGCGGGGCGTACGAGCGGGCGCTGCGCCGCAGCCGGATCTTCGGTGCCGAACTTTTCGGCGACCGAAACCTGACTTTCGAGCCCGATCTGCGCATGCTGCCCCCGGCAGACTACCGGATCGGGCCTGACGATGAGTTGCTTATCGATGTTTATGGCTATGCCGAAGCACAGCACCGGCTGACGGTCTCGCCGGAGGGGCATGTGCGAATCCCGTATCTGGGTCCCGTACAGGTCAGCGGCCTTACACTGGACGAAGCGCGTGTACGCGTGTCCGAGCGGCTTGCCGCCATACATCCGAGCATCAGGAGTAGCGATTCCCAGGTCCAGGTATCGATGGGGCGGATGCGCAGCATCCGCGTGATGCTGATCGGTGATGTCGTATCCCCCGGTTCCTACACGCTGCCCGGCGTGGCAACGGTAGCCAACGCGCTCTACGCATCCGGTGGTCCCGGCGAACAGGGGTCTTTCCGCGACATCCAGGTCGTGCGCGGCGGGAAGACCATCGCCACCTTCGATTTGTATGACTTCCTGGTCCGGGGCAGCCTGGCTGGCAATGTTATCCTGCGCGATCAGGACATCATCAAGGTCAACTCCTGCCAATACCGTGTGGAGCTCCTTGGCGAGGTCCGGCGGCCGGCCATCTTCGAGGCCAGGCCAGGCGAAACGCTCCAGCAGCTACTGGAATATGCAGGCGGCTTGACAGAGAAGGCCTATCGCAGGGTCATCCGGGCCGATCGGGCGGGTGACGAACGTCGGGAGCTGGTCAATGTCGGAGCCGATGAGGTCGGCCGGTTCTTGGTACGGGCGGGTGACCGGTTTTTCATTGATTCCATCCTCGATGACTATGCCAATCGGGTTTCCATCGCCGGGGCCGTGTCCCATCCCGGTCACTATGCGCTGGAGACGGGCATGACCGTGGCCAGTCTGATTGATAGGGCCGCGGGGTTGACCGAAGGCGCGTTCCTTTCCCGCGGCACGATCCGCCGTCTCCAGGCCGACCGAACACCGGCCGTCATCGATTTCAATGTTGCCGATGCCCTCAGCGGGCGCCATGATCTCGCTCTCCAACGGGAGGACAGTGTGGTGGTATATGCCGTGGATGCCCTGCATGAGCCCTATGGGGTGGAGATCAGAGGGGAGGTCAACCGGCCCGGCCGGTATGGATATGCGGACAGCATGCAGGTCGAGGACCTGGTTCTCATGGCGGGCGGTTTGCGGGACGCAGCCTCATTGCAGCGCGTGGAGATCGCACGGCGCGTCCGCAGCGGCGATACGGTGGATGCCCGCAGGGCCGTGATCCACCGATTCGACCTCAGCGGTGGAGCTCCGTTGCCGGACTCGGCGCAGTTCGTGCTGCAGCCGTTCGACGAGGTGACCGTACGCCGGGCACCCGGCTATACCGATCAGGCATACGTGGAGATAGGTGGCGAGGTTCGGTATCCGGGCCGCTATGCCATCAACACTGACGAAGAGCGGATATCGGATATCCTGCGCCGGGCGGGCGGCCTCCGACCGGAGGCCTATTCCGAGGGGGCCGTGCTGATGCGCCGGACCTTTGTCAACGAGTCCGACAGCGCCTTGCTGACCAACCGGTTGGAGCTGTTCTACAACCAGCTGCGGGACAGTGCCGATGCCGGGCACCTGGTGAGGGCCATGCGGCGCAAGGAGCAGCTGCTGGACGTCGACCTGCTGTCGATCATCCGCCGCCCCGGCTCGGACGATGATCTGCTGCTGGAAGAGGGGGATTTGCTGCGGGTGCCCAAGCGGCTGCAGACCGTCCAGGTCTTCGGCGAGATTTATTTCCCCAAGAAGATACGGTTTGCCCGGGATATGGGGTTCCGGGATTACATCGACGGGGCGGGTGGATTCACCGGCGAGGCGCTGCGGAGGCGGAGCTACATCGTGTATGCCAACGGAGAGGTCAGGAACACCAAGAAATTCCTGTTCTTTAATAGTTATCCCGAAGTGAAGCCAGGGGCTGAGATATACGTGCCTACACGGAGCAGTCCCCGGCGGCTGAACGGCCAGCAGGCCATCGGGCTCGCCAGTGGACTGGCATCGCTGGCATTGATCATTACGACATTGTTGAACACCCTTAACTGATGACGATGAACACAGCGCCGATCAACAGGCAGCCCCGGAACGGGGAACGGTCCTTCACCAACATGCTACTGGCCCTGCTGGCCTGTTTCAGGTACCTGTTGTGCAGGTGGCCTGTCTTGGGTGTTTGCAGCCTGTTGGGGGCGTCCGCCGGAATGGCGGGAGCCCTGCTGGAGGGGGAGGAGTACGTGGCCGAGCTCACTTTCGTGCTGGAGGAAGGCCGCTCCAGCGCCTTGGGTGCATATGCGGGGGTGGCCAGCCAGCTGGGGTTGATTTCGGACGGTGGCGCGTCCAACGGGGTCTTCGAGGGCGACAATGTGCTCAAATTCCTGACATCCCGGCTGATGGTAGAACGTGCCCTGCTCTCGGCGGTAACCCTGGACGGACGGGAACGCACGTTGGCGGATTGGTATATCGGCGCCAGCGGCCTGCGGGAGCGGTGGAGCGGCGACGGACGGCTGGAAGGCGTGGGGTTCCCCGCTGGGATAGACCGCTCGGCGTTTACCCGATTGCAGGACAGCGTCCTGCAGGTGCTGCACTACCGTCTCGTGGCGCGCAACCTGGAGATCACCCGGCCGGACCGCAAGCTCAATTTCATCTCGGTGAAATGCCGGTCTTCGGACGAACGGTTTGCCAAAGCATTTACCGAGCGGCTGGTGGTGCAGGCGACGGATTTCTATATCGCAACGAAAACACGCCGCAACCGGGACAATACCGAACGGCTGCAGCACCAGGCCGATTCGCTGAAGCGCCTGCTGAAACAGAAGGCGCACGCGGCGGCCGCTACCCACGACCTGCTGATCAACCCAGCGCGCCGCGCGGCAAGCATCGGGTCGGAAGAGGTGCAGCTGGACAGGCTGATCCTGCAGACGACCTATGCGGAGGTGGTGAAGAACTTGGAAATGAGTAGGATGGCCACGGCTCAGGAAATGCCGGTCATCCAGGTGGTGGACACGCCATTATTACCCCTCCGCACTGAGAAATTAGGGGTACTGAAGGCGGCGCTGGTCGGGGGTGCCCTGGCGGGCTCCCTGGCGGGTGCTATCCTGCTGGCGGGTTATGGTTATCGGCGCTTGCTGGGGAATAATCAAACAATCGCATAGATGAAACAAATCGGACATATCGGGGAAGGCCGGGGCCGGAAACTGTTTCGGAACTTCAGCTACCTGAGCCTGTTGCAGGGCTTCAACATGATCGCTCCGCTGGTCACTTACCCGCACCTGATCCGCGTGCTGGACCGGGAAACCTTCGGATTGGTAATCCTCGTCGCAGCTGCGGTCGCCTATGTTTCCATTTTTGTCAATTTCGGGTTCCAGGTGTCGGCGACCCGTCAGGTTGCCCGGCACCGGGACAACCCCGCCAGACTGAGCGAAGTGGTGGCTTCGGTGCTGACGGCCAAGGCGCTGCTTTTTGCCGCAGCCGTGCCGGTGTTTGCCGGTTTGGTCGCCCTGATTCCGCAGTTTTCGGGGCATGCGCTGCTGTGTTTCCTGAGTTTGGGTGCCTGCCTCAACGACGTGCTGCTGCCTGCTTGGTTTTTCCAGGGGATGGAAAACATAAAGTACGTGACGCTGACCAGTGTCGCGGGCAGGGTGGTCGCCGTCTGCTGCACCTTTGTGCTGGTCCGCACGGGCGGCGACTACCTTCTGGTGCCCGTCATCCAGTTTGTGGGTGGTTTCGTCGGGGCGGCCTTCGGCCTCTACCTGCTCCGGGTACGGTATGGGATCCCCTTGGTGCGGCAACCGCTCCGGCGGGTGTTCGGCCACCTGCACAACAGCCTGCCGGTTGTTGCCACGAACTTCACGGCGGTGGTCAAGGACAGGGCCGGCATCCTGTTCATCGGCGGCCTGTTCGGCACGGGCAGTGTGGTCTACTACGACCTGGCCGGGAAGATTGTGTATGCTGTGCTGGGAGTTTTCTTTAACCTGTCGGCGGTCATATTTCCTGAGGTGTCGCGGTCGGGGGATACTGTCTTCTTCCGGAAGGTCATCCGGATGGTGGCCATGGGCGGCCTGTTGGTTTACCTGGCGTTGTTTGCGTTTGCCAAGTGGATCCTCTGGGGGTTCGGCGGAACGGAGGTGATGCCCGCGGTGCCTGTCTTGCGGGTGCTGGGCGTCCTGGTCGTGCTGGCACCGGTCAGCTCGCTGGTGGGCATGCCCCTGCTGGCAAACGGGCAGTACGGAAATTTTTACTGGACGGCGCTCCGCACGACAGGATATTACCTGCTAATGATGGCGTTGCTCTATACGTGCGGGATAGCGGATATGATCAGCGTGGCTACCGTATCGATAATCACGATCGTACTGGAGATCGGTGAACGCTACCGGTTCTGCGCGAGGGCGGGCTACCGGCATTGGGTGTTCGGTTAAGTTATTTTTAAAAGAAAGGAGAACGCAGATGGATACGCATATTTCGATCATCACGGTGTGCCTCAACAGTCACCGAACCATCCACGATACGATCCGGAGCATACTGGAACAGGATTTCACCGGTTACGAATATATTGTGATTGACGGTGGTTCCACCGACGGTACGCTGGACGTTATCGAAAGTTATTTTCCGCACTTTGTGGAAAGGGGGGTGCGCTACCGGTGGGTCAGCGGACGCGACCGGGGGATGTATGATGCGATGAACAAGGGGATCGGGCTGGCCTCGGGCACGCTGGTGGGCATCCTCAATGCAGACGACTGGTATGAGCCGGATACGCTGCGGACGGTGTTTGATGCGTACACCGCCCTGCCGGACGGAGACAGTATCGTCATCTACGGGATGCTCCGCCTCTGGCGGGAGGGGCAGGAGTATGCGCTTCGACGCTACCACCATCATTTCGTCCGGGAACGGGTGATCCAGCACCCCACCTGTTTCGTGCCCCGCAGCCTGTATGAACGGTACGGCGGGTTTGATATCCGCTATCGCCTGGCTGGCGACTTCGAGCTGCTGAACCGGCTGCACAGCCGTGGGGTCGGTTTTCACGGGATGGACAGGGTGCTCACCAACTTCAGGCTCGGCGGGGCCAGCGCTTCAACGGGCAGCCGGGGGACATTGGAGACCCTCCGGGTGATGAAGGATTATGGGACAATCGGGCTGCGCAGCTATTACCTGCGGGCCTGGAAAGCCCGGCTTGGCGGTGCCGTGCGGTGCACGTTCCGTCTGAACGAACTTTAATGCAATGGGACTATGGAAGAATCTGTTACGGTAAGCCATGCACTGATCGCGCAGCTGCGCACGGGCATCAGCCAGGCGCTCACGCCCCTCATCGACCGGGACTTCGTGCTGCTGGACGTGCCGAACCACCGCAACATCGGTGACAATCTCATCTGGAAAGGCGAATTGGAATTCTTCGCGGGACTGCCATGCCGGATGAGGTACACTGCGAACATGCACACCTGTCGGTTCGACCGCGTACCTGCCGATGCGACGATCTTGCTGCATGGCGGAGGGAATTTCGGTGACCTGTACCGGGAGAGCCAGCGGTTCAAGCTGTCGGTCATCGGGGCGTTCCGGCGACAGCGGATCATTCTGTTGCCCCAGACAGCCCATTATACCGATCCGGCCCTGCTTGAGCGCGACGCGCGAACAATCAACGCCCACCGTGATCTGTTCCTGTGCCTGCGTGACCGGGCCTCCTTCGGGCTGCTCAGCCGGTACGTAGCCCCCGAAAAGTTGCTGCTGCTGCCCGACATGGCATTCTGTCTGGATTTCAGTGCGCACCGCAGCACGGCGCGGACGGGCAGGGCGTTGATACTGAAGCGGACCGACCACGAGTTGGGCGACCGCTTCAGCCCCGCTGATTTTCTGGCGGATTGTGCGGGTAAGATCGTGGATATCCGGGACTGGCCCACCTACGGGATCTCGCGGGAGCATACCCGATGGATGACCCGGCTGGACCGCGTGGAACGCAAGCTCAGCGAGTGGATGGTGGGTATGCCGGGATTGCAGGGGTTAGTGGACCCGGCGTTCGGGCTGCGCTCCAGGGGTAACTTGGACCGGTACGTGCAACAGGGAATTGCGTTCATCAACCGTTACGACAACGTGGTCACCACGCGGCTGCATGGCTTCATCCTGGCAGCGCTGCTGGGCAAGCCGGTCCGGATGGTGGACAACTCATATGGGAAAAACAAACATTTTTTTGACACCTGGTTACGGGGGCCGATTCTCCGTGACCTTACGATATCCGACAATAATAGATGATCAAACAACCACTCGTCTCCGTAATTATTCCGTGTTATAATGGCGCGGCCTATGTCGGTCAGGCGCTGGAGTCCATCCTCGCACAGACGTATCCGAATCTGGAGATCATCGTGATCGATGACGGGTCCACCGACGGCAGCCAGCACATCATCGCTGCCTTTGCCCAGATGGACAAGCGGATCAAGGCGGTCCGGTACGAACAGAACAGGAAACTGGTGGATGTGCTGAACAGCGGTATCGAACTGGCCCGGGGCAAATATATTGCGCGGATGGATGCGGACGATATTGCCCTGCCCACGCGGATCGAACGGCAGGTCCGGTTCATGGAGGCCAATCCCGATATTGGTCTATCGGGAACGTTCATCGCCGCCTTCGACGGGCAGGGCAGGAAAAGGAACCGCGGCCTTCCCGTGACGCACGAACGGATAAAGGCCTATTTGTTCACCGCTTCCGCATTTTTCCACCCCACCGTCATCATGCGCCGGCAGGTGCTGGGCAAGTGGAATCTCAGGTATGAATCCCGGTATTACCGCGCGGAGGATCATGCCCTGTGGCTGAATATGGCCGAACATACGCGGTGCGCCAACCTGCCGGTCGTGCTGTTGAAGTACCGCCTGCTCGCCGACAGCGAAACGCGGCTGGCGGACGGGAACCGGGAGGAGCGTCGAGCGGTGCTGGCGGCCATCCACCGGCTGGCGCTGTCCAAGATCGGGGTGACGCTCTCCCCCGAGGAGCAGCAGCTGTATTCCTGCAGCATGGTACGGGCGGATATGCGGTTGGTCAAGCACCGGCCGGTGGGGGAGTTGATCCGGTTGTTCGGAAAGATCCTGCAAGCGAACAGCGCAAGTGGATTCGCGGACGGGGACTACCTGGCGCGGTGTTTTGCATTGCGGATTATCCTATTCCTATGCTGCTCAGGACAGTTCCTGCGGGTGGGACAGCTGCTGCACGCTGGGTTGAGCCTGCTCTCCATGCCGGCGGCCGTGTACCTTTCCGAAAGAAAATAGCAATGTCATGAGGTGGTTCAGCATAGTGGTCGGCTTTTTGATCTTTTTCAATTTTCCCGTGCCCGGTGTGTACAGTTCGGCCGTAGGGGCATTCCTGCTGGCCACGGGTTACTACCTGCTAACCGACCGGGACCCTTTGCTTTATTTCCGGTTCCACCATGTCCTCCGTATCCTGACTGCGCTGGTGTTCCTCACATTGGCCTCGGCCGTCCCCGCCATGGTCCACCTTACCTTTGATTTCCATATCCTGAAGGCGTTTCTGTTGCAGCTGGGGCTGATGGGGATACTGGTTTACTGTCTGCCGGTACTGCTGGGCGTTCCGGGGAGGATCGGGGGCGCCGGATTCGATGCTGCTGCGTCCTTGGTGGTTTCGGTTTTTGCGGTACAGTCTGCCGTACAGATCCTGGCATTTGTTTTTCCGCCCGTCGCCGATGCGGTTCATTTCTTCCAGAAAGCCGCGGTGGCCGGCAAGGACTATGGGGGCATACGGGCGCTGGCCCTGTCGGGCAATCCCTTTTTCGACCTGTCGGCGGGATACGCCTTATGCTTCGTCGTTTTCATCCGGCGCGCGGTCGGAGGTCCCGGACCGGCCATGCGGACGACCGACATCCTGCTCCTGCTCTTGCTGGTCGCAGGGACCGCGTTTGCGGGCCGGACAGGGTTTATCGGGCTGGCGGTGGCGTTGGTTACCCTGTTGGTATACCGCGGCAGTTTCGCATTCAAATGCCTTTCCCTGCTGAAGATTACGCTGGTCGGAGGGCTGGTCGCCTTGGCGGGGCCATTGCTGCTTCCAGCCGATACCCGCCAATCGCTGTTCGACGACCTGCTGCCGTTTGCCTTCGAGTTCGTTTACCGCTACGCCGGCGAGGGGCGACTGGCCACCGAATCCACCGACATTCTTTCGTCCATGTATTTTCCCCTCAAAGCCACGACCTTCCTGTTCGGGGATGGCCGCTACCTGACATCCGACGGCAGTTATTACCGGTACACGGACGTCGGCTATATGCGGCATATCCTATATTACGGCGTTCCCGGGCAGCTGCTATTGGTCGGTTACCAGCTGTTGTTCTTCCTCAAACCGGCGTTGGCGCGGGTTTCCTCCAACGACCTGCTGTTTTGGATAGCGCTGCTGGCACTGCTGTTTGTGCTGCACGGCAAGGGTGAGGTGATGGGGTTCATGCCCATCATCCAGGTGATCCTGTTAGTGCTGGGGACCGGTTCTTTAATCAATAAAAACGATACGAAACATGATCAATATCCTGCACATCGGTGAACATGCCACCGGGGGTGGCGACGGGACCGTTTTCCGTTCCACTGTCCTCGCGCTCAAACAGGCGCCGTTCGGCGACCGCTACCGCAACCATGTCGCCTGCCGCCAGTCGGAAGGATTGCCCTTTGCTGTGGATCTGGATATGGGGCCGCCCCGCCCGGAGGCGGTGCTGTCGGCCATCTACTCCCGGGGCAATTACCGGAAACTCCAGCGGTTTCTCCTCCGCGTCAGGCCGGACATCATCCACCTGCAGCACTACGCCAACCTGTCTCCCTCCATTCTGCACGCGATCTACGGCTATAAGCGACAGCACCGCGATGTGCACGTCGTACAGACGACCCACACCTTCGAACGGGTGTGCCCCAATTTCGCGGGATACGATTTCCGCTTGGGCAAGCGATGCACCGACTGTGCCGCGGACCGCTTCCGCTACCGGATATTCCGCCGGCGGTGCAGCCGGGGGGGGACGTTGCACTCCTGGGGCAAGGGCTTGGCTGCGCTGATCGCCGATTTCTTTTACGATAGGGGGGTGGTGGACAGCGTGATCGCCCCGTCGGAGTTCCTGGGACGCATCATGCAACCCCGTATCGGCAACCTGTCGGCCATGTACACCATAGGCAACCCGATCGCCGACGTCTTTCTGGACAGCGCAACGCGACCGGCCCATAAACAGGATCTGGTCGTGGCATTCGGCCGGCTTTCCGAAGAGAAGAATTATCCCCTGCTGATCGAGGCGCTGGTGCGGTACAAGCGGCAGTACCACCACCTTAAGCCACTTACCGTGAAGATCATCGGCGAGGGTGCCGAGCAGGCGAAGCTGCAGGCCCTGGCGATCGAAAACGGATTGGATTTCGTGTGGTTCACGCCCTTCCTCGGTCACGAGCAACTGGTGCAGGCCATCGGTTCGGCCAAGGTGTCCGTGCTACCCTCCAAATGTTTCGAAACGTTTGCCCTGTTCGTCATCGAGTCCCTGGCCTTGAACATCATTCCGCTGGTGGCCGGGCACGGGGGCATGCGGGAAGCCGTGGAACGGTTTGGGGCAGGGGTTACCTTCCGGAGCGAAGACCCGCAGGACCTGGCCGACCGCCTGTTCCTCTGTCTGGAAAATTATCCCGAAAGAATCCAACTGCTGACCGCGGCAGGCGATAGGATTAAGGAAACATTTAGCAGCGACCGGTACGCCGATGCATTGAAGGAGGTATACGGAAACCGCAAACCCTCCGATCCTGCACAGGCTGGCCGGCGTTTCCCCATCTCCCCGACGGAACCGGTAACCGGCCTATGTTGAAACAAACAGATAATTTGTAACAGATAACAAATAAATAATGCATCATGTCAACTCCACTACCATTGGTTTCCATCATTACCCCGGCTTACAACGTGCAGCAATACATCGGGGGAACGATCGTTTCCGTGATCCGGCAGACCTACCCGAACTGGGAGCTGATTATTGTCGACGACCATTCCACTGACGGCACCTATCGGATCGCCAGCGGGTTCGCCCAGCAGGACCATCGGATCAGGGTCTCCCGGACAACGGAGAACGCTGGGGCGGCCACAGCCCGCAACCGCGGCATCGCACTCGCCCGGGGGGCATACATCGCCTTCCTGGACAGCGATGACCTGTGGATGCCCCGCAAGCTGGAGGTGCAGATCCGTCAGATGCAGGAGGCGGATGCCTGGTTCTCCTTTACGGCCTACTGGATGATCAACGAAGACGGGCAGTACCTGAAAACGGTCACCATCCCGAGGACGACCAGCTACCCGGAATTGCTCAAGACGGACGTGATTGGCTGCCTCACGGCGGTGTACAACGCGGAGCGGATGGGTAAGCTCCTGTTCCCCATTCCGGAGGTCAATACGGGTTTCAAGGAAGACTACATCCTGTGGCTGCAGGTGGCCAAAATGATCGGAACAGAGCCGTTTATCGGCATTAACCAGCCCCTGGCTGCGTATCGCGTCAGGAAAGGGGGCATGTCCGCCAACAAACTCAGGGCCGCAGGATACCAGTGGGTGGTATACCGGAAGGTGGAAGAGCTGAACAGGGTACGTTCAGCGGTCAACTTCCTGACCTACGCGTACCACGGGGTGATCAAGCATTATGGGATATAGCGCCGACTTACCCGCCAATCCATTCCGTTTATTGTCCGCTTCCGTATACCGCACTTTTTTCATCCCAACCATCCGTTTCCAGACAGTGCCTGCTCGTATCCGTACAGTCCGTAAGGTTATGGATGCTTTACCACCGGCCGAGCCACTCAAGCTAAAAACGCAAAGTCAGATCGTGATACAGCCGATAGCAGAAAAGCATATGATCAGGAAGAAAGAATACCCATATATAGTAGAACGCGGGCAATGGAAAAAGCGTCGGCGCTTCTGACAACCACTGGATTAATTGAACAAACAACCCCATGCGCACCAATAAAAATCCGATTATCTTTGTCCTGATACAAATGAATCTTAACGCAAATGCTCAATGGTTTAATTTAGCCACGACGGTGAACCATCCGCTGGCCGTGGTGGATTTTAAGGACGGTTCGTCCCGGCTGTTCGATTACTTCGTGTTGGACAAGGGAGATGGCAGATTCCTGGATTTCGCCAAACCCACTGCCATAGCACAGTCCGGATACACCAAACGGAACATCACCTCCACCGATTTCGTCAAGGCATCTATAGGCATCCCCATATTCTCCGTGGATTTCAAGGACAAGCTGGAGGCCGAATTGAAGGATGACCTGCTTTTTTTCGAATGCACGGTCAACTGCCAGGGCGAAGCGTTCCCGTTTTATGCGGGCAAGGTACTGCGTTACATCAGCCTGATCGACCGGGAACGGTCCACTTTTAGGACGCTGTCGGACGGCTCCAGCCTGCCTGCAAAAGCGGTGTACAGAGAGGACATACCGGAGCCGTTTCTGGTGGCGCGTGACACAGACTTTCCAAGCCGGTTTGCCGTATCCACGGTTTTCCGGAAACTTGTGGAAGCACACGGGTTAAAGGTGGGTTTCATCTGATTCCCAGCTACCGGTCACTTAACAATTTGTTAATTTCCCCGGCCGTCAGCAAATCCGTTTTGCCGCTATATTTGTCCTGGCGGCAAGGATGAAGCAGAGGCAGGAATGTAACCCAATCTACCTGAGAGAATGAACTACCGACTTTTTGGCGATCCGGCCCGGCCTGCGGTGCTGTTGCTCCATGCCATCGGCACCAGCGGCAGCATGTGGGCCCGCATTGTGGATAGATTGAAGGACAGATACTGCTGTATCGTGGTCGATCTTCCGGGGCACGGACAGAGCCGTGCAATTCCCTGGTCCACGCTGGACAGGGTTGCGGCCGATCTGGCCGACCTTGTCCAAGGGATTACGGGCGGGCGGCGGGTGCACGTCGCCGGACTGTCATTCGGGGCATATGTCGGTCTGGTCATGCTTAGGCGGCGTCCCCATGTGGTTGAAAGCGCATTTTTGAGCGGGCTGAACGTCCTGCCATTCCCGAACAAGGGAGCGATGCGGATCATGGGGAGGCTGATCGGCCGCTTGGTGAAAACCGGTCTGCTGATCCGGATGAATGCCCGTATCCTTCGGATTCCGGAGGTCGATTTTCCGGCTTACCGCGATTCCGTCAGGCAGTTGGACAGGCGCGCATTTGTACGGGCCAATGCCGAGGTACTGGAGTTTACGTTGCCAGCGGCGGCGGGCGGGTATACACCGCGGGCGCTGTTCCTTACCGGCGAAAACGAGCATTCGCTCATCCTCCGGTCGCTGGAGCAGCTCACCGGAGCGGTGGACGGTTCGTCCGCCAGGCTGGTCAAGGGGCTGGGGCACGGTTGGAGTGCCGAAGCCCCTGACTTATTCGCCTCGGCGCTGGCGGGTTGGATCGAAGGGCATGAACCGGATCCGGACCATTTCCTTATCCCACCTTCAGCATAGCAACGGATTGCTCCTTTTTCGGTCATTCTTTGGGATAGGTTCACAAATCACCAATTCATCGCGAGGTCGGGAGCGTTCGGAATATCAGCATCATGCGCATCCTTGAGCTGGCTTACTGCCCAATCCCATTGTGCTGACCCCGGATTCACGTCCGGCAGGTCGGTCGACGGATAGGTATTTACATTGATATTAATGTTCGTATCGTCATCGGTGCTATCAGGCAAGCCGTTCGATGAATCGAGCGTAATGATCGTCACCGGTCCATAGTCTACCCGGTAATAAAAACTCATCCCAAGCCCGCTGGTATGCGCCGCCCTGTACGAGGTCGCCGGCCAGCAGCACGAAGTCTGGCTGGCTTCTCCGCACCTGTTTGAGGTTTTCGGCAAAGCCTTCCGTTTCGGTTAGCAGGTAGTGCTTCACGATATCGGGCCTGCCGGTACTCCGTTCGTGCTGCCCGATCCGGCCTTTGACATCCAGACGGTCATCCGCAAATACCGCATCCCCGGTTACCTCGTCAACTGGTGGGACCGCATGGACGTGGAAAGCATGGTCCGGCGCGGGGAACGCATACTGAAACCAACACCGTTCAATGAGTACGATGGTGACTATTACCGGGTGCCGTCGTTTCCGCTGATCGAGGCCGGGATCACCAAAGCCGATGTCGTCAGGTTCTGGAAAGACAAACCCGAATATGTGTTCCCACCCATCTCTAACTGTGTGATGTGCTTTCATCATACCATCCAGCAGCACCAAAAACAATGGCAGCACCCGCAGAATGTGGCCAAGATGCACTGGGCAGCCGATGCCGAAGCGAAGAAAGGCTATACGTTCCTAAAAAAGTACAGCATGGAGCAGATCCGGAACCTGCCCATCCAGACCGAACTGGAATTTTCTGATTTTAGCGGCTGCGACAGCGGAGCCTGCACCGATTGAAAAGCCGAAAATACGGTAGTGGCATACCGCGTTTCAGCCGATCGTCCTGCATTTCTTACCCAACGTCAAGGGGATGGAAATGCCTCCGTACCTACATTTGTCCCCAATGACAGGACTTACAATAATGAACCACACACAACGGACATTTGCGCGCATTGCCGGAAGCTCCCTGCTTGCCATGGCGATCATCGCCGGCTTTGCCTATGGTTACGCCTTCCAACGCCTTTATATACCCGATGATGCTTCGGGAACGGTTAACAACCTTAATGGCTCACCCGGGCTGTTCCGATGGCTGGTGTTTTCCTTTGCCATCATATTGGTACTGGACATTATCGCAGCGTGGGCCCTGTACTTTTTTTTCAAAGGCGGCAACGCAGCACTATCCCTGCTTTCCGCCTGGCTCCGGTTGGTCTATTCGGCGTTATTGGGCGTCGCACTGTCAAACTTATATGAGGTGTTGCCGGTACTGCAGGATGTCCGTCAGCATCCGGATGCAGCCATGGAAGCATTCCAGTCGTTTTCGGACAGCTGGTCCCTCGGACTGATTATTTTCGGATGCCACCTGTTTGTACTGGGTGTGGTCGCCTTTGATTCGCGGACAGTTCCCCGAATATGGGCCGTGATGGTCCTGATCGCCTCGGTTTGTTACATCGGGACTAATGCCGCACAGGTGCTGGTTCCGGATTACGACCGCTACACGGGTCTAGTCGACACGGTACTTGCACTGCCGATGGCGTTGGGGGAACTGGGTCTGGCGGCTTGGTTGCTGGTCAAAGGGGGTAGGAAGCGGCAGTCAGATGCGCCTGTTCCTGAATATCCTTTTCCGGATCCGGCTCAATGATTCCGGCGTAACCCCGATGTAACTTGCGAGTTGGTGCTGCGGCACCCGTTGGAGTAAATCCGGCCTGTTTTCAAGCAGGTCAAGGTAGCGTTCTTCCGGTGAGGAGGTGATGAACCGGGAAAGTGCGTCCTGCGTTTTACCCAGGTCACGCTCCATCATCGTCCGGGTGATCCCTTCGAGCTTGGGGAATGCCCGGTAAAGTTCCGCATCCGTTTCGGGATCTCCGATAAGCAGGACAGCATGTTCCACACTTGAGAGGTAGCTGTCGGACGGTATCCGGTTGGTATAGCTCGTGA
This sequence comes from Parapedobacter brassicae, assembly GCF_051400755.1. Taxonomy (NCBI): domain Bacteria; kingdom Pseudomonadati; phylum Bacteroidota; class Sphingobacteriia; order Sphingobacteriales; family Sphingobacteriaceae; genus Parapedobacter; species Parapedobacter brassicae. The sequence goes on from NZ_JBLFFL010000011.1 coordinate 72,108, forward strand.
AAAGAACAGCAGCCTCATTTTCGGTAAAGAACCGTGTGGTTCTCTCAACGCCATCAATGACTACATACTGGCGGAGGCATCCCTTCAGTACGAAATAACAGGCATTGCAGATCTCCCCTTCGCGCACCAACACTGTTCCGCCATCCACTTCCCGGACCGTCATCAGGCTGGCGATGGTTACCATTTCCCCTCCGGTCAGGGAGTGGAATTGGGACAGGAAAGCTACCAGTTCATTTCGCATGGCGGATCAAGGATACGCCAAATATGGGGAATTTTAGCTGGACTTGAAAATGCCGCGGATCGGGCACCCATTTCGACAGGGCATATGCTCAGTCAGTCCCGGATCGCCTTCAGTGGTGTAAGGGTTTGTTATTTATTTCTTAGTTTTTTGAGCAGTAAATCATACGGGTTTCATTAACTTAGCGGATGAAAAATATAGACAAACGGCAAGCGGACTGCCGTTATTTAAAAACATAGCAAATCGGACTGTGCTTAACCTCGTGAAGACAAAAAACTTTAGCTCCGGCTCGATTGCGCTTTACTATGAGCCGATAAAATGACCGCTAATACAATAGGTAAGGTGTTCGCTAGTTTCAGCCGGTGCCTAACCACTTGCATGTTTCTGATGGCTGCCCTTGTTTCCTGTTCACAAACCGGTCGGGTTTCGCTGGAAAAGGCGATGCACGATGTCGAACACGGAGCATACCCCGGCATCGATGCGATCATCATCGCCCGCCATGGCGAAACCATTTACCAGCATTATGCCAACGGCATGACCCCCGAAAC
>NZ_JBLFFL010000012.1:0-65393 GCF_051400755.1 Parapedobacter brassicae
CAGGAATAACAGATCTCAGTGTATAATTAATTCAGGATTTATTTATTAACCTGTATAGCTATATCAGGATAAGACATCCCTGCCATTCCTTCGACAGTTGTTCGACCAGTGTTCGGCTGCGCTTCGGCAATCCTTCGACACTCGTTCGACAATCCTTCGGGAGACGTTCGGCCGGGCTCCGGCAATCCTTCGGCCGGGCTTCGGGAAGAAACCGAACCCCAGCCGAACCCGGGCCGGACGGCGGCCGGAGCAACGCAAAGCCAGCTGCGGACCAGTCTCGGGCCAGCCCCGAGACGGTCACAACCTGTCACCGGGCGGATGCCGGATAACCGTCAGATCCTTCCGCGCCGCCTGCTCTCCCGGCGCTCTTCCTCCAGGTCGCTGCGGTAGAAGAAGTCCGGCCCTTCCCACTTGCGCGGGATCAGCCGGCCTTCGGCCACCTTGCGGTAGTAGGTACGCTCGCTGATGCCAAGGTAGCGCAGCACATCAGGCATAAACAGCTTGGGTTCCTCCCGGGGGAAGGTACGGCGGATGAAGGCCATCATTTCCGGGAGGTGCTCGGCCAGGTTTTCCAGAAAGCCGCTTTCGATCATGAAGCGGGCTACCTGGGCGATGGGAGTAAGCTGAAAATCAATGTTGCTTAAGTTGTTATCTAGTTTTTCGAAAAGGTCTTTCATGAGGCTTGGTGTTTAAGCACCATCTTCATGACAGGGACCCCATTAGGCAGTTGGCGGTACGCTTTGCCCACCTGACCGCGATATGCTGCTGGTAGATGGTTTGGTCAACAGTTGTTGTTATTGCAAACATAGCTATTCTTTGGCTATCTGCCATCATACGGCTGTGGTTCACGCACGTTGTAGATGATCAATTCCGTGTAGAACCACCCACGTTCCTCTCGTACAGTCAAGCGGTGCCTGCCGGGGTAGGCATAGCCGAGCCGTTCTTCCAGGTTGGATAGCCCCGTGCCGCTACCTTGCCGCCCCTTTGTTATGCGTATGCGGTTTTCGGTGGTGATGACCAAGTTGTCATCCATTGCGCGTATCCCTATTACCGCCGGAGCATCCAACCGGTCCACTTCGGCATAGCGCATGATGTTTTCGGCGAGCGGCATCAGCATCATCGGGGCCACGCTGATGCCCGCTACGTTGCCTTCGGTTTCCAGCCGCCAGTTGAGCGCATCGCCGTACCGGATGCGCTGTATTTCGATCAGGTGCTGTACGCAGGCGATTTCATCTTCCAGCTGTATCGGCGCTGCCGGATCATTGTCCCCGATGTAAAATTGGATTACTTTGATCGTATGGTCCAGTGCCAGCTGTGCTTTGTGCCGCGATTCGCGGGTGATCACGCTCAGCACCACCAAATGCGTATCCAGCAGGTGAGGATCCAGCTGGGCGCGCCGCCACGCCTGCCGTGCCTGCTGGATTTTCCGCTCGGTGTCCTTGCGGTTGGCGAAGGGCAGGTAAATCCACTCCACGAGGAAGGCTACCAGACCGGTCAGCAGGCTGAATAGGTTGGGGATGGCATACGGAAACAGGTTGCGTATGGATCCACCGAATATCGATAGGATATCCATGGGCCGCAAACCTTCCAAGTCTATCTGCAGATTGCCGAATGCAGTGCTGACCGCCAAGGACGCCGCAGCCATCACCAGTACATTGGTGGCAAGGATAAGCAACACCCAGCCCCAGCGGAGGCGGCCGCTGATCACTGCGAGCGGCCACACCCACAGGAAATTCAGATAGAAGATCGCGATGTTAATCCCCGATGACACCCAGGCGTCATTGCGATGGCTGGGATGGGCGTCGCGCACCACCCCAAACCAATATAGTGAAAAGCCCAATAAGGCGATCAGGCATACACCGATGTGGTATTTCCAGCCAAACCGATACCGCTGTGATCCATGCAATGCCATATCATCCCAGCCCATACCGATTCATGAATGCCCTGAAAGCCGCCTGGTAGGTGCGCGTGACGGCCTCATACCCGCCCCACTTGAAATAGATCACCAGGTTCTTGTCTATATGGTCTATCGCGTGGGCCGATATGATGCAGTTCTGGCTGATGCGGACGAACCACCCTGCAGCCTTCAGCTTGCGCGCTATAGCCACGGATGTACCGTATACGAGCATCTTTTTTTCTTGGTCCGCAATGGTCACCTCGCCGTATTTGTCGTTTACCGAAATCATCAGGATATCCAGCACCGGCACAAACACCCTGTTGCCGGACAAGCGGTCGTACAAAAACACGAAATTCTTAGAATGGCCCGTTTCGGCTATTACCTTATCCGCCTCATCCAGCTGAGCGAGCAGCAGCGATACCGTGGCGGCATCGATCGGCTTTCGGAGATAATGCACCATGGACTTCGTTCCGTAGACCTCCGCCCCATGGCTTTTCTTTTGGGTGAGGAAGACAAACAGGCGGCAGTAACCAGCCAGCAATTTATTGGCCTCATAACCATCTTTGCCGGGCATCATGATGTCACAGAAGATGACGTCTACCTCGCCCTGTTTTTCAAGGTAGTCAAGTGCCTCATCGACACTTGAGCACGTGGCAGCGATCGTCAGCTGGGGGAGTCCTTTTAACCGGTGTTTGACATCCTGGTGTACCAATGCGTCATCATCTATCAGCAGGGCTGTTCTTTTCATGGCAGATTAGTTAGTTGTAAACCGAGAACGGTAAAAATAAGAAATGTCGAAAAAACACGGAAATATACCGGATACGGCGCTAATCCTACCACTTCGGGAAAACAGCAACCATCTGTGGTCCTAACTGCTCAATTTTATGCCAAACAAAACACTAACAACATGAAAAAGAAACCATTGACATTGATTTCGTTTGGCACCGCCGCTTGTATGGCGATTGGGTTCCACATCATTTCGGCCCTGCCCAATCCCACGCAGGCCTTTGCCGGCGCGCCAACCGCAACGCTAACTCCGCACGTGGCATTGGGATCGGCCATTTTCAAGTATGACCTCTATTTTGGTGACGATGGCGATCAGCCGGATAAGCCCACCGTGAGAGACGAGCAGTTGTTGGCTTACTACGGCAGCTAGGCGATGTACCGGGGCCTGTATTACTTCTTTGCCGTCTGGCATCTCGGATGCATGCTGGTGTACAACACCAGCAGTACCCTGCAGGGCTATCATCTGCTGACAGAAGGGGCAGGCCCCGGTTATCTCCCTGGCGCCCGGCACGCCTTGGCAGCGCTCACCTCGTGGCCTGCGGCCCGCAGCTTTGCATGCTATGCGGGCACCGCTGCCGGTTATGGTTTTTTCGCGCCGCAGGTAGGCAGTTCATTCCAGCTGGAAGTTGCCGCCATGGATGCTTGCGGCGCCGCGCACTCAACCGCACAGGTGCCCATACTGAAACAAGCCCATTCCCATTTGCGCTACCACAGCCTGCTCAATCGCCTGCAGCACCTGCTCGGCGACAGCACTGGCCACCGGGATACAGCCACCCTACGGTACCGACAGGCGCAGGCGATCACCCATTGCCTTGCCCAGCACATTGCCCGGCAACGGTGGGGAGGCACCCGCCGCATCCGATGTGAGGTGCTGGTGTATCACCATCCCGTATTGGGGTCGCATGGCGCGATGCAACAGGGCTATCGCATACCCATCTACCAGAAGACCATCAACCAACCGCCCAACCGATGATCCACCGTTTTTTCTTTGCCACCTCGCTCCGGCCGAGCTGGCTGCCCGTGTTCCGCTGCGGTACGGGCCTGCTTCTGCTGCTGACCGGCTTGCAACTATGGCCCGATTTCGATACCCTCTATGGGCCGGGGAGCGTCATCGACCACCGCTTGCTCCGGCTCGGCGAAGAGGCCCCTGCGGGGCTGCCCGCTGCTTGGGCTATCGGCCACGGGCACCTGGTGGCCTATGTGGTCGCCTGCGCATTTCTGGCGGCAGGCATCTTCGCGCGGGCAGCGGCCATCCTGCTTTGCGTGCTGCACCAGGGCTTGTACATGGCCCATCCCGCATTCAGCTATGGGTTTGACCATGTGGCCGCCAGTGCCCTTTTCTATTGCGCGTGGTTTCCGCGGGGCCAAGGTCAACACCGGTGGGCCACCCCCTGCCTCCGCATCCTGCAGCTGCACCTGTGTGTCATCTATTTTTTCGGCGGCCTGGACAAGGTGCTTGGCCCCACCTGGCGCAATGGGGAGGCCCTGTGGAAAGCGCTCCATCTGCCTGACCTCATGGGCGCCCTGCGGCCCGATATTGCCTTTCTCGGCAGGTATCCCCTGCTTGTGGCAGCACTGGGCTGGTCCGTCATCCTGCTGGAGCTGGCCTATCCTGTGGGCATCTGGCTGCGGCATACCCGGCGATGGTGGCTCTGGGGCATCCTGGCTATGCATGCAGGCATCGCCCTGTTCATGGGGCTCTATCATTTCAGCGCCATCATGATGCTCCTCAACCTATGCGCTTTCTATTTCCCTTACCAAAAAGCGGGAGCAACAAGCGAGCAGATCGCTACTCCATATCCTCACCGCGCTGCACGGCCCTTCCGGCGGGCGGACCCCTCGCAGGGAGCGCGCCGTGCAGCCCCCAAACCTAACGCCCAGCATACATGATCCAATCATTTATCCGCTGCGGCGGGCTTATCCGGCCTCCACCGCAACGCGGTATTTATCGCCATCAGCCATAGACCACCATGCAAAAACCCATCTATTTCCATCCCGAGCAGTACCACCGCGCCGCCAACGAACCGGGGCGACTACCCGCGGGCGTACGGTACCGCATGGCCCATGCGGCTATGCAGCGCTGGGTAGGCCGGCATTTCTGGCTGGCCGAGCAGTACCACGATGCACGCCATGCATTTGCCGGGGTGGTAGAGGCCCGGTGCGCGCGGCCCATCCGTATTGCCGTCCATTGCCCCCATGGGGATGTCATCTGGGCTTACCTGCTGGATGGGCAGGTAGAAGCGCGCAGCCAGCACCCTCAGCATGGGCAGCCGCCCATTCGCCTATCCGGCGGGCAGTACCTGCCCGTGTATGCGGCTGCCGGGCAGTATACCCTTAGGCTGGCCCCGGGCCGGCATTTCCTGTTTTACTTCGTGGTGCAGCTTTCCTGGCTGCGGCGCTACCAGCAGGATGGGCTGGCCGCCTTAGGCCCCTTGCTACAGGGTGTGCAGTGGGGTTACCTGCCCGGGCAAGCCCTGCCTGTGCGCTACCGCCACCGCCGCTTGTTGCTGCACCTGCGCCACCTGGAGCAACAGGGCCATACCATCGGGCAGGATGTAGCACTGTATCCCCCATTGGCCCAGCTCGTGCTCCATTATGTGAGCGAGCTGGTACCTAGCGATGGCCCGGCAGAAACATCACCTGGGGCCAAGGTGGGCGAGATCACGGCATACCTGCACCAAGAGGTGCCCCAGGGCAACATCCCCACCCTTGCAGACCTCAGCCACGGATTTGGCCTGTCAGAGCGGGGGCTGTACAGCCTGTTTATGCAGGTGCTGCATACGACACCCGGCCGGTACATCCAGCGGGTACGGATGGAAGAGGCCCACCGGCTGCTCACCCGGGAGCGGCTGACACCCACCGCGGTGGCCTACCAGCTGGGGTATGACCACCTGCGCACCTTTGAGCGCGCCTTCAAGAAGTATTTCGGCAAAACACCGCGCGAGGCGAGGGGTAGCTAGCTGGGTAACCCGCAAGGGGCTACCGGAAATGTCGCATTACCCGTGCAGCATGTGTCGCATCGGGGTGGGTGGCGTGAGCTAGTTTTGTTTGTTGCGCCGGCAATGCAGCCGGGCATCACGAAAGGAGGCAAACCATGGATCCCTGAAAACATAATGATGCATGTCCTAGCCAAGGGCCGATGACATGTCGCATCAATCGGTGAATGAATCAATGGTATCACTAACCAATGGATAAAAAATGCAACGCATCATCAGCAACATACCCATGCCGCGCTTCCGGCTCGGTAATGCCGCCAAGGAAATGCTAGTCTACGGATTGTCTTTACTCTTTGTTATTCTCTTTCTCTATACGGTCTATCACAAGGTCGTTGCATTCGAAGCCTTTAAAAACGGCATCAGGCAAATACCCTATGTGGGTACATCTTCCGTAGAGCTGGCATGGGGCGTATTGGGCGCGGAGGCGGTGGTAGCCCTGTTGCTGATCTGGCCGGATACCAACCGGCTGGGGCTTTGGGGAGCCTTGGCGCTGATGGTGGCTTTCACAGGCTACATCGGCGCTATGTTGCTCTTTGCCGAACGGCTTCCCTGCCATTGCGGCGGTGCCATCGAAAAACTCACCTGGGGGCAGCACCTCTTATTCAATTGCGGTTTCATCGCCTTGGCCGCGGGGTTGCTGCTGTATCATTACAAGGTAAATCTCAAATACAAAATTCTTAATATTATGGCAACTATTAGTTCCAAAATAAAGAAAGCCATCTTCGGGATGATGATGGCTGCATTAACAATAGGGTTCAGTGCATTTACTGCTAAGGAAAGTCAGCACTTGCAACGCCGTTATTGGGTCAACAACGGCACGCAATACGAACAAAGTCTTGGTGCTGTGGATCCCACTGCTGATTGCGAGTTTGATGAAACCGAACCCGCATGTGTGTTGATTTCGGATAATGACTCCGAGATGATACCCACTCCACTCGATTATGAGGATGTGTCGTTGTATAGTTCACTTGAAGAGCATGAAGACGCGTCATCGGGTATATACGATCCCAATCCGTAATTGATGTTAATCATTAGACGCCTATTCAAGGTGATTGAGCGGCCGTTCGCTCAATCACCTTTTCCTTAATTGTTAAGCATTTCCCAAAGTTGTTTGCTTGACTCTTTGTTTCTGGGAAGAGGGCCGTCAATTGAAATGATTTTTCCGGTTTCGTCAAAAATAACCAGTCTTGGGAAGGAGGTTATATTGTACGCCTTGATGAAGTCATTAGCCATATCCCCGGTGCTTAGATTCAGATATTTTTTTGATGTATATTTTTCGTCTTCAATCGATTTTATCCATGAGCGTTTCGATCTTTCGATATTGACACTCACCAATACAATGTCATCACGTTCCTCAAAATGTTCCATAAACTCTTTCAGCTTCGGCGCGACCATTTGGCAGGGAATGCAACCCGTAAACCAGAAATCCAACATGACAGTTTTTCCAAGAAAGTCAGCCGGCGTATACAATCGGCCGGCGGTGTCATGAAACTCAAATGGGAAAATCTGGGTTCCTGCCATGTTTGTGTTTTTATACGCTTGCAATTTTTTAGCATAGATATCGGGAGCCGCCGATGATAAAAGGCTATCAATCAAAGCAGATTTTTCCTGTATATTTCCGGAATCGTCAAAGGCTGTATAAATCAGTTTGGATTCCAAAAGCCCCCCGTGCTTTTGGCTTATCCTCGCGAGCAGCTCATTGAACTGAAATTTGTACTTTACCGAGTCAATCTGCTTAAAGGATAGGTCAATGATTTCCTTTTTTAGCACATATGCCGTATGGTAGGGAGAGAAAAGAGCGCGTACGGTATCTATTTTTGGTATTTCACGATGTAGCAAGGTGTTATAAAAGAATCTTTTTAAGGCAATTTTACCTTTTGGTTTCATCGCGTGAAACGAGATCCAACAAGTGTTTAAAAAATCCAATTCCTGTTTCGCAGACCAGTCGAGGTACAGCTGATCGTATGCATACGGGCTGAGGGAATTTCGGCATTTTTCCAATACCGCCATAATTTCGCGAATATATCCCTCCATTAGTTTGCCATAGATGGCGAAATAGCCGTCATAAGCACCCTTGTCGTATAGATCGCTTGCGCTTTTGGTTGAAAACGAGTGGAAACTCCACAGCCTGTATTGGCAGTCAAACAACTCTTTCCCTGTGCCCCTCGTCACTACTGTATCTTTCGTTATGGTTATATCCAGGCAATCGCCTTTGGCTACTAAGAACAACTTCCCCCGGTTGATTTTATAATCAGTTTGCCGGTTTTGATTAGGATGGAAAATTCCGAACGAAACGTAGAAGAAGGGTTCGGTTGTTGGTATTTCGGCATGGAAAATTCCATTGGACAGCTTGCAGGGGATTTGCTGGGAACTTGCATAAGGGTTGGTACCTTTCACGTAATTGTTATACAGCAAGATTTCCATGGTTGCTCCTTCAGGCAACCCTTTGATTGTCCCTTCGACAATGGTAGAATTAAAATTATTTTTGCACAAGGCAGAAGACGAGGTTACGACAAGGATGAGCGCGTAAACTATACTGTATTTCATAACTATATTGTATTTCATCTTTGCTGTTATCTTTCATTTTGTTGAATACCGCTTCTTGATATTTCATCGTCGGGAATTGGAAAAACAAACCGAGGATCATTGGGAGGAAGTGTATACCGTTCAGACATGACGACCCTGTTTAAGGATATGTTGGCACCCTCCCCATTCAACCTTTTGATATCCCACCATCTGAACCCCCTCCACACCAATTCTTTTCGGCGTTCATTGAGGATGAGCGATAATGCTTCTTGGCTGTCAGCGGCCGTTTCGGGCTCGAAATATTCCGGTGCATACCGCTTGGATAGCAACGTGTTTAATATGTCGAGCGCGTTTTTAGTATCGTTTGCCCGCGCCCTGCACTCGGCCTTGTTGAGGTATAGTTCCTCTACTGAAAATCCAGCGAAGGGATACAAATTTCGCGTATACCCCCTTTTGAAATATTTATTTCCGTTTGGCTGCGAAGCAAAGAAAAGTTTCGGCCTCAAATCTCCAGCTTTATATAGATCGAGTAATTCATTGCTCACTTTGACGCGATTGCCGTTTCCCATTACCAAGGTGGAATAGGACGGCGAATATTGCGCATAAAAGACGATCTGTTTGCTGTTGTTCGAGAAAGGGGTGGTAGACGATGTATCCAATGCATTATAGTCCAGTAGATGGTCGGGTAGCAGGGCCAGGGCACTATCGGCGTATGACTCGGATAATGCATAATTGCCCATATATAGGAATACCCGGGAGAGCAAACCAAAGCATGCCTCTTTTGAAGGTCTATTCCGCTCGCGCGGAGGGACTCCGGACGGCAGTAATTCGGCAGCTGCGCGGAGATCTTTTACGATAAGGTCATAGCAGTCTGCAAGTGAGTTTCTATCCGCTATATAATTAATGTCGGACGATAGCCTCAAAGGTACGCCCAGGTCATGGCTTGCTGAAGCCTCGCTATAAGTTTTGGAAAATGTCAGTACCAACTGGAGATATGCATTTGAGCGTATGAATAACGCCCATCCTCTTAGATAATCAACTTGGTTATCCGTGAACTTTACCGAGGCGGTATGCAGGCGATCAAGCACAGCATTCGCGTAAAATATGCTTGCATAGGGATTGTCCCAATCGGCACGCTCTGTTTGCCCTTCGAACAGGTCCCGCGCCCAGATATAAGCATTCCTCTCCGTTGCCGAACTTAGTGAAGTCCATGCGTTGTCGTCAAGGAGCTCGTATTCGTCGCCCGATATTATAGGCAGAGAAGGTGCTAAATTCAGGATCGTATTATCCAGCATGGATACAAAATCCTCATATTTCGAAGGTGTCAGAATATCGCTGGAGGGTTTTACGTCCAGGTAGCTGGCTGTGCATCGTACCAAAAGAGCAAAGGAGATTAAAAGAAAGATATGTGTCGTTGTCTTCATTGTTGTTTTTTTAGAAAGTGATGTTCATACCCAAAGCATATTGTTCAGTTGCCGGTGTTCCTACAACCGCATCGGGGTCTATCCACGAATCGGATGATTTCCAGAGGATACCCAAATTGGAAGCATATACAAAAACATCAACGGTTGGCATGATGGCTTGGAAAAACTTGGGCCGGACGCTGTAGCTGAATCTTACATCCTGCAACCTGATGTGGTCACCCTTTTGGATATGGATGTCAGAAAGACCGTATAAGACATCGTGGCTCGCGTTGGCGGGATAAACGAGGCTTGGTACCGTGGTGCGTAGCTCATCGCCCGGTGCTTTCCATCTGTCGCTATATCCTACTTGATTCCGATACGTACCATTGAATAGCGTCGTGTTGTTCAGGTAATAGGGAGAGCGGTAGAAGTAACCATATTTATATTGAATGTTGAAAGACAGGGTCAGGTTTTTGAACATGAATGTATTCCGTATGCTACCGAAAACGGTTGGGCTGGCGGGGCCGATATACGTGATGTTTGACGTATTTGCGGAATTTCTAATATTTACGTAATCGGTAGACGGGTCGCCGTCCAACATGCCGATCAGCCGTCCACTTTCGTTGAGGCCGACGAAAGGGAACGCAAACAGCGAGAAATACGGGTACCCCACCATGGGGTTTTGATAGTTAGCGTTGACGATCTCGTAATTTGAACCAGATTTAGCTTGGTACTCCGTAATCCTGTCTTGTACGAAATTGAAAAGAACAGCTGTCTGCCATTTAAATGTCCTATCGATATTCCGTGAGTATAACGCGACGTCAATGCCTTTTGTAAGCAGCGACGCGGAGTTGCCACGGAATACATTTTGCCCGGTTTGGGGTGCGATGGGGCTATCGCCGATCAAATCAAGGCCATTCTTGATATAGTATTCAATGCTACCTGAAAGCAAATTGCCTTTAAGCCCAAAATCAATACCGATGTTGGTGTTCTTTACCCGCTCCCATCGCAATGACGGATTTGGGGGGTTAGTGATACGGGCTATCGGAGACCCGAACGTATTTGTACTGCCGGAATTGGCGGCCGTAAGATATGCGGTTGTCGATTTATCTATATTGCCATTATAGCCATAAGTTGCCCTTAGTTTTAGCAACTGTAGCCAATCCACGTCGAAAAAATCTTCGTCAGTTATGGACCACAAAATGCCGACCGACCATAGCGGCACGCCTCTTTGGTTAGCTTCCACGCCAAAGAGATTGGATTCATCCCTGCGGAAACTGCTGCTTATGGTGTAGCGGGATTTGTAACGGTAGGTTGCTGCCAGGTAATAGGATACGTTTACATCCCTGACTGCACCGTTGCCCACGCCCACTGGAATCCTTGATGATCGGTTGCCATAGATTATGGGATATGGTTCCAAAAAATTTAAGGAGGAGTTGACGTTGGTAAGTAGATCTTCATCAAAGCCATATAACGCTACGCTGGCACTATTGGTGCTGTTGTCCCTGAATTCAGCACCTCCAAGCACATCGATATCGTGGATACTCCCAAAGCGTTTGTTGTAGGTGAACTGTATTCTCCCGTTGCTGGCAGAGGTTTGCGATTCGTTATTGTTGGCAATCCCACCTTCGGCGAGCGGCCTGTATAGGGCACCGGACTCGTCAATTTGGGTAAACTGATTGACGAGGTTGCGGGCATAGTAAGAATTTGGTCCATCATATGTCGAGTTATGCCCGTTTGTCCTTTGATACATATAGTGTATGGATAAGCCGAGGCCTTGCCATGGCGTAAAGTTTAGGGACGTGTTGAAGCGGTAGTCATTTACCTGTCTTGTTTGGTTGCTGGCGTTCTCGGACAGGGGTCTATAATGCCAATCCAGCAATCCCAGCTCTTCCATTTGTTTCACATAGCTCAATCGCAGCGTGCCGTCCGACACCGCGAGGTGATTCCCGTTTTCATCGATGAGCTTTTCATAGGGATATCTGGGCAACAGGTAAGAACGGGTGTTGGATTGGTAGTTTGCGTTGGAAAAGTCAATTCCCGTATAAAAAGTGAGCTTGTCGGCTATGATGTCATAGGTGTTCTTTGAGCTAAAGGTAATCCGGCCGTATCCGTTTCCCACGGTATTTCCCCTATTGCGGTCTATGCCAGATGAAAGGAAATACTTATACCCATTGTTTCCCCCCTGGAAATTGACCTGGTGTTGGTGGTTGATCGTATTGCGGTACATAAAACGTTTCAGATCGTTTCTGATATCGCTATTTTCTAATCGATCAATTAACTCGGTTACTTCTGTTTGGTTTATCAATCCATCTTTTTGATGTTGCAATGCTTCCACAATCGGGGATATTTCGGTGTAGTCGGTATTCAGTGCAGCGCCATATCGCCCGTTTTCGAAGAGGTATTTCTCTATCTCTATATATTCTCCACTGGAAAGCTGCGGGGCGTAGAACAGATCGGGCACGCTGCCGATTGTTAGGTTGCTGTTCAAAGCCACCTGCTTTCTTTGATTGAAAGCCCCCTTTTTTGTAGTGATTACGATTACACCATTACCCGCTCGTGTACCCCAAATAGACGCGGCTGATGCGTCTTTCAACACCGTGATATTGTCTATATCATTTGGGTTTATATTGTTGATGTCTCCCTCATATGGAAAGTTGTCCACTACTATCAATGGAGAGAGATTTCCATTAATCGTACTTCTACCCCTTATGCTAAGTTGGCTCCTATTACCCATTAAATGGCCGTCTTTGTTGAATAGCAAGCTATTCGTTATTCCGTCCAATCTATCCAATATATTGGTGCTTACTCTTCTATTGAGCAACTCATTGTCAATATGTACGAAACTCCCTGTGGCGCGTTCCTTCGGTATGGTTTGGTATCCGGTGGATACCTCCACTTCTTCGAGCATGTTTTCATTGGGGATGAGGGCGAATCGAAAAGGACCAACATTATCCGCGCTTATCTTTGTGCTGATTGTTTGGTAGCCCAAGTGGGCTACTTGCAGTATAGTACCATGTGGGGTGGCGCGCAGCGAAAAATATCCATCTTCGTTAGTCTGGGTTTTGGCAGATGTGCCCTTGATTCCCACGGTGGCCCCCTCGATAGGATTGCCCGCTGTATCAGACACAATACCCGACAGCACAGGCCCCGAGGGCTCGGGGCGCTGTGCGCGGGCTTCTGCACACATGAAAGAACTGTATATAGGCCAAAGCATGGCCATTAAGCGTAATTTTTGCTTCATTAGTTAGTAGTTTTGGTCAAACTCTTAGCGGCAGTGACGAGATCGCTGTTGCTAAGTTTATTTGATTTTAGTGTTCGGTAAAATGATGGGTTTATTGGCCTACTGCCAATTGAGTGAGTGGGAAAGATTAGATTGGGTTTTTCGGCTTAACCGGATAAAGCCTTTCCTGTGCACTAAGTGTATAATAACAGAATGATTTGCTTTTGCAAGCAACTCGGTTTGGTTGTATATACTGAGACGTTCTTTTCATCGACTCTTATTTAGGTATAAGAGCCCCTTTTCTTCAGTATTGCCAAAATGCCATAAGGCCGGGGGTTACTGAAAGCCCGAACTCCCGGTGGTAAACGGGGGCCGACCTACGGTCGACCAGGACGCGATCAGTAAGTACCCCGGCCTAATGACTAATGTCTTAGTACCGGGGTGTTCACCTACTCCTCGCGTCCATTCAATTACCACATTGTTCGGACGAGGCTCTTAGCGAACACCCTCATTTCTTCTAATGAAGATGTTCAAAAATATGTGTTATTCTATCTCCATTTGCTACAATATGCAAAACACTTAGTAATAACTAAGGACAAATATATGCAAAAAATACTCAATTGCAAGAGAAATCAATCATTTTTTTAATGAACCAAAAGTCCAAGTTAGAACTAGAAATTGTGGCCAATATTGTTGCTGAACGAATTCTTAGGAAAAAGCCACAATCATATATTGCCATGCTTTTGGATGTTACAGATGGATATATTGGACAGGTTGAAAGCCATAAAAGCCCAAGCATGCTGTCTCATGATCAAATTAATGAAATAGCGAAGGACTTCGAATGTTCCCCGAGAATATTTTACCCAGACAAGCCTATTGATCAAGAATTGCCAAAGAGGAAAAAGATAACTTCAGAAAAGCGAGAAAAGCAGAAGCTGATAATCAAAAGGGTATATAAATTGTTTGCATCCAATTTCTTTAAACAAGAAAAGTCTGTTGAAGATATAATATCCAAGCTTAAGTCATATGCTGAGTTTAGCAAACTTGATCTAACCAATAAAGATGTGACCGATTGCCTTAGATCCTTTAAAAGGGAGAATTTCATAGACAGCAGAAAAGAAGGTAATAAGAATTATTATTCTATACCACTTGCACGCTAAATTGGACACGACCAACGAAATGTTAACTGATGGCGGTTGTAAAAGCGCTTATGCAGAAAAGCACAGTACGTTTCTCGCTATAAAGACTTCTAATAGATCCAAAGCATTTGGATGTTATCGGCAAACTGTCTATCTTTATCAAAATCAATGTGACTTGGACCTGAAGTAAGCGAAGATTTTGGTGGATGAAGGTCGTGTTGTCTATCTGGTTTGAGGGCCAATATGTTGCCTCATGATGATCGCCAAAGTCAAGAGGATATTAGTGAGATTTTGGAGTAACTGTTGGGTATATTGGCCAAATTGAAAGCAATAAATCAAAAAGTATGTACTCTTATGAACAGCTGAACCGTATTGCAAAAGAATTTGGCTGTAGTCTTAAGGATTTCATGCCTGAAAAACCAATGTAGACATCAACAAAATAGTTAAATAAAAGACCTTAAACCAGCTATGTAAATCGCAGTAAATTCCAAATGTCAGACCTAATATTACAAATATGGAGCTACTATTCTTAAACCTTGGAACCCCTGAACTGGTTTTTCTATTCCTAGCGATACCTGTATTTCTCGCCTGTGTCTTCGGGCTGATCCACTGTATTGCAAATGATAATATCCCTGGAGCTAACCGAGTGCTTTGGTGCCTTGTAATATTGGCGTTGCCGCTGATAGGAACGATTGCGTATTGGGTGGTGGGAAGAAAACCGACAGGGCGTGTGGCCGGGTGAATAGTGTAAACATAAAGTGATTTTATGGGACAAAAGAAAGTCTATTTAGTGCATAACTATGAAGACGGGGCGCCGCCCAGAGCTGTATTTGATAGTAAAGAGGAGTATATCGATCTCGCATTGAAAAACGGCTACGACTTTAATCGTTCGGAATTGTATTGTTATGCCCTGGCGAAAGACGAGGGGGAAGCGCTCATGGCGGCCCTAAAGACGAGAGATAAACTGATCGCTAAAGGTGAGTGGGCGTATTATGATGAAAAACCGACATTTGAGTGATTGGCGGGGCACCAATTTGCGAACTTAAATGATAAAGCAACGTTGCGAATAAGATAATAGGTGTGAAATGAGATCGTAAACGACAGAAAACAACCTAACTATAAGCCTAAATGGGAAATCCGAGATGGCATAGAGACGAATTGATACTTATTGAAAAGGTTAATTAAAAAAACTATAAACCCTTAAAATTATGAACTCATTCTTCATTTTCATCCCCATTCTACTCTACGTCGGCATTATTGTCGCGTTCGTTTACGCCATCTATCGCATGGTTGACGGATGGGTCGAAAAAAGTGTGTCCGTACGCCGCGAACAGAACGCGTTGTTGGCTAAGCTCATCAATAATTTAGAGAAGAAGGACGGTGATTGATTCTTGTAATTTCCTATAAATACAGTTGACGTAACGATATGAAACCCGTTTATTTTGCCTTATTGGTATTTCTGTTGGCCATTGAACGATTAGCTAAATTACAAATTGTGAAATTAACTGAATAGTATGAATAAACAGTTACGAAGGCAAAAGGATTTAGGTGATATTAAGGATATAAATAGACACATGCCATGAAATTGCTTGTAACATTCGGCCGGAAAACAGCCATCCAATAATTTGGATGCTTGCACTCACCCGGAACCTCATGAATCCCTTGTCAATGTACCGCAGTATATAAAAATATGAAGAAGGTGTACCGGGATGGGAGCCGATTGAATTAATGACGTTAACTAATAAAGTACTGAAATGGATTCAACAACAGAGAAATCTAAAGTAACCGAATTGATAAACAAGGGAGTCGATAAAAACGGTAAAGGAAGGTTTAACTTTAAGCGGTTGGCTAAAGAGTTGGGTCTTGACGATGAAACACTCGACACAGTTTTAAATGAGCTTGAGAAAGAACGAGTAATAAATCAATATGTATTAGACAGGCATGACAATTTTACAATAGAACTAATAAAGTAGTTTTTAAAAAATGACACGTTCTTTTGGGATTGTTGAATCAAAAATGCCGAATCGGAGTTTTTCTTAAATAAGCTTTTTGAAACTTCAAACGGGCAGCCATTTTTTGAAAAGAAGCGAAATCCTTTATTACGGTGTAGACCATATACTTATTAAATGCTTAGACAGGGATTGGTGTGGGGAGGTTAATGGAAAATAATTAAACGATTACTCCTTTTTAACTCATATAA
Organism: Parapedobacter brassicae; assembly: GCF_051400755.1. NCBI lineage: Bacteria > Pseudomonadati > Bacteroidota > Sphingobacteriia > Sphingobacteriales > Sphingobacteriaceae > Parapedobacter > Parapedobacter brassicae. The sequence goes on from NZ_JBLFFL010000012.1 coordinate 16,171, forward strand.
CTAAAGAAATAGAGAATAATTATAGTTGCAACCAAATCGCGTTGATTCATATACTAAAATCCTTTAGTTCCCACCCCACCTTCTCAACCACTCATATTCATCGAGCCCAACGCGAGATAAAGTTGCCGCATACTTATTCGCTATACGCTGGGCATGTGAATCTTTTAAATCCAGAACCCAATGATAACATTCGCTTTTTGCTTTGTTTGCTCTATAATAAATAGGATAAAATACATAGCGCTTAGACTGTCCGCTTTTCTTTGCATACACCACCCCATCTCTATTCGCTTTAAATCGGATTGTTTTTAAGTCATAGCTAGCTATTGTGATTTTTAGCTTGGTGAAAGTCCGGCTGTCATCAAAGTCATTTATTACAACATTAAAATTACCATCGCCCACTACGGGTACTAAGGGGATAAACAAAAAACGTCGATTATCACTGTCTATACGTACACTGTCACATTTTTGCTGAATGCACAACCAGTATTCATTTGAAATTTTTCCTTTTACTATAGATCCTAGCGTAAGCTTAGGTCTATAAGTTGGGCTTGAATAATTGCTTTTGTGATGGGTGAGTATCGAAAATTGTTCATCAATGTTGGATGTGGTGGTATCATGGGGTTTAAAATACTTTACGATCTCGGATTTATGTAATTCCCGATGATAAATACCCTCCAACTTTTTCAACGGAAACTCTTCGCTTGGATAACTAGTAGGCCACGCATCTTCCATTGACTTTAAAAAGCCATCACGCAACCAAGAATGTCTTACGGCATTCTTGATGACTATACTCTTTTTCCCAAAAGTTAGTGTTTCGTCATTAATTGCATTTGATTTTAGCCATTTACCAATTGTATTGAAATCACAATATTTCTCTAATTCGGAATAATCTATTATGGAATCAAAGCTATCAACTATGGAGTCTTTAAGAAGTTCAGCTGCGTCCTCAGGAACAGGTAACATTGCTCGATGAGCTAAAAAAGCAGCATCAAGGTCCTTATTATATATCTTTAAAATTTTATCAACATTTGACCGGAGACATGAAATAGCTTTTAGGGCTACATTGGAAACTAAGCCAGACGTCATTTTTGTGAATTCTGTCAATAAATAATCGGGAACATCCTCATATTTAAGAACCCAACTGTTCAGTTCAGGAGTGTGGGTGAAAGTTCCCTCCAAAGAGGGCTTTCCGGCAATTCTAATCCTGCAACTTGAATTACCTAAAGTATTCTCAGAAATTCTCAGAATTCCCTTATTTTCAAATTTATTAAATACTTCGTCAACAATATTCTGCAAACCTGTTTCACCGGTATAGATTAATACTAACTTTAGTTCATTTCTATCTTCGGCAATAAGTTTTTCTATGAGCTGTAGTGTGTATGTGCCTCTGGGATCTATTTCCGCCACATCTTCCTCATCATTATCAGCATTGGTATTCTGATCAAGATTTAGTTTCCAGTCTAGAATTGTTATGTCCGATTTTAAAGCGACATGGATAACATCCTCAAATTCTTCTACTGTTTTAGGGCTATTTAGCGCACACAATTTCTTGGCTTTTGCAAATGCTTTAACCAGTGCTTGGGAGTCTAGGGCATGCGTGCTACCCTCATGATTTCCATATATTTCATCGTCAACGAATAAAGCGCTTTGGATAAAGTCGTTAGCGATTTCCTTGGATTTATTAAAAAATGGAGTGCTCATTTACTATGGTTTATTGATTGATTCTATTTTAAACGTGACATTGCTCCCTTCCCTAGACGTGTCGAGAAATATCCGATAATCTTCTGCTGAAAGAACTTCGCGACTAATGTGAAGTCCCATTCCTCGCCCTTGGACCTTTTTCGTATATCCAAGTTCAAAGATTCTTTCGGAGTCATTTGCAGCGATTTCAGGGCCATTATTTGAAATGTACAAACCCGTATCATCCGCATGAAGCCTGATGATTTTCTCCTCAACGTTCGCTTGGTTAAGCCAATGTATCGCATTGTCTATAATATTGACGAAAACAGGGTAAAATGTTGATCTGTACCCGTGTATTTTTCTTTTTTGAAAGCCTTTTGTATGTATAAGTCGTATATTATGCCTTTTTAATCTAGCGCCAAACAAATCGACCAAAAATATTTTAATTTCATTAGTAGGAATGTTTTCCTTACTTCTATATAATCGCCTATTTAATGGCGTAAATAACGTTAAATACCCATCTAAATGCTCAAAATTGACTCTGATGTTGTTGTAAACCCCGTCCAATTTTTCATTAACATCAGCCCACGCTTTCAAATCCTTTAGGCTATTTCTGATTGAGTTAACGGTGCTATTAAATTCATGATGTATAACACTTACGGCAAGACCTAACTGGCTTAACTCAATATCAGCATGAACCCTCTCCCTCAATTCTTCTAGTTCTTCTGAAATCGCATCATTAATCTGGTCACTCGTGATGATTTCTTCTGGATTGTCTTTATCCCAATAAATGCCATGAAGCTGCTTGATTATACTCTCCAACACGAATGAAGCTTTGTCTCTTTCTTTGATAATCTCATCTTCGATTCGCTGTCTTTCTTTAACAAGATCAAAATCTAGGGAATTATTAATTTCTAATCTTGTGAATCCTTCTTTGATTTCACGGATTTTATTCTCAAGATCAATCATGAGCTCCCTAGCCAGCTCAGATACATTTTTTGTCACTTCAGCTAAAGCATCTTTTGCTTCCCTTTGTTTCTGCCGGGTTGCTTTTTCAGCTTGTTGCGAGATAAAGTCAACTGCTTGTTCTAGCCTTTTACGTTTACTGATTTCAATTTGGAGGCGATTGGAATAGTCTTCAACAATAGTATCAATTTTGTCATAGGCACCTTTCAGAATATTATTCTGTAATTTGTCGAATTCTGTAAGGTACGCCTCATAATCTTTCCGGGAATCTTTTGAAATAGTAAACCCTTTCGGCTGATTAATTTTAATCTTCTGGATGAAATCTCCTAATAACTCCCTTGAGCCCAATTCATGGTCTATCAATGCCTGACTCGCTTCTTCTGGATCCTCTATTTGAGCAATGGATTCAAATCTTTTCTCAATATCAATTAATAAGCTACCCAAATTCGACTCATAGGTGTTATTATTTATGCTGTCAAAAAAGTGGTTTAATGAACTATGAAATTTTTCTTTCCTAGCCGACGCTTGCTTGTCCCTTCTTTCAAGCGCTCGGTAATATGCCTGTCTTTCTTCCCTCTTCTTTACCCATATTTCCGATTTAGGACCGGCAGCACTGCCCTCTCTAAAGAAGTCTCCAGCCAATTGTATAAAGAAATTTTTCAGGATATCCCGAAATTGGCGGTACGCTTTATTTTCAATAAAGCCCTCCCGGCCTGCCTTCTCCGTTAAATTGTTGTTAAATTCTTTAGAAATGTCGATTACTCCAAACATCCTTCTAAAGGAAAAAAAATAGTAAGATGCACTTTTCGTGCGGTTCTTTTCTATGTCTAGCCAGTCATAATCAGAGTTGCCATAAGGCAATATCCGGATATTATCTTTGTAAAGATACAAGCCTCCGTGTCTATCGCTTTTTGCCAATAGGCGCGTATGTTCTTCTCTTTCAATTATGGATTGAGTTAGCTTTCCTTGCAGGTAAGCTACGTTAATCTTGAATGAACCACACTCTGTTTTTTTAAAATGGTTGCCTGACCAAGGAATTTTATGTTCAAATTCTTTTGTCTGATACACACCTACTCTTCCCGAAAACTGGCCGTATTCGTCAAAAGTGCCACTAAAGTGATGGTCAGCTAAGGAAAAGTCTTCTGGAGTGAAAAAATTATCCTTGTTAAAGATATCGATGTAGGTGCCCCCTAAACTACTATGATCTCTGAATGCAGGGGTGATGTTCGGAGCGGGGTGGTCGGGAGTCATTGTATTGGTGAAACCCAACAACATCTTTTCGATTTTAGTTGAAGTTGATTTATCTTTTTCTCCATCAATATCTGAGTTAAGGGACTCGTCTGTTGGGGATATATAAAAATGAGTGCCAGAAAACCCTTCACTTAATGTAAAATTCCCCAATAATTTTTCATTTAAGTCATGAGGGGAAACCGAAAAATCCTTTATTGTAGCAAGTAGCTTTTCAATGTCGACCAATGAAACCTTTCCAATAGTTACTAATTCATCAAGGGAGTTCATTAACGTTTCCTTCATCTCGTCAACCTCATGATTAGAAGGAAGGTTGTCAAATTCCTTGATGGGGATAACGATATCCTCCAAATCGAGTCCGGGTAGTTCGAAGATATTCCAATTAATCAAGGCGGCAACTATTTTGTTTTCTGAATCCCTTTGATTCTTTGCTCTTGTTAACAGTAATAGCTGACTGCCAATTGATGCAATAGCTAATCTCCCTATGCCCTTTTCCCCCATTATTGGTCGTAAGGCTTTTGATGAATCAATGGAGGGCATAGGAGTTTTTCCTCCTTGAAATTTGCTGTCGGTACCTAATGTTAACCAACGGGACTCGAAATCGCTTCTAGTCATTCCGAGACCGTTGTCTCTCAAAATCAACAACTTTTCTTTTCGCAAATAATCGACATCAACGTTGTCTGCATAGGCATCGTGAGCATTTTTGAACAACTCATTAATAGCCGTGGGAATCCCAGCAATTTGTTGACGCCCCAGTAAATCTAAAGCTCTTGCGCTTGTTTTAAATTTAGCCATTTGCCAATACTATTGCTTGAGCCACTCTTTTTGCCATTTCAGGAGGCACAGCGTTGCCGATTTGCTTTGCAACGCTTACTAGTCCCCCAATGAATTTATAGTCCTTTGGAAACGTTTGTAATGTTGCGCCCTCCTTCAGGGAAAGCCCTCTATCTTCCTCTGGATGACCAAATCTTCCACACGAAGTGGCGATAAATCTGGTGGTAATCGTCGTCGATGGCTTATCCCACCAAAGGCGGCCATAAACGCTTCGATAATAGTGGTCTTTTCCCTCGTATGCGGGTATTTGGAGGCGTGGATTGTCTTTCCATGCCATACGATCTCCGCCATCTTTTGGAGTAAGTTTAATACGAAGTTTATTTAGAGGGCTAAGAGCAGAAGTACTATTCATAATATCGTTCGGATCGGTGTGGCCATCTCGTAATATCGGAAATCCATTATGAGGTCCGATAAATGCCCTCACTGTCATATCATCCCGGATTTCCGGTTCAGGAAAGCATGTTGCTTCTTCCACTCGGGACGCGATAAGGACAAACCGATTTCTTTTTTGGGGTACACCATAATGATTGGTCTGTATGATTCTGTACTCGTATTTATAGCCGTGAAAGATCAAGAAATCCAAAAAGTCCAGTAGTACGTGATTGTTTTTGTTTTTTAAAATGCCTGGAACGTTTTCCACTACCACATACGCGGGCATAAAGTACTTGATGAACCGCTGGAAATCGTAAATCAAATTGTTTGAATACGAGGACTTATGCCTGAGGTTATTTATTCTGCTCCAGTACTGGCAAGGGCTGCAACCGATAAAGATTAACTTGTCATCGAATTTAGTAATCCCGATGTCTTCCTGAAGTTCCTCAGGTTGATACTTTATAATGTTTTTATTAATGAATTTTGCTTCCTGGTGATTGGTAAGATATGTGTCCCTGAATTGTTTTTCAATATCAATACCGGCAAGAATCTTAACGCCCGCCTGGGAAAATCCGCACGACATACCCCCTGCACCACAAAAGAAATCCACTGCCTTTAGCATCGACTTCGTTGCCATCGTAATTAGATTAATTTGAAAAGGTTGACGTATTAAAAAAGTCCTTAATGGAAACTCCCAATGCTTTAATGATTTTTTCAAGGTTCACGATAGATATATTCCGCTTACCGTTTTCCACTTCGTTGACATAAGTTTTGTCAACAGTGGATTCAAAAGCAAGCTTCTCCTGAGTTAACCCTGCTTCCTTGCGTAACTCTTTGATTCTATATCCAATGCGCACACGAATATCCATTCGGCAAGATACGGGGTTAGTTATGCATGGTCAATCGGATATAAGTGAACTTTTTGTATGTTTGCAGCACATTATTATTCATCGAAAACCTTTTATAATCATTATGACTAAACTTCTTGACCAATCATTCAATCAATACGTTGCAATCGAGTTACTTGTTTTCGACCTCGATAACCAACGCTTCGCATCGTGGGGAAGCAAGCATCTCGATGTGCCCTTTGATCCGTTTACCGCGCTATGTGAGGTATATGGTGTGAAGGGATTGATAGCAGCCATCCTCTCCGGCGGATATTTTGAAGCAGAACCCATGTTGGTCACTCCCGTTGGCTCGCGCTATGTTGTGTTCGATGGAAATCGTCGGCTGGCTGCGGTGCACATTATTTTAAACAGTGAGCAGTATGCGCGGTATTATCCGAATTGGTTGCCTAAGCCTACATCCGAATTGTTGGATAGTCTTACGGAGATTCCCGTGATCATAGTGCCTGACCGCCAATCGGCGTGGCCACTTTTAGCCCACCGGCACGGTATGGGCGCCGTGGGGTGGGATGGGTATGCAAAGGCTTCCTTTTTCCACCGATTGACGGATGACTACTTGGTGTCGGATTATCAGGTAGCAAATTACTTGGGAATAGGGAGGCGGGAGCTTCGTGGGTTCATGACACCCTATCGCCTCATCCTCACAGCAGAGGAAGCGGGTGTGTGGGATCGGAAGCTGATTGAAGGAAACAGAATTTATTATTCATATGTGGCAAGAGCACTGCACGACAATCGCATCCAGCGCTTTGTGGGTGTGGAAAGCTTGAGCGGTTATAATCCGGCGGACCTGAAACTGGATAATATAGCTCGCCTCCTTAATTGGTTGTTGGGCAACACGGAAAAGGGAATACGTCCGATATTATCAGATTTGGACGTAGATATCCCGAAGCTCGGCAGGGTGGTGGAATGCGAAGAGGCTGTAAGGTGTCTGGACGAGCGCGGTTGGTTGGATAAGGCTTATCAGATAGCGATTGACAGGAAATTTCCGATCAACGATCAGCTGCATGCGATACATAATAAACTTTGGGATATGTTGGCATCGGTGCCGGAGCATGAAGTACCTTATGAAGCGGAAGGGTTGGCAAAACGGGTGAAACGCGTGGCGGATGATTTATACGAACGGGTGATTAAGAAAGATAGAAAACGACGGAATTGATTTTGCTTCAATAATCCACAGGATAAGGCACCCGCCCCTCTCCGGCCGTCTCGAGATAGAGTTGTATCTGATTGACACACTGCTGCAGATTCTTCCGCACATCCTTCCCCCAGAACCTGAACACTGTATATCCCGGGGCAATAAGTGCGGCGTTGCTTTCCTTGTCGCGCTGGATGTTGCGCTCGATTTTCGGTATCCAAAAGTCGCGATTGCTCTTGATGATGCCCTTGGCCTTTTCCCACTGATGGCCATGCCAAAACTCCCCATCCACAAAAATGGCCAGTCGATACTTGCGGATGACGATATCCGGCCTGCCGGGCAGGTTTTTAGCATGCGTACGGTAGCGGATGCCCTTTGCCCAAAGTGCCTTGCGCAGCAGCAGCTCGGGTTTGGTATCCTTAGCCCGGATACGGCTCATGTTATACGAGCGCTGCGGCGTGGTGAGGAGGTGCGGCATGAAAGCAAAGGTAGGGGTTTTTCTTGGCTTGGCCGTGGCAACGGCCAAGCCAAGAAAAATTCGCTTATTGGATGAAAAAAATAGAATTGATTGTGATCCTAGCATGCAGTGATGCATTAACATATGCCCCTCAAACTTGTGATAAATGTGTGGATTTCTGCAACAGTAGTTGACAAATAATCAGTTTCGATGCTGTTTTCTATGTCTAGCTTCATTGCTTCCCAGATAGGTTGGACTTTGTTTGGGATATATCTGGTCAATTCAATATGTTCCATGGCTCTTAAAATAAATCGTTGGACCTTTTTCAGTTGTGAAGCATAACTAATCCCAGCATGACTGTAGCCGTTTTCAATATGATATAGTAAATGAAATTCGGAGCTGCAAATTCCTCTACGCTTGTCACGTTGAAAATAACGATAGGCTGTTTTCATGAAACGCTCATACGCCATGGCGTCTTGATAATTTTGGACACTTGTAGTTGTTTCCATTGCTAAATTATTTTATTGAGCAAGAGTATGCTGAGAATCCCTAAACAGAAAGGACAAATAGGGAAGTATTTGATAATGAGTTGATTGTTTTTGTGAGGATACCATCAATTGTTATTTGATTATATGAAGGTTAGACAAATTTTATCGAGTGGACGTCGAAAGCAACGTCTTGCAAAAGCTAGCTTAAATGATCGTCATTTGATTATCTTCGCTCCAATATGTTATATATTTGCTCCTTTATTCTCGACGCCTAAAATAAACTTTATGATATTGGCGAATATAAAAGTGTACCGCATGACGCACATAGGGAACATTCCCCATTTGCTTCAACATGGAATTACACATTATAAGTCGCCCAATGCCAACTCACATTATATTTCTATCGGAGATGTTACGCTAATTAACAATAGGGATACTAAACAAGTTTATATAAACAACGGGGATTATTCGATGGCCAATCCATCATCGATTGTGCTGGGCGATTTTATTCCATTTTATTTGGGATCAGGATGCCCATGTTGTACGTTATGCAAATTGGTGGTAACTTTGTTGTGAAGGCAACGCCTGCCGAAGAAATTGTATATTTGGCATGTCCGATAGATAAAGTTATTGATTCGGGTTTTGATTTCTATTTTACGGATGGGCACGCAACCGATAATTTCACAACGTTTTATGATCGTGAAAAAATCAATGAGTTGCCTACTATTATTGATTGGTCAGCTGTACAAGCTTCTTATTGGAGTGGTCAGGAGAATCTGAGTCTGAAACGCAAAAAGCAGGCTGAATTTTTGGTAGGAGGTGATTTGCCTCCTGACTTTATCACAGCAATAGGATGCTATAACGAAAATGCCAAAAAGAAACTTATCAATTTTGGTGTTGATGAGGAGATAATAAAAGTAGTGCCCAAAGCGTATTATTAATAGGACTATGATTAAATACCTAACAGGTAATATTTTAGAAAGCGGCGCCCAAGCATTGGTAAATACTGTAAACACCGTTGGTGTGATGGGCAAAGGCATTGCCTTGCAATTCAAAAAAGCGTTTCCTAGTAATTTTAAGGCATACGCAGAAGCTTGCAAAAAAGAAGAAGTTGAGATAGGCAAGCTTTTGGTAACGCGTGATAGTAACCTTGACGCTGGCGAGAAGCTAATCATTAACTTTCCAACGAAAAAAGATTGGCGAAAACCTTCGGAATACTCGTTTATTGAAGATGGATTGGATGATTTAGTGCGGATAATAAACGAATACAACATTAAAAATATTGCTATACCTCCTCTTGGTGCGGGCAACGGCGGGCTTGAATGGGAGAAAGTAAAAAGGATGATCAGTGATAAACTCGGTTATCTGGATATAGATATATTAGTTTACGAACCTACAACCCACATAAAGGAGCATTTAAAAAAGGAACGTGCTAAATTGACAGATGCAAGGGCATTGCTGCTCTATGTTCTTTACGACCTGGTGAAAAATGGGGAATACGTGTCCGAATTTTCTTGTGAGAAGGTTTGCTATTTTTTACAGCGATTTGGGGCGAAGAAGTATTTTAAACTTGATTTTCAGCCCAATTTCTACGGCCCTTATTCGGGAAAAGTACGCCGTGTATTGTATGCACTGAACGGTAGCTACATCATGGGATATAGCGGCATGGATAAAAAGCCATTTGAGCCCTTGACATTGGTGGCTGATGGTTATGAAACGGTCAAATTGTATGTAGAAGGCAGGCCCGAACTTTTGGAAATCGCCCAGAGGACAATGCGTTTCCTTGAGGGATTTTACTCGGATTTCGCATTGGAACTCCTATCGTCAATTGATTATATCGTAAAAAAGGAAAGAACATTCGAAAAACAAGTCGTTCAGGCGTATTTGGAAAGTTGGAGCGAACGTAAAAGAAGTATGTTTTCTAACGAACGGTATTTTGATGTCTCATTAAATCACCTTCGAAACGCAGCATTTGCGTAATGAGTAGTGACTACATTTTAAAGATATGTTGTCTATGCCAACTCAATTTATCGAGTTGAGGAAGATATTGCGTCGCGTGAGGCCCTTGGATTTTTCTTCCATGTAATTTTCGCAGACTATAGTCATGATCATCATTCTCCGTAAAATGTAGTGACACGATAATTTGATAATCTTCATTTATGCTCAGCAATCCGCGGTCAAACGCGCGGTGCATATTCGGGCACAGTGCTATGCCATTGCCAATCCGGTCATCATGGCTCACGCTGAATGGCACGATATGGCAGGCATCCACAAAGCTATGACCATGAAGTGATACCAGGCGCATGCCGGTAAATGCACAGGTGCTTTGATAGAGCTGGATGATGTGCCGCTTGAACAGCCCATTGCGTACAAATACTTCTTCCTCGGTGTCGACGGTGACCGTTTTGTATTTGGCCTCCGGCTCTTGTAGGATGTAGGCCTCCACATCGTGGAGATAGCCCTCGCCGCTGCGCTTGGCGGCAAGGAAGTAGGTTTTGCGCTCAGGAAAGTAAGTATCTAATATCGCGGTTTGCAGGCGGGTACGGCTCACAGGATCTTGGAGGAGCACAAAGAAGTCTGTGCGTAGTTCGCCATAATCCAGCACCTCGGCCAGTGTGTTTACACTTTTGATATGGGCATTGATTTGGCAGTCGGGCTTTGGCTGTAAGTGCCAAAAAGGTTCGCCATTGGCCTTGTCACTTTGCAGGTAATAAAATGGTTGTGTGAAGTCGGCTTGGTGTGGAGTGGAGACAAGCAGTTGCCAATTTTCCAGAAATCGCCCTACCAGATCGGCATTGGCCTCGAAGCGATTGTCCATGACGATGCGCTTATCCACGAGTTCGATTAATGTAAGCACGAGCACGGGCTTGTGAGGAGCTATGCCGTATCGCGTACCGCCTCGTTTGAGGTGGGTGAGTGTGTGGAGGTATGTTGAAAGCGCTGTATTCATAATACGGGAAATCCAATACTTTTCAAGTAGTCGTAAGTATCATCATAAAACACTTCGCTACGGGTATGATCTTCTGTATCACCCTCGGGCACCACAATAACCATACCCTGCCTTGCGCGGGTAAGCAACACGCGGTAAGCATTTTTGAGGTACTGCTTGCGCTCAGCTTTGAGGATGCGCTCCCATCGGCTCCTTTTTTGTTGCTGCCATGCGCCGCGCTGAGAAGCTCTACACTGAATGTGGTCTGTTGGGTGAGCATGCCCAGCAGTGCTTCATCTGACGTGTGCAAAAAACGAGCGGCTGTATCGGAATAGTATGCGCGGGTCATAGGTGATGTTTACAGTGGCTAAAGATATGGAATTGTCTTCTAGTTATCGCCTAGCATGAAGGTATATTGGCATGAGCTGGTAAGACAACGATGGCGTTGTTGGCCTGATGTAGCCAGTTGGTCAAACGTGGTGCGGTTTCCACATAGCGGACAGGTAGCGGGTTGTTCGTTATAAGCGTAGGTTTCTTCGATAGCGCTTTCATTGGTTTGTTGGTGCTCTTGCATGGCTGATAATGGTTTGATGAGTGATAGATGTTTATTGTGGCTCCGCTTTTACAGCAACGATACCAATATCTCCATCATTAAAGATGCTATATCCTCGCTGATACCACGGTATGTCCAACCATCCACGATGCACATCAAGCTCGATCTGCCCGCCCACCTGCATCTTTTCAAATAACGGAAACGTAGGAGATATATCCCCATACGGATGCTCGGTATCCTGCCAAATAATAATCGTAGCCAACGGTTGGACAATCGTATTGTTTGAGCCGACTAGCTGAGTTACCGTCGCGACTCTCCGTTCGGGTTCGGCTGTATCCAGCAAGGTATTGACCGATACCAATAGACAATAACAGTAGATAGGGAGTGATACGAAAAATACAACAGATGCCGAATTAAGCAGAGTGACACGGAAGTCAAAAATACCAAAGCGCTTCGCCACCAATGACAGAAGGGCTGCCGGAATAAATGCAAAAGGGAAAAGCATATAATCCGGATGTAGTGCAAAATTATGATGAATAGCGGCGACTAACCCGACAATGGTCAGAATGTAAACAGGCACAATACCCGTACCCACAGGAAACAAATGCTCGAATTTCCGAAGTTTTTGCCACTGCCAGTGAGCAATGAGCAGTAGTGGGACAAGGCAAAAAGTGACGGGTAAGGTATAACGATATGGATAGGCTAATGCCGAATTAAACAACATCAAGGGACAGGCTATAAATTTAAGTACAATGGAAAATATTTTTGTGGACTGGTAATTCCTCAATTGGTTCGCTGCATAGCCTCGATCAATTGCCGTTACTATAAGGTGCTGATCCGATATGAAATTAGGAATGTGCACTTTCACATAAGGATATCCAATGACGTACACGAACGTGCCTAAGCTATCAAAACGCACAAAACCTACTGTTGCATAATTAATCGTCTGCTTTTGGAACGGCCCAGAGCGAACGGTAAAATAGTCGTCATAAAGTTTTAACCGCCAACTGTATATCCAAATCAGGTATACAATAAGCGCTGTAGCTATAAGAGAGAGACTAACGACGATAGTCCAAGCCATCAACAATAGTTTTCCAGAGTTTTCCGGGTCTATCACAATTCGCCAAAAGGGCATACATAAGATGGTGAGACCAGTAATTAAAGCACCCGCGATAATAGTAACAACGATGCGGTACCAAATCATGTAGGTAAAGGTGGTCTTCATAAAACACAGTTTTTTAGTCCCGTTAAAATAAATAAAAAAAAGCCGCCTCCAGCAAATGAAGCGGCCAATGTCTTAAATAAACCACCAACTACGATCCATTCGGGTTTTCACTGGTTCGACACAAAGATACAGAGTTTGTTTACTAAAGCCAAAGAAGCATGCAAAAATAGCAATCAAGACGTATTAGACCATTTCGTGCAAGTCCACGAAATGGTTAAAATAGGACTGGGCGCAGAAAGAAAAATCGAAGATATTAAGCTATCCCGCTATGCTTGCTACCTCATTGTTCAAAATGCAGACCCCGGAAAAAAAATAGTTGCGTTGGGCCAGACCTATTTTGCGGTACAGACGCGGATACAGGAAATCCAGCAGATGGAAGCCTACAATAGGCTTGTAACGGAAGAAGAGAAGCGACTATTCCTGCGCAACGAGTTGAGCAGACACAACACACAGCTTGCGGCAGCCGCCAAAAATGCCGGTGTGGTAGAGCCGGTGGATTATGCAATATTTCAGAACCATGGTTACAAAGGGTTGTACGGTGGGTTAGACGCTAAGGCAATACACACACGAAAAGGGCTTAAGAAAAGCCAACAGATTCTGGATCACATGGGCAGCACCGAGCTGGCGGCTAATCTTTTCCGCGCTACACAGACCGAGGAGAAATTGCGCCGGGAAAATATCAAAGGGAAGACGGCAGCCAACCAGACGCATTATGAAGTGGGTAAGACCGTGCGCAAGACGATAAAGGAACTAGGCGGTACGATGCCCGAAGACCTCCCAACGGCAGATAGTATCAAAAAACTGGAAAAAGGAAAAGAAATTAAAAAGGTTAAAGGGAAAAAGCCTTGATGTAAGCGGAATAGTCGCTGATGGTCATGATGCCCACGCGATCTCAAATGTAGACTACCTATTCTTCACGATGTTAAAATTGCTACCTTCGAATCATTAGCCAGATAGATAAACCATGCACTTTTTACACATTAATTTCGAAAACCAAGAAACGATACTGGAGGGTATGGAAAGGATTGCTGGTACCCTAAGTCAGAAAGTGGTTATTTTCTCCCCCCACGAAAACGTTAGCAAAACAAAATAGAATGGACAAGCAATTCGTTGACGAGATCAAAAGCCTTTGGAGCCCCTACACAGACTCATGCGGGAACAAATTCCGTTTCTGGAAAGCGAAGTGGACGCCATCATTGCTAGGAAAGAAACAGACAGCAACACGATAGCACGGTGTTTGGACAACCTTCTTTCCTTCACGGACCATGGTATGGCCATCGATACTTTCATGAAACTGATTGGATATTACGAAACCATTAACCCGGAGAGTGCCTGCTTTTACTTGAAGGAATTTAACCAAAACGAAGAGGGGTACAATGAATAGGGCGGCTACTGGATGAATTGCCATACAAATCCGTCATATATGGCACACATTCGAGGTCTTAGGTTTTTTGGGAATTTTACATATCTGGATTTTAAATCCATCGAATTCGACGGGTTTAGAAAGCAAGCAGGATTAAACAGTTTCGTTCTTACACCCCAACGACGAACGTGTAAAACGTCTTAATCGTAACGTTCAAGGATTTGGTCGTACCTCTCCTTGGCTTGACATTTAGCGTATAGTCAAACTTTTTCTTCATGATATACGGTTTAAGATCCACTGCCCCGCCTGTTACAGGGATAGACAGCGACGTTTCGTATACATCCGGATTGTCGGCGATCTCCGCTATAACCTTCTCTCCAACGCCATCGGCTCCGACCGCCACCCGGATAGTTTCCAGGTTTTGGAGGTTGTTGTCCTCGTCTGCATCCGCCAGTTCGACGGTAATGCCGGTCAGATTAATCTGCCTGACATTATTGGCGCTGACCAAAGGGGCATTTTGCTGGATTATCGCATCCAGATCCATCGCTACCTCGGTGGTCAGTTCAAGGCCGTCTCCAACAACCGGTATGGCCGGTATAGTGACGGTAATGGCTTCTGCTTCATAGTCAAAATCTGCTTGCAGATTTTCTTTGATTTTATTGCAAGAAGTTAGAAAGCCTGTGGCGAAAATCAAAGTGAATACTAAAACTGATTGAATCGTTTTCATGTGCTAATGATTAGAAATCTTTGTCAAAAACTGTTGGTCCATCTTCCATTTCTTCTTCTTGTCGGCATCCCGATGCGCTTGGCCGTGCCAATGTTCTGCCACGTTAGTCCACTGCGCTGTACGAGTAGCTATACACTCCCATTTCGTAGCGTGGAGTGATTTCATCAGAACGCTTGTTGTGTTTTAACCAAAACGGATGCCAAAAGACGTCGACCTTACGAATACACCACGTGGGGAGAGCGTATTACGAAGCCGAACTTGAGCAGGCATTGCATTGGTAAATCTATAAGCTGAATTGGCGATTGAAGGGCGCTGAGGGCTACAGGGTCAGCTGATTCTGTTTCTTCAACACAATTGCAGTATACGCTACTTTATATCCATTGAAAATACACTTGGCTCTGTATTCCTGGACGACGCTTGGTTTGGGGTAATCGTTCTAGCTGGATGGTGCTTCATTGATAGGCCAGTACGAGCCGCTCGCCATCGACCGAAAGGATCTGCCATGTTTGCTTGGTTTCGCTAGGCATCCACATGTAGTGCGTGGTAATCTGTAGGGTAGCGCCGGATTGGTCCCACCGGCCCTCGTAATTGGCATATACCACTGGTGGCGTAGCACACCACCCTGCAATCTGACGCATCACCACTTGGCCATCTGCTTGGAATATCAGGCCATAGCGGTCGTCCTTCAGTCGGGAGGCCCGTGTGTAAATGTCCGTGTTTTCCTCATTGCCGGTTTGAACCCACGTGCCGAGCAGCGGATTGTTCGGGTCGATTGCCAGCTCTTTTTTACTGCATGCGGCGAATACCATTAACCCGATGACCAGCATCAGGTAACGCCTTATGGGATGAGTAGACATAGCTTTATTGGTTTTGTCTATAGTTGAACGCAAACAAATCGCTTTTTGCTACAGTGCTGCGCTATGTTACTCGTCATTGCGCCGTTCGACACGGGTAAACCCGGGGGTCGTCACAGTATTTGAGCGGTCGACACAGTGAAAATTTGGGGCATATCCGCTTGTAGTTGCGAACCGTATGGAAATCAATTCGGTTTTTCATCCTATTGGTAGATACAAGTATAAACCCGTAAATATCATGGCTGAATTGAACACCGGACGGAGATTGCAACCCAGGGTTGACCTCACGGCAATGGTAGACCTGGCATTTTTGCTAATCACCTTCTTTATGCTTACCACTACCCTCGACAAGGAGCAGGCGCTTGATGTGGCGATGCCAGACATCACAGATTCCACTGACTTCGCTCCGCTGGCGGACGACCGCACTGTAACCGTTTTGCTGGGGGAGGGTGGCAGGGTGGATTGGTATTGGGGCATGCTGGCGGAACCGCTGGCAGGCCCGCACTCGACGGTAATGGGCAAAGATGGTATCCGGGAGATACTATTGCAGAAGAAAGACGAGGTGCCAAAACTGACCGACGACGGTAAAGGCCTCATCGTGGTGATACGGCCAAGTGCACGCGCGGCTTACGCCAGCTTGGTGGATATATTGGACGAAATGAAAATCTGTGGCATCAACCAGTACATGATCGGCGAGATCAGCCCGGAAGAGGAGGTCATGCTTTGAACTTTTTATTCCGGCGACTTCTTTATCTCGGATTGGCTGAGAAACAGAAAACTAAAGCTTATCCCCGTTTTGCAAACGATGTTCGGGGTTTTGCATACAAGGTCTTTGCACATCTTAACGAATTTTGAATCGTTAAAAAACATCAGAATTATGGAAATTAAAAAAATAGCATTAGGAAACCAGGGTTTGGTTGTACCGAATATTGGTTTAGGGTGTATGGGCATGACGGGTTTTGAAGATGGCCACATGTATGGTCCTGCAGATGAACAGGAAGCCATCGCTACCATCCACCGCTCGCTGGAAATGGGTGGGAATTTTTTGGATACGGCAGATTTGTATGGCCCCTTTAAAAATGAACAGCTTATTGCCAAAGCCATTGCCAATAAGCGTGACCAGTATATTATTGCAACCAAATTTGGCTGGGAGATTGATGATCACAATAAAGTGACCTGGGCCATTAACGGTAAAAAGGAATATGTAAAAAAAGCGGTGGAGCGCTCACTGAAAAACCTCAAAACGGATTTCATCGATTTATACTATATGCACCGGCTAGATAAGAATACACCTATTGAGGAAACCGTAGGCGCCATGAGTGAATTGGTTAAGGAGGGGAAAATCGGTTATATTGGTCTATCGGAGGTATCATCAGAAACAGTTAAACGAGCTCATGCCATTCACCCGGTAACTGCTGTGCAAAGTGAATACTCCTTATTTGAGCGTACTGTTGAAGAGCGCGGTGTTTTAAACACGTTAAAGGATTTGGGCGTAGGCTTTGTGGCTTATTCACCGCTCGGTCGCGGGTTTTTATCTGGCCAAATCAAAAGTATAGACGATCTTCCTGAAAATGATTTTCGCAGAGCGATTCCGCGGTTTCAGGAAGCGCATTTTCACAAGAATATCGAATTAGTAAAAGCGATTGAGGCATTAGCAGCAAAAAAGAATGTGACATCTTCTCAACTTGCCCTGGCATGGATCATCAATAAAGGCTTTGTGCCGATACCCGGAACAAAACGCCGTCAATATCTGGAGCAAAATCTGGGGGCCACGCTTATCGCACTGGATGAATCGGATTTGTCGCAATTAGAAAGCATTGTGCCACTTGGTACCGATACCGGTAAGCCTTATGATGAATTTAGTATGGGCTTGATCGATTAATTAAAAGGCATCGGCTGCATTTTTTGACAATGCAGCCGTATTTCTTCTTCCTTTAATTCATAAATTACACGCATGAACGCCATTAAATCAATTTCTCAGTTCCACCATCTTTTGTCGCTTCCCGAGCCCCTGCATCCTTTGGTTAGTGTCATCAATCTGGATCATTGCATTTTTCTAGAAGATGAAATCTGGAAGGGATTTGTGAACCGCTTTTATTGTGTGGCATTAAAACGGGAAGCCACCGGCAAAATCAGATACGGACAGCAGCATTATGATTACGATAAAGGTGTGTTAAGTTTTACTGCACCTAACCAAGTTCAGCACCTCGATTTGCAAGCCACGGAATGTGGTTCGGGTTATTTACTGATTTTTCATCCCGATTTTTTATTGAAACACAGCCTGGCCACCAGCATCCATCAATATGGTTTTTTCTCTTATTCCGTAAATGAAGCTTTACATTTATCGGCAGAAGAAGAGGAAAATCTTGTGACCATCCTGGATAAAATCTACAAAGAGTGTGTGCACATCGACAGGCATACGCAAGAAATTATTCTTTCACAAATTGAACTGCTGTTGAACTACTCAAACCGTTTTTACGAACGCCAGTTTATTACGCGTAAAAATAACAATCATCAATTATTAGCAAAATTTCATCACCTGGTTGATGATTATTTTAGCGGGAGGCAAACAGAAACCCGCGGCTTGTTGACGGTGCAGCACATCGCAGACTTGATGAATCTTTCTCCCAACTACCTGAGTGATTTACTTCGTGTACATACGGGCCAGAATACACAACAACATATTCACGAGAAATTAATAGATCTGGCTAAAGAAAGATTGTCAACAACCAATTTATCGGTCAGTGAAATTGCTTATGCGCTGGGTTTTGAACATGCGCAATCTTTCAGTACGCTTTTTAAGAAAAAAACGAGTATGTCGCCAATAGAGTTTCGGCAAGCTTTTAATTAAGTGCGAAATGCCCGGCATTGGTTTAGGAGCGTATTAAGGCCTTCGTATTTTTTAACTTGGCCGACTTTTACGTCTTCTTGCGCCCTACGCACACCCGTTATGACATGCTCTGGAAAAGTGACAGACTCTTCGAGTTCATATTTGACCCCTAAAGCATCCAAAACAGCTTTAACCGCTTTTTCGGATTTTTTGTTTTCGATATGGAAATCGCCTGCCAAACACAGTAACAAACTGGAATGGTTAGCATCAAAATAACATGGCAAGACGAACTTCTATCACATTATTGTTTTTAGCTGTCGGGGTGGCTGCCTCCGGCCAAGATATCGACAAAAACAAACTGGACGCCTACTTCGACGCTATTGAAAAGAACAACAAGTTTATGGGTAGTGTAGCGGTATCGAAAAACGGCGAAGTGATCTACACCAGATCGGTGGGATACCTGGAAGTGGGCAAACCAAAAGCGGCTGATGGAAACACAAAATACCGGATAGGATCGATCAGCAAAACGTTTACGGCTACGTTGGTAATGAAAGCGGCAGCGGAAAACAAACTGAACCTGGACCAAACGATAGACATTTATTTCCCAACGGTAGAAAATGCCGGGAAAATAACCGTAAGCCAGTTGCTGAACCACCGGAGCGGTATAGCGAACTTTACCAACAACCCCGATTACTTGGAGTGGCATACAACCCCGAAATCGGAAAAGGAACTGGTTGCGATCATCGCTGCATCTGGTAGTGACTTCCAGCCTGATGCTAAGGCAAATTATAGTAACTCCAACTACGTATTGCTGACCTACATACTGGAAAAAGCGTTTGGAAAGCCATATGCATCACTGCTAGACGAGTACATTGCCAAGCCGGTCGGTTTAACAAATACCTTTGTTGGTCGCACGATTGATCCAGGAAACAACGAAGCGCGGTCTTACAAAGCCGTAAACGGCTGGGTAGTGGAACCGGAGACCGACACTTCGATACCGCTTGGTGCAGGAGCGATCATCGCTACACCTACGGACATCATCAAGTTTGGAGAAGCCCTGCTTGGCGGCAAAATCATATCCGAAGAAAGCGTGGCGCTGATGAAAACGATTAGAGACGGGTATGGGATGGGGTTGTTCCAAATTCCGTTTCATGAAAAGAAAGCCTTTGGGCATTCGGGGAGCATCGATGGGTTTCGGTCTACTTGGGGGTATTTTCCGGATGACGGGGTTTCATTTGCCCTTACGTCTAACGGTGCTGCAATAAGCAACAACGATGTGGCAATAGCCGTATTGAGCGCCGTTTTCAACAAACCGTACGACATCCCCGTATTCGGCAAGTACCAGCTGAAGGAAGACGAGGCGCAGCAGTATCTAGGCGTATATGCTTCCAAGCAATTGCCAGTAAAGATAACCATCACAAATGACGGGAATACGCTACTAGCGCAAGTAACGGGACAGCCTTCGTTTCCCCTAGAGGCCACCGGAAAGGATAAATTTAAGTTTGAGCAGGCCGGCGTGGTCATCGAGTTTAGTCTGGCGGAGGGTTCGCTTGTACTTAAACAAAACGGGGGCGAATTTACATTTACCAGGGAGTAAATTGCAGGATTTCCCTTCTTCAAACCTGCTGATCGCCTTTTTTATGCTCACCACTAACATCAACAAAGAGCAGGCGCTATAGCGCGGTCTTCCAGCCGATCACATTGGTCTTTGCTACGCCATGCAACGTCAAACTTGACTGTCGTAGCAGGTCGTAGAGGCGAATTGCTATAGTTACAGATATTTGCTACTTTTGTTAGCATGAATCTAAATGTTATGGAAACAGTTGTCGCCGATGTCATCGCCATTATTGAGGAAGGCCGCCGAAAGGTCTATCATGCGGTAAACACCGCAATGGTCGAGGCCTATTGGTTGACGGGCAAAAGAATCGTAGAGGAAGAACAGAATGGACAAGAACGAGCAGCCTATGGCAAGGAAGTTATAAAAATGCTATCTAAGCAACTTACGGCGAGCTTTGGTCGAGGGTTTTCGGAAACCAACATCCGAAGTTTTCGTTTGTTTTACTTGACCTTTCCAAATCAGAATCAAATTCAGCAGACAGTGTCTGCTAAATTGAATTGGTCTCATTTTCAGCTGATCATGAGGGTCTCGGATTCCAACGCCAGGTCTTATTACCTTAAAGAAGCCGTCGAGCAGAACTGGGTAGTTCTGAACGCAGCGACTACATTTTGCAGAACAGGATGAGGAATCGGAGTACCATCGAATTCGATGGAATTAAAAATCAAGTTCGACAGAACAGCGCATACTTACGGGATTGCAACAGCCTTAAAAAAGACGAAAATGCAGCGACGAGAAATGATAAAACATGCGGGGGCGCTGGCCTTGGGGCTGACAGGTTTGCCTCTGCTGCAAGGTAGGGAATTACTGGCCGCCACGCCTACCAATGCGCTTCCGCGATGGAAGGGATTCAATGTGCTGGACTTCTTTAACCCTGACCCTAAGCATCGGCGGCAGCACACCACGCAGGAACACTTCCGTTGGATGGCGGATTGGGGTTTTGACTTTGTGCGCGTGCCGATGGCTTATCCATATTACGTGAAGTTCGACCGGTCGAGACCCATTATGCCAAATGAAGTATACCAAATAGATGAACAGCAGGTGCAGCAGGTGGTGGATTTGGTGGAGAATGCCAACCGCTGTGGCTTGCATGTCTGTGTAAACCTGCACCGGGCACCCGGGTTTTGTGTAAATGCCGGATTTGAGGAGCCTTACAATCTGTGGAAGGACCCCGAGGCCATGGAGGCGTTTGTATTCCATTGGGCATACTGGAGTAAGCTCTTCCGTGCGAAAACACGCGATCAAATCAGTTTTGATTTGCTGAATGAGCCCTGTTTGCGTGAAGACATGAACGATCAGTTTTCACGGCGCAGTGCCGTGCCGAAAGAACTGTACCGCAGCCTGATTGTAAAAGGCTACGAAACGATACGCGCATCCGATCCCAGCCACCTGGTCATTGCCGATGGCAATAACATCGGCGCCGAGGTCATCGATAATATCCCGGATTTGGATGTGGGCCAAAGCTGCAGGGGATACGCGCCAGGATTGGTATCTCACTACAAGGCGCCTTGGGTATTCCAGCATCCCGACGACTTGCCCGAAGTGACGTGGCCGGGCGTGGAAAACGGGCAGGTGCTCGACAAAGCATGGCTACGGGAGCAATTTGCGCCTTGGATAGCATTGGTGGAACAGGGAAGGGGGGTACATTGTGGGGAATGCGGTGCTTGGAAAGAGACTCCTCATCAGGTTGCCTTGGCCTGGATGGACGACCTGTTTTCCGTATTGACGGAATACGGTATCGGATTTTCGCTTTGGGAATTTGACGGAACTTTCGGCATCCTAAATTCGGAACGGAAAGACGTGGCGTATGAAGACTGGTATGGGCAAAAGCTCGACCGGAAAATGCTTGATCTATTAACGAAGTTTGTGTAGTTGTCAAAGTAAGAGGAAGTCTGCAACAGTAGCTGGCGAAATGGCCGTCGTCGCTGCGATATTGTAATTGCCGGTAAGCGTTTGTGGAAAGGTGACTTTGGTTTTCTCATTCCACTTGAACTCAAACGCAAAAAGTTGGCCTTCCCGCTCTTCGATAAGGTCTACTTCTTGCTGCTGTGTAGTCCGCCAGAAATAAGCATCTACATCCTGATTGGCATAGCGCAACGCCTTCAGTCGTTCGGATACGCAAAAGTTTTCCCAAAGTGAGCCGGTGTCTGTCCTTGAGGATAAGGGTTTGAAATTATTGATGACAGCATTGCGTATGCCGCAATCATAAAAGTAAATCTTTTTACCTTTTTTAATTTCATTGCGCACATTTCGGCTAAATGCGGAAAGACGGAATACGACAAAGGCTTTTTCGAGAAGATCAATATATTTTTCGACAGTTTTGCTGTCGCTCCCGGTTAGCTGGGCAAGTTCATGATAGCTGACTTCGCTGCCAATCTGAAGCGCTAAGGCTTTAATCAGCTTCTCTAAGACATGGGGCTTCTTAATCTGCTCCAAGGTGAGCAAGTCTTTGTAGAGATAGCTGCTGGCCAGTAGCTTAAGCAGTTCCTTTTCGTCACCGGATGTGGTGGCTATCTCGGGGTAATATCCGTAAATAAGCCGGTGATCAAGCAACCGATGTTCGGTGATCAATCCGTGATGGGCCACCATCTCACCAAAACTAAGTGGATACAGCATGTATTCGTATTTCCTGCCAGTAAGTGGTTCGTTGATCTGGCTTGAGAGTTCAAATGCAGAAGAGCCGGTGGCAATGACCTGGACGTCTTTGAGCTGGTCGGTGAAAAGCTTCAATGTGAGCTCGACGTTATTGATCCGTTGTGCTTCGTCGATGAATACGATACTGTGTTTGCCGATCTGAGTACGTAGGCGCGTTGAAGTCGTATTCGCGAAATTTTCACGGATATCGGCGTCATCCCCATTTAAATAGAGATACTCCCTCCCTTCTAATACGTCTTCGACCAAAGTGGATTTGCCGGCTTGCCGGGGCCCAAATATAATGATAGCCTTCCCTTTGAATAGACGGGCTTGAACGGTGTCTGCCAATTTTCGCTTAACAATGGTTTTCATAACTAAGCAAAATTATAATATTTTTGGATTTGAATCCGATATTATTATAATATTTTTGGATTTGAATCCTGAATCGTTATGAGTTTGGCGAATGCCTCGTTCGTAAACTGCTGAGGTGCGTAGGTGTAAACCCTTCGGGAGCAAACATAATATTGAGGTAACATGGGCATGTTATTTTTGCGCAAAGATAGACGAAGCCCTCATGTACAGAAAGACAATTACCTCACTCGTTTGCATAGCCGCTTTTTCCGGCGCATGTTTTGGCCAGTTCAGGGTATCTCCCTACCTGCTTCCTGCTGACAGCGCAGGCGCGATCCGGCTTACCTGGTTTACCGATCAGGAGGTGCCGGGCAAACTGGCCGTGTGGGAACCGCATGCGGCAGATACCCAATATTACGCACCGGCACCGGTTCTTGTTCCGGCGCTGAACTACTCGGCGCTGGAAGAATCCGAACGGGACAGCTTCCCTGATATGTTCGGCAATGCCAACTGGAAGCACGCTGTCGTGTTAAAAGGCTTGAAGCCAGGGACGACTTATGCGTACCGGGTGATCCAGGGTACGGAGCGCTATACCAACGAGTTTGCCATGGCACCGGTGAAGGGCCAGCGGGAACGCATCCGGTTCGTGGCGTTTGCCGACAGTGAGACGGACCCGGAAGGGCGGCATACCAAGCGCCCGTGGTCAATAGGGAAACAGATGCCGGAGAGTTCCGGCAGGCCACAGGGCCTGGATAGCTACCTGCTCACCGAGACGGCCGGTTTCAAAGCGAACCTGAGGCAGATCAAGATGGAAAAGCCGGACTTTATCGTCCTGCCGGGAGATATTGTCCAGGGAGGGGGCTACCAGCGTGCCTGGGATGAGTTTTTCTTTCACGCGGCCGGCAAATTCGATGATGTCCTTGGCCAGACGCTGCTGCTGCCGGCTATAGGCAACTGGGAGAATTTCGGCGCACGCAACGGCGGCTATGACCCACAGGCGGTGTTTCAATCCCGGGCCAAGTATAAAGCCTATTTCTCCCTGCCCGGCAATGGATATCCGGCTTATCAGGACTGCTATTACCGGGTTGACTATGGGCCGGTGACCGTGATTACCCTGGATTCATCCAACGGGCTTCCCGACAGCACAGACCATGACACCAATATCAACATCAGCGTATCGACCTATCAGGGCGATGACCTGCCCGACATTGGTAGCGGGTCCGAACAGTGGAAATGGGCAGAGGTGCAGCTGAGGGACGCCCATGATGCCGGTCAGGTGATTTTCGTGCAGTTTCACCATATCCCGTACTCCAGCGGCGGGCACATCTTGCCGCTGACCGCGGATAAGAGCTCTGGGCAGGCAGGCGTGCCGATGCGTGCGTATACCCCGATGTTCAGAAAATATGGCGTGGTGGCGATCATCTGCGGGCACAATGAGTCGCTTGAACACTCCCTGGTAGAGGGTATCCACTATTGGGATGTCGGTATCGCGGGCGACGGGCTTGGATATTCGCTTGACGACGTAGATCCGCGCCGTTTCAATGCGTACCGGCAGTGGGTGGCACACGTTGATGCGCCGGAAAACTGGCGTGGGCGCCAGCTCCTTTCAGGAGGCAAGCATTACGGGCATCTGGTGGTCGACCTCGTGCCGAAAGGGGAGCATGGCTATGAGGTGACCATGACCCCGCAGTATATTTTTCCGGTAACGGATGAGTCGGGGCAGGTCGTATCCACGGAAACGCGGGTTTATGACCATGTAGTCACCGCCACGTTTCCGGTACCTCCAATCCGCCCGTAGTTTTTTAGAATATTCTCTTAAAACAAACATAGACTTAATATACCGGTCATATTGCCTGTTTAGGTTTGCCAGCGAAATACAAGACGAACTAATTTTTTTATAATGAAAGTAGGTGTACCAATATGTTTATTGGCGGGGACGATTTTGTCGTTTCCATTTCTTGGAGAGGCCGCTGCGGCTTTTGCAGCAAGCAACAAAGTGCAGGCCGCAAACAGCCAGCAACAGACAACGCTCTCAGGCAGGGTCGTGGACGGCGATGGTCAGCCGGTTCAGAATGCGACGGTTGCCATCCAGGGTACAGGTAAAGCAGTCTCTACGGATGAAAACGGACGGTTCGTGCTGGAATCTGATCGAACAGATGTGACGCTGGTGGTATCGTATGTCGGCTTTGAGACCAAGACCTATCAGGTGAGCGGCAGCACGCGTGACGTGGTCATCCAGCTGGACAGCAAGAACGATCTGGAAGAGGTGGTGGTGGTGGGTTATGGCACTCAAAAGAAAATCAACCTAACCGGAGCGGTATCCCAGATTAGCTCAGAGGTGCTTGAAAACAGGCCTCAGCCTAACCTGACTCGCATGCTCCAAGGGACGCTACCAAACCTCAACCTGAGGATGGCAGACGGCGGGCCCACGCGCGGCGCCGCGTTTAACGTCAGGGGGATAACCTCAATCGGGGCAGGCGGCAATGCCCTGGTGCTGATTGATGGGGTGGAGGGCGACCCGAACCTGGTCAATCCGAATGACGTGGAAAGCGTGACCGTCTTGAAGGATGCTTCTTCTGCAGCCATTTATGGGTCAAGAGCGGCATTTGGGGTGGTGCTGATCACGACCAAAAGCCCGGCTGAAGGCAAGTCTACGCTGGACGTAAGGGTGAGCCAATCGGTCAATCAGCGTACGGTAGTGCCTAATCTGGTGACAGATGGCTACACCTGGGCCAAAAATTTCGATGATGCGTTTTACGCGTGGTATGATTATAAGACACATCCCATCACCATCAACGCTAACTTTCCCTTCTCGCTGGAATGGCTGGAGCGGCTGAAGAACCATGACCCTGCTCAGGGTGATGCGGTCTATAACGAATCGCTGGGGCGATACGAATACTTTGGGAGTACCGACTGGTTTGCCACCCTGCACAGGGATCGGATGCCTGCTACGGAGGCTTCCATCACTGCATCCGGAGGGAATGAAAAGGCAAAATATTTTGTATCCGGCCTTTACTATCACCAGGATGGGATATTCAGGCACTCTCCAGACGATTTTAACAAATGGAACGTACGCGCCAAGGGAGAGGTAGACCTGAACGATTGGCTTTCATTCGATAATAATGTCGACATCAGTACGTATCAATACAGTTATCCGCTGCTGGCAAATGGCGATGCCGGTATCTGGAGATATTGGGCGGTATCGGGCTTCCCCGTTGCCACGATGTACAATCCCGACGGCACGTTTACCCGGCAGGCGGTCGAATCGGGTGCTTCGTTTGTAGATGGCAGCAGCCGTTCGGATCAGGACCGATTCTTCGTCAGGACCACACCTAGCCTGACCGCCAAGCCCTTTGGCGATTTGGTGACGTTCAAGGCGAACTTTACCTACGCCAAGACGTTTAATAACGATAAGCGCTTCAACAACTATCTGTATGCTAGTGACGTACCCGGGCAGACTACCCGGTTTGGCAATAGTTTGTACCGGACCTTATCTGACAATACGACCTATTGGGGATCCAACATCACCGCCGACGTGAAAAGGACCTTTGACGACGCGCATGACTTGGGGGTTTTAGTAGGATACAATATCGAATCGAACCGCTGGGAAAATTTCGATGCACAACGGGACGGTATTTTGGTGCCTGAGAAGCCCGATTTCAACCTGATGGACGGACTGAACTACAACATCGCAGGGGGAGGCAATGAGTGGAAATACCTGGGGCTTTTCTATCGATTGACCTATGCCTATAAAAACCGGTACCTGGTGGAGTTCAATGGCCGTTATGACGGGTCTTCGAAGTTTCCTGACAATCAGCGGTATGGGTTCTTTCCGTCGGCTTCTGCCGGTTGGAACATCTCCGAGGAGCCGTTTATGGCGAGCAGCCGCGCCTGGCTGGACAACCTGAAACTGAGGGCTTCTTACGGATCGCTCGGCAACGGAAATGTGGCGCCTTACCGGTATATGGAAACCATGTCTGTATCCAAAAGCAGCGTCATCCTAAACGGGGTTCAAACGCCTTATACATCGATCCCGGGCGTGATTCCGGACGGATTGACCTGGGAAAAGGCCACCACGCTGGACTTCGGTATGGATGCTACGCTCTTTTCGGGCAGGTTTAACCTGACGTTTGACTGGTACAGCCGCATCACCACGGATATGTTTACGGTGGGGCAACCCCTGCCCAACGTATTTGGGGCTGCCGTGCCTTTCGGCAACTATGCCGACCTGAAAACAAACGGCTGGGAACTGACACTGGGCTGGAAAGACCAATTTGACGCCGGCGGAAGTCCTTTCCACTACAGCCTGTCTGGTTCGCTTTGGGACAATCAGTCCGACGTACTGAAATTCAACAACCCGAGTAAGTTGCTTTCCACGTATTATGAGGGTATGAAGGTGGGCGATATCTGGGGGTATGAAACACTTGGATTCTTCGCTTCGGATGAAGAGGCGGCGAACTGGGCTGATCAGAGCTTTCTGCTGAACTCGAATACGAACGAATACCTTGCGGGCGACCTGAAGTTTGCCGACCGGAATGGTGATGGTGTGATCAACCAGGGCAAAAATACGGTGGACGATCCGGGCGATCGGATGATCATCGGCAACAATTCGCCGAGGTATCAGTATGGTTTCAACCTGTCTGCCAACTGGAAAGGCGTGGGGCTTTCGGCCTTTGTGCAAGGCATTGCTAAACGTGACTGGTACTTTGCGCCGGAGGCCGACCTGTTCTACGGTCCGTATAACCGGCCCTACGGCTTTCAGCCGACGATCATGATGGATGACTACTGGACAGCGGAAAACCCGGATGCTTACTGGCCAAGATACAGGGGCTATACGGCCTTGGGCACGAACAGGTCTCTGGGAGCGCCCCAGACGCGCTATCTTCAGGATGCCAGCTACCTGAGGCTGAAAAACGTTTCTATCGACTATGCCCTGCCGCAGTCATGGCTGGCCAAAGGCGGGGTCAAGAAGGCCATGGTCTACATCAGCGGACAAAATATCCTGACATTCTCCGGGCTGTACAAGCACACCGATAACTTTGATCCTGAAATCATCGAGAACCCGGCCGGAGACATGACCAATAGCCATGGTCAGGGAGACGCCTATCCCATGCTGAAATCGTACACAGTGGGACTTAACCTTACATTCTAATCGTTAGCAATATTGATCATGAAAAAGTCAATCATCTATATAGCCGCCAGCCTGGGTCTGCTGGTTTCCCAATCCTGCAGTGATTTTCTGGAAACAGAGCCCTTTGACAAACTGGTGCCAAGTTCCTTTTTCGCGACGGAAGAAGACCTGCAACTCTATACCAACTCATTCTATCAACAAATGCTCCCCTCTGCCGATGTGGCAACGCAAGGAGATGGTATGGCCGATTATTCATCCATCACCCAGAGCTCGAACTTTATCTCCGGAAACTATTCGTCGGTAAACGAGGGCGCCTGGAACTGGACCGACCTGCGGAATATCAATTATTTCCTGGCCAATTATAATAACGAAGCCATTCCTGAGGAGGCCAGAAACCACTACGCAGGCATCGCCCGGTTTTTCAGGGCGTGGTTCTATATTGATAAGGTGCAGCGCTACGGAAATGTGCCTTGGTATGATGCGCCGCTGGCTACCGATGACGAGGCCTTGTACAAAACACAGGATCCACGAGAGGTAGTGATGCAGCACGTACTGGAAGACCTGAACTTTGCAGCGGAAAACATCCGCGATGCCAAAGACAATACGTCCTCGACGATCACCCGTCAGGTAGCCTTGGCGTATAAATCAAGGATAGCGCTTTACGAGGGAACATACCGGAAATACCATGCCGAGCTGGGCCTGGCCGCGACAGCAGATCAGTGGCTTACCGAAGCGGCTAATGCAGCCAAAATGGTGATGGATGCGGGTACCTATTCGCTTTACAACACCGGAAACCCGACAACCGACTACAGGACACTGTTCATATCTGAAAATGCCGTCAGTCAGGAAGTCCTGTTTGCATTGGTTTTCAACAACGCGCTGAAAAGGTGGCACGCACTGACCTGGAAGTTCAATTCAGCTACATACGGTGCCCGCTGGGGGCTGAACAAGCAGTTCATCAATACGTATTTGATGACTGATGGCAGCAGGTTTACGGATAAAGCCGGGTACGACGAGCTGTTGTTTGTGGATGAAATGGCGAACCGTGACAATCGCCTGGCCCAGACGGTCAGGTCCCTGGGTTACAAAAGAAGCGATGGAAGCGCAGCGCCGCCGAATTTCGGTTACACTTTTACCGGCTATCACCTCCTTAAATGGAGCATGGATGACAAAAGACTGGACGGGATTGGCGAAGCGTATAATACGATTCCGTTGATGCGCTTTGCTGAAGTGCTCTTGAATTACGCCGAAGCGAAAGCCGAACTAGGGCAGTTTGACGAAGCGGTGTGGGCCCAGACCATCGGACTGCTCAGGGAGCGGGCCGGGGTAAATGTGGCCGTCCCGCAAACGGCAGATCCCTATCTCCGAGAGGTGTACTTTCCGGAAATATCGGACAGGTATCTGCTGGAGATCAGAAGAGAGCGCGGCATCGAGCTGTGCTATGAAAACCTCAGGTATCAGGACCTGATGCGGTGGAAAAAAGGGAAATTGGTTGAAATGCCATGGAAGGGGATCTATGTGCCGGCCATGGACCGCCCCATGGACCTGGATGGGAACGGTACGCCCGATGTATCTTTTGTCTCGAAAACACCGGATGCCGCGCAGCCCGGGGTAACGTACTTTGTGATCGATAACAATATCTCCAAACTCACTGGCGGAACTTCCGGCCACGTGATCTGGGGAGCGAATGAAAAGCGTAGTTTCGAAGATAAGAAATATCTTTATCCGATATCCAATTCAGATATCGTACTCAATCCGGCCCTGGTCCAAAATCCGGGTTGGGAGTGACGCGATATTGACAGGATAACGGCTATCACTGCTTGTTGATGCTCCGGGAAAGGAGCATCAACAGTTAATTTTACTTGAAATGCGAAACAAAAACTTCTTTTTTCCCGTTTTTAGCCTGTTGCTTGTGCTGTTCAGCTTGCCTTCGCAAGGTCAAAACCTCAAAGTGATGAGCTATAATATCCATCACGGAGCAGATGCAGCAGAACAAATGACGCTGCGCGAGATGGGAGCGTTTATCAAAAAATCGGGGGCAGATCTGGTGGGGTTGCAGGAAGTGGACAGTCTTTGCGGGCGATCCGGAAACATAGACCAGATGAAAGTGCTCGCGGAGATCACGGGCATGCACTATGCATTTTACAGGCATTTTGCCTATGATGGGGGGGCCTATGGCTTAGGGATTTTGTCTAGATATCCCATCAAGGAGCAAAGCAACAAACGCATCACTTCCATGAAAAACGGAAGGAAAGAATCGTTGGCTTTCCTGTCTGTCAAACTGAATACGGGCAGAAGAGAACTGGTGTTTTCCACGGTGCATATGGCCCTGGATCAGCCGACAAGATTGATCCAGGCGGAGGAAATCATGCACCATTTAGCGGGAAGCGAATCCGTGATATTGACCGGCGATTTCAATGCCCTGCCTGACACAAAAGAGATTCAATTGATTTCGGAGCGGTTAACGTTTATGGATCAGGGGCTGGCGCATACCTTTCCGGCAGCTAAGCCCGTCAAAAAAATAGATTATATTTTCGTATCTCCGTCACTTCTTAAAGGGAAGAGCAGCACCGGCGTTCGGAAACAGATCCAATACTCCGATCATTTGCCGCTGGAAGCAAAACTCAAATTATAGTCGTCGGGGACTTTGCAGCGTAATTATCATTTAGGAAAAATAACTTATCTTTGTTAAAAAGGGATAACTATGTATACGGCGATAAAAGGCGTCTATGAAAATGGTAAAATAACATTTACAGAGGAGCCGCCTGTAAAATCTAAAGCGGAAGTGGTGATTACATTTCTTACTGGACAGGATAGTGCTGAAAAAAGTCAGCAGCGTAAATTAAAAATCGGTTTGCTAGAGGGTAAAATAAAACTTCCGGATGATTTCAACGAGCCCTTGGACGACCTAGAAGATTACATGTAGCATGTATTACCTGCTCGATACCCACGTGTGCATCTGGGCCTTGGCGGATCAAGGTAAATTGTCTGAGCGAGTGAGGGAAATCTTTGAAAGCGATAAAAATGGCTTTTTTGTGAGTAAAATGAGCTTCTTTGAAATTGCTATTAAACTGAAAATCGGAAAATTGACCGAATTCGGTGTTTCGTTAGACGAATTCATTGACGCTGCTTACCGCTCTGGATTTAACACGTTATCAATCAAGGACGAACATTTTAAGGCTTACATGCAGATCGATTTTGCGGAAAATCATCGAGACCCTTTTGATAGATATTTACTTGGCGCCGCCCAATGTGAAAGTCTTTCGTTTATTACCAAAGACGAAAAGTTTGACGCCTACAAGAACACCTATCCCATTATTTGGTAAGAACACGTTAACTTGAACCTCAGTTTCGTGAGCGTGCGTGACCATCCTGGGCTTTGACTATGTTGGCGCAGATGACCCTGAAAGATATCAAAAAGCTGAAGCGATCAAATACCTAGATTGAGTAGCGGTAAAGCGTATCCATTAAAATGTGCGACAGACGTTGTGCTCGGTCGTACCGCCTCCACCCCATTTGCAATGTCAGTTAAAACGTTCCCGAAATTCGATCGGGCTCTGATTTATTTTATTGCGGAAAAATTTACTGAACGATTGCGGGTGCTCAAAGCCCAGGGAATAGGCGATTTCCGAAACGGACAGGCCGGTGGTGGAAAGCTTTTCCTTGGCTTTCTCGATCAATTTGTTGTGGATATGCTGCTGGGTGTTTTGCCCGGTAAGGGACCGCAGCATGTCGCTGAGGTAGCTTGGGGAAAAATTCAGCCGGTCAGCAAGCGACTGGACAGTAGGGATACCCCGGTTCAATGACGTTTGCCCATCGAAGTATTCGTCCAGTATCGCTTCCAGGTTTTGTAATACCGTATCGTTGACGGGCTTCCGCGTGATGAATTGCCGCTTGTAGAAACGATGGGCGTAGTTCAATAATAACTCAACCTGCGAGATAATGACATCGTGGCTGATGTCATCGATGCGACTGTTTAGCTCGTCTTCCATATTCCTGAAAACGGAGAGAACGACCTCTTTTTCCTTGTCAGATAAATGCAGCGCCTCGTTGATGGAATAGGAAAAATAATGGTATCGCTTAATTGTTTTCGCCAAGGGATAATTCAGCAAAAAATCAGGGTGTATTAACAGGGTGATTTGCTGATTGACACACTGATTTTCGAGGTGGCCGTCGCCCACTTGGTCATTATTGCCGACAATCTGATGGGGCGCAGCGAAAAACATCCCGCCCTCACTGAAATCAAAATACGTTTGGCCGTACCGCAGCGTGCCGCCCAAATGGGGTCTGAAAGAGATTTTATAAAAGCTCAATACATGGCGATGGTGTGGCGGCTGCTCGGTAAGCGGCTTGTCCACGCCGTTGACCAGTGCAATCAGGGGATGCTGGGGAGCAGGAAAGCCGAGGATTTTCATGGCCTCCGATAGTGACTCAAACTGCTTTGGGCCGTGTTCGCTTTTGTTCATAGCTACAAATTTAGTAAAATGCCAGCCGGTATCCGATACCGGATACCGGCTGTAGTGGGTGATTTATCCTTGTGCAGCGTTCGAAACGGCTTCCCAGGCTTCCCAGGTCTTTAGCCGGCTGGAATAGACCTCACGGACCTCGGGCAGGTTATACCTCCCCAGAAATAAGCGCAAAGGGGGATTGGGGGCGTCAACCGCGGCAAAAATCGCCTCCGGTGTTGCTTCGGGGTCACCTTTTTCCAGCCGCTGGATGTTTCCGAATACTTCAGCTTTTAATGCTTCATAAATAGGCTGGCTATCCGCAAATTTCAATGATTCCTGGCTGCCGAACGTATTGGCATACGCGCCCGGCTCGATGATGGTGACATCAATGCCAAAGGGTTTGACCTCCATAGCTAAACTCTCATAAATGGCTTCAAATGCCCATTTGGATGAACAGTAGTAGCCGATAATGGGATGCGTAACGTGCCCCAGTGAACTGGATATGCCCAGCAGATGCCCCCAGCCCTGCTTCCGCAGCAATGGCAATGCGGCCTGGATCACAGAAACGGGACCAAGCACATTGGTATCGTAAAGCTGCCGGATATCATCGGCGCTCGCTTCTTCAATGGTTGCCACGAGGGAATAGCCTGCATTGTTTAAGACGATATCCAATCGGTCGAAATGGGCATGGGCGGCATTCACGGCCGTTTTTACCTGGTCGGGGTCGGTAACGTCTAAGGCCAGTGTTAAAACGTTGGCACCGTATTTTTCTTTCAGATCGGCAATGCTCTCCAAGTTGCGGGCGGTGGCGGCGACCTTGTCACCGCGTTGAAGAGCCGCCTCTGTCCACACCCGCCCGAAACCTCGGGAAGCTCCCGTAATGAACCATACTTTTTCTGCCTGTTGTTGTACCATAGTCAAAATCTGTTAAATGAACGATGGTACAAAGTTCGGCAGGCGCCAATCCGGGTGAGTAGCCAAATCGGGTGGGGTTGTAGCCGAAATGGGAAAGAACGGTATGCTATATGGTAGCCGCCCTTTTTTTCCACTGGGCAATGACCGACTGCCGCACTGACATCAGGGATTGACGAAGGTCTCTTTAGCGCGGGATGAAAGCAGGAAGTAGGGCGTCCAGATGGCGGCAAACACGAATGCTTTAATGACGCCTATGACATCGCTGACATCGGATGCTCCAAGTGCGGGAATGGCGTACGGCAATAAGGAGTCAACGAAAACAAAGGCAAAATTGAACAAATAGAACCCCGCTGCCAGCGATGGCAAGATGGCCTTGCGCCTGAGCATGAAGATGGCGCATATCACGCTAAGTCCGATCGTGATCAGATTGCAGGTCAACTCAAGTGCGACCAGTAGCTTGAAGGGGATATTCATTGCGGTGCCTTGATGGACATTCCATACGGCGGCGTTGAAGTGGCCGGACGTGCTTAGAAATACCGAAACATACAGTGGCGTGATGAGGAATGTGATGAGTGGTAGGATAAGCCAGCCGCCGATTCGCTCGTAGATATGATGCGTTTCGGGATCGACCTGTGGCTGGAAAGGTTTTCGATAGGCCAAATAACCAAGGAAGGCTAATAGGCCAAATACGATCAACGACCAAAGCATGGCGAACCAGGCGGGACCTCGGCTGCTGACTCCGGCGGCGATGTTGATCGTCACGGTGTTTGATAGGTGGTCATTGGTAATGGTTTTGACGTCGGCGGCAAATTCCGCACGCTTTGATGCCGAAATGACCGGTGTGTGGTACTTGAATTGGTATTCGAGGATCAGGGTGTCTGCCTTTGCGAAAATGGATGCCCCGAAGATGTATCCATCCCGATCGAGAAAAAAATTGTTGCGGGGCATGCGCCAACCATATGGAGAGACCACGGCAATGCGGTATTCGACATCGCTGGGGTAGTCAATAGCAATGGGCGAAGTCTTGGAGGCGGGGACAGACGGCAGCCGGTCGTATATCATTTGAGCAAAGAGGCTGACGGTGTGTTGCCCGCCCTCGCTTTTGGTGAGGAAGGCGGGTATGCGGTAGCGCTCCGACAGGGTGATGCGGTTGAGTGCTCGATCATCATCGATGTGTAGCGAATCGATGGCCTCGATTTCGGGGTATAGTTTGGAGTAATAATCGAGGTAGCTTTTTTCGGTATCCCAAATGCTGCTATAGGCGAGCTGCGACCGGAGTTGGTCGGCTTCGTGGCCGCTGTAAATGGTCTCTACCACCAAGGTGGCAAGGGCCTCTTCGTCAGCGGAAAGGGTGTATCGCTCTTCGCACTTAATGCCGCCGGATTGATTGGATTCAACGGGCATGAGCTCACTGTGCAGTGTTTCCAGCACCAGGGCCCAGCCGTATCGGGGCATCGACCGATTGTCCAGGTCGCTGCCTTGGTGGCTGATCGTCGGATCTGTCCAATAAGGTTTTCCGTCGATTTCGAAGGAAACAATGGCATGGTTGAACACCGATGGCGAGGGCAGTTGCTCCTTGATCTTATCGATGAGTGTGGTGTTGACCAACGCGAGATGGGCCTCGATTCCCGCATGGCGGAGCATACTTACCAACAGGAGGGATTTGTCTTTACAATCGCCGTACCGCTGCGCGAATACTTGTTCAGGACGATGTGCCCTGTGCGAATATTCGCCGATTTCTACACCGGTATACCGGATTTCGTCTTGCACAAACCGGATGGCAGCATTTGCGAACTTCTTGAGGTCTTTGCCCGATTGCTGCAACAGGTCGTTGGTTTTGACCTCCAGCGAGCTTCCGAGCGCATTCGGTATCGGGTTGATGCGTTGCGCCCACTCGCCTACCGCATCCCAGCCGTTATACTCGGACAGCTGGACATGTCGATAGGTATCGATCCATGAGGGGGCATAGGATTCGTAGAGTACCGCCTCGATCATATCCTGTTGCCACTGGTACCGCAGCAGCTGGCCTATTGGCTGGATATTCGGCGCAGGGGCGCCATTGAATGTCTTCACCTCTAACGTCCGCGATTTTGACACCAATATGGAGGTATGGAGCTGTGAAATGGGCACCGACCCTTGCAAATAGACATCGTCGAAAAAGCGACCTTCAAAGACCGGATTTCTTCCGATGATACTATAACTGTACTCGATCTGGTCGCCGACGCGTATATCATCTAACACCAAATAGGCAGAATAATCACCATTGTAAAGGAATGAGGCGGCATCTTGCTCTACTGCGACGACCTTAAACTTATCGATATTCAACGCATTCGTCCGCTGGCCATCGCGGATAACCCATAGCTCATGAAACTGGAGTTTTTGATAGGCGGGTGAAAAACTGACCGAAATATCGACGCCATACTGTACGCCGGATTCGTTCACGATTTCGCGGATAATATGCGTATAGGAAACTTGCTGTTCGGCATGCTGCTGATAATCCAACAGCTTGAAATAGTAGCCATCGCTGATTTTCTTGGCCTCGGGCCGGTGACCGTTGGGTACAACCGCTTCTACCCAAGATGGTGTGGGAGACCGAGACACCGCCGGCTGGCCGAAGACGGACCCGGTAAATAGAAAAGTGAAACAAAAGCAAACTGCAACAAGGGCGTAGCAGCCCATTTTCCCGGATGGAGGCATATCGAACGTTTAGGTCAACATTTAAAGCACTATAGCGGTTGAATATACACATTTTCTTTATATCCAAATATTCTGAACCTGAAATTTGATAGCGGCTATTCTCCTGCGAACTTTCGCAATTTCCGGCAGTTTTACTTGACCTTTCCCGAATTGCGGTAAGGACGCATCGGGGAATCGAGGAGTGAGTGCGAAAGCGCACCCACTCTTCGGGAAAAATCGTCAAGTCATCGGGAAATACGGATAAATGCGCTTCTAGCCTAGGACCTATCTTTGTTTCATCGTTTTTTGATGAATTAAATGATTGATTATGAAGGCTACAAAATTAACTTGGCTGTCACTGGCGGCGCTGCCGTTTTTTATCGCTGCGTGCGATAAAAACGATGACATGGACGCACCGGAGGGAACGATGGCGACCCTCATGGTAGAAAATGTATTGGATGCAAGGCCGCTGGTCGAATCTGGAATGTTTATGAATGGTGGATCTGCTCCGGTGGTGCTGCCCGGGGAGTCGATATCCTTCCAGTTTTCTGCGGCAAAAGGACAGGCGGTTTCTTTTGCGACGATGTACGGCTGGTCGAATGACCTGTTTTTTGCTCCGGCTAACCCGGGTATCCAGTTGTATGAAGAAGATGGCACGCCGGTAGAAGGCGATGTCTCCGGCCAGGTGAAGCTGTGGGACAATGGCACCCGGATCAATGGGGCGCCCGGAGCGGATTTGATGCATCCGGGCACGGCGGAGACCGCACCGCAGAACATCACGGAAGTGTCGGGCATGGATGCGCAGGGCAACAGCTATGCGCCGGCATCGACGCTGATGAACGCATCGCTGACCTATGAGGGTAACTCGACCTTCACGCTCACGATCGCCAATACATCGGGTGCTACGGCGAACCCCACGCCGTTCAGCCCGGGTGTGTGGGCCATTTCTTACATCGCCGGTGGCGAGCTCCTGAACCCGAATCCGCTGTACGAAGCAGGCAAACCCTCGGCAAACGGGCTCACTGACTTGGCCGAAATGGGCGACAACGGTGTACTGGGTGAATATATCGCCGGGCAGACGGGCATTTTCACCCCGCTTTCGCCGGTACTGGCGGTAGTATATAACAGCATAGACAACCCGCTCTACATGACCGGGGAAAAAGACCGGGGCAATGGATTGAAGGAACTGGCGCAAATGGGAGATGCTTCGGGATTGGCCGAATACCTGATGACGCTGGAAGGCGTAAAGGAGGTGCATATCTTGCCTGCTGCCAGCACGACGGTGTTATTGCCGAGCATCGGCGGGCAGCCGGGCGGTAAGGTCTCGCAGGAACTGACGGTGGCCAAAGGCGACCGATTGGCCATCGCCACGATGTACGGGCTGTCTAATGACTGGTTTTTTGCGACGAAGGACAACGGCGTGGATGCGACCATGAAAGGGGATATCTCCACGTCCATCGGTCTGTACGACAATGGTACGGCGGTGGATCAGTTTCCGGGTGCGGGTGTGACGCAGGCTAACCTCGCCGGGACGCCGTTGGCGGAAAGCAAGGCTATTGCAGCGGTGCCGAACCCCAATGCCTTTACGACGTTGCCTGCCATATCGGACATCATCAAGGTGACACTGCAATAACCGGGGTACCATGAAGCATATCGTATTATCTTGCGTGGGCCTGTACCTATTGGCCATGACAAGCATCGCCCAAGGCCAGCAGCAGGATGCCATCCCGCAGCGACCGGAAGACATCAGCCCCTTGCTCAACGGCGAGGCCATTCCGATGCTGACGATAAAGGATCCTTCGGGGATGGATTTCGACCTGAACAAAGCCGTATCTGAAAAGCCGACGGTGCTGGTCTTTTACAGAGGGGGCTGGTGCCCCTTCTGTAACCTGCAACTTTCTAGTCTGCAGGACATCCTCCCGGAATTGGAGAAAACCGGCTATCAGTTGATTGCCATCAGCACCGACGCGCCGGAAGGATTGATGGAGGCCACGGCCAAGGGAGAGCTGGGTTATCAACTGCTCTCCGATGCGGACCTGAATGCATCGAAGCGCTTCGGCATCGCTTACAAGGCACCGCAGAACTATTGGGACATGCTCCCCAAGACAACGGGCGGAATGGACGTGGACCTGCTGCTACCGGTGCCTTCGGTATTCATCTTGGATAAGAAAGGAGTCATCCGGTTTGAGTATATTAACCCTGATTTCAAACAGCGCCTGGATGCCGGTCTCCTGCTGGTGGTGGCGCAGCAGATTTATAAGGGATTATAGCGGGTATCTTCCGGCATCTTTGGTAACTTAGGCGGGAAATGACACGGGAATACAGCGAAAAGGTAACGCTTGGGCGTTTTGTGATGCATGCGCACAATAGGCAGTTTTCAGGCAGAGGCCTGTGCCATCCAGACCCCCAGGCCATCAATACGTTTGTCTACAACAAGGGACAGGCGCAGCGGGTGACGATCGATGAAACCACGTATACGATGCCGGGGGCATGTATCCTTCCGCTGGTTTCGAATCAGCATTTTACGTTTGAACGCCCCGAAGAACTGGTAGCATGGCAGTTTAACCGTGAGTTTTACTGCATTGTGAACCACGATGCCGAGGTGGGGTGTGTGGGGTTCTTGTTTTATGGTATCCACCACCCGATGTTTATTGAGCTCAGTGCCGCGGAGCTGGAGGAAATGGATATCTTGGAGAAAACCTTTTCGGATGAGCTCCAGGTGCGGGACAATTTTCAGGGCGAGATGTTGCGTACGCTGCTTAAACGGGTGATCATCAAGGCCACCCGGAAAGCAAAAAAGCAATGCGAGAGCTATCAGCTGTTTCCCGATGAAAAAATGGATTTCGTACGGAAATTCTCACTTTTGGTGGAAGCCAACTTCAAACAGCATCATGAAGTCCGGTTCTATGCCGAGGCGCTCAACAAATCGCCGAAGACGCTGAGCAACGTGTTTGCGCTCCTGAAGCAGCCGGCCCCATCAGTGGTGATCCGCAACCGGATCATCCTGGAGGCGAAGCGCTACCTCCACTACACCGACAAATCTGCCAAGGAAATCGCCTACGAGCTGGGGTTTGAAAGCCCTGCGCATTTCAGCCGGTTTTTCAAGCAGCACGCGGGCACGAACACTTCCGCGTTTAGGGGGTGAAAGCGATTTACGCCTCGTCGTCATCGAGATTTCCAGACGCTGTGCCAGCTAAGTCTCCCCCTTCGCTATCTACTTCATTCGGATCATCGGTCTCGCGTATACTGGCATCATCTGAGTCATTATGCTGCGGCCGTTTATCGAATGCTAAGTGGTTCGCACGCTCGTTTTCGGCGATTCCTTTTTCTTTTTTTTTCGGATCGACCGGGTCATGTCGTTGACCATTGTCCCTCATAACGTTATCCTCCTTTTAATACCAACATCGGTCGAGGGGAAATGTTTAGGCCGTTAGGCATTCCTAATTCTCCTGGTCTTTGCCCGCTTTCTTTGCCTGCTGTTCTTTAATCATGTTGTCCAATTGTTCTTTTACCTTTGGACTCCGTTGGTAGGCTTGTGCGATTTGCTGATAGGTGTCTACGTCCAGTCCTTCTTCTTCAACGGTTTTTATCATTTGTCCTTCAATAGCTTGCTGCATCTCCGTAATTTTTGCTGCAGCCTTTTGAAAAGACTCAACATCCTTAGGGTCATTTTTTTGAGCAGTGCTGTCCGGCTGCTGTTGGGACTGGGCTATTTGATTGAATTTCTCTACGGAAATCCCTTGTTCCTCAACAATTTTCACCATCGTATCCTGTGCCGCCATTTGAATTTCACCAATTTTGGTATTGGCATTGATAAATGATGTCAGTTCCTTTTTCTCAAAGTCTTCCTTCAGCGGTAGCTGATTGGGAGCAGGCTCCTGTCCGAAAGCGACATCAACGCTCAAAAAAGCCACCAATAGCACGATCGCTCCGAACATCGCTTTCCATCTTCTTTTTCTAATCATCATCATTTTTCCTGTTTTTTACGTTATCGTATATATATTGAACGTTGGTAGTCGATATTATTGCCTTGACAGCCGATAAATTTGAAATGGTGCGAATAATAATCGGGACCCTGTAAGTTCTCGCCAATCTTTGCAACTAACTCGGCAAACAGCAAAATATGTATAGCATAACAACAGCTTTATTGATGGCAGATACACCATTTCAAAGAACTAATCATGGATGAAACGCTCTTCTTACGGTTGATTGATGAGCATCAGGGAATCATTCATAAAATATGCAGGCTTTACAGGGATTCAAAAGAGGATCGGGAAGACTTGTTTCAGGAGATCGTGTTTCAGCTATGGAAATCTATTCCGTCTTTCAAAGGCACCGCTAAATTCAGCACGTGGATGTACCGGATAGCGCTCAGTACGGCCATCGCTGCTTTCCGGAAAAAGAGGCCAGATATCCGGTATACGGAATCGCTGCCTGACGAACAGGATGTGCAACAGGAGCCGAGTGAACACCGGGAGCGCCTGTTTGAAGCGCTTAAGAGGTTAAACGATGCCGACAAAGCACTCATCACCCTCTATTTGGAAGACCTGAGTTATCAGGAGATCGCGGAGATATCGGGTATCAGTGAAAATAACGTGGGGGTGAAACTGAACAGGATTAAAAACAGAATTCAGGAACTTTTAAAAAATTAAGTAATGGAAAATGATGCATTGAAGTCTGCTTGGCGGGGCGTGGATACACCGCCGAAAAGCAGCACGGAGTTAAAGTCGATCATGCAGGAACGTACGCATCCGGTACTGAAAGGCATCCGTAGGCAGTTGACGATAGAAATCGTTGGATTCACGGGCTTTCTGTTGGTGTATTATGATTTCTTTGATGGCGACCGCAAACCCGCATACGCAAATGTGCTGCTGGTAAGTGCAATGCTCTTCGTGATTATACATAATAGTATGGGGTATATGCTCACCAAGCGAGGTATTGAGGGCAACAATATTAAACAGTCGCTGGAAGATCGTTTTTCTAAAATGAAAACGTACGCAATGGT
The DNA here is from genome assembly GCF_051400755.1 of Parapedobacter brassicae. Lineage (NCBI taxonomy): Bacteria > Pseudomonadati > Bacteroidota > Sphingobacteriia > Sphingobacteriales > Sphingobacteriaceae > Parapedobacter > Parapedobacter brassicae. The sequence goes on from NZ_JBLFFL010000012.1 coordinate 57,512, forward strand.
GTCCGTTGTGACCCGCATGGCGGCAGCTGCCTGTTTGTGGTTTTTCTTTGTTTCAGTAATGAAGTTCGATACGGGTCGGTATTGGATGCTGGTGGTAGTGGTATTGCTGGTCGGTGTGCAGATAGGTATCTTATCGAGGATATGGATGGGGAGGATAAGGCGGATGAAGGAAGCTATGGACGATTTTTCGGGGGGTTGAATATGGAATGTTTGACGAAAAATCCCTACCTTCCCCACCGCTTTGTGCGCAGGGGAGGGTACCGGCGCGGCAAATGATGTAATCGGTTTAATCGTTGAGCTTTTATGAAGAAGACCTTTGGGATGTATTTGGCAATGTTGTTGCCAATCGTGTACAGCTGTACCGGCAATCGGCCGGCTGATGAGCAGCAAGATCAAATGACTATTGTAAACCCTGTGTTGCCGGGCGACCATCCGGACCCGACGGTCATTAAAATCGGTGATACGTACTGGGCATCCGCCACGTCTAACGAATGGGCGCCGTTATTCCCGATTTATAAATCTACGGATTTGGTCAACTGGGAGGAGGTGTCCTATGCGTTTGCTGATCTGCCGCAATGGGCCAGGAATAATTTCTGGGCACCGGAATTGGCGTATGATGAGCAACAGGGCAAGGTGTACCTGTACTATACCGCCCGTGATAAATCGACCGGGCGCCTCGCCGTGGCCGTGGCCAGTGCTCCTACTCCTGAAGGCCCTTATACCGATCATGGACCCTTGGTGAGCCAGGAGTTGGGGTCTATTGATGCATTCGAAGTGAAGGACGATGCCGGTAAAATCTATCTGCTATGGAAGGAGGACGGCAATAGCAAGGGCCAGCCTACGCCGATGTGGGCGCAGGAAATCAATGCGGAGAGAACCGAACTGTTAGGGGAGAAGCATCAGTTGTTTGTAAACGACAGCGAATGGGAAGGCAGGCTGGTGGAAGGGATCAGCGTGTTCAGGCACAACGATTATTACTACGCGACGTATTCCGCGGGAGCCTGCTGCGAAGTGACCTGCAATTACAAAACCGGTGTGGCGCGGGCCAAGCATCTGCTGGGGCCCTGGGAGAAGTATGAGGGCAACCCGGTATTGGTAGACAATGAGCACTGGAAGTGTGCCGGACATGGGACGGTGGTGGAACGCGGCGGCGACTTTTATTACCTATACCATGCGTACAACCAGGCAGGGAGCGTGTATGTGGGCAGGGAGGGGGTGCTGGAAAAGATCAACTGGACGGCTGACGGCTGGCCGGTGTTTGCCAATGATGCGACGCATAACCGGGATGTGGCCTCGGTGGATTATACGGATGATTTTGAGGCGTTGAACCCGGTATGGCAATGGCGGGTAAACCAGCCAGCTGAATATCGTGTGGGCGACAATGGCCTCTTCTTGTCGGCATCGGAAGCGAATGACGGCATCGGTACGCTATTGGTGCAACCCATCACGTCCATCAACTACGAGGTGTCAGCGAGCATTGCGGTGGGGACGACCAATGAGCAGACCGGGGCTTCCGTAGCGATGATCGGCGGGGCCAACAACCGGTTCGGTGCACCGATTGCTGGCATCGGCGTCGGCGTATTCGGGAAAAAGGTGAAGGTTTGGCGGATCGCAAAAGAGGATATACAGCATTTGCAAGAGGTTGACCTCGGCGGAACGGCGGATAGCGTGAGCCTGAAAATCGCGGTTACCGATGGCCATATCGTAACCTTTTCATGGAAGGAAGGGGAAGCGGGGGAATGGAAATCGGTGATGGAAGGCTACGACGCGGCGTCGCTTGTGCCCTGGGGAATGGGATTCCGGGTGGGCATCGCGGCTAAGGGAAAAGACGGAGAACAGGTCAATATCACCGGTTTGGAAATCAAGAATAAATAAGGAGGCGATAGATCATGGCATCAGGTTTTTTTGCAATCTTGGATGATATTGCTGCTTTGATGGATGACGTTGCTGTAACGAGCAAAATTGCGACCCGTAAAGCAGCGGGTATATTGGGAGACGATCTGGCGGTCAATGCAGAAAAGGCGACAGGTTTTCTGGCTTCGCGTGAATTGCCTGTGCTATGGGCGATCACCAAGGGTTCGTTTATCAACAAGCTGATCATTATTCCGATCGCGCTATTGCTAAATGTGTTTTTTCCGGTAGCCATAAAATTTATCCTGATTTTAGGAGGAGCATATCTCGCGTATGAGGGCGTCGAAAAGATTGTTGAATACCTCTTCCACCGTCCGAAAACCGGCCATGAAGTGGTGGAAGAAAGCCAGGAAAGCGACGGTGATGCAGAAAAAAAGAAAGTCAGATCGGCGATAACAACTGATTTTATTCTCTCTGTAGAAATTGTAATCATTGCTTTAGGGACTGTGCTAGCGGAAAGTTTGACACTCCAGATCATAACTGTTTCGGTGGTTGCATTAGTGGCAACAGTGGGCGTTTACGGTATTGTTGCCCTTATTGTGCGGATGGATGATACAGGCTTCAGGCTGATCAAGTACGCCAATGACAAAGGTTGGTTGTCAACATTGGGGCACCTGCTAGTGAAGTCACTGCCTATTGTGATCAAATGTTTGGGGGTTATTGGAACGATCGCTTTGGTTTTGGTTTCGGGGGGTATCTTCGTCCACAACATTGACTATCTGCACCATATTCTCCCGTCATTGCCGCCGTTTCTTAAAGAATTGGCGATCGGTTTGATCGCCGGACTGATCATAGTTGCGCTGGTGACGGGTGGCAAGAAGGTGTTTTCGCTGGTATACAATCGGAGCGCCGGGTGACGCCGTGCTCGCATCCGCGAGGACCTTTTTAGAAAAAGTATATCGCTATCTCATAAAACGAGGATCGACATGGTTACAAAAGATGATGTTTCCTTTCTAACGCAAGCCGTCGAACTGGCCCTCTCGGGTGCAAAACAGGGTGCTGGCGGCCCATTCGGCTGTATCATTGTCAAAAACGGGAACATCGTGGGCCAGGGGTATAACCGCGTGACGTCGGATAATGACCCTACGGCGCATGCCGAAATCGTGGCGATCCGTGAAGCCTGCCGGCAATTGCGTTCCTTTCAGTTGGATGGTTGTACGGTGTACGCCTCATGCGAACCCTGCCCGATGTGTCTCGGGGCCATTTACTGGGCCCGGCCGGAGCGCGTTGTATATGCGGCCACCCGCTTCGTGGCGGCGGACGCCGGTTTTGATGACCAGTTTATTTATACCGAGCTGAACCTGCCGGAAGCCGAAAGGAAGATTCCATTCATACACTGCCCGGATGAACGGTTTCTGACGCCTTTTGAATACTGGAAGCAGCAGGGCGACAAGACGCTGTATTGATGGGGTGTGGTGAATGTTAACTGCTTATCGCTGGACCGTTTCAAGGTGACCCGCCTGTCGGATGGTGAAGGCTTGGTATCCGGAGAGCCGGAGGTAGTAGTGAGGTAGGTGTTGAATCGATCAAATGGATAAAATGCAGGTTTCCATTGCCGCGCTGGTATTGACCGTCGCGTTTGTTGTTTGGAGTACCGCCCGCAAAAAGTGGAATCCCTTTTTTGCCCTGGCCCTGGCGGCGCTGGGCGTGGGCTTGCTCACGGGGATGCCCCTGCCGGAGATCGTCGAGCAGCTCAAGGTGGGCTTTGGAAATACCCTCGGCAAAGTAGGTGTGCTGATCATTCTGGGGACGGTATTAGGTGGCGTGCTGGAGAAAACAGGGGCAACGGTGTGCATGGCAGAATACCTGATCAGTAGGGTATCCAAAAGGAATGCCCCGCTGGGGATAGCGCTGACCGGCTATGTAATCGGGTTTCCTCTTTTCTGCGATAGCGGATTTATTGTATTGAACGGCTTGAATCATTCGATGGTGAAGAAAACTCACTGGACGATGGCGGTGATGGCCACTGCACTGGCCACGTCTCTGTATGCGGTACATTGTCTGGTACCGCCGCATCCGGGTATGGCCGCCGCAATCGAAACGGTGGGAGGTGATTTCGGCACTATCATGCTGATGGGCGCCCTGCTTGCTATCCCCGCGGCCGCCGTGGGTCTTTTTTTTGCACGATGGAAAGGGAGAAGGGTAACCGATGACTATGCACCATCGGCCGATATGGTCGAACAACCATCCCATTTGCCACCCGTATGGTTATCTTTCCTGCCGGTACTGCTCCCAATCTTTTTGATCGCATGTGGCTCATGCACCCAGCTATTTTCCGCGGAATTGCAGCAGTTCGATGCACTCGCTGGGTTGCTCTTGTTTGTGGGCGATCCTAGCGTGGCGCTGGGCGTAGGTATCTGCGCGGCGCTCTTCTTGGTAAAACGAGCGGATAGAAAACAGCTGACCGGCCGGAGGTGTGGAGAAAGCGGGTGTTATTATCGCCATTATCGGTGCCGGTGGCATGTATGGTCAGTTGCTGCAGCATTCGGGAGTGGGTAGTGATTTGGGCAGGTTGTTGCAAGGGGCGTCATTGGGCATATTTCTGCCTTTTCTGATTGCCGCCTGCCTGAAAGCTGCGCAGGGATCCTCTACGGTGGCCATGATCACGGCCGCCTCCCTAGTAACTCCGATATTGGGCGATCTGGGGCTGGATACCTCAATGGGCATATCACTGGCGATTCTCAGCATGGGGGCCGGCAGCATGTGTGTAAGTCACATGAATGATTCGTATTTTTGGGTGGTCAGCCGATTTTCGGGCATCAGTGCCACCGCCACGCTGAAGGTATTTACCGTGGCCACCTTGCTCATGGGAATGGTGACGCAGCTGCTCATCTGGGCGATATGGATGATTGTTTTATGATGAAACCGAGCATAATGCCCCCTTGGCAAACGATCCTTTAAAAAGGCCAATTTATCTTACCTTTGCGACCACATGGATGCAATGAATTGGAAGCAACTGCTTTCTGCTAAACGGTGGGGGTATGAATCCCGTAAGATAGATGATCAGCACGACGCACGGTCCGAATTCCAGCGCGACTATGACCGGCTGATTTTCTCGTCGCCTTTCCGCAGGCTCCAGAATAAGACGCAGGTGTTTCCGTTGCCGGGTAGTGTCTTCGTACATAATAGGCTCACCCATAGTCTTGAAGTAGCCAGCGTCGGTCGATCACTGGGGCGTATTTTTTATAATGAAATGTGCAGGGCGAACCCGGCGATCGACAAGGAGCTCCCGTATTTGCAGGAGGTGGGCAATATCATCTCCGCTGCATGCCTATCACACGACCTGGGCAATCCGGCCTTCGGCCATTCGGGGGAGGCGGCCATGTCCAGTTATTTTACCGACGGTGCCTGCGCGGCATTTGAGAAGCAGATGACGGAAGCCGAGTGGGCAGACCTAACTCACTTCGAGGGTAATGCCAATGCGCTACGGATACTCACACACCCCTTTGAAGGCAAGGATGAATATGGCTTTGCACTCACCTATAGTACGCTGGCAGCGATCGTGAAGTATCCCTGTGCGGCGGTGGACGGTCACAACAAGCAAGTGCATCACCGCAAGAAATATGGTTTTTTCCAATCCGAACAGGGGGTGTTTGAGCGCATAGCGGTGGAATTGGGCCTGATTAAAGATAGGGAAACACAAACCGGCTATAAGCGGCACCCGCTGGTCTATTTGGTGGAGGCCGCGGATGATATATGCTATAATATCATCGATTTGGAAGATGCGCACAGGCTTGGCATACTGCCCTATGAACAGGTGGAATTGTTGCTGCTGCCGGTATGCCGCGACGGGCAGCTGAAAGCGCGGCTGGAGAAGCTGGCCGACTTCGACAGCAGGATAAGCCTCCTGCGGGCCAAAGCGATCAATACGTTGATCATGGCTTGCGCTCAGGCGTTTTACAAGCATCAAGACGCCATATTAAGCGGGCAGTTCGCCAGACCGTTGATGGAAGCGGTGGATGCCGATTTGGTAGACGCCATGCGTGTAATCGAAGCGGTTTCAGTGAAGCAAATATACAATGCCCAGTCGGTGGTGCAAATTGAAGTGGCGGGCTATAAGGTAATGAATGGATTGCTGGAGGAGTTTGTGCCGGCATACCTGAAGACTGGAAAAAGCAAATACGATACCAAGCTGCTGGCGTTGATGCCCGGGCAGTTCCACACCAAACGGGAAGACGCTTATTCCAAAATCCAGTCGGTGCTCGACTTCGTCTCGGGCATGACCGACCTGTATGCGGTAGAATTGTACCGCAAAATTAAGGGGATTTCCTTCCCGTCATTGGATTGATTCATGCAGGTGCTGCGAGACCCATAACAAATAGCTATTCACGAATGAAGATATATAACCCATTCAACGATTTTCGTTTCGATAGTAAAACCTGTTTCTTGAGCGGACAGCCATTGCAATCGGCAGATGAACAAATACAGGTCTTCCCGCATTGGCTGATGCGTAGGTTTGAGCTGGAAGACAAACCGTTTAAACTGCTCGATGAGAGCTTCCGCACGTACAAGCAGTTGCAGCTGCCCTGTTCGGCGGCGGTGGCGGAGCATATTGCCGAGCTGGATAATCAGGTGGCGGAGGCTTTTGACAAGGGGTATCATGCAGTGAAGGAATTGGGAGATGTAGTCTTGTTTCAGTGGGTAGCCAGGATGGTGTATGGGGTGGTGTTTAACGAGATACAAGCAGGTATGCGGCAGCAGGCGCTCAGCGGGGAGGGGATGAATTTTTCTCAGGTATTGGCCCATAAATTCAAGAACTTGCACGTGATGCTGCAATCCTTGATCGTACCCATGCAGTTTGATGGCATGGCCCCCTTCTCGGTGGTAATTGTGCAGGTGGACAACCCCGAACATACCTTTAGCTACCGGGATGAGATCAATACCTTGGTGTATTCGCTTAGGATGAATGACGTTGGCCTCATCGTGTGCTTGCAAGACAATGGAACGAACAAGGTGTATCACGAGGAATATTTGGAAAAGATAAACGGACAGGCGCTGCATCCCATTCAGTTTGAAGAATTGTGCGCCAGGTTTTTTTATTCGGCATACTTGTTTGGCCGCTTGCCCGAATATACGGTACTGCCAACCGACGATATGGTATATGTAGAGCCCATGCCCCTAGTGGATATGAGCATGAGACCGATGTTTGATCGGTGGCAGGTGAAAACCTATGGGCAGGTACTCGAAAATTTTTGGAAGCCTTGGGGGTATACGTTATTCGAGATCATTAAGGATCCTGAACGACCAATGTCTTTTTTGGTGGATGAGCAGGGTGATTTTATTCCTGCACGTGAGATCACCCTGTCTAAGGGATAATGAGGCCGCATGGGCGGAGGCTTGATTTTTTTATTATTTTGTTTGGTGTCGATGATTAAAAATCGTTAGCTTTGATGCCTTGCTTTTTTGAAAAGGCGGGATGTTGTTCATTGATGAAGAGGTGTAGGAAAAATAATCATGCTGATTTTCAGGGCGTGTAATTTGTTCTGATAAATTTCAGCAAAGATATTTTGGAAGTTAAAAAAGCCCTTCTATCTTTGCACCCCGCAATTGAAGGAACGGATGCAGTGAGAAGGAATGCGGGTGTTGTTTGAAAGGTGGTTGGCAGCGGAAATGGGCGAAATGGTGCACGGGAAAATGCCAACAAAAGGAGTGAAAAAAATAAAAAATAATTTTTTTGGTTTTTTCAAAAACATCCTTACCTTTGCAGTCCCAAACGGAGCGGGGATTTAGGGAGTGTTCCGGGGGCCCGGTTAGCGCGATGCGATCCGGGGAGAGAAGGAGAGAGATTCGGCCGGTTAAGGAGCCGGCCCGATATAGAAGCCGAAGCGTGAGCGGGGGCGAGAGAGTTCTTGAAGATATTGATATTCATGTAGCGTAACGAGTAGTCTGTTTAAAAGGGCGAAAGTTAAGATAGACAGACCTAAGTCAATCCAGGTAGATAGACATAATACAGTAAAGATTGATTCTAAGA
>NZ_JBLFFL010000013.1:0-30049 GCF_051400755.1 Parapedobacter brassicae
TCAACAAAGCGGTAGCGGGCGAGTTCCCGGATTACACCATCGACTATGCAAACGTGACGGTGGCGCAGGGCGGACTCGGTGCGCCTGCATCGCTCCTGCTGGCGCAGACCGGACCGGAAGAGGTAACCCTATCGTGGGATCCCATTACCAGCCGGTATACCAGCTTTGCGGACGATGAACTGGTGGTGGTGCTTTACAACGCCACCAAGCGCTTCATGAACGTCTACGACGGTACGCAGCGCGAAGCCGCAAGCATGGCCATCGCGGTACCGGCATCGTTTGCCGGGGATGAGCTGGTGGCCTGGGGCTTCATGGTGCACCGTGATGGGGACAGGACCTCGGACAGCCAGTACGCCGGCACGGTGATGCTGGCAGGCGGCACCGCTCCGGAACCCGAGCCTTAACCGGCACGGCTCCCAAGCGGCGGGGCGGGGACAGTCCCGCCGCTTTTTTCCGACCCGCGATTTCAACACTTTCACGAATCAATAACTTCACCGATGAACGACATCCGCATCATCCGCGTGGCGCAGGGGAAACACAGTACCCTCAGCCACCTCTATATCGGCAGCCTGTTTTGCTGCTACCTGCTGGAAGACAGCATCCGCAGGGAGAAGATACCGGCCGCGACCTGCATCCCCGAAGGGACGTACCGGCTCCGGCTCAATCCCTGGGCAGGCATGAATGCCGGGTACGGCGTAAAATATCCGAAGCTGCACCATGGTATGCTGGAGATCACCGGCATCCCGGATTTCAGCCTGGTGTTCCTCCACATCGGCAATTACCACACGCAGACCGCGGGCTGCCCGCTCACGGGATCGTACTGGCAGCTGACCGATGGCGACTACCGGGTGCTGCACTCGGCTGCGGCATACAAGTATGCCTACCCCCGGCTCGTAGAGCAGATCGCACAGGGCAATCAGCGGCTCGTGGTGGAAAACAGGATTGGCGGGGTTTAGCCGTTTTGCCTTGCTGCAGAGCCAGCCTAGGAGATCCTAGCGAAGCGACGGAGATCCAGATGGCGAGCAGCAGGCTAAAACAGATGGGAATGGGCGGTTGAAAATTGGCGGATCGTGATGGAGGATTGATAAATAGTAATGGATAATATCAAACACAAAAAACAATGCAAAAAGAAAATAAAACCGTCGGGCTCCCCGAAGCAGGAAAGCCGACGCTATATGACAGGATCAAGGAAACGCTGGCGATGGCCATCCAGCTGATCATCGCCTCCCCGGTGAAGCTGCCGCCCAGGGTGGTGGCCGTGGCCAGGTACGTGGCACTGGCGCTGGGCGTGCTGGAAGCCGTGGAGAGCGGCAGCCGGAAAGGGGATGACGATGAAGGCTAATCAGCAGCTGAGCATCGGCACCACGGGCGGCACGGTCCTGGGCATCGTGGGCCAGCTGGGCCTGCACGACATCACCAAAACCGCCGTACTGGCGGCCATCGGCGCAGTGGTGAGCTTCTTCGTCACCCTGCTCCTGCAACGCTGGCAGCGGGGGAGATGAGGCACCAAGCTGCGGACCCGTCAAACGGTTCGCAGCTTTTTTATGCCATCAGCCGACCATATCGCCCATCTGGAACATGGGCAGGTACATCGCAATGAGGATAAGCCCCACGAAGAGCCCCAGAAAGACGATGATGAGCGGCTCCAGTACCGCGGCGATGGTGGCCGATTGGTACTCCACCTCGTCGTTGTACTGGTCTGCCACTTTGCCGAAGAAATCGGCCAGCTGGTTGACTTCCTCGCCCACCTTGACCAGCGACACCAGCTTGCGGTCATATATCGGGAATTCCGATAGGCTGCCGTGCAGCGAATGGCCATGCATCACGCGGTCTTCCACGCGGATGAGCGATTGCTCGATGGGGTGGAAGTCCACCATCTGGCGGCACAGCTGCAGCGCCCGCATCAGCGGGATCTTGGCCCCGGTGAGCAGGGCCATCGAGTTGCAGAAGCGTGCCAGGTACACCTTCCGGATCATGCCGCCGAATACCGGCAGGTGGAGCAGCAGCCAGGCCGTCCATTTGCGGTTCCACTCGTTTCCGCGCCGAAAGTACAGCCACGCGGCGATGCCGGCGATCGTAAGGACGACCAGCGGCGCATACCGGCGCGACAGGGTGGATAGGGAGACAATGAACTGGGTGATTGCCGGCAGGTCGCTGCCCGAGCGCTGGAAAATATCGGCAAACATGGGCACAATGAAATTCATCATGAAGAAAATGGCGCCGAAGGAGGTAAGCATCACGATGACGGGGTAGGTGAGTGCGCTGGTGATCTGCCGCCGCTGTTTGAGGCGTTTGCGGAAAAACAGGGCCAGATCCTGCAATACCTGGGCGATCTTGCCGGTTTCTTCCCCGATCTGCACGCTGTGGTATTCATACGGGGTGAAGGGTTTGTGCCGCTGCATCGCCGCGGACAGCGAGCTGCCCTGTACCACGTCGGTCTGCACCTGGGTGAGCATCGCGGCATTTTTCTTGTTTGGCTGCTGCTCGATGAGCATGTCGAATGCGCCCTTGAGGTCGATACCCGCCTGCAGCAGGATGCCCAGCTCGTGGTAGAGCGATTCCTTCTGCTTGTCGCCGAACGGTGAAAACAGCGTATAGTCTTTGGTCAGCCATTCGGCAAGCCCGGGTTGCTTGGCTTGGGTGGCATTGCCCGCGGAAGGTGCCGCTTTGATCTTACGAATATCGATGCCCTGGCTCATGGTTCAGAATCGGTTAGGTGGATTAACGTGGCGGCGTCATACTGCTTGCGGACCACGATGGATAAGTGCCTATTCCCCGGGGCGGCATAGAGGGTCGCATGGTCCAGTACGCCTCCGATACTTTCCTGCCGACGGCCCAAGAACCAGCCCCCCAGACTGTCTACCTGCACGTGGAAGGTATCGGCTACTGTGCCGTCATACCGTACACATATGGAGTCCATTATGCTATACTGAATCAACTTATCCTTTCGATAAAAAGCAAGCCCCGATTCCTCCCGGCGAAGTTCCCCGGCGGCCCCGGCATCGGTCTGGATGGCGCTGTGCAAGCGGTTGACCTCCCCAAAATCCCCCAATTGCCGCGAAAACTGTTCGCCCTGCCGCTGCACAAACCGGAGGCCCGCATACACCAGCGCGACGGCCAGCGCCGTGAGCACCAGTGCCACCATCATTTCCATGATGGTGAATGCCTGTAATCGATGCTGATGGCTGTTCATGGGTTGGCTATCACAATTTCCCGGTGTACGGCCCGCTCCCCGGTGCCCTGCCGGGTGGCCTCCAACTGCAAAAGCAGCCGCAGCGTATCCCCTCGGTAGGGCTCCACGGACTGGTCTACGTGTACCCCGTTTTCCAGTTCATATTGGCGGGGCGCATAATCCACATTGCGTTTGGTTTCTTCGGCCAGGGCTTTCAAATCCAACTGCAAGTTTACCGAATTATCCGGTCTTTTCAACCCCATCTTGACATACAGGGTGGCCGCGATGGCCACCACCAGCGTAATGATCACCAGCGCTGCCAGTACTTCCACTAAGGTGGAGGCCTTTAAAAAGCTGCATGCAAGTTTTTTAATAGTCATTGCTTGTATTAATACACTAATTTATCTTCCAGCCACACCAATGCGCGGCCCACCTTTCCCCCATTCAGCAAGGGGCTGCCTGCATAGTGCGGAGACAGGCCGGTGAGGTTCATCACGCCGCCCAGCACAAAGTTTTCGTACAGGCTGGATGGCGTCTGCAGCGAGAACCTCCGGCAAAGCGTGATGCCATTCACGGTGCCCTGCAATTCCAAAAGCCCATCGGCATAGACCTGTCCATTGACGATGGTCTCTTTGGCCAGTTTGACGCTGGCCAAAAGCTGTTCGCTGCCCGGGAAGTGCGAAAACACCAGCCCGTTCACCACGCTGGCGCTGTCGATCCGCATCAGGGGCTGAAACTCCTGTATCAGGCTATCCCGGGGAATGTTGACCAAGCCCAATACCGACGGGTAATCAAAGACACACTGCTGACCCACGATCAACGAATCACGGGCAAACGCCTGCAACCGCCCCCGGAAGCCGTCGGCAAACCGGATACAGGGAGCAAAGAGCAGGATATCGTGCAATCCGGCATCCGCGGTGACCGTGACCGGGCCATCGGCCACCACGATGACCTGCCCGCCGAGGAACGGCCCCGATATGCCGATGCTGTCCAAGGCATGCAGCACCAGCGGCTCCCCGGAAAACGAATAAAGCAACGAATCGCCTGTGCCACCGGCATACCAGTCCACCGCATCAGCGGCCCATTCCGCTGTGTCATCCGGCTGGAAGAACGGCAGCAAACGATTGATGATATCCGCGCTCAGCGTCGGCAGCGCCGTGCCGCTATGATGCATAATCCCTTCATAGATCACCTCCTCACCAGCATATGCCTGATTTTCGATATACGCTTTACGGATACCCGCTTCGGGCAGAAAAGCATCACCCTGTATGCGGGTGTTGCCCGAGATCGAAAGCGGCCGGTATTCATCGGCGAGGTACAGCGCATAGCGCTCCGCTTCCGTGGGTGCGCAGCCGATCAGGAAGGTCCTGCCCACGGTATCCCCGTGTTCGAAGGCATGGGCCACTCCCAGGTCAAACACCCCCCAGGGCCGCCGGATGAGCCGCACCGAGTCCAGCTCCTCGTCAAATAAATCCGCCATCGCCGTATCACCCACCGTTGCCGTCCCGGCCGTGAGCAGCAGGTTGGTGGCCGACCCCAGGTTGCGCTGCAGCCGTTCCTGGCGGAGCGCATGCGCCGCATATTGCCGATGGTATTGAAGCAGCAGCAACAGTCCGCCGGTCATGACCCCGATAATGACAGCAAGGAGCAGCGCAAGGAGCAGCGCGCCGGCTTTGAGGTATAAAGGTGGTCTCCGCATCTGATTCGGTTGTACCCCGTGAAAGTAGGGAAATACCGCAGCAAAACACAGTCAATTTTAAAAAATTATTAAGAAAATCTTTTCGCTTTGAAATCTCAGAATAATCGTGTAACATTACCAAAGAAAAAGACATCAACCAGTAGGGAACATCTGAACAACGAAGCCTAAACCGAAAAGAATCAGCAGTGCGATTTTCAGGCTTTTGTTTGCGGGAAGCGGTGGTGTAAATCAATCAAACGTTTACTTAAATCCTCACCGATATGTATAAACACATCACCGTATCCGTGTTGTTGGCGGCAGCCCTTATAACCGCCCAGGCACAAACCACTATCCATGGCAGCTATAAAGCCGTGACAATCGCCCTGGATCAAAACGTGGCCTACTCGAAGACCCTTATCCTGCTGCACGAGATTTATGACGGTACACTATTGCCAAATAACTACGCCGTGGGTACCATCATGGCGCTGCGCGGTAGCACTGGTTCATATCAACGGATCAATGTGGCAGACATCCGTTCCTCATCCGCCTACAACGGCACGGCGGCTACCCTGGAGTCATTTGACAGCAATGCCTATGGAAGCAATCAGGTATGGGCACTCAAGACCTGTATGTATAACGGCAAAAAATATTTAGCCGTAGACGTACCCTACCTTGCGGGGCAGCATTCGCAGGGCTATCACTTCGTCGGGTGGGTAAATTCCAGCGGTGAAGCATTGAAAGCGGTCACTTATGAAGTCGATGGTGTGCCGCAGAATCAAACCGTGTTAACTGATATAGCCAGTTATGCTTCAGAAATGACGCAGAACCACCTTGCCGGGAAGCTACTTGTCTCCGGAAATGTCGGCATCGGTACCACCACTCCCCAAGCCAAACTCGCCGTAAACGGCAACATCCTGGCCAAAGAGGTGAAAGTAAAGACGGACATCTCCGTGCCGGACTATGTATTTGAGGAGGATTATGAGCTGCTTACCCTGGATGAAATCGAAACCTATGTGAAAGAACACAAACACCTGCCGGAGGTTCCTTCGGCGGCGGACATCGAAAAGGATGGGCTGGACCTGGGGGAGATGAACCTGCTGCTGCTGAAAAAGGTGGAGGAGCTGACGCTGCATTTGATTGAGAAGGAAAAAGAAATAAAACGGCTGGCTGAATTTGAGGATCGGATACAGCAACTGGAACAACACATTAAAAGGTGAAATTTATGAAAACAAAAAGAATAGCCGCTGTCGCTTTGCTTTTATTCGCAGTAACAGTCTCCCAAGCGCAAACCAACTATACGCAGAATGAACCCGCCATCGGATTGGGTGTGGTGCAGGACACCGGTTTCCCGTATAGTTTTACCTATGAGAGCAGAAAAGTTGGCCACTACGCCCTGGGTTGGTATGATGATTCCCAGTATTCCGGTGCCCCAACAGCCTATCTGTCGGGATTCGGTGGTATTCGGTTTTTCCTTGGCGGAAGTCCAAAGGTTTATTTCGCTAGCTCAGGCAATGTCGGCATCGGCACCACCACTCCCCAGGCCAAACTCGCGGTAAACGGCAACATCCTGGCCAAAGAGGTGAAGGTAAAGACGGACATCTCCGTGCCGGACTACGTGTTTGAGCCGGATTACGAATTGCCTACCCTGGAAGAAATCGAAACCTATGTAAAGGAGCACAAGCACCTCCCGGAAATTCCTTCGGCGGCGGATATTGAAAAGGATGGGCTAGACCTGGGGGAGATGAACCTGCTGCTATTAAAAAAGGTGGAGGAGCTGACGCTGCATTTGATGGACATGAAGATAATTCAAGAACAACAGAATGAACGCATTAAAAGTTTAGAGATACAACAGCAGGTGAAATAATGATTAATACCCGAAATCAGGGTGTTCCCGTAAAATCGCAGAATAAAGCTGTTTTAAAATTAGCAATTTAGCCACATTAAATTAACAGCACTGTAGTTATATTTGTAAGGCAAGCATTTAGTAAACCAAAAACAACAGCCTAAACCGAAGGAATAATCAGCAGAAAGATTTTCTAGGCTTTTGTGTGAGGTGTTTGTGTGGGGATGAGAGGTCCTACACGGGGCAATCTGCATGCGGCGGACTGGCGTATGCCTGGCAGAGGCCATGCTACTGTAGGATGCAGTGGTTTATGCTTGATATTAAACTAAAAAGTCGATGCGGCAAGAAAAAAGATGGTGCCGAACATCAATCATGATCCTATATAGATGCAACAATACACTCAATAAGCTATCGTTAATTCGAAAATGAGATGAAGAAAACCTCAAAAAAATCCTCGGTAAGTATAGTAGGATTGATGACCTACCTTTCCATTCTTGTATACGGGCCAGCATTTGCACAGCTGGAATCCCTGGGCAATGTGATACCGCCATCGCCCAGATCGGTCGATTTTAATAAATTTATCGACCATAAGGTATCGCTTGTAAATGGCATACCCGAAATAGCCATTAATTTTTACACCATAAATCTGGATAATATTTCAATACCCATAGGGATTTCATACCACGCGTCGGGTATCAAGTACGGGCAGACAAGCGGAGATGTCGGCCTCGGTTGGTCGATGAATCCAGGTTATCGAATTTCTAGGACAGTCAAAGGTCGAGTCGACGAGTTTTATTCCATGCCTAATATGCAAAATGGTTTCTCTGTAAATGGAGTTTTGAATCAGTCGATTACGTTTTATCTTGGAAATAATTTTACGTCTCCTATAGACCGAGATAAATATATAGCCAGATACGCGAATCCAAGGGAGCAGCCTGTTTTTACTGCGCTTCAAGGCGATTATTTAGATGGCCAGTTTGACGATTTTACAATGGCAACCCCCAGTGAGGAGGCGCATTTTGTTATATCGGATAGGGCAAACAAAAAAGTATCACTTTTAACAAATTCGGCAACCAAGGTAAAGTACTCAACAGGGATCTCGGGTATAAGCGGTTTCGATCTAGTAGACATGGCAGGGATCAACTACAAGTTCGGTTTTAATGTTGCAAACGGTGAGCGAATTATATTTGGCACTAATAAGTACAGTACGGCTTGGATGCTTTCAAATATACGATCTCCTCTTGGGAAGAATGTGGATTTCCATTATGCTGTAAGGCAGGAAAGTTCCGTTCCAAAGCCTTTTTATAGTAGGATGTTGAGGGATGTTGAAACGTCAACCTGCCTCCCTAGTGTTGATGACGGTGGTACAACATCTTACCCTTCATCGACAAGTTACGATATTAGTGTCTTAACCGAAATCAACGGCCCCAATGAGAATATATTTTTTTCCAGAAACGTAAATGGTACTATTAATCAGATTTTGATAAAGCGATTAGATGGGACGACCATTAAGCAGGTCGATTTTTTTTACAGCAGTTTTTATAGTAAAACCTTTCTGGATTCTATTGGGATAGCAGGCAGTGACAATCTTACTGTCGAGAAATACAAATTCGAGTATACTGCAAAGAATGAAAATAGGATTTACTACGATTGCTTCGGTTATTATCAGCAAACGGCCACCAATGGGCATGCTTATCGATACGGGAATCTGCTTTTCCTGCAAGATTGTGGAGGTCTTACAACAAATAAGTTATTGGACGGGACAAATAAGGAGCAATATGCTACTACGAGCGCCTATTTGTTAAACAGGATAACATATCCCACAGGTGGATATACCAATTATAAGTATGAATCAAATCGTTATAGGATGCCGGGAAACACCACCACTGTAATGGGCGGTGGAGTAAGGATTCTCGCAATTGATAGCTATAGTGCAACTGGAGAGGTCGCACTCAGGAAAAGCTATGCTTACGGTTCGGATGGGAGCGGTTATGGCGTCATGCGGTTTAATCCCGTGGATAAATCATTGTATATAAAGGAGCAACCTTACCTGATCGTGCCCCATCCTGAAAGGCCGGGGGTTGTCTCTACCCAGATCAGAAATCATTCTTCATTTTTGGATGGCGAGCTGTTTGATGAGTATGTACAAGCCAATCTTGGATGGTATGACACTGTGCGGGAGATGGCATCCGGCGGGGAAAACCATACTACAGATTATATTTTTGATATGCCGGTTAGTGACTTAGGTGTTAGCCCATACCTGACTAATCACGGATATGAGTTTAATGGCTTGGTACATCCAGTTGAATTTCCTATGTTTTTTGTTGGCAGGTATGACTATTGGAATAAGCCGTACCTGAAAGAAAAAGTATTCTATAAAACTGTTGGAGCTGATAAAGTCCCGTTAGTGAGAGAATTATATGAGTATCTGATTCCTTCAACCATTCCAGCGATTGATGACTTTACCGGTTTTCGAGTAAACGCTTTTGCAAAAGCGGATGGTGGTTTAATTGCAGCTTCCCCTACCATGTACAATCCTTACAATGATGTGGGAATAAACTCACTATTCAATTACGCAACCTATAAAGTCACCCGAGCAGACGTGCTTCTAAAAGAAGAAAACTACGATACAATATCAGGAAGACGGAACTGCGGTCCAGTCCAGTCAAGAGTGGGACTATACTCAGGGCAATCTCCCTTCTTTGGAAAGGGAACATTCAAGTGATGGCAAGGTCCTGACCAAGCGGTATAAATATCCATTTGATTATGCAGAAATCACAGGTACGGATAATATTTCGAAAGGCATCAAAAGACTGCTTGACTCAAACATGATTTCCAGAACGATCGAAGAAAGGAAACTTGTGGCGGCAAACGAAGGTGCAGCTGAAAAACTCATCGTTGCCGATTTCTTGGCTTACTACCCAACAGTTTCCCTTCCCAGCACCCGATATGGATTCGACGTGCTTACACCTTCCAGTACAAGCAATCCTTCAATGGTGCAGAATGGGACTGTGGTGCTCAATAGTGGTTATAAGCCGCTCATTAATTATGACACCTACGACGCGAAGGGCAATCCGCTGCAGGTAACGGAAACGGGCGGTCCGAGTACGAGCTATCTGTGGTCATATAACGGGCAGTACCCCATCGCTGCGGTTACAAATGCGGTTCAGGGCGATATTGCCTATGCGGGATTCGAGTCGGACGGCAAAGGGAACTGGAGCTACTCGGGTGCCACGGCGGCGGACGCCACTGCACCGACGGGCAAGCGGGTGTACAGTCTCGGCGGGGGAGCACTGTCCAAAAGCGGGCTGTCCACGGGGAAGACCTACCTGCTGACATACTGGGCGAAGAGCACTACGGCGACGGGCATAAGCGGAGGCACGGCCGCGGTGATGCGGACCCGCAATGGCTGGACGCAATACAGGCGCGTCGTCACGGGCGTCAGCTCGGTCACGGTTTCCGGTACGGTCGCTATTGACGATGTGCGCCTGCATCCGGCAGAGGCGCAGATGGAGACTTTTACATACGATCCGCTGGTGGGGATGACGAGCCGGACGGACGCCCCGGGCAACACGTTTTATTATGTCTACGACGGTTTCGGCCGGCTCACGGAGGTGCGTGACCTGGCGGGCAACCGCGTCGAAGACTACCGATACAACTACCGTACAAACTAAGGGAGGCAGCCATGAAAAGACACATCATCATCACCGTATCAGTATGCCTGCTGTCGCGCCTCGCCGGAATCCCGGCGGCCCATGGCCAGGCGGCCAACCCGACGTACAGCAGCTATTCGGGACAGGCGGAGCTGAGCGGGACGCAGAGCGTCCGGCTGCTGGCGGGGTTCCATGCCACCCCGGGGAGCACGCTGCGGGTGTTCATCGCGGGGGACACCGAGCTGGGCAATGGTGCCAGCGCAAACCAGAACTACATCCAGCGGACGGTGTACCTGAAACCGTTCAGCGGAACCCCGGGCAACATGGCCTCGGACGCCATGCGCGACATCACATATTATGACGGCTTGGGCCGTCCGTTGCAGGAGGTGGGGGTGAAGGCCTCGGGGGGCGATGGGTACAAGGACCTGGTGACGCCCGTAGCGTACGACGCCTACGGTCGCCAGGAATACCAGTACCTGCCGTATGCGACGGCCACGGGAGGCGGCGGGGCATTCAAGGCCAGCGCGGTGACGGCGCAGAACAGCTACTATTCAAGCACCGCGACCGTTCCGGCGGGGCAGGCGGCGCATGCGTATGCGCGCAGCCGCACGGTTTTCGAGCCCTCGCCGCTGAACAGGGTGGTGGAGCAGGGTTTCCCGGGCGCGGCGTGGCAGCCGCAGAGCTCCTCGGTACCGGGGAGCGGGCATACGGTTCGGACGGAATATGCGTCGAACAACGCCACGGCATTCGGCACGGTTGCCACGACAAGAATGGCCTCGCGCTACGGGGTGACGCTGAACGCGGCGGGCGTCCCCACGCTGACGCTGAACGGGACATACGCGGCGGGCGAGCTGCAGGTGACCGTCACCAGGGACGAGAACTGGGCGGGGGGCAGCGGCACGTTCGCCAGCCGGCTGCACACGGCGGAGGAATACACGGACAAGCAGGGGCGGGCGGTATTGCGGCGGACGTTCAACGGAACGAGCCAGCTGCTGAGCACGTATTACGTGTACAACGACCTGGGGCAGCTGTCGTTCGTGCTGACGCCGGAGATGGGGCCGGACCGCACGGGCACAGTGGCGCCGACGGCTGCCGAGCTGAACAACTTCGCCTACCAGTACCGCTATGACGCCAGGGGCCAGCTGGCCTACCGGCGCCTTCCGGGCGGCGGGGCGTGGGAGAACTATGTCTATAACATGCCCGGCTGGCTGGTGTTCCACCAGGACAGCCGCCAGCAGCTGGAGGCGTATGCCGGGTTCGGCCCGGGGCAGTACCACACGTTCCACAAGTACGACGGGCAGGGCCGGGTGATCATGAAGGGGGTGGAGAAGGGGCGTACGGACAACCGGGAGACGATCGCGGGGTATTTCCCGGGCCATGCCCACCAGTGGGAGGAGCGCTCCACGGCGAGCGGCCACCTGCACGGGTACACGAACGTGTCGATGCCCTCCAATACGGCGGACATGGACGTGACGGAGGTGCATTACTATGACCGCTACGACGGCATCCCGGGATTGCCGCACAACCAGTCGGCCAGCTACAGCAAGCTCACCCACGGCAGGCAGGTGGCCGGCAAAGCGAAGGTGCTGGGCACCTCGATCTACCTGTGGACGGTGTACTACTACGACGACAGGGGCAACGTGGTGCGGGAATGGAAGCAGCACCTGCTGGGGGGCAGCTATGCGGCCACGGAGTTCGACGACATCACGCGGGAGTACAGCTTCACGGGGCAGGTGAAGAAGGAAACGCGGAAGCACCATACCACCAATGCCGCTACCCCGGAGGTGACGGTGACCACGGAGTATGAATATGACCACCGCAACCGCCTGACGCACACCTGGAAGACGGTGAACACCGGGGCTCGTGTGCTGCTTGCCAGGAACGGGTACAACGAGGTGGGGCAGCTGCGCACGAAGGGCCTCCACAGCACGGACCAGGGCAGCAGCTTCGGGCAGGCGGTGAGCTACAGCTACAACGAGCGGGGGTGGCTGAAAGAGAGCAGCGCGCCGCTGTTCCGGCAGGTGCTGGGCTACAACGCGGGCAGCGCCCCGCAGTACAACGGCAACATCGCCAGCCAGCAGTTCACGCGTCACAGCACGGCCTCCCCGGCGGCACCGGTGACGGACACCTACAGCTACGCGTACGATGCGGTTAACCGGCTGACGGAGGGGATGATGGCGGGCAGCAAGGGCCGGGAAGCGCTGAGCTACGACCGGAACGGGAACATCAGGACATTGGCACGGACGGATGCCTCGGCGGCGGTGGTGGACAACCTGACGCTGAACTACACCGGCAACCGGCTGACCTCGGCGGTTGACGCGATCACCGCCACGGCCGACGTGAACTACCAGCTTCCCGGAACGACGGCATACAGCTACGACGCCAACGGCAACATGGACAGGCGGTACAACGGGACGAGCGGCCGCACGGCCAACAACATCGACACGGTGATCTACAACTACCTGAACCTGCCGCAGAGCGTGACGGCTGCTGCGGGCAACGCGACCTATGTGTACGACGCCACGGGGCGGAAGCTGCGGAGCACGGGGGGCCTGGTGGGGCAGGCGCGCGACTACATCGACGGGATCGAATACTCGGGCGGCACGATGGAGCTGATCCACACGGAGGAAGGGCGGATCATCCGGAGCGGGACAGCCTACACCTACCACTATTTCCTCAGGGACCACCTGGGCAACAACCGGGCGGGCTTCCAGCAGGGCACGAACGTGACCACGCCGAATTTCACGGCGGACTACTATCCGTTCGGGCTGCAGTACCGGCAATACATCCGTGCAGGTTCGCCGAAAAACAATTATCTTTACAACGGCAAGGAGCTGCAGGACGGGATCAAGCAGTATGACTACGGCGCACGGTTCTATGATCCTGTTATTGGACGCTTTGGGACAATAGATAGGTTTGCGGAGAAGTATTATGATATGACGCCATATCAATATGGTGGGAATAATCCAATATTGAACATTGATATTAATGGTGACAGCCTTTGGGTTACGCATAGGACAGGCTTTTTAGGTTTAGGCGGAAAGGAAACACTGCGATACGAAGGGGGGAATCTTTATAACAAGGATGGTTCTGCATATTCGGGAAAGGTTAAAGGGTTTTTGAAAACAGCCGTTAATAACTTGGACAAGATCGGAAGTGGTACGGAAGGGAAGGCTATGCTTAATGAAATAGAAAGTTCTACTTCCAATGTTTCGGTAGTCAGAGGAAGTGACGGCAATAAATTTTCTCCGGGAACGAATACCGTTCAGTTTGACCCCAGTGGTAGAGAAGGGGGGCTCAATACGCGGGGCTCAAGGGATAGACCCACATTCATAGGTTTAGCGCATGAATTGGCTCATGGTTTGGATAATATTCGAGGAACTATAAACATGGCGCAAATTCCGGGTCAGAATTTCACATATGCTGAGCATTTTGCCACGCATATGGAAAACAAGTTTAGAGCTGAGCATTTTCTGCCATTAAGAGAGTATTACAAATACGATGTTCAAACGGGTACTGGGATATATCCATTAATAAATGGTTCAAGACAAAGCCTGTTCTACAATAACTATAACTATTTCAATGGAGTAAAGGCAAGGGCAATAGTACCATCAATATCCCGGCCAGCGGTAGAAACCGGTAAATTGCCTTACCAACCCTAAATACAGAGCTATGAAAAGAAATGTTTGTGTTGTTTTGCTTGTTTTCGCTTTGCTTAGTTGTGCCCAGACAAGCAAGATACAAAGATATGCTGACGGAAGTATGGGACATATATTTCCAAAAGATTACACGCCAGCTTTGATGAGTTTTGATGGAGTCAGGGAAAGGTATACGCCCACCTATCAAGATATAGAAAAGGCTGAAGAAATATTGAACAAACAGCTTGAAGGAATCAACATCCCCCGTGCGGAACAGGGTATGAAAGGTTGCCCAATCATTCACAAGAACCTGCATAGGTACCGGAGGCAGTATATTGGGTATATTGATGATGATGGAAACAGGGTGGTGTGGATGAACTTTATCATCAAAAAAGATAAGGAGTCGCTGAAAAACTTGGATAAAGAAGTGATAGTTGTATTAGATGGCTGTAGCCAATATTGGAATGTTAAGGTTAATCTTGACAAGTCTAAGCTATACGACTTACGTGTGAACGGGATAGCTTAACTTTTTGCCAAAAACGTCTTGCAGCCCGGCCATTGTGCCGGGCTTTTCTTTTTACAGTGCTGCGATGCTCTTGAGCCTTGTCGCCTTGATGAACGCATCGATGGCGGCGAATACATGGGATCGGGTGTCGCTGTCCAGTCCCTGCACCTCTTTCACCGTTTGAGTGTCTCGTTGTCGATATGCTCGTGCTCGCCGTCCTTGACCAGGTAGTCGAGTGTGACGCCGAGTGCATCGGCGATCTTTGCGGCGACGTCTATCGATGGGATGTTCTCGCCCCTTTCGTACTTGCCGATGATATCGCCGGAGGTGCCGACTTTACCGCCGAGGTCTCCCTGCGTCATTTTCTTCTGCTTGCGCAAATGCCAATCTAGGTGATGCAAATTACAATAATCCACAATATCACTACCGAGGTATGATGTTGAATGCTAAGATAACATCTGCAAGGGATATAGGTAACTATGGCGCTGGGTTTGTTGCTGGTAGAAAGGGGTTAAGTTGGTTAGAAGCAAGGACTGGGTTCGATGCACTTGAAAGCTGGCAACAACGAACAATTACCAATGAAGGTCAACCAACTCAAAGAGCACAACTTCTCATTGCTGGTTTCGATTCTGTTAATTTTCGCCGGGACTGACCAGTTTCGTTCGTTTTACTGTTTGTCGGAAAATCAATATTTGACAGTTTGGAAACGCTTAGGAGGTAAATGCTATATTATACCAGGAAAATACTTCGGAATATTCAAACCCTCTATGTACATTGAAACTACCAATGATAATGGACTTACTATTGTAGATGTCAGTTCTTCCGAATATAGGTATGTAATTTCCAATGATTATGGAAAAAATGTGAAGATAAATTTGCAGGACCAAAAAGTAAAGTACTTTGATTATACCGAAAAGACTATCTTTATAAATGAGTATTATACAAATGGAAGAGTCAAAGATGAGTTGAAGTATATGCAGATAGATATTAAAGAAAACTTGGTTGTAATTAACGGTGTAAAACAATAGAAAGACTGAGTATTAAGATCGGTTAGGACAAAAGGTACGACTACGAGGCGAGGTATCACGGGCGGATCTGCCACCTATCTATATGATGGCAACGGCAACACGACCCGCGAGGTACCCCGAAAGACCTATTTATGATAGGTATAGATGATTGAATAAGCTAAGTGCCTAGTTTGTTGAGTAAATAAACAGATTGTTCATAATATTTTTTTAAGCTTTTATTCAGATTGGCGGCGATATCCTTTTGATCACTATATAGTGCAGCCATTGCATAAGCAATGACCTGTTCCGGTAGGTAACCACTGCGTTTGAAGGACCACCCTTGGTGTGAACCGTCCTGCCATTGGTTAAACTTGAAGGCCGAATTGCCTATGAATATGCCGAACCCGAAGTATATTGCGGTCAAATCCGTTAGGTGCTCTTCATCTTCCTCCGGGTCGCCGAGCGTCAGTAGCTTTATGTGGGCTACTTCATGGGCAATCGTCGCAACCAGGGAAGTGAAATCCGGAAGTTGCTGGCTGTTCAACTCAATGGTCTGCTTTCCGTCCTCGCTTTGGTAATAGATGCCTTCCGGCGTATCTGTTTCTTCAGATGCCAGCATGATGCCGTCCACCGCTGGGGGCGGGTCAAAGAAATATAATTCGATATTGCCAATAGGTATGCCCATCTGCCCACATACGATACCAAGTATACGGTGGGCATCGGCTTCACTTCCCGTAAACTCAACGGGGAAATGCTCAGGGGTAGGAGTAACAGCGTCAACATGATGGCCGAACTGCTCCCTTAGCCAAAGAAGGTTTACGTCTATCCATTCTTTGCCTTCCTGTGTTATGGGCGGCTTGGGTTTGAAGGGCCACATAGAGCGAACGGTTGTTATGACAAATTAAAGCTCTCCACTCTTCAGTTTCTTCACCTCTTCTGCTAACTCCAATACGGCTTTACTCAATGCGGTGATGGACTCAGTTTTGGTTCGATCTTCCTCGATGAATTTTTCAAGTAGGGAGGTTAGCTTGTCGGCAGCGTCATTCGTAATGGTTGGTTGATAATGCTGCTGGCTACTTTGGTCTTTTGAATGATCTTTGAATGTATTTCGATTGCTTTGAATATTGTAGATAACCTTTTCTTCCTTGAAATTTCGCACAAACTCCGATGTTACCCCAAGCGCGGCCGCCAATTCCTCTAAAATGGGTTCATCGATCTGAATCATGCTTTCAAATTCTGATATACGTTGCTGGGAGAATTTGCTGGGGCATAAATCGCCCAGGGCTTCTTGTTTCAACCCCATTATTTCTCGAATGCGTTTCAGATTATATCCCTCGTGAGATTTATCTTCTTGGAATGAAGTGTTCATGGTTCAAATATATCAAATTAGATTAGTAAAAATTGGCATATTACCACGAGGCCATTATATTTTGTTTTTTATTTTTAAATATAATGGTAAGTCTAATGGTGGTGACGGACACCTACAGCTACGACCGGAACGGGAATATCAGGACATTGGCACGGACGGATGCCTCGGCGGCGGTGGCGGACAACCTGACGCTGAACTATACCGGTAACCGGCTGACATCCGTCGTTGACGCGATCACCGCCACGGCCGACGTGAACTACCAGCTTCCCGGAACGACGGCATACAGCTACGATGCCAACGGCAACATGGACAGGCGGTACAACGGGACGAGCGGCCGCACGGCCAACAACATCGACACGGTGATCTACAACTACCTGAACCTGCCGCAGAGCGTGACGGCTGCTGCGGGCAACGCGACCTATGTGTACGACGCCACGGGGCGGAAGCTGCGGAGCACGGGGGGCCTGGTGGGGCAGGCGCGCGACTACATCGACGGGATCGAATACTCGGGCGGCACGATGGAGCTGATCCACACGGAGGAAGGGCGGATCATCCGGAGCGGGACAGCCTACACCTACCACTATTTCCTCAGGGACCACCTGGGCAACAACCGGGCGGGCTTCCAGCAGGGCACGAACGTGACCACGCCGAATTTCACGGCGGACTACTATCCGTTCGGGCTGCAGTACCGGCAATACATCCGTGCAGGTTCGCCGAAAAACAACTATCTTTACAACGGCAAGGAACTGCAGGACGGGATCAAGCAGTATGACTACGGAGCACGGTTCTATGACCCGGTACTCGGGAGATGGGGAAGTGTTGATCCGTTGGCGGAGAGCTTCCAGCCCTATTCGCCGTATAATTATACTCTCAACAATCCGATGCGGTTCATCGACCCCAACGGGATGTGGGTAGACGACTACTACTACAATGAAGAAGAGGAAATAGAATATGTGGTTCAGAATGACCAACCGGACAGACATTTTGTTTCGGACAGTGAAGGAGAATATAGTGAAGTGGGTTACAATGAACTTTCACAGGATATGAGGCAGGATTATTCGCTGGTTTCGTCGGGCATACAAAGTGGTGATTTGGGTTTTGATGAAGGAGTGTTGAGTCTTGGGAGCATGTTGAGTACAGGGACAGGCCAATCCGGAGGGGATATGAAGGGCTTTTATCTTTCCTTGCTGGGTTATGGGCTGGATAGGACGAGCAATAAAATGTTCAATAAGAATACCTGGTACAGTCTGCATCAATGGAAAACCTACAGCCAAAAATTCAATGGAAATCAGTATACTGGAGGGAAGAACGCTCACGGTCGAACCATCAGCAGAGGATTTACAGGTATTGGATATGGTTTAGGAATTTATAACGCTTACTCTGTTGAACAACAATACTCTAATGGACAGATCAATATTGCCCAGAGATGGACAGAACAGGTTTCAAATGTTATCTCGACAGGTGGGGGTGTTCACGGAGCAGCTTGGGGTATTGGCTGGGAAATCGGTCGTACAATTACAAACATCCCCGGTTATCATGAAAACGTGCGGGTTCCTGCTCAAAGGTTTTTGGGTATTCGCCCGTAATCTTTAAACGATTTACGGCTATGAAAGTGTTCTATTACTACTACTACCGATTTTACTCTAAAGTATTGGTACAATCAGAACCGCATTTTGTGGTGATTTTGGTGTTGAGTGCGATGGAAGGTTTTCTAATCAATTATCTAATTGATTTTTTGATTGTTCATCTGTGCTGCACCATACCTTCAGAGATTTGGTATAAGTTACTAGTAGTTGGTGTTTTACTAATAGCAAATTTTAACTACTATGGACGGAAAGGTAAGGGAACTGCAATTGTCAAAGAGAAGCCCAAGTTTTTCGACAACCATCGAGTCTCTATTATTATTGTTCTCGTAATTACTTTATCTATTATCTCTTTGCTTTTCTGGGCAGCGGATTACAAGATGGTAGTTTTAGCCGACTGCAAGTAAAATAACTGATTTTGGGAAGCACATTGAGTACAGAGACATGCCAATCGGGGGATATGAAGAGCTTTTATCTTTCTTTCCTGGGTTATGGATTGGAAAGAGCGAGCAATAAAATGTTCAATAAGAATACCTGGTACAGTCTGCATCAATGGAAAACCTACAGCCAAAAATTCAATGGAAATCAGTATACGGGAGGGAAGAACGCACATGGGGGTGCCTTTAGTGCATATGGTTTGAGAACGCAGTATAAGGCCGGAGAAATGAATACGGGACAATATATGCTTGAACAGGGGTCAAACTTAATTTCGACATTTGGCGGTACTTATGGAGCTGCTTGGGGCGTTGGTTGGGAAATTGGTCGTGCAATTACAAACATACCCGGTTATCATGAAAATGTCAGGCTTCCGGCACAGCGATTTTTAGGAATAAGGCGCTAATGTAACACGGATAGATGAGCAAAACAGAAAAAATTAAGTTATCTTTTTCCCAGCTTTGTTGGCATTACTCTATAGTTCCATTTCTTTTGATAGTCCCACTGTTGGAAGCTTGGGATTTGTTAAATTACTATATGCTGCGGAAATATGATGGGGTTAGAAATCCATCGGAATTGGTGACAGTGTCTCTGGCTTTTGTAGCGCTGTCTATATTGTTTTACTTTATTCAAAAACGCAGGTTAAGGTTCAGAGAGTTCAATATACCCTGCACTAATGAAGCATTTGACAAAGCATTGAAGAAGACGTCCGAAGAATTGAAATGGAAGATCGTAGCGAAAAGAAAAGGTTATGTAAGAGCCTATCGGGATTGGAATTGGTCGGCAAGCTGGGGCGAACTGATTACCATCAAACGGGAGGGCGACCGGATACTGATCAATAGTATATGTAACCCAGAGGCGATATTCATCTCGGTTATCTCGTATGGTTGGAACAAAAAAAATATAAGAACTTTTATTGATAACCTGTCAAATCAATCTGCGGATGCCGAGGTAATATCTGTTGATAATCGATAAATGCCTTTACAAAAGTTCAAGCCCGGCCACGCGCCGGGCTTTTTGGTTACTGTGAGCAGGCCTTCCTTGCCTTGAAGTCGCGTATGAGCGCGTCGATAACGAGGAATACCTTCTTAACGAAAGAACAAGGGAAAATTGCGATAGAAGGTTTGAAAAAAGATTTAGGGCTGAGATCGGATTTTCACGGTAAGATACTGAATAATGGAGATTTGGTTAGTCCAAGGACTAATCAAGTTATTGGTACTTTTTCCCTAAACGTCGATACTTTGAGAAAATACAAGGAGAGCCCAAGTTTTGAAATTAGCTTGTGGATATGGATTGAAACGAATAATGCAGGTATTGGTTTAGATTTGGATAGTGAAGAACTTGATTTTATTAATTGCGTTACCAATAAAGTGCATATATCATTTATATCTAATAAAGAAATGGAATTGCAATATTAGAGCTATCAATAGAAAGGGGGAAGACAAGTTGAAAAAGGCAGGATCGTAAATAAGCGACGCATAATTATGAAGAGAAAAATTGAGTTGGGAGATGTCTTTGAACTTGAGACAAAAAAAGGAATGAAGGCGTATTTTCAATGCGCTGAAATACCTAGGGACGATAGGTACCTTGAATTAATCAAGATTTTTTATGATTTATACCCTAAACGACCCGGTAAGATTGATGTGATTGTCAATCGTCCTTTCTTTTTTAACGAATTTCCGCTAAAAGCTGCGTTGAGAAGGAAAATCGCTGAAAAAATTGGCAATCAACCTTTGCCTGCAGGTTTTAAACCTCCGAGGTACTTTAGGACAGAGAATACTTTTGGACCAGGGTGGCAAATCGTAGATTCGGAAACATGTCAACGCCAGACTGTTATTGAATTGTCGGAAGAACATAAGAAACTATCCCCATGGGGGTCGATGAATGATACTTTAATACTTGAATTATTAGAAAAAGGATGGACATTGGAAAATTGGACGCTAACGAATAGATTCGCAGGATAGGTACATTCGATTGCCTTCTTAGAATTCGCATCAACAATAATGTGGGGAAGTGTGGATCCGTTGGCGGAGCAGATGCGACGGTATTCGCCGTATAACTATACGTTTAATAATCCGATTAGATTTATTGATCCGGATGGATGTTCCCGACGTTTAATAGTGACGGACAGCAAGATGGAGACGGATACAGCGATGAACCGACCCCGGGTGAAAAGTTAAGTGCGCTACTTTTCACCATGTTCGGCATCAATTGGGGCGGGCACATGGCGAACTTCAAGGTTTTGTTAAAGGGAATGCTGAAGCAATCTTCAAATCAATAACACACCGAGGAACAAAATTGTCATCAGGTGCGGTACAGATGTCGAATGGCACTACAATTAGAATGTACAATGCTACTTAGAATTACGCCATGACAGAATTTAGTAGACATATAGATTTCTATAGTGATTATTGGTATAAGCATTTTTCGATGGTTATACCTGAAAATAAGTGGGGAGATAAGAAGATAGCCGAAGCATATTTGCAAAAGTATTGGCTGGCTGAACAAGAATACTTAAGTGTTTGGGGGCCCATCTAAGATAAAGTTTTTGTTCAAGGTAGACGTTTGCCCGATTTAATATATTATTCTGAATTTGCAATGATGGCGACTAATGGCGGTTGTTTGTTTGTGGAAAAGGATTTTAAGCAATTGCAAAAAGCAATGCAGCAAATCGGTGAAAGATATTTTATTGTTGTTCAGAATACACAAGAATATACAAATGATGAACCGATGTTTAGGATGAAATTTCCTGTAGACATAATGTGGGAAGAGTTAATAAGTGGGAATTATATATCTGCTGTTCTCATAGAGATGTCGATGAATGAATATTTTGTTTTTGGTGAAAGTGGAAAATGGGGTAAATATTCGGCTAACGATTATGAACGGCCCTTAGATATAATTGGTTTTAAGTCTGAGCTGGCACCTGTTTTTCAGAACCATTTTAAGCAAAATAGAAAGGAATATGAAGAGATATATGAATGGTTACCTCCAAAATATAGAGAACTGATTCAATAGGATGGCCAGATTCCGTAAATGTGGGTGGTTACAATGTTGTAATTAGGTCTAAAGGCGCATTACCGTAAAGGGATAAATGGCAACTATCTTTTGACAAGACGTAACCTTTCGTTGTTCGGCGGCGAAGCGATGACATCAGTTACTGCTCCAATGACAACTATTGGACAAATAGGAAGAGGATTTGCTTTCGGAGGTACTGTACTAGGAGTATTGTCAGCGATTG
Organism: Parapedobacter brassicae; assembly: GCF_051400755.1. Classification (NCBI taxonomy): domain Bacteria; kingdom Pseudomonadati; phylum Bacteroidota; class Sphingobacteriia; order Sphingobacteriales; family Sphingobacteriaceae; genus Parapedobacter; species Parapedobacter brassicae. The sequence continues at coordinate 22,122 of NZ_JBLFFL010000013.1, forward strand.
ATGACGGTATTAGAGTGTATAAGGTGATATAAGTGTAAGTAGATTTGGCTATCGTATCACTGGCGGTGGTGTTTCGTTAGGACTCGGATTTATAAAAGGCGGTGGACCCTTGGGGTTCGTATTAGGCGCAGAAACGTATGTCTTTGAAAAAGGATATGACATCGTTGCTCCCCAAGTGCATTCAAGTTTTGATCAATTTTACGGACGCTGATGAGTAACTGGTTGAACTTAAGAAGATAAAATCCCATGAAAAAATTATTGTATTTGTTAGTGTTTTTGCTGGTTATTTTTAGTTTCTGCGCTTATTTTGTATATAATAAGATGTTGACGGAATTTCAAGTGAAGAAAGTTTATATAGAAGATAAAAAAGCTGTTTACTTAAAAAACTTCGTGAGAGGGTTGAATTATAACAGGCTAGCTATATCAGTGTCTGATTCCCGTGAATTTAATCCCGAAAGAGATTATATTTATGATTGGGATGAAACAATATTTTACAAAGTAAGTAATGATACATTACATGTCTTATCTAGTGAGTTAGCTCCTAATCCCATAAGCGATGGCGCTGTGGGAGTAATTGTTGTGCAGGAAACCTATTCAAATTCTGAATATTATACTTTGATTCACAGTTACCGAGAAAAGGGATATAACAAGCTTCCTGAATAACACATATTTACCGGGTTGGCAGAAATACAGGAGGTAATCCCAGACGTAATTATATGAAACATATTATAATCACTGCAATTTTTGCATTATGCCTTTTTGGTTGCACGACAGGCGCTTATCAGTTCATTTCACCAAACGGAGAGAATAAAATTACGATTAAGACAGATGGAGACATAAAATATATCATCAATGGTTTGCATCGTAAGGTTCCCGATTCTGGTTACGTAATGATAGACCTTTCTAGCGTTGATCGCGAAGCCGGGGATCAGGTTGTTGGATGTTGGGACAAGGATGGTTTCGAGTGGGTGATCCGGATGCAGAATGTCATGGTTTTGGAAAATAGGTTAGACACTAGTCGACACCTGTTTTTAGAACATTTTCCCACGGAAGGTCCTCACAATATTCCTACTTTAAAAGGATATACAGACACCAACTGTTTTAGCATAAGTTTCGACTATCGCTTTCTTGGGAGAGTGGAAGGAGCTGTTACAAAAAGGTAATTAGTTAGATTACGAGGCACGGTTCTACGACCTGATAGTCCGTAAACTATTTTATCATTGGGACAACAATCGACTTTACCAGCTGCAGGAAATTTTGAGAGAGTTATAAGCGGTATATGCCTTGCTCAATTGAACTAGGCGTTGTTGTTTATCTGATAGGCTATATCCTTAGTTGTTGTTTTATAACTGCAAGTTGTGTTTTGGGTGGAAATTAACCCGCCTGGTCATTGATGTTGCATAAAATAGCGATAAATTATTTTGGAAATGATCCGCCCAATTCGTAACATTACAATGGAAAAACAATAGCCTAAACCGGAGAATAATCAACAGATCGATTAACTGGCTTTTGTAAGTGAGAAGGGATCGTGCGGGCAGCAGGGACATTCCGTTCAGCGGTGCCATGCGTCAGTTGCGTACGCGGCGGAGTGGACAAACGTTGAACAAAAACACAGAAGCCATAATGATAAAATCGAGGTTGAAAGCACCGATCAAATAAAATCAACTATACATACTATGAAACAGATGACTAGGAATTGGATGGCGGTGGCGCTGCTGCTGCATGGCCTGCAGGGGCTGGGACAGGTGGTGACCGATCTCGCCCCGGGCGATTACAAAAGCATCGTGATCAACACAACGGGCAACGGGGATTATACAAAGGGGCTGATCCTGTTGCATGAGGCATACAACGGCACGGACCTGCCCAACAATTACGCCATCGGGTCCATCACGGCCATGCGGGGAAGTGCTGGTACCGTAAATCGCATAGATGCCGGAGAGATTCGGTCATCGTCTGCGTACAGGCAGATTTTCGGTCATCTGGTGTCGATAGACGGGGCATCATCCTGGCAACTGAAGACCTGTATGTACAATGGCAAGAAATATCTTGCCGTCGAAGTGCCATACGCCGCGCCGTACCATAATCATGGCTTCAAGTTTGTCGGCTGGACAATTTCCAGCGGTGAAAACATGAAATACATCGCCTATGAACAGAACGGCACGCCGGTGAATACGGCCATACTGACGAATATTGCCCCGTATGAGGCCAACCTGAACATCACTCAATTTTCGAAGACCTATACCATTCACGGCAATGTCGGTATCGGCACCGCCACTCCCCAGGCCAAACTCGCCGTAAACGGCAACATCCTAGCCAAAGAGGTGAAAGTGAAGACTGACATCTCCGTGCCGGACTACGTGTTTGAGGAGGATTATGACCTGCCTACGCTGGAAGAAATCGAAACCTATGTAAAGGAACATAAGCATCTGCCGGAGATTCCTTCAGCGGCGGATATCGAAAAGGACGGGCTGGACCTGGGAGAGATGAACCTGCTGCTGCTGAAGAAGGTGGAGGAGCTGACGCTGCATTTAATTGAGATGCGCAGTGAGCTGGATATGCTGAAGAAAAACAACTAGTCAACGATAAATTGAGTATACCATGATGATACAGAAATCAATTGCCCTAATTTTTATTGCAGCACTGGCAGCGACTGTTTGTCAGGCACAGGAGACTAATACGTTTCCGGACAACGGCCATGCCGGCATTGGGACGACTAGCCCTTATACAGTCGGCTCATACAGTATTCTGGATATCACAGGAAAATCAACCACCAACGGCGGATATATCCGGTTTGCCACTTCGAACGGTTCTGGGGAGGCCCGGATATTCAATACCAATGACCGGCTGCTTTTTGACCTACAGAAAGCGGGGATGTATGCCCAGTGGCGAAACTCGACAGGTGATGAAATATACCGGCTAAATCAAGATGGCTCATCACGCTGGAGCGGTAACAGTTCGAGCTACACCGAAGTAGCATCCAATGCAAGCGGGCAATTCATGCGCCAGTATTCAAACGACGGCAGCACCCTGAGTTGGCTGATCCGTGGCTATAACACCAACGGTATCCAGGCGGAATTCCGGCACGGCGGCATCGAAGTGAATGGCCGTGTGCGCGCCAAGGAGGTAAAGGTGGAAACAGCCAATTGGCCGGACTACGTATTTGCTGATGGATACCGCCTGATGCCGCTGATGGAACTGGATGCTTACATCAATGCACACCATCGATTGCCGGACATGCCTTCGGCCCAGGAAGTGGGCGCGGAGGGCGTGGATCTTGGGGAGATGAACCGGAAGCTGCTGGAAAAGGTGGAGGAGCTGACGCTGCATTTGATTGAGATGAAAAAATCCGCAAAGGAGCAGCATGAACGCATTGCGAATTTAGAGATGCAATTACAAACGAAATAATGATCAACACACGAATGACATGATAACCAAAGGATTAAAAACAATTGCAATGCTGGTCATTGCCATCGGCTTCGAACCATCGAATGCCCAAACGACGTATACAGGCATCTTCCGTACCGCTACGGGCAACACAATCTATCATCAATTTGTCCGTAATGGTAACGGTGCGGCGGTGTATATCAATCAGGAAAACACCACACAGCCTATACTCCGGCTGTCCAGCGGTACGGTCACAGCGAACGAGAATGTGGTGTTCACGGTGGAGAATGACGGAAAAGTAGGCATCGGCACCACCACTCCCCAAGCCAAACTCGCGGTAAACGGCAACATTCTAGCCAAAGAGGTGAAGGTAAAGACGGACATCTCCGTGCCGGATTATGTGTTTGAGCCGGATTATGACCTGCCTACTTTGGATGAAATCGAAACCTACGTAAAGAAACATAAGCACCTGCCGGAGATTCCTTCAGCGGCGGATATCGAAAAGGACGGTCTGGACCTGGCGGAGATGAACCTGCTGCTGCTGAAAAAGGTGGAGGAGCTGACGCTGCATTTGATCGACCAACGAAAGGCTGAACTGGAGCTCAGGCAACGGTATGATTCGCTGCATGCGGGATACGAGCTGCTGAAGCAGGAATCCGCGCAAACGCGGCTTGATTTGCTTCGGGTGACCAAAGCCATGCAGGCAAACACTAATTTTAAGACACCTTAACGACTACTTCTATGCGAATCATTTGTATGCAATGCTTACCCCTGTTATTGCTGGCGCAGGCGGTATTGGGCCAGCCCGCGACGCAGCAACCCATGAGCGCACTGGCGCAGATGAATATCCTGCCTCCTGCACCAAACGCGTTTGAACTGACGCGCTATAGTGGCCTGCCGGTGACGATGTCCAGCGGATCGGTATCGGCAAGTATTCCGCTGGGCGAAGCCCGAAGCGGCGGCATATCCATCCCTATATCGCTTGCCTACCAATCGGGGAATGGCATCAAGCTTAGCCAGATCGCTTCGCGTGTCGGTATGTCCTGGACGCTCCAGGCGGGGGGCGTGATTACCCGCAGCGTGTATGATTCGCCGGATGAAACGGCTACCTGGCAGGTGCCGCCGGCAGACCTGGCGAGCAATACCAGCCAGGTGTATACCTACCTGGACAATGTAACGAATGGCAACCTTTACGATTCGCAGCCGGATGTGTTCAGCTTCAACTTCGGCGAATTTTCAGGGAAGTTCATCCTGAACCAGACGCAGAAGACGCAGGTGATCATGCTGAATGCCGTGCCGCTGAAGGTGGAACCCAACTTCAACCTGACGCAGGGGGACTGGACGTTCCGCGTCATTGACCCGAAGGGTACCATTTACTACTTTGGCGGCAGCATGGCTACGGAAAAGACAAGGACCGTGCCGACGGGGACAATTTGTGGAAAGAACTATGACGCCTTTATTCCCACAGCCTGGTACCTCAAGAGCGTGACGAATCCGAACGGCGATGTGGTGACATTTGATTATGTTCCCTGTAACTTCGACTATTCCGCTGAGGTGTCACAGACCGTCATCCGTACACCACAGTCGACCCTGTCGACCCCCGCGTGTCCGGGTTCGAACTGCCCGCTTCGGACCGAAAACCAGATCTGCGTGAGTAACCTGAGAAGCCAGGGGGTTATCTTAAAAGCAATAACGTCAGACTTCCTGCGTGTCAACTTTTCATATACGGGCCGGCCCGACGTGGTGGGCGACTCGCTGGTGAGCCAGGTGGCTTTTCGCAGGAGAAAGGACGGCTCGGCTACTGTCCCTTATTTTCAGTACAATCTGCTTTATGAAAACAGTACCAATAATTCATACAATTATCCCAATGACCTGACCGGTGCCCTAAGGCAACGGCCGTTTTTGATACGGGTCACGAAAGCGGCCACAGGCATGGCCGAGGAACGGCATGTGTTGAGCTATTATAACAAGAATGCCCTGGCTCCAAGGCTTGCCTATGCGCAGGATTACTGGGGGTATTTCAATGGGAAGAATAACACGGGCCTTGTGCCGCGGAGCACGGATGTTTCCCTGCAGCCGCTTTTTCCGACCAGCATGGCCGACCGGACGCCCGACGGCGCCTTTGCCCACTATGGCTTGCTCAGCCGGATCACGTATCCGACAGGGGGGAGCGACAGCCTGATCTACGAGGCCAATACCATCTATGAAACGCGGTCGGAGTCGGCCACACCTACGCAGGTGCAGCGGTCTGTACAGGGGATCGGGTTTTCGGGCGAAACTAATGTAACGGTAAACGTCACCATCACGAGCGCACAAAACGTTATATTCAATGCTTCGTGCGACTATAGCGGCACGGGCACCAACGATCAGATCCACCAGCATGCTATTCTACGGATATATAATGCAAGTAATACGCAGATCCACAACAGCATCATTCAGATCGGGCAGTCCATCGCTCCGGGTGTGTTGCTGTCTTCGGGTACGTACCGGATCGAGTTCAGTGCGTTCGGTGAAGCCGCGCTGGGCAACCTGGGCTTCAGCTACCTGCCGCAGGGCACCAGCACTACCGCCAATTTCCAGGCCGGGGGTGTACGGATAGCCCGGGCAATATCGACGCCCCTGGTGGGCTCGGCAGAAACCAGGAAATACATTTATGCCGCCCTGGCGTCGCAAACCCAGTCGTCCGGCAGGCTGAGGGAGACCGCGCGGGCCAACGACTTCTATTCCGATCTGGTAGACGGTGCGCAGTGCGGTGTGGACGTTGGAGGTATGGTGGCACAGTGTGTTTACAAGGCGGCGTATTCCACTCCGGTGTATTCCCTCGAGTATCTTTCCGGCGGGCATATTTATTATACGCACGTCATCGTGGTGGATAACGATAGCTGGGCCAATGGCGGTACGGAATACCAGTACCTGGGCGCACCCGGATTCAACCCTACGCTGGTACGCGGGAGAACGATTCCCGGTGTCCCGATAGCGAACTATGGCCATGATCCGGGACTGGAACGGGCGGCCACCACATTTGTGACCACGGGAGGCACGTCTGGTAACTATACCGTGCAGATGGTTCGCGAGGTGATCACCGATTACAGGACGGATGAACGGCTGAACCTGGAACTCGATTGTTTTTCGGTACGGCGCAACTGGCCGGTGTCATACGTTTCCAATCCACCGGCGGCGTCGCAATTCGCACCTTATGACGTTATGCGGTATACGGTCGTACGCAAATGGGTGTATCCGGAAGTGCGGACCACGCGGGAATTCCGTTCGGAGGGTAACCCGGTGATCACGACAGAAGAATACGGGTACGATAACGTGACGCACCTCCAGCCCAACCGTATACGGCGCTCGGCGAGCGACGGCAGCGTGGAGGTGACCCACACCCTTTATCCCCACGACTATTCGAACACCACGGGCTTCATCGGGGAGATGAAAACCAGTTTCCTTGTGGGCTACCCCGTCGAGGAGGTGCGGTACCGGGAGGTGGGCACCACGCAGACGATCCTCTCTGGCAGTAACACCACCTACGTGTTAGGCGCAAAGGGCCTGATCGACGAGGTGTGGCAGCTGGAGTCGCCGAACCCGGTGCCATTGGCGTCGTTCAAGTTCAGCAACCGTGCACAGGGACAGCTGCCGCCCGGTACGGGCAGCAACGGTTCATACACGCGGGATTCACGGTATAAGGTGAAGCTTAAATACGATGAATATGACGCAAAGGGCAATCCGTTGCAGTATACACCGGCAGACGGTGTGCCGGTGAGCCTGGTGTGGGGCTATCGGGGTAGGTTTCCCGTGGCAGAGGTGCGCAATGCGACGAGGGCGGCCACAGTGGCAACGAACTTCAGCCAGACGGTGCTGGAAAACCTGAATGCCGAGGAAGCCACTAGGCTGGCTGAGCTGGCAAAGATACGGAACCACACCTCGGTGAAAAAGGCGGAAGTGACCATCCTGACGTACGATCCGCTGGGGGGCATGACCACTCAGGTGGATCCTTCGGGCCGGAAGCTGAGCTACGAGTACGACGGGTTCGGCCGATTGTGGCGGGTGAAGGACCATTTCGGCAACATCATCGAGGAGTACAAATACAATTACCGGCCCTAAACCGATACGGACATGGAAACGAAAAGACATCAATACCCATCCGCGGCGGCTGCCGTGTTGCTGCTCACGCTTTTTTCACAGGCCGTGCATGCCCAGCTGGCGCTGAACAAGCCGGGGGCCACGGGGGAGTACACGGCGCCGACCACCATCACGCTCTCTCCTGGCTTCCAGAGCACGGGCAACTTCCGTGCGTGGATCGCCCCTGCGGCGGCGGCGCTTGGCAATGCGGCGAGCGCGAACCAGAACTACATCCAGAAGACGGTGTACCTGCGGGGTTTCGGGAACACGCCGCCGACGGCACCCACGGTCGCCGAGGCGCTGCGGGACATCACGTACTACGACGGGCTGGGCAGGGAGATCCAGACAGTCGGGGTGAAGGCCGCCCCGAACCAGCGGGACGTGGTGACGCCCGTGGAGTACGACGCCTTCGGGCGCCAGCACCG
>NZ_JBLFFL010000014.1:0-23435 GCF_051400755.1 Parapedobacter brassicae
TTCGGGAGACGTTCGGCCGGGCTCCGGCAATCCTTCGGCCGGGCTTCGGGAAGAAACCGAACCCCAGCCGAACCCGGACCGGACGGCGGCCGGAGCAAGGCAAAACCAGCTTCGGACCAGTCTCGGGCCAGCCCCGAGACGGTCAAAACCCGTCACCGGGCGGATGCCGGATAACCGTCAGATCCTTCCGCGCCGCCTGCTCTCCCGGCGCTGCTCCTCCAGGTCGCTGCGGTAGAAGAAATCCGGCCCTTCCCACTTGCGCGGGATCAGCCGGCCCCCGGCCACCTTGCGGTAGTAGGTACGCTCGCTGATGCCAAGGTAATCCAGCACGTCGGGCATGAACAGCCGGGGCTCTTCCACACGGAAGTGCTGGCGGACGAAGAGGATGATTTCCGGAAGGTGCGCGGCCAGGTCTTCCAGCAGGCCGCTTTCGACAAGGCGCCGGGCCGCCTCGGCGATGGGTGCAAGGTGGCTTTCGATGGCGCGTAGCTGCCCATCGAGGGTTTCATAGTGCTTTAACATGTGCAGATGCGTTAAAGCCACCGCCAAGCGGTAAGCCCGGCTACCGTTGCCGGATCAGGAAACACCCGTTGATGCTGGCGTGCACAGACCGCATTGCCGATCGGGATCAGGTCGCTCCGGTAGGGATGGCAGGTTTTAAACTGAAAAAAAAAGTATTAAGTTGTCATGTCCAGGATCTTTTCTTTCATCGTGTTGAAAAAGTGCGTGCGCCTGATCTCGGACGAGCCGCTCAGGTTGGTCGATTTGGACACCGTCTGCACCAGCCATTTCCGCGTTTCATCGCACAGCCTGCTGTCGCTGGTGGCGATGCTGTTGATGGTGTAGAGCTTCATCCGCACGGCCGGCTCCCCGTCGCAGTGGGTCAGCATGATGCTGCTGCCGGCCTGCACCGGGCAGAGGTAAAAGGCGTACGGCACATCCGAATCATCCCCCTTCCGGGAGGCGGTGGCCCAGTGCTGGACCCCGCCGATGAGTTCCAGCAGCTGCCCGCAGAGCTTATCGACGGTTTCCGGCCGGTCGAACGTGCCCAGGGCCCGGTAGTGGGCCAGCAGGCGGAGGATGGGATTGATGGTCTCCTCCGTCCAGATCTCGATGGTGGGCACCCGCAGGTACGCCGCGGCGATGCCCCGGAAGACCGCCCGCAGTTCCGGACGGTCGGCCGAGCGCGCGAACTGTTCGTAGCTGCCCTCCACCCCGTTCATCGTGCGGTTCCAGGCATACAGCTTGAAATAGGTCAGCTCCGGGAACGGCATGAAGTGAAACACGGGGATGTCGTCTGCGGCGAACATCAGTTCGGCGTCTTCGGCCGCGGCCAGGCGCTCCATGGACGCCCGGAGCCCGAGCATGTACCGGAGGTACTGCTCGGGGTCACCCACGGCCAGCGGCACGTAGTGGAAGGGAATGGTGTCACTTTTATGCGCCGTCAGCGCATCCAGTGAGATCCCGAAGTGGCGGCAGAGGATCCCGGCTTCCTCCAGCCGCAGCGGCACCCGGCCGCTGATGCGGTCGTAGGCCATGTTTACGTTGATTCCCAGCAGGTCGGTGATTTCGTTGACCGGCTTGATATGGGAGGGCAGCATTGACCTGATCCGGTCAAACAGGAGTTTCTGTACTTCCATAGTGTGTAGTATTTGGTTAATTCCATAAAAGTACCGGTTTCCGGTAAAAAACCGGAAACAGTCTTGTTAACAATTTTTTGACATTCGCTTAATGTTAACGGTGTTTCAGTGGATTTTTCACCCTCATGCTGACCGATTGCCCGCTGGCACCGGTAATTCCGCGTGAACCCAAAAACCCGGCCGCCGTTCGGCGAAATCCGTTTTAGCCCGTCTCCCGCATTGGCTACCATTGTCCCGAAGATCAAAACACGGCTACATGATGCAGACCTTTCGTGACGCAAGCGATTTCCTCGGCAGCGGGGACGGGCGGTATTTCACCAACGGATACCGCCATTTCCACTGGCAGGTCACGGCTTTCAGGCATGCCGACATGGAGCTTTCCGGCGGGCTGCGGATCCACTATGACGGGCCGCCCAGGCCGGAGGGGCCGCCGCACCTGGGCAGCATGGAGTACACCGCCATCGCCTCCATGCTCACCGAGTACGCGCTGGTGTACCTGGGCGGGCTGGATGCCGAGCAGCTCAGCCTGTCCCTGCTCCGCCGTATCCGGCTCAAGCTGCGCGGCAGCGTGGAGTTCACCGGCGCCATCACCCTGCCCTTCCATTGCACGCTGGGCGGGCCGCAGTGGACATTCCATGCCTCCAACGGCATCCTCAGCCCCGTCAAGGTGGTGCTGGGCGGTGTGGAGGTGGCCGCCGTGGCGGACCACCCCGCGCGCAGGCGGGTGGGGCTTGATCCCGGGATCATCTGGCCGCTCAACCGGCGGGCCATGTACAACCATGGGTACAAGCTGCGCACCAACGGCATCTCGGATATCCGCTGCGACACGGCGGGCCGTACCTGCACCGCCCGCATCGCCCGCGCGGACGATTGGTGCGATGACCGGCAGGGGCTCTTTTCCGCCCGCCCGGCCACCATCCCGACCGACGTGCTCAGCATCACCGGGCAGCTCATGCAGATCCTGCTCTATACGCTGGAAGGCACCACGCGCGAAGACTGCGCGAACATCTGGCTGCGGGCCATGGACATCCGGTACGGGCGCCCCGTGTGGGACGGCCGCTATGAAGCCGGGGTACGGTTCCTGGATTTCCGGACCGTCCGCATGGGCAGCGCCCATTGGCGGGCGGTGGAGCTGGAAAGCCGGATGGCCGGCGTTTCCGGCACGTTTAGCATTACACACCGATTGAAATCCTGACACCATGAGGATAGCCATCAGCGGTACCTACTGTACCGGCAAGACCACCACCGCCCTGGCGCTCAGCATCGCCGGCGGCATCCCGCTCACCCACGCGCGCACCATGCGGGAGCTGCTGCCGGTGACCTTCCCCGGCAAAACCCTCCGGCAATGCCGTTTCCACGAGCTGATGGTGCTCGGCATGAAACGGCTGGAGGAACGCATCCGGGCCGAGGCGGCCTGCGGCGGTCACTTCGTTTCCGACGGGTGCAGCCTGCAGGAGTGGCTCTACGGCAGCACCCGGCTGCTCACCGGGGCGGACCCCGCCGAGCGCCCCGGGCTCATGCGGCTGAAGCGGGTGCTCCATCCGCTGGAATGGAAGCTCTTCCGCTGCCAGATCCGCAGCTTCGAGGCGGTGGTGAAGGCCTATGCCCGCACGCATTACGACCGGTTCTTCCACCTGCCGCTGGAGTTCCCCTTCGTGGCCGATGGCCACCGGCCCACGTCCGAGCGGTTCCGCAGGGCCTCCGAGGAGCGCCTGCTGCAGGCCTATGCCGATACGGGCATCGCCGCCACGGTGGTGGGCGGCACGCTGGAGGAGCGGCTGGAGCAGCTGCTGGATCACCTGGGCCTCCGGCCCGTAGTGCCGGTACCCGAGGCCGCCGCACGCGCCGTGCGGCAGCGCAGCGCGCGGTTCGATGCCGTGCCATTGGAAAGAAACACAGACCGTATGAATACACCCGATCCACCCACCCCTCAACCCCGCGGAAGCTGACCGGCGGAGCCCCCGGAAAGCCCGGCGGGGTTGATACAAACCGATGCACCATGGAATGAAAACACCCTTTACCCCTTTGTTTGAACAAGCGGGCATACCCCTGACACGTGTGGAACGGCGGCCGTTCATACCCACCCATGCCATGCCATTCGTCAAAGGCGACGCTGCCGCCCAGTATGCGGGTGGCCGCTGCCGGGTCATCTATCGCTGGCACGATGCCTTTGACGTCTTCGTGGCCGTGCTGGAAGCGCAGCTCGGCGATGCGCTGGAAATGCCCGTGGCGAGCCACCTCTGCGACCTGCACCTGATCTACCAGCTGCAGGGCAGCGCCAGCTTCCGATCCGTGGAAAATGCAGCCCATGCTTCACTCAGCCTGTCCGCGGGCCAACGTGCCGAGGTATATGCGCCGCCTTCAAAAGGCCTGCTGTGCCTGTCGCCTCCGCATGCCGAGCTGGCGGTGGTGGTCCCCAAGCGCAACTGGCTGACGCGCCATCCGCCACGGACGGCCACACCCATGGAACAGGTCATCGCAGACCTTCGGGACCTGCGATCCCGGCATCGCCATCTGCTCCCGGCACCCATCACGCCGGAGATGCACGCCTGGCTGCACCTGCTGCTCAGCATGCCCGCCTATCCGGGCATGCTGATGGATGACGCGCTCAACGGGCCGGTGGCACAGCTTATTGAGGCCCACCGGGCGGAATATCTCCGTGAGGAACGCGAAAGCGCTGCCCAGTACCTGGTCGAATCCGCGCGGCTGCTTGCACGCGAATTGGTGCAGCGCATGGACGGCGGGCAACCGCCTACAGCAGACGGTATCGCCGCGGCCCTGCACACCACGGCGCGGCGCATCCGCGAGCAGCACTACCGACTGCATAAGCAGCGGTTTGTGCATTACATCTATTCCTGCCGGATGGAAGAAGCCCAGCAGCGGCTCCGCGCCGGAGCGCCCATTGTCGCGGCCGCCTATCAGCTGGGATGGTCGGAGCATACCAACTTTACCGCGCAGTTCCGGAAATACACCGGACTGACGCCCAGCGAATACCGCAAGCGGCATGCTCCATGATGCATGACCGTTTTTAATCAGTTTTTCCGGGTGATGGCCATCACTCCCGAGGCGGAATCGCGCCTAGTTTTGCTTCAATGGAAGCTAACCTCATATTCGAAAAACCGCAGGACCGCATCGGCTGGGTCATCCTGGGCATCACCATCGCCCTGCTGGCCCTGTGGATACCGGTAGTGATTGACAAAGTAATCGATTTCAGGCAGTTCAGAACAGGTATCCTGCGGCAGCCGCTGCCGGATGTACTAGGGCATCTGCTGGTATGGGCGCTACCGCCGCTGGAATTCGCTACGGCAGTGCTATTGCTCGTCGGCGGGCGCCTGCATCACTGGGGGCTCTGGCTGTCTTTCGGCCTGATGCTCGCCTTCACGGGGTATGTAGCCGTCGCGCTAGCCGGTGCGTGGGAAAAGCTGCCCTGCGGCTGCGGCTCGGTGATCAGCGGACTTACATGGCGGCAGCATTTCTGGTTCAACCTCTTCTTCCTTGCCCTCAGCGGCGCAGGAATCCATTTAATGCATCAACAACGAAGCCGCGGTACCCGGGGCGCTGCGGATGAGGGCTTGTCGGCCAAAAGACCGGATATTAATCAATAATCAACATGTTAAATTTTAGAAATCATGAAAAGATTAGCAAAAAAAGTAAACCTGATCTGGGTAGCGGCTATGATCATCGGGGTGATGACGATGTCGTTTAGACTGGCTACCAAAACAGACGGGCAATGGTACGAAGTGGAACCGCCTAGCGGCGGGATGCAGCTCATCGGCGATCCCATATTGGAACCCGATGGCGAGAACTGCGTTGCCGATTTCCCGGCTGAAACCTGCGCGATCCAATTGACAGGTACACCTCCAACATACCTGCATCAGGCACCGGGCGACGCTCCCAAAGCTGGCCGTACCAACTAACTAAAAACTAAAAAGGCCCTCCAAGCGAGAGCCTTTTTAGTTACTTAACACCTATCTTTCTTTACACTAACGTTCGTTCTGATCCACAACACCGTAGGCGATCACATCCGGTGGAATAGGCCAAGTCCATTTGGCGCTTGTAGATATCAACGTGAATGTCTGATCATCGACATTTCTAATGAGCTCGATGGGTTGTCCATCATGCTGCATGTATCGCCGTAAATCATTCCAGCGCACCCCCCTGAATAGCAGTTCTTTCCGCCTCTCCAACTTAACTTTCTCCAACAATTCGTCTCCCGAAATGAGCGGGTCTATCCCTTTATAGGTACCCGAACGGAAACGATTCTTCAAAAGCCTGTCCATATCCGCCACAGCGTGACCCACATCTCCAAGCCGTGCTGCACATTCTGCCCGTATCAGCAGCAATTCTGCTGTTGTCAACCCGGAAAATGGCCATACCGCGATTCCAGAATAAAAGCCTTTAAACGTCATCCCCGTCGGTCTTGCGGCAAACAGCGCTTCCCTGCGCAGATCATCCTTTTCATAGCTGTCATACAACAAGGTATCCACCAATAATCTTGTGTTTGTCAAAATCACGGCGTTGGACATCTGGCTATAGAAAACCACCTCGGCATTACCCTGACCGTACAGCGGAAACGGTAAATTAGCCGTTAAATCAAGATCGTTGTAGTCAATCAATCCATCAGTAATCCCAAGCGCCGTATCAGCGTGATGGAGCGCTTCTTCATAGTCCGCCAGTTGAAGCGCAACTTTGGCCAGCATGCCGTAAGCCGCCGCTTTTGACGGGCGTGTATTTACCAATACTGCTTCTGGAAGTAATTCAGCGGCTGATGTCAAATCAGCGGTAAATTGGGCATACGTTTCGGACAAGGTAGATCTCGTTACATTTTGATTGATATTGGAAGAAGTCCGCAGTGGCAGACCGGGTTCTCCATGGGCGGTCTGCGCATCGTATGGTTTGCAAAACAACTGTGCTAATTGAAACAGCGTGCTTCCCCGGAAAAAATGTGCAGCGCCTAGGAGCTCGTCACGAAGCAATTTGTTATCCGCAGTTTCTTCGATGGCCGAAACACCCTCTATCACGAAATTTGCATACATCATTTTCTCATACCCCCTGTTCCAATCAACCCCGATCGCTCCCTCATAGATTTCGTCTGCCCATACATAGGCATTGCGTTGTACAGGATCCGCCAGCGACTGCCACTGCTCGCTCAGCACGTAAAAGTCATCACTCCCGATCTCTCCGAGCAGATGGCTGGTAAAATAATTCATGGCATTGTTTTCCAAAATGGCCCTATAGTCATCCAGTGTGCGGGGTACTACCTGAGACTTGTCCCGTTTGACATCCAGGAAGGTTTTCACACAGCTCGAAAACAGGACCGCGCAGCAACACCCTATGAATACTATCTTCATCTGTAAATACGTTTTTTTTATCGGTTTCATTTCTCAATAGTTTAAAATTGAAATTGCAGGCCTACAGCATATTCACCAGGTCGCGGATACATCGCCTGTGTATCGGGGTCCAGACCGCCCTTGGCCCGCTGCCACAGGATGCCCAAGTGCCGTGCATACCCATATATCCGGATAGCTGAAATCGGAAAAGAGGGCCGCCGACGGACAGGTAGTGCGTAAGCAAGTTGGATATCTTGCAGGCGTATGTGGTCTCCCTTTTCAAATACAACTTCGCTATAATAGTATGCCTCGTCCCGGCGAGCATTCAGCACATCAGGCATGGAAGGCACGTCTGTTGCCAACTCATCACCCGGCTGCTGCCACCTATCCAGGTAATCCATGTGGGTATACAGGGCCCTGAACAGTGCGCTGTAATCCACGCTGTTTCTGCGGAACACGTATCCCCCTTTGAACGTGACATTGAAACTGAGCGTGAGTTCCTTCCATGACAACGTGTTCCTCAACGATCCGAATACCTTCGGCACTCCCAGGCCAATCGGTATCAGATCATGATAGGTCAGGTTACTGAAATACGCATTGTAGTCTGTACCCAGTACACCATTTACCATCACTTGGGGCGATCCGGTATTGTCCAACCCGTGCCAGGGTATGGCATACAGCTGGTCGCGGGAGTTTCCCACAATCACCGGTGGATCCAACGGATTGAGGTAGCTGGTGACCGGCTGGTTCTGGGGCATAAAATAGTTGGTGATTTTATTGGACACCGTACTGAACAACAGCGTGCTCTCCCATTTGATCCTGCCATCGGCATTGACACTGTTCAACTCAACATCCAACCCACTGGTGCGCATATTGGCGTAATTCCTGCGGGTATCCACATTGTAAGCACTCACGCCATCCCATATGACACCGGTAGTCGGATCGAAGTGATCATTTCCGATCAAATCGCGGCTATGCTTGGTGTACCAATCCACGCTGGCGCTCAACCTGTGGTTCCACAACCCTAGGTCAACGCCGACATTGAATGTGCTGACTTTTTCCCAGCGTAAATCCGGATTGCCCACACCAAGCAGGCGCCCCATCGGAAGACGGGTCACCGCGTTGCTGGCACCATAACTGATGTACGGAAGGGAGGAAATGGTACGTACTGCATTGCCGTTTGCTCCATACGTCATCCTCACTTTGGCCTTGGATAGCCACTGCGCTTTGATCGCCTGTTCCTCATGGAGCAAATAACCGGCCCCCACCGACCATAACGGTACGCCCTGTTGATTAAAATCTACACCAAAAATATTAGACGCGTCCCAGCGTGCACTGGCCGATAACAGGTACCGGCCTTTGTATGCATAGGCCGCATTGCCGAAATACGAAACGAATCGGTCGGTATAATGCTGCCCAGGTGAACCGCCATTAGGTATCCGTGCTGACCCCAATGGTCTCGTCTGATAGGGAGTGCTGAAATCCATCTGCCCCGTATAGGTGAGTACATCGTCCGAATATCCGTAAATACGGGAAGATCCGGTTCCTTGCTGCACTTCTTGCCGGAGTTCAAAACCTCCTAAGGCATCGATGCGATGGTTTTCATTATAATTACGGGAAAAACTTGCCTGCAAGCGCCCATAGTGCGCCGTCAGCAGATTACCGCCTCGGTTGAGCATCCCGCCGTCGGGTACCGGTTTGCTTCCATCTGCCTGCGTGTAGGTATTGATCAGATCGCGGGCAAAATAGCTCTCCGGACCATAGTAGTTGCGATTTGCCGAGTGGGACAGCTGGTATTGGTACCGCAACTCCAAGCCCAACCCATGAATCAGTTCATACTGCGCTGCGCCTGTTAGCCGGATTTCGTCCGCCACGGATGAGTTGTCATTGAGCCTCACCTCGTCCATGGGACGGTAATGCCAGTCGAGCAACCCCAGACCGGGGGCACTGTCGGTATACGTATACCTGTTTTTCTTTACCAACGGAAGCGCCTCACCGGTATCACCCCGCAGACGCGCATAGGTATACACATTGATCATCCCGGATGGGCTCAGATCGGCCAGTTCCAGTCCGTTGCGATCCGTTTCACTGTGTACGTAGAAAGCGGCTGCGCTGAGAGACATTTTGGGCGAAAACTTGAAATTGTTTTTCGTCGAAACCGTCGTTCGCCCGTAACGATTTCCGACGATGTGGTCGTCATTATAATCCAAACCGACCGAAAGGTAGTAATCGTGGCTTTCGGTACCGCCCTGCAAACCCAATGTGTACTGCCTGTTCACCGTCTTGCGGTACAGCTGCCTGCTTGCTTCGTCCCGGATATCGTATGCGGCCAGTGTTTGCAGGATATTTTCTGCGCCCTCCGATGTGATATCGCCGTCCCGCAGGGAAAATAATGTTTCTACAGCGGGCGTATACGCCGTCCGTTCATCCCCGGTATACAAGCCCCGTTCAAAAAGCTGCCGTTCCAGCGCAATCAGGTCTTTGGCTGGCAAGAAGCGCTGGTCATAAAATAGGTCGGGCCTATCACCCACTGTCAGGTTCGAATTAACGCTGACAGACGGGCGCCCCGATTGCCTACCCCGCTTCGTCGTGATCACGAGTACACCATTGCCCGCCCTGGCTCCCCATATAGAAGCAGCGGCGGCATCCTTCAATAATGTGACGCTCTCCACATCATTGGGATTTATGTTAGAAATATCCCCCTCATATGGAAAATTATCGACCACGATGAGCGGACGCGTTTCTCCATTGATGGTACTCAGCCCCCGGAGGCGTAATTCAGCTTGCTGGCTGGGGGCGCCCGCGGTGGGCGGATATCCAAATGCAAGCCCTCCGGCCACACCCTCCAACCTGCTCAGGATGTCCGGACCGACGCTACGGTTAATCAACGACTGATCAACGTGCGAAAACGCCCCCGTTGAGCGCTCCCTCGGCAAGCTGTAGTAGCCCGTATGCACGTTTACCACATCCAGCACCGTTTCACGCTCATCCAACATGACGGTAAGCAACGTATCGGACGATATGGTCAGGTAGATCCGGTAAATCTCATACCCCACATGCGTGACTTCAAGGGTATCCGTGCCACTGTAGGAAAGGGTGAATCGCCCATCAGAAGCACTTTGGGTATGCCAGCCTGCGGCCGTCAGCCTTACAGTCGCGCCGGCAATGGGTACGCGCGTGCCTGCGGCGTACACGGCACCTTCAATTTTATGTTGCGCCAACGCATGCACTGCAAACAAGGGCAACAATATGGTTAAGAATACGAATTTCAGGTTCACGGTTAATCGTTTGTTTTAGTTGGTTCAACATCAAAATAAGTAGCCTGCGGGTTTGAGGCCAATGTGCGGATATCTCCGGCCAGCAATCCCATTACCTGTGCATCGTCATAGCCCGTTGCCCCGGGGATTGCCAATAAGCGGCCGTCTTTTATGAACACGACTCCTCCTACCCAGGTCTGCGTATAGAAGTGTCTGTTTATGACAATGGCATTTTCGCCGATCACGACAGGTAGCTTCCATCCCCTTTTTGCAGCAAAAGGCAGCGCCTTATAGTCATAATCCAGGTGTATGGATATTACTGCCAGATCTCCTGCAAGCTGCGGCTGCAGCTTCTCCCACTTGTCCATCGATCTTACACAGGGTGCACACCAGCGCGCCCAGAAATCCAGTACAATCAGTTTTTTACCTTGATACTCCCGCAGCGTAACGGTGTCCCTGCCATTGGGGTGATTCACCACCCACAAGGGCAAATCCCATAGGTAATCAGGTATGCTGTCGCCAATGACAAGACCTTTCACGCGGCTTAGGTCTGGATCGTGTTTGACCATAGGGAAGCGGACGAGGTCTTTTTCTTTGACGGTATCCCCTATTTGCAGTGGCTTGATGCTGTCTGTGGGGATATCATGCTGCCCGTAGACGGTGCCGCATACCGCCAGCAGCAAAAGAGCAATTACCCCGATTGCGAGGCCCGGCCCGGGGAGGGCCGGTGCCTGCGCATGGGTCTGCACACATGAAAGGTCTTTATGGTTCGTTGGGGCATAGCGATCCCCTAAGCGTAATTTTTGCTTCATTTGTTAGTGTTTTTATCAAACTATCAGCGGCACTCACGAGATCGCTCCGCTAAGTTTGTGTTTGATTAAGATGAAAGAAGTGGTGAATGGATTCAGTTTTCGTGCATCAATCAAACCGGCGATTTGACGATGTTTTTGTAAAGGTGCTTGGTCGATCGTACCCAGGGCCGGGATCGAATCACAGCCAGGACGCCCGCCCCTTGAAGGTGGTCATTGATCGGTAGATGTGGTATTCTTTGCGGTTCCATCGGTTTTGATTGGTTATTATCAAAACCTCCTGACCATTGGTGGGAAACTCCCGAAGGAGCCGGGCCACTTTTGGTCAATCCGCACAACGGACCGCGTAGGACGGCGCTGCCGAAGCAGCTACTGCCCGGGGGCAGCACCTAGGAAACAAAACCGCAAGTAGACCCGGATCCCCAGGATATGGGGTGTCCGGGTGCTCACCTACGCCTCTTTGTTTCCGTAAAGTTCCTACGCTTGTGCGGATTCGAGGTTCTTGTGAGCACCCACTAATACTCGTAAGTAGGTGACAAAACTAGTAATTTTAACATTAACTCATTAATTATTGCGTTATTGTGCTAAAAAATTGAAAAATCTTTGATCGCGGTTTACTAAAATTCTTATCTTTACAAAGGTTAAAAAACAAAATGTAACAGCCAAGCGGTAAGATACCGGTATTGCGGTTTTTCACCGACCACCTAAAAGTTTATATTTGAATCATGAACGCAGCATTCCAAGAAGACAAGGTCCACGAGGGCCACAATGTAAAGCGCATCCGCGAGATCATCGGACTGAAACAATCTGCCCTGGGCGATCTCTGCCCCGGCAAATATTCGCAGCAACGGATATCCGACTTTGAAAGCATGATCCAGATCGATGAGCCGATTATGGAGGAGCTGGCAGCGGCGCTCGGGGTAACGCCGGAGTTTGTGCGGAATTTTAGCGAAGAAAAGGCTATTTACAATATTCAGAACAACCGAGATACCGCAAGCCAAAACGCTAACTACGTTCATACAGCGAATTATCATCCTGCGGACCAAATAATCAGCCTACTCGAAAAATTCATCGAAGAAGATAAAGCCAAAACCGAATCCATTGCCACATTAAGCAAAGCGGTGCTGGATCTGGCTGAGGAGGTGAAGAAGTTGAAGGGTGGGAAGTAATAATTTATTCGGGCAAGAACTATTCCGTAATAAAGACATCTGCCGATGGCAAAAAGCAAAAAGATAGAAGTAGATGGCAAGGAAATTTCAATAATTTCTAATCAGCGAGATGATTATATTTCACTCACCGATATGGCGAAAAGCCAGATGCAGGAAGCAATAGTTATTAAATGGCTGAGTCTGAAAAGCACTATTGAATATCTTGGAGAATGGGAAGCGCTGTATAATCCGGATTTTAATTATACCGAATTCGGTACAATTAAAAATTCAGCAGGCAGTAATAATTTTGTGCTTTCTGTGAAACAATGGATAGAACACACTAATGCGATAGGTTTAACAGCAAAAGCGGGAAGGTATGGCGGGACGTATGCGCACAAAGACATCGCATTTCATTTTGGAATGTGGATCAGCCCAAAATTTCAATTGTTGTTAGTAAGAGAATATCAACGGCTGAAGGAGGATGAAAGCAATCGGAACCAACTGGAATGGAACCTGCAAAGAACTTTGGCAAAGGTCAATTATCGAATCCATACGGATGCTATCAAAGAAAACCTGATACCTACAGAGATTACCAAACATCAAACCAGCATTATTTATGCCAGTGAAGCAGATTTGTTGAATGTGGCGCTATTTGGCATCACTGCCAAAGAATGGAGAGATAAGAACCCTAAATCAAAAGGAAACATACGAGATGAGGCCACTATCGAGCAATTGGTGGTTTTGAGCAACATGGAAAGTATCAATGCTTTACTGATACAGCAGGGACTATCACAAGGAGAACGGCTAGTTCAGCTAAATAAAGTAGCAATATCACAAATGAAATCCCTTTTGGAAAATAAAACAATCAACACGCTCAATGACTGATTTGATTGCGATGAATGAGAAGATTAACCTGACCAAAAATGGCTGATGATAGGTATGCTTATCTAAAAATTCCTGAGGAGCAGCACAGCGGCACGCACCCGGCTATACCAAATGAATATTCTGGCCTACTGGAAAGAAATAACAGAAGCCTCCTACGTCGTACAAGGCTATCTGAATGGAGACTGGCAACCTTTCGAGAAAGGCATAAATTTTGAAGCTTTCATCATAAGAAAGAAATTTTGATTAACTTTGTTAGTAATGAATGACTTGGAAATGGAGAATCACAAAAACAAAAAAAAGGCTCAGGATAAAAAAGACGTCCAGCAAACTGGGTCCGTTGCTCAGTATTCCAATTCAACGTTCTTCAAAAAGAAGGATGAGGAAGCCAAAAAATTCCTTAAGAAGCATCCGGTGCCAAATACGTTTTGGGATTAGCCCGCTTCCAGATTATACGGCTGCCAACCACCTAAAATATTCGCAATGGGTTGATTTTTTCGTATACAACCGGGAAATTTCAGCGGAAACAATAACACAGAAATTATGAGGCAAACATCAATTATTTCGATTGAAACAGCTACATACCACGAGCCGTATTTTATCACTTTCAAGTTTTCTGACGGTCTTGTGCGAACGGTAGATTTCGGACCTTTCTTACGGGCAGCGAAGAACCCCATGACAAAAAAATACCTTGACACAAAATTATTCAAGGACTCTACTATCGAACATGGCGACATCGTATGGAGCGATTACGAATTGTGTTTTCCTATTTGGGACCTTTATGAAGGCAGTATATAATTGAATGACGGCGGCAAGGTTGATTGACGGTCACCATCGTTATGTAAGTTCCCTTTTTGCCGGCATCGAGATAGGTGCGGTGCCGAATGCCAAAACATCGGCAACTGTAGAGTATAGCTGGACAAAGGTGGGTTTCCTCATAGAGGAATGGGATACGAATAATTGAAATGACAAAATAGTTCTGTAAATTTTCATAATGTTGTTGTTTTTGGACATAGATGGTGTAATGGTTCCTACCAACTCTTGGAGAAGGCCCGAAATCCTAGATGACGGCTTTCCAGCGTTTGGCCCTAAGGCTACCGAAGCCCTCCGGAGGATCATTTCTTCGACGGGGGCGGGCATCGTATTGACCACCTCCCACAAGTCCAAGTATACACTGAAGGAATGGAGGGATATTCTCAAACGAAGGGGTATAGGCGTGACTACCATCAAACGCCTGCCAGAAAATAATAATTATCTGAATAGGAAGGATGAATTGGTGAAGTGGTTTGTCGCCAACCCTGTTCGTGATAATTTCATCATTATAGATGACGATAAATCCTTGAATGGACTGCCGGGGTATTTGAAAAACCGGTTGGTGCAGACAAGCGGCTCCGTAGGATTGACGGATGATCTGGCTGACAGGGCATTGGAACTGTTGGAAAAGAATCACCACGAATTGGTATAGGTCACAAGTATAGGGGTAAAAAGGTTATCTACTCATCGATACCGTCTGTTCCTATCTTCCTCCTATTAATGTCGTAAAGGTCGCCTACAAACATCCCATCAACATCGATGAAACGAATAGGATTATTAAACCCATAACTATACGGACTCCATCGCCTCGACACTTCAGCCAGCGGATCGACGCTCCCCCACCTTCCGATCACCGGGTCATAGAACCTCGCGTCGTAGTCGTATGACCTTCCATGGATTTTTCGTGCTCCGGCCGTTTTCCTTATAGCCGGATTTTTGCTTGCTCAAAGAACGCCCAGCCTTTCAAAGATAAGACTTTTACGGATTGTCCAGCCACTGTTTTACAGTTGTCTTTGGTTGGTGCATTTATGGGTTAGCCGTTCGTCGCAGCAAAGGTAGCACACAAAGGATAGCCCGACCAAGCTGGCGACGAACAATGGAATGTCAAAAATAAATGCTAATTTTGTGTGAGGCCATTTGGATATATACACTGCGATTAGAGCCATATACGAAAATGGCCTATTGAAATAATTTCAGCGGTTATGAGACTACAGGTAATACAGGACAGCAAGGGGAAAGCTACCGGGGTGTATATCCCTATCAAGGAATGGAGGGAACTCAAAAAGCAGTACCGGGATTTGGAGGCTCTGGAATACGAGGAACCCACAAAAGAGCAGCTTTTGCAGGAGCTTAGGGAAGCGGTAAACGAACTTAATCTGGTGGAGCAGGGCAGACTGAAAGCCCGGCCCGCACAGGAGCTTCTGGATGAGCTATAGCGTTGCCTCCATACCGCTTTTTGACAGGCAGGCCAAACGGCTGGCCAGGAAGTACCCTTCGCTCAAAAGGGATCTGGCCGGGCTTATCGAACAGCTCGCCGATGAGCCGGAGCTGGGTATCGCACTCGGCAACAGCTTCTATAAGATACGCCTTTCCATCGCTTCCAAGGGCAAAGGGAAGTCCGGCGGGGCGCGGGTAATTACCTACGTGAAAGTAGCCCGCAATACGGTTTACCTCTCATCCATCTTTGACAAGTCCGAAAAAAGCACCATCACGGACAAGGAACTCGAACAGATTTTCAGAATGATTCCATAGAAAAGCCCGGCGCTCTTATGCAGGAGCCTCAATATTGCTGATACTCTTCAGCACTGCTGCCAACCTATCAAAGTCCGAATAACTCAATATCTGCTTTTCTTCTAAACTCTTTTTAAGGTAACGAATATCATCGTACAATGACCCAACCCCCGGGTCAGGGGCCTTCGAAAAGTCGTTCATATCTCCGCCGAGTACATTCCAATACTCGTCGTTGTCAAAAGAGATTTTAAGCACATTCTCCCGCTGTAATTTTTCAATAGCGAGATTGAATAACCCCTTGATTTCCTCTAAGGTTATATCACAACATTCTTTGGTCATCTTTAACTTTTTTTACTTCATTAAGTTGGTTTCTCACCTTATTTAACTCGTTTTCCTGTTTGGTAATTTGACTCTGAAGCTCTTTAACCCGTCCTGATATAATCTTTTCTCTTAACTCCGGAGATTTTCCTTGAAGTATACCCTTGTTGTCAAATTTATCAGGGTCTTTGATGTATTGGCTAAGTTTGTCTTTGTACACCGCCGCGGTGATGTTGTTGCAGCTCTGGCTGGAACCCGTATTCGTGTTCTTCCGCGTCAGCAGGTTCCCGTTCCCGTCATAGGTGTAGGCCGTCGTGCCCGGCATCTGGTAGGGAAGCCCCGCCGGGTGCACCGTGGCCGTCACATCCGCCACAGATAAGGGGAGATCACCGTCATGTCCGAGAAGGACAGAAAGCAGGTCTTCCCCGCATCGATGCGGCCATACGAGGCTTCAAGGCAAGGAAAGCTTACGCACAGTAACCAAAAAGCCCGACGCAATGGCCGGGTTTAGCTTAATCGTGTGTTACAAGCGCTTTCAGGCTTGAAAACAGTCAATCTGATATATGTACTTTTCGTGATCGAACTCGAGAACCCCGATAACAAACTCAATTCCTTTCCCTGTTCTACGTCAATGCTATAGGGATTATACATCAAAGGGTCGTTATCGGGAGGGTGAAGATATGTTTCAACACCTCCAAAGATATCCTATCAACATTGTATTCTCCAATTAGTTCTTCGGTATTACGGTCGAACCAACTAATTACTCGTTCTGTTTTCATCGTTTTTGCAACGTCAATTAATCAAGCGAATAACATTCAAGAAATATATCGTAACGATCTAAATCTAACTCAATGTTATAGACTTCTTTAAATATAATTGCCTTTTTCCTATCTATCTGGTAACTCATGTAAAACATTGGATCATCTTCAAAAGGTGTCCAAACTTTATTTAATGTATCTAAATCAGCATCTATTTCTACTTGGTTTAGAAGTTCACTGCCTTCTTTCTCATAGAAAGAAATAACTCTCTGTACTTTCATTTTTACTTAGTTTTTAGGAGTAGTACGCCCTGGCTTCGGATCGGATATTTGATTGCCCGTCTTGGGATCAAATCCCCCTTTATGCGTTTTGCCTATACTGATAAAAAAAGCCGTCAGTGCTTATGGAAAATACCTGTATGGCACATACTATACCGTTTATGTTCAATTTCTGGCGAAGCTCAACATCCATTCTTTTGGATGTCAGGATGTCGACGTTATTGAAAATGGTTATCCCGATGATGAGGCCGGGGAAAACGAAGGAAATCCATGCATTAATATTATTCAGGTCATACTTGAACACGGCAACAGCCAAATTAAAAAGGCATACCAATGCAGAGAGCAATAAATATACACTGATTGTCTTGGTTATGCTACCGGTCTTCATGGAGTTGTTATTTGGGCGTATCTATCCGCTTCTTTAAGACGTGTGCCATCCAAAAAGAGACGGTTGCCAGCACCAGTGCCAAGAGGTTTATACCGACTAGCGTATTTTCTGAAGGATCGAACTTTAGATTAAAATCCAATACCATGGGTTCAAAGTAGCTACCCCAACGGACGTTTTTGGTCAAGTGTTCATAGTTAACGAAGACAAAGAACTTATTTCCCTGTGTATATCGGTAATAAAAACCATCCATCGCCAACGTCAAAATCTGCAGCGCTAATACCGCACCGTTGATGGTTGAACCTTTAATTAACGAGCCTCGCTTTTTGGAAGCCAAGACGTTGATAGCGTTTAAGATAGTAACGGCTATTATAAGTCCTGGAACAATAACGGAAAGCCATGCCCCTGTACTGTTTAATTCCATCTTTATTACCACAAGAATCAAATAAAACACGCATATTAATGCTGACAATAGTAAGTAAATACTGATTATCTTTATTCCAGTATTAATCTTCATCGGGTTTCTTCGTTGGATTGACTATTTTTTCCACTGCTGTTTTGAAATACTCTTGAACGCTTTTGTACGCATCATTTAAGACATTGGCTGTTTCCTTTGGATTAACGGTTGCTTTAACAGCCCCCCCTTTTATCCCGACTTCCTCAAGGAGATTGGGAACCTTGGGTAGTTCAGGTCCATTTAATTCTACTGATACTTCCGTATTGACCTTTGGCTCACCTCCCATAATGTTTTCTATATATTCGACTGAAGCAGTTGCTTTTGCGGGCCGAGTCGACGCACTTGTTTTAATTCCCATACCAATCTCCCCTTTACTATCCATTCTCACATATGCCTCAGCTCCCACGCCATCTTTTTCTGCACCTACCGACATCCTTGCAATATCTTTTCCCGTTGATTTGGCATCTATAGACTTCATGTCCTTCGCTACAAACGCAAATTGATTAATCGCTTCTTGAACCTTCACTTTTGTCACGGATGCCAAGGCCGTCAAAATGGGCCAAGGCCACTGCCCATCGGGATCAATAAACCGCATTGGGTTATCGAATGCATAGGCATACGAACTCCATCTCCGTCCCAGTTCTGCCTTTGGGTCTACGGTAGCGAACCTGCCAATCACCGGGTCGTAAAAGCGGGCCCCGTAATCATACAGCCCCAGTTCCTCCTGCAGCTCCTTGCCGTTGTAAAGGTAATTATTTTCCGGCGATGCCACCAACCTGCCCTCGTGCGAAAGGCCGTAGGCGTAGTAGTCCGTCCTGAACCTGGGCGTGCCCGTCGCCGTGGAGGCGAAGCCGTTGCGCGTGTTGCCCAGGTGGTCCCTCAGCACGTACTCGTAGGTGACCGTACCGCCGGGGAGGATGCGGCCCTCCTCCATGTGGATCAGCGTCAGCGCATTGTCCTCCCACTCGATCCCGTCGATGTAGTCCGTGGCCACGCCACCCGCCACGCGCCGCAGCTTCCTGCCCGTGGCGTCGTACGTGTAGGCGACCGCCCCCGCCGGCACCGTCACGCTCTGCGGCAGGTCCAGGTGGTTGTACGCCGCCGCGGTGATGTTGTTCCGGCTCTGGCTGGAGCCCGTGTTCGTGTTCTTCCGCGTGAGCAGGTTCGTAGGTGTAGGCCGTCGTGCCCGGCATCTGGTAGGGAAGCCCCGCCGGGTGCACCGTGGCCGTGGCATCCGCCACCGAGGACAGCCGGTTGCCGGAATGGGTGTAGGCCAGCGAGTCCACCCGCGTACCGGCCGCATCCGTGCGCCGCAGCGCCGTGATGTTGCCCATCGCATCGTATACCAGCGACTCCCTGTTCTTCCCCCCGGCCATCATGCCCGCCGCCAGCCGGTTCAGTTTGTCGTAGGTGTAGTTGTAGTACTGCAGTGCAGCCGTGCCGTGCTGCCATTCCTGCCTGGAGATGTTCCCGTTGTACTGCCGCGTCACGCCCGTGAGAGTCACCGCTGCGCAACTGGCGCAGTGCTTTCTCACTCATCTCATCAAAATCTAATTCGGTACTGTTCATAGTTACTATATAAAGTTAAGAGTTATTCTTAACTGACATAGTTGGTTTTACAGTCTCTATATTGCTAGGATACTGTTCTTTCCAATACTCAGGGTAGAACATATTTTCTCTGAGGAGTCAACTTACTAAAGAAATATTCTTTTCCTAGCAAAGAAATAATCTCTATAGATAAATTGTGAGTAGCTGTATCTGGACTTCTACTCAAAGAAAACAGGCAGTCCTCATCCAATGTAAAAAAAGGACCCAACGAAGAAATCGTTTCCAACTTTGGTTTACCAATTAATTTAACATAATCGCTACCGTAATAATTTATCCAATAGACGCCGGTGAGATATAAATTGGCGTTCATGCCCACGTATCCACTTTCCCCATTATATTCAAGATAATGCTGCTTATTAATTTCCGTTTCCGAAGAAACGAAACCGAAGCTAGCGTTTATACACCTACCCATTTCCCTTAGAAAGGAAAATAAAAAAGCCGAAGACCTAAGAGTTAATATTTTTTTATCTATTAAAATTTTAATTTCCGTTAAATAACGAGGTAGCGAAGCTTTAGGCTCAATCAATCGGCCTTCTTCAAAAATAGGCCTAAAACGTACATTTTCTATATAACCTTCCATTTTGAAAGGTTTTGTTTTCTTGAAAAAGAAGGCTCCTCCCGGTTGACTGAGCCACCTAACGTATCGATCAAGTAAATTATCTTTAAATGTTTCCTTGATTGGTTCATATACGTCACATTTCTCCGGCTTTAGATACCCATCACCGTAAATCAGAAGGAACTCTATGATGCGATTAGCAAAGACATTGTATAAATGACTATTTGTCAAAAATTCTGAATATTCCCTGATTGTCAGTTGAGATTTGCCTTCAAGATATTCTGCAAGATTGCTATCTGTCAAATCAATTTTAGAATACAATCTTATCTCCAAAAACTCTGTCGATTTTTGCATAACACTAATTCTGTGGACCTAAGTCATTCGGTGGTCCCTCAGCACGTACTCGTAGGTGACCGTACCGCCGGGGAGGATGCGGCCCTCCTCCATGTGGATCAGCGTCAGCGCATTGTCCTCCCACTCGATCCCGTCGATGTAGTCCGTGGCCATGCCGCCCGCCACGCGGCGCAGCTTCCTGCCCGTGGCGTCGTACGTGTAGGCGACCGCCCCCGCCGGCACCGTCACGCTCTGCGGCAGGTCCAGGTGGTTGTACGCCGCCGCGGTGATGTTGTTGCGGCTCTGGCTGGAGCCCGTGTCCGTGTTCTTCCGCGTCAGCAGGTTCCCGTTCCCGTCATAGGTGTAGGCCGTCGTGCCCGGCATCTGGTAGGGAAGCCCGGCCGGGTATTACTTTATCCAATCCTCACCTATTTTGCCTATGACTTTTGTACTTATCCAATATTTCTGATTTGCAATCCGAATTAGTTTACATTTTCCTTTTATAAAGGTTATCAACTTTCTATAGTAAAATTTTATCTCTTCAGTAGCCAAAAACTCCTCATTACTATCAAAATGAATAAATTTGGGGGATAACTCTATAATCGACTTCTTAAAAGGAATGGTACTATCTGTCGAATAACCGGTATAAAATGAAAAATCTATATACGGCCCGCCTTTTCTTTGATTTATATAATACTTTTCCTCGCTTAGAAAGCGATTTTTGCTTAAGATTAAAGGTTCAAAACAAAACGTCTCATTTAGAAGAAAGTAGTGAGTGATGTCTTGACCAAGGTAATCATTGAGCTCTACACAGCTATTCAATTCTCTATAATTTAAATCATCATATAGTAAATCTGGAATGAGCTACCTTTATTGGACAAAATAAATCCCACTAACTCACATCTGTCCAAGTCATCAAAATAAAAATCCATTTTGTTTGTATTTAGTTTCCTACCTTGTGAGTTTCATTAGGAATATCTAGCTTGTTATATTCCTTTTCCCTGTTTATGTTTCTTTGACTATTCGGTTTTCGTTCTGCTTCGTAAACTTTTGTTGTTTTGCCCGTTTTTGGATCGACGACTTGAACATCAGGCCTGCGATTTGATCCTTCAGCGCGAATTTTCTTTTCCTGAATAATCTCTTTTCTTGGATTTTCCGCTCTTGCTTGTTATATATCAATAAACCATTTATAGGGCAAGCGAAACTACTCGGCTCCACGCATAGAAATCTATCTTTTTGGATGTATTTTAATAAGCTTAACTTCATCCCGCACTAACCGCTTGTTATCAGGATTACCTTCCTCATATACAACTTCACAAGTATCACCCACATTGATAAACTGCCGATGTGGAGAATAGCTCGCATCACCGTAATACACTTTTCGTCCAACAAGATATTGATATTTAACATAGTTTTTTGCCTTAGTACCTACGTATGTGTCCATAACAACTCCAAAAGTATATACCGGTTTTTCTACAATTTTTTTGTAGCGGCTTAAGGCATATATTAATAAACACAAGACACTTCCACCGACTATGCCAATAATTGCAAAAGATTTTATATAGAATCTCCTACTTTCTTTTTTCATAACGTTAAAGTATTAAATCATTACTTCCGAGGCCGAATAATCTCATTCCTTATACCGTCCGTTGGATGTGTAAGTTTTGGCATCTGTATGGTTTTCAAGTTCAACGTACCACTTGATGACGTCCCTGTTTTGCCTGGTACTGTCACTAAACTGCTCACTCCGGTTTTTGTTGCCTCCGTAGCAAGACCAATCACTGTATTTGTCGCAGCTTCAAAACCTTGACCGCCAACAACATTCTGTATTTGACGCAGTCCAGCTTTTTGGGCATTATTTAGCGTTGCAAACGACCCCGCTTTGATGTCTCCGTTTACCGCCTTGACCGTACTGTTGACAATTCCTTCAGCGGTTTTACCTCCAAGAGCGCTACTACTTGCATCTATAACAGCATTTGTGACAGATTTTGATCCATCGAAAACGGTTTCAAAACCTCTTTCTGCACTAATATCAATAGTCGCATCGAAAGTAATTGCAGTTGCCAGCGCAGTCGTTTTGACACTAGAAGTCACCAAATTTGAACCAGGAACTCCAATAGCGCCTACGGCAGCAGAACTACCTATACTACTCCAATCGACATTTGACAAAGCGTCGCCAAAACTCTGGTTATTAACTGTCATATTCGCGGTCATTTGGACAGTCAAATCAATTCCAGCCCCAATTACTGCGCCAACAGCAGCTCTAATTGCAAGTGCAGTCAATGTAATAGGTTCCTGCCCATCGGGGTCAATAACGCTGATTGGGTTGTTCAAAGCATAATTGTATCCAGATATAGACGGGTACTTGCCAGCCAGCGGATCCACCGTCCCCCACCTCCCGATCACCGGATCATAGAACCTCGCCCCGTAGTCGTACAGCCCCAGTTCCTCCTGCAGCTCCTTGCCGTTGTAAAGGTAATTATTTTCCGGCGATGCCACCAACCTGCCCTCGTGCGAAAGGCCGTAGGCGTAGTAGTCCGTCCTGAACCTGGGCGTGCCCGTCGCCGTGGAGGCGAAGCCGTTGCGCGTGTTGCCCAGGTGGTCCCTCAGCACGTACTCGTAGGTGACCGTACCGCCGGGGAGGATGCGGCCCTCCTCCATGTGGATCAGCGTCAGCGCATTGTCCTCCCACTCGATCCCGTCGATGTAGTCCGTGGCCATACCCCCGGCCACGCGGCGCAGCTTCCTGCCCGTGGCGTCGTACGTGTAGGCGACCGTCCCCGCCGGCACCGTCACGCTCTGCGGCAGGTTCAGGTGGTTGTACGCCGCCGCGGTGATGTTGTTCCGGCTCTGGCTGGAGCCCGTATTCGTGTTCTTCCGCGTCAGCAGGTTCCCGTTCCCGTCGTAGGTGTAGGCCGTCGTGCCCGGCATCTGGTAGGGAAGCCCCGCCGGGTGCACCGTGGCCGTGGCATCCGCCACCGAGGACAGCCGGTTGCCGGAATGGGTGTAGGCCAGCGAGTCCACCCGCGTACCGGCCGCATCCGTGCGCCGCAGCGCCGTGATGTTGCCCATCGCATCGTATACCAGCGACTCCCTGTTCTTCCCCCCGGCCATCATGCCCGCCGCCAGCCG
>NZ_JBLFFL010000015.1:0-18863 GCF_051400755.1 Parapedobacter brassicae
TAACATGTCACTTGGATATTCGAATTTATTATTTTTTATCCGGTTATCCAGTGACACAGTTTAAGTTACACTCTCATATTCCATGGTTATCGTCATTAGTTGTCAGGGACAATCTTTCCATCATAATGCGTTCATAACGCAGCGACTTACGCAACAACAGTAAGGTGGCTCGCGATAATTTTCAATATGCTTCCTGTGGAATTTAAAGTAATATTAAATATGAGTAGCTTTTTCCCTTCAATCATCCCCTTCCAACGCGAATAGAGATTTAATAAATCTTTGTCACTTTCGTCTGACAAAAAAGCATCAAAAACGGTCTCTTCAGCCACTACACCAAAATTCAAGTCCAGCCTAGCCCAATAAACTTCTTCAAAAATCAATTGTCTAATCCTTTCTCTATTCCCATCAACTTCAAATCGTATCGAATCATTTCGTCCTGGATCATCGCGATTAATAATTATATTTTTAATGACCATGTCATGCCAAGTAATGTCTTCAAAGTTCATCTTACTAATTATTTAATGGTTGTTCCCAAGGCCATCTTCTTACGTCAAAAATATGCTTGTTGTCGGTCCTTTTTTGTTTGCCGGGGTAGCGGGATCAATTCCAACTTTCTCTACAAATTTTCCGTTTTCGATTACACCGTAGCTCGAAGCTCTATATGGATTTTCAACATAGTTTTTCGGAATTTCTAATCCTTTGGGTAATGCGACTCCATCTTTAGTAACTGTATATACCCCCGCTTCAACTTGTTCCGCTTTATTTACAACATTCTGAGCCTTCGTCGACGTCGAGCTTACGTCATCTACCTGATTCGAGGCTTTTGATGGACTTACATTGGGTTTTATAACCTCGTTATGCGCGTGTAAAATTAATGTATAATCCCTGAAATTTTCTCCAAAGCTTGAAGATTACGTTGCAGATTACCCGTGGGCTGTCAAAAAATCTTTCTATAAGGCTGGGCCCGTCTTTGGCGCCAGGTGGATCATCTGGGCGCATCCCATCCGGATCGATGAAACGCATCGGGTTGTTGAAGGCAAGTTATATGGCGAATGCCTCCGCATCTGCTCCGCCAGCACCTAGCGCCGTAATCGTAAACTGGGGAGCCGACAGCGTGTCGTAGGCAGGTACTGCCCGAACTTCAGTGATACCGCGTTCCGCCAGCCCGGGGGTTGTAGCTGTAATTCACGATAATACTCCCACCTTAGCAAAACTGTCTATCAAGTCTTATTTATAGAATTCAGGATGCTTATTTTTCCAATAGTTTTCAAATCCAGCCATTCTTAATTCATAATTGTTATCGATAAAAAATCCATTTATCAAATCATAATTTTCGTAAATCACAGATGAAATGTGGTTTAATTGTTGTATATAACTTTCTTGAATATCTTTTTCCTTTGGAAAATATTCAGATTTAGGGATATCGCTATCACCTTGTTTCAAATATTCCAACAGATTAAAAAGATTTACCTCTTCATCAGGTCTATTTACCTTATATAATGATATATAAAATTCACGAAAGTACTTTTCTATTTTAATTACAAAAATATTAGAACCATACTCAATCATATATGATTGCCCTTCGCTCAATTCTCTTTTTTTCTGAAAGTCATATACTTCAATAAGTCTTTTAAAAAACTCATAGATATACTTTATAAAACTTTGTTCCATCTCTCAATTCTATTTTTTTATCATTCTGGAAAAATCATCAGTCCAAGAATAGCCATGCTTTTGCAAATACTTAATCTCTTGTGCAAGAACGGAGTTAGGGTCTATGAACCGGATTGGGTTGTTCGCAACATACACGTATGGTGAAATCTGATAGTATTTCTCCGCCAACGGATCCACACTTCCCCACCTTCCGATCACCGGGTCATAGAACCTTGCGCCGTAATCGTAGAGCCTACCACGGATTTTTCACGTTCTCGCCGTTTTCCTTACCGCGGGATTTTAGCCTGTTCAAAGAACGTTTACACACCAAAGATAATGTTTTTGCGGATTCACCAGCCACTTTTTTGGCTCCATGTATTTTCTGTGGCCAACCCCTTTGGATCAACCTTAACCTGCCCGCGTGGCGAGCGCCCACCGGAGGCACCTTTTCGATTGTTTCTGAGCCTGTGCTTTTAGGGTTAGCCGTCCGTCGCAGCAAAGGTAGCCCTCGAAGGTGGCCGCCGAAAGCGGCGTGTCACGCGTCATGGTAGGCAAGTATAAGCGTGGGGATGCCGTGCCATCGAGGCCGCAAAGAAGATGCAGGCAATATTGAAGTAACTAAAAAGCACGGCTCTTAGGACGGCCGTGCTTTTACTATTCAATGTACAACAAAAGTACTTTTTATCTATTCGACGTTCACTTTCCAAAGGCTAATGACATTCTTTGCTTGTTGAACAATCACCAACCACTTCGGGTCGTTTATAATCGCTTCGTCGTCTTCTCTTTCTTTATAGCCATTCAATAGATCACGTAATTTACGCATTTCATAAATGACATCAGACGAAATGCCTGACCGCTTTGCTCCGTTATCAATAAAGGCATCGAAATCATTATCGTCAAACAACCTGTTCATCAATTCGACAAATGAAGAAATCATCCCAGTGCTATTATCTTTATTCAGCCATAACTTTATCTGCAGCGAGATGTCAGATATCTCCAATATATCCTGATATATATTTTTAGTTATAATTTCCATTGGATTCCAAGCTAAAGTTTTGGCATTTTATTGATATCGAACTGCTTTAAAGGTATGTGCGCCGCAGGGTCTGTAGCGTTGCTTAACGCATTTCCATTGACATCATAGGCTACTCCGTTTTTCTTAAAAATAACATACGGTCCCCTTTGTGCTGCATTTGGGCTATTCGGATTACCGGGCATTTGCCTTATCGAACTGTGAGTGTTTGACGGATCTTGGAATATAACTCCTCCTCCTTTTTTGCTTGGTTTGGCAGTCCATCCCTTGGGCGGAGTGATCCCCCCAGACCTGAACATTCCCAGACTCCCATGAGCCCCAGCCAGTAAACCTGTAGTGACCAACACCGGATTCCCCCATTGCCCCTTTACCTCTTCCCATACAAAAGACTGGTATGACCTCGACCCAAACAGGTACTCAATCGAGGCTTCCCGTGATTTCTCCGAACTAAGGCCGAAATAACCGATTTGGTCCAACAGATCCTCGCTTATCGCTATGCCGAATTCCTCCCGCCAATTATCATTCCACCCGGGAGCATCGCGCGTCCTACGGTTCCACTTGGCATTCTCCAGAAACTCATCAAGTCTTGCCGATGGCACCACAACCACGTCATCCCGTCCATCATCCGTATTTAAAAGGGTTTCGCCCTGCTCATTGACATAACGGGTGTACCAGGCTCGCCCATCGGGGTCAATCCGGTTTATCGGGTTCCCACCAACGAAATCGTACGGGGTCAAATCGTAGTAATTCTCCGCCAGCGGATCCACGCTACCCCACCTACCGATCACCGGGTCATAGAACCGTGCGCCATAATCGTAATACCCCGAGCCGTCCTGAAGTTCCTTGCCGTTGTAAAGATAGCGATTTTTGGGCGATGAAGGCTCGATGTTCCCCGTGGGATGCTTGAGCCCGAACGGGTGGTAGTCCAGGCGCAGGTTGGCCGTTGCGGGGCTGTTGCCGGAAAAGCCCGAACGGCTGTTCCCCAGGTGGTCGCGCAGCACGTAGTCGTATACGCCCGAGGGCAGTATCCGCCCCTCCTCCATGTGGATCTGGTTCAGCGAGGTGCCCTCCCACTCGATCCCGTCGATGTAGTCCGTCGTAATGGTACCCACCACCGAGCGGAGCTTCCTCCCCGTGGCGTCGTACGTGTAGGTGGCCGCATTGGTTCCCCCGACCGTCCTGGGCAGGTTCAGCTCGTTGTAGGCCACCGCCCGGTTCTGCCGCCCGTCCAGCGTCATGTTCCCGTTGGCGTCATAGGTGTACGTCGCCGCGCCCCCCGTGACGGTCTGCAGCCGGTGGCCCTGCGCCGCCGTGTAGCCGTACGTCCATACCGCCCCCGCATCCCGCTTCAGCGTGGCGATGTTGCCGCTCCGGTCATACGTCACCGTCTCGCCAAGGCTCCCAGACAGGCCCGTCAGCAGCCGGTTCAGCCGGTCGTAGGTGTAGTTGTACTGCTGTGCCGTCGCACTCCCGTGCTGCCACTGCTGCCAGCGGATGTTGCCGTTGAACTGGGGAGCCGACAGTGTGTCGTAGCGCAGGTACTGCCTGAACTTCGGTGATACCGTGTTCCGCAGCCACCCCCGCGGGTTGTAGCTGTAATTCACCGTCTCGGCGAACGAGGTGCCGTCCGTGCTGTGCAGGCTCCTGGAGCGCAGCTGCCCGACTTCGTTGTAGGCATTCCTGGCGATGAGCGTACGCGTACCCGTGTTCAGCCGCTTCCAGGTATCCACCGGCCGCTCCCGGTGGTCGCGGGTGTGCTCGGTCCTGACCGTCGCCGACAGGCTCCCCGAGGCGTAATGCCGCCGTGTGCTGTTCAGCGCCTGCCCCGTGAAGCTGTATTCCGTGGCCACGTCGTCATAGTTGTTCGTCGCATAGCCCCCGCTGCCGCCCCTGTAGTGCTGCCTGATCTCCCGCACCGCGTTGCCCCGGTCATCGTAGTACACCGCGCTCCACAGGTACTGCGCCGTGCCCAGCACCTGCACCCGCGATACCGTCGGAAGCCCCCTGGTCATCGTGCTGTAGCCCGATGGCCGGTACACCGCCGGCAGCGCCGTGAAAGCCGCGATACTGTAGTCGTCGTAGAACTGCTCGGTCAGCACCGTCACGCCGCTGGTGGGCCAGGCCCGGTTCGTGTAGGCCGTGCCCGCCGTGTTGCGCTCCTCCCACTGGTTGCCGGCCGCCTGACCGTCCGCCTGCCCCTGCACCGTGGTGCGGTAGTCCGTACCAGCCGTGGCACCGTAGCTGTAAAAACCCGTCTGCACCACGCGCCCGTGCGCGTCGTACTTGGTCACCGTCCACTGCTGCGGCGATTTCATCCGCTGCACCGCATCCTGCGTGGCCACCGCCTGGTCCAGCTTGTTGTATACGATGTATTCCCGGCCCCTGCCCGGTAGCTGCTTCTCCACCAGCCGCCCGCGGCCGTCGTAGCGGTACTGGTAGCAGTAATTGGCCAGCACCGTTGCGCTGGGAACCGCCGTGCCGTCCGGGTTGAATTCCGTGCCCCGTCCCGGCGGGAGCACGAAGCACAGCAGGCCGAAATCGTCGTACACGTAGTATGTGCTCAGCACCTCGCTCCCGTTGTACGCCCGCTTCAGCACCACCCGGCCCTGCTTGTCCGTGTATTCCTCCACCGTGCCGCTGCGGCCGTCCGCGGAAACCCAGTTCTCGTCCCTGGTGACCGTCACGTAAAGCTCCCCCGCCGCATAGATGCCGTCCAGCGTCAGCGTGCGGGCTCCCGTCGAGGCGTTCACCGTCACCCCGTACCGCGCCACGCGCCTGCTGTTCGTGCCGAAGCCCGTCACCGCGTCGTTCACCGCACGGTCCGTCATCACCGTGCGGCCGCCCGTGGCCGTGCGCGTGCCCGGCTGCCACGCCGGCCCCGGGAAGCCCTGCTCCACCACCCGGTCCAGCGGGCTGGCCTCGTACCTCCGCTCACCGAACGAGGGCGTGAACGTGACGCCCGACACCGTCACCGCGCCTATCTGCACCACCCCGGCCGGGGGGCTGTTGTAGTAGGAAGCTTGGGCGGTCGCCGCGCCCGCCTTGAACGCACCCCCCGCCCCTGTGGCCGTCGCGTACGGCAGGTAATCCCGGTGCTGGCGCCCGAAGGCATCGTACTCCACGGGCGTCACCACGTCCCGCTGGTTCGGGGCGGCCTTCACCCCGACCTCCTGCACCGGACGGCCCAGCCCGTCGTAGTACGTGATGTCCCGCAGCGCCTCGGCGACCGTGGGTGCCGTCGGCGGCGTGTTCCCGTATCCCCGCAGGTATACCGTCTTCTGGATGTAATTCTGGTTCGCGCTCGCCGCATTGCCAAGCGCCGCCGCTGCAGGGGCGATCCAAGCACGGAAGTTGCCCGTGCTCTGGAAGCCCGGAGAGAGCGTCACCGTCGTAGGCGCCGTGTACTCCCCCGTGGCCCCGGGCTTGTTCAGCACCAGCTGGGCTGTAGCATCCTGCATACTTAGCAACAGGGTCAGCAACCCTGCTAAACATCCAACTATCGTTTTTATCGTCTTTGTGTTCATGGCTGATGGGGATTATTGATTAAGCATGCCCATTGATTTCTCGCTTGGGGAACCCACGTTAATGACATTTACATTATTGAATACTACATAGGTACCTGTAATCGCGGTCCGGGCTCCTACATATATCCGGCGACTAACGTTCGAACTGATGTTCTGAGCCGTTATGGTATAGATTCCTTCCGGCAATACCAGTGACGAGCTACCCGGAGGGCAGGTATAGCTTTTTATGTAGCCTGCACCATCATTGAAAGATACTCCGAAACTATCCGAGGTGGAATTCGAAAACGAGAAAGTCACACCCTGACGGCATGTGCCATTGGCATTGGCAT
Source organism: Parapedobacter brassicae (assembly GCF_051400755.1). NCBI lineage: Bacteria > Pseudomonadati > Bacteroidota > Sphingobacteriia > Sphingobacteriales > Sphingobacteriaceae > Parapedobacter > Parapedobacter brassicae. Next base: position 6,537 of record NZ_JBLFFL010000015.1, read on the forward strand.
AGGCTTGCCCGTTGGCATCGATTTCGGCCTCGGCCATTGCATCTGCCGCTGCCTGAGAAACCGGAGAATAATAACTTCCAGCTTCAACCCCATATCGCTCTTCGCTCGGTATTTGACCTGTAGCGCAGTTGTTTTTGGTGAAAATCCTGGAGGTACCAACATTGTAAAACCCACAAGTGCCATTGGCATTGGCATAGGCTTGCCCATTGGCATTGATTTCGGCCTGTGCCTTCGAATCTGCATCTGCTTGCGACGTGGTAGACATATATTTTCCCGCAGGAACGGTATACGTGACGCTCGACCCATTCACACCCGCAGAGCAATTATTCCTTGTAAAGGCTTGTTGTTTCAAAGTATTCCGGAAAAAACATACCCCATGCTGGTTGGCATAGTTCTGTCCATTAGCCTGTATATCGGCCTGGGCCTTAGCATCGGCATCAGCCTGCGATATCGTAGAGGAATATTTTTTCGCCGGCACCCGGTAGGTCACGCTAGTACCATTACCGCTCGTACAGTTTCCCTTAGTGAAACTCTGGCTTACATAACTATTAAAATATAGGCCTGACGACGTTCCGTCGCCATAATTATATTTGTAATTCGTGACCACGTTCCCATTATGATCCTTCACATTGGTCAATCGTTGATAGTTATCGTACTCATAATAGGTCGTCATGCCTTTGGCATCGGTCTGACTGGTCATGCCAACCAAAGGCTTGTAGGTAAACGTGGTAACCTGTATATCCCTTTGCGCTGCTGCTCTAAGAGGATTAAGGAAACTGTTTACCGTGTTTGGACTTGCCGGATTACTCGCCGAAAAAGCATTTACTGCCGTTGCGCCTCCCAATAACGCCTCTATTGTGTTATAAGCTGCATTTGACACCTTAGCCACGGGGTATTGTCCCTGATAGCCCCATATATAGCTCTCCCTGGGGCCGTTCTCCTTCGATACGCTAAGCAGATTACCGCGATTGTCATAGCCGTGAAAACGGGTCTTTGTTTCATAGGGAAGCGACCCTATTCTGGTTTGTATGGTCTGAGGGTAAATCCGGGGCACCGATGAGCCCCAGTTGAAATAATTTGTCTTCGTCGCGCTTACCAGTACATTGTCCTTTAATTGGATCTCCTCTACCGGATAATTCAGCATATTGACTGCCGAACTGACCATCTGTGATAGCACGGTGTTGCCCTGATAATCGAATGGATATTTAGTTTGCATACCGAGGCTTCCACCATCTGATGCACTGCTTGTAATAGCACTGATATATTGCCGTGTATTATAAGTATATGAGGTAGAAATTGTATGACTTGTACCATCTTCATTATAAACCGTTTGCAATGAGCTACTCAAAGACTTGTGACCGGCAGTAATTTGATATTTAGCAAAAGCATAGGGAAGATTAGTCGGGCTCCCGGTACGTAGTACAGCCCAAGGTTCTACAAATTTGCCGGAATAAACGAGATCAGGGTCAGCAGCGTGTTCCGTCTGGGGGAAAATATTAACGCGCTCAACATGCAGGCCATAGATTTTCTCCGTTATAGCTGTATTATAACTGTTTGCCGTTTCTCTCATCAACTGGTATGGAGCATTATTGCCTATATTCTTATATTCTTTCTGGCTGATCAGAGAAGACTTGTTCCAATAATTGTAATCCACAATATGCTGCCCACGAATCGTTAGTTCATTCCTGCTGTTTTGAAAACTTTGCGGGCTCCAAGGCAGATAATCATACGTATATTCCGTTTTGCCTGTATTGTCATCCGGTGTACCAAAATATTCGGTTACTGTCGTATAAATTACCGGCCTGGCGGCAAGCTCTTTTAATTGCGGAATGAAATCATCATAAAAAACCCGTTCACGATAAGTGGTGTTACCATAAGGATTAAAAGGGTTTATGTCATTATTTGGCATAAAATAGTAATAATGTGATTCTTTTGCCATCGTACTGATGTCCGGCACCAGGTCTATAGCGCCGTAGCCGTTTCCATCCGCTCCGTAGACGTAGGTGCGGTAGTTCGTCGTCCCGTTTCTATCATTGGTCTTGATCTGGTATATGCGAAGCCCAGGACCATTCTTCACCTGAGTAGATGAATAATGTTTATATCGGTTATGCTGATAAACAAACTCCGAACTACCTCCGGTAGGGTACGTGATCTTTTTCAGCATGCCCGATTGGAGCCCCGTCAGCGTTGGATTTCGATTGGCGGTGTGGCTCCCTATGCTATAATCGAGCGAAATATTTCCAGCCGTTACCCATTCCAGGTTGGTATATCTTGGAATCATTTCATTCTGCCCTGATGCATTATAATAGCCCCACCAATCACGGTGGTGAAGATCCAAAACACCCGCAGTCGCCGCTGTCGGATAATATTCAAAAGCATAATTTTCAACGCCCGTTCCTACATTGTCCTTAAAAACAATGCCATCGAGTTTAGTGGTAATGTTGCTTGAAGTTCCCGCAGAAGACGCATCCAACGTGGAGCGGTTAAACTGGATGTTCCTGACAACGTTATTACTTTTATCGAACACCTGAATAGTGGCAATTTTATCGCTGCCTGAAACAAGGTTAAAGACTACTTTGCCGTGCCTAAAATTAATCTGCTGTAACCTTGGAACAGAGTAAAAGTCATAATTAGTTGAAAATACCGAATTTTCACCTGTCAGATCATCATTGGTATCGCCCAAGGGAGGGGAAACCTTATCGATGGCGGTGATTGTCTGGCTGATATTTGTCCTTGTTTGATTGAACGAGGTGTAGGTAAACGAAATGGTATCAGCCTTATCCGCTGAAATGATTTTGGTCAGGCGGTATTCATTTTCAATGACAGACCCATCGTTTCCATTATAACGCCCCATGGGAATAAACTGATAAAAAACACCTTTATCATCCAGGACATTGATTCCGGCCAACATGCCGTAGGCACTGCCGCTCTCTCTGTAAACCGGGGTAATGACATAGGGCTTATAGGGAAGCAGAACCGGAGTCTTTACATCGTTTTCATCCTTGAAAATGAAATTTCCGCTGTTGCCGCCGAAATAATAGGAAAAAATATCATATTCGCTGTCTTTCCAATTGCTTTGGAACACTGCTAGGGGGTTAAGTTTATAGTGGGTGATCTGCTCCAAATAAATAATGTCATTCTGGTTTGAAAGTCCGTCTGTTGTAAAAGGATACGGAAATTTATATGCACCAAAGTCTGCCGAGCCCTTTACGGTCCTGGAAATCGTTCCACCCGCATTTAGCGTCCAGCCAAGTGATATGGCTCCGTCCCGATCATCTACCCTTCTGCCTGATGCGTGATAGCTCAGTTCAATAGGCACGCTTAAACTGCCGCTCTTAATCTCGTACAATGGTATATTTATTTGGGGCAGTCCTGTAGAATGATCCATAGGATAGGTCTGAAACCTAAAGAGCGAAACCGCTTCCGGGGATGGCAGGATGGTGCCCGGAAGTTCCTGTGCAGAACAATTTGTCGGGCTCAGGGCCTGACTGACAAACAGCAAAACATAGACCGTTGCCAATAACTTACCCGGTACCGTTAGTAAAACTAGACTTCTCATAAGTGATTATTTTTCATTGAGTTGTTGGGATAACTGATCAATTTTTTGATCCTGACGACTGATTTTCTTCTCCTGCTCAATCAAATGCAGCGTCAGCTCTTCTACCTTCTTCAGCAGCAGCAGATTCATCTCCGCCAGGTCCAGTCCGTCCTTTTCAATATCCGCCGCCGAAGGGATTTCCGGCAGGTGCTTATGCTCCTTTACGTAGGCCTCTACGTCGGCCAGTGCAGGCAGCTCATAATCCGGTTCAAAAACATAATCCGGCACGGAGATATCCGTCTTTACTTTCACTTCCTTAGCGAGGATGTTGCCGTTTACGGCGAGTTTAGCTTGCGGTGTGGCGGTGCCGATGCCGACGTTGCCTGCATCTATAGTAAGGTAGGTAACGGAGCCCGTTCCCCAAGATTGAATATTATGATAAGGGTCCCTTTCCCACCACGTCTTGGTATTCACGGCAGGTGTTAAGAACGAGACATCTACAGCAATGCCATCGTGGAGTCTTGCCGTATACCAGTTGTCCCCATTAGCATCCCTCAAAAGCCAGCTGAAGTTTTTAAACGAGTTGTAAGTGGGTCCAGATAAAACTCCGATCTGCAGAAAGTCACCTTTTGTGGCGCCCAAAGTTTGAGCTAAGCTTATCGACGTCGTAAATAAGCACATTATTACGACAAATAGTAAACGGCTTTTAATAGTCTTCATGTTTATATTTTTTAGTTGAATCCGGCGCGTATGCGTTACTCTTTACTTTCCATTTTCATTATTCTTTCTTCCAGAAGTTTCAATGATGCAAGCATCTTACTCTCATTTTTTTCCTGCTTAATCAAATGCAACGTCAGCTCCTCTACCTTCTTCAGCAGTAGGAGATTCATCTCCCCTAGGTCCAGTCCATCCTTTTCAATATCCGCAGCCGAGGGAATCTCCGGCAGGTGTTTATGCTCTTTTACGTAGGCTTCGATGTCAGCGAGGGTAGGCAGTTCATAATCCGGCTCGAACACGTAGTCCGGCACGGATATATCTGTCTTCACTTTCACTTCCTTGGCCAGGATGTTGCCGTTTACGGCGAGTTTCGCTTGGGGTGTGGCGGTGCCGATGCCGACATTGCCCATCAAAACACTGTTTTCAGTGGATCGGACATACAACGCTTGCTGCAATGTAGTTCCATAATGGTTGACATAATCATCTTCAATCGTCTTGATATTGTAAGCGGCACTACCATTGGAAGTGGTATAGGGCAACGGATTTTGAACACCGTCATACACTTGCGGGTCAACGGCAGCGTTTGCACTGTAATGATAGGTGGTTCCTCCGCCCCTCAGCCATATCACGATTCTTCTATCGCTGTTGGCTGCAGTTGCGTCCGCCCAGCCCCCAACGAATTTCCGTCCGTCAATACTGGTGCTTCCCCTGAATGAGGCGAGGTGGGCGTTGATGAAATTGGCTTGGTGTCCCCAGTTGTTCGTATGATATTCAAAGGTACTGATTAGTGCGCCCCTCCATTGGCTGTCGGTATGCGTTGCCGAACGGCCAATATGCAATTCCGTTTGTTTATTGGCGGTCCATGCGCCATCATGCCAAGACACTGGATAATACGTGTTAAAGTCCCCGCCGACAATGATGCTCCCCGATTGTTGCGCGGCGGCGATGAAGGGAGATAAAGAGACTAAGAATAGGATAAAGGGTGTTTTGATGGTTAATTTCATTTTTGTTCAGGTGATTGTTGTGCCTCCAGTTTATTAATCCGTTGATCTTGTTTGATGATATGCAGCGTCAGCTCCTCCACCTTCTTCAGCAGCAGCAGATTCATCGCCGCCAGGTCCAGCCCGTCCTTTTCAATATCCGCAGCCGAGGGGATTTCCGGTAGGTGCTTGTTTTTTTTGACATATGCCTCGATCTCGGCCAGCTCAAGCAATTCGTAATCCGGCTCAAACACGTAGTCCGGCACGGAGATGTCATTCTTCACTTTCACTTCCTTGGCCAGGATGCCGCCATTTACCGCGAGTTTGGCTTGAGGGGTCGTTGTACCGATGCCGATATTTCCGGAAGGTTGAAATACCATATAAGGATTCGAATAGATCGGACCGATATAGGAATAAAACTCGGAAGACTGCCCATCAGTGTAGCTTCCGTAAGTTCCCAGTGTAATGAAGGGTTGGCTGTTATCTTCGTTGGCGACTTTAAATCCCCTTGTCCATGCTCCCGTTCCTGGAAAATTTGCCTTTATGGTGACACCAAAGGCGGGTGAAGCCAAGCCGATCAGAATATTCGGGTCCTGACCGAATACTAAGTTTGATTTAAGACAAAAAAATGTGACGGTTAAAACGATTAGCTGTTTCATATCGATATTCTATTGATTATTGGTTAGATTTTTCGGCCTTCATCATATCCAGCTCTTTCCGTATTGTGATCAGATGCAGCGTCAGCTCTTCCACTTTTTCCAGCAACTTGCGGTTCATTTCAGCCAGGGCCACCCCATCGGCTTCCACATTGCTGGCCGTCGGGATACCGGGCAGGTGACCGTTCTCTTTAATATAGGCTTCAAGTTCAGGCAGGGGCGTAAGTGGATAATCCGCGTTGAATACATAATCCGGCCAATTTGCCATTTCCACCTTGATTTCCTTGGCCCGGATGTTGCCGTTTACGGATAGCCGCTCTGCCGGCGTGGCCGTGCCGATGCCCACGTTTCCTGCGGCATTATATTTGACCATAAGACCATCATACACTTGTGCTCCTTCGGGAAGAAGATAGAACAATTCTGAAAGTTGCAGGAAGCCATGAACAGAACCTGTGCCGGGGAAACCTTCATAGAAGGTAAACCGTAGCTTGGAGAAGACTCCTTGAGGCATCGCGACCATGTAATGACGATCTCCATAGTTGGTGGCCTCCGATACGTCAACCCAGGTATTGGCATCCAAATAAGTGTTATACGCCTCAATCTTGAAATGTGATGGAAACAAATACCTGCTGCTCCACCCCACCCACGCACCCGCTTGGGTATGATACCCTGCCGAGGACGGCAAATTTTCGATCAAAATTACCAAAGGAGATGACGGCGAGATAGCTGACGAAGTCTGCGCAATCTGCATTGACCCATCAAAAAGCGGAGCTGATACTATTGCAGGCCCCTGCATGGTCACCTGATACCGTTGATCGGCAAAAAACAAAATATTCTTTTCCAAGCTCCCTGTTGATCTATTCGATGGGATAATCACGGATGAGGTCTGCGCAATTAAGTAAGTTTGGAAGGGTATTTGAAATAAAAAGATCAGGCAAAGGATTGGATTAAATTTCAACGATTTCATCTTCTTTTATTGATTATTAGTAAATTCTTTGCTGTCCTGATTATTGGCGTCTTTCGCTTCGATCAGTGCCAATCGCTCCACCAATACCTCACGTGCTTTGCGTTCCGCTATTAAATACAGCGTCAGCTCCTCCACCTTCTTCAGCAGCAATAGATTCATCGCCGCTAGGTCCAGCCCATCCTTTTCGATATCCGCAGCCGAAGGGATTTCCGGCAGGTGTTTGTGTTCTTTTACGTAGGCTTCGATGTCGGCCAGCGGGGGCAATTCGTAGTCGGGTTCAAACACATAATCCGGCACGGAGATGTCGTTCTTCACTTTCACCTCGGTGGCCAGGATATTGCCGTTTACTGCCAGTTTTGCTTGGGGCGTGGTAGTACCGATGCCGACATTGCCGTTCGCATCGGTTCTGACCAGCAAACCGTCATATGCCGATGTTGCTTCGGGATGAATAAAAAAAAGTTCGGTCAATTGCATCAATCCGTTCGTTCCGGATGCGGTGTAGAAAGTAAATCGAAGCTTTGTAAATGCGCCAGCAGGCATCTTATCCATGTAATGTAGTTGCGTATTCCCGGAAACATTACACACCTCTATCCATTGGTTCGCACCATTATAGGTATTGTATCCCTCTATTTTGAATTGCAGCGGTCTCCATATACGGGTACTCCAACCAACCCACGCCCCCTGCTGGGTATGATGTCCTGGCAGTCCTTCAATAAGAATCACCAGCGGAGCCGCAACTGTGGGTGCCGCATCCGTCTGCTGAGGCGAAAATCTGCCATCAAATAAGCTCCCCATATTGATGCCGGGCCCTTGGCTTGTCACTTGATAACGCTGATTAGCGTAAAACAATAGATTTTTTTCTAGGCTTCCCGTCGATGTATTGGAGGGAATAATGACTGACGAGGTCTGTCCATGCAGTGGTGTCTGCATCACCAGCAGTAGTAGGAAAACGATACCGGTACTTACATTGAGTTTCATATGATCTATCGGTTAATTTTTCTTGTGGGCGTACAATAACACAGCATCACGATAAAATCATCGCCTACCACACACAAAAAGCCTGAAAATCGCACTGCTGATTTCTTCGGTTTAGGCTGTTTGTTTCCCGGTTATCCTAATGGTTGATGTTTCGTCCCTGTTTTTTCCGTTGCTTACATAACAAAGATAGCTGTCGTCATTGTTCTTTCATATGGCTAATCAGCCAGTTTTAAAAAAATAATATTGCGTTAATATACTTGTAATGTTACATGAATAATCCCGGATTTCAAAATGAAAAAATGCTATTCCCCGGATCAGAAATTAAAAAGCAGCGGATAGATTTCCTCAATAGCCGTTTTGCCATTGGCAAATAGTTCGAAGGCATTTTCCGCCAGGCTTTTGATGCCCATTTCCGTCAGGTTCTCCTGGATATCATGTTCATTCCGCTTGATTTTGCCGACCAGTGCCTGATCAACGGGGATAATCTCATACACCGCGGCACGACCACGGTATCCCGTATGGTGGCACTGGTCGCACCCCTTGGCTAGGTAATGGCTGCTGACCGGCTTGTAGGGCATAAAGTTGCGGGGGTATAATGATACATCGAAGGGTTGCTCCTCCTTGCAGGCGGGGCAGAGCAGCCGCACCAGCCGCTGGGCCACGGTGGTGTTCAGCGTGTTGGCCAGCAGGAATGGCGGGATGCCCATATCAATCAGCCGCGATACCGTCCCCCAGGCCGAATTGGTGTGGATAGTGGATAGCACCAAGTGTCCCGTGAGTGAGGCCCTGATGGCCATCGCGGCCGTTTCCACGTCCCGTATCTCCCCCACCATGATGATATCCGGATCCTGGCGCAGGAACGTGCGCAGGGCCGAGGCGAACGTTAGGCCGATGCTCTCCTTGAGCTGCACCTGGTTAATGCCTTCCAGGGTATACTCAATGGGATCTTCGATGGTCAGGATGTTGCGGGTCTCCTTATTCAGCAGCTTGAGCGTCGCATAAAGTGTGGTCGTTTTGCCCGACCCTGTAGGGCCGCTGATCAGCACCATGCCGTTGGGGCGCTGCACGCCTTCGAGGTAGTGGCGCAGGTCCTGCTCAGAAAAACCCAGTGTATCCAGCGAAATATTAGTGGCGTCGTTGTTCAGTAACCGGAGCACTACCTTCTCCCCGTGCAGCGTAGGCAAGATGGATACCCGGATATCGAATTTATACTGCCCGTTATCGAAGTTGATCCGTCCATCCTGCGGCAGGCGTTTTTCAGCGATATCCAAGCCTGAGAGGATCTTGATTTTATTGATGACCGCCGGATAGTCCTTCTTTTCCAGGCGGTACCGCTCAATCATCAGTCCATCGATGCGGATACGCACGCGGCAGCGGTCCTCATAGACCTCCAGGTGGATGTCGCTGCTCTTCAGTCGGCGCGCTTCGCCGATCAGGTCCGAAAGAAAATCAGATGATTCACCCAGATACGATCCGCTGCCGGTGTCCTGCCGCTCCACATCTTCCCGTAGGTAATGCTTGTTCAGGTATTTGGTGACGGCGGCCTGGGGAAGACTTTTCATCTCCACATCCATGCCGATGAGCATTTCCAGCTCCTCCCTCATCTGTTGCAGGTCCATTTCACGGTCGGTATAGCACAGCAGGTGGCCGTTCATCCGTTGCGGAATGATGCGGTAATGCCAGGCCTGCTGGGCACTCACCAGTTTCAGGTCGGCAAGGTCTATGTGAAGCTCCTCCATGAGGTACGTTGCAAGCTATTGAATAAACTGCATAATATCGATATCCGTGTGTAACCGCTTACCGCGATGCGCATAATCTGCCAGCAACACCATGGCCAGCAACACCGCCTGCCCGCCCGCCAGTGGAACATGTTTCGTCCGGAAGCCCATCGCCATGGTCACCAACGCCGCCAGCAGCACGATGATCAGGCTCGCCACATAGAACAGCACGAAATTGACCGTTGAAAAGCAACAGGCCAACACGGCAAAACAAGCAAGGTCTCCCCATCCTATCCATTGCTCCCCATGCATCAGCCATTTCCGCGTACGCCAATACATCACCAGATTCAGCAGCGCCAATTGCCCCGCAACGATAATCAGGTTGGCGACCAGTACATACAGCGAAAACACCCCAAGGTCAACCGCGTGGGCAACAGCCAGCACGCACAGCAGCGGGAACAACCACGCGTATACCGCCCGATCCCTGAAATCCTGCCACGCGATCACCGCAAGCCCAGCCACCACTGCTATCCACAGGTACATGCCATCAATCCTTGGTCACCTCCCGGAGGTTCTTGTCCTGGTCGATCTCCCACACATTGTAGGTCCCGTTTCCGTTGAAATCCACCACGGCGGTAGCCCGGGCCACGAAATCGCTGGTGCCCGCATGCACCACTTCAACACGGTAATTCGCCTGGCCCCCATCCGTCACCAGCTTCTCCTGCTCAAAGCCAATATCCGCAAGCTCCTCGCTGTACGTCGAGCGCTCGTAAAACTGATTTTTCTGCAAGGTATACACATGCTGCAGCTGCCCTTTGGCCTCCGTACTTTTGGCTTTCGTGATCAGCGGCATCAGGTTTGGCAGCGCCAGCAGGATGATGATCCCAATGATCACCAGTACCACCAGTACTTCCGTGAGTGAGAATGATCGGAGCTTCTTGCGCGTCCAAAACAGGTTCGGTCTTTTCATAGCGTTTAAGTTCAATACCTGACTATAATGATAGCGTAAAGTTATATGGAATATGTCGGTTTTACAAGGGCTGCATTGGGTATTTTTATGTTGGTTCAATTGGTCATCAGCTGTTCCAATCGCGCTATACGTTTATCCCTTACTTGCTCTCGAACCAGGCTTTCTTGCAGTTGCTTCTCCTTCTCAATCAAATGCAGCGTCAGCTCCTCCACCTTCTTCAGCAGCAGCAGGTTCATCTCCGCCAGGTCCAGGCCATCACGCGCCACATCAGCAGCCGAGGGGACTTCTGGCAGGTGTTTGTGTTCTTTCACGTAGGTTTCGATTTCTTCCAGGGTAGGCAACTCATAATCCGGCTCAAACACGTAGTCCGGCACGGAGATGTCAGTCTTCACTTTCACCTCTTTGGCTAGGATGGTGCCGTTTACCGCAAGCTTGGCCTGGGGAGTGGTAGTGCCGATGCCAAGCCTCCCATCGCTCAGCATGGTCATATAAGGAGTAGAATAACTCTGCCAAACGAACAAGGGTCTATTAATCACTGCGCCGGTATTCAGCCGCGCATCGAAGGCCACCACGGCATTGTTGCCATTATCCATAGTCCCATCACCAATACTTCCCAAAACCATCAATGCAAAGCGATTATCGGACACTTTCGTTCCCTTTATCACCGGCCCGAATTGCCCGTCAACGCCGGTAGCATTTTCGATGGATAAAAAATCGTCCGACGCATCGGAAACGCTTATCTTTAACAGCTTTTCGGCTCCCGCTTCTGCTACTTTCCTTAATTCTAAGAGGGTTGTGGGAGCATTGGTCCCTATGCCCACATTCCCGCTCGCCGGGAGCGCGTTGCTCTGTGCCCAGGAGAGCATGGCGGTCGTCGAAAAAATGAGTGCGATTACAATCGGTTTTATGATCATGATTTTGATGTTTGTTCAATATTTGTTTCCCTCCAAGCATATGCAACTGACGCATGGCACCGCTGAACGGAATGCACCTGCTGCCCGCACACGATCCCTTCTCACCTACAAAAGCCAGTTAATCGATCTGTTGATTATTCTCCGGTTTAGGCTATTGTTTTTCCATTGTAATGTTACGAATTGGGCGGATCATTTCCAAGATAATTTTTTGTTATTTTATGTAACATCAATGACTTCCCTTGCTCCGAAAGGATAAGCATAGAAGCGCTTCTTTAGGTTTATTTTCTTGTCTTCTAACGGCAAATCCATGTCTGGTACCAAAAGACTCGTTATGACAAACCGCTGCCCATTTTTTAATCGAATAACAGAATAATTATAATTATCCCAAGGCATCCATTGATACATTACACCGGAAAGTGCAAACGATTTATTGCGCTCGACCGATTCTATGTCATCAAAATTAAAGCCGTATTCCTTTCCTCTTATCCGGATTGTTATGTGATGTTCCGAAGGGTTGTAGTAGAATATACGCCCTTCGTTTAGCCAATAATAGGTCAGATGAATGATCAACTGAGGTATGAAGAATATCAGAAATGCAAAAAAGCAAATTAAATTATACAGCCTCATATCCTGTATACCAAATCGATATTTTAAATAATAGGTAAGTCCGTAAAAGCACACTGCATAAATCAAAATAGACCATCCATTCTTCATATGATTAGCGAGGGATATCTTATAAGTATGTATCATCTTATCTTATTGAATTCAACCAACTATTCATTAACGTCCGGTAAAATTGATCAAAACTTGAAGGTAGTGTAACGTGAACTGTGTCATCCGGATCAACCTATTCCTAAACGCTATTTTGATCCAGCCTTAGCCTTTCACC
>NZ_JBLFFL010000016.1:0-14078 GCF_051400755.1 Parapedobacter brassicae
GTGACAGGCTGCGCCTGAATCAAAATAGTGTTTAGGAATAGGTTGATCCGGATGACACAGTTCACGTTACACTACCTAGCGGTGTTCTTCTTACGTTCCACGGCACTTGCTGTTGCCGTCAGGTATCGTTCCCTCCCGACCTCCTTCGCCAGCTCCATGAAGCGCTTTCATGGATATGGAATCCTAACACTTCACAATAGAATTTTAGTGCTGTATTCATGTCAAACACTTGAATCAACGGGCATAAATAATGGATTCCATATCGTACTATTATAATGATAATTTTTCTCAACGTTGCTACTGCGATAATTACCGGGAGCAATTCTGAAACCGATACATCCCATCCTGGCGTATGGGTTATTTCAGAATGAGCTGCGCTGAAGGCTATCAAAAGACTTTTGCGGTTTATTTTTCCATGATACCGGGTGCAGGTGGTATTACAAATGAGAAAACAGGTACATTTATAGCAATCTGCCGGCTGTACACAAGAAAATTTCCCGGTTATAAATCTGAAAATTTTTCAGTCCATCCTTCCAATATTTTGTTACTGTTATATGGAACGTAACGATGAAAGAACTTAACAATCCACGCCAAGACGGGAACAGATTCACGGCAGAGCTGGCCGACATGAGAAAATTACAGGAAATCAGCAGCAGCCTGATAGCAGAGAACAACGTACACCAACTGTACCGGGATATCCTCGATGCGGCAGTCACGCTTTCCCGGTCGGATATGGGCAGCATGCAACTGTTCGTTCCGGAAGCAAATGAATTGCTCCTCCTGGCCTCGAAGGGTTTCGATCCACGGTCTGCGGCGTTCTGGAAACGGGTGAAGGCACATTCGGGCACCGTCTGCGGTATGGCGCTGGCCTTGGGACAGCGGGTGGTAACCTCCGATATCGAACAATGCGATTTCATCGGTGAAGACGATCTCGATCCCTTCCGCTGGTCTGGAATCCGTTCCGTACAGACAACCCCGCTGGTTTCGCGGGACGGGAAAGTCGTCGGAATGATCTCCACCCATTGGAAAAAGGTGCACCGTCCGTCCGAGCATAGTCTCGGCCTCCTAGACATCCTGGCCCGCCAGGCGGCTGACCTGATCGAAAGGAGCAAAGCGGAAGAGGCCCTGCGCGAATCGGAAGAACGGTTGCAATCGGCCGTCCTTGCTGCCGAATTGGGCACCTTTATCTGGGATCTGGAAAAGGACGAGGTGAGGCCCGATAACCAGATGCTGCGCCTGTTCGAAGTGCCTCCCACCGTACCCGACCTGGCCGCAGCATTCCGGTCGGTCTTCCATCCCGATGACCTTGCCCGTTACCTGAAAGCCGTTGAATGGGCCAGCAGATCCGGTACTTCGGGGCTGATACGGGAGGATATCCGCGTAGTCCTCCCAAACGGGAACGAGCGTTGGCTTGCATTCCATGCCCAGGTCTATGCTGCGCCGAAAACCGGCAAAGCGGAACACATGGCAGGCTGCGTCATCGATATCACCGGCAGGAAGACGCTTGAGCAGCATAAGAATGATTTTATCGCGATGGCCAGCCATGAATTGATGACGCCGGTTACCGGTATCAAGGCCTATGTCCAGTTATTGCTGAACCGGTTCCATGAGAACAGCGATGAAACCAATTTCCAGGCCATCAGGAAGCTGGGAAAACAAACGGATCGCCTTATCATTTTACTGGACAGGTTGGTGGATACGACCAGGATAATGGAAGACCTGCTGGAGCTGAATCCCGAAAAGACGGATCTCAACGGATTGATCGGGGAATATATCCATGACCTGCAATTGTTCAGCCGGAAACACCGGCTTATTTTCGAAGCAGGTGCTGTACAGCCTGTCTTTATTGACAGGGACCGGATCGGGCAGGCCCTGACAAACCTGATTTTAAATGCCATGAAATACTCGCCGGATGGCGGTGATATCAGCATCACATCGGAAGCTACCGACGGCGGGCAGATCAGGGTCAGTGTCATGGATTCAGGTATCGGTGTCGCCGAAGAACTGAAAGGCAGGATATTCGAGCGCTTTTTCAGGATAAGCGAGGGCGATATGAGGAGCTCCGCGGGAATGGGGCTGGGACTCTACATCTGCGATGCCATTATCCGGCAGCACGGCGGCGAGATCGGTGTGGAAAATAAGGTAGGAAAAGGCGCTGTATTTTATTTTACGTTGCCATATCCCGAGACAGCGGTTATCCCCTGGTCCAAACCGTCAGACGATGACTTAGGGGCCTCGCCGGAACAGCAATGGGCATAAAAATGGGTCACCGAAGCGTTGGAAATAATGAATAATAATTGAGAAAATAAATCAAAAATATCAGCAAAATGAGAGAAAAAAATGATATGATATTGGAAACAAATAGATTAATTTTACGAGATTGGGATTTAAAAGATGTGGGTGATTTAGTGGGGGGTTAAATAATATTGAAGTGTCCAAATGGTAGCCTTTGTTCCTCATCCGTATGCAATACGAGATCACGTCTGATAGCTTGACTTTGACAAGACAACACTGTTATCCCGGATGTTGTCTCAATTACCCCCTCAGATTGTCATTTTTGCACTACAGAAATTCCCTTGCTGACTAATAACTTTGTGGAAGAACGGTAAGTATGAAAAAAAAGCGATAACGACAGCAAGATAACAACGAATCGCTAACAGTATTCATCTTGAAAAGACACAAATCAGCATCATGGGAAAGGTTCTAATACACGCAACAATGTCCATAGACGGCTTTATTGCGAAACCAAACGAAGATGATTGGGATTGGATTTCCAACTATGAGTCCGACGGTTCTGACGATATGGCCGATCGAATTTTGAGCGAACTGGGAGCTGTCGTATTAGGAAACAAAGATTTCAGAAATAATAAAGTAACGGCTGAGGCTCTTCCATACGGAGGAGGACAAATCCCGCAATTTGTTGTAACCCATAATGCCCGGGAACCCCTCAGTATAGGCACTACAACATTTCAGTTTGTTACCGGCGGGGTAAAACAGGTAATTGAAGTTGCAAAAAAAGCGGCGGGAATTAAAAATGTAGCAATATTGGGTCATAGCATTGGTCAGCAAGGCATTGAGTTAGGCCTTGTAGATGAATTAGTCATCCATGTTTTTCCTCTTATCCTTGGGAATGGGTTACGGCTTATCGACCAATTGGGCTGCCCACCCGTAGAACTAGAACGCGTAGAAATTATTTCGACAACCCAAGTAACGAGTATGCGTTTTCGAGTTAATGCAGCGCAACTCAATTCATGACAAATAAACGACAAGCAAAATGAGCGACAAAATACAATACATCAACCCAGACGGACTTTCAAAAAAACCTGCAATCATATGGCAAAGACGGTTCCCCCTTCGGTGATCTGCAACAGTGTAAACCCGGGCTTCACGGTCCCGGACATCCCCGAAGCCATCCTATTTTACACGGAAAAACTGGGTTTCACACTGGAATTTGAGTGGGGTGCCCCACCTCACTTTGCTTCGGTAAGCCTCGATGGGGTAGCTATACATCTGATGAAACAGGAAAACAACGCCGGTGGTTGCTCGGCCTATTTCGCGGTGGAGGATGCTGATGAATTGTATGAATTTCACAAAAATAATGGGGTGGCGGTCACCGAACCCGTTGCTGATCGGCCATACGATATGCGCGACTATCAGATCCAGGATCCATACGGCAACTATCTCGGGTTCGGACATTACATCATGCCCACTACTCCGGCCATAAAAATCGAACGCGTGGATGTGCCCGTCCGGCTTGAAAAACGGCTGACATCCCTGTTACATGATCTGGCGGAACACAAAGGAATGAGCTTGGACAGTACGCTTGAAGAAATCATCCTGCATTCCTTCGAACCGTATGGCGACGGTGTTGCCAGCCCGCACAGAAAGACAACACTGCGTCATATTCAGCAACTAAAAGATAAACATGGAATTGATTATGATGTGCATGCCAGTTACCGGTTTGTCGAGTGAAAGGAGCACCGGATCGGTGGTAGTACACAACCTAAATCACAAACGCGATAATCCAATAGGATACCAGGTTCCCCGTGCCATGAGCCACCCAACCGGGCAGGATACTTCCCTTGCCCACTTTTTCCTTGATGTAGCCGATAAGATAAGCCGCTATCCCCGAGAAAAAGAAGATGAACAGCAAAAATGGCCACCCGGCTTTGGTGAGCGCCCAAAACAACAACGCATGGATGGCAGCAAACAGGAGGGATTGCCAGAAATTACCTTTCCGGTAACCCAACCAACTCGTCAGCCGTTTGGCGATGAACCCCCGGAAAAGGATTTCTTCGGCCAAGGAAGTCTTCAGGCAGGCGATGAGGAACAGAGTGATCACGGATGTCGCGCCGAATCCCATCTCCCGGAGTTTGCCCGTGACGCTCGGCGGGGTAAGCATGATTTGCCGGATGTCTTCACTGAACACCACCAATAGTAATGCTCCGGCCAAAAAGAAAAACGAGGTTCCCAAAGACAGCCAGATGGCCTTCGAGGTTGTCTTAACGAATCCGACGTAGCGGAAAAATCCGCCCACTTTCTTCTTGATGATCACATACACCAGGAAAGGGATCAGGGTGAATACGGCTAGCTGAAGCACCGTCGAGATCAGCTCGTTGATTATACTGTCCATGATTCAAGTTGTCTTTAGCTGATCGAAGATAGCTAATATTTTCCGTTGATTATCCATTCTGCTATTTTTTTCGCGGATATCCCGTCTTGTTTTCCTGATCAGGATCGGCGCTATATAAGCTAAGAACCCTCATACCACACTTCCACTTCATACCCGTCAGGGTCTCTGAAAAAAATGTACGGCGAGCCCGGAAGAAATTCGCCTTTGTCGATGATTTTTCCGCCTGCTTTCAAAATCTTTTGTTCCATTAGGGAGATACCTTCGGGGTCACGAAGCCGGAAACCAAAATGAGCAATGCCCCCAGATTTTCCATCTGCCGTTTTGTTTTTCTCAAACACCAGAATATCATGAGTTCCGGGTGTGGCAAGTTGAATAAATGCTGCTTCGTCGTACATGACTTCCATGTCAAACACCGTTTGGTAGAACGTTTTGGTTACATGAAGATCTTTAACCGCAACAGCAAGGTGAGTCAGTCCAAAAGTGAGTGTTTTTTTCGTTGCCATAACTGTCAATGCGTTTGCTATGCTGACAAGGATTTTCAGGCATCCTCAATGATAAAAATATGTTGGAAAAGGGGCCTTCTAAAGAACTACAAGCCCAGATTTATGCAATAATGATTAAAATTGCAAGTGTCATAGTGCCATATTTGTGGATTTTCTAAAGCGAAATTCGGCAATTTTTCATGGCATTCTTGAAATGAAAACTAAGGTGACCACCATATTGAACCACCGAAATTCTATAACAAGCTTGTGCTTGTTGAGTGCCTTATCGGTTAGGCTCCAGACTCGCATGCAAAAGGCACATTGTTACAACCTGCCTACTTTTAATATAATTTTCTAGGTAGCAATTCTACGCTCTTCCTCATCGGGCCACAGCTTTATATAGGAAAGGTGTAATCAATGCCGCAATGGATCAGTTTCATGCCGCTTTCATCTTCCATCACGGCAGCGGCAGTGGGTTAGGTACCGGCCATGCCGAGTGAACAAATGCATAATACTGTATAATGACTATCCCGCAGCTATTGATAATTGTTGATTTAAGCGTTTTCGTAATTTAGTTGGATAAGCCGCCGCAATGACGGAAATGGGGTATACATCAAATATTACCACGTAAATATGACCAACCAATGCTCTAATCTGTTGGCAAATCTCGGGACCTGCCGGAAAAACAATTCAGGCAACCTGGTTATTTGGGCAGGTACTTTATATGTGAACGCTCCGAAACGGGGAGTCCGGAGCGTTCACTAACCAATTATAAAGCTATTGTGAGAAGACGTGTTAACGTTACAAACGTAGTTGATCTATATTAACCATGTGTTTCCAGGGTATTAACTCCTTAGTTATCGCAACTTCATTTGCTCTGCCTTAAATCTATATCATCCTACCCAAATATAAATTTTGCGTTGACAGCTATTACACTGGTACCGTCTTAACGGAAGCCAGCCTAAAAAAAACTTGATAACCCACTGCCTGGGAATCCTCGTATCCAGTTCGCCCTTTTTGCATTTCGGGCATAATGAATAGCGCTTCCGGTTCTGATTTAGCCATGCTAACTTTTGATTATTAACTTCCTGTGGCATTAAGCAAATATAAACATATAGTATGAAGTTATTATTAAAGTCACACCCGACCGATGACATGCGAGAATCTGTTTGCGAACCTTCTTTTGCCACATTCTTTGCCTGCTGGAGACCGAGAAGCAATTAGTGAAAAATGCAAGTTAGCATCGACGCAACTACCTTATCTTTGAAGAATATGTCGATTTTTTCACCATTGATATTGATTACGATGATATAGAATCGCTGAAAAGGAAGTACTGGATATTGCATTGCCCAAAGGCTTTATTGTTCTGGTTGGAAAGGAAAACAAAATCTACCGCAGCGGATAAGGCAAACTCGTATTATCAAAATGCAGCACCTTCGTCACCACCACCTTAGCGGGGTGAGGCTTATACGGCATACCGGAGACAGGTACTTCGTTTAGGCTCATTGTCCAGAGCCGGGGATTTCAGATGCAGGTTTCACATGAACGATAAAACGACGATAAGAAACCAGGTTAGGAGTCCCATTATCTTGTACTTCCAAAATAATATGAAAGGTTTTACCACCGGAATCCTTCGGAATTTCTAATTGAGCCCATGCAGATGTACTGTTTTGAATAGATACTGCCCCGTTGTAGCTGCTGGGTGCATCATATAAATACCATTTGTATGAGATTACATCGCCATCAGGATCAGAAGAACCGGTAGCATTTAGTTGGATAGATGTTCCTGCTGTGGCCGTCGTTTCAATAGACTGCTTCGTTCTATCACCATTCAGCACTGCCATCGGATGATGGTTGGCATCGGCGTAGTTAGGGGTGACGCTCCAATCCATACGGGCTTGCAGGTTGTTGTAAATGTGTTGTTTCCACTTATTTATGGCCGCAGTCCCTTCGGATGTGTTGGTAAACATATAATAGGGATCGTACCGTTTCTCATCGAAACCCGGCGTTCTTGCCGTTATGTCCATTACCCGAATATCACTTGTTTTTTTTGTGTTAAAGCGGCCACCCCAGCCACCCTGATCCAGCGCGTCAGGGTCATTCAGGCCATGTGCCCATACATGAAGAAATGCAGGCGAGTCTCCTTCGGTTGCCCATCTTCTATTTGGGTACACCGCTCCCAGTGGTCCGTGACTTTGGATGTGAGTTTTCACCCATTCATCAGACGGAGCCCACCCATAAATAGATTTAGCGCGAATGTAAATCAATCCAGGAAACGTTTTCGCAATCCATGCTCCGGCATCATCCTGACCCAAAATGTCAAACACTCTTATTTTTTTA
This sequence comes from Parapedobacter brassicae, assembly GCF_051400755.1. Classification (NCBI taxonomy): domain Bacteria; kingdom Pseudomonadati; phylum Bacteroidota; class Sphingobacteriia; order Sphingobacteriales; family Sphingobacteriaceae; genus Parapedobacter; species Parapedobacter brassicae. The sequence goes on from NZ_JBLFFL010000016.1 coordinate 7,456, forward strand.
ATGAACTTTGCCAGCTCAGCTTCAGTACGCGTTGTTTTCACCGTCCAGAGTGCTTGGGCAATCGTATTGGAACCACCCCAAGCATTCAGCCATACCGGTCGCGGGTCATTTTTATCTACCATCCTGATAATCAACTCAGAGCCGGCACTGCCTTTATTATCACCCACACCTGACATGTTTGGTAATGCCTGTCCGACAGCGACTATAGAACGTAGATAAGCCGCAGTTGGATAGCCGTCGGCATGTACGCTAAGATTCGGATACACCTTCTCGTAAGCATCGATAATGGCGCCGAGCGGCTTAATACCAGGCTGGTTTTGATCAGCCTTTAACCATGCTAATCCCACTACCAACCCTTCCAGATCGAACGCATCAGCACCCACCAGCAGGTGTACCATTGATTGTTCATCGTCAGGGTCTACGCCGCCCAGGTCAGTTGTTACAATGAGCCTGTTTTTGGCAGCACTCAGTTTGATCTCTACATCAGTTGATTTCGATAATGGAAACCCGATTCGCTGCGAACAATACCTGCTGTCGATAACTAAGAGGGTATCTGTCGGCGAGCGTGCCAATTTGGGAATGCGAATGGTAAACTTCCCCTTCTTGTCAGTTTTTGTTTTTTGTCCCCTTTTCAGAAGCTGGACTGCTGCTTCGCCAACGGGGAGTTGTGTTGATTTATCTTTTACCACACCACTTATACTGGCCGATTGCGGCCGGGCTTGTGAAACAAGCGCCAGTGAACAAAACATTAAGAAGATACTTTTCATATTCATAACTACTTCACTTTTACAATTAAACGACGGTAAGCAATCAGATTAGGAGTGCCATTATCACGAACTTCTAAAATAACATGGATTGTCTTACCTGCCGCGTTCTTTGGTATGTCCAATTTAGCCATGGCAGCTGTATTCTGTCGAATAGTTATCGTCCCATCGTAGCTACTGGGTTCCTTATAAAAATGCCATTTATAGGATAGCGCGTCACCATCGGGGTCGGCAGATCCGGCGGCACGCAAGTTAACTGTCGCTCCGGCCCTGGCTTTTGTCTCTATTACCTTTCGGCTTTTATTGCCATTCAATACGGCAACAGGATGGTGGTTGGCATCTTTATAATTGCTGGTAATACTCCAGTCCATGCGGGCTGCGAAATCGTTATCGTACCCATCACTCCAGCGTTTGATGGCTTTGCCACCCTCGGGGGTGTTACCATACATATAATACGGATCGTATTGCGGCTCAGCATCTTTATTAATTTTTGCCACTTCAGACATACTGCGGATACCTGCTTTCTTTGTAAAGCTGAAACGGCCGCCCCAGCCGCCCTGATCAATCTTTTCCGGATCATTCAGGCCATTGGGATAAACATGCATAAATGCCGGCGAATCCCCTTCGGTAGACCATTTACGATCGGGATAAACCGCGCCCAAAGGTCCGTTGTTCTGTATACAGGTGTCGATATACTCGTCGGAAGGGGCCCAGTCATACACCCCTTTAGCACGGATATAAAAAACATCGGGGAAGTTCTTGGCAATCCAGGCTCCGGCATCATCCTGCCCCAATACATCGTACAGGCGTAATTTGCTGAGAAACTTTTCAAATGCTGCAGGCGACCGTGTTTCCCTTACTTTCCAGATTGCCTGGGCTATGGTATTCATCCCGCCCCAGCCCATCACCCATAGGGGGCGCGGGTCATCCTTGTCTGCTGAAGCTATAATCAGGTCTGAACCTGGACTATCTTTATCCTTACCTACATCGCCCATTCCGTAGCCCGTTTGACCCAGTACAGAAATTGATTTCAGATATGCCGGGTCAGGATACCCGCTGGCATGGACACGAAGCATAGGGTAAGCTTCGCCGTAAGCCGCTACAATCTTGTCGAGCATGCGGGTGTTGCTTTGCGACTTCTTCCAGCAGCCGGTAGAAACTATCAATCCTTCGATATCGAATTCACTAGCGGACACTAACTGTCTAACCAGCGACTGTTCGTCATCGGGATCGGCACCGAGATCCGTGATGTTGATGATACGGGGTTTGTAGGATGTTTGGGCCTCCACATGCTTTTTAAACCATTTAGCGGTTGCGCTTTTATTGCCTTGCTGAGCCAGCAACGGTGTTGCAGACACCAATAACACCAGTAATAGGGATTGACATTGTCTTTTTAGAATCATAATCGACTTTTATCTCTTTTTTGTGGGTTCCAGCTTCCTGTTTAATTTTATTAAGGGTTAAATATTGTTCTGTGGAAAAGTAGTTGTTGGTGGCCGATTGATACATGACCAATGAAAATTCTACCGGTCATTACAAAAATTCTCCAGAGTTAAAAATCCAATACTAGTATCGTCTATCACGATATTGCTTTGGCGTCATCCCCATATAGTTTCGAAAAAGGCGGACAAAGTAGCTGGGCGTTTCAAATTTTAAATGATTGCTGATCTCAGCAACTGATAAGCTGGTATAATCGAGTAAGTTTTTTGCTTCCTGAATTAACCTTTTAAGTATAAATGATTTAGCCGTAGAACCCAAATACTCTTTCGTCATCCTGTTTAAATAATTTGCCGTTATGAAAAGTTTGTCAGCAAAGAACTGGACATCATGTGACTGTAAATAATGCTCGTTTACCAGCTCTACGAAGACCTGGGTATGCCTGTTGGCCTGTTCTTCTTTTGTGAATGTGTCGATAGTATTAGCCGGTACGGCCTCCGCCCGTTCAAGCAGTGCCAAAATCAGATAGACTAACGCCCGGAGAACATGATCGCTACTATTAACACCCAGTTGGATTTCATTGTTTATTTGCTCCAGATAATCTACAACGTTTTTAAAGAGATTTTTGTTAAGCCGTATCAAAGGCGAAGTACGGCCAGGTTTCAGATACCTGAGTTTGTTTAAAAACTGTTTATCGTTGAAGAATGAGAACAGAAATTCTTCTTCAAATAGCAGCACGTATCCTTGCATTGCTGTCTGTTTTGGCCAGCTCCAGACCTCACCGGGAATAGAACAGATCACATCTCCTGAACGGACATGCAATTCCGTCTGATTAATTAATACGTTTTCATTTCCATTGGTTATAAAAGTCATATCGTAATAAGTAAGCCTATGGGTGGGCTCTGTTTCTATGTACTTATTGATTTCGGAAATCGGAACAATATCTATCAGTAAGGTCTTCCCATATTTTTCATTGATAAAATGATATTGAACTATTGATTTCATGATCCCTAAGATAAATATATTTTGGCAATTGTCTTTACGACTGGTGTGAGCGGTATAACAATGATAAATATGGCTGCGCAAATCCCGATCGACCAAAACATTTGCACTAATAGTGACATCATTGGTATGATTTGTCTATCTCATTCTATATTGATTGGTTATATCTTTGGCGATAGGTAATTAAGTATTAGACTCTTCTAACTAAAGTTATCTTTTCACCTACACAAGCGTGGAACGATCTAAGCAAAGAAGATAGAACCGCCTACCTCACACATGTGAATGAAGTTTCTAAGGGACTGATGGACAACGGTGTGACTATAATTGGTATGCAGGAAAATGACCAGGACACCATTCACCGCGCTGGATATAATTTCTTTGTCATCTGGACGATTGAAACTGACGAACTAGCAGATGCTGTCCAGAAGCTGATGGTAAGTGAAGGGTGGTTTAATTACTTCGACCAGCTAAATTTAAAAGGCAGTCCTACTGATATTTTTGAAAAACTCATTAATGGTTAACCTCAAACGGTTGTTGGCAGATTTAATTTGTAACTTCGGTTGTCTGGGCTATGTTCAACTTGATTTATAATTGTCGGAAACATAGTACTCGGTTTCGATGTACTTTTTCTGGTGGTGGAAAACCCTGATCTTAACATTGTAGCTACCGTCGGATTTCCTGTGGTGTTTGAACACCTTTGCGCTTACGGTTGCCATAAACCTTAACTTTCTGTGGCGCCTGATTTCTGTGACATATTTGTGCCACTCTCGGCGCCGGGTTCAACAAAAAAACCTGTAGAACCTCTCTGGAAGCGTTTTTTCCGATTAGGGCTTGCGGAACTTTTTATGCGTAGGTGCATAAAAAAAGACCCTTTTTTATGTGGTACCACCTGGATTCGAACCAGGGACGCAAGATTTCATGTATATCCTATCCGGAATTTCAGCATGTCGTTGGGGATCATCTCATTTTTTTCCGAAAACAACACCTGTCAACCCGAATCCGGTCCAATGCTAGCTGACAATAAAGTTAGCAAATACGTTCAAATCCTCCTTGGGATAAATCTCGTCCTTCGGGCCGGCCACTGTGATCGGATATCCAGCATCAAAAAGTTCGTAATAGGCATCGGCAAAAACCAGTTGGCCTGTAAGCTGTTTAAAAAAGAAACAAAGAACGATGGCCATGAAAAATCTGATTGCAAAAGCACAAACGATCATCAATGCTCCGGCGGAAAACGTCTGGGATGCGTTGGTGGATTCGCAGAAAAACAAGGAATTCATGTTTGGCGCTACCGTGGCATCCGATTGGAAGGAGGGAAGTGCAATTTCCTGGAAGGGCGAGATGAATGGCAAGGAATATGAAGATAAAGGCATTATCCTTGAAACAATTCCCGGCAAAAAACTTCAATACACGCATTACAGCCCGCTATCAGGGCTGCCCGATATACCGGAGCATCACCACACGGTAACCATTGAGTTAACGGAGCAAAGCGGAAAAACAGCGGTCACGCTGACACAGGGCAAAAACAGGTCCGAAGAGGAACAAAAAGAATCGGCAAAAAACTGGGCAATCATGCTGGATAGCCTGAAGAAGGTGGTGGAAAGATAGCATCCGGTTTCCCGTTACCCGTCGGGCGGGTGATACCAAAAGCCGGCCTGTGGTGATCAGATCCTTCCCCGGGGCTTACTAACCTCCAATTTTAGCGATTAGTTTAGCGGACCCGTTAGATTAAAATAATTAAAATATTTCGGGGCACCCGCAAAACAAACGCGTTGCTTTTCCGTTATTGATATTGGTTTAGGTTGATAGAAAAGTCCGGTTATCCCAAAAATACCGGGCTTTTCGCTTTTTTAAAAAATCCTTATATTTACTGGCTACGAGACATACCCGTTTCACATATTCGCGCATGGATATAGTTTAGGGCCTTCGAGGGGCCGATCCGATTGGTACCGTAATTTCTACGGTACGTGATACCTTTTATTTTTTTGGCGCATAATTTCATGCCGGGGCGTTGGCATCCGTGCCCATTGCGGGCACGTCGTCCAGCAGCCCATCAGGGAAATCAAGATGAATAACAGCATCACCATAAGAAAAGAACGGAATGAAGACGGCAAGGCTGTCCGTGACGTTACCCGCCTGGCCTTTGGACAGGATGAGGAGGCAAAGCTGGTCGACAGGTTGAGGAAGAATAAACAGGCATTCGTACCTAAGCTTTCCTTGGTGGCGGCAATCGGGCCGGAGATCGTCGGCCACATCTGTTTTACCAAGATCCGGATTGTAAACAATGGCAACAAAGCGTTCACGAGTTTGGCATTGGCCCCGGTGAGCGTAGCGCCTGACTTCCAGAACAGGGGCATCGGGGGCATGTTGATAAAACATGGACTTGAAGTGGCCAGAAAGTTGGGGTATACATCGGTAATCGTTTTGGGACATGAGCACTACTATCCCCGGTTCGGGTTTAGCCCTGCAAAAAAATGGGGCATAAAAGCACCGTTTGACGTACCGGAAAATGTCTTTATGGCGATTGAATTGGTGGAGGGCGGTTTGGCGGGCATATCGGGAACGGTGAGCTATCCGGAAGAGTTCGGCAGTGTATAATGGGACGCCAGTGCCCGCGCTGATGCAATCCCGCTCGATCCGCACACCACATTCACCAAGTCCGCGTAGCTTGACCACGCCATTCCCGCTTCGAAGATCGCCACCCTGTCATCCGGCGCCTTCGTGGGCATCGTAGCCGATAATCCCGGGGAGAAGATTACCCAGAAGGTCTTCCATGCCGAGATACAGAATGACCACGATGCCATCGCTGGGGAGGAAGCACGGTACAAACCCATCCCCCGGATCGCCACTGTCACCGCCGAGGATATCCGCGAGAATTACCTGACCATCAAGCGCGAGGTCAGGGAATTGGTGATGGATGAGCTGGAGCGGATTGAAATGGAACAGCCCATGAAACCCGCCGAAAAACAGGAAAGCGCCGATGACCATCCGGGCCTGGCGCTTTCCATGTGAAAAACGACGGAGTTTGACATTGATATAGCCGTGTTCAGAACTTGTAGGCAATGATTCAAAAAAGCTTCATTAGTTTTGTTTTACCGGGGGCGCAGAAAAGGACGATAATACATCTATATCATAGTATTGGGCATCACTTAAAATATATCTGACAGGCGAATAGGTCTGCGAAATGCTACATATCAGCAAACGGACATTGCAGCAATACAGGGATGACGGACTGATACCCTTTATCAAACTCGAGCGGAAAATCCTTTTTCCGTGAAAGTGATATTGTGAAAGTATTGGAAGATAACTATCAGCATTAGCCGATTTATTTTTCATTCATCAGCTTGGTAGTGTAACGTGAACTGTGTCATCCGGATCAACCTATTCCTAAACGCTATTTTGATCCAGCCTTAGCCTTTCACC
>NZ_JBLFFL010000017.1:0-5660 GCF_051400755.1 Parapedobacter brassicae
AATATCATCATGCTGGAGAGATTTCCAGAATTAAGTCAATTATCGTTAGCCCGGTTCAAGGTAGATACAAATCTGTATCGATTTCGGATTTCACGCATCGATAAAGATAAACGTACAAAGAAGCAACTCTTTTGGCACTTGAACTATGGCCTTGTGAAATATATTACAGAAGAAGGTGAGGTTTGGAGGCGGGTGAATGTGGAAGGCTATAAATGAAAGGTTTGTTTTTAGCACGACGGGGAGGTATAAAGTTGTTAACGGAAAAATAGTGGGAGATGAATGGTTTGAATAATCCAATGAAATTAGTTATGGCTTGGCTATTATTGTCTATCGGCATGACGTTATTACTTGCTCTCATTGCGGGAATAAGTACATCAGATGGGGCCTAATGGCCATTGGTTATTGTTGCTAAAGCAATTATTATTATCCTGTTTGGCGGATTAATACTTAGCTTGGCGTTCCCCTTTATTTACCCGAAGTGGAGTAAAAATACTGGTATGCTATAGCCGCGATGGTTTTCTTATTTGGGGCACCTCTTTATATTTATTTTAGCTGAAAGTGAGAGCTGCTGCTTTTCGAGTTCTTTGGTTTTATGGAACAGATTAGAAATTGTTAGGCGGGCAGTTTTCGACTAAAAGTGATAAAGTGTCATCCAAAAACAATTGGTTTTATGGCAGTTCGAGATATGGAAAAATAGAGGGTGCTGAATGGGGGCAAGAACGCGAAAATCATAAAGGTGGTTTAGGAGGACACAGCGCGGGGACCTGGCTGAACGATTTGATAGATTATTGGAGAAATTTGGGAATCACAGTTAATGTAATTGACTAATGAAAAACACGGTATGTATAATGGTACTGATTCCGCTCTTATTCGGTTCATGTCAGCGGAATGTGTATTTCAATGACTTTGAGAAATCATTATTGGATGTATATAATGAGGGTGATACGCTCATTTTTGAATCAGATAAAGGAGTTCTTGACACTTCTTACATTTTACGGAAAGACATTGGTTATGCAGATTGGAATCCTTTTGCACATAGCGGCAGATACAAAATACTAATAGGGACTATTTATTATGGTTCAAGTAAAAAGCTATTTCAAGGAAATATGTACCCCTATAAAATATTGAATATTGGAAAGAATCACCCTGATAGTAGCTATGTGTCAATTTCATACGATAGTATTCATTCAAGTTGGAATTTTGAAGAGTTTTCACTTGATTCATTGGAATCGTATAAAATCGGAGATGGTTTATACAGGTTTAAAATATCAAGGAAGGAAAAAGATTCAACCATCGAAACACAGTTGTTCTTTGATTTGAAATATGGTGTTGTAAAATACATTACTGCTGATGATGAAGTTTGGAGGCGAGTAAACATAGATGAGGATTTCAGTCCATAAATACGAATATGACTATGGCGCAAGGTTCTATGATCCGGTGATCGGCAGGTAGGGAAGCGTCGATCCGCTGGCGGAGAAAGACAGAGGTGGTTCCTTATAATTATGCTAGAAACAATCCGGTAAGATTTATAGACCCTGACGGGATGGAATGGGCTGATCCAGAAAAAGATCAGAAAATAGCAGACAGATTGCAGAAGGGAATCCAAAATAGACTCGCAAGTGAGAATAGAAATTTACAAAGAGCGAATAATGCTGTAGCAAAATTGGAATCTAAAATAGCTAAAAACGGCTCAACTGAGAAATTAGAGACTAAGTTGCAAAATGCAAAAGACAAAGTAACTGCTAGTAACGAGATAATCGGTGACCTGAATAACTCATCTTCTGAATTAACCTTAATGGGAAGTAAAGAGGTATCTCAGAAGTTTACTTTTAATGAATTGGCCGAAGGGTCTTCATTGGGTTTCGCGTATACTAAAGATGGGATTATCACTATGGATATTGTAAGTGACGCTAATGCTATTCATGAGGCTGTACACGGATACCAAATTTATAAGTCGGGAGGAATAAAGCAATCGGAACGACTTGACGTAGAAGTGCCAGCGTATCAAAGACAGTTCTCTTTTGATGCGCGCTCTGTTACTGGGCTGTCATCTGATTGGGGAGGAGTAAGAGGCCGAAGTGATATAAGTAAGAATTGGGTGATGGGGTTAAGAGACGGTAATGGGACCTATCCCTATATGCCAGCATTCGATCGCAAAAGTATGAGAGCGTTGATAGAAAAAATTAAAGAACAATAATAAGATGAAACCTTATTTGACTGTAGCAATAGCGCTATTATTCTCATGTTGTTCCTCACAGTCCAACATTGTCGGCAAATATATGAATTCAAAATTTGGAAGTATCGAGTTTCGTCCTGATTCAACGTATTATTACGAAAGTGGGAGTCATTCTTTATTCGTACGTTCCGAAGGAATATGGGATAGTAATGATAAGGGTGGTGTGTTAATATTTAGCGATATAAGAAGTACATACATTCCATTGGAAATAGAGGTACAGAAGATGAATAGCAGTTTGAGTTATAGTGAGATAGATGTAAGTGTAAAATTGAAATCAGGAAATCTTGCTGATTATCAGTGTGCGATTTTTGTCAATGATAATCTCCATTTAATCAAAAGATGTGATTCACTGGCATTAGTTAAATTTTCTGAACCTATACGTAGTATCTATTTTAAAATCCTCAAAACGCCTCAATTATCAAACACTTCAGCAATCTCGCCACCTTTAGTAACAGACGTATACAGAGCAGAAGCGGATTTGGAAAGTAAGCTAAAATTCAAGGTTTATGTCGATGATTCAAAATTCTTTTATCGATCGTTTGATGGATACCGTATAAAATTAAGTAGGAAAAATTTATATTTTTTTGATTTGGATAATCAACGATGGAAGAAACTAAAAAAAGTTTCTGACCATATAGATATTTTCTCGAGCTTTGGAAAAACACTAAGATAAAGGGAATACTCATACGGGATGGGCTGAAGCAGTACGACTACGGGGCACGGTTCTATGACCCGGTGATTGCCCGCTTTGGTACGCAGGACAGGTTTGCGGAAAAATACTATGACATGTCTCCGTATCAATATGCTGCGTTAAACCCGATACGTTTTATTGACATTAATGGAGATTCAATATCAGTGAATCTTGTCCAAGGAGGAGGCAAAAACGGTAGAGATCTTTATCAAATACATGTATCTGGGAAAATTGTCGACAATACTTCCAAAGGTTTATCGAATAAGCAGCTAAATAGAATATCCAAACAGATTAGCAAGCAGATTGAAAAGTCATTTAGTGGAAAGGATAAAAAGATTGAATTTAAAACAACAACTGATATTTCAGTTGCGGATGCCAATCACAACCCATTATCCGCAAGTGATCATGCTTTCAGAATAGTGGACGACGTGGCAACAACAACCGGACGTACTGATCCGCCGGGAGCCAATATCGAAGGTTTCGGACCTGTTGGTCAAAATGTAGTGTATATCGAAAAAGGGGGGAATTATTCACGTACGGGAGCCCATGAATTAGGACATAGTGCTGTATTGGGACATCCGAAAAATGAAATCAACCCATTAACTGGCAGTGTTTATACCACTAATGATTTTCAGGGGAATTTAATGCATCAATCACAAGATCTTAATTCATCTGGTCAGCCTGTAGCTGGAAATAAAATACTGCCGTGGCAAATACAGAAAATGTATAGAATGTATCAAGTCGGGGCCATGAATCGTGGGCGACAAAATTGAATCGATATGAGAAAAATAATTTTAGCAATATTGACTTCCTTTCAAATCATAATCTTAGGTGCTTGTGTAGGTGCTAAATATAAGAATAATAGAGAATTTATTTTTTCAATTGTGTTTGCCGATTGTTTCCATAATGACACGGTAAGTACGTCAATTAACGGCGTTTTATTAATAGATAGCGTGATACTCAATTCTGATTTTTCAACAGGATTAACGAAGACATGGATTTCGAGTATAAGCAAAACCCACGATGTTGTAGTAACGGTCAACGGAGTTCAAAAAAATGTTGAGATGTTTGTTGATAAATCGTTGAATTTATCAATAAGCAAAAACGGGCAAATATTTGATTTTAATTTGAGTCTAAAAAATGGAAAATATATAGTTGTGGAAGGATGTGGCTCGAAAATCGAGGTAAACCAATTTAAAAACAAACTGATTTTTGAGTAAGTTGGAATGTGAGGCATACAGAACTTTTACGACTACGGCGCACGGTTCTATGACCCGGTGATCGGGCGGTGGGGAAGCGTGGATCCGCTGGCGGAGAAGATGAGGAGATACTCTCCTTACAGTTATGCGTTCGATAACCCGATCAGGTTTGTAGATCCGGACGGAATGGCTCCTTTTGATCCCCCGACTAAAAAGCAGATAAAGGTAGCAGGCGCTGTAACAGTTGGAGGTATAGTCGGAGGATCTCTTGTTCTTGGAGGAAGTGTTGCCGCTGCTGGCACAGGTACTGTAATTGGGGCTCCAATTGGTTGGGCAGTTGGGGGAGGTATTGTTCTTGGAGGGTTGGTTGGAGGAGGAATAGTTGCTATACATGATTATTTTTTTGGAGAAGAAAGTAATAGCGTATCATCTAGTAGTGAAGCGTCTTCAAGTGTAAACAATGAAACATCCCAAGGAGTTTAAGTTGAAGTGGATGATGAAAATAAAATAGATAGAGACTTATTAGATGCTCCAACTAAACCGGGAAATGCTCCAACCTTTAAAAAAGATGGTACTTCTGTAGAAATTCACCATGATGGACAGAAGGCTCAAGGCCCATTTAAGGAAATGCATAGGGACGACCATAGAACAGGTGAAAACTATAAAAAGAATCATCCTGATGAGCAGAAACCACTAACAAAGGAGGAACGGAAAGACTTTGATAAAGCTCGCAGAGAATATTGGAAGAAGGAGTATCCTAAAAATCAATGATAAGTTATGGAAGATATTATAGAGGAAAGCAAGAATGTGCTGAATGAGTTGTACCGGTTCTCTAGCAGTATAATTCATCTTGGAACTTCTGTAAAAGATGATAGACTGGAGTTGTTTGAGAAAGAAATTGGTTATACTCTGCCAAAAGACTTTAAATATATTCTTAGTAAGCATAATGGGATTTCTTTGTTAGGAACAGAAGTGTTGGGAATTGATTTGTCTTTTAAGGGCGGGTCTTTAGATGAGGTGTATAAGTTTGAACATTTCAATGTAGAGCATAAGATGCCATTGGAGTTTTTGCCCTTTTCACCTGATGGAAGAGGAAATCATTATTGTCTTAATCTAGCTAAGATAGATGGAAGAGGTGTATGCCCGGTCGTGTTTTGGCAGTGGGATTATAACTACACGGGAGTAGAGGAAGTTGAAGAGAGTAACGAGTCTTTTTTGGAATGGATAAACGAAGTGATGATAGAATGGAAACTAGAAGATTATGATTACGATGGAAATGAAAAATAACATATAACAAATAAACAACGGGGCCCGGCATGTCCGGGCTTTATTGTTTATAGGGAAGCGATACTTTTGAGCTTTGCTGCCTTTATGAAAGCATCAATGGTGGCAAAGACAGAAGATGAATAATTTGACTAATCAAATGAAATTAGTTGAGGCTTAGTTATGCGTTCAAGTTGAGAGTGTAACTTAAACTGTGTCACTGGATAACCGGATAAAAAATAATAAATTCGAATATCCAAGTGACATGTTA
>NZ_JBLFFL010000018.1:0-1911 GCF_051400755.1 Parapedobacter brassicae
AAGGGCGAAAGTTAAGATAGACAGACCTAAGTCAATCCAGGTAGATAGACATAATACAGTAAAGATTGATTCTAAGATTGGGTTTTTAGGGTCGGCGATCTTTAACGATTCATTATTACAATGGAGAGTTTGATCCTGGCTCAGGATGAACGCTAGCGGCAGGCCTAATACATGCAAGTCGAACGGGATTGGGGAGCTTGCTCCCCATGAGAGTGGCGCACGGGTGCGTAACGCGTGAGCAACCTGCCCGTCCCAGGGGGATAGCCCCTCGAAAGAGGGATTAACACCGCATGACGTTGAGATGTGGCATCACACTTCAACCAAATATTGATAGGGGACGGATGGGCTCGCGTGGCATTAGCTAGTTGGTGCGGTAACGGCGCACCAAGGCAACGATGCCTAGGGGCTCTGAGAGGAGAATCCCCCACACTGGTACTGAGACACGGACCAGACTCCTACGGGAGGCAGCAGTAAGGAATATTGGTCAATGGGCGGAAGCCTGAACCAGCCATGCCGCGTGCAGGAGGACGGCCCTACGGGTTGTAAACTGCTTTTGCAGGGGAACAAACCCCCGTTCGTGAACGGGGCTGAGTGTACCCTGAGAATAAGGATCGGCTAACTCCGTGCCAGCAGCCGCGGTAATACGGAGGATCCGAGCGTTATCCGGATTTATTGGGTTTAAAGGGTGCGTAGGCGGCGCGCTAAGTCAGTGGTGAAAGACGGTGGCTCAACCATCGCAGTGCCGTTGATACTGGCGCGCTTGAATGCGGATGAGGTAGGCGGAATGTGGCAAGTAGCGGTGAAATGCATAGATATGCCACAGAACACCGATTGCGAAGGCAGCTTACCAAGGCGCGATTGACGCTGATGCACGAAAGCGTGGGGATCGAACAGGATTAGATACCCTGGTAGTCCACGCCCTAAACGATGATGACTCGATGTTGGCGATATACGGCCAGCGTCCAAGCGAAAGCGTTAAGTCATCCACCTGGGGAGTACGCCCGCAAGGGTGAAACTCAAAGGAATTGACGGGGGCCCGCACAAGCGGAGGAGCATGTGGTTTAATTCGATGATACGCGAGGAACCTTACCCGGGCTTGAAAGTTAGTGAATGGTCCAGAGATGGGCCAGTCCTTCGGGACACGAAACTAGGTGCTGCATGGCTGTCGTCAGCTCGTGCCGTGAGGTGTTGGGTTAAGTCCCGCAACGAGCGCAACCCCTATGGATAGTTGCCAGCATTTAAAGGTGGGGACTCTATCCAGACTGCCTGTGCAAACAGTGAGGAAGGCGGGGACGACGTCAAGTCATCATGGCCCTTACGTCCGGGGCTACACACGTGCTACAATGGTCGGTACAGCGGGCAGCCACCTGGCAACAGGGCGCCAATCCCGCAAAGCCGATCACAGTTCGGATCGGGGCCTGCAACTCGGCCCCGTGAAGTTGGATTCGCTAGTAATCGCGTATCAGCAATGACGCGGTGAATACGTTCCCGGGCCTTGTACACACCGCCCGTCAAGCCATGAAAGCCGGGGGTGCCTGAAGCATGTCACCGCAAGGAGCGTGTCAGGGCAAAACTGGTAATTGGGGCTAAGTCGTAACAAGGTAGCCGTACCGGAAGGTGCGGCTGGAATACCTCCTTTCTAGGGTACCGGATTGGTGCTCGTTGCGCCATGGATTATCAATGATATCTTTAAAAGAGAAAAGAAGAATAGGACACCGTTCCCTTACACGGTATCCGAGCGGCAAGAGAAAGCTAGTCCCGTAGCTCAGTTTGGTTAGAGCACTACACTGATAATGTAGGGGTCAGCAGTTCAAGTCTGCTCGGGACTACGGTCAAGGGGAATTAGCTCAGCTGGCTAGAGCACCTGCCTTGCACGCAGGGGGTCAACGGTTCGAATCCGTTATTCTCCAC
>NZ_JBLFFL010000018.1:2011-4998 GCF_051400755.1 Parapedobacter brassicae
AGCAGGCCCGCGGTTGGCAAAAGGGCCGCGGGTTGAAGAAAGTAAGAAAGGGCACACGGGGGATGCCTAGGCTCCCAGAGGCGAAGAAGGACGCGACAAGCTGCGATAAGCACCGGGGATCCGCAAATGGGAATCGATCCGGTGGTTTCCGAATGGGGCAACCTGATGTACTGAAGGTACATCGTATAATACGCGAACGCGCTGAACTGAAACATCTAAGTAGGCGTAGGAGGAGAAAACAATAGTGATTCCGCAAGTAGTGGCGAGCGAACGCGGAACAGCCCAAACCGGCTATGTTACGGCATAACCGGGGTTGTAGGACCACAATGTGGCACGCAGGCGTGAAGTGGAAACCGGAAGGGAAGCCGGTACCATAGGGGGTGATAGTCCCGTACACGTAAGCAAATGCGGCCTAGTGGGATCCTGAGTACCGCGGGGTCGGAGACGCCCTGCGGGAATCCGGCGGCACCATCCGCCAAGGCTAAATACTCCTGGGAGACCGATAGTGGACCAGTACCGTGAGGGAAAGGTGAAAAGAACCCCGAACAGGGGAGTGAAATAGATCCTGAAACCGTGTGCCTACAAGCGGTCGGAGTCCCGGAGCAATCCGGGATGACGGCGTGCCTTTTGCATAATGAGCCTACGAGTTACACTTCACCGGCGAGGTTAACCCATTCAGTGGGGCAGCCGAAGCGAAAGCGAGTCTGAACAGGGCGTGCAGTCGGTGGAGGTAGACGCGAAACCTTGTGATCTACCCTTGGTCAGGCTGAAGGTGCCGTAACAGGTACTGGAGGGCCGCACCGATAAGCGTTGAAAAGCTTCCGGATGAACTGAGGGTAGGGGTGAAAGGCCAATCAAACTGGGAAATAGCTCGTACTCCCCGAAATGTTTTTAGGAACAGCGTTGCGGAGAGTCCTGCGGAGGTAGAGCTACCGATTGGGTGCGGGGGAGTCACATCCTACCAAATCCAGACGAACTCCGAATGCCGCAGGATATACGCAGCAGTGAGGCTCCGGGTGCTAAGGTCCGGGGCCGAGAGGGAAAGAACCCAGACCATCAGCTAAGGTCCCCAAATACACGCTAAGTTGGACTAACGAGGTCCGGCTGCACAGACAGCTAGGATGTTGGCTTGGAAGCAGCCATTCATTTAAAGAGTGCGTAACAGCTCACTAGTCGAGCGGCCGGGCGTGGATAATGAACGGGCATCAAGTGTGTTACCGAAGCTATGGATTTCCGATGCAAATCGGGACTGGTAGGGGAGCATTCCAGCGGGGGCGAATCCCCATCGCGAGATGGGGTGGACTTTCTGGAAAAGCAAATGTAGGCATAAGTAACGATAAGGGGGGTGGGAAACCCCCCCACCGAAAGACCAAGGTTTCCTGATCAACGCTAATCGGATCAGGGTCAGTCGGGGCCTAAGGATAAGCCGAAGGGCGATTCCGATGGACAACGGGTTAATATTCCCGTACTTTTGATGGCTGCGACGCGGGGACGGAGAAGTGACACCACCGCGCACTGACGGAATAGTGCGTTGAAGGGCGTAGGTATACGCATCCCAGGCAAATCCGGGGTGTGTGCTGAAACCCGATAGTACGGCAAAGCTTCGGCGGCGCCGATAGTGTGGGTAATCCTGCTTCCGAGAAAAACCGCTAAGCTCCAGGCCATCAAAACCCGTACCGCAAACCGACACAGGTGGTTGGGGTGAGAATCCTAAGGTGCTCGAGTGAATCATGGCTAAGGAACTCGGCAAAATGGCCCTGTAACTTCGGGAGAAGGGGCGCCCCGCGGTAAGACGCGGGGCCGCAGTGAAAAGGCCCAGGCGACTGTTTAACAAAAACACATGGCTTTGCGAAATCGAAAGATGATGTATAAGGCCTGACACCTGCCCGGTGCTGGAAGGTTAAGGGGGGATGTTAGTCAGCAATGGCGAAGCATTGAACCGAAGCCCCAGTAAACGGCGGCCGTAACTATAACGGTCCTAAGGTAGCGAAATTCCTTGTCGGGTAAGTTCCGACCTGCACGAATGGTGTAACGATCTGGGCGCTGTCTCGGCCATGAGCTCGGTGAAATTGTGGTATCGGTGAAGACGCCGGTTACCCGCAACGGGACGGAAAGACCCCATGAACCTTCACTATAGCTTAACATTGGGACTGGGTGCGTGATGTGTAGGATAGGCGGGAGGCGCCGAAGCGGGTTCGCCAGGATCCGTGGAGCCGTCCTTGAAATACCGCCCTTTGCGTATCCGGTTCCTAACCCCGAAGACTCGGGGGACACTGTTTGGTGGGTAGTTTGACTGGGGTGGTCGCCTCCAAAAAGGTAACGGAGGCTTTCAAAGGTAAGCTCAGTACGTTTGGTAACCGTACGCGGAGTGCAATGGCATAAGCTTGCTTGACTGTGAGGCCGACAAGCCGAACAGGGTCGAAAGACGGACATAGTGATCCGGTGGTTCTGCATGGAAGGGCCATCGCTCAAAGGATAAAAGGTACTCTGGGGATAACAGGCTGATCTCCCCCAAGAGCTCATATCGACGGGGAGGTTTGGCACCTCGATGTCGGCTCGTCACATCCTGGGGCTGGAGAAGGTCCCAAGGGTTCGGCTGTTCGCCGATTAAAGTGGCACGCGAGCTGGGTTCAGAACGTCGCGAGACAGTTCGGTCCCTATCTGTTGCGGGCGTAGGAACATTGAGTGGGGCTGGCCTTAGTACGAGAGGACCGGGCTGGACCGACCGCTGGTGAACCAGTTATGCCGCCAGGTGTACGGCTGGGTAGCTATGTCGGGTTAGGATAAGCGCTGAAAGCATCTAAGTGCGAAACCGGCCACGAGATTAGTGTTCCACTGAGGGTCCCCGTAGACTACGGGGTCGATAGGCCGCAGGTATAGAGGTGGCAACACCACAGCCGAGCGGTACTAATAGCCCGAAGCTTTCTCGCGCAGAGAGACGCTGCTGCCTTCTCGATTTCCTTTTGTTTTCTTCCGATTATATGTCA
>NZ_JBLFFL010000019.1:0-4777 GCF_051400755.1 Parapedobacter brassicae
TAACAAACTCAATTCCTTTCCCTGTTCTACGTCAATGCTATAGGGATTATACATCAAAGGGTCGTTATCGGGAGGGTTGAAGATATGTTTCAACACCTCCAAAGATATCCTATCAACATTATATTCCCCAATTAGTTCTTCGGTATTACTGTCGAACCAACTAATTACTCGTTCCACGTACTATTCTTCTAAGCAATAGATATCGAAGTCAAATTCGATTTTAACCTTTCTAATCACCTCTATATAACGGGGGCCAAAATGTATCCAAGGTATACTTTCTTCGCTTTTCGGTTGAATAAATAATGCACATGAAAATTCACATAAATACTTATTACAAACGGCCTCAAACTTGTCGATTTTAGACTCTATAATATCCAGGAGCGCACCCATTTTTTCATTGAAATCAGCAAACCTCTCCGCGGGGGAGTCAAGGAACCAAGCATTCTCTTTCGCCAATCTTGGAAATTTGGGATTCATCCGTTCGCCTTCAATAAAAATTTTTGAAGGTGCGACATCTAATATTTTCGTTAGGTCGTCATGGCTGATATCCTTGAATCCCCAAACGCAAAAGCTTAATTTAATCTCATGCCTTTCCATAAATTGTCCTATAGATTTTTAAGGTTAATCCCAATTGGTTCTCCCGGTCCGTTGCCTCCTTTTGGCTTTCATACACATTGCAATCTTTATCTTTATATAAATCTCTTTGCCCTCCATGGTTACCTTTCTCGCGATGTGTCCAACATTCTGCTCCAATTGTTTAATTTCACCAGGACTTAGTTTTTTATCGTCTCGCCAATTCCTACTCTCGGAATTCACGGTTGAGGGATTATTCTGACTATTATCAATACCTGGTATAACAATGGGTGGCGGCGGCCCGAATCTTCTCGGATCGACTTCCCAATAGTTCATTTCGGACTGCCAGTTTGCCGGAAGAAGGATTGCTCCTATGGTCATTCCCACTCCCGAAGCGGCGGTAGTAGGTTTGACTTGCTCTAGGTTTCCATCTTTTTTATCCTCCACTCTTCTTCCAAACCTACTCTATGGGCAGAATATCCTAACCCTATCTCTATTACATCTTTAATGCTACTATCATGATTCATCATTTCTTATGTAAACCCATGATGCTAAGCTGTCTAATTGAGAGAAGGGTTTAACAGAGTAAACGCAGTGTTCTTCAACTTCCTTAAAGTCAATATCGGCACACACTTCGGCCGTCACTTCACCAAGATTTTCGTAATCTTCGTCTCTTGGCTCCCTGTCCAGATAACAAATGACTTTAAGTTTGCGGATATCTTCAAACCCAACAGCTACTGCTCCTACAGAAGGATAGATTTTCCCCCACAATGCCCGCTGCATTGAAATCAATAACGCTTGCCTTATTTCTGTCTCGTTCATTTTAATGTCTTTATGGCCGTGCGGGGATGATATGAGCACCTGTGTGACTATTCACTATAATGCCCTTTGTTGTTGGCATGGCAGCCCCGGTTTGCGGATTTATATAATCACCTATCACTTTTCCGAAATCAACCCTTGTTTTCACTTCGTTTGGGAGCTTTGATTCCCATCTTTCAGCCACGATTTTTACTTTTTTTTATCAATTCATTATACTTCTCCACCTGCGGTGAATTTTCTATGACATTTTTCACCTGTTCGCAATTCAGTGGAATAACGTTTAATCCTTCATCCAAAATTATTAATCCGTTAAAAACACAAAAATCAAGTATCTGACTCAACAAAGCCTCATAATTACTGGTAAAATCTATCCTGAAAGAAACTGATAGAACGAAACCTTCTTCGTCAAAGAATATTTCAAAGCAATTTGACTCTTCGATACCATACAAATCAATATTATCACTCCAAGATTTGGTTTTTATCAGGAACAATTTCACTGCATTAAAAATGCCTTTTTTTAATGGTCTCTTTTTCCAAAAAGATTCCTCGTCAAACTCCTTGTTATCGTAACGAAAAAAACGCCCATCATGAATGACCTCTAAACTTTCCCGAGGCAGCACTCTAAATGTATATTGCCAAATCGCCATTAATATTGGGTATAAATTAAATCGTCAACTGTTTTGTAACCTGCATATGGCAAGTTAACTTTTTCTACGGGAACTTCCTGAATTCCTAACTCTTTTGCTGCTCTTAGCCTATGATGACCATCTACAACGTAATTCTTTCCATTGTGTTCAACAAATTTTATCGGTTCTTTAATACCATTTAGCTTGATATCTGCTTTAAGTTTTGCAAATGCAGTTTTGGATTTGGTTATACTATGGGTTACTACTAACTTAGAAGTACTCAACTTGGTTATCCTGTTAGCAGCATTTACTGTTTGATTAATAGTTATAGAGCCTATTTTAACTTCACTTAATAAACCTGCTGTATATAGCTCAGCCAATGAAGTTCCGAAATTCCCTACCGATAGCAAGTAGTTACCATCGGCAAGATTGTTACCACTTTCGGCAGCCGCACCCAAGATTGGAATATGGTATGTCCATGTTGGCCAGCGGAAATTGTTCACGGTAACCCAAACCTTCTGCAAAATGCCCCCATTCCTTGTCGTGGTGTCCGAAGCTGCCATACCATCCGGGTCGATATATCGCAAAGGATTGTTTAGGGCATAGTTATAGGGCGACACATTGTCAAACTCATCTGCCAACGGGTCAACACTCCCCCACCTCCCAATCACCGGATCATAGAACCTTGCCCCGTAATCGTACTGCTTGATGCCGTCCTGCAGCTCCTTGCCGCCATAAAGATAATTATTTTTGGGCGATCCCTGCCGTGCAATCGCCTGCACGTATTGCAGTCCGAACGGATAGTAATCGGTCGTGAAGTCCGGTACGGTCACGTTCGTCCCCCCGGCGAAACCCGCCCGGTTGTTGCCTAGGTGGTCGCGCAGGAAGTAATGGTAGGTGTACGTGTCGCCGCTCCGCACGATCCGTCCCTCCTTCGTGTGGATCAGCTCCATCGTCCCGCCCACGTACTCGATCCCGTCGATGTAGTCCCGCGTCTGCCCGCTGGCACCGTACACATACGTCACGCCTCCCGCGACGGCCGTCACCTGCTGCGGCAGGTTCAGGTGTTGTAGGTGATGCCGCTGATGTTGTTCCTGCTGTGCGTCGCCGCCGTATTCGTGTTCGCCCGCGCCAGCATGTTCCCGTTGTTGTCCCAGGCGTAGTTGGTCAGTGCCGGGAGCTGGAACGGATCCGTGCCCGTGGTGGTTGCCAGTGTGTCGTACACCGACGCCAGCACGTTGCCCCAGATGCCGTAGTCGTACCGCAGCCGGTCGACCACCGTGCCCGAGCCGTCCGTGCGCTGCAGCGAGCTGATGTTGCCGTTTTTTGTATACGTCAGCGTTTCCCCGCCCCTGCCGGACCCTATCGTCCCCTGGATCAGCCGGCCCGCCCCGTCGTACCGGTAGTTGTAGGTATCCGAGACCCATGCGGGCGGCGACCCCGTATTGCCCCGCCGCATGAATACCTGGTGGGAGATGTTGCCGTTGTACTGCCGGTTGGAGGCCGTGTCCTGGTAGCGCAGCAGCTGCCGGAAAAGCTCCGAATGTGTGTAGCGCAGCCACCCCCGCGGGTTGTAGCTGTAATTCACCGTTTCGGCGAACGAGGTGCCGTCCGTGCTGTGCAGGCTCCTGGAGCGCAGCTGCCCGACGCACTAAATTTCCCTGCTGGAAACTTTGATTGAATCCTTGGTTTTTGAACCACAACCTAAAATCATATATTTGATCCTATGAACGCAGCATTCCAGGAAGACAAGATCCACGAAGGACACAACTTAAAACGTATCCGCGAAATCATCGGATTGAAACAATCGGCATTGGGTAGCTTATGCCCAAGTAAATTCACCCAGCAGCGTATATCGGAATTCGAGAATTCGATTCAGATTGATGAACCCATCTTGGCGGAACTGGCCGAGGCATTGGGCGTTACTCCCGAGTTCGTACGGAATTTCAGGGAGGAGAAAGCAATCTATAATATTCAGAATTATAATACTTTTGAGGTGTCCGAAAAGTCGGCTGGAATTAATAATCAACCAACCATCACACATGATTCAGCGGACAAGATTGCTGCATTACTCGAAAAGTTCATCGAAGAAGACCGGGCGAAAACCGAATCCATTGCCGCATTGAGCAAGGCCGTATTGGACCTGGCGGAGGAGGTGAAGAAGCTAAAGGGCAAAAAGTGATCATTTATATGCTTTCCACAGGGAAAAGGGCTGGTCGCATGGAGAACTGACCACCGAGCGAGGCGACGCCGTGCCCTCCATCGAGGCCGCGAAGAAAACCGGCAAGGGCACTTGGCCTCACCCTCGACTACCTCAGAGATGAGGCCCGATGGATCGGCTTTCGACCGGAGGGCCCACCTGCCGATCACCGGATCATAGAATTTGGCCCCGTAGTCATGCTTTTAGCCTAATTTTAAGATTAACCCTTTACTACCTACCTCTTCTTTATCAGGAGACCACAAAATACCTTGTAGAGAATCCACAATAATATGATCGCAATTAATGTATCAAATATCGTAATAAACGTATTCTCGGACGCACCTCCTGGATTTATGGATTCATGAATAGTAAATGGCAACATATTAAACAGGTTGGGCATTGTCAAAACATACCATAAAAACAAACCCGATATTGGCAACGCCATTATAGATGCCAAAATCCTACGTTTTTTGGAATATTCCAGGTAGTGTAACGTGAACTGTGTCATCCGGATCAACCTATTCCTAAACGCTATTTTGATCCAGCCTTAGCCTTTCAC
>NZ_JBLFFL010000020.1:0-1941 GCF_051400755.1 Parapedobacter brassicae
ATCCCTGCTGCATATGCTGAAACAGAAAGATTATATCAGATTAAGGGAAGAAAAGTGCTGGGGACACTCCCGCTGAGCTCACCCGTAGTCGTACTGATCCTCACTCAGAATTTTCTACCAAGGTGCAGGCGCTGTTTTAGCTTTATCAGATATATCAAAAAACTTTTTATCCAGAGCCATTGCTGATATTTCTACTACAGTGCTTGTTAAGATAAATTGATCGGTTTCATATACTGTTTTTAAAGGCAGGGCTTTTATCTTTGAGATAATATAATACCAGTTTCCATAATGATGATTAGAGAATAAGTCAGGATCTACAGCGTACTTACTATTGTAATAATAATAAGTTTTACTTTTAGAAGTATTGAGAATCATCACATCACAAGGAATATTCATAACTGTATCCTTATTTTTTTTTATTTCAAAGCTCACTGCAGATTCCTTATTTCTAGCATAATCTTCCCAAAACAGAGTATCAGATTTAGCGGTCAGAGTATAGCTTTTATTTTCATCTCCTTTATATATTTGCATTTTCACAAATTTACCATCAAACAAAGACTTATAACTATTCCCTTTTATATAATACTCTTGCCAAGTGCCCATCATAGAGTTCAATTGATCATCTTTCAAGGTTGCAAGCTTGCTGTTATAACTATTGTGATAAACCATTTTGCCTTCAAATGTCTGAGCAGAGCTAGTCAAGCTTGCAACTGACAAAACCAAAAAAAGTAATTTCATCTATGGAGTTGTTTTATTTTATAATTTTCTTTAATAAAAGTATATGACCTGTTTATACCTGGATTGCTTGACAAATATAGAACGTATATACTATCTCCTGTTTCATATTTTTCGTTAATTGTATGTCCAATATATTCTGCGTTGTTTGCCTGAAACTTATATTCAATGTCAATAGTTCCTTTGGCTCCAACTTTCATTCTGGAAATGACTACACCTCTACTAAGGTCACCATGTTTGGCTAACCTGTAGTTTTCAATTGTTTTTTCGCTCGCTCCATAAATAAAGCGTCCGACTAAAAACAATATTAATAATGAAAAAAGGTGTATCTTTCGGTTCTTAACATATAGGTGCCAATTAGATATTCTAAAAAAAGGGGCATGCTTCCAATTTTGATTCTTATTCATTTTGAACCCTATTATTTTTATCAAGTTTCCGCTTGGCTTCTTCAGTGGCACCTCCAACTATAATACCTCCCGGAGCTTTACTGACTGTAGAATTAATTGCTTTGGCTGTCTTTTGGTTAGCTTTTGCTTCATTTTCAATTTTAATTCTCTGTGTTCTATTTACGGGTCCATTCGCTCTGGCTACCTTTACAGCTTCTTTAGGTGTTGGGGCATTTGCCGCTTTAACTTTAGGACCCGGAGCTTTATCCGCAACTTTACCTGCAGCTAATCCAACAGCTGTATTAACAGCTGTACTCTTCACGGAATTAGTGGTTACTGTTCCATCTTTCACATCCACTGCATTTCTTGCAATTTCCGCTGCTAGTGTAATTCCACCTTTTACAACTAAATTTTTCACAACACTGCCTCCGCTAGTGACAAAACCTTCTACAGCTGAAATCGCTATATCTCCAACATCAATATTATCTGTTAAAGCGCTTGCGGTAAATCCATTTTCATATACGTTAGCTGCAACTTGGGAACCGTATTCAACGGCTGCTCCAATTAGACCTCCGAGGAGACAACTAGGACAATTCCCATCCGGGTCTGTTAAGTTAGTTGGGTTGTTCCAACCATAAGCATAGGGCGACTTATCAATTTGCTCGGGCTCAGCAGCAAGTTTATCCACCGTCCCCCACCTGCCAATCACCGGGTCATAGAACCGTGCGCCGTAATCATACAGTCCCAGTTCCTCCTGCAGCTCCTTGCCGTTGTAAAGGTAATTATTTTCCGGCGATGCCACCAACCTGCCCTCGTGCGA
>NZ_JBLFFL010000021.1:0-1346 GCF_051400755.1 Parapedobacter brassicae
TACCTCTCATCCATCTTTGACAAGTCCGAAAAAAGCACCATCACGGACAAGGAACTCGAACAGATTTTCAGAATGATCCCATAGAAAGCTCGGCGCAAGGGCTGGGCTGCAAATAATATTCTATAGAATGCTCCCCATAGCTTTACGCCATAGATCTGTATATTCCAATGGCTAATGAAATCAACCCAAGAAGAACAAAGAACAACCAATATTTTTTCAAAGGTTTCCAACCATCTTCTCCGGAAGAGTATTTTGCCATGATCCCCAAAGCAACAATCGCCAGTGATGAAAGTATTGTCAAAAATCCGTTATCCATGACGCCAAATTTTATATGGGTAGTGATCTAAGAATAAATACTATTCCACACATCAAACACATAATCACACCACCCCAAAGACCAACATAATTTGCCGGTGTCGGACCTTTCCAATTTGTTGCGGCGGAAGCCGGCGGCTGGCCTTTAATAAGGTATCGATAGACTAAGTATCCTACTAATAGAAAACCCAACCCTATAAAAAAACGCTTATAATCCATACACCTATTTTTTCTCTTGTTCGTCTTTAAACCTTTCAACAAAGCTATCCGTTTCTTTTTTCGCCGTTCCTTGTATGATACTCATAAGGTGTTTCGTTGCACTTTGAATCTCTTTGGAAAGACCTTGCACTGGAACCGGAGATATTTTGTCTACTGCCTTTGAACCAATGCGTTCTACGACCTCATGAACCATTTCGTTGCCAGCAGTGATTGCTGCATTTTTCTCACTCCCAGCAATCAACTCCACACCAACTTCCAATATTAATCCAGTTGTAGATGTTAATTTTCCTGCTGTGGCAACTATAGCCCCGGGAGCGGCACCTACACCAGCTACCGGTGCTCCGACTACTGCCATAGCGGCTCCTGCCGTTGCCGTATTATCACCAACAACCTGCATGGTTTCCGCCGAGGCAAGAAGACCTTCTTTGTTTTCAACCGTCCATTGCTGAATAGCCTGACCTGTTCCCTTGGTTGTCTGAACAACGGCTGCCGTAGCATTGTCGGACGTAGTTCTGACATCACCAAAAAACCGGTTATATGCCGCTTGCACACGGGCAAGAGGATTATATCTTGCCGGCCAGGGCCACTGCCCGTCCGGGTCAATGAACCGCATCGGATTGTCGAATGCGTAGGCATACGGACTCCATCTCCGTCCCAGTTCTGCCTTTGGGTCTACGGTAGCGAACCTTCCAATCACCGGGTCATAGAACCTTGTGCCGTAGTCGTACAGCCCCTGTTCCTCCTGCAGCTCCTTGCCGTTGTAAAGGTAATTATTTTCCGGCGATGCCACCAACCTGCCCTCGTGCGAAAGG
>NZ_JBLFFL010000022.1:0-1289 GCF_051400755.1 Parapedobacter brassicae
AGTGACATGTTAATGAAAAAGAACACCCCATTTGACTTCGAGCGCTTCAAGCAGGAAGCGATGGAAGGTTTGTACGCGGGCAAGAAGGCCGGCGGCACGGACGGCGTATTAGCGCCTATGCTCAAACACCTGTTGGAATCCATGCTGGACGGCGAGTTGGATAACCACCTTGAGGAGGATAAAGCCTCGGGTCAGTCCAACCGGCGCAACGGCAAGGGCAAGAAAACGGTCAGGAGCATGAACGGCGGCAGCTTCGAGCTGGAGACGGGCCGTGACCGGGAAGGCTCCTTTGAACCCAAGATCGTCCCGAAACGGCAGCTGATCATCACCGAGGAACTGGAAGGCAACGTATTGAGCATGTACGCCAGAGGGATGGGTACACGTGCCATCAGCGATTATATCCGGGAGATGTATGCGATGGAGATATCGGCCACGGAGATATCCCGTATCACCGATGCGGTGCTTCCGGCGGTCAACGAATGGCGCAACCGTCCGCTGGATGCGGTTTATCCGTTTGTTTTCCTGGACTGCATGCATTATAAAATTCGGCATAACGGGACAGTTGAGAGCCGTGCCATCTACAACATCCTGGGGATTGATATCGATGGCCGCAAGGACCTGATCGGTCTTTACCTTTCGGAAACCGAGGGTGCCAAGTTCTGGCTTTCGGTGCTGACCGACCTGAAGCAGCGCGGTGTGGAGGATATCCTGATTGCCTGCATCGATGGGCTGAAGGGCTTTCCGGAAGCCATTGAGGCCGTTTTTCCCAAGACCCGTGTCCAGCTGTGCATCGTGCACCAGATCCGCAGCAGCATGAAATACGTGCCGGATAAGGAGAAGAAAACCGTCATGGAGGACCTCAAGCCTGTCTACAAGGCCGTGAACGCCGAACAGGGCTATGAACGGCTGCTGGAGTTCGAGGAAAAATGGGGCAGGAAATATCCGCTCACGGCCAGATCCTGGCTGCAGAACTGGGACAACCTTTCCACGTTCTTCGAATACGACGGGGATGTCCGCAGGGTGATCTACACCACCAATCCCATCGAGGGGATGCACAGGCAGGTGCGCAAGATCACCAAGACCAAAGGGGCTTTCACTTCCGAACAGGCGCTGCTGAAGCTCCTTTATCTGGTGATACGGGAGATAACAAAGAAATGGACAATGCCCATCCACAATTGGGGCTTGACCATCTCGCAATTGTATGTTAAATTTGGTGACAGGCTGCGCCTGAATCAAAATAGTGTTTAGGAATAGGTTGATCCGGATGACACAGTTCACGTTACACTACC
>NZ_JBLFFL010000023.1:0-1267 GCF_051400755.1 Parapedobacter brassicae
GAATCGGGGGTTCCCCGTAGGGAGATCTTAAGCCAATATGGGATGCACCACTCGACCTTGACGCTCTGGATGAACCGGCATGGATCGCCCTCTTATCGGAATGAGAGACCCCGTTCCTACAGTCCATCGGAGAAACGCTCCATCCTGCGGGCGGTGGAATCGGGCATGAGCGTCCGGCAGGTATGCGTGGCCTTCGGTGTGAAAAGCAGGGCTACGGTCGACCGCTGGCTCCAGCTGGAGAAGAGCGGGAGTCTAGGGAATAATGCCGAACTTGGCCCCCAAACACCGGTTATGCAGCCAAAGGAAGAACAGGGGGGCGATGAACGCAGGGCGCTGGAACGGGAACTGGCCGAAGCCCGGCTGAAAATCCGTGCACTGGAAACGATGATCGATATCGCAGAAGAACAGCTGAAGATCGATATCCGAAAAAAGTCTGGTGCCAAACAGTCACCCAAATGAAACAGGATTACCCTTCATTGGGGATCAAAACACTGTGCAGACTGTTTGGCAAAACGCGCCACGCCTGGTACGATTACCAATGGCGTTTCAGGGATATGTGCTTAAAGGATGAGATCATTCTTCAGCATGTCCTGCGGATCAGGGGATCCCTACCCCGCACCGGTACCCTGAAATTGCTTCATATGATTACCCCGATGCTGGCCGAACACGGCATCCGGGTGGGCCGGGACTATTTGTTCGATCTCATGCGGGAACACGGCCTGGATATCCGGCGGCGCAGGCGGCGGGTGGTGACCACCGATTCCCGGCACTGGATGCATAAGTATGCCAACCTGGTGAAAGAACTGGAGGTGAACCGTCCCGAGCAGGCCTGGGTAAGTGATATTACCTATATCCGCATGAACAACGGATGGGGATACCTCAGTCTGGTGACCGATGCCTACTCCCGCAAGATCATGGGGTATTGCTTTCACAGAAGCCTTGCCGCCCAGGGATGTGTGGAGGCTCTGAAGATGGCCCTTGATCAGCGGAGCTACAATGGTGAACTGGTCCACCATTCAGACCGTGGCTCGCAGTATTGCAGCAGCGAATACGTGGAGGTGCTGATCAGCAATAGGGTCGCCATCAGCATGACCGAAAACGGAGACCCCTATGAAAATGCGCTGGCCGAACGGGTCAACGGTATCCTCAAAGAAGAATTCAATCTCCATTATTCGGGCATGGGATTTCAGGAGACGGAAAGGAAGATCGCAGAAAGCATCCGGGTTTACAATGAAGTAAGACCCCATGCCAGTTGTGATTACCTCAC
>NZ_JBLFFL010000024.1:0-854 GCF_051400755.1 Parapedobacter brassicae
GGCATCGATGCGATCATCATCGCCCGCCATGGCGAAACCATTTACCAGCATTATGCCAACGGCATGACCCCCGAAACACTGCACGACAGCCGGTCCTCATTCAAATCAGTAACAGCCCTGCTTGCCGGGATTGCCTTAGACAAGGGCTATATCAAAACCCTCGATGAAAAGGTGTACACGTTATTCCCGCAATACAAAACATTCGGAAATATGGACAGGGACAAAGCTGCCATGACGATCAGGGATTTGCTGGAAATGAAATCGGGCTTTGACTGCGAGGAATGGGAAGGAACAAAGGACTGCGAGGAGGCCATGGCGGCATCCGATGACTGGCTCAAATTCTCTTTGGACCTGCCGATGGCCCATAAACCGGGAACACATTGGTCCTATACGTCATCGAATACGATGATAATCGGCGGTGTCATTGAACGTGTGGCGAATATGTCGGTTATCCAATTTGCCGACAGCTTTTTTTTCAGGCCGTTAGGCATAACCGATTATCGTTGGACACGGGATCCGGCACACCATGGGATGACTGGCGGATCATTTTATATCCTGCCGACGGATATGTTGAAAATAGGGCAGTTGATCCTGAACCAGGGAACATGGAGGGGTAAGCGGATTGTTTCGGAAGGGTGGATCGCGGAAGCAACCGAACCTATCACTGAAATCGAAGGGTTCTCAAATGTTGGCATTTCTAACACTATAGGGGCCATACCACAACCCACCTATTACGGCTATCAATGGTACAATGAACGGGTTGTCTCAGCCGCGTTCAGCTACAATGTCGTATTCGCGTCCGGCAATGGCGGGCAATATATCATGGTGATTCCAGAACTGGATACGGTTGTGGT
>NZ_JBLFFL010000025.1:0-809 GCF_051400755.1 Parapedobacter brassicae
TCGTAGAACTGCTCGGTCAGCACCGTCACGCCGCCGGTGGGCCAGGCCCGGTTCGTGTAGGCCGTGCCCGCCGTGTTGCGCTCCTCCCACTGGTTGCCCGTGGTCTGCGCGTCCGCCTGCCCCTGCACCGTGGTCCGGTAGTCCGTGCCTGCCGTGGCTCCTGTGGTCCATATCCCGGTGAGCACCACCCGGCCGGGTGCATCGTACTTGGTCACCGTCCACTGCTGCGGCGATTTCATCCGCTGCACGCTGTCCTGCGTAGCCACCACCTGGTCCAGCTTGTTATAGACCAGGAACTCACGGCCCCTGCCCGGCACTTTCTTTTCGATCAGCCGCCCGCGGCTGTCGTACCGGTAGTGGTACACGTGATCGGCCAGCCACGCGGTGCGCGCCGTACCCGCCGCAGGCAGGTCCGCGCGGTCCGGTGCCGCCCCCGGCGTCAGCACGAACGCCAGCCGCCCGAAATCGTCGTGCACGTAGTACGTGCTCACCACCGCGTTCGCATTGTACGTCCGCTTCAGCACCGCCCGGCCCTGCTTGTCCGTGTATTCCTCCGCCGTGCCGTTGCGGCCGTCCGCGGAAACCCAGTTCTCATCTTTCGTGACCGTCACGTAGAGCTCCCCCGCCGCGTAGATCGCATTACTGGCCAGCGCCAGCGTGGGCGTGCCCTGCGCGCTCAGCGTGACGCTATACCGCGCCACGCGCCTGCTGGCTGTGCCGAAGCCCGCCACCGCGTCGTTGGTTGCGTATTCCGTCATCACCGTGCGGCCAGCGGTGGCCGTGCGCGAGGCGGCCGGCTGCCACGCCGG
>NZ_JBLFFL010000026.1:0-683 GCF_051400755.1 Parapedobacter brassicae
AGGTCGGTCAGCACCGAAAGCCAGAACTTGGCACCCTCGGTTTCCGAAAGGTAAAGACCGATCAGGTCCTTGCGGCCGTCAATATCAATCCCCAGGATGTTGTAGATGGCACGGCTCTCAACCGCCCCGTTATGCCGGATTTTATAATGCATACAGTCCAGGAAAACAAACGGGTATACCGCATCCAGCGGACGGTTGCGCCATTCGGTTACCGCCGGAAGCACCGCATCGGTGATACGGGAGATTTCCGTGGCCGATATCTCCATGGCATACATCTCCCGGATATAATCGCTGATAGCACGCGTGCCCATGCCACGGGCATACATGCTCAACACGTTGCCTTCCAGTTCCTCGGTGATAATCAGCTGCCGCTTGGGGACGATCTTGGGCTCAAATGAACCTTCGCGGTCACGGCCCGTCTCCAGCTCGAAGCTCCCGCCGCTCATGCTCCTGACCGTCTTTTTGCTCTTGCCGTTGCGGCGGTTGGACTGACCGGAGGCTTTGTCCTCCTCAAGGTGGTTCTCCAGTTCGCCGTCCAGCATGGATTCCAGCAGGTGTTTGAGCATCGGGGCCAGTACTCCGTCCGTACCGCCGGCCTTTTTGCCAGCGTACAAACCTTCCATCGCTTCCTGCTTGAAGCGCTCGAAGTCAAATGGGGTGTTCTTTTTCATTAACATGTCACT
>NZ_JBLFFL010000027.1:0-667 GCF_051400755.1 Parapedobacter brassicae
AAGGCTGTTCTCGATGTCGTGGAGCTTGGATTGCAGCAGCTTGCAGGTCGTCAGAATGGCCCGCGTCTCCTGTGCCCC
Source organism: Parapedobacter brassicae (assembly GCF_051400755.1). Taxonomy (NCBI): domain Bacteria; kingdom Pseudomonadati; phylum Bacteroidota; class Sphingobacteriia; order Sphingobacteriales; family Sphingobacteriaceae; genus Parapedobacter; species Parapedobacter brassicae. The sequence goes on from NZ_JBLFFL010000027.1 coordinate 79, forward strand.
GATCGACTTGCAATGCACCGGCCGGAACCAGCCGAGGCGCATCAGCTGAGCTATCCCGCGTGCATCGTTGCGGTCCGACTTGACTGGCATCGCCTTGAAGGCATCGCGAACGTGCCGCGTCTCCAGAAGCTCGACCGCAAGACCAGCGTCCCGCAGAGCCGCATAGAGCCATTGCGACAATGGGCCCGCCTCCAGCCCGATCCGATCCAACGTCACCCCCAACGAACCGAACCAGGCGATCAGCGCTTCCGGCTCGCTGGAGACCTTCGTCTCGCGCAAAATCTTGCCTGTCCCATCGACAAGGCAGATGCTCGAGCATTCCAAGGACACGTCAATTCCTGCATAATGGTACATGGTCGTCCCTTCATGATGCTTGGAGCGGGCTTGCCCGACTCCGTTGAACACCATCAGATTGAGGGACGACCGCCTGCCAACCAACAGGCCGCTCGCGAGCGCGCTTGCAAATCGCGCCGTAGCGAGCGGGCGGCCGGTCCGTTACCCCATCTACATGGCTTTAACAAAATTCTGCAGCGCACCGCTTCGCAATGCGCAGCGTCCGGGGCATGAGATGGAGAAAGGGGCCTCGCAT
>NZ_JBLFFL010000028.1:0-230 GCF_051400755.1 Parapedobacter brassicae
GAATCTGCGGCGGCGGCGAAGCCGGCAGTAGCGGCTGCTGCGACGACGGTGGGAGCGGCCGGGTCATCCACAACTTCGCCGGGCACGCTGAAATTGTGGCCGACGCAGGCGATGCCAGACGTTCAGCCGCTGGAGTGAGTTCTCCCTCGTCACAAGGGGGAGAGAGAGCAGCGCAGAAAAAACGCCCCGGGGCACCGGGGCGTTTGCAGTTTGGGAGGTTCGATAAAGCC
>NZ_JBLFFL010000028.1:240-622 GCF_051400755.1 Parapedobacter brassicae
GCGACTTTCGGCGCGGAAGCCGACGTGCTGATCGGAATCTGGCGCGGCTTGGCGGCTTCGGGAATCTCGCGGACGAGATCGACATGGAGCAGGCCGTTCTCGAGCGAGGCGTTCTTCACCTGCACGAAATCGGCAAGCTGGAATTGACGCTCGAAGGCGCGCGACGCGATGCCGCGATAAAGCACTTCGCCGGACTGGCTGTTCTCGTTGGCGGCTTTCTCGCCCTTGATCGTCAGGGTGTTTTCCTTGGCGACGATCGAGATTTCATTCTGCGAAAAGCCGGAGACAGCGACCGAAATCCGGAAATTGTTCTCGCCGGTACGCTCGATGTTGTAGGGCGGATAGCCCGGCGCGCTCTCGCTGGCGGACTGATCGAGCAGCG
>NZ_JBLFFL010000029.1:0-603 GCF_051400755.1 Parapedobacter brassicae
TCAAGGACATGGCGGATTTTCTCGGCGTCTCGGTGTCACCTGGGGCGGAGCGAAGTGCTCTTAATTGTGCCAGCTGCCACAGCAATCAGGACCCGCATCAGGAGCTGTTCGGGCGCAATTGCGCAAGCTGCCATGATACCGAGACTTGGCGGGTCGCTTCGTTTCTGCATCCCTCTCCCGCGTCAAAGATCTGTGCGCAATGCCATCAGGCTCCGCCGAGCCATTTCACCGAACACTTTGCGGTCGGTTCGATGGGTGGACACGGAAGCACGCAGATCAATCAATGCTTCCAATGCCACAAGACGAACTCGTTCAAGGACCGCAAGGAAGGAGCTGGTGTCGGCATGCACTGACGTCTTCAGATTGGTAAGCTGGCCTCCGCTTACGCGGCGCCAACACACTCACAGCCCAGCGGCACCAACGACCCAGATCAACAGGACGATTGACGACGGATGGCCGGCATGACGTCGACGACGCCCATAGGATTGTCCGCTGGAATGCACCACGGGAGGACGAAAGCGTGTCCTCGACCAAGAGCATGACCGAGAAGCGCTACAGCGAAGCGATCGATCGCCTCACGTGGGAAATCACGGCGATTCACGC
>NZ_JBLFFL010000030.1:0-601 GCF_051400755.1 Parapedobacter brassicae
TAGGGGGCGATGAACAGGCGCTCGAGGACATTGGCGTGCGTGGTGCGGGTATTGCGTAAGGGATCGCTGCTGTCAGGAACGACAGCATGCTCGGCGATGTTGCGAATGCGGGTGATGACCATCATCCAGGTCAAGAGCGGCACCAGCCATAGCAGCGGATAGGCCCACCACACGCCGGCTGCCGCAAGCGCCGCGAACATCGCGGCGTTGACCAGGCATTGCGGACCAAGCTTCTCCCAGAAGTGCGCAGCGCGCTGCCGCAACGGCCAATCCTTCGGCCCGAGCGCGTTGAGCCATTGCGCCTTGCGCTGCTGGAAGCCTGTCTGGCCGGTGATGTCGCGGAGGAACTTGCGGCGGTAGCTCAGCTTCGTGATCGGAAACGGCGCCGAAAGCACGAGATCAGGATCGTCCTCCTGCTGCGTGCGCGCATGATGTTGCAGATGATAGCGCCGGTAGGCGCGCGTCTCGGCGAACACCGGATAGGCGCAGAACCACTGGCTCAACGTCAGATTTGTCCTCTCGTTGGCGGACAAACAGCCATGCGCGCCGTCATGCATCAGGATCGCAAGTCCGAGCTGGCGCGACCCGATCACGGCGACGG
>NZ_JBLFFL010000031.1:0-597 GCF_051400755.1 Parapedobacter brassicae
GAGCCTGGTGTCGTGGCCCGCCCGGAACCGATCGATACTCCTTCGCTTAGCCTGCCATGGCTTTGGCCATCGGATTGAACGGCTTGGCGTCGGCGAGCATGCGATGCAGGATCACCGCGAGCTTGCGCGCCAAGGCGACCTTGGCCTTGCGCATGCCTGCGCGTCTGGCGATCCGCATTGCCCAGCCCTTTAGCGCCGCGCAATTCCTGACCGGCTTGGTCAGCATGACGTGGGCCGCCTGATAAAGCGCCTCCCGCACCGAAGCATCGCCGATCTTGCTGATACGGCCGGTGTAGTCGGTCTCACCCGATTGGTACTTCTTCGGAGTGAGGCCAAAATGCGCTCCTGTCGCCTTCGACGAGCGGAAGCGCATCGGGTCGTCGATCGCCGAGGCATAAGTCAGCGCCACAATCGGGCCGACCGACGGCGTCGTCATCAAAAGACTGGCCTGCGGGTGTGATCTGGCGAGCCGTGCCACTTGCTTGTCCAGACTGTTGAACTCGCGCCGCAACACGGCATGGGCTTCGAGCAGCGCCTTCGCCACGACCTTAAGTCCAGGATGGCCTGCAACGAGTTCTCGGATGCGTTCGGCGAAGG
>NZ_JBLFFL010000032.1:0-308 GCF_051400755.1 Parapedobacter brassicae
TCGGCAACCAAGCCTTGAAAGGCGCGCGGCGGCGCCTCGAAAACCTCGGTGCGCCCGATGCTTTCATCGCGGACATCGAGCGGACCCGCGAAGTCCCGGCCTACATGAATTGGCCCGCACCGCAGGATGGGGAGATCGTGGAGCGGACGGCCGTCAACGGCATGCGCGCAGCGCCTGGAGACGTACTTTTCAGGATAGTCGATCACGAAGTCGTCTGGGTGATGGTCGACATTGCCGAACGCGATCTTGCGCTCATCGAAGTTGGCCAAAGGGCCGTCGTGCGGCTTCGGGCGTACCCGGACCATCCC
>NZ_JBLFFL010000032.1:318-583 GCF_051400755.1 Parapedobacter brassicae
GAACCGCCCGTGTAAGGATCGAATTGCCCAACCCGGACGATGTGCTTCGGCCGGACATGTACGCGGACGTGGAGATCGCTACGGGGACGGAAGCTGCAGTCGTGACGGTGTCCAGCAGCGCCGTCATCGACAGCGGCGAGCGGCAGCTTGTGCTTCTCGATAAGGGGGAGGGCCGCTTCGAACCGCGTGCCGTGAAGTTGGGGCGTCGCGGCGGCGGCGTGGTCGAGATCAAGGAAGGGCTTGCCGAAAACGACAAAGTCGTCTC
>NZ_JBLFFL010000033.1:0-577 GCF_051400755.1 Parapedobacter brassicae
CGCAGCGCGAGGGGGCAGGTCGAGGTGCAACGTCATGGCGTCGCGTTGAGGTCACAGCACGACCAGCGCACACCAAAACGAAAAGGGCCGCGCTTCGCGAGAAGCGCAGCCCCCTCGGATGGTTTTGAGGCTTAGCGGAACAGCGACAGGATGCTCTGGCTGTTCTGGTTGGCGATCGAGAGCGCCTGCACGCCGAGTTGCTGCTGGGTCTGGAGCGCCTGAAGACGGGTCGATTCCGCGTTCATGTCGGCGTCGACGAGCTGGCCGACACCGCGATCCACCGAGTCCATCAAGGTCTTGACGAACTCCGTGTTGGTCGAGATGCGGTTCTTGACAGCGCCGAGATCGGCCGCGGCGGAGGCCACGGAGTTGATCGCGGTGGTGACCTGCTGAATGTAACCATCGAGCGTGGTCTGGTCCGCCGCCGAGTCGGTCAGCGTGCTGATGTCGATCGTGTTGACCGAGGCCGTGCCGCTCACCTTGTCCAGGATACCGCTTTGGGTCGAGGTGTAGAGCGAGTAGTTGGCGATCGTCAGGTTGATGGAACCGATGGTGGGCGTGCCGCCGACGCGCGAGA
>NZ_JBLFFL010000034.1:0-576 GCF_051400755.1 Parapedobacter brassicae
CTCAGCGGGAGTGTCCCCAGCACTTTTCTTCCCTTAATCTGATATAATCTTTCTGTTTCAGCATATGCAGCAGGGATAGCTTCTGCACTAGCTAAGCATAAGAAATATGGAGGAAAAGTATAGGGATACCTGTTAATGTAATTGAATGATGAAAAAAGACATCCTGCTAACGATAGTGATGTTTTTACTATTGTTAGGCTCCTGCCAGCGAAATGTGTATTTCAGTGACTTTGAGAAGTTATTTTTGGATGTATACAATGAGGGCGATACACTGATATTCGAATCTGATACAGGAGAGCGGGATACGGCTTATATCTTGCATAAAGACATCGGGTACGCGAGTTGGAACCCGTTTGCACATGCCGGAAAATACAAATTTCTGGCAGGGGAGATTTACGGCGCACGGAACTGGATAACTAATGATAAGCCGGAATTAAGGGAGTATCTTTCTTTAACGAAGTCGCATCCCGATACAACTTCGCTTTATATCGCATATAGAAATATCATCATGCTGGAGAGATTTCCAGAATTAAGTCAATTATCGTTAGCCCGGTTCAAGGTAGATACAAATCTGTA
>NZ_JBLFFL010000035.1:0-574 GCF_051400755.1 Parapedobacter brassicae
ATTTGGATTCACCGTCGAACAGATTGATGTCGCCGACGAACTCCGCGATCCAGCGCGAGCGCGGCGCCTCGTAGAGCTCCCTGGGGCTCGCGACCTGGGCCAGCTTGCCGGCCTTCATCACGCCGATCCGGCTCGCCATCGTCATGGCCTCCTCCTGGTCGTGGGTGACGATGATGAAGGTCATGCCGAGCCGGCGCTGCAGCTCCATCAGCTCGCCTTGCGTGCTTTCGCGCAGCTTCTTGTCGAGGGCCGCGAGCGGCTCGTCGAGCAGCAACAATTGCGGCCGGCGCGCCAGCGCGCGAGCCAGCGCCACGCGCTGGCGCTGGCCGCCGGAGAATTCGTGCGGATAGCGGCGCATGTGCTCGGCCTTGAGCCCGACCTTGACGAGCAGGCTCGCGACGCGCTCCTCGCGCTCCCTGGCGTTGGCGCCGAGATTGTGAATGATGAGCGCTTCGCCGAGGATCGCGCCGACCGTCATGCGCGGATTGAGCGAGGCGAACGGATCCTGGAACACCAGCTGCATGTTCCGTCGCATCGTGCGCAGATCGTTGCCGCTGAGCTGGCGCACGTCCTG
>NZ_JBLFFL010000036.1:0-567 GCF_051400755.1 Parapedobacter brassicae
TGGCCCCCTTCTGGCTGGTTCGCCCCGCAAAATCAATCGGCTGCCATCTCTTGCGGCAGGTCAAGCCGCGGTGACGGGAACCGTGAAAGCTGGTATAAGAATAATTCCAGACGGAGGAAGAGTGATGGCGATCAAATACGGACGTCCGATCGAACTGCGCGAGGTCTCGCGCCAGGATGGTGCCGCCGCCTCCCCTGCCCTCGATCTGACCGTCCGGCCGCGCCGCAACCGCAAGGCCGAATGGGCCCGGCGCATGGTGCGCGAGAACGTGCTCACCACCGACGATCTGATCTGGCCGCTGTTCCTGATCGACGGGAATAACAAGCGCCAGCCGGTCGCCTCGATGCCGGGCGTCGACCGCCTCAGCGTCGACCAGGCCGTGCGCGAGGCCGAGCGCGCCATGAAGCTCACCATCCCCTGCATCGCGCTGTTTCCCTACACGGAGCCGTCCCTGCGCGACGAGGGAGGCTCGGAGGCGACCAATCCGAACAATCTGGTCTGCCAGGCCGTGCGCGCGATCAAGAAGGAATTTCCGGAGATCGGCGTCCTCTGCGACGTCGCGCTCGA
>NZ_JBLFFL010000037.1:0-230 GCF_051400755.1 Parapedobacter brassicae
TGCAGGCAAAGGCGCACCTGGGCGATGCCGGACGCGAAATCGCCCGGCTTGCGACCGAGATTCATGGCGGCATGGGATTTACGGACCTGCTCGGCCTTCATTACTGGTTCAAGCGCATTGCGTTCAACCGGCAGCTTCTTGGGGCTCCCGAGCGCTGCAGGCACGAGGCCGCCGTCGCGCAAGAATGGGTGAGTTGAAGCGTCCTCTAGTGGCACGAATGTTCAGTAGTG
>NZ_JBLFFL010000037.1:240-567 GCF_051400755.1 Parapedobacter brassicae
TCAGCGAACATAATCCCATAGAACACTTAGTCGTAATCGAACGTCCGACGTCGATCTGCAGAATATTCGATACGCTGTGGCAGCAGCGGGTCACGGGAGCTTTCGGCGCGCGTCCGAAGTATTGTTGCTTCGGCAATCCACGCTTAGCCGTTGCATTAGCCAGCTCGAACATTCACTCGGTATGACCGTCTTCGAGCGATCCAGCGGCGGGGTGCGAGCAACGATGGCTGGACGAGATTTTCTCCGAACTGCTCGATCAATCCTGGAACAGATGAATTCGCTGGCGAAGAGCACGCACCACGTCGGCCGTGGCGAAGCGGGACGGCT
>NZ_JBLFFL010000038.1:0-520 GCF_051400755.1 Parapedobacter brassicae
TCCAGGAGGTGGCCGGCACCACCAACAAAACCACCGTCAACAGCGGCGGCATTCAGCACGTCGTCCTGAACGGCAATGCGATCACGACCACTGTCCAGGCCGGCGGCTTCCAGCAGGTTATCAGCGGCAGCGTCCAGGGCAGCCAGGTCAGCGGCGGCCTCCAGGTTCTCGGCACCGGCACGTCGACCGATACCGTGATCCTCGCTGGCGGCAGCGAATATATCGGCTCCGGCGGCTCGGCGACGGGATCGACGGTCAATGCCGGCGGCCTGCAATATGTCGATGTCGGCGGCTCGGCAAACTCCACCGCCGTCAACGGCGGCTTCGTGTTCGTGGCCGGCTCGGCCTCGGGCGCGACCGTCAACAACGGCGAGTTGGATGTGGCTGGCACGGCCAGCAATACGCATCTGGCGGGCGGCGCCGAATATGTCTACGCCGGCGGTGTCCAGAACGGCGTCGATTTCGCAGGCTCGGCTTCGACGCTCTATCTCGAAGACGCATCCGGCCTGACCGGCACGAT
>NZ_JBLFFL010000039.1:0-519 GCF_051400755.1 Parapedobacter brassicae
GAGACCGAGCTCGTCCGCGCCGGCAAGATCCGCGAGGCGATGACTCTCGAGAAGCAAAAGCAGGAATTGTCGCGCAACTATGTCACCGCCGTCAGCGAATTGAAGGCGAACCAGGCCCAGCTCGCGAAATCCGCGCCCGAGCTGCTCTCGACGCTGCATCGCCATCACGATGCGTTCCGCGCGATGCTCCAGGTCAATCTCACCGTGCTCGCCACCGCACATGCGGTCTCCGAGAGCGTCGTGCGCGGCGTCAATGCCGAGATTCAGAAGCGCAACGTACCGAACACCTATACGGCCGCAGGTCGTCGCGCCACGCCGGGCCCGCGCCACATCACCCCGCTCTCGGTCAGCCGCTCGCTCTGAGCGCGCGCGAAAAATAGCTACATTTTTACGAGAAACCGCGCGACAATATCGTCGCGCGGTTAGGCACGTTTCGTTACGAGGTCGTCAAACCTGGTGTTCCATGGTTGCGCGTTGAGAGGGGTTGGGATTTGACTCACGTGAGGCAACCAGGAGGCT
>NZ_JBLFFL010000040.1:0-506 GCF_051400755.1 Parapedobacter brassicae
TCTGCTCGCCTCGCCGCCGGTCGACGGGCGGGAGATTGCGCTGACGCATCGGTCCGTGGCGACCCTGACCCGGCTTGGCGCCTGGGCGCATCTCGGACCCGAGGATATCTCCCCCTTGCGCGAGGCGCAGGTGCTGAACGGCGCATCGCGCTTTACGCTCGCCTTCAACACGGCGGGGACGGGAGAAGATCGGCTCGGCCAACTGGTTCCGAACCACCGCATCCGTCAGGCGCTGTTTCGCGCGATTGACGGCCAGCCGGGGCTGGACCTGATCACCGGAACGGGCGTGGCGTCAGTCGGCACGGATCGGGCCGGCGCACGGGTGAGGCTCGCTGACGGGCGCGTGCTCGACGCGCGGCTGCTGGTCGCGGCAGATTCGCGCTTCTCGGCGGTCCGAGAGCAACTCGGCATCGCCGCGGAGGTCAATCGGCTCGGGCGGTCGATGATGGTCTGCCGCGTCGCGCATGAGGGCGATCACCGGAGCATTGCGACCGAGTGGTTCGACC
>NZ_JBLFFL010000041.1:0-504 GCF_051400755.1 Parapedobacter brassicae
ATAACGACCCTTTGATGTATAATCCCTATAGCATTGACGTAGAACAGGGAAAGGAATTGAGTTTGTTATCGGGGTTCGAGTTCGATCACGAAAAGTACATATATCAGATTGACTGTTTTCAACGATTAAGTTAAACCCGGCCCTTGGGCCGGGCTTTTTTGGTTTACAGGGCTGCGATACTATTGGGCTTTGCCGCCTTGATGAACGCATCGATGGTGGTGAAGACATGGGCGCGGGTGTCGCCGTCCAGCCCTTGCACCTCTTTCAGCCGCTTGAGCGTCTCGTTGTCGATGTGCTCGTACTCGCCGTCCTTTACGAGGTAGTCGAGCGTGACGCCGAGGGCGTCGGCGATCTTTGCGGTCACGTCTATCGATGGGATGTTCTCGCACCTTTCGTACTTGCCGATGATATCACCCGAGGTGCCGACCTTCCCTACCAGATGCCGGGCACGACGGCCTACACCTATGACGGGAACGGGAACCTGCTGACGCGGAAGAACACGAA
>NZ_JBLFFL010000042.1:0-500 GCF_051400755.1 Parapedobacter brassicae
GAAAGGCGGAGAGGAACACCTGCTGGCGGTTCTGCAGCAGGCATTTTCCCAAACCGATGCGCCGGACCCACGGCTACCACTATTCTTCACAAATTCATCCGCCAGCCGATCGTCCGGCCTGGCGTTCCTGAAGCGGACGAAGGTTCGCAAGGATGATCGCGACACTGATAACGGCAGCGCGGTCACCGATCCGCAAGCCAAGGCGCTGATCACCTGGTGTGCTACACCTGATCCCGGCCACGCGCTTCTGCGCGCCATCCGCCAACCCACTCTCGTCGTCAGCGGCAGCCACGACACCATGCTGCCCGCAAGCAACGCCTACGTCATGTCCAGGGAACTCAGCAACGCTCAGCTGATCCTCTATCCCGATTCAGGACATGGCGCCCTGTTTCAGCACCACGAGACGTTCGTCGGCCACGTCCGAACTTTCCTGGATGCACGGCCGACGGCTGTTACGGAGGACAAATGACAATCGCCAAAGTCGAAGTCGAGCGCTTCAG
>NZ_JBLFFL010000043.1:0-500 GCF_051400755.1 Parapedobacter brassicae
GTCTTGGCGCGTTCCTTCAGGGCCGGCATCGCCTTGAGCAGCTGAGCCCGCGTGCCGTCGTTTAACTTGGCCTTAAGCTCGTTGCGGCTGGGCACGACGTGGTCGAGCACGTCCTCGAACATCTTCACGAGTGATTGATCGTCGGCGTGGCGGATGTAATGCCCGTTGAGGCTTTCCAGCTTGGCGAAATCGAAGCGGGCGGCGGCACGGCCGACGGAGGCGAGGTCGAACGCGGCGATCATCTCCTCGGTCGAAAAGATCTCCTGGTCGCCATGGCTCCAGCCGAGTCGGACGAGGTAGTTGCGGAGCGCGGCCGGCAGGTACCCCATGGCGCGGTAGGCGTCGACGCCGAGCGCGCCGTGGCGCTTGTAGAGCTTCGAGCCGTCCGGGCCGTGGATCAGCGGGATGTGGGACATGTTCGGCAGCGCCCAGCCCATCGCGTCGTAGATCTGCTTCTGGCGGGCGGCGTTGATCAGATGGTCGTCGCCGCGGATGACGTG